>DASZZP010000021.1:0-324261 GCA_035544875.1 Thermoanaerobaculia bacterium | reverse complement strand
AAGGCCACGAAATGCGCCCAACCCTTGGCCGACAGCACCTTGGTGATCGCCGCCGTCAGCGTCGTCTTGCCGTGGTCGACGTGGCCGATGGTGCCGATGTTGACGTGCGGCTTCGTCCGCGCGAACTTTTCCTTGCCCATGGCGCTTCAGCTGCCTCCTGATCCTTCTTTCTTCTTCCTCAAGGGCGGGTCGGGACCCGCCCGCCTGATTCAATTGCGGGTCGGGACCCGCCCGCCTGATTCAATCGCGGGTCGGGACCCGCCCGCCTGATTCAATTGCGGGTCGGGAACGGGTCCAGACCTGCGCGCCTATTCCATTCGAAAAGAGCACAAGCCAAGTGAAGTCCGGCAGCAGTTGGAGCCCACGACCGGATTTGAACCGGTGACCCCTTCCTTACCAAGGAAGTGCTCTACCCCTGAGCCACGTGGGCTGGTAGACACCAGGACAGCCCGGAGGGCTGCATACGCCGGCCAACAGCCTGAAGCTGTCGACACCCGCCAGCCCGCAGGCTGTAGAGAGAGGATTGCCCGATGCCGGTGCTCGGGGCCGCATCCAACGGCCAAACCGGACAATCTTATAGGCTCCTATGTCTCCTGTAAAGCCCACCGCAAACAAGGACACTCTTTGGCACGGAACGAGGGGCGCCACTCCCCGGGACGCCTCCCATGTCGGCGGCCCAGGGAAAGGGGAAAAGTATTTTGCCAGAGAGCAGACGGCTTGTCCAGCCCGATACGAGATCTCGAGAGCGCAGTGTGGGTGGGCGGCGGCCGGCCTTCTTCTTCCTCTAGAATCGGCGCGCTTTGAAGAAGAGGAGCGAGATGGGCTGGAGAGGCAGCTGGACGAGGCGGGCCGGGACGGCGCTGGCCGGCGCGCTGCTGGTGGCCGGTATCGGCTACCGCCTGGGCGGCTATCCGCTGCTCGACCCCGACGAGGGGCGCAACAGCGAGGTGGCGCGGGAGATGGTCGCCAGCGGTGACTTCCTGGTGCCGCACCTCGACGGGCTGCCCTACCTCGACAAGCCGGTCCTCTTCTATGCGGTCGACGCCGCGTCCCTGGCGCTGCTGGGCACTGCCGAGCTCCCGGCCCGCCTCCCGGCGCTTCTCTTCTCTCTCGGGACGGCGGCCCTTATCTGTTGGTTCGGCCGCCGGCTGTTCGGCCCCGCGGCGGGCTGGATCGCGGCGGTCGCCGCCCTGGCCGCGCCGCTGCCGGTGGTCTTTGCGCGCACGGTCATCTTCGACAGCGCGCTGACCTTCTTCCTGGTGCTGGCCCTCGCCGCCTTCTACTGCGCCATCGAGGCCGCCGCGCGGGCGACGCCGGCGACGCTGGACGTCGGGGCCGGCGGGTCCGCAGCAGGCGGGCTGCCGCCGGGCGGCGCTCGCCGCCAGTGGCTCGGCTGGACGGCGCTGGCCTGGGCGGCGATGGGACTCGGCGTGCTGACCAAGGGTCCGGTGGCGCTCGCGGTGCCGCTGCTGGCCGCGGTCCCCTACGCCATCTGGCGCCGCCGGTCGCGCGCCGTCTGGCATCCGCTCGGGCCGGCGGCGCTGGCGCTCGTGGTCGCTCCCTGGGTCTGGGCGATGTCGCGCCAGGTCCCGGAATTCCTGCGCTACGTGCTGGTCACCGAGACCTGGCAGCGGATGACCACCGATGAGCTCCACCGCACCGGCCCGTTCTGGTACTTCGCACCGCTGCTCCTGGCCGGCACCCTGCCGTGGTCGGCGGTCGCGCTGGGCGGCTGGCGGCGGGGCTGTCGGCTGCGCGGAGCTGGCGGCGAGCTCGACGGACGGCTGCTCTACCTGCTGCTCTGGATCGCCCTGCCGTTCGTCCTCTTCTCGCTGTCGCACTCCAAGCGCCCGCAGTACATCCTCCCCCTAGCGCCGGCCGTCGCCCTGCTCGCCGCCGCACTGCTCGGAGCGGGGGGCGGCCCCGACCGGGCCAGGGCCGACCACGATCGGGACCAGCCGCGGGCGTCTGGGCGCACCGGTGAGCCGGACCATCAAGGCGGGCGCGGGGCCGCTGGCCAGGGTGACGAGGCGCCCCCTTCCGGGCAGCCGGGGCTGGGGCGGCTGCCCGGAGCCCGCGCCGCCGCCGGGAGCTGGCTGGCCCTGGGCGGCATCCTGGCCGTCGCCGGGCCAGTCGTCGCCCGGCTGCCGCACGCACTACCCACTCGCGCCACCCTGCTGCCGCCGACGCTGCTGGCGCTCGGTCTGACCCTTGCCGGCTGCGGTATCGCCGCCTGGTTCGGGGCGGCGCGGCGGCGGGTCGCGGTGGCCGCCCTCGCCCTGCCGATGGCGGCCCTGCCGGTCCTGGTGATGCCGGCTCTCGCACAGATCGGGCGCGAGCGCTCGGCCCGCGAGGTGGCGGCCGCCATCGCGCCGCATCTCGCGGCCGGCGGCACGGTGGTCGGAATCCACACTTTTCCGCCGTCGCTGCCGTTCTATTTGCGCCAGCCGCTCATCGTGACCAGCCGGGCCGGCCGCGAGCTCACCAGCAACTACGTCATCCAGTACTACGCGAAGTGGCTGGCGGCGCCCGCGACCCCGTTGCGTCCACCCGACTGGTGGCGCCAGGCGCTGGCAACCTGCGACCGCCCCTGGGTGTTCGTCGTCTGGAGCGACGACCGGCAATCGCGCGAGGCCCTCGAAGCCGCAGGCATGCCGCGCCTGCTAGTCACCGACCGCTACGCCGCCTACGGTCCCTGCCGGCCGACTGCACCCCGGGCCAGCCCGGCCGCGCCGCCGTAACCAACGCGACTCGCGCTTCCGTCACGGAGATGCCGTCAGTTGGGCGCCGAGCGTCCCACCGGCTGCGAAGAGAACCAATCTAGGCCAGCGCCGAGGCCGGCGCGACCGCCGCCTGGACGCGCTTGCGCTCTTCGAGCTCCTCGAGGGTCTTCGGCCAGTCGGCCTTGAGCAACAGGGAGAGGGCGCGGTCGGCGAGCAGCCGGCCTCCGGTCTGGCAGGTCGGACAGTAGTTGGCCTCGTTCTCGGCGTAGACGATGCGCTGCACCGGCGTGTCGCAGACCGGGCATGGAAGCCCGTAGCGGCCGTGCACCGCCATGCCGGGGCGGAAGGCGGTGACTTTCTCGGGGAAACCCTCGGTTTCGCGCCGCAGCCGCTCGGTCCACTCGCGCAGCGACTCGCGGGTGGCGCGAAACAGGCGTTCGACCTCCGCCTCAGGCAGGTCGCCAGTGCGCTTGAAGGGCGACAGCCGGGCGCGGTGGAGGATCTCGTCGGAGTAGGCGTTGCCGATGCCCGAGAACAGGCGCGGATCGGTCAGGGCGCGCTTCAGGGTGTGGTTCTCGGAGCGCAACGCGGCGGCAAAGGCGGCGAGATCGGCCTCCAGGACTTCGATGCCGCCCGGATCGAGAGCGGCCAGCGCGTCGTCGCCGCGGACCAGGCGGAGCGAGGCGCGCTTCTTGGCGCTCGCCTCGGTGAGCAGCAGCGTGCCCGCCGGGAAGTCGAAAGCCGCGAGCCCGCGCTTGCCCGGCAGCCCGGCGCCGCGCCGCCGCCAGTGGAAGCGGCCGGCGACCATCAGATGGAACACCAGGAATAGCTCGTCTGCCAGCGCCCAGACGATCCGCTTGCCGAGCCGCCGCAGCCCCTGCACCTCCCGCCCCTCGACCGTCCCGAGCGGCGGCTCGACCGAGCGCAGCACGAACGGGCTCCCCAGCCGCACACGCTCCAGCACCTGGCCTTTGACCAGCGGCTCGAGCCGCTCGATGTAGAGAGTGATGTCGGGCAGCTCCGGCACGGGCCTCGATCTTACCGCGCCGAGAACCCATTCCCCACACCCACTGGGTTGCGGTTGCCGACCCCACCCGCCCTACCGCGCGCCGCTCTCAGGGAGCTGTGGCATCGCCGGCTGCGGCCTTGTACGGTAGGGCCTCGACGGGTTGTTGGCCGGCGAGAGCGGCGAGCTCTGGATCCTTGTGGAGAAGGACTGCGCCTTGCTGGCGAGCGATCGCGGCGATCAAGGCGTCGGCGAAAGAGAGCTGGAGAACGGCCTTGAGGTCGCCGGCAAGCAGGATCGTTGGCTCATCGGCATTCCAGAGAACCTCCGCGGGCATCTGCTTGATCAGCGTATGGCGGCGGTCGGCTTCGACCTGCCCCTGCTCCTGCTTCGTGACGTAGTAGACCTCCATCAGGGCCACCCAAGGAAGCACTGCGCGATGCCGCCGCAGCACGTCCTCCACCCGGTCCGCGCCCTCTTCATCCTCGATCAGTGTCAGGAGGGCCGAGCTGTCGAGCACGAAGCTCTCAACCGTCACGCTCCCGGTCCTTTCGCCTTTGGCTCAGGAGGGCGGTGACCAAAGAATGGCCGCGCCCGGACCCTCGCAGGGCGCTGATTGGATCTGCCGGCACGGGTACAATTCGAATGGTTTCGCCGTCGTCTAGCCAGGTGATGCGGTCCCCTTCCTTGATGTCATGCCGCCGCCGGATCGCCGCTGGGATGTTGGTCTGACCTCTGCGGGTAACTGTCGTTTCCACGATTGACCTCCAGGTAATCAGCGTAGCAGCCCTGCCGCCGAGCATGCAAGGCGATCTGATATCTGGCAAGGAGCAGAGCCGACCTTCCTTGCTACCCGGACCGGCCCAAATCGGCTTTGTGAAGTCGGAGTCTGGAGCTTCACCGCGCCGCCGGCGGCTCGCGGTCGAGACGGCGATGAGCTGGCGTGCCCGCCACACCGCCGGGCCGTCCGGCGCCGCTGTGTTCAGCGCAGCAGCATGAGGGTGGCGAGGGGCAGGGTGACGATGCGCGGGTCGGCGACCGACTCGGCGTCGGTCTGGCTGATCAGGAGGCCGAAAGGAGCCTGGTGGACGCTCTTTTCGAGGAAGGTACGCAGCCCTTCGGTGTCGGCGAACGGGTCGATGCGGCGCTGGTACCTGACCGCGATCGGGATCCGCCGGCTGCCGATGGTGAGCACGAAATCGACCTCGGGCTCGCCGGCCTGGCCCGGGAAATGAGTGAGGTCGAGCTGCGCGATGGTGCTGAGGGTGGCGCCGACGACGCTCGCGGCGAGGCGGCCCGCGAGCGGCAGCAGGTGAGGCTGCCGGTGCAGCTCTTCGGGATCGAGCGGCACCACCTCCTGCAGCCAGCTCGCCCGCAGGCCATGATCGGCGAGGCAGATCTTGTCGCTGCTGCGTTTCCGCTTGAGGCGGATCTCGAGGGGCTTGATCAGGCGCAGCAGCAGCGCCTCGCCGAGGAAGCGCTGGTACTGGCGCATGCGCTGCGGTCCAATGTTGGCGCCCAAGGCCCGCTTGGCCTCGCGGGCGAGGACGTCGGGATGCGGGCACTGCCCGACGTAGCGGCAGGCGAGGCGGAAGACCTCTTCCAGCAGCGGCGCGTCGCGCTTGGCGCCGGCCTCGCCTAGCCGGAGGTCGTGCTGGATGACCCTGCGGATCACGGTCTCGTTGAGCTGGTCCGCCAGGAAGGGCCAACCGGCATCGACCCGCTGATGCGCCAGCGGATAGCCGCCCCGTTCCGAGAACGCCTTGAACGCCTGGTCGCGCGCGGCGCCGAGGGCGCTGCCGTGCTCGCTGAGCTCGCGCCAGAAGTCGAGGTGGGTCAACGGCTCGAGCCCATCGTCGGGGAAATACGGCCTGCCGAGCGCAAGGCCACGGAAGGCCGCGATCTCGGTGAGCGACAGGACGCTGGCCTCGATGGTCGAGATGCGGCCCGCCAGGCTGTCGCGGCCGAGCTCGATGCGCAGCGTCGAGCTGCCGGTGACCACGACCTGGGTGGTCGAGTGGTCGACCAGCGACTTCAGTTGCGGCGCCCAGGCGTCGAGGTTCTGGACCTCGTCGAAGAAAAGGTAGGTCGACTCGCCGCGGCGGGCGACGTCGTTGAGGGTGGCGCCGAGGACGGCGCTTTCGTACCAGTCGACCAGCCGCAGCAGCGGCTCGTCGAGGCTCTTGAGGGTCGGCAGCTCGTCGGCCTGGACGCGGAAAATGTTCTGCGGCGGCACGCCGCCGGCGAGCAGGTCGGCGAGCAGCTGCAGCTGCGCGGTGGTCTTGCCGGTCTGCCGCGGGCCGCGCACCACGACCGCGGGAGCGAGCCGGAGATCCAGGCGGCGGCGCATCTGATCGACGAGATGGCGCCGGGTCGCCGGGAGGAGGGGGAGGGAATGCCCTTCCCACCAGGGATTCATCCGCCGCAGGTCGAGCGTCAGGGCATCGGAGAGGTTGAGCCCGAGGAACAGCGGGAGATCGGAGCGCTCAGCCATAGAGGGGCGCGATAGAGGCTTTGTGACCGTGCTCGAAAGAATTCTATCGGATTCGGCGGGTCCCGCTGGAGCGGTCCTGAATATGCCTTGACATTCTAGGCAATGTGCCTCATCATAGGCATAGATACCCTAGGTACGACTCTTCGAGGCAACGCGCCTCGGACGGCCGGACCGCGGATCGAAACGAACCCGAAAGGAGAACCTCAGAATGCGCACCAAGACCCTCGCCCTCGCCCTCCTTGCCGCCGCCACGCTCTTCGCCCTCTCCACGGCGCCGGCGTTCGCCCAGGACGACGACTACGCCATCAGTCTGCTGCTGGGGAAGCCCGGACGCCTCTCGCACGCCCTGGCGCTCACCGCCGACCAGGTCGACAAGTTCCGCGCCTTCGCCAAGACCGCCAACGGCGTGGCCAAGCCGCTGCTGGGCGCCAATGTGACCATGCTCGCCGAGATCCAGGGCCAGTTCGACGCCGCCTCGCCAGATACCTGTCACATGGGGCAACTCGCGTTGACGCGGCACCAGAACTGGCTCAAGGCGAAGGCCGCCTACCTCGCCTTCGACAAGAGCTTTTCTGCGATCCTCACTCCTGATCAGCTGGCTGAATACGCGGCGCTCAAGACTGCCGCCGCCGAGGACAACAACCCCTTCGACGGCGACGGCTCCGGCAGTAGCGGCTACCCCTGATCCTGACGATCCCGACAGGGCGACCTCCGGCCGGTCCCCACAACTCTGGCCCGTCCCCCGCCTGTCCCCTCCCGCTCGGCGCGAGGCGCGCCCGGGCGGCGAGGGGGAGCTGGCCGGGGGGCCGAGCTCGGCCGCACCGTGACGCCGCTCGTGCCCCGCGGAACCAGAATCGGCAGCATGGGAGCGTTGTTCGCCCGTGGAACGCGGCCTCCCGGAAACGGGACGGCTCTCGGCTTTGCGCGGAGGGGCAGCCCCGCCCGGCCGCGGGTGGAGGGTGGTGCGCGAGGACGGAATGGCGGTGGCACGTTGGTTGCTAAGTACTCCTGTTCGGAAGTACGGTGACGTATTCCGTGGTGGTTAGGCCGCCGGAGCGAGCTGTCGGTCGGCGATCCTCGTCAGCAGTTTGGCGAGGTCGCCGCGGGTGAAGGTCCACTTGAAGGGCGCGGCGGAGCGCTCATAGTGACGTTGGAAGGCAAGCAGGCGCTGTTCGAGCTCGTTCAGAGAAGAGAAGTCGTTTGGTGTGAGGACTTTGCGCTGAATGATCGAGAAGTAGATTTCGACTTGGTTGAGCCAACTGGCGTGGACCGGCGTGTGGACGAGAATCGCATTGGGCCACTTGTCGCGCAGGCGATGGACAGCCTTCTGGCCGCGGTGGGAGGAGCCATTGTCCATGATCCAGAAAACACGGCGCGCGGACTTGTAGGGCTCCTGGCCCATCACCTCGCTGACCAGCCGATCGACGGCAGCAATCCCCGTTTTGGCTTCGCAGCGCCCGAAGATCTTGGCATGATGGACATCCCAGGCGGCCAAGTAGGCCCACGCGCCTTTGCGGAAGTACTCGTGCTCGACGCGGGTGGGACGATGGGGAGCCATGGGCAAGGTGGGGCGTTTCCGATGCCGGGCTTGAATGCTGGTCTTTTCGTCGGCCGAGAGGACGTAGTCATCCTCACCGAGCGGCGAGCCCTCCCATCGGCGCTCGTAGAGGTCGAGGATGGGACCCGCTCGGGCAGCGAAGTTGGGATCCCGCGGGAAAATCCAACTTCGATGCTGCCAAGGGCGGAGAGCATCACGGCTGAGCCATCGCCACAGCGTGGCGCCGCTGATCTCGGCCACCAGGCCCTGGCGGAGCACGTGCTGGCGGAGCTCGGCGACGGAGAGACGGGACAACGGGAGACCGAGGCGGTGGGGGAGTTCGCAGGCGAGAGCCTTAACCTGGACGACGAGGCTGGGGGGAAAAGCGGGTCTTGCGCCCGCCCCGAGGTTGCGCCTCAAGGCCAGGTAGTCGGTGCAGACAGAAGCGCTTGCGCCACTTGCTGACGATCTGACGGGGAGTATCGAGGCGACTCGCGATGACGTCGTTGGTCAGGCCGCTGCTGGCCAGGAGGATGATTTTGGCGCGGACGACATCGCAATACGATGACGTATATTTACGCGCCATGGATTCGAGAGTCTTCCGTTCTTCTGCTGTCAGGATGACGTGGAATGGGCTAGTCCTCGGCATAGGAAGGTAATCCTCCTGATGCCGGAGGGTATCATGAACTGACCAGAAATACGTCATCGTATTTAGGAACACCAGTACTTAGCGACAGTCCTGTCGCTGACCTCGATTGCCGATGTACGCAGCTCGGCCGCCACCTTGGCGGTCGTCCGGCGCGTCCATTTCAGACCGGTCATCGGATCGCCCGCCGTCTCATGCTCGAGCAGCTCTTCGATGCGGGCAATCACTTCTGGCGTTTTTTTTCCACCGGCTTGCGGCCACCGCCGGCCCTGCGGATCCGGTCGATCGTGATGTCGTGCTCCAGGAGCTGTCGCCGTCCCCGGGCCACTGTACCGACATCGAGGCCGAGCAACTCGGCGAGGCGAGCGTCACCGCCGCGGCCACTCTTGAGCGCCTCGAGCCCCGCGTACAGGCGCCGCTGCCGCTCATCGAGCAAGCTGAAAAACAAGACGATGGCGGCCCTGAGCTCCGCCGGCATGATGGCAGCTGTGGGCAAGGGGCCGGCTGCCCCAGGTTCGGCAAGAAGGGCTCGCCGCGCCAATAGCTGATCACGCCGGCGGCTCGCCTCAGCCGAGCAGTACAGGTACTGTCCCGCCAATCTCTCCCGACTGAGCCGAGCGTCTTGCACGAGCTTGCGCAAGACATCCTTGGTGCCCACTCGCAGCACGTTGTCGAGTTCCTCGACGAAGTAGCCGTGCTCACCGCTGCCCACGATCGCCGCGGCGGTCGATACCAAAGTGCCGTGGACCGCGAAACAGACCTCACGGTACGACCATAGGCCCAGCTCATCGAACTCGGCGACCTCAGGGAGCGCGTAGAAGCGGCCACGATGGGAGTAGCTCGTGCGGCAGCGCAGCTGCTTGAGCTTGCGGCACACGGTGCGCCTGGCGTTGGTGCCCAGCGCGGCCATCAGTTCGGGCATGGAGGCGATCTTCTGCTCCCGGAGCTGCACGGCGAGGGCATCGGCGGGGAATTTGGTGGGTCGCATTATGGCTCCTTTACGCCTGTCATGAGCGTAATCGTGCCATAAAAGCTTACCCGCTGCAAGGCCGCAAATCTCCACAACCCCTCTCTACCTTGGCGAAACCTGGATAGCAGACGCGAAGCTCAGATGCCTGCCGACGGCACGGTTGCGCCCAATCCTATCGACTTATTTCTTCGTGGGCCCTTAGGACGAAATTCGCGCGTGCGCCAGGGGAGGGGGCGTCCCCTTCCCCCCCGGCGCCGCCGGGCAGGCCGCACGTCCGGTGATGGACGTGCGGCACTTCCCGGAGGTCGGGTTCCGGCGGCTTCCGACAACCGGGAAGGGGACTCGCGGGAGTTGCGGGGGGCGATCCGATCGATGCTTCGAGGAGTCCGCTATCGCCACATCGGAGCGCCCGTTTCATCCCTTGGGGTCGGCACCACCGGTGGGGGCTAGAAATACGCTGCTGAAGCTCACTGCTGAAGCTGCTTGACAGGGGCCGCCACCCCCGCTACCGTCTCACGCACATGAGACAAGACGCCCGCCTTTCCATTGCCGCCCTGGTGCCGTGCGCGCTGTTGCTCTGCGCCGCCGGCTGCCACAAGAACCTTCCGCCGGTGGCCCGGGTCGATGTCCAGCCGCGAGCCCTGACGCTCGCCTACCCGCAGCTGACCACGGTACACCTGACCTGGAACCCTATCTCCGGGCTGGGTGACGAATCCTCCCCGGAGCTGCTGGTATTCGTTCACCTGCTCGACGCCAAGGGCCAGGTCGAGCGCACCTTCGACCACCCGTTCCCCGGCCACTGGAGCGAGGGTGCCCCGGTCAGCGACGACGTGAAGGTGTATCAGTCGGCGGTGGCACCGCCGCTGGCCGCCGGCAAGTACCGGCTCAGCATCGGGCTCTACGACCGCCAGGGGAAGCGGTGGCCGCTCGACGGCTTGGGCCAGGACCTCGGACGCCGCGAGTATGTCGGCGCCGAGGTGGAGGTGCCGGCGCAGCCGGCGGGTCCCCGCTTCACCTTCTCGCCGACCTGGTCGCCGGTCGAACCGGGGAGTGACCGCCACGTGGTGGCGCGGCGCTGGCTGTCGAGCAAACCGGGCGAGATCCGCCTCGACGAGATTGCCGGCCCGGGGACGCTCTGGCTGGCCCTCCGGATCCCGCCCGGCGATGGCGTCACCGAGAAGCTGGTGCTCGACGATGGCGGGAGCAACGCGCCGGCGGTGGTCGTGCGCGGCAGCTGCGGCGGGGTCGAGACCGGAGTCTCCGGGACCGGCCTGCACGAGATCGAGATGCCGGTCGACGGACAGGGGCAGCAGGCCTTCTGCGCCATCACCCTGGTCCCCAACTTCCATCTCGTGCCCTTGCAGCCGGAGGCGCGTGTCACCGACCGGTCGGCGTATCTCGAGAATGCCGCCTGGTTGCCGGGCGCCGGCCGCAACCCGGCTGCCGCGGCCACGCCCGCCGCGGCCACCCCGCCGCCTCCCCCGGCCCCGGCCAAGCCTGGCGGCAGCTAAAACGAAGCTCGCTTCGTGCGCCAGGGGAGGGGGCGTCCCCTTCCCCCTGGCGCCGCCGGGCAGGCCGCACGTCCGGTGATGGACGTGCGGCACTTCCCGGAGGTCGGGACCCGGCGGCTTCCGACAACCGGGAAGGGGACTCGCGAGGGTTGCGGGGGCGATCCGATCGATGCTTCGAGTAGGCCTCCGCCGCCACGTCGTAGCGCCCCTGCATCCCACGGGATTGCCGTAGGCGGTGGGGGTTAGTCGCTGGAGGGAGTGGCATGAAGCACGGAACAGGCCGCATTATCAGGCCGGAGCAGGAAAGCTACCTCGAGCGGCTGCTGCCGCCGCGCGACTCCATCCTGCGCGAGATGGAAGAGCAGGCGGCGCGCGAGAACATCCCAATCTCCGATCCCGAGGTGGGGCAGCTGCTCAGCGTCCTGGCGCGCGCCGCCGGGGCGCGCCGGATCGTGGAGGTCGGGACCGCGATTGGCTACGGCGCGCTCTGCATGGCGCGCGGAGCGCCCCAGGCGAAGGTCTATACCGTGGACATCGACCCGGCGCGGCTCACCGCGGCGCGCGGGTATCTGACCCGCGCTGGCGTCGAGGAGCGAGTGGAGCTGCTCGAAGGTCCGGCGCTCGACGTGCTCCCTTCGCTGACCGGCCCATTCGACCTCGCCTACATCGACGGCGTCAAGCTCGAGTACCGCCGATACCTCGATCTGCTGCTGCCCCGGCTGCGGATCGGTGGGATGGTGGTGGCCGACAACCTGCTGTGGAAAGGGTCGGTCGCCGAACCTGCCGGCGACACGGAGGAGGACGCCGAGACCGAGGCGCTGCGCGCCTTCAACGGCTACCTGATGATCCATCCGCAGCTCAAGGCCGTGATCCTGCCGCTCGGCGACGGCGTCGGCTTGGCCGCCAAGACCCGCCCCCTGATCAGCGAGCTCGGCGGGCCCTTCTGAGAACTCCCCGCAAGCCGGCAGCCGCCTCGTCCTGCCTACCGGATCCTCCCTGGTCGGGCTGGGCCCCTCACCTTGCCACCTGGCCTAGGCCGGGAGAAGCCCAAAGGCAGATAGCCTCCTCGGCGGCACCTGGCGACGAAAGCGCCACCACGCCGGCGGCCGGCTGCTGAGGTTCCCGCCGTGCACTACCTGGAGCAGATAGGGCCCGGCCAGGCACTCCGTCCGGTAGTGTCTCTCGAGCACCTTGTGGTCGTGAGCGAAAGGATTGGCGCCGTGCCTGAAGGCCGCCAGTGGTGACGGCTCGTTGCGTTTGTAGGAGTAGATCTTCCCGCTCCTCGCGTCGAGCCGCAGGAACTCCTTGGTGCAGACGACGTCGGCGATGTCGGCAACGCCTGGATCGGTGGGATCGGCGGCAATGCCTGGATCGGTGGGATCGGCGGCAATGCCTGGATCGGTGAGAGCGGCGGCAGCGCGGGGATCGGCGGCTTTAGAGGCATGGGCCGAGGCCGCCTCGAGCCGCGCAAACCACCCCTCGTGCAGCGCGTCGTCGGAATCGAGCCGGGTCAACACGTCCTCTGCAGACCCGCTCCAGCCTCCGTGCCAGGCATCCTGCACCACGATCGAGATCCACGGCAGGCCGTGCAGTCTCGCCGACACATAGCCCGAGCTCGCGCTCGAACAGAGCAGCACCACAGGTACCCGCAGGCGCTCCACGCTGGGCACGTAGTAGGCGCGAAAGGCGTCCAGGCGCTGGTCGAGCCAGCGCCGGTCGGCGTGCCGCGATGCGGTCGCGGCATCCAGGCGGGGGACCGAGAACCGCGTGACGATGACGTGCCGCATCAGCCCCTATTTTCTCACGCCGCTCGTCGCGAGGCGCCAGTTTCCGACCTGCCGGGAGTGCCGGCATGGCGATAGCGCCGGCCGGCGTCGCAGCAGAGGTGGCGTGAGAAATGGGGGCTTAGACCGCGAGGCGCCGGTGGACGGCTAGCAGCTGCTGCTTGAGCTCGAGGGCGCTGCCGGGCCGTCGGGTGGCGTTCTTGTGCAGCGCCCCGCGGAAGAAGTCGCGCAGCCCGTCGTCGTACTCGGGGCAGACCTGGGCGAAGTCGGGCACCCGTCCGAGGCGGATGCGCGTCATCACCTGCCGCGCGTCGCCGCTGCCGAAGACCTTGCGGCCCAGCAGGCATTCGTAAAGCACGATCGCCAGGCTCCAGAGATCGAAGGAAGCCTCGGCGCGCTGCCCGTTGAGAGCTTCCGGCGAGAGGTAAGAGAGCGTGCCGGCGAGCTGGCGCGAAAGATCCAGGGAGGTCGGCGTCTGGTTCCAGACCCAGGTCGGCTGCGGCGAGGCGGTGTCGTCGAGCACGGCGCTCGAATCGCTGTACGAGTCGCGGCGTAGATCGAACATCACCCGGGCGATCCCGAAGTCCATCAGCTTGGGGATGCCGTCGCGGGAATAGCCGATGTTGCTCGGCTTGATGTCGCGATGCAGGATATCGCAGGCGTGCAGCTGCGCCAGCGCCTCGGCCATCGCGATCCCCAGCTCGACGGCGGCGATCGGTGACAGCTTCACGTGCTCCAGCCGCTGGGCGAGCGTCCCCCCTTCGAGCAGCTCCAGGATCAGGATCGGCGTTCCCTGCCAGGTCTCGATGCCGTAGATCGAGGCCAGATGCGGATGCGAGACCGCCGCCGCCGTCCGCGCCTCGCGCCGCAGCCGCATGGCGTCCTCGGGAGAGACCTGGCGCATGGTCTTGACCGCCACCGGCCGTCCGAGCGCCAGGTCGGCCCCGCGATAGACCACGCCCATGCCGCCGGAGCCGATCCGGCACTCGAAACGGAACCTGCCTGGCAGCACGTAGGGAACGTGCGACGGCTCGAGACGGCGGCTGCAGGCCGAGCAGAACACCGTGTAGGGCTGGTAAAGCGTGCCGCAGGCAGTGCACTCCTTGGCTACCTCTGCGGCGGGCAGGGGGCTCTCGATCGGCGGCAGATCGTCGACCTGGGGAGTCTCGTCGGTCACCCGCCGCGGGGTATTGTGCGTCCGGCTCTGCTCGAGCTCGAGGACCCACGCCGCGTTGCAGGCGATCGCATGCAGCAGCGCACGGTCCTCCTTGAGGAAAGGAAGGCCGCTCTTCTTCTCGCCCAGGCAGATCATGCCGAGCAGCGAGCCGTCGCGGGCAAGGATTGGCGCCAGCAGCCGGAAGCCGCTGTCGACCAGCCAGTGGCGCTCCTTCTGGGGCAGCCTCGCAAGCGGCGAGCGCGGATCCTCGAGGTCGGCGGCCAGCGGCTCCGAGCCGCTGCCGACCAGGCTGGCCAGCGACGACGAGGCGTCGAGACGGCGGCCGCGGTCGCCGGGATCGAGGAGCATCCCGGAGCGCGGATCGACGACCAGCAGCGCGATGCTGTCGAGATGGAGGGCGAGGTCGACCTCGCGGGCGATCAACTTGGCCAGCGCGCCGCCCTCATAGGTAGCGCGGATCCGATCGACCAGCCGAGTGAGGATCTGGCGCGCGTCGTACTGCTCGCGGAAGAAGCGGCGGTCGATCGCGTCGAGCAGCCGGCGGCGGTAGTTGAGCGCCAGCAGCCCCAGCCCCCAGCCGGCGAGCAGCAGCGGCATCCGGCTGCCGGAGAACAGCTGCGCCAGCGACTCCTCCCGGTGGCCGTAGAGATAGATCAGGATCGCGACCAGCGGCACCGCCGCCAGCGCCAGCGCCGAGTAGCGGGCGAGAGCGTAGTGCAGGGCGCGGCGAGCGATCAGCTTGACCTCCAAGACCCGGTGGACCAGCACCGCGTAGGACGTCGACACCGGGACAGAAAGCGCGAACAGACTGCAGACGATTCCCAGCGGCCGGCTGATCTCGTGGTGGCTGGCGACAGCCGCAGTATAAGACGGCAGCAACAGCTCGCAGAGCATCTCGATGGTGATTGGCGCGAGGCCGAGCACCAGCCAGGCGGTGAACAGGCGCACGCGGCGCCGCTCTTCGCCCACGGCGTAGCGGGCCTTGACCGCGGCCAGCGGCAGCACCGGCGCCAGCAGGCCGATCATGACCAGCCAGTAGAGGCCGGCGCCGAAAGCCGGCGGGAGCGGATGCAAGGTGCCGCGCGCCGGCGCCGGAACCGGCGCGGAGACCATCAGGTCATGGATCAGGTTGAGAAGAAAGAGCAGCGTGCCTGCGGCCGCCGACACCGCGACGCCGGCGGCGAAGATCTGCTTGATGCGCGACGGGGTCGGCGACCGGGGAAAGTCGCGGGCGAAGCGCCAGAAGAAGAAGGGCATCAGGATCTCCGGCCTGATGCCCCGGAAGACCAGGCCGGCGCTGCGCAGGATGTCGCTGTCGGCGGCGGCGAGGAGGTGAATGAAGCGGGCGCAGAACGAATCGGCGATCAGGAGGAAGAAGCCGCCGAGCGAGATCGCCCGCTCGTCGCCGCGGCCCGCAATGAGCAGGAAGATCCCGACCGCGCCATAGACCGCCACCCAGAGGTAGTTGATGAAGGGAGGGATGTCATAGGGGTTCGCCAGCCCAGCCGGCAGCGGCTTGCCGAGCTGCAGGGAGGCGACCACGACTCCCACCAGCTTGAGCAGGCCGAGAAGGAGAACGAGGCGCGTCCAGAAAGCGGTTCTCACGGCTGTGGCTGGGTGCGGGCCGTGGAGGTCGAGTCGCCGGCCGCCTTGCTACTGGGTGCTCGCCGGCGGCGGTGGACCGCAGAACGCGGTCAGCGACTGTGTCTCCACGCTGGTTGCGGCCTCCTTGAGGTTGGCATCTACCAGCGTCGTCTGGCCTGCCGTCCCCGCCTGGAGCGCCATCAGCCGGCCGATGGCGCGGATGCGCTCGAGGACGTGGACCGCCTCGCGGTCCCACTGCTCGAGGACGGTCTCGGTGATGCGCTGATAGTACTGGTCATGAAGCGCGACGCAGGTGGCCTGGGAGACGCGCAACGGTCCAGTGCCCTGCCCGAAGGCGACATAGATCTGGGCCATGATCCCGTCTCTTGTATATGGCATTTTTCCTCCGCGCTGCGACCGCCGCGACCGCGCCCGTCCGCCGCGACCCACCCACCCGATCACTCCCGATGCTCAGAATGGCGCCGCCGGCTCGCCCAGAGATCACCGCCAGAGGCGCGAGCCTTTCTGACTGTCGCAAAGTGTTTATTTTAAGCGAAGCTTAGGCGCGGGTCAAGGCGCGGCGGAAAAACGGCAAAAACCGCCCACGGGGAGGGCTTGGCCGGGCGGCCGGGGACGGCCGGTCGCCCGCGCCGATCAGTACTTGACGCTGCAGCCGTACGGCTTGGTGGCGGCTGGATCGGGCCGCTTCCCAGCCTCCTCGGCGCTCAGGCCGTTGCCAACGTAGTTGGTGCGCTCGGTCTTGGGCTTGCTGGCGCGCGGGTCGTCGTCGATCGCGCCGTTATAAGCGACATTGCCCTGCGCATCGACGATGAACATGTGCGGCGTGGTGCGGGCGCCATAGGAATGGCCCACTGTCCCGGACTCGTCGTAGAGCACTGGATAAACGATGCCGTTCTTCTTGTTCCAGGCCAGGTGGTCGGCGGGAGTCAGGTAATCGCCGCTCTTCGGATTGGTGCTGTTGATGCCGAGCCAGACCACCTCGCCATGCTGTTTCGACAGCTCGGTCATGGTGTGCTCGCGGGCGTGCCGGTTGGAGAAGGGGCAGTTCGGATTGATCCATTCGAGCACGACCACCTTGCCCTTGTAGCTCGCAAGGGAGTAGTTCGCGCCGTCGATCCCCTTGAGCTGGAAGCCCGGGGCCGCCTGCCCCACGACCGCGGCGCCGGTCGTCTCCACGCTGGCGGTGGCCGCGGGAAGGGTGGCGGAAAGTGCAAGACCGGCGGCGGCAGCGAGGGCGAGTATGGCGGCGGCGGCGGCGGCGCGTGGCGTGCGAGGAGTGTGCGGAATGCTCGGAATGCGGGCAATGGATCGGTTTCGGGTCATGGCGTCAGAATCTCCTGTCGTCGTCTTGATGATCGCGTTGATGGTCCGTGCCTCTTCCCGCCGTTGCCGCGGAGATTTCGGCCCGCGGCAACCGGCGGTGGGAAGCGAGCCAGAGTGGAGCGGCGGCGCAGGCCAGCAGGCCCAGTGCCAGGGCGAGGCGCAGCGCCCCTCGCCGCGACGCCCGGGAGCGCAGCCAGGCGAGCAGGGCGGCGCAAAGCAGTGCCAGCTCGATGCCGGCGAGCTCTTCGGGAGCCACGAGGAACGACATCCTGTAGAGCGGCCAGAGCACGCCCGCCAGGGTCGCGAACCCGAGCGCCTCGCGCCAGATGAAGCCGGCGGCGCGCGGCGCCCGCCGCACGCCCAGCAATCCCCAGGACCAGAGGGCGAGCAGGGCTCCCATGCTGGCGACCAGGGCGGTCCCTAGCGGCTCCCACTCGCGCCAGGCGCGCCGCGTGAGAGGCGCGGGTGTGGGTTGCCCGGCGCTCGCGGCGGCGGGTCGCGCGCGAGCGGTCCGCGCCGATGCGGCCAGCGCCACCTCCCTTTGCGCGCTCAGGGCGAGCGGGGCGCCGTTGCGCTGCAGGCCGGTCACCGTCCAGGCGAAAGTCGTGCGCGGCGGCAGCGGTTTCGTGACGTCGCGCGGCTGCAGCGGCACCGCGAAGACGATTGGAGCCTCGCCACCCGCCCCGGCCCGCCCGGATGACCCGGAGGCCACCAGCGGGCGCCCGGTCTCGAGGGCCGGATGGCTCTCGAAGAAGAGGTCGGGACCGCCCGGGCCGGCGCCGGCGCCGTCGACTTGGACCACCAGCTGGAGGCCTCCCGCCGGCGAGACCTCGATGCGGCCTGCGGTCGCGACCCCCGGGACCATCTCGGCGGCCGGCGGCACCTGCCGCCGCCAACGCTCCAGCAGCGGCGCCGTGGCAGGGTCGGCCGCGGCCTGATCGCCGAGCGGCTGCGCGAGCGAGACCGTATAGCGATACGGGACGCAATCGATCTTGCATACCAGGTAATCGACGTCGGCGGCGAGGGGCAGGAAGTCCCGATCCCGGCGGCTGCCGCTGGCGGCACCCTGGGTGGCCAGGACGGCCTGCACCGGGTAGACGACCTCGTCGCTGTAGCCGAAGGCGACCAGGCCGCCCGGCAGCTCGTAGCGGTGGGGTGCGGGCCAGAGCAGCTCGGGGCGCTCGAGTCGCGGCTCGGAGGCGAAGGTGACCTGCGGCGCGAATCCGGCGTCGCCACTATTCTTCCAGTAGACGTGCCAGCCCGGCGCCAGCCGGAAGTGAATGCCGAGCCGCAGGCTGCCGCTGCGCGGCGCGACGCGGTAGGCGGTGATCAGGCGGACGCTCGACTGCTCATTGCTCGTCCACCGGCTCGCCTCGGCGCGAGCTGCCGGCGGGTTCGAGAGCAGCAGGCCCAGCAAGGAGGCGGCGGCGAGAGGCTGGAGGAGGAGGCGGCGAGCGGGCATGGTAGGCAATTGCGCTGCCCGGGCGCGGCGCCGGGCTGCTCTCGCGATCAGATCGAACAACCCGGCGCCAGAGCCCGCCATTCCACTGCCCGTCCCCGAAATTGGAAGGTACAATTTTCGCTGCCATGCGCGTCTACTTCTCGAACCTGGGCTGCAAGCTCAACCAGGCGGAGGTCGAACGGCTCGCCCGCGAGTTCCTCGCCGCCGGGCACCAGCTCGCCGCCGCTCTCGCCGAGGCCGACCTCCACGTGATCAACTCCTGTACGGTGACCCGCGCCGCGGCGCGCCGCTCGCGCCAGGCGGTGGGACTCGGGCGAGCCGGCGTTTCCGGCGGCGGCGGCAGCCCCGGCGAGTCGCCTCGATGCGCCCTGTCGCGAGAGATAGGCGCGAACCCCGCCCGGCGTGACGGCCGGGCGCGCCTGCGCACCGTTCTGACCGGCTGTTACGCCACCCACAGTCCCGAGGAGGCCGCCCGCCTCGCCGGGGTCGACCTGGTGGTGCCCAATCGCGACAAGGACAAGCTGCTCGAGAAAGTGCAGCAGGCCTTCCCCGAGGCGCTCCCCGAACGCTCCGGCGGCGGCATCGAGGTTTCCTACATGCCGCTCCCGATCGGCAATACCCGGGCGCTGGTCAAGGTCGAAGACGGCTGCGACATGCGCTGCGCCTTCTGCGTCATTCCGGCGACCCGCGGCCGCCAGCGCAGCCGGCCGCTGCCCGAGGTGGTCGCCGAGGTGCGCGCCCTCGCGGCCGCCGGCTATCGCGAGCTGGTGGTGACCGGTGTCCAGATCTCGGCCTACCGGGACGCCGGCGGCGGCGGCGGCGCTGAACCCGCCGGCTCCGCGGCCGCCGCTGCTGCCGCTGCCGCCCGTCAGCGCGGGGCGCGCCTGTTCGATCTCGTCGATCTCGTGCAGGCCTTGCTGGCGGCGCTCCCGGTCGGCGGTGGCCGCCGCCTGCGTCTGACCTCGATCGCGCCGTGGGAGCTGGACCAGCGGCTGCTCGGGCTGTGGGCCGACCGCCGCCTCTGCCGGCACCTGCATTTGTCGCTGCAGAGCGGCGCCACCTCGACGCTCCGCCGCATGCGGCGCCCCTACACCGCGGCGGGCTTCCACGCCCTGCTCGAGCGGGTCCGCGCCGCCATTCCTGGGGTCGCCGTCACCACCGACGTCATCGTCGGCTTCCCCGGCGAGAGCGCCGCGGAATTCGAGGAAAGCCTCGCCGCGGTGGCGGCGATGGCGTTCGCCAAGGTCCACGTCTTTCCCTACTCCGCCCGCCCGGGCACCGCCGCGGCGGAATTCGCCGGGCAGGTCGGCCCGGCGGAGCAGAGGGCGCGCATGGAACGGATGCTGGAGGTAGCGCGAAGCGCCGAGCGGAGCTTCTGGCGGGCGCACCTCGGACGCCGCGAGCCGGTGCTCTGGGAACGTCCGCGCGGCGGCCTGGGGCAGGGGCTGACCGACAACTACATCCGGGTCTTCGCGCCGGAGGGCGCGGCGCTGTGGAACCGGCTGGTCCCGGCCGATCTCCTCGCCGTCGCCGACCATGGCGTGCTAGGAAGGGTCGCCGCGGAGTGCGGCGGCGCGGCGACCCCGTAGCGGTCGATAGCGGTCGAAGCTGGTGGCCCGCCGCCGCTCAGGCCGGCCCGGGCTTGCCGTGCGCGGCGGCCGGCTGCGGGACGCCGGCCATCCGCTCGAGGATCTGGAAGAGGCCGAACTTCGGCAGGCGCATGAAGCCGGACCAGGCGGCAGCGGCCAGCGTCCCCTCGGACAGCCACTCGCGGAGCCAGTCGCCGGCAAAGCGCGGGTCGCGTTGCTTGAGCCCGGCGCCGTTCTCGATCGCCCAGCGCCGGTTGTAGCGCTCGTGAATGCCGACCGGCTGCGAGAAGACCAGCGGGATGCCCAGGGCGCCGAAGAACGTCATCTCGCTCGGCTTGGTCCATAGGATATCGGTCTCGGCGAGGAGGCTGTTGAAGGACGGAAAGTAGCTCTCCAGGCTCTCGGCCTGGAAGATGGTCACGCCGTCGCCCAGGCGCTCCTCGAGCCCAGCCTCCTCGACCCACCTGCGGAAGCGGGCAGCGATCTCCGGCCGCACTCCGGCCGCCAGGCAGAGCCGCAGTCGCCGCTCGGCGACCAGCGGCGCCAGGCTGCGCAGCAGCGCCCGGGCCAGCCTGGCTTGCGCGCCGGCGCCGCCCACCGTGAAGGTCGCGAGCGGCGCCCGCCCCTGCTGATCGGCGGGTAGCTCCTCGCCGAGGAACTGCTGGATCTCGCCGCGCGCCTGGCCGCGGAACACCGCGTGGCGATCGAGGCGCACCAGCCTGGCGGCGAGGTTGCGCCGCAGCGTATCCAGCGCCGGCCCCCCCAACAGCTCCGCCGGGAGCGGGAAGCCGGTGTACTCGATCTGGGCGCGCGGCACGCCGTAGGCCCGCAGCCGGTCGAGGGCCCGGCGGCTCGGCGTCAGGTAGACGATCCGGCTGCGCGCCGGCGCGAGCGGCACCCAGACCCGGTTGAGATCGACGTCGGTCACCACGCAGTAGGTCCGCTCCCATCCCTGTTCGTCGGCCAGCACCGCGGCGGCAAAGAAAGTCGTGAGCAGGGGGGCGCCGGTCGCTTCCAGGTGGGCCATGAGACCGCGCCCCAGCCCCTTGCGGATCAGCCGGTCGAGCGATCGCGCCTGCAGGGTCGGAGCCGACAGGTCGCGCTTCGGGTAGAGGTGTGGGATCGACGTCAGGCTGTCGAGCAGCGCGCGCAGCGGCGCGCCGGCAATCGGCAGCTGCGAGACCCGCGCGGTGACCTCGTAGAGGCGCCGGGTGGTCCGCCAGAGGCGTTGTTCTTCGGGACCGGCGAGCGGCGGCTGATCGAGACGCACGAGCTCCGTGCCCAGCGCCGTGGCAAGAGCGTGGCCGGCCCGCAAGTGGCCGAAGCCCATCTCGACGGCCGCCACCACGGGAAGACGATCGGCAAGTAGCGTTGGAGGCAGCAGGGCCGGGTGCGCCAGGGGGGCGGGCTGCGGCGGTGAAGCCGCGGGAGCCAGCGCGGAGATACCTACCTCGCCCGGCGGCGGGCGGCTGGAGAGCGGTGCGCGGGGCAGCGGCGATCGGTCCACGGGCAGCGAGGTGGCACCTGAGTTAGGTCCGCGCGGGCCCGGCACCGCGGCGGTGGTCAGAGCATCAGAGCATCAGACCATCAGGCGCCGAAGCCGAACGGGACCAGGGTGAACCCAGCGTAACCCAGGAGCACTAGCAGGTGGAAGCCGTCGACCAGCAAGCGGGCGACCAGACCTGCCGCGGCGCCCACCAGGACCCCCGCGGCGACGTCCAGCGGGTAGTGGGCGCCCAGGTAGATACGCGACACCGCGATGCCGAAGGCCAGGACCAGCGTCAGCAGGGCGAGGCCGCTGCCCTCGCCCGCCAGCGCTACCGCGACTCCGAAGGCCGCTGCGGTGTGGCCGGAAGGAAAGGAAAACGCGTCAGGGATCTCGGCCAGGACGGCGAAGCCGCCCATGCCGAAAGACGGCCGCGGCCGGCAGAAGAGCCGCTTGAGCACCTGCGAGCCTGCCACCGCCAGGCCCGCCCCGGTCCCCAGCAACCAGAGGTAGCGCGGTCCCGCCACGGCGCCCAGCGCCAGTCCGACGACCACCCAGGCAGCGGGATCGCCCATGCGGGTCAGGATCCGCATCAGCCGGGTCATCATCGTCGATTCCCAGCGGCGGACCGCGAGCAGGATGGCCTGGTCGATCGCGACCACCCATTTCCAGGTCTCCTGGCGCGCGCTGCGCAAGCCGCCGCTCATGCCGGGGCCTCGTGCGTCTCGAGCGCCCCCTGCGACCGCTGGGCCTCAGATGCGGGCGCCGGCGGCGGCGCCGCGAGCGGCGACAGCAGGCTGCCGCGGCCGATCCGCAAGCGATTGTCGCGCCAGCTAACGGTGCGCCGGAAAGCCCCCACCAGCCAGACGGCCGCGATGAGCAGGTCCTTGAGCGGGATCGCCAGCAGGGCGCGCACCGGCAGCGCCGTGCCGCGCAGGCGGCGGGCGAGCCAGGCGTCGGCAGCTACTTTGAGGGCGCAGCCCAGGAGGGCGGCGAGAACGATCGCCGGCCGCGCGAGCGCCGCCGCGAGGACCGCGACGCCGAGCATCCAGGGCACCGGGTTGAGCAGCGGCTCGCCGAAGAAGGCCGGCGACAGGCGGCGGCGCATCTGTGCCCAGCGCAGGTGGCGGTCGAGGAACTCGCGCACCGTGCGCTGCTGGTGGATGACCGGCAGGACGTGCGCCGACAGCGCCACCTGCCACCCGCGCTCGGCGAAGCGGCGCCCGAGGACGTAATCCTCGGCCAGGACGTCGCGCACGGCCGCGAAGCCGCCGGCGGCTGCGAGGTCGCCGCGGCGGAAGAGCATCGATTTTCCGACCACGCAGGGGTGGCCGATGACCTGGGCGACACAGACCGAGGCGGCTACGAAGGAGTTCAGGTGGAGGTTCTCGAACAGCGCTCCGAGGCTCGCCTCGCCCGTTCCTGCCAGCACGGAGAAGACCAGCCCGACCCGCTCGTCGGCCAGCTCGGCGGCCATCGCCCGCAAGTAGTCCGGGCGGGCACGGACGTTGGAGTCGGAGATCAGCAGCAGCTCGTGTCGGGCGTGCCGGGCGAGCGCTGCCAGGAGTGTGACCTTGGGGTTGCAGCCCAGGGCGGCGGCGCCGGCGACCAGGGTGATCGCGGCCTCGGGGAATTCCCGCGCGACGGCGCGCGCGACCTCGAGCGCCGGATCGTGCGGGTCCTCGACCCCCAGCACCAGCTCGAGCTCCGGGTACTGCTGGCCGGCCAGCGAGGCGAGGTTTTCGAACAGGCCCTCGTCGACCCCCTTGAGCGGCTTGAGCACCGAGATCGGCGGCAGCGAGAAGCTGGGCCCGCCGTCGCGGCGAGCGGCGACGGCTCGTGAGCGCCGGGAGAGGAGGTAGAGGGCGCCGCCATCGGCGAGCAGAGTGGTCAGCACCGACGCCGCCCCGATGAGCGCTAGTGGGATGAGGAGCAGGGTAGCGAGAGTCTCCAAAGCGCGCTCTACCTCTGTCGGCAGGATCGCACCAGGTCGTGACGGGTAGGTGGCGGTGCGGTCACACGCCGGTCAGGAGTGTGCTACAAGAGTACCTCATGTGCGCCACATTCGTTGCGGCGGCCGTCCAGCTCACCTCGAGCTCGGACGAAGCCGCCAACTGGGCTGGCGCGAGCGAGCTGATCGCCCGGGCCGCCCGCTACGGCGCCCGTTTCGCGGCCACTCCCGAGAACACCAACTTCCTCGGCCCCCACGAGGAGAAGGTGCGGCGCGCCGAGCCGCTCGACGGTCCGACCGCCGGCCGCTTCGGAATCCTCGCCTGGCGGCTCGGCATCTACCTGCTTCTCGGATCGTTCAACGAGCGCAGCGACGAGGCGGCGCGCTGCTATAACACCAGTGTCCTCTTTGGCCCCGATGGGTCCATTCTCGGCGTCTATCGCAAGCTCCACCTGTTCGACGTCGACATCCCCGGAGGCGTAGGCTTCAACGAGTCCGCCACCTGCAAGCCGGGCGATCCCGATGATCCTGAAAAGGGGACGGTCGTGGTCGAGACCGCCTGCGGGCGGATCGGCCTGTCGATCTGCTATGACCTGCGTTTTCCGGAGCTCTATCGCCGGCTGGCAGATCAGGGGGCCGACGTCCTGACCGTGCCCTCGGCGTTCACCCTGGCGACCGGCAAGGACCACTGGGAGCCGCTGTTGCGCGCCCGCGCCATCGAGAACCAGTGCTACCTGATCGCCGCCGCTCAGCACGGGCGTCATGACGACGGCGGGCTGCGGGAGAGCTACGGCCATGCCATGATCGTCGACCCCTGGGGGCTTGTCCTGGCCACGGCCTCCGACGGCCCTGGACTGGCGCTCGCCGAGATCGACCTCGAGCGCGTGCAGCGCGTGCGCCGGGCCATCCCCGTCCGCCTCCACCGCCGGCTCGACTCGCCCGTCGCGGCGATGCCGGCGAGAGTGTGACTGTCGTCCTTACCAGCCTTGACGAGAGCCGTTCCATGGCGGTAATATAGCGTAAGTTGTTGAGGACGGGGCCTGGCGGAATGTCGGGCGCCGCCAACGCGCTTTACCTTGCGGATCGGAATGCTGGACCTCGACTTTCATCCTGCCGTCGCCTCCTGGTTCGCCCGCCGGTTCCCGGCTCCAACCGAGCCGCAGGCGCGGGCATGGCCGTCGATCCGCGCCGGCCGCAACACCTTGATCGCCGCCCCGACCGGCTCGGGCAAGACTCTCGCCGCGTTCCTGTCCGCGCTCGACGATCTGGTGCGTTCTGCGCTGGCCGGCGAGCTGGCCGACGAGACGCGGGTGGTCTACGTCTCGCCGCTCAAGGCCTTGAGCAACGACGTACAGCGCAACCTCGAAGAGCCGCTCGCCGGCATCCGCGGCGAGCTGGCGTCGCTCGGCCTGCCTGACGCTCCGATCCGCACCCTGGTGCGCACCGGCGACACCCCGGCCGCGGCGCGCGCCGCGATGGTCCGCCAGCCGCCGCACATCCTGGTCACCACCCCGGAATCGCTCTTCATCCTGCTCACCAGCGCGGGGGGCCGCACCATCCTCGGCACCACCCGCACCCTGATCGTGGACGAGATCCACGCCGTGGCCGGCAACAAACGCGGCTCGCACCTCGCGCTCTCGATCGAGCGCCTCGCGGAGCTGGTCCGCTCCCGGAGCGGCGCCGGCTCAGCATCGTCCAGCTCCGCACAGCGTCTCTTGCGGATCGGCCTCTCGGCCACCCAGCGGCCGATTGCGGAGGTGGCCCGTTTCCTGGTCGGCGCCGGCGGCTTCCCAGATTGCCCAGACTGCCCCGATTGCCCCAATTGCCCCGATTGCGAAATCGTCGACGCCGGGCACGGCCGCCCCCTCGACCTTGCCATCGAGGTGCCGGCTTCGCCGCTCGAAGCCGTGATGGCGGCCGAGGTCTGGCTCGAGGTCTACGACCGGCTTGCCGAGCTGATCCGCGCGCACCGCACGACACTGGTCTTCGTCAACACCCGGCGCCAGGCCGAGCGCGTCACCCGCCATCTGGCCGAGCGCCTGGGCGAGGCCCGGGTCGCCTCCCATCATGGAAGCCTGTCGCGCGAGCAGCGTTTTGCTTCCGAGCGGCGTCTCAAGGAGGGTGAGCTGTCGGCCCTGGTAGCCACTGCCTCGCTCGAGCTCGGCATCGACATCGGCACGGTCGATCTGGTGTGCCAGCTCGGCACGACTCGCTCGATCGCCACGCTTTTGCAGCGCGTGGGGCGCTCCGGGCATCACCTCGCCGCCGTGCCCAGGGGGCGGATCTTCCCGGCCAGCCGGGACGAGCTGGTCGAGGCGGCGGCGCTGGTCGACGCGGTCCGGCGCGGCGAGCTGGACCGCTTGAGCGTGCCGTCCTGTCCGCTCGACATCCTGGCGCAGCAGATCGTCGCGCACGTGGCGAGCGTCGCGGGCGAGGAGTCGACCGAGGACGACCTCTTTGCCCTGGTCAGGCGCGCCTACCCCTTCCGCGACCTCGGCCGCCCGGATTTCGATGCGGTGGTGGCAATGCTCGCCGGCGGCTTCGCGACCCGGCGCGGCCGGCGCGGCGCCTACCTCCATCACGACGCCGTAAACGGCCGCCTGCGGGCCAGGAAGGGGGCCCGCCTGGCCGCATTGACGTCGGGCGGCGCGATTCCCGACACCGCCGACTACCAGGTGCTTCTCCAGCCTACCGACACCTTCATCGGCACGGTCCACGAGGACTTCGCCGTCGAGAGCCTGCCGGGCGACGTCTTCCAGCTCGGCAACGCCTCCTGGCGCATCGCCAAGATCGAGCCCGGCAAGGTGCTGGTCGAGGACGCCCGCGGGGAGACCCCGTCGATCCCCTTCTGGCTGGGCGAGGCGCCGGCGCGGACCGCGGAGCTGTCGGAGGCGGTTTCCCGCCTGCGGGCGGAGGTGGCGGCGCGATGGGCCGCGGGAGGTCTGCCGGCGGCGGTCAACTGGCTGACCGGCGAGCTGGGCCTCGAGGCCGCGGCGGCCGAGCAGCTGGCGGCCTACCTCGCTGCCGCGGCGGCGGCGCTCGGCGCGATGCCGACGCAGCAGACCCTGGTTGCCGAGCGCTTCTTCGACGAGGCGGGCGACATGCACCTCGTGGTGCACGCGCCGTTCGGCAGCCGGCTCAACAGGGCTTGGGGCCTGGCGCTGCGCAAGCGCTTCTGCCAGACCTTCAACTTCGAGCTCCAGGCGGCGGCCTCCGAGGACGCGATCGTGCTCTCGCTGGGACCGACCCACAGCTTCCCCCTGGACGACGCCTTCCGCTTCCTGCACTCGTCGTCGGTGCGCGGCGTGGTCACCCAGGCGCTGCTCGATTCGCCGCTCTTTCCGGTGCGCTGGCGCTGGAACGCCAGCCGTGCGCTCGCCCTGCAGCGCTGGCGCGGCGGCCGGCGGGTGCCCGCGCCGCTGCAGCGCCAGCAGGCCGAGGACCTGATCGCAGTGGTGTTTCCGGACCAGCTCGCCTGTCTCGAGAACATCGTCGGCGAGCGCGAGATCCCCGATCATCCGCTGGTCGCCCAGACGCTTGCCGACTGCCTGGAAGAGGCAATGGACACGGCCGGTCTCGAAGCGCTGCTGGCGCGTATCGAGCGGGGGGAGATCGCCCTGCTGGCCCGCGACCTGACCGAGCCGTCGCCGCTCGCGCACGAGATCCTCAACTCGCGCCCTTACACCTTCCTCGACGACGCGCCGCTCGAAGAACGCCGCACGCGGGCGGTGCAGGCGCGGCGCTGGCTGGACCCCGAGACCGCCTCCGACCTCGGAGCCCTGGATGCGGCGGCGATCGAGCGGGTGCGCGGCGAGGCATGGCCGCAAGCGGAGAGCGCCGACGAGCTGCACGACGCTCTGCTCACCTTCTCCTTCATCACGGCTGAGGAGGGGCGCCGGGAGGGGTGGGAGCCGCTCCTCGGCCAGCTGGCCGAACAGCACAGGGCCACGGTCGTTCGCGCTGATCTATCGGGCGCGCGGGCCCCAACCCGCGCTTTGTCGGGCGCGCGGTCCCGACCTCCGGGAAGTGCCGCCCGTCCATCGCCGGACGGGCGGCCAACCCGCGCTTGGGAATCGATCGCGCTCTGGGTGGCTGCGGAGCGGCTGCCGGAGATCTTGGCGCTGCGGCCGGATTCCGTTCCTGATCCTGCCTTTCCTCCGATCGCCGTCCCCGCCCGCTTCGACCGGCCGTGGAGCGCCGAGGATGCGGCGGTCGAGGTGATCCGGGGCCGGCTGCAGGCGCTCGGGCCGACGACCGCCATGGCGCTGGCGGGCAGCCTCGGTCTGCGGCCGACCACCGTGGAAGCAGCGCTCGCCCGGCTCGAGAACGAAGGCTTCGTGCTGCGCGGCCGCTTCACCACAGCGGTCCAGCCGCCAGATCCAAAGGCCGGCGCGGAAGCGCGGGAGCCTAATGAAATCGAGTGGTGCGAGCGCCGCCTCCTGGCGCGCATCCACCGCTACACCCTGGACCGGCTGCGGCGCGAGATCGAGCCGGTCTCGCAGGCCGACTTCATGCGTTTCCTGGTCGACTGGCAGCGTCTTGCCATGGCCACGGTCGCCGAGGAGTCGGGCCAGAAGCAGAGCCGGAAGGGTGCGGGTGGAGCACCGCCTTCCGGCACGGAGGCGCTGTCGGCCCTCCTCGCCCAGCTAGAAGGGTTCGAGGCGCCGGCCGCGGCGTGGGAAGGGGAGATCCTGCCCGCCAGGATGGGAGAGTACGACCCGCTCTGGCTCGATGCCCTCTGTCTGGCCGGGCGCTGTGCCTGGGGACGCCTGAGCCCCGCGGCGGCGGCGGCGCCTGGCCGCCGGCGCTCCGGACCGGTGCGGGCCACGCCGATCGCGCTGCTGCCGCGGCTTGCTCTGCCGCTCTGGCAAGAGCTAGCTCCCACCCCGGCTCAACCAGCCGAGCTTTCCGGCGATGCCGGTGCGGTACGCGACCAGCTCGCCGCGGGCGGGGCGTCGTTCTTCGGCGACATCGCCACCGCCACCGGCCTGCTGCATACCCAGCTCGAGGCGGCGCTCGCCGAGCTGGTGGCCGCCGGCCTGGTCACCGCCGACAGCTTCACCGGTTTGCGAGCCCTGCTGGTGCCCGCGCACAAGCGCCCGCCGGTGGGCCGGCGCGGTCCCGGGCGATTTCAGAAAGGCGGTCCCGTGGCGGGTTTCGGCGTCGAGAACGCCGGCCGCTGGTCGCTGCTGCGCCGGCCGCCGGCCCCGTCTCCTGACGTCGTCTTCGGTACGGTTTCGAGCGAGCAGCAGCTCGATCGCGAGCGGGAAAGACTCGAGGCCGCGGCCTGGGCGCTGCTGCGCCGCTACGGCGTGGTCTTCCGGCGGCTGCTCGAGCGCGAGTCGCTCGCCCCACCCTGGCGCGAGCTGCTGGGCGTCTACCGGCGTCTCGAAGCGCGCGGCGAGATCCGCGGCGGCCGCTTCATCCACGGCTTCACCGGCGAGCAGTACGCCCTGCCCGAGGCGGTCGGGCGCCTGCGCGCCGTCCGCCGCGAGCCGCGGCGCGGCGCCCTGGTTTCGGTGAGCGCCGCCGATCCGCTCAACCTGATCGGCATCGCCACCCCCGGCGAGCGGCTGGCGGCGCTGGCCGGCAACCGCCTCCTCTACCGCGATGGCGAGCCGATCGCCGTCCTCGAAGGTCGCGAGGCCCGGTTCCTCGTCGAGCTGACCGTCGCCGAGCGCTGGCAAGCCCAGAACGCCTTGATCCGCCGCCGCGTCGCCCCCCGCCTCAAGGCCTACCTCGGCCGCTCGGCTTGACGCCGCGCGAGGGGGTCGGAACCCGGCCGTTCCGATCGACAGGCTGGGTCGGGACCCAGCCGTTCCGATCAGAGCGCGGTCTCGAGGCCACGTAAGACCTCGGCCAGCTTCTCGTCGAAGAGGGCTGGGGCGGTGATCATCGGGAAGTGGCCGAGGCCGAGGGGAGAAAGGTCGACGGCCGCGAAGCCGGGGCAGTGGCGGTGGCCGGCTTCGACGTCGGTCGGGGAGGTCGTGTTGATGACCCGGATGGGGGCATGCACGCGCTCGAAGGCCGTGGCCAGATCGTAGGCGAGCTGGGCGCGCAGCAGGGGAAGAGCAATATCGGGCGGCGCGGCTGCCATCTGCGCTTCGATCCTCGCCTTGAAGGTCGGATCGGGCACCTTGGGCAGCAGCATCGCGACCATCTCTTTGGCAGTGCCGGCGAAGTCCTTGTCCCAGCGCGAGACGAGCGCCTCCGCCTGGGCCGGATCGATGCGCCGCTCGACGTTGTGAAAGGTATCCACGCCGACCAGCCCGATCACCCGCTCGGGCATGAGGCGGGCCGCCTCGAGGATCACTGCGCCGCCCATCGAGTGGCCGACGAGCACCACCCGGCGCAGGTCGAGCGCCAGCACTACCGCCCGTACGTCCTCGCCGCACGCCTGGAGCGTCCAGCTCTTGCGGTCCTTGCCGGAGTCGCCGTGCCCGGCGAGATCGAGGCTCACCGCCAGGTGATCGGCCGAAAAGTGAGCGACCTGCTCCGTCCAGTGGCTGCGATCACACCCCCAGCCGTGCACGAAGACCAGCGCCGACGCGCCTTCTCCTTCGGTGTGGTAGCGGATCGGAACGCCGTCGGACGAGGCGACCGTGGCGTCCACCGCGTCGTGGTGGCGGGCTCGCGCCGCCGCCATGCCGCTCACCCGCGCCGGCACCCCGTTCTGGCCGTGGCAGCCGAGGACCGCGATCGCCGCCAGCGCGGCGGCTGAAAAGCTGGTGGCGAGGCGGGAGATAGACCAGGCACAACTGTGCATCGATGCTCCTCGGCGGCAAGGTTCCACGTTCCGCAGACGATACCGCACTTCAAGCGCCAGCCTCTTCCGACTTCAGCCTCGCCCCGTTCGTCCGCGCCGAGCGCTTCGCGACCATTGACCGCCGCCTCGCCGCGGCGGCGGCGGCCGCCGCCGCGACGGCTCCCGTTGGCCTGCTCTAGATGAGGACAAAGCTGGTCCGGCCGCCGGGGGTGGGGTACGATCGCAGACGACCGCAAGGAGCCGAAGCCATGCGCACCTCCGCCCTCGCCAGCTCACCTCGCCGCCGCGGTGCCACCGCCGGCTGGATCGCTCTGCTGGGCGTGGTCCCAGCCGCCGCGTTCGCTGCCGCCAGCGCTCCTGCCGGGAGCGGTGCCCCCGCCGGGAGCGCTCCGTCCAGCGTCACGGTCGTCCATTTCGCGCCCGCCGAGCCCACCGCTCCGACCGCTTCCGTCGCGCCGGACGAGGCCCTTCATCGCAAGGAGATCGAGGGCTGGCGGGCGGAGCGCCTCGCCGGCCTCAAGAAGGACAACGGCTGGTTCACCCTGGTCGGCCTGTTCTGGCTCCACGAAGGCGAGAATCGCTTCGGCAGCGACCCGGGCAACGTGGTGATCTTGCCGCAGGGCAAGGCGCCGGCCGTGGCGGGCGTCCTGGTCCGCCATGGCAACGACGTCGAGCTGCGAGCCGAGCCGGGCGCCGGTGTGCAGCACGACGGCAAGCAGGTCGCCACGCTGGCCTTGGCCAGCGACGCCAAGGGGCCAACAACCGTCCTCAAGCTTGGTTCGCTCAGCTTCTATCTGATCAAGCGCGGCGACCGGCTGGGCGTGCGGGTCAAAGACAGCCAGAGCCCGGCCCTTGCCGCATTTCATGGCATCGAGAGCTTTCCCATCGACGGGCGCTGGCGGGTCGTGGCCCGCTTCGAGCCTCATCAGCCGCCGAAGAAGATTCCCATTGCCAACGTGCTGGGGACGACCGAAGACCAGCCCTCGCCCGGAGTCGTGGTGTTCGAGCATGAGGGCAAGACCTATCGCCTCGACGCGCTCACCGAGTCCGACGACGGCAGCCTGTTCCTGATCTTCGCCGACCAGACCAATGGCCGCGAGAGCTACGGCGCCGGCCGCTTCCTCAACACTCCTGCGCCGAAGGACGGCAAGGTCGTGGTCGACTTCAACAAGGCCTACAATCCGCCCTGCGCCTTCAGCGCATTCGCCACCTGCCCTCTGCCGCCCCCCCAGAACCGCCTCGCCCTGCGCATCGAAGCGGGCGAGAAGAAATACGGCGACGGCCACCACTGACGGCGCTGCCGGCGCGTACTTAGAGCCGCACGGCTCAGGGCTGCTTGAAAACCGGGAAGGGGTCGAGCGCCGTGCCCTGCCACCAGTGCTTGTCGGGGCTGAGGTGGAAGATCGCGAAGTGCAGGTGGGGGGCTCCCGGAGGGGCGTTGCCAGTGGTGCCGACGTAGCCGATGATTTGGCCGCGGCGCAGCGGGTCGCCGTCGTGCAGTCCATCGGCGTAGCGCTCGAGATGAGCGTAGTAATAGGCGTAGGTCTCGCTCGGGTCGAACTGGTAGAGGGTGTTGCCGCCCTGGCGGCTATAGAAGAGCTTGGCGATCCGTCCGTCCTCGACCGCGAGAACCGGGCTGGAGCGCGGCGCCATGATGTCGAGGGCCTCGTGCGAGCGCCCGTTGCCGCGCGCCTCCGTGAAAGAGTCTCGGAGCTGCTCGCGCGGCACCCCCTGCACCGGCAGCAGCAGCCGGCGCCGCTGCAGCTCTTCCAGGTCGCTCCCGGGCGGTACGGCGGTAGCCACGGCGCCGGTCCTGGCGCCTTCAATCGGAGTGCCGGGCTGGCCGGCACTCCCGGCAGGTCGGGATCCCCCGCCTTGGAGCTCAGGGCCACCGCCGGGCGCGGGCGGAGCGCCCACGCCTCCGGGCGCCGCGCCGCTTGCGCCCGGAGGCGCGCCGGGCACCCGCGGGCCGGGCGAAAGCGGGGGGGAGAAGGTGGGATTCGCAGCCACTCCTCCAGGCCCGCCGGCCGCGCCGCCGCTGCTGCGCCTTGCGCCATACACCCAGACGATGAGCAGCACGGTGGCGGCGCCGAGCGCGAAGCCGCCCAGACCAGCCAGCAGCAGCGACCCTCCGCGGCGCTCTCGCCTGGCTGACGGTCTCATGGCTCGAAGAGGACGGGTGTTCCCGGCTTGATCAGCGCCGCTACGGTCAGCGCATCCCAGTTGGTGAGCCTGACGCAGCCGCGCGAGAAGGTGGTGCCGATCTTTGCCGGATTCGGCGTGCCATGGATGCCGTAGTGCTCCTTGCTGAGGTCGATCCAGACCAGCCCGACCGGGTTGTTGGGTCCGGGAGGCAGCTTGGCCTTGGCGTGGGAGGGATCGGCATCCCAGAATAGCGCCGGGTTGTAGAAGAAGGCGGGGTTTCTGATGATGCCGCGGACCCGCCATTCGCCGATCGGCAGCGAATCGTGCTCGCTGCCTGCCGAGACCGGACCCGAGAAGAGCAGATCGTCGCCGTTGTCGACGGTCAGGGTGAGCTTCGACTTCGAGACCACGATTCGCACCGCACCGCCCGCCTCTCCCCGGACCGGCCCCTCGGCCACCGTCCGCACGTTCGGCACCAGGAGCGTCTCGCCGGTGACGAAGCGTGCGCCGGGATTGCGCTCCCGCAGCAGCTTCTCGGTGGTATGGAACCGTCCGCCGAGCATCTCGGCCAACGAGCGATTGCCGAGAGCCGGCAGCTTTGCCAGCTCCTCGATCTTGTCGGGGATCTCGAAGAAGGGACCTTTCTCGTCCGCGGGGGTAATCGCGTATTGGGCCCACGCCTGGCCGCCGCTGGCTGCCAGCAGGTTCTGCCAGGTGACGGAGTCGACCTCGCCGGTGACCGGCAGATCATGGGCCTCCTGAAAGCCGGCAATCGCCTTGCGCGAATTCTGCCCCCAGCCGCCGTCGATGACGCCGGGCGAGAAGCTGACCCGGTCGAGCAGCGTCTGGACGTCGGCCGCCGAATCGGGCGCCGGAGTGGGAATGGCCGCCGCCGGCGGCGGGAGCTGGGGAGCCGGCTGGGGCCCCGGCTGCGGAACCGGCGCCCGCCCTTCGGGCGCCGCCTGTTGCTGCTGCGGCGGCTGTAGTGCCGGCGGCGCCTGCCGCGACGGCCGCCCTGGCGCCAACCTGGCGCCCGCCACCAGCGCTGGCGCCAGCAGCAGCAGCGCGGGCAAGAGCCGGGGAATGGGAGAGGCAGAGTTCATCGCGCAGAGCTCATCTCGAAATCCTCGCCGCCAGAAACCTCGTCCAGCGCCGGAAGACCTGCAAGCGCGCGGCCAGCCGCTCAGGAGGGATAGATCACGACCCGGCGGAAAGTCCCCTCGCCCTTGCTCTCCGACAGCAGGCCGGAGCGCTCGACGACCTGGTGCTGCAGGCGCCGCAGGTAGGTGTTGCGCGGCGCCAGCTCCACCGGGCGCCCGAGGTCCAGCACCTCGTCGATGGCGGCTTCGACCTCATGCAGCGCCGCCTCGTCCGCCCCCGTCGGGTCGCCGAGCTCGAAGACGCCGCGCAGGAAGTTCTCGATCTGTACGATCGTGTTGCTCTTGACGATATGGACCGGGATGCCGCGCGCCTGGGCGTCGCGCAAGCGCCGCGGCTGGCGCCGTTCCTGGGCTTTGAGGGTGAGCAAAAGGTCCGCTTCGTCGAGGTCGTCGACCACCCGCGCCGGCGCGCGGAGCTTGCGGATCCCCCGCTCGAGCTTGGCCTTGGCCACCGCGTAGGGGAAGATGCGCATCGTCTGGCGCGCGGCGCGCGGCACGGGCAGGCGCCGCGCCTCGCCTCCGGCCGCCGGCACCGCCGGAGCCGGCGCAGGCAGCTCGCGCCCGCCGCCGCCGGGCTCGCCTCCCGAGGGCCGGATCTCGACCTCGCCGCCCGGCTTGCGGGAGCGCAGCTCGGGGCGCGGCGGCACTTCGCGCAGCAGCCGATCGACCACCTCCGCCACGTCGTGGTGCACCGCCAGGCGCTCCTTGTCCTGGATCTCGATCAGCACGCCAAAGGTCGGCGGCGCCTTGCGCTCGAGGACCGTCTTCTGGGTGCCCCGGCGGCGCGCCTCTTCGTCCGAGAGGGTGACCGCGTGGATCCCTCCGACCAGGTCGGACAGGGTGGGGTTCTGCAGCAGGTTTTCCAGCGTGTTGCCGTGGGCGGTCGCGATCAGCTGCACTCCGCGCTCGGCGATCGTGCGCGCCGCCATTGCCTCGGCCGCCGTGCCGATCTCGTCGATCACGATCACCTGCGGCATGTGGTTCTCGACCGCCTCGATCATCACCGCGTGCTGCAGCTCGGGCGCCGGCACCTGCATGCGGCGGGCGCGTCCGATCCCGGGGTGGGGGATGTCGCCGTCGCCCGCGATCTCGTTGGAGGTGTCGACCACGATCACTCGCTTGCCCAGGTCGTCGGCCAGCACCCGCGCCGCCTCGCGCAGCAGGGTCGTCTTGCCGACCCCGGGGCGGCCGAGCAGCAAGATCGAGCGGCCGGCCTCGATCACGTCGCGCAGGATGTCGACGGTGCCGTAGACGGCGCGGCCGATCCGGCAGGTGAGGCCGATGACCTCTCCGCGCCGGTTGCGGATCGCCGAGATCCGGTGCAGCGTGCGCTCGATGCCCGCCCGGTTGTCTTTGCCGAAATCGCCGACCCGCTCGACGATATAGGCGATGTCGGGCCGCGAGACCGGCTCCGCGGAGAGTTGCTCGCCGCGGTCGGGCAGGCGCGCTTCGGCGGCACGGCCCAGGTCGAGCACGATCTCGACCAGAGCTTCGGGCTCCGGCCGTGCTTCGATCGCCGCCCGCAGCCGCGGCGGCATCACCCCGAGCAGAAGCTCGAGGTCGTCCATGATCTGGCGTCCGGACATCACCCCCGGGTCCTCACTCGCCGCGTCCACCGCGGCGCCTGCCGCGGATTCTAATGCCGTCAATTCTCGATCCCGCCCTGGAACCTTTGCGGCCGCCGGCTCGTATGGAGACCGCGCGGCTCTCGCCACTTGCTGCCTGGGGGCTGTTGCGGCCGCCCGCCGGCCAAGGAGGAAAGGCCATGCATGCCCGGATGCCCTGGATCCACCGCTTCTCCCCGCGCCCCTTGCCGGCGTTGCTGATCGGCCTGTTGGCTCTCGTCGGCTCGTCGTGCGTGCTCCCCGCGGCGGTCACGGTCAGCGAGCGCTCCGACCAGACCTACTCGCTGCGCGCCGGCGGCGCTCTCTCGGTCAAGAACGTCAACGGCGCGGTCACCGTCGAGGCATGGGACCGGGACGAAGTCCATGTCGAGGCGGTCAAGAAGGCGCAGGCGGGGAGTGACGGCGAGGCGCGCCGCATCCTGCGCCAGATCAAGATCGAGGTCCGCGAGGAGGCCGGCAGGCTGATCGTCGAGACCCGGATGCCGGGGCACAATGGCCTTCTTGACTGGCTCGCGGGCGAGGGTCAGCGCCAGGCCTCGGTCGAGTACCACCTCCAGGTGCCGCGCAGACTGGACCTCGACGCCGAAACCGTCAATGGCGGCCTGCGCCTTAGCGGCATCAAGGGCGCGGCGCGTCTCGCATCCACCAACGGTGCGATCGACGTCGCCCAGGTGGATGGCCGTCTCCGTCTGCAGACCACCAACGGCGGGATCAAGGTCAGCGAGGCGGCGGGCGAGGTGAGGGCCGAGACCACCAACGGCAGCGTCAACGCCCAGCTCAACAGGGTCGATGGCACGCTGTCGTTCGAGACCACGAACGGCCACATCGACATCACTCTTCCCAGGGACGTGCGCGCCTCGATCGAGGCTGAAACGGCCAACGGCAACATCCATACCGACTTTGCCGTTGCCGCCAGCGGCCAGACATTGCGCCGCCGCCTGCATGGCGACATCAACGGCGGCGGCGGCAAGCTGGTGGCGAACACCACCAACGGCGGAATTCGCATCCGAAGCTCGTAGGACCCCCCGGATCAGGGTGGAGGCCCGCGGCGGGGCTCGTAGGTTGCAATTGCTTCTCGCCTGGGTTTCACCTCGCGCTCTCTCCCCCCCTTGCCTGTGGCACAATCCTGTGTTTCTTAGGGAGAGAGAATCCTGAAGCGCTTCGGAGTCTTCGGCTGGGGAGTGGTGGCGCCGCGCTCGCCGGATATCGCGGCCTTCGCCCGCAACCTCGAGCGCTCCGCCAGCTGGCTGACCCCGTTCCATGGTTTCGGCCCTGATAACTTCCTGGTCGGCCGGCCTGAGTTTTCCTTCGCCGCCTACCGTGGCTGGATCGCCGAGCGCTTCCCTCCCAGCCGTTACCGCCAGCTCGAGGAAAAGATGGACCTGCCGGCGCTCTATGCGATCGGCTCCTTCATCCAGGCGCTGGGGCAGAACCCGGGCCTGGAGCAGGAGCTCACCCGGCTCGGCACCCGGGCCCATGTCTACCTGGGGACGGGGATCGGCAACATAGCCACGATCGCCGATGGCGCCCTCGCCCTGGCCCGCGCCCAGCGGCGCTGGGATCGCTTCTGGGCCGAGCGCAACCCAGACCTGGCCTCGTTCCTGTCGCGGCCGGTGGAAGCGGCAACGGAATTGGATCCCGCCATGCCGCGCCCTCCGCTCGAGACCGCGCCGGAAGAGCGGGAGGAGGCCGAGGAAGCCTGGCAGCACTACTGGGCGGGCCGCTCGGCCGACCTCCACGCCTACCTCGCCGAGCTGGCGGCGATCGAGGGACTCGCGGTCGAGGGCGAGGTAGAGCGCGGCAAGATGAGCCTGCTCAAGGAGAAGCAGCGGCGCCACCTGCAGCTGCAGAAGCGTTGGCAGGCTCCCCAGCCGCCGTGGCTAGCGGTGTCGGCCAACCTGGTGTGGAACATCCACAACACCCCCGCTTCGCAGGTGTCGATGCTCGGCCGTATCACCGGCCTGGCGTTCGCGCCGGTGGCGGCCTGCTCGACCTTCGGTGTCGCCCTCAAGCTGGCGCTGGATGCGATCGCCCGCGGCGAGGCCACGGCGGTGGTGGTGGGAGCGACGGATCCGCCGCCGCTGCCGCTCTCGGTCGGCGCCTTCTACAGCGCCCGCGTCATCGCCGCCGACGCCGCCGTCTCCAAGCCGCTGACCGGGTTGCGCGGCACTCACGTCGCTGGCGGGTCGGTGGTCTGGATCGTGGGTGATCTCGAGGCGATGACGGCGCGCGGCTTTCGGCCGCTTGGCATGGAGCCGCTCGCGGTCGGCGTCAGCTCGGATGCCGATCACATCATCACGCCCTCGATCGAGGGGCCCGCCGCCGCCATCCGCCAGGCGCTCGCCGGCGCCCAGGTCGAGCCCGAGCAGCTCGCCACCTGGGACCTCCACGCCACCGCCACTCCCGGCGACGATCGCGAGGTCGCCACCCTGCGCACCCTGGTCCCCGGCTCGGTGCTGGTCACCGCGCGCAAGGGCACCTTCGGCCATGGCATGAGCGCGGGCGGCGGCTGGGAGCTGACCGCGCAGTATCTGGGCTACGAGCGCGGCCATCTCTTCCCGACTCCGCTCGCCCCAGCCGAGCTCAACCGCGAGATCGCCGTCCGCCACGACCGCTTCGTCTTCGACCAGCCCTGCGCCGCTCCCGCCGGCCTCGCCGGCAAGCTGTCGATGGGCATCGGCGGCGTTAATGCGTGCGTGATCTCCCGGCCTTGGTGAGGCTCTGGTGTCTTGGGTGCGATGATGAAAGTGCCCTGCGACGTGGCGGTAGAGGCCTCCTCGAAGCATCTATCGGATCGCCCCCCGCATCCCCTCGATCCCCTTCCCACCCCTCCGGGGGGGAAGGGGACGCCCCCACCCCTGACGCATGAACCCGGTTTCGCGGTGGATCACCCGCCGGCGCGCAGATGGTTCGAGGCGCAGCGGTAGCCGCCGTTGAGGATGACGCTGTGGACGAGCGGGGGCAGGAGGTCCAGGCGGCAGCCGGCGGCGGCGAAGAGGGCGCGCGCCTCGCGGTCGCCGCTCGGCAGGAGCGAGGCGAAGCCCGCGCCGCGCAGCCCCTGGGGTGGGCTCTCCAGCACGACGTTGTTCCAGCCGAGCAGGAACTCGCCGTGGGCAATGCCCGCCTGGCCGCGCAGCAGGTTGGCCGGCACGACCAGCAGCGGCAGCCGCCTCACCTGCCACCCCTCCGTGGCGAGCTGCTCGGCGACCAGGTCCAGGAAGCTGTCGAGGCCGGCGGCGCGCGGCGTCCGCTGCGCGGCCTCGAGCCCGGCGGAGAGCTGCCTGCCAGCCGGCTCGAGGTCGTAGCCGCGGCGCAGCGCCGACCAGTCGGCGGGGCCGAGCCGCGCCAGCAGGGAGCCGCCCGCGGCAAGGCTGGCGACCAGCGCGGTGCCTGCCGCGTGCGGTCCTGAGGCCGCCGTGGCTGGCGGCAGCAGGGTGAGCAGCGAGTCGAGGTCGTAGCCGGCGCCGCCGCCGATCCGCCGCATCAGCTCGGCGCTGCGCGGATCGGCCGCCCCGGTCGCGGAGCCGGCGCCGCCCTCCGCTTCCGGCAGGGGGTGGACGAAGCGGACCGGCCGGCCGACCAGGCGTCCGAGCTCGCCGCCCGCCCGCCGCGCGGCGTCGACGTAGCTCGCGATTCCGGCCCTGGTCGCGAAGCTCTCGACCGGCACTCGTGCGGCGCCGAGCAGGGCAAGGATGCGGGGCTCGAGGGCGTGCAGCGAGGTCCAGGCCGCCTCCCGGGTGAGCAGCAGCTGGCCATTGTGGAAGGGCACCGGAGCCTGCGCCCAGCGCACCTCCCCCCAGGCCCGGTCGAGCGCCACGGGAAGACCGGCGACCAGCCACGCCCCCATGTGCAGGTCCTCCTCCCGCCCTGCCTGGGCATTCGGGCGGGCCAGCACCACGACTCCGCCGCCCGCGCGGTGGACCAGGCTGAACGGGTCGCGCGGCCAGGGCGAGAAGGTGCGGCCGTAGGTCGGGAGGAGCTCGACGCGCAGCGCGCGCGCCTGCCTGGCCAGCCGGCTGCGGAGCGGCAGATCGGTCAGCGCCAGGAGCTGCCGCCGCGGTGCCAGGGCGCGTACCGCGCGCAGCAGCTCGGCGACCGGAGCTTCTTCCAGCACGGAGGAAGGAAACGAGAAGACCGAGGCGCGGATCTCGCCCTCGGCGTCGCCGTCGAAGCGCAGCGGCTCGCGCCCGTAGTCGATCTTCCTCTCCGTGCTGCGGCGCGGCAGCGCGCCCCAGGCGCTGGCTACCGTCTCGGCCGCGGCGGCGTCGACCACCGGCGCCCGGTTGAGCGCCAGCAGCAGGTCATCGCGAAGGCGCCGCGGCGCCGTGGGGTCGAGGTCGTGCGGCAGCAGGCCGAGCACGCAGCCGCGAAACGCGGTCTCGGCCGCGAAGCGCGCTGGATCGAGCGCGTCGAAGGCCAGCAGGGCCTCGACCTCGGTGTCGCTCCAGGCACCGCGCCGGGCTACCCGGGCGGCGCGCTGCCGCGCCCACAACGACAGATAGGAGCCCAGCTGGGCGCGCAGCGCCGTCCCGGCGCCGCAGTAGGCGTCCCCGAGGCCCGCCAGAACGGCGCGCTGCCGGTCGGGCTCGCCCGCGAGGCGCCGTTCGAGCTCCGCCGGTGCCAGCTGCACCGTCACCACCCGCGCCGCGTCCTCGATCGCCGCCGCTTCGCCGCCGCCCCGCGCCAGCAGCGCGAGCGCCGCCGCACTTTCTTCTCGAGCGCGTGCGGTCCTCCCCAGCTTGCCGGCATCGGCACTGCCGGCCGGGCCGGCGTCCGAGGCAGTCCGTCCGAGCCCAAGCAGCAGCCAGACGAGCGCCAGGACCTCGCACATGACCCGAGTCTACATGCGCCCGCCACCGCTCCCCACGTAGACGAAATTGGTTCGTGCGCCAGGGGAGGGGGCGTCCCCTTGCCCCCCGGCGCCGCCGGGCAGGCCGCCCGTCCGGCTATGGCCGGGCGGCACTCCTCGGAAGTCGGGACCCGGCGGCTTCCGACAACCGGGAAGGGGACTCGCGGGGGTTGCGGGGGGCGATCCGATCGATGCTTCGAGTAGGCGTCCACCGCCGCGTCGCAGCCCGTTTCATCCCTCGGGATCCGGATCGCCGGTGGCAGCCAAGTCAATCGACAAGACGACCGCCGGGACTGGCCCGGCGGTCCGGCGAGTGCGCGCCTGAAGGTTGAGCCCGGCAGGCGGCGTGCGGCGGAAGCGGCGCTTACTTGAACCGCGGATCATCCAGCGGTTCGGGAGATGTTTGTTGAAGGTCAGCGCGGCGCACGTGCCACTCGAAGCGATTCGGTGGCAATCTGCATCCGAAACGACCAATAGATCATTTGGATTGCTGTTTTCAATTTGTGCAGGCTGAAACTATCAGCATGAGATGTGAGTATAACAATCGATCGGCAGAGGAGGATGGCTATGACGAGCGCGGAATCTGGATCGTGTTCGAGGGGGCGAGGGTCATCGCTGCGCCGGCGCTGCACGGCGGTGCTGATCGCGACCTCGACCTGGTGCGAGGTCGGCTGTGGCGCGGCGGAGGGCGGTTGCGCGGCGCCCAGCCGCGACGCTCTTCCCAGTCCCGCCTACGTGGTCCTCGAGCGCGAGGGATTCGAACGCTCGGAAGCCGCCGCCAGCGTCGCACTGGGCGGGGCGATGTGGAAGACCGCCTGCGCCGCCGGCCGCCTGCCGGAGTTCGTCTCCGCGAAGCCTTCAGAGGGCGCTGGCTTCGCGCTGATCCGGGTGGCGTGGAATGCGGGCCTATCGCCGAGGGTCGGAGTCTGCGGCAGCACGGTGGGCAACGTCATCAACGTCTATCAATTCAGAATCGGGCGGATGACCGGCAGGCCGGAATACTGCGGCAGCGGCGGCTTCGAGCAGATCGTCGCGCACGAGCTGGGACACTGGCTGGGGCTCGCCGACAGCTTCGACGACGTCTATTGCGGCAGCGACATCATGGCGCAACAGAACGGGCTCAGCCACACCGTCTCGGCCGCCGATTGCGGCGTGGCCGCGAACATCAACCCGCGCCATAGCGGAACCGTCTGGGTGCGGGCCAAACCAGCACCGGCGGCGCCTCCGCCCGCCGCCGTCGCAGCGGAGCCAGGACTTGGCCTGGCGTGGCGTGTGGAGTACTAGGGTAAGGAGTCTCCCCTTTACGGCCCGCCGCTGCCGCCCTTCAGGCGGCGCAGGTTGGCGGCGGCGGCGGGGTCCTCGGGGTTGATCGCCAGCGCCCGCTCGAGCAGCGCCTTGGCTTCGGCGTTCTTGCCCTGGTCCATCAGCAGCACCGCGAGGTCGTTCATCGCTCCGGTCTGCCGCGGCGCGATCTCCAGCGCGCGCCGCAGATCGCGCTCGGCGGCGGCGAGCTGGTGGAGGCTCAGCTCGACGGCGCCGCGCTGGGCGACGAGGTAGGGGTTGTCGGGCTCCAGCTTGAGGGCGGCGTCGGCGGCCGAGAGCGCTTCGGCGTCGCGTTTGAGCAGCAGCAGCGATCGCACCTCGAGCGCCCGCGCCCGCTGGTCGCGCGGCTGTGCCGCGATCTCGCGCCGCGCCGCCGCCAGCGCCTCTTCCGGCTTGTTCTCCGCCAGCGCGGTGAGCGCCGCATTCAGATCGGCGCTCAGGGCTTCCCCGGCCGCCCTTCCGTCCGCTCCCGCGGGCGCTGCCTGCTCGGGCCCCGCCGGAGCCGAGGCTGCGGAGGTGGTCGGCGCTACGGCGGCCGCCTGGGCTGCCGCGGCCGCCGCCTGGGCCGCCGCCGCGCGCGCCGCCGCGCCGGCGCGGGTCAGCTCCTCGGCCTTGGCCTTCGCCGCCTGTGCCTCGGGACGCTTGCCGGCGGCACCCTGGGCTTCGCTGAGCGCCTGCCAGCTCTCCGCGCTTTCGGGCAGGATGTGAGTGGCGCGGTCGAGGACCTGTACCGCTTCCGGCACCCGCCCGGCGTCGATCAGCAGCCGCCCGTACTCCACTGCGACCCGCCCCGCGGCCCGCGGGTCCGCCGCCCCGCGCGCGTCGTTGGGAAGCTGATCCACGAACGGGCGCAAGGTCGCCATGGCGCCCAGGATGTCGCCGCTCTTGTGCTGGGCCTTGGCGAGCACCAGGGCGATCGACGGGTGGCCGGCGACCCGCCCGCGAAGCAGCTCGACCGCCGGCGCCGGCTGCCCGGCCAGCAGGTAGGCCTCGGCCAGGCTGCGCCGCACCTCCGGCTCCATCCCCTTGGGGTGCTGGGACTCCGGCAGCAGCGGCGCCAGCAGCGCCACGGCCCCTTTGCCGTCGCCCTGCTGCACCAGGATCTCGCCGTGCAGCAGGCGGATCGCGGGGTCGTTCGGCGCCATCCCGGAGATCAGCTGCTGTGCCTCGGCGGGGCGCTCGAGCTGGAGAGCGAGCGAGGCGGCGACCAGCCGCGCCTCGCCGTCGTTCGGATTGTGGATCACCCACGGCCGCAGCATCGAGTACCCCTCCACCACGCGTCCCTGGTGCGCCATCATCAAACCCAGCTCGCGCGCCGCAGGGGTGGCGGGGTCCCTGGCAAGCGAGCGCGTGAAGTAGGCCTGGGCCTCGCGCGGCTGCTGCAAGGCCAGCGCGGCACGCCCGGCGTTGTAGAGCACCGCCGGCTCGGCATCGTCCGGCGCGGCCAGCGGCTTGAGCACCGCCAGCGCGTCGCCGGGCCTGTTCGCTTGGACGTAGAGCGTGCCGAGCAGCGCGAGGAGGCGCGGCGGGGCCGACGGCAGCTTGCGTTGCGGCTCGAGCTTCTGGATGGCGCCTTTGAAGTCGCCGCGCTGGGTGAGGGCCGCGGCTTCGGCATAGAGCTGGTCGTCGGTGGCGGCGGCCGGCGCCGCGGGCCGCTGGGCGGCGCTGCCTGCCACGGTCAGCAGCGCGAGAAAACAACCGAGAAAGACGGAGTTGTGGGGACGTCGCATGGCGAGGCTCCTGATTGGCAATGGGTGGCGCGGGCGAGGTCGATCCTCTTCTCAGCCACACGTCCGGCTATGGACGTGCGGCACTTCCCGGAGGTCGGCTCGCTCCGGCCAGCGCCCGGAGCTCAGTGCTTTGCGGAAAGCGGCCGAGTGCCTGCCGCAGCAACGCCGCGGCCCCCCGGGGGTCGCCGAGAATGCGCAGTGTCTGCACCGCCTCGGCGTAGCTGACCGGCGATTCATTGGCCTCCACCATCCGCCGCAAGGTGGCGACCGCCTCCGCCTCGCGCTCCTGCGAAGCATAGAGCAGCGCCAGGCTGGCGTAGGCGCGCGGATCAGTGGGAAAGTGCTGGATTCCATGCAGGAAGGCCTGCTCCGCTTCGCCGTCGCGGTGCAGCCGGCCGAGGATGTCGCCGCGCACGAAATCGATGCTCGGGAAATCCTGGTCCGCGGCATTGCGTGCCAGCTCCTGCTGCGCCTGATCGGCGAACGCCAGTGCCTCTCCGAGCTTCCCCTGGAGCACCCGCACCCGCGCCAGCGTGAGCAGCGGCTCGACCTTCAGCCCCTCGGCCGCCAGGGCGGCGCGCGCCGCCTTCTCGGCGGCCTCCGGCTGGCGGCGGGCGAAGGCGACCTTCGCCAGCAGGCTTTGGGCAGGGCCCGGGCTGACCTGAAGCGCCAGCTCGGCGTGCTTCTGCGCCTCGTCGAGCCGGCCCATGTCGAGCAGCAGCCCGCCGGTCGCCAGCGCGAGGTGGGGCATGCCGCCGGAGAGGGTCATCGCCTTTTCGAATGCCTGCAGCGCCTCGGGGCGCCGGCCGACCTGGTGCAGCGCCTGCCCCAGGTGCTCCCAGCCGTCCACCAGCTTCGGATTGACCTCCAGGGCGTGGCGGAAGACCGGGATGGCCTCGTCATAGCGGCGCTGGTAGAGCAGGGTCATGGCGCGGTTGAGATCGGCAAGGCTGCCGATGCGCGTCTTGGGATCGGGCAGGATCTCGCCCGCCGCGGGCTGCAGCGCGCCGGCGGCGTAGCCGAGCGCGGTCAGCTTGCGCACCGTCTCTTGATCTTCCGCCGCCGGCGCGGCGAGCTGGCGCTCGTAGGCCCGCACCCGGTCGCGCAGCGCCGCCGCGGTGCGGCGCTCGCTGGCGCGGCTGTTGCGCAGCTCGCCGGGATCGGCGGTCAGGTCGTAAAGCTCGGGGTCTGGGCCATGGATGTAGTGGAAGCGCTCCCGCAGCAGCGAGCTGAGCTCGCTCCAGCCGTAGTGCAGCCGCGGATAAACGGTCTCCGAGTAGATCTCGCGCGAAGTCTTGGAGGGGCTAGAGGGGTTGGAGGGCGCCGCCGGCCGGAGCAGCGCGAGCAGCGGCTGCCCCGCCAGCCCGGCCGGCACCGGCAGCCCCAGCAGCGACAGGACCGTCGGGTAGACGTCGATCAGCTGCGCGGCCTCGCCGACCCGGCTGCCGGCCAGCCGCGACCCCGGCAGCTTGAGCAGCAGCGGCACCTGCAGCGTGGTGCGGTAGAGCAGGATGCCATGCTCGCGCTCGCCGTGCTCGCCGAGCCCTTCGCCGTGGTCCGAGAGCAGGATCACGACGGCGCGGTCGTAGAGGCCGAGGCGCTCGAGCTCGGCGATCACGTCGCCCACCACGGCGTCGGCGGTGGCGATCTCGCCATCGTAAGGGTTGTCCTTGTAGCGCGACGCGAACGGCTCGGGCGGCGTGTAGGGAGCGTGCGGCTCGTAGAGGTGCAGGAAGAGGAAGAACGGCCCGCCGGCGACCCGCCGCAGCCAGTCGAGCGCCACCGCCGCGGTCTCCTTGCCGGGCCGCTGGCTCCGCCCCAGCGCCTCGTTGAGCTGGACCTCGATCTGCGAATCGTAGAAGTCGAACCCGCGGGCGACGCCGGTCTCCCGCCGCAGCACGTAGGCTGAAACCGCGCCGCCGGTCTTGTACCCCGCCTTGCCCAGGGCCATCGGGAGATCGTCGAGCTTCCCCGGGTCGAAGTGATAGCCGATGTTGTCGCGCACCCCGTGCTCGCCCGGCAGGCGGCCGGTCAAGATCGAGAGGTGCGACGGCAGCGTCAGGGGGACATGGCTCCAGGCGCTTTCGAAGACGATCCCGTCCCTGCCCAGGGCGTCGATGGCCGGAGTCTCGACCGCGCGGTAGCCGTAGAGCGGCAGATGATCGGAGCGCAGCGTGTCGATCGAGATGAGGACGACCGGCGCCGCCGGAAAGGGCCCGCCGGCCCCCCCTTCCCTGCCGCGGCAGGCGGCCGAGGAGAGCGGCAACGCGGCGAGCAGGACCGCTGCCGCGGCAGCTACCCCCCGAGAAGAGCGTGCCCGGGTCGGCTGCCCGCAGATCCGGCCGCAGGCCCGCGCTGGCCCTCGCCGCGTCAAGGTTCTAGCCCCCACCGCCTCCCCCTGGGGCACGAAGCGAGTTTCGTCTTAACTTGCGCAAGAGCGCCTGCGCCTTGGCGATGTCAGGGCCGAAATGAGCCGCGGGGGCCGCGGCGACGAAGCGCTCGAGCGCCTGCCGCGCCTCGCCGCGCCTTCCCGCCGCCGCGCTCACCAAGCCGACGTTGAGCAGCGCCTCGTACTGCTGGGGATCGATGGCCAGGGCGCGGCGCCAAGCGCCGAGCGCCGGCTCGGGCCCCGCGAGCTGGAAGAGCACGACGCCCAGGGTGTTCCATGCGTCGGGTAACCGCGGGTCGAGGGCGAGCGCCCGTTCGAGCTGCCGCCGCGCCTCCTGGGGTTGCTCCAACCGCAGCCGGGCGATGCCGAGCGCCTGACAGGCGAGGGCGTCCTTGGGATCGGCCGCGATCGCCTGCTCCAGCACCCCGACCGCTTCGCGGTTGCGGCCGCCGTCGGAGAGCACGATGCCGAGGGCGCGCAGGATGGCTGGACTGGTTTGATTGGTTTGATTGGTTTGGCTGGTCTGAGCAGGGTTCGCGGCCGGGGCGGCCAGCGGCGCGAGCAGCGCCAACGCCTCCTCGCTCTGCCCGGCCCGCGCCAGCGCCACGCCAACCGATCCGGCGAGCTCGGGCGGCGCCGGCTTGCCGGCGCGGCGCAGCCAGGCGAGCGCGGAGGTTGGGTCGCTGCGCGCCAGGGCGACCTTGGCTTGCAGGAAACTGGTCAGGTCGGGGAAGGCGCCGGCCGCGAGGTCGGCGAAGATCCGGGCCTGCTCCGGCAGCCCGAGCTGCAGCAGCTCCTGGGCCACGCCGTAGGCCGCCGGAGCGGAGCCTGCCGCGGCCCTGAACGCATCCTGGTAAGCCCGCACCGCGTCGTCGCGGTGCCCTAGGTGGCGATAGGCGTGGCCGAGCAAGAAATAGATGTCGACCATGCGCGGGTTGGCAGCCAGCATCTGCTGGTAGAGCGGCACGGCGTCGGCCCAGCGCCTCTCCTGGGCAGCGAGAGAGGCGCTCTCTATCAGCTTCATCGCCTGGCGCTGAGTCCGGGGGTCCGGGCGGTCACCGTCCCTCTCGGCATCCGCGGCCGCGGCAGCTCCGCCGGCCACGTAGCCGAGCGCCGCCAGCTTGGCGGCGGTCTCGGCATCGACCGGCCGCGGCGCCGCGACCGGCCGGAAGAGCTCTCGCGCCGACTGCCGCATGGCCGCGAACGCCCGGCGCTGCGCGCCGGCCACGTTGTCCGATTCGCCGGGGTCGGCGGCCAGATCGAAGAGCTCCGCCTGCGGCCCGTCGATCAGGTGCAGCCGGTCCTCGACGACCGATGTGAGCGCGCTCCAGCCCAGGTGGATGCGCGACGCGACGGTCTCGGAGTAGATCGGCCGCGGCGTCCTTGCGGCCTCCGGCCGCAGCAGGACGAGGAGGCTCTGGCCGCGCAATCCGGGCGGCGCGGCTACCCCGGCAAGCGCCGTCAAGGTCGGCAGGACGTCGACGAGCTGCGCCGGCGCGGCGACGCTGGCGCCGGCCAGGGCGCTGCCCGGGAGCTTGAGCAGCAACGGCACCTGGAGGGTGTCGCGATAGAGCAGGAAACCATGCGCGGCTTCGCCGTGCTCGCCGAGCCCCTCGCCATGATCCGAGAGCAGGACGATGATCGCGCGGTCATAGACGCCCAGGTGTTTGAGCTCGGCGAGCAGGCTGCCCACCGCCGCGTCGGCGGTGGCGATCTCACCGTCGTAGGCGAGCCGGTAACGCGAGGCGAAGGGCTCGGGCGGATGGTAGGGGGCGTGCGGTTCGTAGAGGTGGACGAAGAGGAAGAACGGTTTGCTCTGCTGCCGCTCGACCCACTCCAGCGCAAGGCGCACCGTCTCGCTGCCCGGGCGCTCAACCACGGGCTCGTCCGGCGTCGCTTCCCCGAAATGATCGTCGTAGGTGTCGAAGCCGGCCGCCACGCCGGTCTCCGCCTGCAAGACCGAGGCGGAGACGAAGGCGCCCGTTTCGTAGCCACCCACCTTGAGCAGGCGCGGAAGGTAAGGATGCCCCTCGGCGTCGAACCGGTAGCCGACGTTGTCGCGCACCCCGTGCACCGGCGGCAGCTCGCCCGACAAGATCGAGACATGGGAGGGGAGCGTCATCGGGTAGTGACTATAGGCCCTCTCGAAGAGCAGCGCATCCCGGCGCAAGCCGTCGATCGCCGGGGTTGCGACGCCGCGATAGCCATAGGCTGGCAGGTGATCGGAGCGCAGGGTGTCGATCGAGATCAGCACGATCGGCGCGCCGGGGAAGACCTGGCTCTCGGGCCCGCGCGCGCAGGAGGCCGGCACCAGGCTGGTGATGGCCAGGCCGAGTCCGGCGACTCCGCCGCCGCGGCCCATGCGCACCAGTCTCATCTCCCCAGCCTTGCGAGCACTGCCTGCGCCTTGCCGATCTCGTCTCCCCAGCGCGCCTTGGGCGCGGCGGCGACGAAGCGGGTGAGGGCGCCTCTCGCCCGCTCGCGGTCCCCCTGCGCCGCCGCCACCAGGCCGAGGTTGTAGAGCGCCTCGAACTGGCCGGGGTCGAGCGCCGCTGCGCGCGTCCAGGCGTCGAGCGCCGCCGCCGTCGCCTTGAGCTGATAGAGGGCGACGCCCAGGGTGTTCCAGGCGATTGGCAGCCGGTCGTTGAGCTTGAGAGCGCGCTCGAGATAGTCGCGCGCCTGCGCCGGTTTCTCCAGCCGCAACGCCACCACGCCCAGATCCTCGAGCGCCTTGGGATCGCTGGGGGCCGCGGCGGCCGCCTGCTCGAGCACCGCCACCGCTTCGGCCGGCCGTCCGGCGGCGGAGAGGGCGAGGCCCAGGGCGTCGAGGTCGGCGGGATCGCCGTCGCCGCTGAGCGGCCGCAGCACCGCGACCGCCTCGCTCCCCCGATTCGCCTCGGTCAGCGCCAGGCCGAGCTGGCGGCGCACCGCCGCATTGGCGGCGCCATGCGCCAGCGCCTGGCGCAGCACGGCGATCGCCTCCTCCTGCCGCTCGCCCTGCCGCAGGGCCACGGCCAGCTGCACATAGCCCTCGCTCATCGTGGGGCGCGCCGCCACCACCTCGCGCGCCAGCGCCGCAGATTCGGCGAAGCGGCGGTGGGCGTAGAGCTCGATGGCCTGGTGGATCTCTTGGTCGAGCCCGATCAGCCGCTTGGGGTCGTCGTCGGCGGTGTAGACGCCTCCCGCCGGCGGCCCCGGCGGCCCCGGCGGCCCCGGCGGCGGTGCGACGGTGCGGCCGGCGCTATAGCCGAGGCTGCGCAGCCGCGCCTCCTCTTCGGAGCTAACCGGCTTCGCCGCCGGTTGGGAGGGTGCCGGCCACGCCGACTCGGCGGCCAGGGCGGCGCGCAGCACCCGGGCTGCGGGAGCCGCCGCGGGGGCGGGCCGGCCGGCGACCGCCGCGGCAAACAGGTTGCGGCTCTCGCCCGGGTCGTCGGCGAGGTCATAGAGCTCCGGCAGCGGCAGGTCGATCAGCTTCTGGCGCTCGCGCAGCATGCCGCGCAACGGCGCCCAGCCGCGTTGGAGGTTGGCGGTGAGCGCCTCGAAATAGGCCGGCACGGCGGCCGCGGCAGGCGGGCCGAGCAGCGAGCGCCCGGGAAGCCCTGCCGGCCGGGCGAGCCGCAGCGCCTGCAAGACCGTCGGCACGATGTCGACGTGACGCGCCGGCCGGCCGTCGCGGCCGGGCTGCACGCCCGGCCACCAGATGAGCAGCGGCACCTTGAGCGTCGCCTCGTAGGCAAAGAGCCCGTGTGTCAGCTCGCCGTGCTCGCCCAGCGACTCGCCGTGATCGGCGGTCACGATGACCAGCGCCGGCGGATCTCTTCCGTCTTTGCCGTCGAGGAACGGTCCGAGCAGCGGCGCCAGGAAGGAGTCGGCCGCCGCGACCTCCCCCAGGTAGGGGTGCTCGCGGAAGCGGCTGGCAAAGGGCTCGGGAGGCTCATAGGGAGCGTGCGGATCGTAGAGATGGGCCCACAGGAACCGCCGGCTGCCACGCCGGCCGTTCCACCACCGCAGGGCTGCCCGCACTACCTCGTCGCCGCGCCGCTCGGCGAGCAGGAACTGGTCCGGGTTCGAGCCGCGCGGGAAGTTGTCGTCGTAGAGATCGAAGCCGCGGCCGAGGCCGAAGCGGGCATCGAGGGGAAAGGCGGCCACGACGGCGCCGGTGGCGTAGCCCGCCCGCCGCAGCAGTGTGCCGAGGGTGGGCACCGAGGCCGGCAGGGCGAAGCCGGCGTTGTCGCGGACCCCGTGCTGGTAGGGATAGAGGCCGGTCAGGATGTTGGCGTGCGAGGGCAGCGTGACGACGTTGTGGGCATGGGCATCGGTGAAGACCCTGCCCGCGGCGGCGAGTCGGTCGAGCGTCGGGGTCGAGGCGCGGCGGTTGCCGGCAAATCCCAGGGCGTCGGCGCGCAGGGTATCGATCGTGATGAGGACGACGTCGGCCCCGGCGAGCGACGGTCCGAGGTCCGCTGCCGCGTCTTCGCGGTTCGGCGCGCGTCGCGCTTGCGACCCGAAAAAAACCAGCGTGGCGAGGACCGCCACTCCGGCGATCAACCCCGCCCTTGCGCTGACCGCCGCTGCGCCGGGGACGCGCGCCACCCGGCGCGTCGGCGGCGCTGGGGGGAGAGGAGGCGGCCTCATTGCGGCGGGAGGGATGGAGGCGGGGCTCAGAGCGACTTCAGGTACTCCCGGACCTCGGGCGCGAACTTGCTGTTCGGGTCGATCTCGAGCAGCTTCTGGAAGTCGGCCTTGGCCTCCGGCACCTTGCTCATGTTGAGGTAGACCAGGCCGCGGTAGTAGTAGGCGTCGGCGAGCTGCGGGTTCTCTTGCACGGCGCGGCTGAACTGCTCGAGCGCCTTGTCGAGCTTCTTGTCGTTGTAGAACTTGATCCCGACGCTGATCAGGGTGTCGGCGCTGATCTTCTTGCCGGCGATGTAGGTCTGGGCCTCTGCCTGCTTGCCCACGTCCATCAGGGCGGAAGCGAGGAGCTGCGCCGCGTCGGAGTCGTCGGGCTTGATCGCGAGCGCCTGTTTCAGGGCGCCGATGGCCTCTTCCAGCTTGGCGTTCTTCTCCTGCTTGGTCTTGGCCTTGCTCGCCTCATCGTAGTAGGTGCGCGCGATGGCCCGCAGGACGTCGGGCTTGTTGGCGGGCTCGAGCAGGTCGAGCGATTTCAGGTAGGCCTCGCGCGCCTCGGCGGTCTGCCCCGCCTGCAGGGCGGCGTTTCCCTGCTGGATCAGCTCGACCGCCTGCTGGGCCTTCTTCTGTGCCTCGCTCGGCTCCCTCGGCACCTCCTTGGGGGCCGGCTTGAGCTCGATGATGATCGGGGGGACGGACCCGAACTCGTTGACCTGGATCTGGCCTTCCGAGACCATGTAGCCGTCCTTCTCGATCAGCACCCCCCACGATCCGCCGGTGAGGCCGAGGATGGTCCACTTGCCTTCCTTGTTGGTGGTGAGAGGGGCCGGGCCCGGCGCCTCGGCCTTGACCGGAGGCGCGCCCGGGCGCAGCGTGACCTTGGCCCCCTCGATCGGATGCCCCTGCTGGTCCTTGATGAGCCCTTGCAGACGGCCCTTCCCGGCCCACGCCTGAGCCCGGAGGGGAACGCTCAGGAGCAGCAGGAGGAGCGAAAAGACCGCCGCCTTGCCGATACGGACGCACATGGGAACCTCCTTCTTCTCAGTTTGAGGCCGAGCCCTTCTCCACACGCCCATCTTCCACCCGGTCCCTTGCAAGCCACTGCAAGGCCCGTGCGCGTTGCCGAGTCTAACCCGCTGCGGGAGGCAAAAAAAACCGCCGGGAGCGACCCGGCGGTTCGAAGAGGCAGATGGAACGACGCGGCTACTTGAAGCTGAAGCGCGCGCCGATGCGGAAGATCCGCGGGCTGACGATCTCTTTCAGGTTGCCGGCGGTGGAGCCGATGGCGTCCTGGATCTGCAAGGTGCTCGACGAATTGAAGACGTTGAAGCAGTCGATGCCGATGGTCAAGCCGAAGTCGCTGAAGGTTAGCTCCTTCTCGATCCGCGCATCGAAGACGTTGATGTTGGAGTTGCGGACGGCGTTGGCCTTGGCGACCATGAGGTTGAAGCGACCTTCCCCGTTGTGAGACCCGACCGTAACGAAGAACGGCGCCGGGTAGCCCTGGCGCCCGTAGGCGTTGCCGGCCACGTTGAAGCCCCACGGCCGGTCCGGAGCGACCTGGTAGAGGCCGTTGACGGTGTAGGAGTACTTGCTGTCGCCGACGAAGACGCCGCCCTTGCTGCCGGAGCCGAGGCTCTGGGAGATGACCGGATCGTTGACCCTATTGCCGCCAGGAAGGGCCTCATCAGGGTTGGCGACGTTGGGGACTTTGGTCCATTTCCAGTCCTGCAAGCTGACGTTGCCGCGCATCATCCAGCGGTTCGACAGGCGCTTGTTGAAGGTCAGGGCCGCGCCCTTGTATTCGGATTCGGCCGGGCCGTTATGAATCAAGACCCCCTTGTTGGTGCTGACGCCGCTGATGAGCCGGTAGTTGACCTGCGAGAACGGCTGGCCGTTCGGCAGAGTGCCGGTGATATTGCGCGTCGAGAAGTCAGCCGGCGTCGCCACGCAGCCGAGCGGGGCCGTGCAGCCGGCGCGGAAAACCAGCAGGTCGTTCTGCTGGTAGTCGGTTTCCTTGCGGTAGGTCAGGTTGATTCCGACCACGAACTCCGGCAGGAGGGCGTGCTCGATCGAGCCCAGGACCTCGTTGGTGATCGGCGCGTGGAAGTTCTTGTCGATGAGGTTGAAGGCGCCCGCCAGCTGGCCGTTGGCGAGGGTGTTGGCGCTGGTGCCGCCGCCCAAAATGATGCTCCCGGGAGGGGGTGGTGTGCCGTTGGTGGGGACGGAGAAAGGAATATAGCCGTAGTAGTAGCTGGGGGCCCCGGTCGGGTTCAGGCTAGCCGCGGTGGTCGTCCCGAGCTGATCGGCGAAGCGCGAGTAGCTGGCGCGCAGCAGGGTCTTGCGGTCCTTGCCGAGGGCGTAGGTGAGGCCGAGCCGCGGCGTGATGTCCGACCAGCTGAAGCCCATCCCCGAGCCTGCGAAGGTGACCGCCGGCAGGAGGTCCGGCCGGATCGTGTTGGCCGGCGAGGTGCTGGCCAGGTTGGCGCCGTACTGCAGGTCGTAGCGGACGCCGATGTTGGCGGTCAGATTGCCCGAGGTCAGGGTGTCCTGGGCGTAGCCGGTGACGAACTTCTGGGTGACCTTGATGGTTGCCGGCCGCTCGAGCTGGATGAGGTTGAAGCGGGGGTCCGAGCCGACGGTGTTCGGGGCGTAAATCGCCGCGTCGCCGCCGACGGTGTTGAGCGTCGAGGTGTCGACCTTGCGGTAGCCGGCGCCGTACTTGAGCTCATTGCTGAGGCTGCCGACGTTGAAGAACGTCGAAGCGTCGAGCTTGAGCTGCTCTTGCGGCCGCTTGATGAAGGCCGCGAAAAACGAGTTGTGCCAGACGGAGCCCGAATCTTTGAAGGGGATGGGACCCAGGCCGCCCAGCGGGGAGAGCTGGAAGCCGCCGTTGACCTTCGAGGCGAGGCCGGTCAAGTAGAAGTTGGGGTTGAAGATCTGGGTGTCCTCGGCCTTGTACATAGTTGGCTTGCTGCCGAACCGCGACTGGTCCCAGGTGGTTTCCTGGGGGCGGAATGGGCTGGCGTTGCGGCCATGCTTCTTCTTGTTGCTGTCGAGGCCGAAGAGGGTCGCCGAGTTCGAGGAGGTGATCTGGGCGTTGAGCTTCACGTTGGCCGACGGCAGCTGGGTCTTGTCGCTGACGCCGGCGAGGCTCGTCAGGGCGACTCGCTGCTCGGCATAGGCGCCCCAGATCCAGAGGCGGTCCTTGACGATCGGGCCGCCCAGCTCGACGCCGTAGTCCTTGATCGAGTTGATCTTCTCGTCGGAGCTCTTGAAGGTGGCCGGATTCTGGTGCGGGCCGAGCTGCGACGGGCTGACCGTGGCCTTCGACTGCCAGGACTGCTGGGCGAGGTAGTAGCGGCCGCTGCCCTTCCACTCGTTGGTGCCGCGCTTGGTCACCATGTTGAGAACCACGCCGCCGGTCGCCATCGTCGTATCCGAGCCGCCGGTCGTGACCTGCATCTCCTGGAACGAGTCGAAGTCGTAATAGGCCGGCGACGAGCCGGTGGCCGACATGTCGGTGACGACCACGCCGTCGACCGCCCACACCCCTTGATCCTGGTGGGCGCCGGGGCCGACGTAGAACGACTGCTGGCCGCTTTCGCTGCCACCGACGTTGACGCGGTCGTTCAACACGCCCGGCACGGTCTGCAGCACCGTCCAGGGGTCGCGCGAGGTGGGGATTTTCTGCAGCTCGGTCTGGGAGACCGTGGCACCGGTCGAGATCCGGCGCTCGTCGAGCAGCGGGCTCTCCGCGGTGACGTTGATCGTCTCCTCGAGCGCCGACTGCATGGTGACCTCGATCGTCGTGTTGCGCCCGACGTTGATGACGATCTTCGGGTACTCCACGGTCGAGAATCCCTGCAGCTCGGTCTTGATCTTGTAGTTTCCGGGGGACAGGTTCAGGAAGCGGAACTCCCCCTGGGCGTTGGAGACCTGGGTCTGCGGCGCGACGCCGGTGTCCAGGGTGACCGTGACGCCGGGAAGCGGCGCGCCGGTCTGGTCGGAGACCTTGCCGTAGATGTTGCCGGTCTCGAGCTGGGCAAAGGCGGCGGCGCCGCCAGCCAGCACGAGCACCGCGGCGACGGCTACGATCCGTCCCCATCGGCTATTACTTGTCATTCCAGTCAACCTCCCTTGAAAAAGGGTCCGTGATTTGCCCGGCCCCAGGTGCGAGCAGGCCCGGCAAGAGAGCAGGAAAAGTGTTGCGCGTCAGACCTGCGAAATCGGGTGGCGGCCTCCTTTCGATGCGATCCATCTTGGTTTGGGTTCCTGCGGTTTCGCTCATTCGTCAGGCCCGCGAGCGCAGACTGGCGCAGCGGGCCGAGGTCGGAACATGGAACGCAGGCTGAGCCGAACCGGCCTGTCTTACGTATCGCGGCTCGGCCCCGGATGAGCGCACTTGAAACTGAACGGCCAGCGATTCGTCACAGATCATGCCCGAGATGAGGGTAGCAAGGCAAGTGCCACTCGCTCAGCCGGCCGGTGGGCGCGGACTAACTTCTTATGGTTCAATGGTTTGCTTCCGGCAATGAGACTTCTTCGGCCCCTCGCGCCGGGCCTGGCCCCTGCCCGTGGAGAGTGGCTGAATCGCAAGCCCAATGCTCTTCGAGTCGCGATTGACAAGGCGTAAATGGCAACTGCATGTATGTTATTTGGCTTTATGGCCGTCTAAATGACAATCAGTAGTCGGAATTGCGTCGCATTCGCCGATCCATCGCCTTGAATCAAGTCTCATCCAAAATCCTGAACAGATCTGGAGGGCGAAAGACCTGGAGCCGGCAACCCTGCCCTCAGATGCCGCAGATGAGTCCGCGACCGGGCGCCGGCACGTTCCCTGCTATAGTTTTTTCATCGTGTCTGCATTTCAGCCAGGCCGGCGACGGCGGCGCTGGACGGTGGCGCTCGCCGTTGCTGCTTGCTGCGTTCTCTTCGCGGCGCGATGCTCGCAGTACAAGCCTTTCGATTCGGTCGGTTTCCTGCGCGCTCAGTATACGAAGGAGCTCGGCCCCGACCTCGCCGTGCGGATCGACGTGCCGTTCGCGGTCGACACGGAGCTGCATGCCGCCTACATGAAAGGCATTCAGCCAGCCTCCGAGCTGAGTCCTCGGGTTCAGCAGGTGCTGGACTTCATCTTCTACCGCATCAAGCTCTCCTACTCGCTGACTCCCACCCGCAACGCCGGCGGCACCTTTCGAGCCCGCAAGGGAAACTGCCTCTCCTTCGTCAATCTGTTCGTCGGACTGGCGCGCGACCAGGGGCTCAATCCCTTCTATGTCGAGGTCACCGACTACCAGAAGTGGAACCACCGCCAGGGTCTGGTGGTCAGCCAGGGACACATCGTCGCGGGGATGTACTTGGAGGGGCAGCTCAAGACTTACGACTTTCTTCCCTTTCGGCTCAAGGCCTACCGCCAGTTCAAGCCGATCGACGACCAGACGGCGGTGGCGCACTACTACAACAACATGGGCGCCGAGGCGCTGCTCGACGGCGACGTCGAACAGGCCGACCGCCTGCTCACCATCGCCTCCAAGGTCGCGCCCCGGTTCGACAAGAGCCTCAACAACCTGGGAGTGTGCAAGGCGCGGCGCGGCGATTTCGCCGCCGCCGTGGCGCTCTACCACAGCGGGCTCGCCATCGATCCCCGCAACGCCATGCTGATGAGCAATCTGGCCCGCGCCTACCAGGAGACCGGGCGCGCAGCCGAGGCCGTCGCGCTGCTGGTCAAGATCGAGGAGACGAACACTTCCAATCCGTTCTTCTATGTCTACCTGGGCGAGATGGCGCTCGCCGGCGGCGACACCGCCAAGGCGCTCGACTACATGGCGCGGGCGCTGCGCCTGGACGGCGAGCTGCCGGAAGTGCATCTCGGGCTGGTCAAGGTCTACCTGGCGTTGGGCGAGCTGGAAAACGCCCGGCACTACCTCGCGCGCGCGCTCAAGCTCGACGCGACCGACAAAGAGGCGCTGCGCTACGCTCATCTGCTCGGAAGATGAACGCCCCGCCGGGCTCGCGCCCGGCTGGCCGCGCGGCCGCCCCGGATCGGGAGTACCATAGGAAAGGATGTCGGTTCAGGAGGTCCTCGATGCGCGTGTCGATGTACCCGCTGTCTCCCCCCATGCTTCTTCGCAGCGCTGACAGAATCCGCCGCTCGCTCTCGCTAGCCGCTGCCGCCTTTGCCCTGCTGCTAGCCGGCGGCGCCGGCGCGGCCCCCTCCTCGCCCGCCGCTACCGCGCTCCCGGCCGTCCCGACGCGGCCCGCCGGCCCTTCCCCCGCCGCCGCGGCCCCCGCCGGCGCCTCAGCGCCGTCCAGCCCCGCGAAGCCGGCGCGCTTCGAGGACACCTCCCAGGTGGTCGCCGTCGAAGTGCCGGTCAACGCGGTGGGCCGCGACGGCCAACCGGTGCGCGGGCTCGCGGCGGACGACTTCGAGGTCTACGACGAGGGCGCCCGGCAAAAGGTCAGCAGCTTCGAGGTGCTCGACCTCGACCAGCTCGATCCCGCCCGCGGCGCGCCGGCTGGCTCTCGCGACTCCGATCTCCTCGACGCGACGGCCCGGCGCCATTTCCTGCTGCTATTCGACCTCAGCTTCGCCGATCCGATCGCGCTGCTCAAGGCGCGCCTGGCGGCGCGCGATTTCGTGCTCCACTCGCTGCGCCCCGGCGACCTGGCGGCGGTCGCCACCTTCGCGCTCGAGACCGGGCCGCGGCTGGTGGTGACCTTCACCCCCGACCGCGCGCAGCTGGCGCGCGGTATCGACACCCTGGGCATCCGCCAGCCGCTCGCCGCCGAGGAGCGCTACGACCCGCTGCGTTTCATCATCGAGGCGCCGGCGAGCGAGTCGCTCACCGCGGCGCTGGGCTCCACCGTCAGCGCCCCCCGCCGGGCGGGCGACCGCGGCTCTCAGACGACCGGCGACCTGATCGAGCAGACGCTGCTCGAGCAGCTGTATGCGATCAAGAACGCCAACGACCGGGGCGCCAAGACTTACGCGCGCAACAAGATCGTCGGCTATACCCGCGCCATGGCCGAGATGGCGAAGGCGCTCAACGCCGTGCGCGGACGCAAGACCGTCGTCTACTTCTCGGAGGGCTTCGACAGCAAGCTGATGCTCGGCCGCGAGAACCTCAACGACGCGGATGCCGAGGATGAGAACCTCAACATCGCCTTTGGCCGGCTGCAGTTTGTGGACAGCGACGACCGCTACGGCAACACCCAGCTGCAGGGTGCGGTCAACCGGATGCTCGAAGAGTTCCGGCGCGCCGACTGCGTCATCCAGGCGGTCGACATCGGCGGCTTGCGGACCGACGCCGACGCCTCCGGCCGGCCGCGTTCCGCCGGCCAGGAGGGGCTCTTCTATCTCGCCAACGAGACCGGCGGCGAGCTGTTCAAGGACGCGAACAACCTGGGCGAGCAGCTCGACCGCGTGCTCACCCGCACCACCGTCACTTACCTGCTCACCTTCCAGCGCTCGGACCTCAAGCAGAACGGCGCCTATCACCATCTGAAGGTCAAGGCCCGGCTGCCCGCCGGCGCCCGCCTGTCGCACCGCTCCGGCTACTACGCCCCGCGGCCGTTCAAGGAGCTCGATGCGCTGGAGAAGAACCTGCTGGCCTCCGACGGCATCGCCGGCGCCGCGGCGCGCAACGACCTCGACCTCGACGTTCTGGTGGCGCCTTTCCGCTTGAGCCAGGAGATGGCCTATGTGCCGGTGATCATCGAGGTCGGCGGCGGCCGGCTGCTGGCCGGGCACGCCGGCGACAAGCTGGGCGTCGAGTTCTACGCCTATGTCAGCGACGCGCGCGGCGAGATGAAGGACTTCTTCACCCAGCGGGTGGCGATCGACGTCAAGAAAGGCCGCCAGACGCTGCTCAAGAGCGGCGTCAAGTACTACGGCCACGTCGAGCTTGCGCCTGGCAGCTATCGCGTTCGCGTGCTGGTCCGCAACTCGGAGACCGGCCGCACCGGCGTGCGCACGACGGTGGTCTCGGTGCCCTCCTTCCAGCAAGCGCAGCCGGCGCTGTTGCCGCCGCTGTTCATCGAAGCGCAGCGCGGCTGGGTTATGGTGCGGGAGAAGGCGCGCGCCGGCGAGCGGGAGGCGGGAAGCTCGGTCGTCTACCCGTTCACCATCAACGGCGAGCCTTACGTCCCCGCCGCCAGGCCGTCGCTGGGCAAGGAGGAGCGGGCCCGGCTCTGCCTGGTCGCCTACAACCTCGGCGCCGGCGACCTGGCGCTGCAAGGCCGGGTGACTGCCGCTGACGGCAGCGACCTCCCCGGGGGCACGCTGGCGCTGGTGGAGCGCACCGCCACCGGGATCAAGGGCCTCGACGAGCTGATCGCCACCTTCCAGCCGACCGGCCTGGCCGCCGGCGACTATGTGCTGCAAGTCGCTCTGACCAATCCTCGGACTGGGCACAAGGAAGTCAACTCCCTTCCGTTCCAGGTCGTCAGGTGAGACCAAGAGTTCAGACAACTGTCCGTAGGCGCTTGCGCGGGGAGCAGCGGCTATGCCGCCGGCCGAGAGGAGAACCATGAAAACGCATGCGAGACGTCCATTTGCGATTTATCGCCCGGCGGCGGCCCTCGCCGCGGCTCTTTCGGCGCTCGGCGCCATCGCGCTGGCCACCCTCGCGGCAGCGCCGCCGGCCGGCGAGCGTCTGTCGGAGGTCACCCAAGTCACCGCGGTCGAAGTGCCGGTGCAGGTGGTGCGCGACGGGGTGCCGGTCCGCGGGCTGACCGCCAACGACTTCGAGGTCTATGACGGGCGGCAGAAGCAGACCATCACCGGCTTTGAAGTCCTCGATCTGGAGTCGCCCGGCGCGGCCAAGGAGAGCCTGGTGATCGGTCCCGCCGCGCTGCGCCGCCACTTCCTGGTGCTCTTCGATCTCTCCAACTCAGAGCCCAAGTCGCTGGTCCGGGCGCAAAAGGCAGTGCGCGAGCAGGTGCTCAAGAACCTCGACCCCTCGGACCTGGTGGCGGTCGCCACCTACAGCGCCGCCAACGGCCCGCAGCTCGCGCTCGGCTTCACTTCCGACCGCCGCCAGGTCGAGACCGCCGTCGAGACGCTGGGGCTGCCGCAGCTGGTCGACCGCAATCAGGACCCGCTCAAGCTGATGGCGGCCACGGCGAATGAGCAGTTCAGGACTGGCGGGCTCGGGGGCGGCAAGTTCGGCGACGCCATCCTGGAGAACCTCCAGACTCTGGCGCGACAGAACAAGCAGGCGGAGAAAGAGCTGAGCCGGGGCGCCGTGACCTCTTACACGCGGGCGATGGCCGACCTCGCCAAGCTGATGGGCAGCGTGCACGGGCGCAAACAGGTGGTGTTTCTGTCCGAGGGCTTCGACTCCGCGATCCTGCAAGGGACCACCGATGTCACGGAGCAGGCCAACAGGGCCGACGATGTGGTATTCGGCAACATTCAGAACATCGACACCGATCAGTTTTACGGCAACACCAAGCAGAACAACGAGATGGAGCGCATGCTCGAGGAGTTCCGCCGCGCCGACTGCGTCATCCAGGCGATCGACATCGGCGGCCTGCGCGCCGGCGGCGAAGCGGACCCCACGACCACTCGGCCGTCGGGCGAGGCGACGCTCTTCCAGATGGCGCGCGACACCGGCGGCGAGCTCTACCGCAACATGAACGACCTCGGCGATGCGATGGTCAGGGTGCTCAAGAAGACGAACGTCACCTACGTGCTGACCGTGCAGCCCGAAAACCTCAAGCGGGACGGCGCCTACCACAAGCTCAAGGTCCAGCTCAAGAGCTCGCCGCGCGGCACGCGGGTGATCGCGCGCCCCGGCTACTATGCGCCGCGGCCCTACCGGCAGCAGCAACCGATGGAACGGGCGTTCGCCGCCGCCAACGCGCTGATGAGCGGCTCGTCGTCGGGCAGCCTGCAAACCGCCGTGCTGGCGGCGCCGTTCCGCTTCGGCGGCGACAAGGCCTACGTGCCGGTGGTGATCGAGGCCGACGGCGCCACGCTGCTCGCCGGCACCGAGGGAACCGCGACCGTGCCGGCCGAGATCTACGTCTACGCGGTCGATCGGGAGGGCGCCATCCAGGACTACTTCACCCAGTCGCTCGGCATCGAGCTCGCCAAGGCGCCGCCGCAGCTGCGCCAAGCGGGGCTCAAGTTCTTCGGCCATGTCGATCTGCCGGCCGGCGAATACGCCCTGCGCGTGCTGGTCCGCAACGGCGCCACCGGCGTTTATGGCGCCCGGGTCGAGCGTCTGTCGGTGCCGGAGCTCGGCGCCGGCCACGCGGCGCTGCTGCCGCCGTTCTTCCCCGAGGCGCCGAACAAGTGGCTGTTGACCCGCGAGGCGCAGCGCGGCGCGGCCAAGCAGGTGCCTTATCCCTTCATGGCCAGGGAGCAGCCCTACATCCCGGCCTCGCGCCCCGATCTGACCGCGGGCCAACCGGCGGCGGTGTCGCTGGTCGGTTACGGGCTTCCCGCCGGCGACCTCAAGGCGGAGGCACGCATCCTGGCGGCCGACGGCAAGGACCTGGGGCCGGGCGAGCTCAAGATCGAGGGCCGGGAAGCGAGCGGCGCGGGTGGGCCGGACCGGCTGCAGGCGACCTTCCGTCCGCCCTCGCAGCTCCAGCCCGGGGAGTATCAGCTGGTGGTTACTCTGAGCGCTGCCCAGGGCGGCGCTCCGCAGCAAAGCGCCATCCGCTTCACGGTGCACGGCGCCCACAGCTGAGGAGGAGCGGACCGGGCGCCAGCAGGCGGTGAGAGGCGCCGGCCGCAGCGCGGCGCGGAAGGAGAACAATGAACGCCCGTGATCGAGCCTCGCTCACCCCCTCACTCCCGCGCTCTCGAGCTCTCCGAGCCGCGCTCTGCTGGGCCACGCCAATCGTGGCACTGATAGCTGGCGCCGCCGTCGCCGAGCAGGCCGCCGGCCCGCGCCTTACGGAAGTCACCCAGGTCACGGCCGTCGAAGTGCCGGTGCATGTGGTGCGCGATGGCCTGCCGGTGCGCGGGCTGAAAGCCGCCGATTTCGAGGTTTATCTCGGCAAGCAGCAGCTGGCGATCGCTGGCTTCGACGTCCTGGACGTCGCGGCGCCCGCTGCCGCCGGTGCGGAGCTGACTACCGGATCGGCGGCGCTCCGCCGCCACTTCCTGCTCCTCTTCGACCTCTCGTTCTCCGAGCCCAGGTCGCTGCTCAGGGCGCGGCAGGCGGTGCGCGACACGGTGCTGCCGCGCCTCGCCCCCTCCGACCTGGTAGCCGTCGCCACCTACAGCTCCGCTCGCGGACCCCAGCTCGTGCTCGCTTTTTCCCCTGACCGCAAGCAGCTCGCGACCGCCGTCGAGTCGCTGGGACTGCCGCAGCTGGTCGACCGCTCGGCCGACCCGCTCAAGTTGGTGGCCGGCGATCTCACCTTCAAGTCGGAGGCGGAGCCGGATACGCCGGTGACGGGTGGGAACCCGGTGGCGTCCGGCAAACGGGGGGGCCTGCAGTTCCTGCTGACCATGCTCAAGGAGATCCAGCAAGAGCAGACGAGGATCAGCGACCAGGCGGCCCGCGACGTGCTTGGGAACGTCGTGACCTCCTATGCGCGCGCGATGACCGATCTCGCCAAGCTGATGGGGGACGTTCATGGCCGCAAAGAGGTCGTGCTGCTCTCGGAAGGGTTCGACAGCGCGGTTCTGCAGGGGAGCGAGAGCCAGCGCGAGCAGGCCAGTCGAACCGATGCGGTGGCGTTTGGCGAGTACCAGAACATCAGCTCCGATCAACGCTTCGGCAATACCAAGCAGAACAACGAGATGGAGTCGATGCTCGAGGAGTTCCGTCGCGCCGACTGCACCATCCAGGCGATCGACATCGGCGGCGTGCGGGCGGGCGGGGTGGGCGCCGACAACGATCTGGCGGGAAACATGCGGCCAGCCGCCGACAACGATCGGCCTGGAGGCGCGCGCGCGTCAGGAGAGGCGACGCTCTTCCAGATGGCGCACGACACCGGTGGCGAGCTCTACCGCAATATGAACGATCTCGGCGACGCGATGGGCCGCCTGCTCGACAAGACCGCGGTGACCTACGTACTGAGCGTCCAGCCCGAGGACATCAAGCGCGACGGCGCCTACCACCGCCTGCGGGTCGAGCTCAAGAACGCGCCGCGGGGAACGCAAGTGATCGCGCGCGCCGGCTTCTATGCCCCGCGTCCCTACAAACGGCAGTCGCCTCGCGAGCGGATGGTCAGCGCGGCGAACGAGCTGATGGGCGGCTCGTCGTCCGGCAGCGTGCGGATCGCCGTGCTGGCCGCGGCCTTGCGCCCGGAGGGCGCCAAGGCGTACGTGCCGGTGGTGATCGAGGCCGACGGCGCGTCGCTCCTCGCCGGCAGCGAGGGTACGGCAACGCTGCCGGCCGAGATCTACGTCTATGCCCTCGACCGGGAGGGCACCATCCAGGATTACTTTGCTCAGTCGCTCAGCATCGATCTGGCGAAGGCGCCGCCGCAGCTCCATCAGGTCGGTCTCAAGTTCTTCGGTCATCTGGAGCTGGGCGCCGGCAACTATGTGTTGCGGGTGCTGGTGCGCAACGGCGCGACGAGAGCCTACGGCTTGCGCGTCGAGCGCCTGGCCGTGCCGGACCTGGCCGCCGGCGGTCCGGCGCTGCTGCCGCCTCTATTCCGCGAGTCGCTGAGCAGGTGGCTGCTGGTGCGCGAGACGCAGCGCGGCGCGGCAACCGAAGCGCAGTACCCGTTCATGGCCGGGCAACAGCAGTTCATCCCGGCTTCGCGCCCCGAGCTGACGGCAGGCCAGCCGTCGCCGGTGTCGCTGCTCGGCTTCGGTCTGGCCGCCGGCGAGGTCAAGGTCGCGGCGCGGATCCTGTCGGAGGACGGGCGCGACCTGGGGGCGGGCGAGCTGAAAATGGGCGAGCTCGAGGAGGGCGAGCTGGGCGGGCCGGTCCAGCTGCTCGGGACCTTCCGCCCGCCGGCGCAGCTGCCGCCCGGCGACTATCAGCTGGTGGTGACCCTGACCGCGGCCCAGGGAGCTCCCTTGCACAGCGCCATCCAATTCGTGGTGCGCGGGGCGCGCGCGGCGCATGGTTAGCGCCGAGCCGGCTGCAGCCACGGAAACGATCGCGGTTCATCTCCGTGCGGGGCCCGACAAGGCGATCCGCGACGGGCACCCGTGGGTCTTCTCCGGCGCGGTGGCGCGGGTCGAAGGTCCGGCGGACGCGCCGCTTGCCCGCGTGTTCGACGCCGCCGGCAGCGCCCTCGGCCTCGGGTTCTACAGCCCGCGTTCCCAGATCCGGGTGCGAATGCTCGGGGGGCCGGCCGAGTCGAGCGAGCCGCCGCTCGATGCTCTCGATCTCCCGGACACCCTCGACACGCTCGACCGCTTGATCGCCGCTCGCCTCGACGAGGCGGCGGCGCTGAGGCGGGCGGTCGTACCGCCGGCGACGACCGGGTACCGGCTGCTCAACGCCGAGGGCGACGGCATCCCCGGCTGGACGGTCGATCGCTTCGGCGACGTCCTGGTGAGCCAGATCACGGTCGCGGGCCTGGAAGGCGTCCGCCGCCACGCCTACGCCGCGCTGCTGCGGCAGGCGCCGGGAAGCGCCATCTTTCAGGCCAATGACCTGCTGGCGCGCCGTGCCGAGGGACTGCCGCGCGCCGACGAGGTGATTGCCGGCGCGCCGCCGGCGGAAGCCTCCTTCATCGAGTCCGGCTTTCACTTCAGCGCCGATCTCGCAGGCGGCCAGAAGACCGGTTTTTACTGCGACCAGCGCGACAACCGGCGGCTGGTCGAGCGGCTGGCCGGCGGGCGCCGGGTCCTCGACCTCTTCGCCCATACCGGAGCCTTCGGCTGCTATGCCTTGCGCGGCGGCGCAAGCGGCATCACCTGTGTCGAGTCTTCGGCCAGGCTTCTCGACAGCGGGCGGCGCCACCTGGCGGCCAACGGCCTGGATCGACTCGACGGCAGCCCGGTCGAGTGGGTGCGCGCCAACGTCTGGGAAGAGCTGCGCGAGCGCACGGAGCTCTACGACATGGCGGTCTGCGACCCGCCGCCGCTGGTGCGCAAGCGGCGCGATCTCGAGGCGGCGGCGCGCGCCTACAAGGACCTCAACCGGCTGGCCCTCGGGCGGCTGCGGGCCGGCGGGTTGCTGCTCACTTTCAGCTGCAGCGGCGCGGTGGATGCCAAGCTCTTCCGCCAGATCCTCTTTGCCGCCGCGGTCGAGGCCCGGGTCCGCGTGGCGCTCCTTTCCCAGCTGGGCGCCGCTCCCGACCACCCGATCGCCATCACCCACCCCCAGGGGGAGTACTTGAAGGGCTGGCTGGCGCTGGTGCAAGGGCCAGCCGGCCGACTCGCTCCCGGGCCGCCTCGGGCCGCCCCCGACGCAAAAGCTGCACGGAGAGTGCAGGCCGTGCCACCGGCAGGCAAGTAACGAACCCTGCTGGTGATCTCCGGCGGCTCAGGCGGCCGTTGCCGTCGACAGGCGGTTCATCTGGCGCAAGGTCTGTTTCCACTCCCGCAGCGCCTGCTCCAGAGCGTGATGGATCATCCCCAGCCGGGTTTCCGGCAGATCGTCCCCGGCGGCCGCCTCGCGGGCGGGGCGGCGCTGCAGGGCGAGCAACTCGTGCAGGGCAGACTGCAGCCTCGTATAACCCTCGTGCAGACGCTTCTCATAGCTCTCGCGGGCGCCGCTGACCACCCGCGCAATCTTCTCCTTGGCGGTCTCGAACTGCACCTCGATCTTGGCCTTGAGGATGGCGGCGTCGGAGGCGCGGCGCAGGTCGCGGGCGAGACCCAGGCGGGAGAGACCAAAGATCATCCACTTGGCCGGATCGAACTGCCAGCGCTTGAGGCCGTTGCGGTAGTCGAACGGAAAGCTATGGTGGAAGTTGTGGTAGCCCTCGCCGAAGGCGAGCACGGCCATCACCGGGCTGTCGCGCGCGCTGTGTTCGCGGCTGTAGGGTTGGCGTCCCACCATGTGGCACAGGCTGTTGATGAAGAAGGTGCCGTGGTGGCTGATCACCACCCGCAGGACGCCGCCGATCAGCAGGCAGCCCAGCACTCGGCCGGTCGCAAGTCCGACCGCGAGCGGGATGCCGAAGGCCACGGCCACTCCCACCTCTTTGTACCAGCGATGCTGCCAGCGCACCAGCGGGTCTTCCAGCAGGTCGCGGACCACGGTCTGGGGGATCGCCTCGTTCTCGTAGAAGATCCATCCGATGTGCGCCCACCAGAAGCCCTTCTGGATGTTGTAGGGATCGCGCTCATGGTCGACGTTGGAGTGGTGGACGCGGTGGTCGGCCGCCCAGTTGAGGACCGAGTTCTCGAAAGCGGCGGCGCCGAAGACGAGGTAGAACAGACGCACCGGCCAGGCCGCCTGATAGGTCTTGTGGGTGAAGAGCCGGTGGTAGCCGGCGGTCACCGACATGCCGACGGCCAGCCAGAGCGCCACGAAGGTGATGACCTCCGGCCAGCCGAGTCCGCGGGCGATGATGTGCCACGGGGTTCCCACCAAGGCGATCAAGAAGGTCCCCATGAGAAAAGCGATATTGGGAAAGTTGAGGTGCTCTTTTGTCGCGTCGGTCACGTTCGTTCTCCTGGCAGGTTGAAAAGGTCCCCTCCTTCGCGACAGCAAGAAGGCTGCCACAAAGAGCGGGGCAGTCGGCTTGCGGCGGCACGGTTCTTGAATCGGCCGACGCCGGAGGGTTCAGCGCTACCGATATGAAGCGAGCGAAGACACCGAAGACAGAGGCTCGCCGTACTCGCCCTCTCCTCCTGCTGATTTTCATCACCCTGGCGTCCGTTGCGGCGCCGGCGATACCGGGACAGTCGCCCAATCCGGATCAGCCGGCGCCGTTCCCGCCGCCGCCAGCCGACGCCCAGATCCTGCTCGACCGGATCAACTTCTCGCCTGGGATGATCGATGGCAGCTGGGGCGGCAACTCGCGCAAGGCGGTGGCCGCCTTCCAGAAGGCGCAGGGCCTCCCGGTCTCGGGGCACGTCGACCTTGCGACCTGGCACAGCCTTCTGGCGGCGAGCGGCGATCAGGTCGTTGCGCTATACACCATCAGCCTGGAGGACGAGCAAGGGCCCTTCTACAAGATCCCGGACGACGTCGAAGAAAAGGCCACGCTGCCGGCGCTCGGCTATGGCTCTTTGCTCGAGATGCTCGGCGAGCGGTTCCACTGCTCCGAGAAGTTGCTCCATGAGCTCAACCCGGGTGCGCGCTTCGCGGCCGGAGAAGCGATCCGGGTGCCCAACGTGCGCAAGGTCGCCGAGGGTGCAATCCGCTCCCGGGCGGGGACCGCCCCGGTGCAGATCGTGGTCTCCAAGTCGAGGCACGAGCTGACCGTGGAGGACGGCGGCCGTCTCCTGTTCTTCGCGCCGGTCTCGGCGGGCAGCGAGCACGACCCGCTGCCGCTCGGCACCTGGAGGGTGCGCAGCATCGTCCGCGACCCGGTGTTCCATTACGACCCCGAGCTGTTCTGGAATGCCGACCCCGGGCGCGCCAAGGCCACGCTCCCGCCCGGTCCCAAGAATCCGGTCGGCCGGGTCTGGATCGACCTCTCGAAAGAGCACTACGGCATCCACGGTACGCCGCAGCCGTCGAAGATTGGCACCTCGTTCTCCCACGGTTGCGTGCGCCTGACCAACTGGGATGTTCTGACCGTGGCCGGCCTGGTCAGAAAAGGCACGCCGGTCATCTTCGCGCCCTGACTCGCGGAGCCGCCGAGCCCTTGACCGAGCGCACGACCGCCCCTGATGGTCACCCTGGCCGTTCCCACGGGCGGCAGCTTGCCGGCCTGTCGCTCAGCGCCCTCGGGATCGTCTACGGCGACATCGGCACCAGCCCGCTCTATTCGATGCACGAGTGCTTCCACGCCTCCCACGGCGTCCCGGTCACCAGCGACAACATCCTGGGAGTGCTGTCGCTCATCTTCTGGGCGCTCATCGTCATCGTCACTCTCAAGTACCACGTCTATGTGCTGCGCGCCGACAACCGCGGCGAGGGTGGCATCCTCGCCCTGATGGCCCTGGTGCGCGCCAAGATCGGCGGCAGGCGGCAGGTCGCGCTCTTCGTCGGCCTCGGCCTTTTCGGCGCCGCCCTGCTCTACGGCGACGGCGTGATCACGCCCGCGATCTCCGTGCTTTCCGCGGTGGAAGGCCTCAACGTCGCGACCAGCGTCTTCACCCCCTACGTGGTGCCCATGACCGTCGCCATCCTGATCGGCCTCTTCCTCTTTCAGCGCCGCGGCACCGGCGGCATCGGCAGCGTCTTCGGGCCGATCATGGTGGTCTGGTTCGTCACCATCGGGCTGCTCGGGATCGGCGGCATCGCCCGCCATCCAGCCGTGTTCGCGGCGCTCAACCCCATGATCGCCCTCCATTTCCTCGGCCGCAACGGCTTCCACGGCTTCCTTGCCCTGGGTGGTGTTTTCCTGGTGGCGACCGGCGGCGAGGCGCTGTACGCGGACATGGGGCACTTCGGCGAGCTGCCGATCCAGATCGACTGGTTCAGCCTGGTCGGCCCTTCCCTGGTCCTCAACTACTTCGGGCAGGGAGGCCAGCTGCTCGACGATCCCAAGGCCTACGATTCCCCCTTCTACCACCTGGCGCCGCCATGGGCGCTCTACCCGCTGGTGCTGCTGGCCACGGTGGCAACGGTCATTGCCTCTCAGGCGGTGATCTCAGGCGCCTTCTCGCTCACCCGCCAGGCGGTCCAGCTCGGCTACCTGCCGTTGATGAACATCATTCACACCTCGGCGCGCCAGATCGGGCAGGTCTACATCCCCGGGGTCAACTGGCTGTTGATGGCGGCCACCATCGGTCTGGTGCTGGGCTTCCGCACCTCCACCAACCTCGCCGCCGCCTATGGCATCGCCGTCAGCACGACGATGGTCATCACCACCGTTCTTGCCTACTCCGTGGCCCGGCGCGTTTGGAGCTGGCCCTGGTGGCTGGCGCTGCTGGTGACCGGCGGATTCCTCACCGTCGACCTCGCCTTCTTCGGCGCCAACATGGTGAAGGTGGCGGACGGCGGCTGGTTCCCGCTGCTGGTTGGAGGCCTGGTGTTCCTCGTGCTGTCGACCTGGAACCGCGGGCGTACCGTGCTCGCGGATCGCCTGGCGCGGGAGGCGCAGCCGCTCGAGGAGTTCGTCGCCCAGCTGCGGCCCGGCCAGCCGCTGCGGGTGGCCGGCACCGCGGTCTTCCTCTCGCGCAGTCCCCAGGGCACCCCGCGGGCCCTGCTCCACAACCTCGAGCACAACCGGGTGCTGCACGAGCGGGTCGTCTCGCTGATGGTCGAGACCGAGGAGGTCCCGAAGGTGCCGGCGGCAGAACGGGTCGAGGTGCGGCCGCTGGGCGCAGGGTTCTACTGCGTCATCGCCCGCTACGGCTTCATGCAGAGCCCCGGCGTGCAAGACGTCATCGAGCAGGCAAGAGCCAAGGGGCTCGACCTCGATTCGGACGAGACCACGTTCTTCGTGGCCCGCGACTCGCTGGTGCCGAGCCGCAACCACCAGATGTCGATGTGGCGGGAGCGCCTCTTCTCCTACCTGGGGCGCAACGCCCTCCACCCCACCGACTTCCTGGGAATCCCTCCCGCCAGAGTCATCGAGATGGGAATGCAGGTGAAGCTCTAGATCTGGTCTTTAGGAGAGGGTCAACGTCTCCACCTTCTATAGCCCCAGCCACCACCACCAAACAAGAGTACGATGACGAGTATGATCAGAATTAGCTCCATGGTCTATCTCCTCTTCCTTTTAGAGTAGTGCCTCACAGGACTTCTCCGGCGGAGATTCCTGTTGGATGCCGGCCCTCTACCTCGCCAGCTTCTCTTCGGCGCGTCCAATTTTCTGCTGCGTCCGTCCCACGTGCTTCTGAACCGTGCCCTTGAGCTCTCGGCCGCGGTCGCCTGTCGCCGCGCCGATCACCTCGTTCACCTTGCCCTTGACCTCGTTCGCGATGCCCTTGCCCTGGTTCTTCGCACCGTCTTTGCCAATTCCCATGTGTCTCTCCTTTGCGGCCCTGCCCGCGTGATGACGAGCTTCAAGCCCTTCAATCCCCCAATGTGCAAGGCCTGAGCCAGGCCGCCTCTCCATGACGAAGGTACCGTTCTCGTGCACACACATGACGGCCGCAGGCGATCTTGGTCAACGCGGCGGCGGCGGGCCGCCGGGCAGCCCTCCGGCTTCCTGGTGGTCCACGCCTGGGCGGATCAAGGTCGCGCCCGAGGGATTCGCCGATGACCCCGCCGGCGGGGGCCGCGGCGCCAGGAGCGGCCCGCGTCCTGGCAGGTCTTGCGCCAGCCAGGCCCCTCCTCCCGCACTGATCGCGTAGGACGAGATCGCTTGCAACTCAGGCTCCGCGGCCGGCTGCTGGCCTGGGCCGCCGGCGGCCATGAGCTCGCCGTCGGCCTCGTGCCGCCGGCATTCCGTGGTGGGAGCCTGCCCTTCGGGGAGGCGCTCGCGCACTCGTGTAGGGCAGCCCTGGCCCGCCAGCAGGCCGTTGGTGGGATCGATCGTGACCTCCAGCATCCCCGACGGCGGAACGAAGTCGGAGTAGCCTCCGCGCGGCGCCACCGCGACCGTGAAGCGGCTCCACAGCGGCACCGCCGCGCTGGCGCCCGACAGATCGGTGTGCGCGTCGTCGTCGTAGCCCACCCAGACGATGGTGACGCTCTCCGGCGAGTAGCCGGCAAACCAGCTGTCCCGGCGGTCGCTGGTGGTCCCCGTCTTGCCCGCCAGCGCACCGCGAACGCCTCGCCTGCGGGCGCCGCTCCCGGTGCCGTGGTCGAGAGCCCCCTGCAGCATCGAAGTCACCATGTAGGCGCTCTCCTGGGTGAGCACCCGGCGCAGGCCGGGAAGCTCCTCTCCGCTCACCACCTCGCCGGCGCGGTCGCGGACTGCGGCGAGGGCGTGCGAGGCGAACCTCAATCCCAGAGTGGCCAGAGTCGAGTAGACCTGACCCACCTCGCGCGGGCTGACCTCGAGGGCTCCGAGGGCCAGCGCGGGAAGGCACTGCGGCCGCTTGCCGAGGCCCATCTCGTGCGCCAGCGCGGCGATCCGGCCGAGGCCCGTGGCGGCGGCCATGCGCACCGCCGGCACGTTGATGCTCTGCTCGAGAGCGGCACGCGCCGTGATCCAGCCGCGATACTGACGATCGTAGTTCTGCGGGCTCCACACGGTGTTGCCGGAGCGGACCTCGATCGGCGAGTCATCGAGCAGAGTGGCCGGGGTGGCGAGCCTGGCTTCGAAGGCGGCGGCATATACGACTGGCTTGAAGGCGCTGCCGAGCTGGCGGTGGGCCTGCGAGACGCGGTCGAACTGGCTGCGCCGGTAGTCCCGGCCGCCGACGTAGGCGAGGATCGCTCCGTCCCGCGGGTCGAGCGAGATCAGCGCGGCCTCGAGCGGCTGGTCGTGGCGCCCCCGATGCCGCGCCCGCTCGATCGCCGCGAGCCCTGATGCCACCGCCGCCTCCGCCGCCAGCTGCTGGCGCAGGTCGAGGGTCGAGAACAGCAGGTAGCCGCCGTCGGCGAGGTTGCCGAGACCGAAGCGCGCCCGCGCCTCCTGCGCGGCGACCTCGGCAAAGTAAGGGGCGTAGGGCCGCGGCCCGGCCGGCCCCCGGGCGCTGTGCAGCGGCTCGGCCTGCGCCCGGCGCACGCGGCCCCGGCTCACCCAGCCCAGGTCGGCCAGGCGTTGCAGCACCCGGTTGCGGCGCTCGAGCAAGGCTCTTGGGTGCTCGGCGGGGGCGTAGGCGCCGGGAGCGCGGATCATCGCGGCGAGCGCCGCCGCCTCGTCGAGGGTGAGCTCGGCGGGATCTTTGCCGAAGTAGGCTCGGGCGGCTGCGCCCATGCCGATGAGGCTGGCGGCACCGCTCTTGCCCCAGTAGATCGAATTGAGATACGCCTCGAGAATCCGGTTCTTGTCGTAGCGCCGTTCGATGATCATCGCGAGCAGCGCCTCTTTGACCTTGCGCAGCAGCGTGCGCCGGCGGGAGCAGTAGAGGTTTTTGACGAGCTGCTGGGTGATGGTGCTCCCGCCCTGGTGGAAGCCGCGGTCGCGCAGGTCGACCCAGAGGGCGCGGGCAATGCCTCTCGGCGACACCCCGGAGTGGGTGAAGAAGCCGTCGTCCTCGGCCGCCAGCACGGCCTGGACGACCTGCCGCGGCAACTCGGCGACGCTGACCGGACGGCGCTCCGCGACGTCGGGCCCGTAGAACGAGGCGAGCAGCGGTGGCTCCATGGTGGCGCTCGTGACCAGCCGGCCGCCGAGAGTGAGGCGGGCGATCCGTCCGTCTAGCACTTGAACTGCCAGCCGCCGACCGCCGGCCGCTCCCCTCACGGTCGGGAAACTGCGCAGCTGGACGGTCAGGGAGTCACCCTCCTGCCGCCAGGTGCCACGCCGGAGCGGCATCTTGCCGGATTCGAGGTCGTAGGCGACTTCGGAGAGGGGCACGTAGCCCTCCCGCGCCAGCTCTGCCACCAGCTCGGCCGTGCTTGCCGCCTCGCCGGTCGCCAGCTCCACGGGTTGGCCGTAGAGCCGGGAGGTCTGCAGAAAGGGGGCCTCGGGGAACTGCGCGGCAAGACGCCAGAGACCTGCGCAGGCATTGGCGAAGCCCAGACCGGCCAGGGTGGCCGAGATCACGCCGCCGAGCACCAGCCAGCGCACCGGTGACAGCCGGGAGAGGTGAGCGCGCCAACGAGCGAAGGCGGCGGCTGCCCTCCTGCGGAAGCCAGGATGACCGCTAGCGACTCCTGCGAACGCACTGGTGTTCTGAAACCGCTGGAGTGTCATGTGCGTGGTGCACGGTTGATGATCATTTTATTGCCATTTCTTTATTGCCATTGTGGCCCCTACCCTCTGACCATCCGCGTGGTCTGGCGCCGGTGCTGGTCAAACTCGAGCTCTGGTGTGCCCAGCGGCAAGTCCGCGCCGTGGTACTCATGCGCGCATAGCACTTCCCGTCGGCTCGAGCCGGTCAGAAGATGCGGCGCCCAGTCCAGGCTCTCGCGATCGTTCAGATTTCGATTGGGACGAAGTGCTGCAAACATCAGCATGTTGTTCATGGTGCTGCTCCTTGCTGCTGCCCTCCTGCGGAAGGCGGGATTAGGGGTGTCGTGGGGGGAGGTCTTTGCTGCGCCCTGAGCTCGACCTGGTGCGCTTCACTCCACCCTGTGCCGGTGCAGGGCGCATGCCACCATTTCATCAAGCACCCTGGCAAGGCGCATCTTTCCCGGCGTCTCGCTAGCGCAGCCTGCCCTCGGCCTGTAAAGCGCGGGCGCACCCTGAGTCGCCCGCTGATGGCGCAGAAGCGTCGCGGGGACACGCGTGGGGCTCGCCGACCGCGCGGCTTGTACTTCTATCTAGTGCAGATCCTGCATGAGGGGCGGCACAGGTAACGCCGTCAAGAATCGAAAGGCCAGAAGGCGGCCCGATCAGTAGCGCAGGAAAAGGTCCACGATCTTCGGAAAGGGCTTGGCCTCGGCGACCTGCCGCGGAGTGAGGCCGCTGTTGTCGCCCAGCTGAGAGTCGGCGCCGCCCTTGACCAGCTGCTCCGCTATCACGAAGAGGCCCGCTTCCGCCGCGTAGAACAGTGCCGTGGCGCCGACGTGGTCGCGGTGGTTGACGTCGGCGCCGGAGGCGAGAAGGAGGCCGACTGTGCCGGGATGATTCATCAGCACCGCGACCATGAGCGGGCTCTTTCCGGTCTGGTCCTGCAAGTTGATGTTGGCGCCGCGCTGAATGAGGCGCCTGACGACCTCGGTGCGGCCCGCAGCCGAGTAAAACAGCGCGGTCGCACCGCGGACGTCGCAGAGGTCGAGCTGCGGGGACAGCGCCAGGACCAGGTCGAGGACGTGCAGGTTGCCGGCGACCGCAGCCGCGAAAAGGGCGGTATGACCCTCCCGGTCGGCGGCGCTGAGGAAGGCGGGCTGGCGCAGAAAAGCCTCGGCCTCAGCCACCTTGCCTTCTATCGCGAGCCGGGTGAAGAGCTCCAGCTGGTGGTCGAACGCGGGAAGCTCCTGGCCCTCGCCCTGGCGCCCGGCCACGCACAGGATCGGCATCATCAAGAGGAGGCCACGGAGCAAACGGTTCGTCATCGGGAAACCTTCCGCGTTTCGGATGGTTCACGAACCGTGCCACTGGTCAAGAGTTGGCCTGGAGCCGATGGTGCGGACGCTCGGCGAAGCTCATGTCGCTCGCCTTCGCATCGTTGCGCAGCCGAACAGGTCAGCTGGCGGTGATGATGGCGCGCCGCCAGATCGCGCGCGCCCAGGTACAAGGATCTTGATACCGGTCGTATGGCAGACCAGGAGAGATAAAACGGGTGCCCGCTCGGTCTTCGGGGGATCCAGGCCTTTTGCAGCGGCCGAGTCGAGCACCCGGAATTGCGCTTTTCTTCACGTCACGACACCTCATACGTCTGCAGGGCGCATGCCAGGTGTCATCACGCGCGCATCAGACGGTGGCGCACGTTGCTGCCCGGACCCGCTTGCGCCGCGGCCGTGCAGATTTTGCGTCGGGGGCCGCCCACCGGACGGCCAACCCGTGCAAAGACGATGGCATAGGAACTGCTAACGGGAGAACATCGAGAGCATCGGGAAGATGATGCGAGTTCTCGAGAGAAAGAGAGGTCGTCATGTCGTTACTGGCTTGGATAGTCCTTGGCTTGATATCAGGCTTCGTCGCCAGCAAGATCGTCAACAAGACGGGCGAGGGCTTCTTCCTGGACATCGCCCTTGGCGTCATCGGCGCAGTCATCGGAGGCTGGCTCTTCGGCTTCTTCGGGAGATCGGGCGTCACCGGGCTGAATCCGTACAGTTTCTTCGTCGCCGTCGTCGGCGCGGTCGCCCTGCTCGTCGCCTACCACGCAGTCCGCCGCGGAATGCCGCGCCCCGCCTGGTCACGGCGCTGAGCACGACCGGCGGTCGAGCGGGGCGAGGAGCTGCGCCCTACCGCCGGTGAAGACGACTCGGGCAAAAGCGCGGGTAGGCCGCGGGTAGGCCGTCAGCTCAAAATCAAAGCGCAGGAGTTCCGACGGTTGCTCAAGGGACGGGCTGCCCGTCCGCGCCGTCTATCCGTATCCGTACTCGTGGAGGCGGTTGTACAGCGTTCGAAGGCTCACGCCCAGCGCCCCCGCGGCCTTGCGCTTGTCGCCCCCGAAGTGCTCGACGGTGGCCAGGATCAGTCGGCGCTCGGCTTCGGCGAGGGTGCCGAGAGTGTCCGGGGGCCGCTCGCCGTCCGCCGGCGCCTGGCCGTGCAGCTCGGGCGCCAGGCAGGATGGACCGATCTCGTCCCCGGCCAGGATGAAAGCGCGGTGGACCACGTTCTTGAGCTCGCGGACGTTTCCCGGCCAGGCGCATCGCTGCAGGATGGCCGCCGTCGCCGCCGCCAGGGTCTTACGCGTGCCCTCCTGCTGGTTGAGCTCGTCGAGGAAGTTCCCGGCCAGCGCCGCGATGTCTTCGACGCGGGCGCGCAGCGGCGGCAGGTGGATCGGGAAGACCTTCAGCCGGTAGAGCAGGTCCCTGCGGAACTTGCCTTCCGCGACCGCGGCGTCGAGATCGCGGTTCGAGGCGGCGATGATCCGCACGTCGACCTTGACCATCTTTTCGCCGCCCACTCGCGCCACGGCGCCCGCTTCCAGGACGCGCAGCAGCTTGGCTTGCAGCTCGGGCGGCATCTCGCTGACCTCGTCGAGGAACAGCGTGCCGCCGTCCGCACGCTCGAAGTAGCCGTGGTGGACGCGCTCGGCGCCGGTGAAGCTGCCGCGCTCGTGGCCGAAAAGATCGCTGTCGATCAGGCTCGGCGAGACCGCGGCGCAGTTGACCACCAGGTAAGGCTTGCCCTCCCGCCGGCTGAGCCTGTGGACGGTCTGCGCTACCAGCTCCTTGCCGGTACCGCTCTCGCCGGTGATGAGCACGCTCGCGCTCGAAGGCGCCACCCTGCCCACCAGGTCGTAGACCTGCTGCATCGCCGGCGAAGCACCCACCAGCAGCCCGAAGCGGCCGAGCTGGCGCACTTGGCCGCGCAGCTCGCTGATCTTGGGCCGCAGGTCGCGGGTACGCGCGAGGTTGGTGAGCATGGTCCTGAGCCGCGCCGCGTCCACCGGCTTGGTCAGGTAGTCGCAGGCGCCGCGGCGCAGCGCCTCGACGGCGGTGCCCACGCTGGCGTGGCCGGTGATCACCACGACTTCCGCGTGGTCGATCTGCTCCCGGAGGTCCTGGATGAGGTCGAAGCCGGTGCCGTCGGGGAGGGTCAGGTCCAGCAGTACCACGTCTGGAGGCTCGGCGAGCAGCCGGCCGCGTGCTTCGCGCAAGCTGCCGGCGGTCTGCGCGGCGAAGCCTTGCTCGGCCACCAGCGCCGCGAGCGCGCGCCGGGAGCTCTCTTCGTCGTCCACCACCAGGGCGTGAAGCACGGCGGTCAGCCCTCGATGCCCAGCAGCGGCAGGCGCAGCCGGAACTCGCTGCCCCGGCCCGGCGCGCTCTCGACGATGATCTCGCCGCCGTGCGCCTCGACGATCGAGCGCGCCACGTAGAGGCCGATGCCGGTGCCGCTGGACTTGGTCGTGAAATGCATGTCGAAGATGCGCGGGCGCACCGCCTCCGGGATGCCGGGCCCGCTGTCGGTGATCAGCACGTCGGCCTGGTCGGGAAGGGTCTCCAGGCGCAGCTCGAGCGCGCCGCCGTCGGACATCGCCTCGAGGGCGTTGATGGCAACGTTGAGGATGGCCTGTTTCAGGCGGTCGCGCTGGCCGGCGATGCGCACCGCCGTCCCCGGCAGGCGGGCCTCGAGAGCGACGTGCTGCAGGCGCGCCTGCGGCAGCAACAGCCGCTCGATCTCCTCCACCATGGCGCGCACGTCGAACTCCTCGCGCCTACGGCTGGCGGGCGTGGTATCGGCGAGCAGGGCAAGCAGCGAGCGGTCGAGGCGCTCGAGCTCCTCGCGCAGCACGCCGAGATACCGCTCGCTCTCCGCGGCCTCGCGCGCACCTTCGCCGCGCCGGAGGGCACTCTGCAGCAGGTCGAGGTTCAGCACCATCGCGTTGAGCGGTGCCTTGAGGTCGTGGGTGATGGCGCCGTAGACGCGGGTGAGGGCGCGCAGCTGGCTGGCGAGCAGCAGGTCGGTCTCGAGCGCGTCGAGCATCACCCGGTCGCGCAGCAGGAAGAGGAAAACCTGGTTTTCTTCCTCCGCCAGAGGGTACACCAGGCAGCGTAGGGCTCGCGGCCCGTGCGCACCCGGCACGTCCAGGTCGAACCGTGCCGCGCGTTGCTCCATCGGCCCCAGCGCGGGTTCGAGGAGCTGCCGTATCTCGGGCCAGCGCCGCTCCACCTCTGCCCGATCCGCGCAGCCCAATAGCTCGCTGGCCCGCGGGTTGACGAAGTCCAGGTGGCGCGAGGCCTCGACCAGCAGCACGCCCACGTCCATGAGCAGCGACAGCGTGTTGAGGCGCTGTCGCGCCTGCGCGCCCCGCTCGCGCTCGAGGTGCAGCTCCTCCCCCACGCGGCCGGCGGCCGCGAACGCGACGGCGAACTCGTCTCTGACTTGGGGAACCGGCAGCTTCCGGCCGGCCAGAGCTGCCTCGAGCAGGTCAGCGACCTCGCGGCTGCGGCGCACCAGCAGCACGTAGAGCGCGAGGCCGACGCCGCCGACCAGCGCCAGGCCAGCGAGAGCCCCCATTCCGAGGCGGCGCATGGCGCGGTCGAGATGGGCGGGCGAGTGTGCGATGTCGGCCGCGGCGGCCTGCCGGGCGGTGGCGATCTCTTCGCGTTGCCAGAACGCGAAGCCGCCCACCAGGATGACATAGATCAGGCAGAGACCGATGGTGTTCCGGGTCAGCGAGCGCATGGCGAGAAGCCGTCACCAGCCAGGGGTCGCATAGGGCCAGGCAGACACCGCAGGCCGCGGTCCGCGGGCGACGCTCGGCTGTAGCGGTATCCGGCCAGAAGGCTCAAGTATACCGCAACCACGCCGGACCTCGCGTCCAGGCGGGCCGAGCCCGATGCCGGCCGACGAAGCGCGTGCAGGCGTCGGCGATCAAGAGGAGACTAGGTCGCTCTCTTGCGCATCGCTGCCAAGGCGAACAGGAGCAAGAGGCCCGTCAGAGCGATCATCGCCCACCCCGAGAGCGTGGGAACCGAAATAGTGGAGAGCGGCAAACCGGGGCTGCCGGGGAGGTCGCTGCAGACGGTGACGTGGTTGTTGTCCAGGGTCACGGCACCATTGCGCGCCAAGGCTCTTCCGGTCAAGCTGGCGCCGGTATTCAGGGTGATGCTGGTGAGCGCGATGATGCTTCCCGCCAGCGTGGTGCCCGTGCCCAGGGTCGCGGAGCTGCCGATCTGCCAGAACAAACCGCAGCTCGATGCGCTGTTGATCAGGAGGACAGACGAGGCGCTCGCGGTCGTGAGCGTGCTTCCTATCTTGAAGATGAAGACGGCATTGGGGTTGCCTTGCCCGTCGAGAGTGAGCGTTCCCGTCAACTGGGCCGAGGTGCTATAGCAGTAGACGCCTGGCGTGAGCGTCAATCCACCTAGATTCTGCCCGGTCAAGTTGGTGCCGCACGACGTGTTCGCCAGGTTGTTGTACACCGTTACGAGGTCGGTCTGAGCCTGGGCCGCCACCGCATCGGCGGCGTGGATCAACCCTCCAACCACGATCCCCGGAGGAAAGCCGGTGACCGCGCTGCCCGGGCTGACGCCCAGATTGCCAATCACGATCGTCGGCGTGTTGGTATTGGTCACCGTCGAGCCACCCAGCACCGCGAACGAGCTCAGCGGCTGGGCCACTGCCGTGGCAGAGCCGCAAAGCAGCGGGAGGATTCCCAAGACCAACACAGTCAAGCACTTGCGCTTCATGCGGGACCCCCTTCCCAGAACTAGCGCTCATGGTAGCGGAGGTCCTTATCCAAGTCAAATCAGGTAGGTCGTTCTCCGACAGCCTGTCAGAGCCTGCCTTACTTGCCTGCCGATTGACAGCCGGGAGAGCAGTTTGTTAGCCTCTGCGTTCCTTGGCAGCCGTCACCCGGGGCTCCGCGCTGGTTGGGTTTGGCATCGGGAGGGGGGGAGGGAGACGGACCGGATGCAGGCCCGTAGCTCAGCTGGTTAGAGCGCTACGTTGACATCGTAGAGGTCAGCGGTTCAAGTCCGCTCGGGCCTACCACGAACCGCGGATGGCCCCGACCCGCGCCACCGCGCGCCGCGCCCCCGTGGATCCCAACCTTGGAAAGTGCGGAGAGTCTAGTTGCCCAGCATCGCCGAATCTCGATCAGGTCAGCTCGCCGCAGTGCCTCCGCGAGAGATAAAGCCAGAGGAAGCTCAGGTCCGTGGTTAGCCTCATGCTCAGGCGCTTAGCTCAGCTGGTTAGAGCGCTACCTTCACACGGTAGAGGTCAGCGGTTCGAGTCCGCTAGCGCCTACCACCGTCTCCGCCCGTGATTCGTCCTGCGGCGGGCCGCGGCCCTGAAAGCTCCCGCGCTCGGAATCCCATCACGACCCCGATCGCTGTCTGATGGAGACAACGACCGAGGCTTTGCGCCTCACCCTTCCCGACGGCTCAGTCCGCACCGTGCAACCGGGGGCCACTCCCCTGATGGTGGCGGCCGAGATCGGTCCGCGCCTGGCCCGCGACGCGGTCGGCGCGGAGCTCGACGGCGTCAAGGTCGACCTGCGCCAGCCGCTCACCCACGGCGGCGCGTTCCGGATCTTCACCGTCCAGAGCGCCGAGGCCGGGGAGATCGTGCGTCACAGCGCCGAGCACGTGCTGGCTGACGCGGTCAAGCGGCTGTGGCCCGGCACCGAGATCGACGTCGGCAGGAAGGACCACTCGGAGAAGTACCAGTACGACTTCCGCTTCCCGCGCGCCTTTACGCCCGAAGACCTGGCGGCGATCGAGGCCAAGATGCGCGAGATCGTGGCCGAAGGCAACGAGTTCGAGCGCATCGAAGTCGATCGCAAGACCGCCGAAGAGCTGCTCGCCGGCATGGGCGAGACGCTGAAGCTCGAGCGCCTGCGCGAGATCCCGGCCGGAGAGACCATCACTCTCTTCCGCCACGGCGGCTTCACCGACCTGTGCCGCGGGCCGCACGTTCAGCGCACCTCTCAGATCGGAGCGCTCAAGCTGCTCGAGTCGTCGGGCGTCTTCTGGCGGGGCGACGAGGCGAACGAGCGGCTGCAAAGGATCTACGGCACCGCCTTCGCGACGCCCGAAGATCTCGCCCGCTATCTCGAGCAACTCGAGCAGGCGCGGGCCCGCGACCACCGGCGGCTGGGACAGGAGCTCGACCTGTGGAGCTTCAACCCGCTCGCGCCGGCCTCGCCGTTCTTCCATCCCAACGGGGCGGTCGTCTATAACGCCCTGATCGACTACGTGCGGGAGGTCCAGGGCCGCTACGGCTACGGCGAAGTGATCACGCCGCAGATCCTCGACGTCGAGCTGTGGCACACCTCGGGCCACTACGCCAACTACCGCGACGCGATGTTCTTTACCGACGTGGACGAGAAGCAGTTCGCGGTCAAGCCGATGAACTGCCCGACCCACTGCCTGATCTTCGCGACCCGGCTGCGCTCGTACCGCGATCTGCCGATCCGCTATGCCGATTTCGGCCGCCTGCACCGCTACGAGCGCAGCGGCGTGACGGCCGGCCTTTTCCGGGTCCGCTCCTTCGCGCAGGACGATGCCCATATCTTCTGCACCGAGGAGCAGATCGAATCCGAGGTGGTGGCCGCGGTCGTCATGATCCTCGAGATCTATGCGACGTTCGGCTTCGAGCAGGTGGGCATCGAGCTCTCGACGCGGCCCGCCAAGTCGATCGGCACCGCCGAGATGTGGCAGCGCGCCGAAGCCGGCTTGCAGGCTACCCTCGACCGGCGCGGCATCATCTACCGGATCAACCGCGGGGAGGGGGCTTTCTACGGGCCCAAGATCGATTTCAACGTCTCCGACGCCCTGGGGCGCACCTGGCAGCTCGGCACCGTCCAGCTCGACTACCAGATGCCCGAGCGCTTCGACCTCCACTACGTCGGTCCCGACGGATCCGAGCACCGGCCGGTCATGATCCATCGTGCCATGCTGGGCTCGCTCGAGCGCTTCATCGCCATCCTGGTCGAGCAGACCGCGGGCGCCTTGCCGCTCTGGCTGGCGCCCGTCCAGGCGGTGGTGTTGCCGGTCTCGGAGAAGTTCGCCGATTACGCCTCCCAGGTGCGCTCCGAGCTCGCCACGGCCGGCCTCCGGGCCGAGCTCGATGCACGCAACGAGAAGCTCGGCTACCGCATCCGCGAGGCGCAGCTGCAGAAGACGCCTTACATGCTGGTGGTCGGCGGGCGCGAGCAGGAGAACGGCACGGTGGCGGTGCGCCGCCGCGCCGGCGAGGAGCTGGGAGCCATGCCTGTCGCGTCCTTCGCCGCCCGGGTCCGCGAGCTGACGGCCCGGCGCAGCGCCGAACTTTGAATGGAGCACGAGAGATCGATGAACCATCTTCCCGGGCACGGCCCGGAGATCTCAAGGAGGTGATCTGAGCATCGACAAGACGACGCGGATCAACGAGCGCATCAGGGTTCGCGAGGTGCGCTTGGTGGAGTCCGATGGCTCACAGGCCGGGATCGTGCCGGTCGAGGAGGCCCTGAAGCGCGCCCAGGGGCAGGCGCTCGACCTGGTCGAGGTTGCGCCGACCGCCAAGCCGCCGGTCTGCCGCATCATGGATTTCGGCAAGTTCCTCTACCAGCAGAAGAAGAAGGCGCACGAGTCGAAGAAGAAGCAGAAGGTCATCCACATCAAGGAAGTCAAGTTCCGGCCGAACATCGACGAACACGACTACGACTTCAAGCTCAAGAACGTGGTCAGGTTCCTCGACGAAGGCGACAAGGTGAAGGCGACGGTCCAGTTTCGCGGCCGGGAGATGGCCCGCACCGACCTCGGCTACAAGCTGCTCAAGCGGGTGGCCGAAGACGTGGGAGAGCGCGGGATGCTAGAATCCCACCCCGAGATGGCGGGTAATCGGATGCACGTCATCTTCGGTCCCCCACGCCAGGGTGCGGTCAAGAAGCCGAGTTGAGCGATCGATTGATTTGATTGGGCGCGCGGGTCCCGACCCGGTTCGCCGCGCGCTCGAGGGGAGATTCAGTTGCCCAAGCAGAAGACGCACAAGGGTGTCGCGAAGCGGTTCAAGGTCACTGCCGGTGGCAAAGTAATGCGCAACCAGGCCATGCGCAGCCACATCCTGACCAAGAAGACCACCAAGCGGAAGCGCAACCTGCGCAAGTCGGTCGAGGTCTCGCCGGCTTTCGCGGACACCATCAAGCAGATGCTGCACCGGTAAGCGGCGGCGAAGCGCCCGCACATGCGGGCGCGCCTGAACGGCTGCCCGCGCAGGCGGGCGCGCCTGAACAGCCGCATATTCATCGTCGGCCGCGGCGGGAAGGACCTGCCCCCCGTCGGCCGCGGCCCCCCCGGCCACCGCCCTGCTTACGGCGGCGGTTTGCCGGGCGCGGGCCTTAACGCCTCCCCTAGCGGGAGCGCAGAAACGAGGTTCGAAGATGGCACGTGTCAAGCGCGGCAACAAGCGCACCGAGCGCCGCAAGAAGATCCTGGGCCTCGCCAAGGGCTACTACGGCACCCACTCGAAGAGCCACCGCATCGCCAAGCTGGCGGTGGACAAGGCCCTCAACTACGCCTACCGCGACCGCCGGCAGAAGAAGCGCCAGCTGCGCAGCCTGTGGATCGTGCGCATCAACGCCGCGGCGCGCCTGCATGGCCTCTCCTACAGCCGGCTGATCGCCGGGCTCAAGGCGGCCGGCTCCGAGCTCGATCGCAAGGTGCTGGCCGACCTCGCGGTCCACGACATCCAGGCATTCGCCGTCCTGGCCGAAGCGGCGCTCCGCGCGCTTGGCGGCCGGACGGGCGTGGACGCTCCCGCCGCAGCCCTCTCCGAGGCTTAGCCCATGGCCCGGCCTGAGCCGGAGCCGGCGGAGCTCGCGAAGGCGCCGGCCGACATCGAACGGCTTGCCGAGCGCTTCGAGCGCGAGGCCGCCCGGGTGGAGAGCCGACAGGAGTGGGAGCTGCTGCGCCTGCAGTGGACGGGCCGCAAGCAGGGGATCGTGCGCGGGCTGCTGGAGGGGATCCGCAGCGTCGCGCCGGAGCTCAGGCGCTCCCATGGCGAGGCGGTCAACCGGCTCAAGGCGAGGGTCGAGGAACGCCTCGCCGAGCTCGACCAGGAGCTGGCCGCGGCCGAAAGGCGGACGGCCCTGCAGAGCTCGGCGGTGGACGTCACCCTGCCCGGGCGGAAGATGGTTGCCGGCAGCCTCCACCCGGTCAGCCTGGTGACCCGCGACATGGAGCAGATCTTCGCCGAGCTCGGCTTCAGCGTCGCCGAGGGGCCCGAAGTCGAGGACGACTACCATAACTTCGGCGCCCTCAACTACCCGCCCGAGCATCCGGCGCGCGACGCCCAGGACACCTTCTTCGTCGGGGGAGGGCGGCTGCTGCGCAGCCACACCTCGCCGGTGCAGATCCGCACCATGCTGGCGCGCCGGCCGCCGATCCGCGTCATCTGCCCGGGGCGGGTCTATCGCAAGGACAACGACCTGCGGCACTCGCCGATGTTCCATCAGGTCGAGGCGCTGGTGGTGGCCGAGGGGATCACGGTCGGCGATCTCAAGGGGACGCTGGAGGCCTTCTTGAAGCGTCTCTTCACGCCCGAGACCCGCATCCGGCTGCGGCCCAGCTTCTTTCCCTTCACCGAGCCGTCGGCCGAGGTGGACGTCACCTGCGTTTTCTGCCGCGGCGCGGGTTGCGAAGTCTGCTCGGCCACCGGCTGGATGGAGATCCTCGGCTGCGGCATGGTCGACCCCCGGGTGCTCGAGGAATGCGGCATCGACTCCGACGTCTACAGCGGCTTCGCATTCGGCATGGGGGCAGATCGAGTGGCGATGATCCGCTACGACATCCCCAACATCCGCGTCCTCTTCGAGAACGACGAGCGTCTGCTGCGCCAGGTCCGGGGCTGATGCTCTTCTCTCGCGACTGGCTGGCCCGCCACGTCGAGCTGCCGGCGGACACCGGCGAGCTGGCGCACCGCCTCACCTTCGCCGGCCTCGCGGTCGACGGCTGGTCGGCGGCGGAGCCGGCGGAGGAGGAGCCCGGCGCCGCCGCCGCCGCCGCGGCACCCGACGATCCGTGGACCAAGCCGCCCGCTGCTCCGCCGGCCACTTCGCCGCCTTCTCCTGACATCGTCCTCGACATCGACGTCACCTCCAACCGCCCCGACTGCATGTGCCATTTGGGCGTGGCGCGCGAGATCGCCGTTCTCTTCGACCGGCCGCTGCAGCCCATCGTCGAGTCCGAGCGGCCCGCGGGGTCCGAAGCCGCCGAGGCACCCGCCGGGGCGCCCCCGGCCCTGGCCGCGCGGGTCGAGATCGAGGACCCTCTCGGCTGTCCGCGCTACGTGGCGCGGGTGGTCGAAGGAGTGGCGATCGGCCCCAGCCCGGGCTGGCTGCGGCGGCGGCTCCTGACGATCGGCGTCCGCCCGATCAACAACGTCGTCGACGTGACCAACTTCGTGCTCTGGGACATGGGCCAGCCGATGCACGCCTTCGATCTCGATCGGCTCGCCGGCCAGCGGCTGGTCGTGCGGCGGGCGCGCGCCGGCGAGCGCCTGCGCACCCTCGACGGGGTAGACCGCGAGCTCGATGCGGAGACGCTGGTGATCGCCGACGCCGAGCGGCCGGTCGCGCTGGCCGGCATTCTCGGCGGCGAAGCGACCGAGGTAACCGCGGCGACCACCCGGCTGCTGCTCGAGAGCGCGCACTTCGACCGCCGCCGGGTGCGCCACACGGCGCGGCGGCTGGGCCTGAGCACCGATGCCAGCCACCGCTTCGAGCGCGGCGCCGATCCGGGGGCCTGCCTCATCGCGGCCAACCGCGCCGCGGCGCTCATCGCCGAGCTGGCGGGTGGCAGGGCCGCCGAGCAAGCGATCGACCGCCGCGGCGCCCTCATCCCGCAGCGCCGCGGCCGCCTCGAGCTGCCGCGGCTCAACGCTTTCGCCGGCGCCGAGGTGGCCGCCGCTGACGCCGAGAGATGGCTCAGCGGGCTCGGCTTTTCTCCGCATCGGCGCTCCAGCCGACCAGGCGCTCCCTCGAATGCCGTCGATCGATTGGGCGAGCCGGCCAGCGCTCCTGCTTTCTCGGCTCCGCAAGCGGGTGGTCGATCTGGCGCTCCGGATGGGGACACTGCACCTGTTGTGTGGGAGGTGACGGTCCCTTCGTGGCGCTACTACGACTTCGAGCCGCGGCCGAACGGCGAGGTCTACCCTGCCGACCTCTACGAGGAGGTTCTGCGGATCTTCGGTCTCGACCGGATCGCCGCAACGCTCCCCGCCCTGGCGGGCTCGGACGGCCCGCGGACCGAGATCCAGCTGGTGCGCGACCGCATCCGGCGCACCCTGGCCGGAGCCGGCTTCGCCGAGGCGATCAACCCCGCCTTCGAGGGCTCCGAAAGCGGCTCTTCCCTTCCCTGCTTGCGCCCGGGCGCGCGGCCGGTCGCGATCCTCAATCCCCTGTCGGAGCGCCAGGCGGTGCTGCGGCGTTCGCTGCTCGGCAACCTGATCGAGAGCGCTCGCTTCAACCAGCGGCGCGGGGCCGCGGCGGTGCGCCTGTTCGAGATCGCGGCGGTCTTCTTCGAGCGCGTCCCGGCCGCCCCCGCCGCCGGCGCCGGCGGCAAGACCGCCGGCGACGGCACCGTCGTCCTGCCGGAGGAGCCGGAGCACGTCGCCTTGGCCGCGGGCGGCGGCGTCGGCCTGCCCTGGGATCGCGAGCTGGAGCTCGACTTCTTCGACCTCAAAGGCACCGTCGAGGGTCTGGCCGCGGCGCTCGGCGTGCGGCTCAAGGCGCGTCCGGCGGACCTCCCGGGTCTCCTGCCGGGCAATGCCGCCGAGCTCGTCGACCGCGCCGGCGATGTGGTCGGCATCCTGGGGCGGCTCGAAGCCGAGCAGGGCTATCCGCTCTACGTCTGCGAGCTCGCTCTCGCGGCGCTCACCGGCGGCGACGCCAACCTGGCCGTTGCGGCACCTTCCCGCTTCCCAGGCGTGAGCGCCGATTTCACTCTGACCCACGCCGTCGAGGTCGCCTGGAGCGAGATCGAGGCCGCCATCGCGGAGCTGTGGCCGCCAGACCTCGAGTCTTACGCGCTCAAGGTCCGCTACCGCGGCCCGGAAGTCCCCGCCGGTGCCGCCAACACCACGATCTCGTTCTTCTACAACGCCCGCGACCGCTCGCTGACCCACGACGAGATCAACGAGCGCCAGCAGTCGCTGGCGGCCGAGCTGACCCGCCGGTTTGCCTGGCGAGGGTGACCGCCTCAGTTGCGCAGATCGGCGCCCACGGCGTCGGCGATCCTCGAGAAGCCGTCGCGCTCCAGCAGGCGCAGCAGATCGCGGTTGATCCGGCGGGCGAGCGCGGGGCCTTCATAGACCAGCGCGGTGTAGACCTCGACCAGGGAGGCGCCGGCGCGGATGCGCCGGTAGGCCTCCTCGCCCGAGTCGATGCCGCCGGCGCTGATCAGCACCGCCCGTCCGGCTAGGCGCCGGCCGACGGCGGCCAGCGTGCGCCGGCTCTTCTCCCGCAGCGCCCGACCAGAGATCCCGCCGCCCTCGCGCGCTCCCGGCAGCAGCGCTCGATCGGTCGTCGTGTTGGTCGCCACGATGCCGGCCGCCCCCGCCTCCACGGCGGCCGCGGCCAGCTCTGCAGCCCGCTCGGGTTCGAGGTCGGGCGAGATCTTGACCAGGACTGGCCTGGAGGTCGCCTCGGCGGCCATCGCCAGCAGCGCGCGCACGAAGCCTTCGTTCTGCAGGTCCCGCAGGCCGGGCGTGTTGGGGGAGGAGAGGTTGACGACCAGGTAATCGGCGAGCTCGCCCAGGGCGCGGATCAACAGCTCGTAGTCGGCCAGTGCCGCTTCCGCCGGGGTGTCGCGGTTCTTGCCCAGGTTGATGCCGATCGGCAGCGGGTAGGGCCGCGCTGCCAGCAGCCGCCGCCGCATCGCCTCCATGCCGCCGTTGTTGAAGCCGAGGGCGTTCTGCAGGCTGCGCTGGCCGGGGTAGCGGAACAGCCGCGGCCGCGGATTGCCGGCCTGCGGCCGCGGCGTCACGGTGCCGACCTCGGCGAAGCCCACGCCCAGGGCGGGCAGCGCGCGCACCGCCACCGCGTCCTTGTCGAAGCCCGCCGCTAGCCCAACCGGATTGGCGACCTCGCGGCCGAACAGCGTCTGGCGCAGCGCCTCCGCCGCCACCTGATGGCGCCCCGTCAGCCACCGCCCCACTCCCGGCACCGTCTGGGCGGCCCGCAGCGCACCCATCCCAAGCCCGTGGCTCACCTCGGGATCGAGGCGGAAAAGCAGCGGCCGAATGAGCGAGTACCCGGACAACCCCGCATTATGCCCCAGCCGAGCCGCCTGCGCGGTTCGCCGCCCCGGCCAGCGTTGCCATTCGGTTGGCGGGCGGGGACCCTACGGGGGGCCGTATTTCTAGGCAGGTGGAGGTCCCCGCCCGCCGGTAGCGCCGTCTGCAGGGCCTCACTCACTGCGATCCAGCCCTCGCATACCTCCCTCGCCGCCTCAAAGTAACTGGTGCAGTGAGCGAGGCCCTGCAGACGGCGCGGCCCGCCAAGTAGCCGGGACCCTCGATCCCCTCCTCGCTCCTCTCGCCCCCCCCGAAACCGAGGGCCTTGGAGCCCGCCCGTGTGCTATAGTCTGTTTCCGGCCAAACCGCTGGCACCACGGAACTTGTTGCCTGGTTAGGCCGCATCGTCGCGAACGCTGAAACCATGCCGAAGAACACCACCGAGGTTGAGATCTTCGGCGCGGTCTACAATGTGCGCGGCAGCGAAGATCGCGGGTACCTTCAGGGGCTGGCCGACCTCGTCGATCGCAAGATGCGCGAAGTGGCCCAGCACGTGAACACGTCCGATACGGCGCGAATCGCGATCCTGGCGGCGCTCAACCTGGCTGATGAACTGTTCCGAATGGAGAAGCGGCAGGAAGGGGAAAGGGTCGAGATCAAGGAGAAGGTGGCGAAGCTTGCCGACGAGCTCAACCAGGCCCTCCACGCCTGAGCCCCCGCCGGCGGCAGCCGACAGACATATGGCAACAGCATTTGCATCCCCTGCGCGGTTCGTGCTGGGTTACCCGATTGTAGAACCAACATCCATTTCGAGGGAGTCTTTTACCCGCGTGGCCCGTGCCAGCCTTGACCCGACGAGGGTGACGAGGACGCTAACGGCTCGTGGAGCGGACACCCACCTGGTGCGTTTCAGGTTCTAAGCGCCGGCCCTCACGGCCGCGCGGGGGATGCAAGTAACCTCTCGGAACGAGAGGCCCCTCTCCAGGCTCGGACCTTTCCGGCCGAAGTTCGCGAACGTCGAGCACGGACAGGGCCGCCGCCCGCGCGCCCGATCTGAAGATCTGACGATCTGAATGATCTGAGAGGGGCCTCGTTGAACAACCAACTCACACTGACCGCGACGGCGATCTTCACGGTCGCCCTGATCGCGTTGATCTTCGTGCTCGTCTGGTGGCTGCTCCTGCGCCGGGCGGCCAAGCGCATGCAGGCCCAGGCCAAGCGCCAGGCCGCGAAGGCTCTCGAAGACGCCGAGCGCCAGAGCGAGACGGTCCTGCGCGAGGCCGAGGTGGCGGCGCGCGAGAAGCTCTTGCAGGCGCGCAGCGAGTTCGAGAAGGTCTCGCGCACCCGCCGCGCCGAGCTCGAGACGCTCGAGCGGCGCCTGACCCAGAAAGAAGACAACCTCGACAAGCGCGCCGACGAGGTGGCGCGGCGGGAGAAAGACCTCGCCCAGCTGGACCGCGGCCTCGCCGGCCGCGAGAAGGTCATCGAAAAACGCGAGGGCGAGCTCGACGAGTTGGTCGAGCAGGAGCGCGGCCGGCTCGAGCAGATCGCCGGCCTGACCGCCCAGCAGGCGCGCGAAGAGCTGGTCAGGGCGATGGAGAACGACGCCCGGATCGAAGCCGCCCACATCGTCAAGCGCATCGAGGACGAAGCCCGCGAGCAGGGCGGCAAGCAGGCGCAGCGGATCATCGGCATGGCGGTGCAGCGCTCGGCCTCCGACTACGTCTCGGAGACCACGGTGTCGGTGGTGATGCTGCCTTCCGACGAGATGAAGGGCAGGATCATCGGCCGCGAAGGGCGCAACATCCGGGCGCTCGAGATGGCGACCGGGGTCGACCTGATCGTCGACGACACCCCGGAGGCGGTGATCCTCTCCGGCTTCGATCCCTACCGCCGGGAAGTCGCCAGGGTGGCGCTCGAGCGGCTGATCGGCGACGGCCGCATCCATCCGGCGCGGATCGAAGAGGTGGTCGAAAAGGTCAAGGCCGAGTTCGAGCAGAGAGTCCTGCACGAGGGCGAGAGCGCCCTGCTCGAGCTGGCCATCCCCGGCATGCACCCTGAGCTCGTCAGGCTCCTGGGCCGCTTGCGCTACCGCACCTCCTACGGACAGAACGTCCTGCAGCACAGCAAGGAGGTCGCTTTCCTTGCCGGCACCATGGCCGCCGAGCTCAAGGCCAAGATCCAGGTCGCCCGCCGGGCGGGGCTGATGCACGATATCGGCAAGGCGATCGACCGCGAGATGGACGGCACCCATCTGCAGATCGGCATCGACCTGCTGCGCAAGTTCGGCGAGAGCGAGGATGTGGTCCACGCCATGGCCTGCCACCACGGCGACTACGACCCGCAGACCGTCGAGGCGGTGCTGGTGACCGCCGCCGACGCGCTCTCGGCCGCCCGCCCCGGAGCGCGGCGCGAGATCCTCGAGACCTACGTCAAGCGGCTCGAGAAGCTCGAAGAGATCGCCTCCGGCTTCAAGGGGGTGCAGAAGACCTTCGCCATCCAGGCCGGGCGCGAGATCCGGATCATCGTCGACAGCGGCAAGATCAGCGACGAGCAGTCGCTCTGGCTGTCCAAGGACATCGCGCGCAAGATCGAAGCGGAGCTCACCTATCCCGGGCAGATCAAGGTGACGGTCATCCGCGAGACCCGCTCGATCGAGTACGCGAGGTAGGGATGCGGCTGCTGTTCGTCGGCGACGTGGTCGGCAAGCCGGGACGGGAAGCGGCGAGGACCCTGCTGCCGCGGCTGATTGACCGCCACCGTGCCGACTACGTGGTGGTCAACGTCGAGAACGCCGCCGGCGGTTTCGGCGTCACCCCGGAGGTGCTCGCCGAGCTCGCCGAGCTGCCGATCGACTGTTTCACCACCGGCAATCACATCTGGGACAAGAAAGAAGGGGTCGATCTCCTCGACCTGGAACCGCGGCTGCTGCGCCCGGCAAACTATCCCGACGGCAACCCGGGCAAGGGGCTGCACCTCGGCGAGACCGCCGCCGGGGTGCCGGTCGCCACCCTCAACCTCGAGGGCCAGGTCTTCATGCACAACCTCGACTCGCCTTTCAGGGTGGCCGACCGCCTGCTCGCCTCGCTGCCGGCCGAGGTGAGGGTGGTACTGGTCGATTTCCACGCCGACGCCACGAGCGAGAAGCAGGCGCTCGCCTTCTACCTCGACGGCCGGGTCAGCGCCGTGCTCGGCACCCACACCCACGTGCCGACGGCCGACGAGCGCGTCCTGTCCGGGGGCACCGCGCTGCTCACCGACGTCGGCATGACCGGCCCCTACGAGTCGATCATCGGCATGCGGGCCGACAAGGTCCTCAAGCGCTTCCTCCTGCAGACCCCGGCCCCGTTCGAGGTCGCCAAGCGCGACGTCCGCCTCGCCGCGGCGGTGGTCGATGTCGACGAGTCGACCGGCCGGGCGCGCGGCATCGAGCGCCTGCTGGTGCCGCTGCTCGGGCCGCCGGCGCCAGGGTCGAGCTAGTCGAGACCGCCGGCTAGGGCTGCGAGCCCTGGTGGTTCAGGATCTGATCGGAAAGCTCGGCTGGGCGCTCGCCCGCCTCCTCCGGCGCTGCCGCCGGATCGCGGGCAGGGCCCCTCGGATTCCACACCTCGACCTCCGCGGCCAGCCGCCGGTCGATCCAGCGCGCTTGCATCCAGCGCACGGCGAAGAGATCGGCGGTGGCGCGCCAGAGGCGGTTGCGGATGTTGTACTTGGGCTGGCCGAAGCGCCGCGGCCGGTGGTTGACCGCCACTTCGGTCACCCGCGCCCCCTCCATGCGCAGCAGCGTGGGCAGGAAACGATGCATGCCGTTCCACACCGGGATGCGCGTCAGGTAGTCGGCGCGGAAGGCCTTCAACGTGCAGCCGACGTCGGCCACCGACTCGTGGGTGAGCCGGTTGCGCACCGCATTAGCGATGCCCGAGGAGACCCGCCGCAGCCAGCTGTCGCGGCGCCGGGCGCGCACGCCGCAGACCACGTCGTAGCCGGCGAGGCGCTCGAGCAGGCGCGGGATGTCGGCCGGGTCGTTCTGCAGGTCGGCGTCGAGCGTCACCACGACCGCGCCGCGGGCATGGCGGAAGCCGGCGTCAAGCGCCGCCGACTGGCCGCAGTTGCGCGCCAGGCGCACGACCCTGATCGCGCGGTCCTGGCGCGCCAGCTGGACCATGACGCCGAGGCTGCCGTCGTCGCTGCCGTCGTCGACGAAGAGCACCTCGTAGGGCCTGCCGAGCAGCCGCATGGCGCCGCGGATCTCGGCCGCGAGCTGCGGCAGGCTCTCCTCTTCGTTGTAAACCGGGATCACTAGCGAGACTTCAGGCCGGCCGGCAGCGTCCGCACTGCCGGCGGTCATCTCTCGCGCCTTCGCCTCGAGGGAGGCGGCGTCCCTGGCATATGGGCGGTATCTTAACCCGCGGGCGGCCGTCCGCCCGGCCCCGGAGGGAGCTACGAGACCTGGGTCGGCGCCTCGGCGCGCGCCGACCGGAGCATGGATGCGGCCGTGTAGAGGACCACGCAGACCACCAGCCAGCGGACCGCCCCGAGCGGCAGCGAGCGGACGATGAAGGCGGCGAGGAGGACGGCCGGAATCCCCCCCAGGGTCAGACCCAGGGCCGCGCGCAGCGCGTATCTCCGCTTGCGGATGAAGCGGATGCTGGCGACCGGCATCAGGAAGGCACAGGAACCCATCATGATCGGAAAGGCGACGGCGGGGTTCATCCCCAGCAGGCTCACCAGGATCATGCAGGGCGCATAGAGGCCGATTCCCAGGGTCATCAGGGCGCCGAGCGCGAAGTTGCCGAGCAGCGCGATCGCCATCCGGGCTCCGCTGACGCCCAGCGCGTCGCCGCCGACGGGAAAGAGCGCGAGCTGGGTCGAGAGCATCAGGATCGCGGCGAGCAGCAGTGCGACCCCCATCCCGATCTGGATGTTGCGGCGTGGCCAGCCGGCGACGATTCCGGCGCCCAGCCAGGCGCCGGCCACCGCCGCGGCGATCATCAGCGCCAGGGTGCGCAGGTCGGCGCGGATGATCGAGATGTAGATCAGCGCTTGCGCCACCGTCGGCGCGGTGATTCCGACGTTGAGAGTGCCGGGGATCAGTTGATCGGGTACGACCTGCCGCAGCTTGTAGACGGAAGTGGTGGTGGCGAAGGAGCCGATTCCCAGGGTGTCGAAGAAGGTGACGACGAAGCCGATCGCGGTCTGGAAAAGAGTCGGGAGGCCCTCCTCCGTCGCCGGCTCCGGCGGACCGGCGCTGCGGCGGGCGCGCCGCACGCTCGCCACCCAGACCGCGACGAAGAGGGCCGCGAAGACCCCCAGGGCCGCGAAGACAGCAACCAGGGCGATCGGCATCTCCGGCAGATGCTAGGCGCGTCCGCGCGCCAAGGCAATCGCCCCTCCCCCCCGCCCCCCGGGACCGCTGTGCTATGCTGCGCGCTCGACAGGGAGAGCCTGATGGCGGTCGATCCGGAGCTGCTGGACATCCTCGTCTGTCCCAAGACCAAGGGAGAGCTCGAGCTGATCGAGCTGCCGCAGGAGGTCCGCGGGATGCTGGTGGAGAAGTACCGGGAGCACTTCCGTGACGAAGAGCCGGTCGTCGAACAGGGGCTCTTTTGCGCCGCCTCCGGGCTCGTCTACCCGATCGTCTCCGACATCCCGATCATGCTGATCGAGGAGGCCCTCCCCGCCTCCACCGTCGGCCGCTGAGCCTCGATCAATCCCCGGTTGGACCCGGGAATCGCGCATCTCCGACGGTACACCGCTTGCATTCCTCAGGCTGGCCTTGGGATCGATGAGACGTGGCCTTGCGTCTTGATCAGCTGCTGGTCGAGCGCGGCTTTTTCCCCAGCCGCGAGCAGGCGCGGCGCGCGGTCATGGCCGGAACGGTCATGGTCGAAGGGCGGCGCGCCGACAAGCCGGGAACCGCGGTCCCCGGCGCGGCCCGCCTCGAGGTCACCCTGCGCGAGCCGTTCGTCTCGCGCGCCGGCCGCAAGCTGGCGGCGGCGCTCGATCACTTCGCAATCGATCCGGCAGGATGGATCTGCCTCGATGTCGGAGCGTCCACCGGAGGCTTCACCGACTGTCTCCTGCAGAGGAAGGCAGCGCGGGTCTATGCCCTCGACGTCGGCTATGGCCAGCTCGATCAGCGGCTGCGCCAGGACCCGCGGGTGGTGGTCATGGAGCGGGTCAACGCCCGCCACCTCGCCGCCGGCGCCTTGCCCGAGCGCTGCCGCCTGGCGACCGTCGACGTGTCGTTCATCTCGCTTGCCAAGGTCGTCCCGCCGCTGGTGCCGCAGCTGACCGCGGCGGGTCTCCTGCTGCCGCTGATCAAGCCGCAGTTCGAGGCCGGCCGGGGAGCGGTCGGCAAAGGAGGAATCCTGCGCGACGAGGCGCTGCGCCAGCGCGTCATCGGCGATTGCGCGGTCGGCCTCGCGGGGGACCAGCTCGAGCTGCTCGGGACCTTCGATTCGCCGGTCGCTGGCAGCGGCGGCAACCGCGAAGCCTTCGCGCTGCTGCGGAGGCGGCCGTGAGCCGGCGCCGCGCCCCGAAGCGCATCGGGGTGGTGGCAAAGGTGGCGAGCCCGGAAGCCCGCGACGCCGCGAGCGAGCTGGTCGAATGGCTGCGCCGGCGCGATCTCGAGGCGGCCCTCGACCGCGCCACGCTGGCGGCGCTGGGGCGCGAAGAGCCGGCCTTCGAGCCCGGCGGCGCCTATGACCTAGTCATCGTCCTGGGCGGCGACGGGACCCTGCTCTCGGTCGCCCGCAGCCTGGCGGACGGGGTGTCGATCCTGGGGGTCAATCTCGGCAACCTCGGCTTCCTCACCGAGATCGGGCGCGGCGAGCTCTACCCGGCGATGGTGCAGGTGCTCGCCGGCAAGTTCGCGATCGAGCAGCGTGTCCTCTTCGACGTCGAGCGGCGCGCTGCTGGCAGCGGCGAGGTCCTCGAGCGCTACCGAGTGCTGAATGACGCGGTGATCACCAAGAGCGCGCTCTCCCGCATCATCGAGCTGACCCTGGAGGTCGACGGCCACCTGATCGCCCGCTACCGCTCCGACGGGTTGATCATCTCGACTCCCACCGGTTCGACCGCCTATAGCCTGTCGGCCGGCGGCCCCATCCTGAATCCGCTGCTGCCGGTCGCCGTCCTCACCCCGATCTGCCCCCATGACCTGGCGCTGCGGCCGATCGTGGTACCCGGCGGCAGCCGCATCGAGGTCACGCTGGAGACGCAGCGCGAAGAGGTCTATCTGACGCTCGACGGTCAGGAAGGGACGCTGCTGGCGCACCGCGACAAGGTCGCCGTCACTCGCAGCCCGGCCAGCATTCACCTGGTCAAGGTGAGCGAGCGCAGCTTCTATGACAGTCTGCGGGAAAAGCTGCGCTGGGGAGGTCTCGGCCGTCCCGGCGAGGGGGGAGTTCCCTGAAGGGCCGGCCGGGGCGGCTGCGACGCTGGCTGCTGCGCCCGTTCGTCTGGGCTCTGGTGCTTTTCGCGCTCCTGCTGGCGGGCGCCTTCGTCTTCGTCGAGAGCCGCTATGCGCGCCAGAGCGTCGCCGACCTGTTGATGGCGCGGCTCTCCGAAAGCCTGGGCCGCACCGTCACGATCGGCGCCGTCGACTTCGACCTGCTGACCCCGACCCCCGCCCTCGAGCTCTACAATCTGGTGATTCCCGGACCCCGGCTCGGCGAGCAGCCGGTGCTGCGGGCCGCGCAGGCGCGGGTGCAGATCCGCTGGGATGCTCTCTACCGCAAGCTGCTCGACTTCGAGCAGATCGAGCTCATCCGGCCGCGGATCTACCTGCGCTTCGACCCCGACGGCAGCAGCAACCTGCCGCAGCTGCGGCCGAACGACAAGAACGCGCCCCAGCGGTTCCAGTTCCGCTTCCGCCACGTTCTTCTCCAGGACGGGACCTTCCAGCTCAACGAGCGCCGCTCGCCGCTCGACTTGCGGGCGCAGGCAGTCTGGGGCCGTGCGGAGGGGAGACCGGGTGCGGGCTCGAAGGTGCAGCTCGACCTGCTGCTCACCGCGCAGGACGTCAGCCTGACGCTGCCCAACGCCCGGGCCTACCCGCTGGCCCTGTCGGTCAAGGGGAGCCTCGGCTCGGGGCGCCTCGCGATCGCCGGCGCCCAGCTTGCCGGTCCGGATCTCAGCCTGCGCACCGCCGGCACGATCAGCTGGGCGAAGCAGAACGCAATCGACCTCGGGTTTTCCGCCCACGCCGCGGCCGGCTGGGTCAACAGGGTCGGCTACACGCAGGAGCCGATCGCCGGGCAGGCTGAGCTTGCCGGGCGCTTCTTTCGCCACGGCACGGTTTGGGGCTACTCCGGCGCGCTCTCCGCGCCGCAGATCGACGTCCTGCACCGCACGTTCCGCGAGCTCAGCGCCGACTTCACCGGCGACGCGCAGCGGCTGCGGTTCGAGGTGCGGCGCGCCCTCTTCGACGAGGGCGTCCTCTCCGGCCCGGTAGTGATCGAGACCGGCGCGCCGGCGAGCCCGCAAGGGGGGCGGCCGGTGGCGCTCGACCTGCTGGTCTCAGGGATGGGCGTCCAGGCGTTTCTCGCCGACCAGTTCCCACGCCAGTTCGCCGGCCCCAAGCTGCCGCTGGTGTTACTCGCCGGCCGAGCGACCGGCCGCGTGCAGTACCGCTTCCAGAGCTCCCGGCCGCTGCTGGGGACCGGCAAAGCCGACCTGAGCCTGGGAAGCGAGAGCGGCGGCTCCGGCCGGAGCGCCGGCGGGACCGGCCCCGGGGGACGCTGGCGGGGGACGGGACTACCGCTCGCGGGCATCGTGCCGCTGACCCTGGCCGGCGGCATCCTGGCTGGCGGCGCCATCCAGCTCACCGCACCCGGCCAGGAGGTCGCGGTGAGCGGCTTCACCTACGACCTCATCCGCGGCAATGGCCGGCTGGACTACCGGCTGGCGTCGCGCGACACCGGCGGCCTGGCGCCACTCTTCCCGTCCCGGGTCGCCGGCGCCGCCCCGCCTCCCGCCAAGTCGGCAGCGCCCTCGACGGCGCCGGGAGAGCCCCCCACGGCGCGAACCTCGCTGGTCTGGCTGCCGGCGCGCGGCCGCGGCACGGTGGCCGGCGCGGTCGCCATCGATCCGCGGGGTTACTCGGCGCGGGTCGACCTCGACCTCGGGCAGGTGGCGGGTGAGCTGGGCGAGGCCGACCGGCTGCACGGTACCTTGACCGTGGAGCCGCTGGCGATCGAGAACCTCCGCCTGGAGGCGGCCCGGGGGCCGGGCGCGCTGCTCATCACCGGGCGGATTCCGCTGGCGCTGGAGGGGCAGGCGGAGCCCGACCAGCCACTGCAGATGGCCATCGACGCCTCCCAGTGGCCGGCCCCGGGCCTGGCGCCCTACCTGCCTGCCTGGATGCTGCCCGAGGGTCTGAGCGGCGTCGTCTCGGGGCGGCTCGATCTGGGGGGAAACTTCGAGCGGCTGACCGGGCGCGCCGACGCCGACGTCGAGCGGCTCGCGTTCTCCGGAGTGGAGGTCGGGCGGCTGCGCGGGCAGCTCATCTTCGATCCCGCGCATTTCGCGGTCGAGGGCGGCAGCGCCGACACCCCGGCGGGGAAGGTGGTGTTGCGCGGCACCTACGACCGGGTCTCCGGGGCCCTCGACGCGACCGCCGAGGCTCCGGCGCTGGCGCTCGCCGCGCAGCCCTTTGCCGGCCTGTTTCCTGGCGCCGAGGTGACCGGCCGGCTGGCGCTGATGGCCGCCTGGAGCGGCACCCTCGACCACCCAAGGGCCACCCTGAGCCTGCGTGGCCGGGAGGTGGCGATCGGCGGCAGGGCATTGGCGCCTCCACCCGCCAGCGGCAATCGATCGGAAGGCGCCGCCAGCGGCAATCGATCAGGAGGCGCCGCCAGCGGCGCCGAGGGGGCGGCGGCGGCTGAGGTCCAGGCGCTGGTGAGCGTCGAGGACCAGGTCGTGACGGTGCACGGGAGCCTGGCCAACCTGCTCGCCTTCGAAGGGGGCGGCCGCATCGACCGGCAGCGTGCCGAGCTCAACCTGGACGTCCGCGGCGGCGACCTCGGCGGCCTGCTCCGCCTGGCGGCGCCGCCCGCCGTGCCCGCGCTCGCCGGCTCCTTCGCCGGCTCGCTGGCTCTCGCCGCCGACTTCGCCGCCCACACCTACGGCGCTGAGCTCCGGCTGGCTGACTTGCGCCTCGAGGTCGAGGGCAAGGAGATCGTCAACCGCGAGCCGGTCGTGGCCGATATCTCAGCCGAGCGCCTCGACATTCGCTCCTTCTACCTGCGCGAGCCTTCGACCGATCTCGAGCTCTTCGCCTCGGGGAGCGTCGGGCTGCGCGGCACCATGCCGCTCGACCTCCATTTCCAGAGCACCACGACGGCGCTGTGGGCCAAGCTCCTCGCCCCCAACCTCGATCTGTCGGGCGGCATCGACGTGCTCGCGACCCTGCGCGGCACGGTCGCCGAGCCCTTGCTCAGCGGCCAGGCAACCCTGCACGGCGCCCGGCTGATCGTGCCCGGACTGCCCAACGCGATCGAAGAGCTCGAGGGGACGGCGCTGCTCTACCGCGACCGGCTCGTGCTCGACAACCTGAGCGCGAGGGTCGGCGGCGGCACTCTCCGCGCCACCGGCCAGCTGGTCCTCCCCGGTCAGGGACGTTCCCTCTCCTACCGCTTCGACCTCGCCGCGCTTGGCGTCAGCCTGCGCTATCCCGAGGGCTGGGTGAGCCGCGGCGACGCCCACGTCACCGTCTCCGGCGGCAGCGGCACGCGCCAGGTCCAGGGGATCGTCGATCTCAATCGGGCGCTCTACGTGGAGAAGCTGGAGGTCGACGCCCTGCAGCTCCTGCTCAAGGGTTTGCACCGCGAGCGCCTGCAGGTCGCCGTGACCAGCGGCCCGCTGACCACCACCCAGCTCAACCTGGCGATCAACGGCATCGGCGCGCTCCGCGTCACCAACAATGTCGCCGATCTGCGCGGCGACATCGAGCTCACGGTGGTCGGGACCATGGCCACCCCGGTCCTCTTCGGCGCCGTCCAGCTCGAGTCGGGCGGCACCCTGGTCTACGGCGACAACAAGTACACGGTAGAGCGGGGCGGGCTGACCTTCGCCAACCCGAACCGCATCGACCCGCTGATCGATCTGGCCCTGAAGACCGAGGTCCAGAGCTACGAGATCACGCTCAACCTCAGCGGCACGCTGGAGCGGCTGAATGCCAAGTTCTCCTCCAACGCCGACCTCGCCGACCTCGAGATCCTGACCCTGCTGGCCACCGGCCAGCGGCCCGAGGCGCTGGGGACCGCGCCGCTGCTGGTCGGCAGCGCCGCGCAGGGGGTTGGCGTCGGACCGGCCAGCTCGCCCGCGGCTTCGGCCTCGGCTTCGGCCTTCCTGGCGGGGCAGGCCGCTTCGGCGCTCTCCTCGCGCGTCGGCCGGCTCTTCGGTCTCGATCGGTTCCAGGTCGACCCGTTGTCGCTTTCGGCGGCGGGAGCGCCGACCACCGGCGTGGTGATCGTCGCCGGTAAGCGGCTGTCCAAGAATATCTTCGTCACCTACGTCAGCAACCCCTCCGAGCCGCGGCTCGACGTGCGCCAGATCGAGTGGGACGCGGCGAAGAACCTGAAGGTGCTGCTCACCCAGCAGGGCAAGAGCTACGCCGTCGACCTGCAGCGGGAGACGCGGTTTTGATGCCCGCGGCGGCGGCCCTGCCCTTCGTCCTGCTGGCGGCAGCGGCGCGCGCCGCGCAACCGGCGCCGGCAGCCGCGCCCGAGGCGGGGCAGCCGCCGGCCGCGGACGCCGGGCCGCCAGCGACCTCCGCGCGGGCGCCCAACGGACTGCCACCGGTGGTCATGGCCATCGAGGTGCGCAGCGACGTGCCGCTGCCGGCGAGCAACCAGCTCGCCGAAGTGATCGAGATCGAGGTGGGAAAGCCGCTCGACGACACCGCCGTCCGGCACACGCTGCGCAACCTGGTGGCGACCGGCGCCGCGTCGGAGGTGGAGCTCTACACCAGCGCCGAGCCGGCAGGGGTGGTGGCGATGATCGTCGTGCGGCCGGTAGTCGAGGTCTCTGAAGTGCGCATCAGCGGCGCGCTCGGGCTGCCCGAGGCCGACCTCAAGGCCGCGGTGCCGCAGCGGGTGGCGCAGCCGCTGGCCGAGGAGAGCGTGGTGCAGGGCGTCTACAGCCTGCAGAACCTCTACGAGGAGAGCGGTTACTTCAACGCCTCGGTGCACGTCGCCGTCGACACCAAGCCGGCGCTGCGGCAGGCGGTCGTGACCTACCAGGTGGCGAGCGGCCCGCGCGCCACGGTGGCGGCGATCGATTTCGACGGCCACGTGGCCCCGCTCACCCCGGCGGCGCTGCTCGAGCGCTTCAAGAGCCGGCCCGGCAAACCCTATGCCCGGCGCGCCGCCGAGGACGAGGCCGAGCGGTTGCAGCAGTGGCTGGTCGAGAAGGGCTACGCCGCGGCGCGCGTCGACAAGCCGCGCGAGAACGTCGATCGAGCGGCCAACAGCGTGCGCCTGACCTATCCGATCTCGGTGGGGCCGCTGATTTCGCTCGACGTGCGGGGAGCCGACGCCAAGAAGCTGAAGAGGAAAGGTCTGCTGCCCTTCCTCGGCGCCGCCGGCTATGACGAGGCACTGGTGCAGCAGGCGCTCGCCAAGATCAAGACCTACTACCAGCAGCAGGGACATTACAAGGTAAAAGTGGAGCAGAGCGAGCAGCGCTCGGAGGCCGCATTGCACATCGTCATCAGCATCGATCCGGGAGCGGTCTACACGCTCGATGCGGTCGATTGGCGCGGCAACCGCGAGATTGGCAGCGCGCAGCTCGTCAAGCTGATGGCCACCGCTCCGCACAGCCTGATCCGGCCGGGCAGCGGCCGCCTGGTGCAGGAGGTGCTCGACGCCGACCTCGAAAACATCCGCTCCTACTACGGCCTGCAGGGCTATACCGAGGCCAAGGTCGGGCCGGCCGAGGTCGACGAGCGCGGCCATGTTTTGCGGCTGACGGTGCCGATCGTGGAGGGACGGCGGCAGCGGCTGGTCAAGCTGGAGCTCCTTGGCGTCGAGAAGCTCGATGTGGCCAAGCTCCGCCAGAGCCTGCCGCTCAAGGAGAGCGGGCCCTTCCATCCCACCCTCCTCGACCAGACGCTGGGCGCGATCCGCAACGCTTACGCCGAGAAGGGGTTCATGCGCGCCCAGGTCTCGGCCGAGCAGGACTGGGACCGCTCGCACACCCTGGTCGACGTCGTCATCCGGGTGCTCGAGGGTCCGCAACGAGTGGTCGACCGGGTCATCGTGCGCGGCAACCGGCGGACCGGCGAGCAGGTGATCCGCCGTGCGCTGGCGGTCAAGCATGGCGAGCCGATCGGCCAGACCAAGCTCTACGAGCTCGAGAGCAGCCTCTACCGGCTGGGCATCTTCTCGCGCGTCGACGTCGACCTGACCGGCTCCGGCCTCGACACCGCCGAGCGCGACCTGCTGGTTCGGGTCGAGGAGGGCAAGGCGAAGAGTCTCACCTACGGCGCCGGCTACGACACCGAGCACGGTCCGCGGGCGCTGCTCGGCTTCTCCAACAACGACCTGGCCGGCAGGGCCTACAGCCTGCGCAGCGACTTCCGCCTCGCGTCGGGCGACATCCGCGCCCGCGTGCTGCTCAACCAGCCCAACCTGGGCCGCTACGACGTCCCGCTGTCCACCGGCCTCTTTTTCTTCGACACCAAGGAGACCAGCTTCCGGGTGCAACGCTGGGGCGCCCGCAGCGAGGCGGTCAAGGTGGTCTCCCATCGCCGCTACTCGCTCGCCCTCGACTACCGGGTGGTCGAGCTGAGGGTCAATCCGGGAGTCGCCCTCAACTCGATCGAGCGGCAGAACCGCCCCTACCGTCTGTCGAGCCTCGTCCCCAGCCTGCTGCTCGACCACCGCGACGACCCCCTGGTGCCGAGCCGGGGTTGGAGCTCGCTGGTCCAGCTCCAGTATTCGTTTCCGGCGCTGGGATCCAGCGCCGAGTTCTTGAAGCTGTTCTACCAGCAGACCCAGTACGTCAACCTGGGCGCCCCGGGGGTGCTGGCCGGCAGCGTCCGCCTCGGGGGGATCGAGGCCTTCCGCAGCCTCGGCCGCGGCGACCCCGACGTGCCGGCCACGCTGCCCAGCAGCAACATCCCGATCGACGAGCGCTTCTTCGCCGGCGGCAGCACGACCGACCGTGCTTACAACCTGGATCTGCTGGGGATCCGCGGCCAGTCACTGCTCCAGCCTGCCGGCAGCGGCAGCTTCTCGCCGGTCGGCGGCAACGGCCTGCTGCTCGCCAACTTCGACTACCGGTTTCCGATCGCCGGGCCGATCGGCGGCACCCTGTTTTTCGATCTCGGCAACATCTGGGCCGACTGGCGCGACATTCGCCTGAACGGGCTCAAGTCGGGGCTGGGAGTGGGTGTGCGCTACAACTCGCCGATCGGCCCGCTGCGCGCCGAGATCGGCTGGAAGCTGCGCCGTGCGCACAAGCCGGACGAGCCCGGGTATGTCGTCTTTCTCAGCTTCGGCAATCCGTTCTGAAGTTGCTTCTTATTGACTGGCGTGGCGCTGCGGCATACACTGAAACCTGCCCCACGAAACCCCATGCGCGATCCCAAGCCTTTCACTGCGATCGAGGACGCGATCGAGCTCTTCCGCCAGGGCGGGTTCGTGATCATCGTCGACGACGAAGACCGCGAGAATGAGGGCGACCTCGCCATCGCGGCCGAGAAGGTGACGCCGGCGGCCATCAACTTCATGGCCAAGCATGGCCGCGGGCTGATCTGCCTGGCCATGACCGAGGAGCGCTGCCGGCAGCTCGACCTGCCGCTGATGGTGGAGGCCAACACCTCCCCATTCGGCACCGCCTTCACGGTGTCGATCGAAGCCAGGGGCAAGGTCACCACCGGGATCTCGGCGGCGGACCGCGCGGCGACGGTCTTGACGGCCATCGACGCCAAGACCCAGCCCGAGGATCTGCTGCGCCCCGGGCACGTCTTCCCCCTGCGCGCCCGCAAGGGAGGGGTTTTGAAGCGCGCCGGGCAGACCGAGGCCTCGGTCGATCTGGCGGCGCTCGCCGGCCTTTGCCCCGCTGGCGTCATCTGCGAGATCATGAACGACGACGGCACCATGGCCCGGGTGCCCGACCTGACCGTGATCGCCCGCCAGCACGGCCTGCCGATGATCACGGTTTCCGACCTGATCAGCTATCGGCTCCGGCACGAGACCCTGGTGCGCAAGCTCGCGGCGCCCCGCCTGCCGACCGCCTATGGCGATTTCCGCATCCATGCCTACCGCTCGGACGTGACCGGTGACGAGAACGTGGCGCTGGTCATGGGAGAGATCGTGTCCGAGGAGCCGGTTCTGGTGCGGGTGCACAGCCAGTGTCTGACCGGCGACATCTTCGCCTCGGCGCGCTGCGACTGCGGACCGCAGCTCCAGCAGGCGCTGGCGAAGATCGCGCTCGAGGGCAAGGGCGTCCTGCTCTATCTGCTGCAGGAAGGGCGCGGCATCGGCCTGATGAACAAGCTGCGGGCCTACGAGCTGCAGGAGGCGGGGCACGACACGGTCGAGGCCAACGAGCGGCTGGGATTCCGTCCCGATCAGCGGGACTACGGCGTTGGCGCCCAGATCCTGCGCGACCTCGGGGTGCGCAAGATGCGGCTGATGACCAACAACCCCAGCAAGTACATCGCCCTCAGCGGCTATGGCCTGGAGATCGTCGAGCGGATTCCCCTGGAAGTGCCCCCGACCGAGCTCAGCCGCGACTACCTGCGGGCGAAACGCGACAAGCTGGGCCATCTGCTGAAGCTGGTATAAAAAGGCGCCGGCTGCCCGGCGCTATGAGAATCCTCCTCGTCACTTCGCGTTATCCGTGGCCGCCGCGCCGCGGCGACCAGCTGCGCGCGGCGCAGATGGTCGAGCTGCTGAGCGCCGACCATGAGGTCACGCTGCTCGCGCCGGCGCCGGCCGCCGGGCAGGGGCCGCCGCCGCCCGGCGCCCGGGTCGAGATCTACGAGATGGACCGCGGAGTGGCGCTCGCCGGCGGCCTGGCGCGGGCGGCCGGCCGCGGCCTTCCCCTGCAGAGCGGCCTCTTCCATCAGCGCGACCTCACCCGGCGCTTGCGGCAGCTCGCCCCGCGCGCCGACCTCGCCGTCTTGCAGCTGGTCCGCCTGGCCATCCATCTCGACGACTTCGACGACTTCCCGGAGCTCCCGCTGGTTGTCGACCTGATCGACAGCCTGTCGCTGAACCTGGAACGCCGTGCCGCGTTCGACCGCCGTGCCCTGCGTCCGCTGCTGCGCCTCGAGGCACGGCGGATCGAGCGCGCCGAGCGCCGCCTGGCGGGGCGGGCGCGCCGGACCCTGGTGGTCTGCGAACGCGACCGGCAGCACCTTGCCAGCCGTCTGCCGCCAGAGCTGGCCGGCCGCCTGGCGGTCGTGGGTCTGGCCGTCGCAGCCGTCGCCCCGGCGGCGGGCGTGTCATCAGGGTCGGGCGGCGGCCCGCTGCTGGCGCTCACGGGCAACCTCGGTTACTTCGTCAACTCCGACGCTGTGCGCTGGTTCTTGCGCGCCGTCTGGCCGGAGCTCCGCATCCGGCGCCCCGACGTCCGCCTGCTGGTGGCGGGCGACCGCCCGGCCGCGGGTCTGCGCCGCGCCATCGCCGGGGCGGGCGCGTCGCTGGTCGACGCGGCCTTTGACCTGCGCCCGCTGATCGCCGCCGCCACCATCGCTCTCGCTCCGCTGCGCGGTGGCTCCGGCGTCCCCATCAAGGTGCTCGAGGCGTGGTCCGGCGGCGTCCCCGTCGTGGCCTCGCCATGGGCCGCGGCGGGCACCTCGGCGCGAGCCGGCGACGACCTGCGCATCGCCGACCGCCCGCGCGAGTGGCTCGACACCCTGCTCGAGCTCCTCGCCTCGCCCGCCGAACGCCAACGCCTCGCCGCCAACGGCTTGCGCCGCCTCGCTGCCGACTACTCGGCCGCGCACGTCCGCGCGCAGCTCCTGGGCGCCTTCGAATCGGCCCGGACCTGCCCCTGACGGGCAAGGCCGGCCGCAGGGACCGTTCGGAGCCGGTCCGTCAGGGAGCCGGCTGCCAGCCGGGGGGCGCCAGCTCGAAAGAAGAGAGCTCGAATGCGGGGGCGACGGTGCAGCCGGCCAGCGACCAGGCGCCCAGCGAGCGCGCGCTCTGCCAGGCCGCGGCGGGGACGACGGCTTGCGGCTCCTCACCGCGCTCCAGGGCGGAGCCCAGGACGAGGGTGGTGACCTGGTGGCCGTCGGTCGAGATGCTGAGCGCGAGCGGGTCGCCGGCGTAGTGGTGCCAGATTTCGGCGGCGTCGGCGATCCGGTGCCAGGCCGAGATCTCGCCGGCCCGCAGGAGGAAGTAGATGGCGGTGCAGGCGCCGCGTCCGCCGCGGCGCGGTGAGTCGCGGTAGGTCTCCCGGTAGCTCCCTCCCTCGGGATGCGGGACCAGCCCCAGACGCGCGATGATCTCGTCGGCGCTCAGCTCTGTCGCCATGGCGGTGTGGCCCTTCTCAGGCCTCGCCCTTGGTGAGAATCGATCTCGAGAGGTGAGGCTTACCAGCGGTCCCGCCCGCTCTCGCGGTTCCCGCCGCCACGGCCGCCGCCGCCGCCGCCGCTCCAGCCGCTGTTGCTGCCGCGGCTTCCCCCCTCGGTGCGGGGCCGGGCCTCGTTCACATTGAGCTTGCGACCCATCAGCTCGCGCCCGTTGAGGCCGTTGATCGCTTTCTCGGCCTCGGTCCGCTCGGGCATCTCCAGGAATCCGAAACCCTTTGACGAGCCAGTGACCTTGTCCTTGATAATCGTGCAGGACGAAACCTGCCCGTACTCTTCGAATGCCTCCTTCAGCTGGTCCTCGGTGATGCGGTACGGCAGGTTCCCCACGTACAAATTCATCTGTTCCTCCTTGGTCATATGGGCGATGCGGACAATCCGCTTGCAAAAGCTCTGCCCGAAAAGAGGCAGACGAGACAGGCACCCTCCCCGCCGCGGTCCCTGGCTTGGTCCGAACGATCCGCTTGCGGGTAGTTGATCAGAGAGAGGCCAGCGAAGCAAGGCGCGGCCCCGGCGGTCCGACCTCAGGGAAGAGCCTGCCCGGCGATTGGCAGAGAGCGCCCGGACAGCCGGGCGAGAGCGCGGATTGAGATAGAGTCCGGCCGCGCGGGCGCGCCAGGTCCCGACCTCCGGGAAGAGCCCTCCGGGGAATGCCGCGCGTCCATCACCGGACGGGCGGCCTGCCCGGCGCTTGGTCTATGCGATGATGAAAGAGGGTTCCGATGTTCCGAGCGAGCTCTTCGGGAGTTGCACTGGTGCGCGGCCTGCTGATCCTGGTCCTGCTGCTGGTCGCCGCCGCCATCGCGGCGACCTTCTGGGTCGGCGGCCCGCCGAGTATCTCGATCAAGCCAGCACTGCCCGGGATCGGCCGGCACACGCCCATCCAGGTGAAACTCGACGACACCCGCCGGGTCGAGAAGGTCACCGTCGAGCTGGTGCAGGGGATGGACGTCAAGCCGGTGGCCGAGAAGAGCTTCGAGACCCAACCCGCGTGGGCGTTCTGGAAGCGGGCCGCGCCGGCGGAGCTGCCGGTCGTGGTCGGGCGCGACACCGTCAAGGGGATGCGCGGCGGCGAGGCCACGGTCCGCGTGACGGCGCTGCGCGCGGGGTCGCTGTTGCGGCACCCGGAGCCGGCGGTTGCCGAGGTCAAGCTGCCGGTGCGCCTGACGCCGCCGGCGCTCTCCGTCACCTCCGGCTTCCACTATGTGGCACAGGGAGGGTGCGAGGCGGTCGTCTACCGCGTCGGGGAGAGCGCGCTCCGCGACGGGGTCCAGTCAGGACAATGGTGGTTCCCGGGCTATCCGCTGCCCGGTTCTGACAAGTCGCAGCACTTCGCTCTGCTGGCCATTCCCTACGATACGAGCGACGCCTCCGCGGTGCGGCTGATAGCGACCGACGAGGTTGGCAACCAGGCCGAGGTCTCGTTCGTCGACAAGTTCCTTCCCAAGCCGCTCAAGTCCGACACCATCCAGCTCAACGATGCCTTCCTCAACCGGGCGGTGCCCGAGATCATGGGCCAGACACTCGAGCTCCAGGACCGTGGCGGCATGCTGCAGAACTACCTCGAGATCAACGGCGAGCTGCGGCGCAAACAGGGACGCGCCCTCCAGGAACTGGCCGCCCATTCGGCCGACCGCTTCCTGTGGAAGGAACCGTTCCTGCCGATGCCCAATGCAAAAATCACCGCGGCCTTCGCCCAGCGCCGCACCTACTATTACAACGGCAAGCAGGTCGACCAGCAGGACCACCTCGGCTTCGACATGGCGAGCGTCGAGCACGACTCGGTGCCGGCCTCGAACGGCGGCATCGTCTTGCTCGCCAAGTACTTCGGCATATTTGGCAACACGATCGTCATCGATCATGGCTATGGGCTGATGAGTCTCTACGGCCACCTTTCCGCGCTCGGCGTGCGCGAAGGCCAGGAAATCGAGCGCGGCCAGGAGATCGGGCGGTCGGGGATGACCGGTCTCGCCGGCGGCGACCACCTCCACTTCACGATGCTGCTCCGCGGCCTGCCCGTCACCCCCGTCGAATGGTGGGATCCCCACTGGATCAACGACCGGCTGGCGCGCAAGCTCGGTTCCGCCCTGCCGCTGGCGGGCTCGACGAGCACTAGCGCGCCGCAGCCGGCCGCCGCCCCCCGGCCGACCTCGCGTCCTGTCTCCCGGGCTGCCCGGAGCGCGCACGGCAAGCGCGCACGGCGAGGGCCGGGGTAGCCCTCCTGCCGGTCCCGGCCCGCGCCCGCAGAATAAACCTTTACAATCCGGCGGCTCGCGCAGCGTGCGCAGGCAAGCCGCCCGGGTCCTGCCGCGCTCCCGGCAAATCAGATCAGGCGTTTCTTGCGCGCTTGGCCGCGCCGCGGCGGGCCCTGAGCAGCGACTGCAGGTTTTCCCGCACCCAGCGGTCGGCGCGCTCGAAGTGGCGGAACTGGCGTTCGCGGCGCCGGAACTCGGCAGTGTGGAAGTAACGGCGGCCGTTGCGCACCACCGGCGAGATCGCCGCGTGAAGCAGCTCGTGAAAGACCACCGACTCGATGACGTAGCGCGGCACTTCCGGACGGTCGAGGACGCGGTGGAGGCGAATGAGCCGGTCCTCGTAGGAGTAGCTCCCCAGCTCGAGGCTCGAGGTGCGGCTGCGCCGGCAGTGGTGGGCGGTCTCGCCGGTCGCCCTGCCCCAGGTTACGCGGACCTTGAGGCGCCCCTCGAAGCAGCGCTCGTTGAGCTCCCGCACCACCTCGCGCAGATCGAGCACGGTCCCCACCGGCTGCAGCGGCGGCCGGCGCTGCGCCCCTCCCGGCGAGGCGTGCCGCACCCGGGTGAAGTGCTCCCGGATCACGGCCAGCGCCTGCCGGGCGCTCGCGGTCCCCTTCTTGCTGTCGAGGAACGCGGCGACCGCTTGCAGGACCTCGGTCGGCGCCTGCACGAACGAGCGGTGGATGCGCAGGTCGAGGGGCGTGCCGTTGCCTCCCCGCTCCCCGGGGCGGACCGAGAGGATCGTCCGCCGGTTGTCGGTGAGGGCGAGCGAGCGCAGGCGCCCGCGGGTCAGCCGGCTGAGGCGGCGGAACAGCTCGGCGCGGCCGGTTTCGCAACTACTGGGGTCGCGCTCGCCGGCCGGCCGGGCCAGCTCGAAGGAGCGGGGAGAGCGGTGTGGACCGCGGCGCTCGAGCGGACGGCTTGGAAGGCGGCCGGCACCGGGGGAAAAGGAGGGACGCAGGGCGGGGCCGGGCCGCGCCCCCCTCTCCCCGGACGGGCCGAAGAGCTCGAGCTGAAGCGGCCGGTGGGCCGAGCGGGAAGAGTTGCGGCCGGCCGCGGCGCGATCTTTCGGAGTCTGCGGAGTCTGCGGGGTCTGGATGGGGTGGATCTGCCTGTTCGGGTGGATCGCGTGGGTGGGGCGTGGAAGCGGCCCGGCGACCGGCGATCTCATCGGCTTTCCGGACACGACCACCTCCGTCGAAGAAACCGTGGGAGTGGCGGAGCGCCTCGACCGATCGATATGAGCGGCGGCTCCCGGGGGACAGACTGTAGCACAGGGATTCGCCCCGCCGGCCGCCATTCTCATTGATTCTTCGCCTTGATTCTTCGCCGCCCGATGGCGCCCGGAGCGGGGGTCGAACGGGCCTCAGGCGAGACCTGTCACGTAGCGCTCCCCGATAGCCAGGATCCGCACCTCGCCAGGCCTGGCGTGCTCTCTTTTGAGGACACTTTCGAGGACTCGCGGAGCCAGGTCCACCGGCTCGTCGGTCAAGTCGAACACCCCCCAGTGCATGGCGACCAGGATGCGGGCGCCCAGGTCGCGGTAGGCGCGGAAGGCTTCCTCCGGATTCATATGCTGTGGTCTCATAAACCAGCGCGGCTCGTAGGCTCCGATGGGTAGGAGGGCCACGTCGATCGGCCCGTAGCGACGCCCGAACTCGGCGAAGCCGTGGAAATAGCCGGTGTCGCCGGCGAAGTAGTAGCGCCGATTTCCGGAGTCGAGGAGCCAGGAGCACCAGAGACTGGTGTTCCGCCCGCTGTCCAGCCGGTTGGACCAGTGCTGGGCGGGCAGGCAGGTGAGCGTCCAGCGGCCGCGGCGCACCGACTGCCACCAGTCGAGCTCGATGATTTCGCCTGGCTCGCGTCGCTCGCGTGGCTCGCCTGGTTCTCCTGGCTCGCGTGGCTCGACTGGCTCAAGACACCGCCGGCCCCGAAACCAGGTCGCCAGACCTTTAGGCACGACCCAGGCTACCGATTCCGGCAGGTGGGCGACGGTCCAGGTGTCGAGGTGGTCGTAGTGATTGTGGGAGAGGACGGCGAAGGCCGTTTCGGGCACGGCGGCCAGAGGAATGCCCGGCGGGACCTTGCGCCGCGGCAGGAGCGCGCGCGTCCCCCAGTGCGGGTCGGTGAGGACCACCTCCCCGCCGTCCTGAATGGCGAAGGTGGAGTGTCCCACCCAGGTCAGCGACGCCGGCTGACCTGCCGCGCGCAGGTAGGAGCCGTCGTTCGCCGCCACCGGCACCCGCGGCGGTGCGCTCTTGTCGTAGGGGTTGTGCCCCAGCTTCCACCGCAGCAGGTCGGTGAAGCGGACTGGGACCCGCAGCCAGGGGTTGAAGTAACGCCCCGCCTCCCGGTGCGGCGCGTAGAGGAGCTCGACCGGTGGAGGAACCGGTCCGGCTAGGTCGCCAGCGGGCATGGATGAGCCTGCATCTTGTATCACGTTCGCCGCCAATCGCCCGCCGCCAATCGCCTGCCGCCAATGCTAAAGTACACCCTCCGAGCGGGTGCCGAAGCCGGCCCCGGCGCGCTTGCCGTGTCCCGCGCGTGGCAGTGGCGGCACTTAGAGGGTGAGCCGCCGCTGCTGCGATCCGGCCGCCCAAGAGCCGTGCTCCGTGCAGGCGGAGTCAAGGAGACAATGATGAGCTGGGACGAGGAAGACAAGACGATCTATACGGTCGTCGTGAACCACGAAGAGCAGTACTCGATCTGGCCGGCGCACCGCGAGCTCCCTCTGGGCTGGACAGCGGTCGGCAAGACCGGCCCCAAGGAGGAGTGCCTCGCCTACATCAAGGAAGTGTGGACGGATATGCGCCCGCTGTCGCTGCGCAAGAAGATGGAGGAGATGGAGCGCGAACGGCAGCCGAGCCAGGACCAGGGCACGAACTGAAGCCGAACGCTCCCGAGTCCGAGCGGTGGCTGGCCTACCGCGAAGTCAAGACGCGCCCGCGCCTGCGCATGCTCTGCTTCCCCTACGCGGGAGGTGGCGCGTCGGCCTATCGCGGCTGGCCCGGGGCGCTGCCCGCCGGCGTCGAGATCTGCCCGGTGCAGCTGCCGGGCCGCGAGAGCCGTCTGCGCGAGCCGCCCTTCGACCGCCTGGAGCCGCTGGTCCGCACCCTGGCCGACGTCCTCGAGCCGCATCTCGAGCTGCCCTTCGTTTTCTTCGGCCACAGCCTGGGCGCCCTGGTTAGCTTCGAGCTGGCCCGCGAGCTGCGCCGGCGCGGCGGTCCCATGCCGCTGCACCTCTTCGCCTCCGGGCGCCGGGCGCCGCAGGTGCCGGCCCGGGAGGAGGACATCCATGACCTGCCGGAGCCGGAGTTCATCGCCCGGCTGCGGGAGCTCAACGGCACGCCCGAGGAGGTGCTGCAGCACGACGAGCTGATGTGCCTGCTGAGCCCCTTGCTGCGCGCCGATTTCGCCGTCAACGAGACCTACGTCCATGAAGCGGCCGAGCCGCTCGACTGCGGCATCTCGGCCTTCGGCGGGCTGGGCGACGAAGAGGTGACCCGCGAGGACCTCCTCGAGTGGCGCGAGCACACCCGGGGCGCCTTCCGGCTGCGCATGCTGCCCGGAGACCACTTCTTCCTGCACAGCGCGCGCGGCCATCTCCTCGAAGCGGTGACTCGCGACCTGGCCGAGCTCCAGGTTCCCGGCGAGCCCGAAGGCCTGGGCTGGGCGGCTCGCCCGCTGCGTCCCTTGCAGTGACCGCCTTCCGCCCCAAGTCCGCCGCCGCCCCCGGCAGCCTCGACCTGCCCGCCGGCCAGATCCATGTCTGGTCGATCGATCTCGACCCGCCCTCCGCCGAGATCGAGCGCCTGGGCCGCGACTTGGCGCCCGACGAGTGGCAGCGCGCCAACCGCTTTCGCTTCGACCGCCATCGCCGCCAGTACGTCGTCGGCCGCGGCGCCCTGCGCCACCTGCTGGCGGCCTACCTCGGCACGCCGCCCGGACAGATCCACTTCACGTATGGTCCGCGCGGCAAGCCCTTCCTCGCCCCGCCCCAGGCGGCGGACGGCCTCCAGTTCAACCTCTCCAACTCGAGCGACCTCGCCCTGGCCGCCTTCGTGCGCGGCCCCGAGATCGGCGTCGACCTGGAGTACCTGAAGCCGATGTCCGACCTCGAAAAGATCGCCGAGCGTTTCTTCTCCGCCAGCGAGCGCGCCGCCCTGCGAGCCCTGCCCCCTGAGCAGAAGAAGGAAGCCTTCTTCAACTGCTGGACCCGCAAGGAGGCCTACCTCAAGGCCGTCGGCGAAGGCCTCGCCGCCCGCCTCGATTCCTTCGCCGTCACCCTCGCCCCCGGCGACCCGCCCCGCATGCTCACCCTCGATGGAGACCCTCGCCGCGCCGCCGCCTGGTCCTTCCACCACCTCCGCCCCGCCGCCGACTACATCGGCGCCCTCGCCATCCACCCCGGCACCTGGCAAGTCGCTACCTACGCCTTCGCGCCCTGACCCCGGCGGCCGCGGGCCGGCGCTCTCGCATGACGGCTCCCGTGGTCCGGGAACCGGGTGAATTTTCGATCCGTCTAAGCCCATACGGAGTGCAGGACGGCGCCGGAAGGCCGGCGAGGAGATGCGCAGATGTCGCTGACGCATTGGGTCCTGGCGACAGGGATGGCGGCGCTCGCCGTCGCCCCGCCGGCCGGGGCGGATGGGTGGGCTCCGGACGAGTGCGGGCCGGAGCTGGCGGCAGCACTCGCGGACTCGCGGACGATGCTCGCGAGGGTGCCGCCGGGCTCCAAGCTCTGGCTTCCGCACCCCTATCCAGCCGGAGCGGCCGAAATCCTGGAGGACTTCCGCGCCGGATACCTGGGCCACCTGGAGCGAGCGGAGTGGGGGCCGTGGCGCGCGCTCAACGCGGCGGGCTGGGACCTGCTCACCGGCAAGTGGCGGCAGGCGACGACGCAAGCGCGCGCCGCTCTCGAGAGCCTGCGGCCAGATAGCTTCTACCAGCGGCAGGAGCGCTTCCGCGAGGCGCTGGCCGCGCGGCAGCTGACCTGCAGCGTCGATCGAGTAGAGAACTGGACGCCGCGCCGCTGCACCGCGCGGCTGTCGGGGGACGAGAGCCTGCGCCAAGCCGCCGGCAGCTTCGGCTACCTGCTGCGGCTCCGCGACGCCGCGGGCGCCGAGGTCGCCCGCGCCGCGCTATCCCAATCGGGCCAATGGCGGACCGTGGCGCTGGCCTGGCACCCCCCGGGGCAACCGCTGCAGTGGCCGGCCGCGCCGCCCCGGCCGGAAGAAGTCCTGCGCCAGGCCGCCGCGGCGCTGCATCTCCGGGGATCGCGGCCGCAGTACGTCGAGGCCCAGGGCACGATCGACTGCATGGTGCTCCAGTTCCAGCCCTGTGTCGCCTTCCTTGGCCCCAGCGCGGAGAGGGGGCCCACCGAAGCGAAAGGGGTGGACGCGGCCGGCGAGAGCACCTACCTGGCGAGTCGCGGCATGTTCTTCGAGATCCGACCCGACTCCCCGCGCTTCCCCGCGGAGGACCTCCCGCGCCGCCTGGCGGACGGCTCGCTGGCGGTTCCGGCAAGCTACGATGCGAGCCGGGACGCCGTGATCACGATCGGCCGCGGCCAGGCGGCAATCGCCCGCCGCCTGGAGCCCGTACGCTGACCTGGCTTAGAGCCCGGCCCGGCCGCGGCTATTTCCGGCAGCGCCAAATCCCAATGTTGGGAACCCTCGCCGAACCCAATGGTATGATTTTGATATGGAAGTCTGGGTGCGAAGGTGCAGCTCTTTCGCGGAGGAGACGCGCGCCGATCGCGAGTTCTGGGCGCAGATGACAGGCGACGAGCGCGTCGAGGCGTTGGAGGACTTGCGCCGAGAGGCATGGAAGGTCACGGGTGAGCGTCTCGACGGACTTCGAAGAGTTGTTCACGTGCTTGAACGCCCGCGGCGTTAGAGTGCTCGTCGTCGGCGCCCACGCGGTGGCGTTTCACGCCAAGCCACGCTTCACGAAAGACCTCGACCTCTTTGTCGAACCGAGCCGTGAAAACGCCGAGAGGCTCATCGCGGCGCTTGCCGATTTTGGATTCGGCGCCGTTGGTCTCCAGATCGAAGACTTCGCGGCGCCCGGGCGAATCGTTCAGCTCGGCTATCCGCCGAACCGCGTCGATCTCATGACGTCGATCGACGGCGTCGACTTCGACTCTGCCTGGCGCGGGCGTGTCGCGGGCCGCTATGGCTCGCCCGAGGTCTACTATCTCAGTAAGAGTGACCTGATCCGCAACAAATCAGCATCCGGCCGCCTGCAAGACAAGCTCGATCTCGCAGCGCTCGAGGATCCGCGTCTGACTGACTAGAATTAGCGGCCAGTAGCCCACCGGCGAGTTGTTCGTTCAGGCCCATATTAAGGCTGGCCTTTTTACCGGTGATCCCTTGGCACTCTTATTAAAGTTTGTGCCTAGTTCGCCTCAATATGCCATCGCGAGCTCACTCAGATCGCAGCCAGGCGGCTAGCTGGGCGCGCTGCTCGGGGGTGGCGGCGGGGTCGAGCTCCAGGCGACAGCGGGGGCGAGGGGACTCGCCGAACGTGAAGGGGAGCTCGAGGAGGCGCTCGCGGCGGGCGACGAGGAGCGTCGTCGACTCGCCGGGGCGGTAGCACTTGAGGCGGTCGCGCAAGCCCTCGGGGGGGATGCGGTAGCCGCCGATGGCGAGGATCTCGTCGCCGACGTTGAGGCCGGCGCGGAAGGCGGGGGTGTCGCGCCTGACCTGGGTGACATGGAGGCGGCCGGGCTGGATCTCGGCCTCGATTCCAAGATAAGCGGTCGCGTCCTCGCTCTTCTTGTGGCGGTCGTCGCTGTCGGCAAAGCGGAGTCCGAACCAGCCCAAGGCGGGGGCGTAGTCGAGCTCGGCTGTGGTCTCCAGGGTGGCATGGAAGAAGGGGCCGAGGTCGATGCCGGCGAGCTCGGAGGCGGCGGCCCGGAAGTCTTGTTGGTGGTAACCGGCGGGGCCGGAGAAGCGGTGGTAGGCGAGGCGGAGGAGGTCGTCGAGGCTGCGGTTGCCGGCGGTGGCGCGGCGCAGAGCGGCGTCGAGGAGGAAGGCGACGAGCGCGCCCTTGACGTAGTAGCTGATGCCGGCGTTGACGAAGTTCTCGTCGCGGCGGTAGTACTTGATCCAGGTGTCGAAAGAGGCGGCGGCGAGCGACTGCACCAGCCGGCCAGGGGAGGTCTGGAGAGTCTCGATCTGCTTGCTGAGCTGCTTGAGGTACTCGCCGCGCGTGGAGAGGCCGGCGCGGCGGACCAGGAGGTCATCGTAGTACGCGGTGATGCCCTCGACCTGCCAGAGGCTGCGGGTGTAGGTCTCGCGCTCGTAGTCGAAGGGACCGAGCTCGGCAGGGCGCAGGCGCTTGCCATTCCAGGCGTGGAAGAGCTCGTGGCTGGCGAGGCCGAGCCAGTCGAGCCAGCCTTCGCGGTTGCGGCCGCGCCAGCGGCTGGTCATCAGGACGCAGGAGTTGCGGTGCTCGAGGCCGCCGATGCTCTCGGTGATCAGGTTGAAGAAGACGTAACGCTCGTACGGAACGCACTCCCAGAAGGCGGTGTGCTCGCGCACCAGGCGCTCGAGCTCGGAGGCGGAGCGTGCGCCGTCCCAGATCGTGCCGTCCTCCCCCTCGTTGACCAGGAAGTGGGTGCGGCCGGCGACCTCGAAACGGTGGACGCGGCCGTTGCCGCAGTAGATCGGAGAGTCGACCAGCTCGTCGAAGCTGGCCGCGCGGAAAGTGACACACCTTCCACCCTCGCCCTCGCCTGACCCGTCCTCGGCGCCCTGGCCGGTCTCGCCGGCCCGCTCGACGGTTGCTTCCCCGACGCCCCTCAGGCTGCTGACGCTCGTCCGCCAGCCCGCCGGCGGAAAGAGCCGCACCTCGTGGGGCCTCCCTCCCCCCTCTCCCTCCCCCCCCTCACCATCCCCTCCCTCCCGAGCCAGGGTCAGGAAGGTGGCGGCGCCGTTGATCAGCGCGAAGCCGGCGTCGACGAAGTTGGTGCGCACCGAGAGCTCCCGGGCGTAGAGCCGGTAGCGGGCGATCACCCGCTGCTCGCCCCGCGTCTCGAGCTGCCAGCGGTTCTTGTGCGTCTTCTCGGCGCGCAGCGGCTCGCCGCGCTCGGTCTGGGCGGTGACTTCTTCGATCTGCCGGGAGAACTCCCGCAGCAGGTAGGAGCCGGGGGTCCAGACGGCCATCACCAGCTCGATCCGGGACTTGCCGCCGGTCGGGAAGCGCGCCTCGACCTCGATCGCGTGCGTTTCAGGCGCCGGCAGCCGCAGCGTGTAACCGATTTCTTCGGCCATCGGGGCGTCACCTTACCGGAGAAACCTCCGTGGCGCCAAGCACCTGGCTCCCTGGACGGAGCGGCGCGCGAAGGCCGGAAGAGGATCGCCTTAGAGCAGCCCCTTGGTGTAACCGCCGTCGACGGCGATCGACTGCCCCGTGATGTAGGACGCCGCCGGCGAGCACAAGAAGGCGACCACCTCGCCGATCTCCTCGGGCTCGGCCAGCCGGGCGGCCGGGGTCTGCGACGTCCAGCTGCCAATGATCTCCTCCGGCGACTTCTTGGTCCGCGAGGAAACGACGGCGACGATCTCTTCCTGCCGCTGCGTACGGGTGTAGCCGGGCAGCACCGCGTTGACCGTGACCCCCTCGGCCGCCACCTCCTGCGACAGCGTCTTCAAGTAGCCGACCACCGCCGGGCGCAGCGCGTTCGACAGGGCGAGCCCCGGAATCGGCTGCCGCGCCGCCGCCGAGTTGATCGCCACGATGCGCCCAAAGCGGCGCGCCCGCATGCCGGGCAGCACCAGCCGGCACAGCCGCGGCACGAAGAGCAGCGCCAGCGGGATCGCCGCCTGCCAGTCGTCGTCGGTCAGCTCGCTCGCCGGCTTCGCCGGCGGGCCGCCGCCGTTGGCGACCAGGATGTCGACCACTCCCTGCCGCCGCTCGGCTTCGGCAACCAGCAAGATCAGCGATTCGGGGTCGCGCACGTCGGCGGCGACGGTCAACACCTCGGCCCCCGCGCTCTCCAGCCGCCGCCCGGCGTTCTCCAGCTTCTCGCCGCCGCGGCTCGCGATCACCAGGCGGGCGCCGCGCCGGGCCAGCGCCTGGGCGGCGGCGAATCCCAGCCCGCTGCTGGCCCCGGTCACCAGGGCAACGCGTCCATTCAGGTCTTCTTCGCTCACGGTTGCTGGACCCTCTCGCCATGTTCGTTGTAGGTGTAGACGCCCCGCCCCACCTTGCGGCCGAGCCGCCCGGCGCGCACATGCTGCACCAGGAGCTGATTGGGCCGGAAGGCTTCGCCGAGCGTGCGGTGCAGGTGCTCGAGGATGGCGAGGCGCGTGTCGAGGCCGACCAGGTCGACCATCTCGAAGGGACCCATCGGGTGGTTCAAGCCGAGCTTCAGCGCCTTGTCGATGTCGGCCGCGCTCGCCACCCCCTCCTGCAGCATGCGGAAGGCTTCGTTGCCGATCAGCGCGTTGATGCGCGAGGTGACGAAACCCGGCGCCTCGTTGACCAGCACGATCTCCTTGCCCATCGTCTGGCCCACGGCGCGCAGCGTCGCCAGCGTTGCCTCCGAGGTCTGCAGGCCGCGCACCAGCTCGATCAGCCGCATCACATGGACCGGATTGAAGAAGTGCATGCCGGCGAAGTCGTGCGGGCGTCCGGTGGCCGCCGCCAGCTCGGTGATCGACAACGCCGAGGTGTTGCTGGCCAGCACCGCGGTCTCCGGCACCAGGCGATCGACCTCGCGCAGCAGCTCGAGCTTCAGCGCCAGGTTCTCGGGCGCCGACTCGATCACCAGGTCGGCCTTGGCCACCGCCCCGCGCAGCTGGTCCTCGAACAGCAGCGCCCGCCGGGCGCCCTCGGCCGCCGCCGCCGCCACCTTGCCCCGCTCGACCCCCTTGGCGAGGTTCTCGCCGATTGCCGCTTCTGCTTTCTTGAGCGCCCAGCCGTCCGGGTCGTAGAGGTGGGTGCTGTAGCCGGCCAGCGCCGCCACCTGGGCGATGCCGCGCCCCATCGTACCGGCGCCCAGCACCGCGACGGTCCGGATGGCCGTCAACTGGGTGTCCGGGCCCATGGCGCTCAAGAGACCGGGATGCTGTGGACGCCGGTCGTCTTGGCGGCCAGGTTGCGCAGCTCGTCGGCGATCGCCAGCGTGTTGCGCGCCGCGGCGGTGACCAGCTCCTGGAGCTCGCCGGTGACGGCGTACTTCTCCAGGATCTCGCGGCCCAGCTGGTGGTGGTGCGCTTCTTCGGGCTGGATGACCTCGGAGTAGAGCCGGGCGGTCTCGTCGTCACCCACGGAAAGGCAGAAGCCGACGAACTGGCGGTTGCGCACCTGGGCGATCGCCTCGCTGGCAAACGGACCGCCCGCGATGCGCTCGACCGTGGTGCGCAGCCCGCGCAAATACTGGTAGAGCGGGCTGTGCCCGTCGGCCAGCGGATCGAACCCCTCGAGGTCCTCCCCCAGCTCGTGCAGCCGCTCGCTGATCAGCGCGTAGTGCTTCATCTCGTCGCCGCACTGCCGGGCCAGGCACATCTTGGCGTCGACCTCGGGCGTGGTCGGCAGCCAGAGGCCGGCCAGCTCCGAGGCTTCGAGCTCGCTCTTCAAGGCCAGGCGCAGCAGGGTTACGACGTCGACCCGCCCTTCCGACTCCGACTCCAGCGTATCGGTCTCGCCGAGCTGGGCGAACAGCCGGTCCATCTCATCGACCAGCTGCGCGACGTACTCATGGCTGTCCACGGCGGCTCCCTCCTGCTCCTGTCCGGCATTCTATGGTAGATCTGCCGGCCTGCCCGTGCTGGCCCTGCTCACTCCAGCGTCCGCAGCACTGCCCTCACCGGGGAGGCGTCGAGGCCGGCCAGCTTGAGCGGCAGGGCGATCAGCTCGTAGACCCCTTCGGGCACGCCGTCGAGGACCAGCCCTTCGAGGATGGCGACACCGCCGTGCGCGAGAGCATGGTGGGCGGCGAGCGCCTTGCTGTCGAAGGGGTCGACCGACGGGGTATCGAGCCCCACCAGCAGCACCCCGCGCTCGGCCAGCAGGCCGGCCAGCTCGGGCGACAGCGCGGTGAAGCGCTCGGGGAAGCTCTTCCAGTCGCGCACACTGTCGCTGCGAAACAGCAGCCGCCGCGGGCTGGCGAGGTCGACCCCGTCGACGTGCCGCGGCTCGATCAGCGGCACGGCCGGAACCCTGATCACCCGGCACGGCCCCAGGTAGCGGTCCAGCGGTTGGTCGGCGATCCCCTCGCCGCGCGTCTCGGTGTGCAGCGGGGCGTCGGCATGCGACCCGATGTGCGGCGTCGTGGTGATCGCCGACACGTTGACACTCGCCCCCTCGGCGATCGCCCAGGTGAAGCGGGCCTGATACGGCGTGTCCCCCGGCCACACCGGCGTCCCGGGGCGGACGGTCGGGGAGAGGTCGTAGAGCATGGCGGCGTCCTCCTCGCAGCCTCCGGCAGGCCCCGGGATCATAGCGCCGCTCCCGCTCTTCCCGCCCCTCCCACGCCTCTTGATCCCTCCGGGGCCCGCCGGGAGGGCGTTTGGGGGCGAAATCTCGGAGTCTGACTCCGGATTATCAAGGCAGGCTGGTGATCTTTGTCAGGGCCTGCGTCATCCAGCACCGCGCTCCCGGGTGCGCTGGAGGGGTGGTGTAGGATAGATCTCGAGGGCGCGGGGCCGGCGCGAGGCGCTCCCGAGAGAACCGGATGAGCAAGCACGAGACCATGGTCGTCGAGCACCTGTCGGAGCTGCTCGCAGACGTCGACCCGAGCCAGCGCGAAAAGGTGGAGCGCATCGCCTACCACGTGCGCGAGATCCTCTCCCTGTGCGAGCTCGACATCACCGATCCCAATCTCGCCGAGACCCACCTGCGGGTGGCCAAGATGTATCTCGAGATGTTCCACGGGCTCTCCGAGGGGGCGGAGCCCAAGGTGACGACTTTTCCCAACGATGAAGGCTACACGCACATGGTGATGGAGAAGCAGATCCCCTTCTACTCGCTTTGCGCGCACCATCTCGTCCCCTTCTACGGCCACGCTCACATCGCCTACATCCCGCGCGACCGAATCCTCGGGCTCTCCAAGTTCTCGCGCATCCTGGAGTTCTACGCCAAGCGGCCGCAGCTCCAGGAGCGGATCACCGAGCAGGTGGTGACGTTCCTCGAAGAGAAGCTCCACCCCCAGGGGGCGATGGTGGTCATCGAGGCGCGCCACCTGTGTGTCGAGATGCGCGGGGTCAAGAAAACCGGTGCGCTGACCGTCACCTCCGCCCTGCGCGGCATCTTCCACGAACGCCCCGTCCGCGAGGAGTTCCTCGATCTTCTCCGTCACCAGTAACCGCGGCGGCGGCGGCGGCGCCCGCGGCCTCCGCCACGCTCTCCGACCACGCCAACCGCTGCGCTCACGGCGGTCACTGTGCTCACTGCGCTCACTGCGCTGCCTGCGCTCCCTTCGATCATTGCGGTCACCGGCGCGGGACGTCCTCTGCCTCATGCTGCCGCTCCTCGCTGTCCTCGCCTGCGGCACCGGCTCCAGCTCCAGCCGTCTCGCCGATCTGACCAATCCCTTCCTGGGTCCGGACCACTCGGCCTGGCTGATTGGTCCGATCTCTGTAATCGCCAGCCCGGAGGAGACCAAGGCCTACCTCGGCCTGAGCGATGATCGGGCCGCGGCGGCCTTCATCGAGCAGTTCTGGCAGCGACGCAATCCCACTCGCGGTCCGGGCAATCCGGTGCTGCAGGCCTTCGAGGAGCGCGGTGCGGCAGCCGACCACCTGTTCAGCGAAGCCGGCCGGCTCGGACGGCAGAGCGACCGCGGCACGATCTACGTGCTCTACGGCCGGCCTAACAAGACCGGCTTCGAGGTGCCGCCCTCGCCCAACATGTCGGCAATCGAGGTCTGGAGCTACAGCAAGGACACCCCGGAGGGGCTCGACGGCAAGCGCCCCAGCCTCTTCTATCGCTTCATCAAGCGCGGTGAGACGACTGTCACCTACGTGCCGCACCGGGCAGCGCCGCGCGTCTTTCCCGGCGCTTCGCAGTCCCAGGAGCTTGCTTTTCCGCCCGCGGCTCCGCCTTCGAGCACCGACGCCGTTCCGCCGCCACCGCCGAACCGCTGAGCCAAGAGGGGAGCTCCCAGCAATGACCGAGGCCCGAGCCGTGCTTGCGGGGAGCGGCGTCGCCATCCCGCCGCTGCAGGTCGACAACCACATGCTGTCGCGCGTCATCGACACCAGCGACGAGTGGATCCGCGAGCGCAGCGGCGTCGTGACGCGCTACTACGTCGAGCCCGGGACGGCCTCCTCCGACCTGGGCGTCGAGGCGGCGCGCGCCGCCCTCGCCGATGCCGGGGCCGAGGCGGACGAGGTCGACTACCTGATCTGCGCCACCATGACCCCCGATCACTACTTCCCGGGCTCCGCGACCCTCATCCAGCAGAAGCTGGGCATGCGCCCCCTGCCGGCCCTCGACATCCGCCAGCAGTGCGCCGGCTTCGCCTACGGGCTCCAGCTCGTCGACGCCCTGGTGCGCAGCGGCGCGGCGCGCACCGTGCTGCTGGTCGGCACGGACGTCCACACCTCGCTGATGCCCTTCTCCGCCCGCACCTTCGAAGTGCTGCATGGCCGCGATCCCGGGCCCCTGTCGCCCCAGGAGTTCGAGTGGAACTCCCGCTTCCGCCACCTGCTGGTGCTGTTCGGCGACGGCGCCGGCGCGATGGTCTTCCGCCGCGCCGCCGCCGGCGATGACGGCCGCGGCATCCTGGGCTCGGCGCTCTACGGCGACGGCAATCACCGCGACATCCTCTATGTCCCCGGTGGCGGCTCGCAGCGCCGCCCCTTCGTCAGCTGCGAGATGATCGAGCTCGCCGAGACGGTGCCGGTGATGGATGGCAGGGCGGTCTTCAGGCTCGCCGTCACCCGCATGCCGGAGGCGACCCGCGAAGTCCTCGGGCGCAGCGGCTACGGCATCGACGACCTCGACCTGCTGGTCATGCACCAGGCCAACCTGCGCATCAACGAGGCGTCGCAGAAGGTCCTGGGGCTGCCCGGCGAGCGGGTCCACAACAACATCCAGAGGTACGGCAACACCACCTCCGCCACCCTCCCTCTCGCCTTCCACGAGGCGCGCCAGCTGGGCAAGGCGCCGGCCGGCGCCCTGGTCGCTTTCACCGCCCTCGGCGCCGGCCTGCACTGGGGCTCGGTGCTGATGAGGGTCTGAGCCGCTCCATGGCCGCCCCCTCCACGCCGCCGCCGTCCCGAGGCCGCGAGTCTGCGCCGCCGCCCTCGCCGACATCGTCCTCGCCGCTGTCAGAGCAGCCGCCTACTCCCTCATCCCCCTCGGATCCCTCGGCGCCGGCCCCCCCCACCCGGTTGGAACCGACCGAGATCGCCGCCGCGCTGGCGCGCCGCGTGATGGGCCAGCAGGACGCGGTGCGCGAGATGTCGGTCGCCCTCGCCAAGCACCTGTCCGGCCTGCGGGTCGGGAACATCCTCATGATCGGCTCATCGGGCACCGGCAAGACCACCTTGATGCGGGCGGTCGAGTCGTTCCTCGCCGCGAGCCCCGAGCTCGCCAGCCGTTCGGCGGTGGTGCGCATCCATGCCAACGTCCTGGGCGAGGAAGCCGAGCGCGGGCGCCCGGGGGAGGCCGTGCTGGGGCGCTTGCTTGGCCGCGCGCGCGAGCAGCTCGGCGCCGCGACGCCGCTCCCGGCGCTCGTCGCCCGCGCCGCCTCGGGGCTGGTCTTCGTCGACGAGGTGGACAAGATCCGCGCCCGGGTCGGCAGCCTGCCCAACGTCGCCGGGATCCGCGCTCAAGAAGCGCTGCTAACCCTTATCGAGAACGAGGCGGTCGCCCTGCGCCTGCCTGATTGGGCCGGCGGCGATACCGTCACCGTCGACTCTTCCGGCCTGCTCTTCGTCTGCGCCGGCGCCTTCGAAGGGCTCTACGACGCGGTCTACGACCGGGTGACCATCGGCAAGGACCGCGGCTCCCTGCAGCCGGTCACCGTGGTCGAAGGCGGCAAGGTGCGCGAGCGAACGGACTTCCACCTCCGCCACTGGCTGCGCAACGAGGACCTCTTCGAGTACGGCATGAGCCCGCAGTTCCTGTCGCGCTTCGATGCCGTCGTGTTGCTCAACGACCTCGGCCGCGACGAGCTGGTGCGAATCTTCCTCGAGAGCCCTGACTCGGCCTATCACCAGACCTGCGCTTACTTCGAGAGCCGAGGCATCCACCTCGCCCTCTCCCCCGCCGCCGTCCAGCGCATCGCCGCCGAAGCCGCCCGCCAACCCCGCCTCGGCGCCCGCGCCTTGAAAGAAGTCTTCCGCCGCGTCATCCGCGACTACGAGTTTGATCCCGCCCCCTTCCTCACTGCCGGCGCCCTCCTCCTCGACCTTTCCGAGGTCGATGCCGTCCTCGGCCGCTGACTTGTAGGAGAGGGCCTCACCGGCGGTGAGGCGCCGTCCCACCCGAAGTTCAGAGGCGGTCTGCTTGGTGCGGGTGTGCCCGGTGCGCGAAGCTCTGGCTGCGGCCGAGGCGGCGACGGATTGCCTGGCAGCGAGCCGCTGGAGGTGGAAACATGGCGAACTATCTGGGCGCGCACCGCTACAAGAGCAGCGGCATCGTCGTGTTCTATCGCACGGAGCGCGAATCCGCCGAAGACGAGCATCTGGGAATCCTGGAACCCACCCGCACCGGCGGATTCTTCCTCGAGACCCAAGACGGGCTGGCCGACGGCGCCTTGATCCGCATGCGGATCTATAGTGAGGAGGGCATTACAGGCCAGACGGAATTGAGTATCCGCGGGGTCGTCCAGCGTGTCTCGCAGAACCCGAGAGGAGCCGACATCCAGTTGGTCGACTCCAACGGTGTCGGCGCCAGGAAGCTGAAAGGGCTGCTCGAGACGATGGTGCCCACGCTCCGCCCCCCACAGGCGCAAGCCGCCTCCGGTTTCGCCTCGGCCCGTGGCTGATCGGTCCGGCGCAAGCCAGACCGATCGGTCCACGAAGCGAGCCTGCCGATACGCAGGGCGGAGCGGAGCTGCCTGCCTCCCGCGGTCGGGCGCCGCTTAGCCTTCGCTCAGCCTGGATTCTTCAGCTCGACCAGCACCAGGCGGATGGTTGTCGTGCCGATGTTCTCGGCCCAGTGAGTGAGCGGCTCGCGGAAGACCGCGGCGCCGGTCTTGAGCTCCGTCTCGGTCGCCTCGCCGTTGGCCGGGTGATTGCGCACCTTGCCGCCCGCGATCACGTAGGTGACGTAGGCCGGGTGCGAGTGCAGCTCCTCCTTCTGGCCCGGCTTGATGGTCGCCTCGAGAACCCGCACACGGTTGTTCTCGAACTTGACTTGGATCGAGCTCGCGTTGACGACGGCAGGGTCCTGGGCCGAGGCATGCCTCGAGCCGGCAACCGCCACCAGCAGCCCTGCGGCCGCAACTCCCACCAGCAACGCAATCAGTCTCTTCATTGCCTCCTCCTTTTCTACCCAAGAAATCTTCCGCAATGCTTGGCAGCCTCGCCGCCGGCAGCGGCGGCACGGCCGCAGGGCGGCCGCACGTCCGGTGATGGACGTGCGGCACTTCCCGGAGGTCGCAATCATAGCGCCGGTGCGCGGCGGCGGCGTAGACTATGGCAATGGCCGAGAGTGAACAGCCGCCGCCCGCGGCGCCGCGCGACCTGCGCGACCTGTCCTCAGTCGACGCGCACTACCGGGGATTCCCGGACTTCTCCTCGTGGGCTCGTCTGGGTGCCGTCGAGCGTGATCTCTGGCAGCGGTTCGCGGGCGACCTGGCCGAGCGCCGCCAGGCGTCCGCCAACGAGGATGTCGAGCGGGCCGTAAACGTCGCCATGCGCGCCGCGGCGATCGACACCGGAGCCATCGAGGGACTCTACACCGTCGACCGCGGGTTCACCATGAGCGTGGCGCTGCAGAGCTTTGCCTGGCAGCACGAGATGGCCCAGCACGGCGCGGGAGTGCGGGAGCTGTTCGAGGCCCAGCTCGCCGGCTACCAGCTGGCGCTCGACGCGGCCACCCAGAAGATGGCGGTGAGCGAAGCCTGGCTGCGCATGCTGCACGAGAGCATCTGTGCCCCGCAGACGACCTACCGGGTCATCACCCCGATCGGATGGCAGGAGCAGCCGTTCCCGAAAGGGCGCTACAAGGAGCGTCCCAATCATGTGCGGGTCGCTGACGGCTCGATTCACGCCTATGCGCCGGTGGCCGACGTCGGGCCGGAGATGCACCGCCTGGTCGAGCATCTCCGCAGCCCGCTCTTCGAGGAGGCTCACCCAGTCGAGCAGGCGTCGTACGCCCACTTCGCGCTGACCGCCATCCACCCGTTCACCGACGGCAATGGCCGCGTCGCCCGCGCCCTGGCATCGATCTACTTCTACCGGAGCGTCTCGGTTCCCCTGGTCATTTTTGCCAACCAGAAACCCGAGTACTGGGACTTGCTCGCCCGGACCGACCAGGGAGACCAGGCGCCGTGGCTCCGCTTCGTGGCGAATCGCGGACTCGATACGATGCAGCTCGTCGAGGAGACCCTGCGCACCCCTGGGACAACGAGGCCGGATGAGGTTCGCGAAAGACTGAACACCCTCTTCTCTCCTCGTGGCCTCTCTTATGCCGGTCTTGAGAACGTCGCTCTGCGCCTACTTCGCGAAGCGCAGACACGTTGGGAACTACGCCTTGCCAAGTCGCCAAACGGACCTGTGTCGACGACGGTGCTCAAAGGAGAGCACCACAGAGAAGCGCCACATGGGTACCGGCGCATTGGCGGTCAGCCTTCGCCAGCTGTAATCGTGGTGCTCACGACCCCACCCCCGGCAGCTAACACCGCTGAATGCTCGTTCGGTGTGTTTATCGCGACCAACGACCTGAATCCCTTCGGTTTTCGGCTTGAGGCCTTCGGGAGCGACGACCCGCTAGAGATCCGCGACTCGGACGTAACACCGGAGCTGACCGGCTTGCTCACGCTGCGCCTGGACCAGTGGATTGAGCGACATCTGGGACGGATGCTGGCCGGGCTGGAGAAGGAATCCAGGAACGCGCTCGAGAGTCGCCGCTAGCCGTCAGCTCTGCCGCCCTCGCCCCGCGCGCTGCGCCCGCTCTACCCGCAGCCGGGCGTAGCGCGAGCGCCGCTTGCGCGCCTGGTAGAGCTGCGGCGTCAGGGTCAGCAGGACCAGCAGGCCGATCGCGACGGCCGCCTGCAGCAGGATCTCTGTCCGCTGGGTGGAGGCGGCGCGCGACAGCACGGCGAAGAAGTAGGTGTAGATCACGACCGAGGGCAAGAGGCCGATCGCGGTCGTGACCAGGAAGAGGCCGGGGCGGACGCCGCCGAGCGCCATGCCGTAGTTGATCAGCGGATATGGGAGCGGCAGGAAGCGCAGCCCGACCAGGCTCCAGAAGCCGCGCCGGGCGACCGCTTTCTCGACCTTGCGCAGCCGCCGGCCGGCGACGTGCACCACGAGCTCGCGGCCCAGAAGACGGCCCAGGAAATAGGTGGTGGCGCCGCCCGCGTAGACCCCGAGCAGGTTGTAGAGCGTCCCCGCGACGGCGCCGAAAACCATACCGCCGGCGACCATCAGCGGCGTCGCGGGCAGGCCGAGCGGCGACAACACCAGGTAGCCGGCGATCAGCGCCGCCGGCGCCCACCACGACTCGCGCAGGCGCGCCACCGCGGCCGACAGCGCGGGCCCGTTGAGATAGCCCGCCAGCGGCGTCCAGCGCAGGGCGACGAAGCTCGCCAGCAGCAGGGTCGGCACCACCAGGAATCGGAGGAGGGCGGCCCGCGGCACCCGGGCGATGGCCTGCCTCGCGTCGTGGAGGAGGCTGCGCGCCCCTCCGGCGCGCGGCGGCCGTGGCAGGCTCAGGCGGGGGGCTCCGGGTTACCCGGGCGCAAGGCGGGGTTGAGGAAGGCCCGCATCTGCTGGGTGAGGATCTCCTGGGCGGCCGGATCCATGAAGTTGAGGCGCAGCTCGTTGATGACCATGACCTCGGTCCGCGTCCACTCGGCCCAGCAGTCGGCGCAGTTCTGGGCCTGGATCTCGCGCCCCAGCGCGCCGGGCAGCGGTGGCCGGGTGAGGGCCGGAGCGGCGCTCTTGCCGCAGCGCACGCAGGCGACGGTGGCCGCCACTAGCGCACCTCTCCGGGCAGGATGATACGGCTCTCGGAGCGCTCCAGCACCTCGTGCGGCACCCGCACCACCAGCACCAGATCGCGCTCGCTCTGGGTGCCGCGCAGCCCCTTCACCAGCTCGTCGGGCAGCGCCAGCTTGACGTAGGCCGGCCGCCTGGCATTCTGGCGGGCGCTCTCCAGGACGAGCTCGCCGAGCGGCGTCATTTCCACCCGTTCGGGGTATTTCTCGAGCGCATAGGTCAGGGCCTGCCGAGGATTCTGCATGAGCCGATTCTATCTTCTTCGTTGGCGCCGTCCGATGGGCGATCCTCAAAGCATGAAACGGCGCTGCGATGTGGCGGTGGAGGCCTGCTCGAAGCATCCATCGGATCGCCCCCCGCAACCCCCGCGAATCCCCTTCCCGGTTGTCGGAAGCCGCCGGGTCCCTGCCCGGCGGCGCCGGGGGGGAAGGGGACGCCCCCTCCCCTGGCGCACGGACCAATTTCGTTTAGCGCCTTCGCCTCGCCGTCTGCCGCCTCACACCGCCAGCGCCTGGCGGAAGAAGCGCACCGTCTTCTCGAGCCCCTCCTCCAGGCCCACCTTCGGCTCCCACCCCAGGCGCTGGCGGGCGACGCCGATGTCGGGCTGCCGGGTCTGCGGGTCGTCGACCGGCAACGGCCTATGGACGATCGGGCTCGAGCTGCCGATGATGGCGCGGATGGTCTCGGCGAACTGGCGGATGGTCATCTCGTGCGGATTGCCGATGTTGACCGGCAGCGCCAGGTCCGAGAGCAGCAGCCGGTAGATGCCCTCGACGAGGTCGTCGACGTAGCAGAACGAGCGGGTCTGGTTGCCCTGGCCGAAGACGGTCATCGGCTCGCCTTTGAGCGCCTGCTGGATGAAGGCCGGCACCACCCGGCCGTCGCGCAACCGCATGCGCGGGCCGTAGGTGTTGAAGATGCGCACGATGCGCACCTCCATGCCGTGAACGCGGTGATAGGCCATGGCCATCGCCTCGGCGAAGCGCTTGGCCTCATCGTAGACGCCGCGCGGCCCGACCGGATTGACGTTGCCCCAGTAGCTCTCCTTCTGCGGGTGCTCCTTGGGGTCGCCGTAGACCTCCGAGGTCGAGGCGAGCAGGAAGCGGGCGGTCTTGGCGCGCGCCATGCCGAGCGTGTTGTGGGTGCCGAGCGAGCCCACCTTGAGCGTCTGGATCGGCAGTTCCAGGTAGTCGATCGGCGAGGCCGGCGAGGCGAAGTGGAGGACGTAGTCGACCGGCCCCGGAATCTCGAACGGCAAGGTAACGTCGTGGCGCAGGTAGTGGAAGTCGGGCCGTTCCAGCAAGTGGGCGATGTTCGCCATGCTGCCGGTCAGCAAGTTGTCGACGCAGACCACCTCGTGTCCCTCGGCGAGCAGCCGCTCGCAGAGGTGCGAGCCGAGGAAGCCGGCGCCGCCGGTGATCACCGCCCGGCTCAACGAGCGAGCTCCCCGGGCTCCCCAGGATGGGCGCGCGGGCGGCCTATCGAGACGTACTCGAAGTGGGCCGCTGCCACCTTTTCCGGTTCGTAGAGGTTGCGCAGGTCGACGAGCAGCGGCCGGCGCATCAGCTGGCGCAAGCGGTCGAGCTCGAGCTTGCGGAACTGGTTCCACTCGGTGAGGATCACCAGCGCGTCGCTGCCGCGCGCCGCCTCATAGGCGTTGTCGCAGTAGTGGACGGAGGGGAACAGCGGCCGGCAGGCCGGCATCGCCTCGGGATCGAAGGCGCGCACCGCCGCGCCGCCGTCGACCAGCCCCTGGACGATCGGCAGCGCCGGCGACTCGCGGATGTCGTCGGTGTCGGGCTTGAACGAGAGACCGAGCACCGCCACCGTGCGGCCGGCGATGCCGCCCAGCGCCCGCTCGATCTTGTCCAGCATCCGCCGCTTGGTGGCGTCGTTGACCTCGAGCACCGCCTCGATGATGCGGAAGGTCAGCCCCTGGTCGCGCGCGATCTGCGCCACTGCCCGGGTGTCCTTGGGGAAGCACGAGCCGCCGAAGCCGGGGCCGGGGTGGAGGAACTTGGGACCGATGCGGTTGTCGAGCCCCATGCCGCGCGCCACCACCTCGACGTTCGCGCCGAGCGCCTCGCAGAGCTGGGCGACCTCGTTGATGAACGAGATCTTGGTGGCGAGAAAACCGTTCGAGGCGTACTTGATCAGCTCGGCGCTCTCGACGTCGGTGATCACGAACGGCACGTCCGCCGCGGCGAGCGGCGAGTAAACGTCGAGCATCAGCTCGATGGCGCGCTGGTCGCGGGTGCCGATCACCACCCGGTCGGGATGCATGAAGTCGTCGATCGCCGAGCCCTCGCGCAGGAACTCGGGGTTGGAGACCACCGCGAATGGATGCCGCCCGCCGGTGCCTTCGCGCACGATCGACTCGATCATCTTGCCGGTGCCGATCGGCACCGTGCTCTTGGTGACGATGATCTTGTAGCCGTTCAGGTGCTGGCCGATCGAATGCGCGACCTCGCGGATAAAGGTGAGGTCGGCCGATCCGTCGCTCTTGGGCGGTGTGCCGACGGCGATGAAGATGGCGCGCGCCTCCTCGATGGCCGGCGCCAGCTCGGTGGAAAAGCGCAGCCGCCTCTCCCCCATGTTCTTCTGTACCAGGGTCTCCAAGCCCGGCTCATAGATCGGCACCTTGCCTTGCGACAGCGCGTCGACCTTGGCGCGGTCCTTGTCGACGCCAACCACTTTCATGCCGAAGTCGGCCAGGCAAGCGCCCGTCACCAGGCCGACGTAACCGCTCCCAACGACGCAGATGTTCATGACCAGAGCCGTTCTCGCACAGGGATTCGCTTCAGCGCGAACCCGTCAGGGGTTGGGGAAGCTGGGCAGGCTCCTCCGGCCGCTGCTGCCGATACCAGGCGACGAAGCGCCGCAAACCTTCCCGGATCGGAACCTTGGGGGAGTAGCCGAGGAGTCGCGCCGCTTTCGAGACATCGGCGTAGGTGATCGGGACGTCCCCGGGCTGGGTCGCAAGATACTCGATGCGCGGTTCGACGGCAAGCTCCTCGCCGAGCCAGAGGACGAGGTCGTGGAGCGCGGTGGTGTCGGCCCCTCCCAGGTTGACGATCTCGAACGCTGGACCGAGGTCGAGCGCGGCGACCACTCCGTCGACGATGTCGTCGACGTAGGTGTAGTCGCGGCGGCTGCTGCCGTCGCCGTAGAGCGGCACCGCCTGGCCGCGGGCCAGCAGGTCGGTGAACTTGTGCACCGCCATCTCCGGCCGCTGCGCCGGGCCGTAGACCGTGAAGAAGCGCAGGCAGGCGACCCGCAATCCATAGAGGTGATGGTAGTTGTAGCAGAGCAGCTCGCCCGTGCGCTTGGTCGTGGCATAGGGGCTGATCGGCTGGTTGACCTCGTCGTCCTCGGCAAACGGCACTTTCTCGTTGATGCCGTAGACCGACGACGAGGAGCCGAAGACGAAGTTCCGCGGACCGTGGCGGCGGGCCGCTTCGAGCAGCCGCAGGGTGCCGATGCAGTTGACCTCCTCGTAGAGGATCGGCTCGCGCAGGCTGGGGCGGACCCCGGCCCGGGCCGCCAGGTGCACCACGCCGTCGAAGCCGCCGCCGGCGAAGAGCCGCTCGACCAGGGCGGCGTCGCGGATGTCGCCTTCCACCAGCCGGCAGGCGCCCTGGTAGAGCGGATCGGCCAGCACCTGCGCCAGGTTGGCGCGCTTGCGGGCGGGGTCGTAGAAGTCGTTGAGGTCGTCGAGCACCGTCACCCGATCGCCGCGCCCGAGCAGCCGCCGCGTCAGGTGCGATCCGATGAAGCCGGCGCCGCCGGTCACCAGGACGTGGGATGACATGATTGGAGGTCAGGTCCTCATCGGGCCAGGGCCGCGGAGTCCGGGTCGGTCGGCGGCGCGGTGGGCGGGGGTGTGGGGGGCGGCGGCGCGGGGAGCGGCGGGTCTGGCGCGGTCCGCGAGGTTGGAGCCGGGGAAGGTGGCGATACCGGGCGCGCGGGAGATGCCGGGCTCGGGGGCGAGGCCGGCCCGGGGTGGGAGGAGTCTATTGCATGATGCCCTCGTAGATCTGCGGGTCGTTGACCAGACGGGAGACCGTGCCGCCGCCGTCGACCAGCCGGCTGGAAAGGGTGTCGAGGCGCTCTACGGTCGAGCTCGAACGGCCGCGAGACCAGGGCGGCGAAGGCTTGGCCGGTGAGGATGGCCAGGCCGCCGGTGCGTTCGGTCAGCTCGCGGGCGGTCATGGCCGGGCGAGCTGCCAGAAGGCGGCATGGGCGAGACCCAGCCCGAGGTCGGCCGCGGCCAGGGGGTAGAGGCCGCCCAGGCCCGGAACGCGCCAGGCGGCGGCAAGGAAGGCCAGCCCGCCGGCGATCCGGCCGCAGACCGCCACCACGACCACGCCGCTGTAGCGCCGGGTGTCGTGCGCCGCGAGCAGGTAGAGGGCGGCCAGCATGAGCAGGAGCAATGCCATGATCCAGAGATAGAAGACCCCTCGCGGGAGGGGTGGCAGGGGAAGCGCAAGCAGGCGCGCCGGCAGCTGCGGAGCGCAGATCATCAGCACGGCAAAGGCGGCGTCGTAGAGCGCGCCGGCGATCAGGCTGCCGCGCAGCAGCTGCAAGTTGCGGAAGTGGCGGGCGAATTGCGCGGTCAAGGCGGGCACGTGGTAGGGAAGTCTAGCGCGCTTGGCGGCGGCGGCGCCGCCCTAAGACGAAACTGCGCGTGCGCCAGGGGAGGGGCGTCCCCTTCCCCCCCGGCGCCGCCGGGCTGGCCGGCAGATCTACCATTGCCGGCACTCCCGGCAGGTCGGGACCCGGCGGCTTCCGACAACCGGGAAGGGGACTCGCGGGGGATGCGGGGGGCGATCCGATCGATGCTTCGAGTAGACCTCCGCCGCCACATCGCAGCGCCGTTTTTGTGAATAATGCTGGCGGAGACGTCGAAATTGAGCGCTGCCCCCGAGATCGCTGGTGATAGGCGTGCCTACGGACCGCACTGACCGCACCGCCTGCACTGCCTGCAAGATGGGCAAGATCCTCGCCACGATCACCGGCAACCTCTACCTGATCCTCGGCAGCTTCGTTCTCTCTCTGCTCGCCATACCGCTCGGCAGGCTGTCGCCGCGCGGCATCCTCGGCTTCTGGATCATGCGCATCTGGTCGTGGTCGCTGCTGCGCGCCAGCTGGCTCCGCTTGCGCGTCCACTACGCTCCGGAGCTGGACCCGGGCGCGAGCTATGTCTTCCTCTCCAACCACCAGAGCCTGTTCGACATCCCGCTGCTCCTGGCAACCGTTCCGGGACCGGTGCGGCTGGTGGCGAAGAAGAGCCTGTTTCGCATCCCGCTCTTTGGTTGGGCGCTGGCGGCGTCGGGCTTCATTGCCGTGGACCGGGCGGACCGCACGGCCGCCAGGCAGTCGTTCGCCTCGGCGGAAAAGCGCCTGCGGGAGGGCGGCTCGCTGCTGCTCTTCCCCGAAGGCACCCGGGCGCTCGACAACCGGCTGCTGCCGTTCAAGCGCGGCGGGGTGCTGCTGGCGATGCGCGGCGGCCTGCCGATCGTGCCGGTCGGCATCCGCGGCACCCGCGCCATCCAGCCGCGGGGGAGCCGGACGATCCGCCCCGGCACGGTCGAGGTGCGTTACGGCGCGCCGATCGAGGTGGCCCACTACGGCATCCGGCGCAAGAGCGAGCTGATCGCCGAGCTGCGGCGCCAGGTGGCTGAGCTGTCGGGCACGGAGCTGGCCGACACCCCTGAATCCCCGGAAGCCGAATGACGAGCGTGGTACGCTTCGGGGTCGCGAGCGGCGGGGTTGAGCGGGTTGAGGAGAGGGTAGGCGCGGGAAAGGCTCAGGCATGGCGACGGATCTCGAGGCGCAGGTGTGGGAGGCGCTCAAGGGGGTGCGGTTCCCGGGGATGAGCCGGGACATCGTCTCCTTTGGCTTCGTCCACCTGGTGCAGGCCGACGGCGGGCACGTGCTCGTCGGGCTGCAGATGGCGACCCACAACCCGGCGGCGGGAGAGAAGGTGCGCGGCGAGGTCGAGAGGGTGGTCGGCGCCCTGCCGGAGGTGCATGCGGTCGAAGTGAAGATGGAGGTCACCCGCCCCGCCGGGCCGCAGCCTGCGCACGCGGCGGCCGCGGCGGGCTCGGCCCTCCTGCCCGAGGTGCGGCACGTGGTGGCGGTGGCGAGCGGCAAAGGCGGGGTAGGCAAGTCGACGGTGGCGGCGAACCTGGCGGTCAGCCTGGGCCTGCTCGGCTACAAGGTGGGGTTGCTCGATTCGGACGTCTATGGACCGTCGGTGCCGATGATGTTCGGCATCACCGACAAGCCGCGCATCGAGGGCAACCGCATCCTGCCGTTCGAGAAGTACGGTATCCGGCTGATGTCGCTCGGATTCATCCTTGAGACCGACACGCCGGTGATCTGGCGCGGTCCGATGGTGACCAAGGCCATCGAGCAGATGCTGGGCGACGTCGAGTGGGGAGCGCTCGACTACCTGATCCTCGATCTGCCGCCCGGCACCGGCGACACCCAGCTGACGATCACGCAGAAGGTGCCGCTGGCAGGGGCGGTGATCGTCACCACGCCGCAGGACGTCGCGCTGATCGATGCCCGCAAGGGGCTGGCGATGTTCAAGAAGGTGAACGTGCCGGTGATCGGGATCATCGAGAACATGTCGTCCTTCGTCTGCCCGCACTGCGGCATGACCACCGACATCTTCAAGAAAGACGGTGGCAAGAGGACGGCCGAGCTGCTGGGCACCGCCTTCCTGGGCGCCATCCCGCTCGATCCCAAGATCGTCCTGGGCGGCGATGCCGGAGTGCCGATCGTCGTCGCCGAGGCGCGCAGCATCCACGCCGACGCCTTCACCCGCGTCGCCGAGGCGGTGGTCGCCGAGGTCGACCGCCAGAGCGCCGAAAGACCGAAGTTTTCGATCTTCTGAGACGAAATTGGTCCATGCGCCAGGGACGGGGGCGTCCCCTTCCCCCCCGGCGCCGCCGGGTAGGGACCCGGCGGCTTCCGACAACAGGGAAGGGGACTCGCGGGGGTTGCGGGGGGCCGATCCGATTGATGCTTCGAGTAGACCTCCACCGCGACATCGCAGTGCCGTTTCGTCCCTCGGGATTGGCACCGCCGATGGGGACCTAAGGGATGGAGTCCCGCATCGCCATCATCGCCGACGCCCACCTGGGAGGGCCCGGCGGGGCCGCCCGACCGCTGATCGAGCAGCTCGCCGGGCTGCCGGCCGCCGGCTGCCGGCGGCTCTTGCTGCTTGGCGACCTCTTCCAGGCCTGGGTCGGCGACCAGCGCTTCGAGACCCCGGAAGTGGCCGCGGTGGTCGCGGCGCTGCGGGAGCTGCGCGGGCGCGGCGTGGCGATCGACTACGTCGAGGGCAACCGCGACTTCTTCCTGGCCGGCAGCCCCTACGCCGACGCCTTCAGCCGCGTCGGCAGCGAAGCCGCCTTCGAGGCCGGCGGGGTCCGCTACCTCGCCGTTCACGGCGACGGCCTGAACGACCGCGACTGGAAGTACCTCTTCTGGCGCCGCATCTCGAAGAGCGCGGTCAGCCGCTACCTTGCCCACCGCATCCCGCGCCGCTTCGCCCGGAGCATGGTGCGCTCGACCGAGCAGCGCCTCTCGCACACCAATTTCAAGCATCGGCGCGAGCTGCCCGAGGCCGCCATCCGCCGCTACGCGGAGCGCCGCCTCGCCGAGGGCCACGACGTCCTGCTCCTGGGCCACTTCCACGAGCCCCGCACCTGGCCTCTTGCCGGCGGCGAGGTCCGCCTCCTCGACGCCTGGTTCCGCACCCGCCGCGTCGAGTGGCTGCGCCCCGGAGCGCGACCGGCAGACTAGCGCGGTCGACTCGACGCGCCGAACGGCGGCGCCGCAATGGCCGGGGGGCGCCTTGCAGGTCACCTGCCGGCCGAGGTCCGCTCGCTGGCAGGGGTGGATGCGGCAAGACGCTCTGGGGTTCTGAGTGGGGGGCTCGCGGACCTCGGTCGGCAGGTGACCTGCCAGGCGCCGGCTCGCCAGGGAGGCCTGGACTCCTGCCGACGGCCTGAAGCCACAGGCGCCGGCATCGATCCAGCGATCGAGATTGAATCAGGGTTGGGAGGGTTCTTCGAACTTCAGCGCCGGGTCGTTCTGCGCCTTGCGCAGGAACGTCGCGACTTGGGCGACGACCTCGAAGCTGACCTTTTCCGCCGCCACCGCCTGCTTGAGGAAAGCCAGCGCCGCCAGGGCCTCACGGTGAATCTGCCGCGAAGCGAAGATCGGCAGCATCTCCTCCGCCAGCTCCTTCAGCTCCCGCGTCCGCCCCTGCTCGGCATAGAGAGTCGCCAGCTCGAGCGACACCAGCGCAGTTTCGTAAGGGATCCCCTCTTTCAAGAACCCCTCGCGCGCTTGCAGGAAGAGCGACTCGGCGTCGCCTTCCTGGCCGAGCCCATGCGCGATCTTGCCCTTAATCCAGAGCCGACGGTTCTCTAGCGCCGGTTCGGGGAAAGCTCGATACAGGGCGCGAGCCTTTCGATACAGTCCCTGGGCCTCCATGTAGCGGCCCAGGTCTGCAAGAATATGGATTAGCCCGTGCCACGCTGAAAGCACCATGCGAGGATCCTGATCCTTATCGATCAGTTCCAGACAATCGCGGAGAACCGGGATGGCGGCCTCTGGATTGCCGGCATAATGCAACGCAATAGCCAAGGTTAGCTTTGTGACGCCTGCCCGGTGCCGGTCCCCCTGTGCAAAGAAGATCGCAGAGGCCCGTCGCAAGAGACGAAATGACTCATCGAAGCGACGCTGCGCCCGGCGCAGTGTTCCCCTCATCCAGAGGAAGATCGCCCTTTCAAGGGGTTCTCGCGTTCCTCGCTTGAGATGAGAATAGGCGACCTGAAATGCTCGGTCCGCGCCGTCGAGGTCTGAGACAATTCGGCGCGCATTCGCGACATAGGTCCAGGCACGCGATCTCAGGTCCTCGATGAGCTCGGCGGTGTAGTACGAAGTATCGAGATGCTCCGAGACTCGGAGAGCGAGTCTGGCCAGTTGTTCAGATTCCGCGGCGCTGCGGAAGCGGCTCTCCCAGCTGCGCTCGATCAGTAGCTCGTAGAGGCCCCAGGTGTGAAAGCGCGCCGCGTTCCCCAGCAGCAGGTTGCGCCGCTCGCCGTTGTGCTCCAACAACTCGGCGAGGAGCTGCGGCGCCTCGGCTCGCTCCTTGTCGATGACCCGCGATCTTTCGAGGTACTTGCGCTCGCTTCTCTGAATCGCCGGGCCGTAGTCAACAGCCTGGGCAATCTGCGAGATCTCGCCACCCTGGGCTGACGGCTCTCCAGCGACGTCGGCGCCAGTTTTCCATGAATTTGATGAAATTCCAAGAGATCTATTTCTTAGGGGAAGAGCCCCCAGGCGAGACCGGCAGTAATGACAGCCAGAAAGATGATGCAGCAAGGCGCGCTGTGAGCTGCCCAGCGAAAGCAGCAAATCCTCGAGCAGCAGGTCGCTAGGGTGGATCTTCAAGGTATCTCCTCTGCCGCTATTGGACACCTTTTGAGGACATTTCTCAAGAGCCGCGAGTGCGCACCAGCGAGTTTACGGACTCGGAGCCGGGAGTGGCATAGGGGAATCACCCCAGCCCTTGGGGGACCTCTCCCTCCCGCCTCGCTCGTCTGCTCATAGTCAATATATAGTTTAGCACTTCCAAGATCTTCGTTGCCGCAACAGGAGCAAGAAAGGACACGCCCAGGCGAAGCCGTGGCGCCGGCGCAACCACCGGCGCCACGATCCCTGGCTGCCTGCCGGCTCCTCCCGGGAGTCGTCCTTAGCAATCAACGGTCGAGGAGATCAGGAACCCGCATTCGGATTGCGACCCCGGCTATTTTCGCTGTTTTCTGCTCAATGATGGTAGCCACCGGGGTCTATGGAACCGCCGTCCTTCATCCACCGTCCGACCACCGGGTCGTTTGTACCCGGGAACCAGTAGGAGACCACGAGGTCCCAGGCGGCGCTGAAGAGGTCGGTGGAGTCGGAGATGGGACCCTGGTAGCGGGGGTGCATGGGGGTTGCAACGGCGGTCCCTCCTACAAGGACGGCCAAGGCGAGCCCAATCACAGTGCAACGGACCTTGCGGGGCATGACATTCCTCTCCTTCCGGCGCTCCGTAGAGGGGCGGCCGTCATGGCCTGCCGACGAAGACGCCTACCTAAGAGTGGCACCGTCCAGCCGAAAGCGGACCGATGAACGACATTTGCGTCTCCCCATTGCAGTTTCGCCGACACGAATTGTGGAGAGTTAAAACAATCACGGGTGTAACCGGAAGTGGATACGCGCTCTCGTTTTGACCTCGTCTGATGGTCTGGAACCGGCAGCCGCCGGCCGGGCGCGGCCCGCTCCTCAGGACGGACGTTCCTCCATACCACCGATCCGTTCCGGGGGCCTGACCATGGTCCCAAGCGTCCCCCTCGCCGGCGCGGCGGCAGGAAAACAGAGGATGCGGCCGGGAGGGCGGCCGGCCCGCCGGCCCGCCGGTGCCGCGGGCCGGAAGGGGCCAGAGGGGTGGGCTGCTAGACTGCCGCCCGAGATGGCGATCCGGGTGACCATGCTCGGCAGCGGTACCTCGACGGGGGTGCCGGTCATCGGCTGCTCCTGCCCCGTCTGCACCTCCGGCGATCCGCGCAACAAGCGGCTGCGGCCGGGCCTCAAACTCGAGATGAACGGCGGGATCGTGCTCGTCGACACGCCGACCGACCTGCGCGAGCAGGCGCTGCGCTTCGGCCTGCCGCGGGTGGATGCGGTGATCTATACCCACGCCCACGCCGACCATGTCTTCGGGCTGGACGACGTGCGCATCTTCAACTTCCGCCAGCGGGGACCGATCCCCTGCTATGGCTCGGCGCCGACCCTCACCGCCCTGCGCAGGACCTTCGCCTATGTCTTCGAGAGCGGCCAGGAGGGGGGAGGCAAGCCGCAGCTCGAGCTGATCGAGGTGCGGGAGCGCTTCGAGCTGCTGGGGCGCGACGTCATACCGGTGCCGGTCTGGCACGGCGACCTGGAGGTCTTCGGCTATCGGGTCGGCAGCTTCGCCTATGTCACCGACTGCAAGGTCATTCCGGAGACCAGCTACCGGCTGCTCGAGGGAGTGGAGGTCCTGATCCTGGACGCGCTGCGCTATCGCCCGCATTCGACCCACTTCTCGGTCGTGGAAGCGCTCGCGGCGGCGGAGCGGGTCGGCGCCGAGCGGACGATCCTCACCCATATCGCGCACGAGATCGACCACGTGGCGCCGGCAGTGTCGTTGCCGGCGGGCGTCGAGCTCGGCTATGACGGCCTCGTCTTCGACGCCGACTGAGCCGCTGGCGGTGCCCGCCGGCGTGCGGATCGGGGGGCGGCTCCGCGTCCCCTCTTCCAAGAGCCAGACGCACCGATTCCTCAACCTGGCTCTGCTGTCGGGGGCGCCGCTGACCGTCGAGCGGCCGCTGATTGCCGAGGACACCTTGCTCTTCCTAGCTGCTCTTCGCGGCGCGGGCTGGGAGGTCGGTGAGCGGCTGGACACCCTCCACCTGACGCCGCCGCCTGGGCGCCGCCAGCCGCAGGCGCCGCCCCTGCCGCGGCAGCCGCCGCCGCAGGAAATCGAGATCTTTTGCGGCAACGCCGGCACGATGCTCCGCTTCCTGGTTGCTTCGCTGTCGGCGCTTCCCGGCCGCTGGCGGCTCGATGGAGTGCCTCGCCTGCGGCAGCGGCCGGTGGGGCCGCTGGTCGAGGCGCTGCGCCGGCTGGGGGCGCGGATCGTCTATGGCGGCGCCCCGGGATTCGTGCCGCTGGCGATCCAGGGCGGCACGCTCGCCGGCGGCGCCACCAGCATCGATGCCGGCGAATCGAGCCAGTACCTGTCTGCGTTGTTGATGGCCGCGCTGGCCGCGCCCGCGCCGGTGACCGTCGAGGTCTCCGCGCTGACCTCGGCGCCGTACGTCGAGGTGACGCTCGCCGCCGCCGCCCGCTTCGGCGGCCGCATCGAACCGCTGGCCGCGGACGGAGGCGGCACCCCGCGCGGTTATCGCGTCTGGCCTTCCGAGCTCGCCGCCGTCTCGCCTTTGCGGGTCGAGGGCGATGCTTCTGCGGCCTGCTATCCAGCCGCGGCGGCCGCCCTCACCGGCGGTGCCGTGACCCTGTCGGGCGTGCCGGCCGACTCGCTCCAGGGCGATCGGCGGTTTTTCGATCTGCTGGCCGCCATGGGCGCCGCGGTAGCCTGGGATTCGGCAGAGGAAGTGACGGTGCGGGGCGGTGAGCTCTCGGCGATCGAGTGCGATCTTTCCGGGATGCCCGACCAGGTGCCCACGCTCGCCGCGCTGGCGCCATTCGCGCGCGGCGTCACCCGGATCACCAACGTCGCCCACCTGCGCATCAAGGAGAGCGACCGCCTCGCGGCCATGGCGGGCGAGCTCCGCCGGCTCGGCGTCGAGGTCGAGGAGGGCCCGGACTACCTGCGCATCGCCGGCGTCTGGCACGACCGCGAGCCGCCGGCCGAGCCGGTGGAGGTCGATCCCCGCGGCGATCACCGGATCGCGATGAGCCTGGCCCTGGTCGGCCTGCGGCGCCCGGGAGTGATCGTCCGCAACCCCGAAGTCGTGGCCAAGTCCTACCCCGACTTCTGGAAGGATCTGCTCGCGCTATCGAGCTAGCCCGCCTCCTTCGCTCGGCACGCGGGGAATGCCAGGTGGGGGGAGCGCCGGGGAGGGTCGCTGGCCTGCGATGTTGCGAGGCGGGTTGGCTGATGGCGACTCGCTTGGGACGTTGCATGGCTGAGGGCAGGTGCCCGAGAGAGAGCGGGTGGAGGGCGATGGGGTGTGCGGCAGATTGGCTGATGGCGGCTCGCTGTGGTGTTATATGAATCAAGGGAAGGTTCGAAGGAGCGGGCGAGCTGTGCCAGCCGAGGCAGCCGCGGTTACCCCGCAACCGTCGAAACGGCTGGGCACGGCGCTTCGGCCCACGGTTTTCTAAGCGCGCCCTGCCTGGCAACGGCGTCAGGCATGTCATGAGGATTGTTGGATGAGGGTTGCATTGCGGGTGATTCATCCGGCGCTCGGGGGTGGTGTGGAGGGGGTGGCGATCGGCGCGGCTCGGTTGACGGACAAGCAGCGGCTTGGCATCTTGCTGCAAGCGTCGGGGCTGCTGTCGCTGCTCGAGCGTGGCGGGTGGCATCTGCGCCTGGGGTGGCCGGCGGCCCGGGTGACGGCGGCGGGCGATCTCTTGCTGGCTCCCGAGGCGGTGGCGCCGGGACGCTCGGTGCGCCACTCGCAGGAGATGTTGCGCGATCTGCTCGGCTGCCTGTTCGGAGCGCAGGGGGCCTCCGCGGCCCAACCGAGCGGAGAGGTGATGGTGGCCGGCAGGGGCGAGGCACGCCGTGCGGCGCGGGCCCTGCTCGCCCTATGGTGGCAGCTGCTCGTGCCGCACAGCCCTGACCAAGCGGCGGCGCAGATCCTCGAAGCGGCGCCGTTCCTGTGGGGTCCGGCCTATGGCGCGGCGCGCGCCGCCCTGGCGGGTGAGCTCCATGGTCCCGACGGCGTGCAGCTGTGGGTCGCGGGCCCGGGGTCGAGCCGCGCCCGGCTGCTGGCCGGGGTGGGCAGACTGGCGGAGGTGGCGGCCCGCCTCGGTGGCGGCGGCGCCCGAGCGCTCTGGGAGGAGCGGGGCGAGGCGGGGCCGCTGCCCGGCGCTGGATCTCGCAGCTGGTGGCGGGTGGTCGCGTCGTTCCGCCGCCGCCCGCCGGCCACCGACGCCGAGCGCCTAGACCTGGCCCGCGCCTATGCCGCGCTGGGGCGCTCTGCGGCGGCCCTCGAGGCCCTGGCGCCGCTGCGCACGGTCGGCGCTCGCGCGCTCAGGGCGCGCTGCCAGCTCCAGCTCGGCCGGCTGGGGGCGGCGCGCGCCACGCTGCGCCGCCTGCAGGATTGCCGGATGTCGCCGGTTGAGGCGGTGGAGCTGGCGGAGGTCGCGGCGCGCCTGTTCGCCAACAGCGGCGAGCCGGAGCGGGGGGAGAGCTGGATCGAGCGGGCGCTCGCGCTCGGCCAGCGCGGCGCCGACCGCGAGCTGCTGGTGCGGGCTCGCCTGGCGGCGGCCCTGGCGGCCTGGGACCGGCAAGACCCCGCGGCCATGGACCGTCACCTGGCGCTTGCCGGCGCCACCTTGGGGAGCGACGCCGCCCCGCCCTGGCTCTGGCACCACGCCTGCGGCCTGCGCGCCATGGCCGCGGCCGACGGCGCGGCGGTGGTGATCCATCTTGGACGCGCCATCCGGGCCGACCGCCACGGCCTCGGCCGCCACGAGGCGGGAGGTCTGTGGAACGATCTCGGCATCGGCCGCGTCCAGGCCGGCGATCTGGCGGGAGCGGAACGCGCCTTTCTGCACGCCCTGCGGCTGCTCGGCTCCTGCGACGGGCCGCGCAAGACGACGCTCGCCCTGCACAACCTGGCGGAGGTGCGGCTGCGGCGCGGGCGCCTGGCGGGCGTGCGCGAGATCCTGGAGCGCTCGTCGGCGGAGAACCGGCTGGCGGGCAACGTGCGCGGTCTGATCCAGGATGTCGAGCTGCTGGCCCGCTACGAGCTGGTCGTGGGTCGGCCCGAGGCCGCTCTCACTCTCTGCCGCGCTGCCGTCCGCGACCTCGCGCCGCGCCACGACAGCTGGCGCCGCGCCGCGCTGGCGGTGCTCGCTGCCCGCGCCCTAGGTTGGCTCGGCCGCGCCGTCGAGGCCTCGGAGGAGCTGGTGGCGACCACCCCCGAGACGCGCGCCGAGCTCGAGCCCGAAGAGCGGCCGGCGCTCCGGGCGCTCGCCGGGCAGCGCGAGCTGGCGCTGCTCGAAGCGGCGGGCCTGTCATCTCCGACCGCCGCTCTCTGGCGCGGGGTCCTGGCGGGCGCCGGACCGCCGGCCGCCGCCTGGGAAGCGCTGGCGCAGCTCGAGCCGTTCCGGGCGGCCCGGCTGGTCTTCGATCTGGAGGCGGCCGCGCCGCGATCGGTGCCTCCGCACTGGCTGCGGGCCGCGATCGCGACCTTCCGGCAGCTTGGCGCCAGCGAATTCGCAGAGCGGCTCGAGGCCGCCGACCTGGGACCCTGGCAGGCCCTGGTCACCTACGCCGCGCGGCGGCCCGGCGATCCTCTCGCCCTCTCCGCACTGTTCGCCCAGGCCGGCTACTCCGGCGCGGTCCTTGCCTGGCACCCGGCGCCAGACGCCGCTAAGACGAAATCGGTCAGTGCGCCAGGGGAGGGAGCGTCCCCTTCCCCCCCGACGCCGCCGGGCAGGCCGGCACATCTACCATTGCCGGCTCTCCCGGCAGGTCGGGACCCGGCGGCTTCCGACAACCGGGAAGGGGATTCGCGAGCGGTTGCGGGGGGCGATCCGATCGATGCTTCGAGTAGGCATCCGCCGCCACATCGCAGCGTCGTTTCAGCCCTCGGGATCGCCGTGCCCTCTTCCGGCGACGGCGGTTCTTCCTCCGCTGCGCCGCAGGTGCTGCGCGCCGAGCTGCCCGGCGGCTTGCTCACGCTCACCGCGGCGCCCGCAGGGCCTGGCGACGCCGCGCTGGCCGCGCTGTTCGCCCTCGCGGTGCGCGACTTCGGCGCCCGTCTCGCCGGCGCCGACTCGCTGCCTCCGGCGTGGTCCAGCGCCGCCGCGGCCGCCCATCACCTGAGCCGGCGCAGCGAGGAAAGCACGGCTGATCGATCGCATCACTCAGAAGCGCCTGATCGATCGCGGAGCGCCGCTCACTCAGGCCGTGCGCAGCGGTCGAGCGGCGACTCGGGCCAGCGCGTTGGCGGTGATTCGGGCCGCGGTGAGAGGTCCCGTGCGGCCGCCGCGGCCGGACGGACTGACGACGACGGCCGCGCGATGGGCCGTGCCGGAGCCGGACGGCTGCTCGGTGAAAGCCTGCAGATCTGTGCCGCCCGCCAGCGGATCGCGCTGCTGGCGGGCGCGGATATCCCGGTCCTGATCCAGGGCGAAAGCGGCACCGGCAAGGAGCTGGCGGCGCGTGCGATCCATGGCGCGAGCTCCCGATCACATGCTCCATTCCTGCCCGTGAACTGTGCGGCGGTTGCCGAGTCGCTGCTGCTCTCTGATCTGTTCGGGCATGTCCGCGGCGCCTTCACCGGCGCCGAGCGAGACCGTGCCGGCATCTTCGAGACCGCGGCCGGCGGCACCGTCCTGCTCGACGAGATCGGCGATCTGCCGCTCGCGGCGCAAGGCATGTTGCTGCGCCTGCTGCAGGAGAGAGAAGTGCGCCGGCTGGGCGAAAGCCTGCCGCGGCGGGTCGACGTGCGGGTTCTCGCCGCGACCCATCGCGATCTGTCGCGCGCGGTTGCCGAGCGCACTTTTCGGCAGGATCTCTTCTATCGGCTACGAGTTGGATTCGTCGAGCTGCCGCCGCTTCGTGACCGCGCCGGCGACGTGGCGCTGCTCGCCGAGCATTTTCTGCGCCGGCCGGACCTCTTGCAATCAGGCAAGGCGGGCGGTCTTTCGGCCGCCGCACGGGCGCGGCTCGCGTGCCATAGCTGGCCCGGTAACGTGCGCGAGCTTGAAAACGTGCTGCGTCTCGCCGCCGCGCTTTCGGGCGGCGGCACCATCGAGCCTCGCCATCTCGAGCTGCCGCTTACTCCTGCCGCCGCTGCCGCGGCGTCCTACCACCAGCAGCTGGAAACCCGGCGCCGCGAGCTGGTGCTCGAAGCGCTGGCGGCGGCGGGCGGCCGCCACGCCGAGGCGGCGCGCCGCCTCGGAATCTCGCGCCAGGCGCTCTCCTATCTCGTCCGCCAGCTCGGACTCAAGTAGAACGGCCAGTCGATTGGACCGCCGCCGCCTGCGCTAAGACGAAACTCTCCGGAGCAAGAGGGTGGGGGCGTCCCCTTCCCCCCCGGAGGGGTGGGAAGGGGATCGAGGCGTCGCGGGGGCGATCCGATCGATGCTTCGAGTAGGCCTCCACCGCCACATCGCAGCGCCTTTTCATCCCTCGGGATCGGCACCGCCGGCGTGAACTCAGCCGTGTTCTCTAACCCGGCCGCAAGTAGGGGCGCAGCCGATCGACGATGGTTTCCAGCCCCTCCTGATCGGTCTCGTCGAACGCGGCGGGCGCGTGCGAATCGACGTCCAGCACGGCGATCAGCCGCCCCGCCCCGTCGCGGACCGGCACCGCGATCTCCGAGCGTGCCTGGGCGTCGCAGGCGATGTGACCGGGAAATACGTTGACGTCAGGGACCAGCTGCGTGGTGGCGAGCCGGGCGGCGGCGCCGCAAACGCCCCGCTCGAAGGGAATCTCCAGGCAGCCCAGCGGCCCCTGGTAGGGTCCAACGCGCAGCAGGCCGGGAAGGACGACGCGATAGAAGCCGGTCCAGCTTGCGTAAGGCAGGCGCGCGTGCAGCAACGAGCAGCAGGTGGCCATCGCCGCCACCTCGTCCTCCATGCCGGCCAGAACCGCGTCCAGCTCGCGCACAGTCTCGCGATAGATCTCTTGCTTGCTCTCCCTGTCCATGGCTTGATTGTACGCTCCCCGCGTGCCGGATGCGGCGCCGCGCGCCGCGAGCGCGACTCGAGCGCAATCGTTCATCAAAGGGCGCGGCAGCGTGGCGCGAGCTATCTTGCTCGATGCTATTGGTCTTATCAGGCGCGCGGGTCCCTACCCGCGCTTGACTTGTGGCCAAATATTTTTGATAATGAGCGTCGGGATGTAAATTCGCGCTCTAAGATTCATAACCGGATAGGAGGCAGGGACCAATGGCAGAACCGCAAACGCCGACGGCCACCGAAGAGAAGCTCTATACGCTGTCGGAGATCTCGCAGCGTACGGGCATTTCGATGCCCACGCTCCAGCGTTACAAGAAGAGTTACCAGGCGCGGATCCCTTCGGTTGGAACCGGTCGGAAGCAGCGCTACCCAGAGCATGCGCTGCCGGTGTTCCATGAACTCCGGACCGAGAATGCGAGCCGCCGCGGACGGCCGCGCAAGGACGCCTCCGCCGCCGGTGCCGCGGCGCCCGCCGCCCGCAAACGCCGTACCCGCCGCACGGTCAAGAAAGCGCCGCGCGGCACCACCCGCCGCGGCGCCGGCCGCCGGCGTGTGGGGCAGTCCGATGTCCCGGACAGCTTGCTGACCGGACGGACTGCTCGCGCTGCTCCCGGCCGCCGCAAGGCCGGTCGCGGGAGGCGTCCCGCCGCCGCGGCCAAGACCCGCGCCAAGGGGAGGAGAGGCAGGCCGCCGGGCAGGCCTCCGGGCAGGCCTGCCAGAGCGACCCGCGCCGCGGGTGTTCGCGGCCGGCGCGGCCCTGGACGGCGTCGTGCCGCGGCGCCCGCTCGCAAGGCGCGCGTGTCACGCACCGCGGGCTTGCTGACTCTCACACAGATCAGCAAGACAACAGGGATTTCCTATCCCACCCTGGTGCGCTACGTGCGGCTCTATTCCAGACGGCTGCCGCATGAAGGCGAAGGCCGCGCCCGGCGTTTCTATCCCGCCGCGGTCAGCGCCTTCCGCACCCTGCGGGCGGAGAGCAGCCGAGGCGGCCGCCGCGCCGGCGGCCGGCGGGTTGCCGGCGCCGCGGCTGGCCGACGTGGCGGGGCGCGTCGCGGGCGTCCCCCTCTGGCAGGCACGGCGGCTCGCGCGACTAACGGACGCCGTCGCCGTCGGGGACGTCCCCCCGGCTCCGCTGGCGCTGCCGGCGATCGCCGACTCGCCAAGCGGGTCACGGCGCTCGAAAAGAGCTTCGGCGCTCTGATCAAGAGGTTGCAGAAGCTCGCGCGCTAACGCGCGAGCCTGCTAGAACCGGAGCGCTATTTCGCGTCAAGGCCCCGGCTCAAAGAGCCGGGGCCTTCTCATTGCTGGCGGAGATGATTGCGCCCGCGAGATGATCCCATCCTGCCGCCGCGAGGGGCTGGGCGGCGCCATTGCTTTCGAGAACGATGCTTGGCTCGCGCGTGATCGATCCGATCGCATGACAGCCGAACCGCGCCGGAGGCGTGGTGCCGGCCGGCAGAGTGAACAAGAGGACATAATCCTCGCCACCCCCGAGGCCGAGCTCGAGCCCATCGGCCCCGAGCCGCTCGCAGAGGCCGGGAAAACCGTCCGGAAACGGCAGCCGGCCGGCAGCCACTCGAGCTCCGACCCGGCTCGCGCGGCAGAGCCGGTGGAGGTCGCGGGCGACGCCGTCGGAGACGTCGATGCAACCGCCGCAACCGCCCGCCTTCCGCGCCGCGAGCCAGTGGCCCAGGGCGAGCTGCGGCTGCGGCGCCAGGTGGCGGCGCACCGCCTGCCGCGCCGCGCGCGCCAGCGCCGCGGGCGCGCCCCAGCCTCCGGACAGGACGACCCGCCGGCCGGCCAGGCGGGCCCCCGCGGCCACCAGCAGCCTTCCGGCGGCAGATTCGCCCACGGTTCCGCCGAGCCATAGCTGCTGTCCCGGCGCGGCGCCGCCGCGGCGCAGCCAGCGCCCGCGCCGCGCTTTCTTGCCGATCAAGGTCAGCGTCGCCCAGCTGCCGCCGGCCGCCCCCGTGCCTTCAATCGTCGCGCACGACGATCGCGCCAGGCCGGCCGGCACTCCCTGCAGGTCGCCGCCCGCCAGGCGAACCCCGAAGCGCTCGCAAGCCGCGAGCAGTGCGCGAAAGAAGCGCCGGTGATCGAATCCCGGCGCCGCGGCGAGCGCTAGGAACGCGAAGGCCGGCGTGGCTCCCATGGCCGCGAGATCAGAAAGGCTGACCGCCAGCAGCCGCCGGGCAAACAGCGCCGGATCGAGGCCGGGGATGAAGTGAACGCCGGCGATCTGGCTGTCGACCGTGACCGCCAGCGGTCCCAACCGCGGCAGGAGTGCCGCGTCGTCGCCGATCAGCGGCGCGTCGAGCCTGGCGCTGAGCCAGGCGAGCAGCCGGTCCTCGCCCGTGAGCGCGGGCCGAGCCGGGCGCGAGCTGCGCATTGGCGCTATCTAATCTAGACCGCGGCGGTCTGGCGCTGGCCGCGCCTGGCCTTGGTGGTCTCGTAGGCGGAGGCGGGCACCGCGGCCGGCACCGGCAGCAGCGCCAGCTCGAGCACCTCTTCCATGTGCTCGACGAAATGGAAGGTCAAGTCCTTCTTGATCGTTTCCGGAACTTCGGTCAGGTCGCGCTGATTCAGCTTCGGCATGATGACGCTGTGGATGCCCGCCATCCGCGCTGCGAGCACCTTCTCCTTGAGGCCGCCGATCGGCAAGATGTCGCCGCGCAGCGTGATCTCGCCGGTCATCGCCACTCGCCGGTTGACCGCCTTGCCGGTGAGCACCGAAAGGATGGCGGCGCCGATGGTGATGCCCGCCGAGGGGCCGTCCTTGGGGATCGAGCCCGCCGGCACGTGGACGTGCAGGTCGTTCTTGGCGAAGTAGTCGGAGGAGAAGTCGTGCATTCCGGCCCAGGCGCGCGCGTAGCTGAGCGCGGCCTGCGCCGACTCCTTCATCACCTCGCCGAGCTGCCCGGTCAGCAGCAGCTGTCCCTTGCCCGGCACCGCCACCACCTCGATGAAGAGCAGATCGCCGCCCGCCGCCGTCCAGGCCAGGCCCGTCGCCACACCGACCCGATCGCGCTCCAGCAGCTCCTCGCTGCAGTGTTTGCGCGGTCCCAGGAACTCTTCGACCTGGCTCCGCCCGACGACGACCCGCGACTTCTCGCCGCGCGCCACGCGCACCGCCACCTTGCGGCAGATCGCCGCCAGCTCGCGCTCGAGGTTGCGCAGCCCGGCTTCCTTGGTGTAGCCCGAGATGACCTGCTGGATGCCTTCGTCGCTGAGCTCGATGTTTTCGGCCGTGACGCCGTTCTCGCGCATCTGTTTGGGAACCAGGTGACGCTGGGCGATCTTCAGCTTTTCTTCCTCGGTGTAGCCGGTGAGCCGGATCACCTCCATGCGGTCGAGGAACGCCGGCTGCACCGGCTCGAGCAGGTTGGCGGTGGCGATGAACAGCACCCGCGAGAGATCGTAAGCCATCCCCAGGTAATGGTCGGCGAAGCTCCAGTTCTGCTCCGGGTCGAGCACTTCGAGCAGCGCCGAGGATGGATCGCCGCGAAAATCGGCGCCGATCTTGTCGATCTCGTCGAGCACGAAGACCGGGTTGCTGGTCCCCGCCTGGCGGATCCCCTGCAGGATCCGTCCCGGCATTGCTCCGACATAGGTCCGGCGGTGGCCGCGGACCTCGGCCTCGTCGCGCACTCCGCCCAGCGACAGGCGCACGAAGCGGCGGCCCAGCGAGCGCGCGATCGAGCGGCCGAGCGACGTCTTGCCGACGCCGGGCGGACCCACGAAGCAGAGGATCGGCCCGCGAGTGTCGGACTTGAGCTTGCGCACCGCCAGGTACTCGAGAATGCGCTCCTTGATCTTTTCCAGGTCGTAGTGGTCCTCGTCGAGGATCTGTTGCGCGTGATCGAGATCGAGGTCGTCCTCGGAGAGCGTCTCCCAGGGCAGCGCGGTCAGCCAGTCGAGATAGGTGCGGATGATCTGGGTCTCGGCGCTTTCCGGGTGGCTGCGCTCGAGGCGGCGGATCTGCCGCTCGAGCTCCTCGCGCCCCTCGACAGAAAGCTTTTTGCTCTCGGCCAGCTGGCGATAAGCGGCGATCTCCTCGGCCAGCTCTTCGCCCTCGCCGAGCTCCTGCTGGATCGCTTTGAGCTGCTGGCGGAGGAAGTACTCACGCTGGCTGCGATCGATCTCGCCGCGCGCTTGCGACGAGATCTCCTGCTGCATGGTGAGCACCCGGATCTCGTGCGCCAGCAGGTCGCTGACCTTGCGCAGCCGCGCGATCGGATCGAAAGTCTCCAGGATGTCCTGGGCTTCGTTGAGCTTGAGCTCGAGGTTGCTCGCCGCGAGGTCGGCCAGGCGTCCCGGCTCCTCCAGGTTGGCGGCGATCACCATCACTTCGGGAGAGATCCCCTTGCCGAGCGTGACCGCGCGGTCGAGGCTCTCCTTGACGCTCCGCACCAGCGCCTCGATCTCCAGGCTGCCGGCCGGTGCCGGCTCCTCCAAGCGTTCGATCTTGGCCTGGAGGTAAGGGTCGATCTGGCTGATGTGTTTGACCTGGGCGCGGGCGAGACCCTGGACGAGAATGCGGATGCGGCCGTCCGGGAGCTTGAGCATACGCATGATGACCGCCGCGGTGCCGACGCTGTAGAGGTCGGCCTCGCCCGGGTTGTCGAGGGCGCCGTCGCGCTGCGCCACCAGCATGATCACCCGGCTCTCGGCGAGCGCGCGATCGACCGCCAGCACGCTCTTGTCGCGTCCGACCGACAGCGGCAGGATGATGTAGGGGAAGACGACCGCGTCCTTGAGCGGCAGCACCGGCAGGACGTCGGGGATCTTGATCGCCTCGTCCTGCGTCTCACCCGGCGGCTTGTTCATCTGCGCGCCTCCTCGCTCTCCGCCCGCGAGGCTGCCGTCTCCTCGCTCCCGCCGATATTCCCGATCTTCCCGGACTCCGCGGTATCGGCGGTCTCGGAAACCGGCAGGTGCCGCGCCCGCTGCCGCTTGTCCTGGATCTTGGGGAACTCGATGGTCAGCAAGCCGTCGCCCAGGCGCGCCGCGCCGCGATGACTGTTGACCGGCCAGAGGAGCTGGATCTCGCGTCCGAAGCGGCCGTGGCTGCGCTCGAGGCAGTGGCACTTGACCATGTCCGCGGGGAGCTGCGTCGACTTCGTCCCCGACAGCACGACCAGGGGTCCGCGCACCTCGATCCTGAGGTCGCCGGCCGCGAAACCAGGCACCTCGGCCAGGATCAGGATCGAGGAGCCGGTCTCGACGATGTCGATGGCGGGCTGCCAGTCGCCCAGCAGTGTCGCATCGCCATCGCTGAACTCCATCGCCTCCTGCAGCAGCCGGTCGAGCTCGGCCTGAAAACGCGACAGGAAGAAGAGCGACGCATACCTGCCGCTCACTTGGCCTCCTTGCCCGGCTGGATCAAGGTCTTCAGCACGTCCATGAAGGCGTCGAGGTCTTCGAAGCGCCGGTAGACCGAGGCGAATCGCACGTAAGCCACCTGGTCGAGCTCGCGCAGCCGCTCCATCACGAAGGCGCCGATCTCCTGGGTCGAGATCTCGCGGTCTTCGCGGTCGTGCAGCATGGTCTCGGCCTCGCCGACGATCGCCTCCAGCTGGCGGGTCGGGACCGGCCGTTTCTCGCAAGCCTTGAGCAGGCCGGAGAGCAGTTTCTTGCGGCTGAACTCCTCGCGCGATCCGTCATGTTTGACGACCATGTAAGGAATGTCGTCGATCTGCTCGTAGGAGGTGAAGCGCCGGCCGCAGCTGAGGCACTCGCGGCGGCGGCGAATGGTCACGCCGTCACGGCTCTCGCGCGAGTCGACCACCCGGTCGCGGTTCTCGGAGCAGAAGGGGCACCTCATCGGGGAGCGGTTCGGTCGCGTGCGCGGGCAGCGAGTCGCAGCGGGATCTCGCCGCCGCTACTCCTTGGCGTGCAGAGCGATATTGAGGCGCAGCAAGAGCTTCTCCAGGCTGGCGGCATCCTTGATCTCGACCTGCAGGTCGCGGACCGCATCGACCACCCGGTGCTGATCGTCTTCCACCTGGAAGCTGACCAGGAATCGGCGCGCCCGCTGGAAGTCGGCGCGCTTGAGGGTCATCTCGATGCTGCGCGACAGCTCGGCGCGGCCATTGCCCGCCGCCGTCTTGCCGGCAATCATCGCGCCGGCGGTGATCGTGGTGCCGAGCCCGCCCGCCGGCGCGCTGGCCGCGGCCGGCGCCGCCACGGCCGCCGGCTGCATGGCTTCGCGGCGCAGCTTCTCGAGCTCCCCCAGCACATCGAGCGAACGGAGCCGGCCGGTCGTCGTCTTACCCACCCCGGCCGGCGCCGGAGTCGGCCCGGCGGCCGGCGCCGCTGGCGCCATGACCCCGGGACGAGCCGGCGCGGGCTGCCGTCCGGCAGGGGGGGCGAGCGCCGCGGCGGCCCCGGCCCCCGCCGTCGGCCGGCTGGGGGCGGGCGCGCCCGCCGCGGCTGGCAAACTCGGTGGAGCCGGCGCCGGTCCGGCGGCCGCGCCCAGTGCCGCTGCCGCCACCGCCGGGCCGGTGAGCTGGGAGGTGGAGAAAGCGTCAGCCGGCGCGGCGGGTCCCGCGAGCGCACTCGCCGGCCCGGCCGCCGGGCTCGCCCCGGGCTCCCCCGATGCGCCGTTCCCGCCCATCGAGGAAACCGCAGGCGACGCCGGTTCGGGCGCTGCCTGAGCGGGGGCCGCCAGATGCGCCGCACTCGCCGCGATCTCCGGCGGTGCTGGCGGCGGCGGCTGCGGCGCGCGGGAGTGCGGCGCGGCTGCCGGCGCCGGCAGCGGCGGTCTGACCCCGCCTGCCGGCGCGATGCGGCCGGGGGAGGCAGCCTCGGTGCCGCTCCGCCCCAGCCGCTTCTTCAAGGCCAGCAGTGTGTACTTGGAGATCCCCTTGAGGGTCTCGAAGACGCCCTGGCCCGCCAGGGCCGAGGCCTCGTAGTAGGGCCAGCTATGGCGATTGATGGCGTGGTTCAGCTCTTCGACCGGGAAGATGTCGGCGAGGTCGCGCTTGTTGAACTGCAGCACGAGCGGCAGGTTGTCGGTCGCCAGCCCCAGCTCGGCCAGGTTCTCTTCCAGGTTGCGGAACGAGTCCAGATTGGCTTGCAGCATCGCCCGCTGCGAATCGACGACGAAGACGACGCCGTCTACACCCTTCAAGACCAGCTTGCGCGTGGTGTTGTAGAACACCTGGCCGGGGACGGTGTAGAGCTGGATCCGGGTGTTGAAACCGGCAATGGAGCCGACGTCGAGCGGCAGCAGATCGAAGAAGAGGGTGCGGTCGGTCTCGGTTTCCAGAGAGACCATCTCGCCCCTCGAGTCGGTAGTCGTGTGCGCATAGATGTAATGCAGGTTGGTCGTCTTGCCGCACAGACCAGGGCCGTAGTAGACGACCTTGGCGGCCATCTGCATCGTGCTGTAGTTGAAAAAAACCATGGTGGACGTGACCTGAAACGGGGCTCGGAGCATAGCATAATGCGGAGGTCAGTTCTCGTCCCGGAGCTCTTGCCGCAGGCGGTCGAGCTCCGATGCCAGGGCTTCCTGGGCAGGCTGTGGGGCGGCGTGGCGCAGGGTCTCCCTGGCCAGCTCCACGGCCAGCGGCAGCTTCTCCGGGGCGATCTCGCGCAGCGCGGCCAGCTGGCGCCTGACCGTCGCCGCCTCGCCGCGCGCCACCGGGCCGGTCAGCGCCCGCGCCGCCTCCCCCGCCGCGATCGCGGCCGCGACCGCGCCGCGTGCGAGCTCGAGATAGCCCCGGGCCACCGCCGGGGGCAGGCGCAGCCGTGCGGCGATCTCGGCCGCGGCGGCGAGCAGGGTGACCACGCCCCCTGCCGCCAGGCTGGCCGCGAAGTGATAGAGCGGCCGCGCCGCCGCGGGCACCTCGGCGGCGACCGCGCCCCACGCGCCGGCCAGGCGCTGCGCCAGCAGCCGCGCTGCCTCGTCGCCGTCCAGCGCGAAGAAGACCCCGCGCGCCTCTGCCGGGTCGGCCAGGGCCCGAGGAAAGGCCTTGAGGGGATGCAGGGAACCCACCGCCGAGCCGGCCGCCCGCAGCGGCGCCAAGGCCTGAGCGTCGAGGCTTCCCGAAGTGTGGAGCGCCACGGCCGCCTGCGGCCGGCGCGCGAGCCCCGCCGCCATCTCCGCGACGGCCGGGTCGGGGACCGCGATCAGCAGCAGCTCCTGGCCGGCGGAGCTGATCCGCTCGACCCCGGCGCGCCCGGACTGCTCGATCAGTTGCGCCCCGGCTGCAGTGGCCCAGCCGGCCAGGCTCGACCCGACCCTGCCGGGGCCAACCAGCGTGAAGCGGAGCCCGGCCAGCGGGAGCTCGGAGTCGGACACGGCAGCTACACTAGCATGGCACAATCGCCTCCGCCTCGTTGGCGGAAACTCCTTCAATTCAATGGTTTGTCCCCGCCTTTCGCTTGACAGCGCGGGAGGCCCGGGCTACTATGGCTTAGCACTCTCGTCTGGAGAGTGCCAACGAGATCGATGCCCCAATGACCGTCACCGAGACCCAACCAGACAAGCTCTCCGCGCGCGACCGGGAGATCCTCAAAGACGTCATCGCGACCTACGTCCTGAGCGCCGAGCCGGTGAGCTCGCGCTCGGTGGCCAAACAGGGCCGGCTCGGTCTGTCGGCGGCGACCATCCGCAATGTCATGGCCGACCTCGAGGAATGGGGCTTCCTCATGCAGCCCCACACCTCGGCCGGACGCGTGCCCACCCCGGCGGCGTACCACATGTTCATCGAGTCGATGATGCAGACCCGCAAGCTGCCGGCCAGGGAGCGCCGCTACATCGAAGAGAACCTCTCCGGTGCGCCCGCCGACGCCGATCAGCTCATCGGCGTCACTTCCCACCTCCTCTCCGAGCTCTCGCAGCAGGTCGGGATCGTGGTCGCGCCGGCCATCGGCGAAACCGTCCTCAAGGCCGTCGACTTCGTCGCGATCTCGGGCCGCAGGGTCCTGTGCGTGGTGGTCTCGGCGGCCGGCTTCATCGACAACCGGGTGATCGAGACCGAAGAGGAGATCCCGCGCCACGAGCTGGTGCGGATCTCGAACTACCTGACCGAGAACTTTGCCGGCCAGACGCTGCGCCAGATCCGCGATCGCCTGCTGCGCCAGATGACCGAGGAACGCCGCCAGGTCGATAGCCTGCTGGCGCGCACCATCGAGCTGGCCCGTGGAGGGCTCGACCTCGACGCCGAGCCGGAAGTGCTGGTCGACGGCGCCTCGGCGCTCCTGACGCGGCCCGAGCTGGCGGACATCCAGCGGGTGCGGCGGATGTTCGAGGCGTTCGCCGACAAGGCGCGCCTGGTGCGGATGCTCAACGAGTGCATCAAGGGAGGGGGCGTCCGCGTCCTCATCGGCAACGACAGCGACCTCACCTCCGAGCTCGACTTCAGCCTGGTGGCCTGTCGCTACGGCGTCGGCGACCAGGCGCTGGGCACGCTGGGGATCTTCGGCCCATCGAGGATGGAGTACCAGAAGATCATCCCGCTGGTGCATTATCTTGGTCAGGCGCTCTCCCGGGCGCTGGCCGACAGCTTCGCCGGCGGCGGCAAGAAGTGATCTGATGGCAGATCAGCCCACCGGCCGGAGCGCCGGGATTCCCATCTCCGAGGGTGCCCAGGCGGCGCCCTCGGTCTTGGGGGCATCGCCCCTTGGCTCCCTTGGCTCCCTTGGCTCCCTTGGCTCCAATACCGGCGCCGCCGAGTCGGCCGCCGTCACCCTGGATCTCGACTCGCGGAGCGAAGACCTCGAGGCGGCGATGCTCGAAGCCGTCGCGGCGGTCGAGGAGATCGAGGCCGGCGGGCGGGGCTCCGGCGCCACCGGGCGGGAGAGTCGCAATCGCGAGATGACCGAGATGACCGAGATGACCGACGAGAAGGATGACGAGACGGATCGGCGCGCCGAGCACGCTGGGGACGAGCAGGACGAGGCCCAGGAGCTTGCCGAGACCCCGGAGACCCCGGAGACCCCGGAGACCATCGAGCTGCGCCGGGAGATCGCCGACCTGCGCGACCGCTCGATGCGCACCCTGGCCGACTTCGACAATTTCCGCAAGCGCAGCGAGCGCGACCGCCAGGAGACCAAGCGCTACGCTCTGCTCGAGCCGTTGCGCGAGTTCCTGCCCATCGCCGACAACCTCGAGCGGGCGCTCTCGGCCGACGGGCCGGCCGAGGACCTCAAGCGCGGGGTGGAGCTGATCCTGCGCCAGATGCAGGAGCTGCTGCGCCGTTACGGCGTCCGCGAGGTGCCGGCGGCGGGCGAGCCGTTCAACCCCGCGGTGCACGAGGCCGTCGCGCGGGTGGAGAGCGACGCGGTTGCGGCGCCGGCGGTCGCCGAGACCCTGGTCAAGGGGTACTACCTGCACGATCGGCTGCTGCGGCCGGCCATGGTCAAGGTGCTGGTGCCGGCCGAGAAATCACTGGCCCCCGCCCCTCCGGCGGGTCCCGACAGGCAAGCTGATTGAGCAAGATCCTCGGCATCGACCTCGGGACCACGAACAGCTGCGTCTCGATCGTGGAGGGCACCGAGGCGCGCGTGCTGACCAACCGCGAGGGGAGCCGTACCACCGCCTCGATCGTCGCCTTCGCCGAGGAGGGGGACCGCCTGGTCGGTCCGATCGCCAAGCGGCAGGCCATCACCAACCCCCAGAACACCGTCTTCGCGGTCAAGCGCCTGGTCGGGCGCAAGTTCAACGATCCGCAGGTGACCCGGGCGCGGGAGATGCTGTCGTACTCGCTGGTGCGCGCCGCCAACGGTGACGTCAAGATCGAGATCCGCGACCGCCAGTACAGCCCCGAGGAGATCTCGGCGCTGATCCTGCGCGAGATCAAGGAGTTCTCAGAGGAGAGCCTGCAGGAAGAGATCCGCGAGGCGGTGATCACGGTGCCCGCCTACTTCGACGACTCGCAGCGCCAGGCGACCAAGGACGCCGGCAAGATCGCCGGTCTCGACGTGCTGCGGATCATCAACGAGCCGACCGCGGCAGCCCTCGCCTACGGGCTGGACCGCAAGGAAGGAAGCCGCATGATCGCGGTCTACGACCTCGGCGGCGGCACTTTCGACATCTCGATCCTGGAGCTGATGCAGGGCATCTTCGAAGTGCGCTCCACGGCCGGCGACACCTTCTTGGGGGGCGAGGACTTCGACCAGCTGATCATGGATTGGCTGATGGCAGACTTCCTGACCGAGACCGGCATCGACCTGCACTGCGACCGCATGGCCCTGCAGCGCCTCAAGGAGGCGGCCGAGCGCGCCAAGTGCGAGCTCTCGTCGGCCACCGAAGCCGCCGTCAACCTGCCGTTCATCTCGGCCGACCTGTCAGGCCCCCGCCACCTCGCGCGGACCCTGACGCGCACCCACTTCGAGGAGCTGGTGCGCGACCTCGTCGAACGCACCGAGGGTCCCTGCCTGGATGCCCTGCGCCAGGCCAACCTGCGCCCCGATCAGGTCGACGAGGTGTTGCTGGTGGGGGGCCAGACGCGAACGCCGCTGGTGGCCGCGACGGTCGAGAGGATCTTCGGCCGTCGCCCCAACCGCGAGATCAACCCCGACGAGGTGGTGGCGATGGGCGCCGCCATCCAGGGCGGCATCCTGCGCGGCGACATCAAGGACCTGGTGCTGCTCGACGTCACCCCGCTGTCGCTGGGCGTCGAGACCCAGGGCGGGCTCTACACCAAGCTCATCGAGCGCAACTCCACCATCCCGACCAAGAACACCCAGATCTTCACCACCGTCGTCGACAACCAAGACACCGTGCGCATCCAGGTGCTGCAGGGCGAGCGCCAGATCGCCGCCCAGAACAAATCGCTCGGCCGCTTCGAGCTGGTGGGGATCCCGCCGGCGCCGCGCGGCATCCCCCAGATCGAGGTCACCTTCGCCATCGATTCCAACGGCATCGTCAACGTCTCGGCGCGCGACATCGCGACCAACCTGTCGCAGAGCATCCAGATCAATCCCGCGGGCGGGCTGTCGGAGTCGGAGGTGCGGCGGCTGATCGAGGAGGCGAGCCAGCACTCCGAGGGCGACGCCATGCGGCGCGAGCTGCGGCAGCTCAAGAACCGCCTCGAGGGATTGGTCTACAACAACGAGCGGGTCTTCGAGCAGTTCCGCGGCCTGCTGCCGGAAACGACCGCGCAGCGTATTCATGAGATCCTGCTGCAGGCGCGGGTGGCCCTGGGCCAGGAGGAGAAGGTCGATCTCGAAGCATCGATCTTCGACGTCAGCACGGTGGCGAAGACCCTCTCCGAGGTGATGCTGACCAACGCCCGCGGCGGCGGCCGGACCGGTCAGGCGGGTCAGACCGGTCGGACCGGCCAGACCGGTCAGAGCAAGAGTTGATGCCAATGGCGGAAAAACGCGACTACTACGAAGTGCTCGCAATCGAGCGCAGCGCCGGAGCGGCGGAGATCAAGGCGGCGTACCGCAGGCTCGCGGTGCGCTATCACCCCGACCGCAACCCTGGCGACGCCAAGGCCGAGGAGCGATTCAAGGAGGCGGCGGAGGCCTACGAGGTGCTCTCCGACGGCGACAAGCGGGCGCGCTACGACCGCTTCGGCCATCAGGGATTGACGGGGGTCGGCGCCGGCGGCTTCGACCCCAGCATCTTCGCCGATTTCTCCGACATCCTGGGCGACTTCTTCGGCTTCGGCGGCAGCCGGCGCGGCGGCTCCGGCGCCCTGCGCGGCTCCGACCTGCGCTACGACCTCACGCTCACCTTCGAGGAGGCGGTCTTCGGCACCGATACGACGCTGCGCATCCCGCGCCTCGAAAGCTGTCCCCGCTGCGATGGCAGCGGCAGCGCCGGCAAGGCTCCGCCTGCCATCTGCTCGGCCTGCGGCGGCCGCGGCCAGGTGCGCTTCAACCAGGGCTTCTTCACCGTCGCCCGCACCTGCCCGCAGTGCCATGGCGAGGGGCGGATGATCGCCAACCCCTGTCCCGAATGCCACGGGGAGGGCAGGGTCGAGCGCGAGCGCTCGATCGCGGTGAAGATCCCGGCGGGAGTCGACACCGGCGCGCGCCTGCGTCTTGTCGGCGAGGGGGAGCACGGGCGGCGCGGCGGTCCGCCCGGCGACCTCTACGTGGTCCTCTCGGTCAAGCCGCACAAGCGCTTCCGCCGCGACGGCTCGACCGTCTATACGCGCCTCGCCATCAGCTTCGCGCAGGCGGTGCTGGGCACCGGCGTCGAGGTGGAGACGCTGCGCGGCAAGATGCCGCTCGAGGTGCCGCCAGGCACCGCCTACGGGCGCGATTTCCGGCTGCGCGGCCAGGGCGTCGATCGGCTCGACGGCGGCGGCCGCGGCGACCAGGTGGTGACGGTCGAAATCGAGGTCCCCAATCCTCGCGACCTCTCCGAAGAGGAGATCCAGCTGCTGCGTCGCCTGGCCGAGCTGCGCGGGCAGCCGGTGCGCGACGAGAAAACGGTGCTCGACCGGGTCAAGAACCTCTTCGGCTGACCCGCCCGCGCTTGCAAGCTTTTGTGGGCTATTTGCGCCTCACCTACCGCCTCTTGCCGGAGCGCGAAGATGCCCTGGTCGCCGATCTCTGGCTCGAGGGCACCCTAGGGGTGTCGAGCGAGACGGGGGAGGACGGCCTGCTCACGCTGACTGCCTATTTTCCCGCGGGCGCTGCCCCCCCTGCTCTCGCCATCGCGCCGGTCGCCGCCGACCAGATCGAGGAGACCGACTGGCTGGCCGAATACCGGCGGCGGGCGCTGCCGTTTGCGGTCGGCCGGACGCTGTTCGTCGATCCGGGCGAGCCGCGCATCGAGCCTGGCACGGAGCAGCCGGCGCCGCCGCCCGACGGCCGCTCCCTGCTGCGGATCCCGGCCCGCACCGCCTTTGGCACCGGCAGCCACGAGTCGACGGCGCTGGCCGTCGAGCTGCTGGAGGCGCTGGAGGTGCGGGACCGCGCGGTGCTCGACGTGGGGACCGGCACCGGGATCCTCTGCTTTGCCGCCCTGCTTCTGGGCGCCGCCCGCGCGGTCGGCTTCGATTGCGATCTCGCCGCGGCCGCCGCGGCCCGCGCCAATGGCCGCCTCAACCGGCTGGCCCCGCTCGTCTTCGCAGGGCGCCTGGGGGCAATCGATTTGGGCGCGCGAAGGGTCCCAGCCCGCGCGTTGCAATTAGGCGCGCGGGTCCCTGCCCGCGCTTCAAAACCCGGCGCGCGCTTCGACCTCGTGCTCGCCAACGTCGTGCCTGAGCAGATCCTCCCTGACCTCTCCGCCCTGCCTCGAGTGCTACGGCCCGGCGGCACGGCGATCCTCTCCGGCATCCTCGCCGCCCAGGCGCCCGAGCTGCTGGACCAGACCCGCGCCCTCGGCTTCGGCGAGCGCCAGCGGCGGCAGCGCGGCGAGTGGGTGGCCCTCGCCCTCACCCTGGAGCCGGCGCCAGCGCCGGCGGTCCGCCCATGATCACCCTCCTGGTCGAGCCGCCGAGCCTGGCGGGCGAAGAGCTGACCGTCGCGGCCGCCGCCTACCGCCACCTGTTCCGCGCTCGCCGCCTGGCGCCCGGCGCGCGGCTGCGGGTGGTCGATGGGCAGGGGCGGGCGCGCTGGGGCGAAGTGGCGCGGGTCGGCCGCGCCTCGGCGCTGGTGAGGCTGGGGGGACCGGCCCCCGGCAACGAGCCGGCGCTCCGCCTCGAGCTGCTGGTCGCCACCCTGCGCCCCGAGCGCGCCGCCTGGCTGGTGGAGAAGGTGACCGAGCTGGGGGTTGCCGCCGTGCGCTTCGTCGGCGGCGAACGCGCCCCGCGCCGCTTCGGCGGCGGCACCCTGGAGCGGCTGCGCCGCGTTGCCGGCGCCGCCGTCGAGCAGTGCCACCGTTCCCTCTGCCCCGACCTCAGCGGCCCGCACGATCTCGCCGACGCCGACCGCCTCGCCGCCGGCCTCGCCGGCCGCTGGCTGCTCGACCGCGACGGCATCGAACCCGCCGCCGGCGGCTTCGGACCTCCCCAACCCTCCGGCGCCCTGCTGGTCGGCCCCGAAGGCGGCTGGTCGCCCGCCGAGAGAGACACCCTGATCGCCAGTCTCTGGCGCCCGGTAGCCCTGGGACCAAGAGTCCTCCGCATCGAAACCGCCGCCACCATCGGCGCCGCCCTCCTCCTCCTCCAGTCCCCTCCGCAATAGTTCTCTCACGCCTCCCGAGCAAACCCCATTTGAGTAGCGGGGAGGAGGCCTGGCCATTTTTTTGCGAAGGTGAAGACCCCTCGCCGCCGGTAGCGCCCGCTGCAGGGTGCTCGCTCACCGCGATTGACCAGCCCCCCGTGAACCGTCACCTCCGCCACGACCGCCACACCAGCCACCTCGAAGCTCCAGCCCCCATCTTCACCTCAAGGCTGGTGCAGTGAGCGAGCGCCCTGCAGCGGGCGCGGCCCCACGGCAATCCGGGGCGACTCTCACCCTCCCGCAGTACACTTCCAGGCCGGAGGGGGCCCTGCCATGTGTTAGCATCCGGCCAGCTGCAGCACTCCCCCGCAAAGGAGGTCCTCTTGGCGCCGCCCAACCCCTTCGCTAGCGTGAGATGGATCTGGAAGAACGGCGAGCTCGTCGAGTTCGAGAAAGCCACCGTGCACGTGCTCAGCCACGCCCTGCACTACGGCTCGGGAGTCTTCGAGGGGATCCGCTGCTACAAGACTCGCCAGGGGCCGGCGATCCTCCGGCTGCCCGAGCACTTGCAGCGCCTGGCGCTCTCCGCCAAGGTCTATCGCATGGAGCTGCCATTCTCGCTCGCCGAGATCGGCGCCGCGATCTCGGAGACCATCTCCGCCAACGGCTTCGACTCGTGCTACATCCGGCCGCTGATCTTCCGCGGCCTGGGCACCATGGGCGTCAATCCGCTGCGCTCGCCGGTCGAGGTGGTGATCGCCACCTACCCGTGGGGCAGATATCTCGGCGAAGACGCCCAGAACGCCGGCGTCGACGCCTGCGTCTCGTCGTGGCGCCGCCCCTCCTCCAGCACCCTGCCGTCGATGGCCAAGGCCACCGGCAACTATCTCAACTCACAGCTGATCAAGATGGAGGCGGTGCAAAACGGCTACGCCGAGGGCATCGCCCTCGACGCCGGCGGCTACGTCAGCGAGGGGTCGGGCGAGAACATCTTCCTGGTCGCGGGCGGCACGCTGCTCACGCCGCCGCTCTCCGCCTCCCTGCTGCCCGGCATCACCCGCGACGCGGTCATCACCCTGGCGCGCGAAATGGGCTACTCCGTGCTCGAGCAGGTGGTGCCGCGCGGCCTGCTCTACACCTGCGACGAGCTTTTCTTCACCGGCACTGCCGCCGAGATCACACCGGTGCGCTCGGTTGATCGCCAGCCGGTCGGCGCCGGCGTGCCTGGCGAGGTCACCCGCCGCCTGCTCGCGGAGTTCAACGGGCTGGTCAGCGGTGAGATCCGCGACCGGCACGGCTGGCTGACGCCGCTGACGCCGGTGACCGCGGCGGGTTCCCGCAAAGCACCGCGGCGGGTCGAGAGCGCCCCGACCCTGGTTGAGGCGGCGGCTGCCGCCGGGCCGGGCGCGCCCGACTAAAGCGCGGGCAGGCCGCCCGTCCGGTGATGGACGTGCGGCATTCCCCGGAGGGCTCTTCCCGGAGGTCGGGACCCGCGCGCCCGATCAAACGCGGGCGGGTAACGACCCCGCGGGCCGCAGGGAGGTTTGTCATGAACATCAACGACCTGCTCAAGATCGCGGTCGAACGCAAGGCGTCTGACCTCCATCTCAAGGTGGGCAGCCACCCGGTGATCCGCATTGACGGCGACCTGCAGCCGCTCGGCGAGCTCAAGCGCCTGATGCAGGAGGACACCATCGCCATGGCGTTCTCGATCATGAACGCCCGCCAGAAGCAGCGCTTCAAGGAGGAGTTCGAGATCGACATCGCCTACTCGGTGCCCGGGCTCGGGCGCTTCCGCTGCAACGTCTTCCAGCAGCGCGGCGCGGTCGGCCTGGTGCTGCGCGTCATCCCGGCGCGCATCCAGAGCGTGCGCGAGCTGATGCTGCCGCCGGTCCTGGAACGGATCTGCGAGGAGCGCCGCGGCCTGGTGCTGTGCACCGGCACCACCGGGTCGGGCAAATCGACCACTCTCGCGGCGTTGGTCGACTACATCAACAACACCCGCGGCGAGCACATCATGACCATCGAGGACCCGATCGAGTTCCTGCACCGCGACAAGAAATCGATCGTCAACCAGCGCGAGGTCGACGTCGACACGCGGGCCTTCTCGACCGCGCTGCGGGCGGCGCTGCGCCAGGACCCCGACGTGCTGCTGGTCGGCGAGATGCGCGACTTCGAGACCATCGAGACCGCTCTGCTGGCCGCCGAGACCGGCCACCTGGTGTTCTCGACCCTGCACACCCTGGACGCCACCGAGACGGTCAACCGCATCATTGCGGTCTTTCCGCCGCACCACCAGAAGCAGATCCGCATCCAGCTGTCGCAGGTGCTCAAGGCGATCATCTCGCTGCGCCTGATGCCGCGCGCCGACGGCTTGGGCCGGGTGCCGGCGGTGGAGGTCCTGATCTCGACCGCCTACATCCGCGAGTGCATCGAGAACAAGGACAAGACCAAGTACATCCGCGAGCAGATCGCGCTCGGTACCAGCCAGTACGGCATGCAGACTTTCGATCAGTCGCTCTATCAGCTCTACAAGAGCGGGCTGATCACGCTCGACGAGGCGCTCAAGCGGGCCACCAACCCCGACGAGTTCAAGCTCAAGATTCAGGGCGTGCAGTTCACCGCCGACATCTCGCGCGACCAGATGGAGGAGTCGCTGCAGATGCCCGGCGAAGGCGACCTGCTCACCGGCGCTCCGAGCTTCGAGATCGAGCATCGCTAGCCCCCATTTCTCGCCCGCGTTCGTCGCGAGGCGCCGCAAATGAGCCTGGATCCAAGGCGCGCAAAGGTCGGACGATCGAGGCGTGCTAGAAGCACGTTGAGGGAGCCCGACCGAGCGCAACGCCGGAGACAGGCTCATTTCCGGCGCCGCAGCAGGAGGCGGGCGAGAAATGGGGGCTAAGTCAGCAGCGCCGCCTCCTTCCTGCTACGACAAGGCTGTCGAGCTTCTGGCGCGGCGGCCGCATTTCCGCGCCCAGCTCGCGGCCAAGCTCGAGCGCCGCGGCTACTCGGCGGAGGAGATCGCCGAGACCCTGGCCCGGCTCGCCGGCCAGGGCTACCTCGACGACGCGGCGACCGCCGCCGGGGTGGTGGCGGCGCGTCGCGGCGGCGAGGGGCGGTCGCGGCTGCGCTTCGAGCTCGAGCGGCGGGGTGCGCCGAAAGAGGCGGTCGAGGAGGCGCTCGGCGCGCTGTCGGAGGACGACCTCGAGCAGACCCGCGCCGCCGCACGGTCCTGGCTCTCGCGGCGGCCGGCGCGGCGGCCGCCAGCCCTGCGCACCGCTACGGACGCGGTCCGCCGCGAGCTCGCCGCCCTCGCGCGCCACCTCGCCCGGAAGGGCTTTTCCCAGCGTGCTATCTTTGCCGTCCTGAAGCAGCGGCCCGCTGATTCGGACGACGCTGCCGATCCACCCGATCCGGACAACGCGGTCGATTCCGCCGATCTTGGCGCTCCCGCCGAACCTCACGATCCCGACGATTCCGCCCGCGAGCCATGAACAGTGCCGACATCCGCCGCAGCTTCGTCGAGTTTTTCGGCGCCCGCGGCCACCGCGTCTTTCCCAGCGCGCCGCTGGTCCCGCACGGCGACCCGACGCTGCTGTTCACCAATGCCGGCATGGTGCCGTTCAAGAACTATTTTCTCGGCAGCGAGACGCCGCCCGCGGCGCGCGCGGTCTCGGTGCAGAAGTGCATGCGGGTGTCGGGCAAGCACAACGACCTCGAGAACGTCGGGCCGAGCCCGCGCCATCACACGTTCTTCGAGATGCTGGGCAACTTCTCGTTCGGCGACTACTTCAAGGAGGAAGCGATCCGCGCCGCCTGGCAGCTGGTCACCGAGGTCTGGGAGATCCCGGCCGACCATCTCTCGGCCACCGTCTTCGAGGAGGACGACGAGGCCTACCAGCTCTGGCTCGAGCTGTCGCGTCTGCCCCGCGAACGAGTTCACCGCTGCGGCCGCTCCGACAACTTCTGGGCGATGGGCGACACCGGTCCCTGCGGCCCTTCGAGCGAGATCTTCGTCGACCTCCACCCCGGCCGGCCAGCGGTCGGCTGGCAGGAAGGCACCGACGCCGGGCGCTACCTCGAGATCTGGAACCTGGTTTTCATGCAGTTCGACCGCGACGAGGCCGGCCAGCTGCGGCCGCTGCCCAACCCCTCGATCGACACCGGCGCCGGCCTCGAACGGGTGGCCGCGGTGCTGCAGCGGGTCGACTCCAACTACGACACCGATCTGTTCCGCCCCATCCTGCGCGCCGCTGCCGAGCTCGCCGGCACCCGCTACGGCGCCTCGGCGGCGGCCGCGGCCCCGGCCCCGGACCGCGACCCAGCCCCAGCCTCCGCCCCCTCCCCCTCCACCTCCGATATTGCGCTGCGGGTCATCGCCGATCACCTGCGGGCGGTCGCCTTCCTGCTCGCCGATGGGGTGATCCCGGGCAACGAGGGGCGCGGCTACGTGCTGCGCCGCGTCCTGCGCCGCGCGGTCCGCCACGGCATGCGGCTCGGTTTCGAAGAGCCCTTCCTCCACCGCCTGGTGCCGGTGCTGGGCGAGGTCATGGGGGGCGCCTACCTCGAGCTGGCGGCCACGCGCGAGGCCACGATCGCCACCATACGCGCCGAGGAAGAAAAGTTCCTGTCGACGGTCGGCAAAGGCGCCCGCCAGGTCCAGGACGAGATCGAGCGCCTGCGCCAGGCCGGCGGCGCGGTGCTGCCCGGGGCGATGGTCTTCAGGCTCTACGACACCTTCGGCCTGCCGATCGACATCATCAGGGAGATTGCCGAAGAGGAGCGCTTCTCGATCGACGAGGAAGGCTTCGCCTCCGCTCTCGAGGCGCAGCGCGAGCAGTCGCGCAAGGCGACTCAGGAAGTGCAGAGCCGGCTGGCCGCCCTGCGCGAGGTGGTGCGCGGGCACGCCGATCTGGCCGAGACCCGCTTCGAGGGCTACGACCGGACTGTGCTGCTCGCTCCGGGGGCCGAGGTCGTTCGCCTCGCCACCTTCCGCGACGGTGCGCCGCTCCGCGTCGCGGCGCTCGGCGCCGGGCAGTCCGGCGTGGCGGTGCTCGACCAGACGGTGTTCTACGCCGAGGCCGGCGGCCAGGTTGGCGACACCGGGCTTCTCCTCTGGGAGGGGGGCGGGCGGGCCCGGGTGGCCGATACCCAGAAGGATTCGGCCGGCGTGGTCTACCACTTCATCGAGGTCGAGCGCGGGGAGCTCGCACACCACACCAAGGTCGAGCTGCGCGTCGACCACGAGCTGCGGCTCGCCACGCAGCGCAACCACACGGCCACCCACCTGCTGCACGCGGCGCTGCGCCAGGTGCTCGAAAAGAGTGTCCGCCAGGCGGGCTCGCTGGTCGCCCCGGACCGGCTGCGCTTCGATTTCACCTACCACCGCGGCCTGTTGCAGCAGGAGCAGGAGCAGGTCGAGGAGCTGGTCAACGAGTGGGTGCGCCGGTCGGTGGCGACCGAGGTGGTCGTCCGCAGCTACCAGGAAGCGATCGCCGCCGGGGCGATGGCGCTGTTCGGCGAGAAGTACGGCGAGCGGGTGCGCACGGTCGGCGTGCCCGGCTTCAGCCTCGAGCTGTGCGGCGGCTGTCACGTCCGTTCGACCGGCGAGATCGGCCTGTTTCTGATCGGGTCCGAGCGCGGCATTGCCTCGGGGGTGCGCCGGATCGAGGCGCTGACCGGCGCCTACGCCTTTGCCGAGGTGCGGCGCCAGCGCGCAACCTACGCCGAGCTGCTCTCCAGGCTGGGCATCCGCGCCGCCGATCAGGCGCAGCAGCTGCAGAAGGCCGAGCAGATTCGCCAGCGTCAGGGCGAGCTCGAGCAGGAGGTGCGGCGGCTGCGCCTGCAGCTGGTTGCCGGTGGGGGGGGCGCGGCCGGTACGATTCCTGGAGCCGGTGCGGTAGGGGGAAGCGGCGACGAGAGCCTGGTCGACGGCGTACGCGTGCTGGCTCGCGAGGTGCCGGCGGCGCCGGCCGAGCAGCTGCGCGACATCGCCGATGCGCTGCGCGCCAAGCTCGGCTCCGGGGTGGTGGTCATCGGCAGCCGCGGCGAGGACACGGTCTCGCTGGTGGCGGCGGTGAGCAAGGACCTGACCTCGCGGGTCAAGGCCGGCGAGCTGGTCAAGAAGCTCTCGGCGATGGTCGGCGGCGGCGGCGGCGGCCGCCCCGATTTCGCCCAGGCCGGCGGCCGCGAGCCGGAGAAGCTGCCGGGCGCCCTCGCCGCCGTGCGCGAGATGGTGCGAGAGCAGCTGAGGCAGGCCCCCTCCGCCCTGGCCCCCCGCTGAATCCCGCTCGTGAAAACGCGGCGACGGGGGTGCGACGGGGGTCATCGCCGGGCAGGGCTCCCCCCACCTCCAGTGAGTTGACATATGCCTGAGATTTGCGGCGGTTCCTGGCCCGGCTTCCTGCCCTGCACAGGGTGCGGCCCGCAAGAAGCCGGTTGGCCCGACTCTTGAATTCCTCGACCGGCATGTAGAGTGGCGCTGGCTGCCGGTACGGGCCCGGCTAAAGGAGGACTCGATGAATCAGAATTTTGCGGCTTACCTAATCGGCTTCGTGGTTCTGGTCGCTGGCCTGGCCTACGCCGCTCACCTGGCCCACGTGCCTTCGCCCTGGATCGGCGCCGGCGTGGTCGTCCTCATCGGGCTTGGCATCTTGAAGGCGGTCACCCGCACCCAGCACAAGACCTACCCCGACAGCTGAGGCCCTGGTCAGAGCATCGTCTCGCGGATGACCTCTTCGATGGTGGTCATGCTGTCGCGGATCTTCTGCAGGCCGCTCTCGCGCAGGGTCATCATCCCCTTCTGGATCGCCTTGGTGCGCAGCTCGTAGGCGCTGGCGCCGGAGAGGATCATCTCCCGCACTTCGTCGTCGATGTCGAGCACCTCGTAGAGGGCGATCCGTCCCTTGTAGCCGGTGTTGCTGCAGCGCTCGCAGCCGCGGCCGCGGAAGAGCTTGATCGAGCGCGCCTCGTGCTCGCCGAAGCCGTTCTCGACCAGGACGTTGGGCGGCACTTCCGGCGCCGGCTCCTTGCAGAAGTTGCAGATCCGGCGCACCAGCCGCTGGGCGGCGATCAGATGCACCGAGGTGGCGACCAGGAAGGGCTCGATACCCATGTTCATCAGGCGGTTGATCGAGGACGGCGCATCGTTCGTGTGCAGGGTCGAGAGCACCAGGTGGCCGGTCATCGCCGCCTTGATCGCCACCTCCGCGGTTTCGAAATCGCGGATCTCGCCGACCAGGATGATGTTCGGATCCTGGCGCAGGAAGGAGCGCAGCGCGGCGGCGAAGTTGAGCCCGATCTGCTCGCGCGTCTGCAGCTGGTTGATGCCGCTCAGGTTGAACTCGACCGGGTCCTCGGCGGTCATGATGTTGACCTCCGGGGTGTTGATGCGCTGCAGGGCCGAGTAAAGGGTGTTGGTCTTGCCCGAGCCGGTAGGGCCGGTGACCAGGACCATGCCGTAGGGCTTCAGGATCGCGGCCTCGAAGCGGCGCAGCGACTCGGGCTCGAAGCCGAGCTTCGACATGTCGAGCATCAGCTTGTCTTTGTCGAGAAGACGCATGACGATCTTCTCGCCAAAGAGCGTCGGCAGGACCGAGACGCGATAGTCGAGGTCCTTGGACTTGCCGGCGATCTTGGTCTTGATCTTGATCCGGCCGTCTTGCGGCAGGCGCTTTTCGGCGATGTCGAGCCGGGCCATGATCTTGACTCGGCTGGTGATCGCCTCCTTGAGCTTGAGCGGCGGGTGCATCATCTCGTAGAGGATGCCGTCAATCCGGTAGCGCACACGGTACTCGCGCTCGTAGGGCTCGATGTGGATGTCCGAGGCGCCGCGCTTGATGGCGTCGGTCAGCACGATATTGACCAGCTTGACGACCGGCGCCTGCTCGGATTCCTCCTCGAGGGTCGCGAGATCGAGATCTTGCTCTTCGTCGAGGACCTCGAGGTCGGTGCCCCCGCCGCTCTCCTCGGAGAGGTCCTCCATCACTTTCTTGAGCTCGATCGCATGCGTCGAGCCATAATAGTGGTCGATCGCCAGCCGGATGCTGGTCTCGGAGGCCACCACCGGTTCGACCTTGTAACCGGTCATGAACTTGACGTCGTCCATGGCGAAGACGTTGGTGGGATCGATCATCGCCACGGTGACCGTGGCGCCGGCTTTTGACACCGGCACGATGGTGTACTTGCGCGCGATGTCGGCCGGGATGATCTTGATCACCGCCTCGTCGATCTCGGTGCCCGTCAGATCGATGGCGGGCACACCGAAGTGCATGCTGAGCGCTTCGACGAGCTGGCGCTCGGTCAGGTAACCAAGCTTCAACAGGACGCTGCCGAGCCGCCCGCCCTGCTCCTTCTGGTGGGCGAGCGCTTCCTGGAGCTGTTGCTGATTGATTCTGCCGACCTTCAGCAGCAACTCGCCGAACTTGTGCGGCCCCGCCGCCTGCCTCCGCGCAGCGATTTCCGGTGGTGGCATCAAGAAGAGTCTAACATGCGGCCCCTCCTGGCCTTGAGGTGCTCTTCGCCGATCAAGAAATGGTCTGGAGGAGGGCGGCGGCGCGGTCGGCGACCTGGGTGGGGGGGATTTCCAGGAGGCAGGCTTTGGTTTCTTCGAAGCGGCGGTAGCAGAAGCTGCAGGGGAGGCGCTTGGCCAGCGCTTGGTTGGGTGCTCCGTAGGGACCGTTGCGCTCGGGGTCGGTCGGTCCCATGAGCATCAGGACGGGGGTGCCGAGGGCGTGCGCCAGGTGGACAGGGCCGCTGTCGCCGCCCAGCACCAGGCGGGCTTGGCGCAGCAGGAGGGCGAGTTGCGGCAGGGTTGGCGCGGCGACCGGCCGCGCGGCACCGGCGCTGGCCGCGGCGACGGCTTCGGCGAGCGGCTCCTCTCCGGCGGCGGCGACCAGGGTGGGCAGGCCGGTGGCGGCGCGCAGGCGCTGCGCCGCCTTCCCCCACCAGGCGGCGGGGTAGACCTTGTTGGCCCAGCCGGCGCCGGGGTGGAGCAGGACGAAAGGCTCCGTGGCGCCAACGCCGATTGGCCCGCCGAACAGCTTGTCGCCGCCGAAATCGGCCGGCTGCCGCTCGAGCCCCAGGGCGTCGAGCAGCGACAGGCCGCGATCGACCGCGTGCGGGCCGCGGGTCGCCACTCTCTCGGTCAGCCAGAGCGCGCTCGACGGCTCGCGGCGCTCTTGCCGGGCAGGGCCGATCCGGCGCGGGCACTGGCTGAGCGCCGCGATCACTCCCGCCTTGTGATTGCCCATCAGGTCGAGCGCGACCTGCGGCGCGAAGCGGTCCAGGGCATCGATGAAGCGCGCGGCCTCGGCGAGGGTGCGCGCGGCGAGCGGCCGCCGCCGCCAGTGGCGGAGCCGCACCACCAGCAGCTCGTCGAGGTCCGGATGCCCGGCGAGCAGCGGGGCGATCGCCTCCTCGGCCACCCAGCCGATCTTGGCCGCCGGCAGCTGGCGGCGCAGCGCGGTGAGCACCGGCAGCGCGTGCACCGCGTCGCCCAGGGCGCTGGTGCGGACGATCAGGATGCGCACGGCGGCGGCGGATCCCTCCGGGCCTCCGGGCGGGCGTGGGGAGCGGGCCGCTCTGCTCACCCCCGGGACCGCCGTGCGGGCGGCAGGCGCCGGATGCGGGCGACGAGGTCGCTGGTGGCATGGTCCTTGGGATCGCCGACCAGCACGGTCCGCCCGCCGTAGGCGCGCACCACCTGGTGCTCGGGGACCCGCTCCGGCAGCTGGTAGTCGGTCCCTTTGCAGTGGACGTCGGGGCGCAGCCGGGCGAGCAGGTCGGCGGGCGAGTCGTCATCGAAGACCACCACGAAGTCGACAGGCTCGAGGGCAGCCAGCAGCTCCGCCCGCTCGGCGGCGGGCACCAGCGGCCGCCCCTCGCCCTTGAGGCGCCGGACCGAGGCGTCGCCGTTGATCCCCACGACCAGCACGTCAGCCTCCGCCCTGGCCGCCCGCAGATAGCGCAGGTGGCCAACGTGCAGCAGGTCGAAGTGGCCGTTGGCGAAGGCAATGCGGCGGCCGTGCCGGACGAGCTCGGCGACCCGCTCGAACAGCTCGCCCTCGCTCACCACGCTGCCCATCGCAGCTCCGTGAGCGGCCGGGGGTCGCTCGCCACCGCCCGCTTGAGCTCCGCGGGCCCAAGGGTCGCGGTGCCGGTCTTCGTCACCACGACGCCGCCCGCATAGTCGGACAGCAGGGCCGCTTCGAGCGGGCTGGCGCCGGCCGCCAAGGCGAGCGCGAAGGTGCCGATGACGGTGTCGCCGGCGCCGGTGACGTCGGCCACCTGACCGATGCCTGAAACCGGCAGGTGGGCGGCCTTGCCGCGGGAAAAAAGGCTCATCCCGCGGCTGCCGCGGGTGATCAGCAGGAAGCGCGTTCGGAGCCGGTCGAGAAGGAGACGGCCAGCCTCGTCGAGTCGCCGCGGGTCGTCGTCGATCGACCAGCCGAGCAGCGTCTCGGTCTCCTCCTCGTTGGGGGTGGCGCCGTCGAGGCCGCCGAAGGCGGCCAGCCGGTAGCGGCTGTCGCCGACGACCACACCTCCGGTCCGCAGCGCCGCGCGCAGGCAGCCGAGCAGGGCAGGCTCGACTGCGCCATAGCCGTAGTCGGAGAGAATCGCCGCGCCGGCCCGGCCGCGCCAGTCTCCGAGCAGTGCTCCGAAACTGCTGCGCTCGCCGGCGCTGAGCTCCAGGGTCTCCTCGATGTCGTAGCGCACGATCTGCTGCTTTACCTGGTGCTTGCCGCCGCCCAGGATGCGGACCTTGGTCGGCGTGCGGTAGCCGCGCCGCACCAGCACCCCGTCGGTCGGCACGCCCAGACCGGCCAGCGCCGCCCGCAGCTGCTCGCCATGGGCGTCGTCGCCGACCACGCCGAGCGGCAAGGGGCTGCCGCCCAGGGCGGCGACGTTGGCCGCCGCGTTGCCGCCGCCGCCCGGGGTCAGCCGCTCGGACTGATGACCGAGGATGAGCACCGGCGCCTCGCGGCTGATCCGCTTGGGGATGCCGGTGATGAAGACGTCCGCCACCAGGTCGACGAGCATGACGACCGGCTGGCCGGCCATCGCGTCGATCAGCCCGAGCAGCCGCTCGCTCGTCGGAAGTGGTTCACTGTCAGTCATTTGCGGTTGGAGATTGTACCAGGCCTCGGATCGCCGGCAAGCCCGCCGCCGAGCCGATGCGATGCGAGGGGGTGCCGCCGGCGCTGGTCGAGCCGGGGTAGACTACCTGCAATCGTGAGTGAAGCGGCATCGAGCAAGAGCGCGGCGGGGATGGCGCTCACCACCAGCTGCGAGCAGATCTTCGACTGGGCGCGGCGCGCGGCGGTCTGGCCGCAGCCGCTCGGCCTCGCCTGCTGCGCGGTCGAGATGATGCCGCTGTTCGAGGCCGGCCGGGAGCTGGCGGAGCTTGGCGCGGCGGCGCTCGGCCGGACCCCGGAGCAGTCCGACGTCCTGATCGTGGCGGGGACGGTGAGCGAGAAGATGGCGCCGCTGTTGCGCCGGCTCTGGCAGGAGATGCCGCGCCCCAGCTGGGTCATTGCCATGGGCGCTTGCGCCAGCTGCGGCGGTCCCTACCGCACCTACGCCGTGACCCAGGGGATCGACCGCGTGATCCCGGTCGACGTCTTCGTCGCCGGCTGCCCGCCGCGCCTCGACACCCTGCTCTGCGCGCTCCTCCACCTCGAGAAGAAGATCGGCCGCCGGCCGTCCAAGAAAAGCGCAGGCGGGCCGCCGCGGTGAGCGCCGTCCCCGAGGGTCCGACAGCGCGGCCGGGCGAGCTCGCGGACCCGCTGCTCGGCGAGCTGCTGCGCGAGCTCGCCCCCGTTGCCTCCCCGCCTTCGCCGGGGCAGGAGGCGGGCGCGGAACGAGGACAGGTTGGCGCGCTGCTGGCGGTCTACGGCGGAGCGACGGCCGCCTCGGCCGCAGCTCCCGCCTGTTGCGGCACTCCCTGCAGGTCGGAGCTGAGCCTGCTGGTGCGGCGCGAGGAGATTGCCCGCGCCTGCGCGGTGCTCAAGAACCGCTTTCGCTACACCCTGCTGGTCGATCTCTGCGGCGCCGACTACCCGCAGCGGCCGCGCCGTTTCGAGGTGGTCTATCACCTCTACAGCTTCCGTGAGAACCGGCGGCTGCGGCTCAAGGTCGTCGCCGGCGAGTCGGAGCCGGTGCCGAGCCTCTCCGGCGTCTTCGCCGGCGCCGCCTGGCTGGAGCGCGAGGTCTACGACATGTATGGCGTCCGCTTCGCCGGCCACCCCCGCCTGGCCCGGCTGCTGCTCTGGGACGGTTTCGCCGGACATCCGCTGCGCAAGGACTTCCCCCTCGCGGGCCTCGCGAGCGGCGCGGCGGCCACCGAGCGCGGGGGCGGAGATAACGATGCCGCCGCCCTTTCCGTGCCGGCTGGCGAGGGTCCGTGCGCCAGGGGAGGGGGCGTCCCCTTCCCCCCCGGAGGGGTGGGAAGGGGATCGAGGGGTTGCGGGGGGCGATCCGATTGATGCTTCGAGTAGGCCTCTACCGCCACATCGCAGCGCCGTTTCATCCCTCGGAGTCGCCGCAGGCGGTGATGGCTTGAACGATCCGGACGATCTGGCCGATCCGGACAGCGGCTCGGCCGCCGTTCCGCCACCGCCCCAGGTGGTTCGTGCGCCAGGGGAGGGGGCGTCCCCTTCCCCCCCGGAGGGGTGGGAAGGGGATCGAGGGGTTGCGGGGGGCGATCCGATCGATGCTTCGAGTAGGCCTCCACCGCCACATCGCAGCGCCGTCTTTCAGCCCTCGGGATTGGCACCGCCGGTAGGGGAAGGAACGCTCGCGCTGCAAGACGACCCGCCCGGCGGCCGTCCCGAGCCGCCCGGCGAGCTGCTCGAGGCAAGCTTCGGTCCGCAACGGCCGGCGCTGCATGGCGTCCTGCGGCTCGCGCTCAGAGTCGAGGGCGAAAAGATCCTGGCCTGCGAGCCCGTGGTCGGTTTCCTGCACCGCGGCGTCGAGAAGCTCTTCGAGGCCCATACCTATCTGGAGAACGGCGCGCACACCGACCGCCTGGACTTCGTCGCCGCGGCGACCAGCAACCTCGCCTACGCCGGCGCGGTAGAGAAGCTGCACGGCATCGCCGTGCCGCGGCGCGCCCGGCTGCTTCGCACCCTGCTCGCCGAGCTGCAGCGCATCGCCTCCCACCTCTTCTGGCTTGGCGGGCACGCGCTCGACCTCGGGGTGTTGCCGCCCCATCTGCTCTGCCTGCGCGAGCGCGAGCACGTCCTCGACCTCTTCGAGAGTTACTGTGGCGCCCGCCTGACCCTCGACTGCATGCGCCCCGGAGGAGTGGCGTTCGAGCCGCCGCCCGGCTGGCAGGAAGAGTGCCGGTCGTTCGCCGCCGGCTTCCCGGCCCGGCTCGACGCCTGCGAGGAGCCGCTGACCGAGAACCGCTTGTGGAAGCGCCGCACCGTCGGTCTCGGCGTGCTGTCGCCGGAGACGGCGATCGCCTACGGCGTCAGCGGTCCGATGCTGCGCGCCAGCGGGGTCGAGTGGGACCTGCGCAAGGCGCTCCCCTACGAGGCCTACGCCGAGCTCGACTTCGAGGTGCCGGTGGGGCGAAACGGCGACTGCTACGACCGCTACCTGGTGCGGGTCGCAGAGATGCGCCAGGCTGTGCGCATCGCCGGCCAGTGCCTCGACCGGCTGGCGCGCCTCTCGCGGCTCCCGCGGCTCCCGGACACCGGGCCCGAAGACCGTCCTGCCGCCGCGGACCCGCCGTGGCCGTCACCGCCAGGGTCGCCCTGGGCACCGCCGCCGCTCGATCCCGGCACCACCGATCCGGCAGCCGCCGGAACTGGCCCCCGGCCGTCCCTGGCGCCGCAGCCGGTCCGCTGGCCGGCCCCTGCCGGCGCCGAGGTCTATCACGCCATCGAAGGTCCGCGCGGCGAGATTGGCTTCTACATCGTCGCCGGCGCGGGCGAGGCGCCGCACCGCTGCCATGTCCGCTCGCCGTCGCTGCGCCACTTGCAGGTGCTCGGCGAGCTCGCCCGCGGCCACCGCATCGCCGACCTGGTGACGCTCATCGGCTCGGCCGATATCGCCCTCGGCGAGGTCGACCGCTGAGCGCCTCTCCGCGCGGCCCTGCCGCCCAGCCGCCCTGCCGCCCAGCCGCCGCTGTGCGGCACTGTCGTGCCGCAACTGCGCGACTGGTGCGGCAGCAAGCTGCCGCAGCTGCGGCGACTGGCCGAATGGGCGTCCTGCGCCATACTGGCACGGCGCCGGCGGCGGCTTTGGCGCCTCGCCGGCCGCCGTACCGTCCCACCCGGCGGGTGCCTGCGAGGCATCCGTCTTGCTTAGGCGCACCAGCGCCGTCAAACTCCGGGAGGTCCGCATGATCGAAGCGCAGAACTTGACCCGCCGCTACGGCGACTTCACGGCCGTCGACGGCGTGTCGTTCACCGCCGCGGACCACGAGATCCTCGGCATGCTGGGGCCGAATGGAGCGGGGAAGACGACCACGATCAGGATGATCACCGGCTTCCTTCCCCCCTCGGCCGGCCGTGTGACGGTGGCCGGCCGAGACCTCTTCGAGGCACCGCGCGAGGCGCGGCGGCACGTCGGTTACTTGCCCGAGAACGTGGCCCTCTATCCCGAGATGCGGGTCCACGAGTATCTGGCCTACCGCGCCCTCCTCGAAGGGTTGACCGGCGCCGCGGCGCGTGAGGCGATCGGCGAGGCGGTCGAGCGCTGCCTGCTGGCCGAGGTGCGCGAGCAGATCATCGGCACCCTCTCCAAGGGCTTCCGGCAGCGCACCGCGCTCGCCACCGCCATCCTGCACCGCCCGCGCGTCCTGGTGCTCGACGAGCCGACCGTCGGGCTCGACCCCAAGCAGATCATCGCCATCCGCGAGCTGATCCGCGAGCTCGGGCGCGAGCGCACTCTGCTGCTGTCGACCCACATCCTGCCCGAGGTCGAGCTGCTCTGCGATCGGGTGATGATCATCGATCGCGGGCGCATCGCGGCCGAGGGCACTCCCGAAAGCCTGCGCGAGAGCTGGGTGGGGAATCCGAGCGTCAAGGTCGCCTTCAAGGGCGAGCCGGCGGACGCCGCCGCGGTCCTGGGGCAGCTCGCCGGGGTGCGCGAGGTGCGCCCGGGACCGAGCGGTCCGGGGAGCCTGGTGCTCGAGTGCGAGCGCGGCGCCGATCCGCGCGAGGAGGTCTTCCATGCCGCGGTCGAGCACGGCTGGACGCTGCTCGAGCTGACTCCCGAGCGGGCGTCGCTCGAAGACGTCTTCGTGCGCCTGACGACGCGCGACACTTCCGCCGAGGAGCCGGGGCCGGCGGCCGCGGCGGGCGATGCCTCCGATGCCTCCGAGAGCGAGCCGGCACCCGCGGGAGCAGAAGCCGAGGCCCGCGGCGCCGCCGGCCACGAGGAGGTGCCGTCGTGAGGCCGTTCCTGGCAACCTTCCTGCGCGAGCTTCGCGCCTATTTCCTGTCGCCGCTCGCCTATCTCGTGCTCTTCTTCTTCCTGATCATCAACGGCATCATCTTCGCGGCCATCATCGGCTTCTTGTCCGATCCGCGCGCCAGCGGCACGGAGCGGCCGATGGACGCCCTGTTCGGGGGCGGCGGTTTCTTCTTCTGGCTGGTCTTCATGATCATCTGCACCGTGCTGACCATGCGCCTGATCTCCGAGGAGCTGCGCAGCGGTTCGATCGAGGTGCTGATGACCGCGCCGATCACCGAGGCCGAGGTGGTGACGGCGAAGTACCTGGCCGCCCTGACCTTCTTCTGCGCCCTCTGGATCCCTACCTTGCTCTACGGCGCGATCCTCGCCCACTACAGCAAAGTCGATTGGGGGCCGATCGCCGGCGGCTACTTCGGCATCTTCTGCCTGGGCGCCATGTGCCTGGCGGTCGGCATCTTCGCTTCGGCGATGACGCGCAGCCAGCTGGTTGCCGCCATCATGACGTTCACCCTCTTGACCGTCCTCTTCATCGTCGGCCTGCTCGGCAACCTGTTCAACAACGACACGATCAAGCAGGCCCTGAGCCACATCGACCTGGTGAGCCACATGGATGAGTTCCGCAAGGGGATCGTCGACACCCGCCGGCTGATCTATTACGCCTCGGCGATCTTCTTCTTCCTCTTCCTGGCCAGCCGGACGCTCGAGGACCGCAAGTGGAGGTGATCTGATGGCGCAGTGGAACCGCCGCCGGCTGATCAAGACCGGCACGTTGTCGGCCGGCGTGCTGCTCATCGCCGCCCTGCTTCTGATCGTCAACTACTTCGGCGCGAAGTACTACAAGCGTTTCGACTGGACCGGCAGCCATCTCTACTCGCTTTCGGAGAAGACCAGGAGCGTCCTCTCCGGGCTCAAGGACGACGTCGACGTCGTGGTCCTGATGCCGCCCGAGCAGCGCCTCTATGAGCCGACCCGCGAGCTGCTGTCGCGCTACGCCGCCGCCTCGCGCCACGTGCGCGTCAAGCTGGTCGACCCCGAAAAGAACCGTTCGCTCGCCCAGCAGCTGGCCAGCAAGTATCAGGTGACGACCGCCGGCGTCGTGGTGGCCAAGGGGCCGGACCGGCGGGTGATCGACGCCACGGAGCTCGCCGAATATGACTTTTCGGGCATGCAGTTCGGCCAGCAGCAGCCCGAGATGACCGGCTTCAAGGGCGAGCAGCTGCTCACCGGCGCCATCCTGGCGATCTCCGAGGGCAGGAAACCCAGCCTCCTCTTCACCACCGGCCACGGCGAGCACTCGCTCGACAATACCGGCAGAGATGGCCTATCGCTTGCCCGCGACGTCCTGGCGCGCGACAACTTCCAGATCGAGGAGTGGGCCTCGCTCGGCAAGGCGGCGGTGCCTGCCAAGATCGATCTGGTGGTCATCGCGGGTCCGACCGGCTCCTTCGTCAAGCCGGAGCTCGAGGTGCTCGCCGCCTTCCTGCGCGGCGGCGGCCGCCTGCTGGTGATGCTCGACCCCACTGTCTCCGGGGACCGGCTGGTGCAGACCGGACTCGAAGACTGGCTCGCCGGCTACGGCGTCAAGCTGGGGCAGAACATCGTCGTCGATCCGTCCAACACGCTCCCGTTCTTCGGCCCCGAGACCATTTTCGTCAAGGACTACGGCGACCACCCGATCACCAAGCCGATGCGCTCTGGAGGGCTGCCGGTCCTTCTCAGCCTGGTCCGTTCGGCCGGCAAGGGAGAGCTGCCGGCAGGCTCGCAAAACACGGTCACCGAATTGCTCAAGAGCTCGGCCGACGGCTGGGGCGAGACCGATCTCGCCCACCTCAACCGGGTGTCGAAGGACGCCTCCGATCTCGCCGGCCCGGTGCCGCTCGCCGTCGCGGTCGAGGCCAAGGGCGCCGCCGGCGCCGCGGCGGCCCGGCCGGCGCGCCTGGTGGTTTTCGGCGACTCGGATTTCGGCGTCAATTGGTTGCTGCAGACCAATGGCGCCAACGCGACGCTGGTCGCCAACTCGGTCAACTGGCTGGTCGAGCGCGAGAACCTGCTGAGCATCCCGGCGCGCAAGACCGAACAGGTCAGGTTGAGCTTGACCGGCGGCGAGCTGCGCACGGTCTACGTCCTGTCGCTGCTGATCATGCCCGGCCTGGCGGTCGCGGCCGGGGTCTGGATCCACTTCCGCAGGAGGCGTTGAGGCGGTGCGTCCCCGCACGCTACTAGTGCTGCTGGCGCTGGTCCTCGGGCTGGGCGCCTTCATCCGCTTCTACGAGCGCAGTCAGCCGTCGAGCGAGGAGCGGGCGCGCCGCGCCAAGCACGTCCTCGACTTCAAGAAAGACCAGGTGACCCGCCTGCGGATCGACGCCGGCGGCGCCCAGGTGCTGCTGGAGCGCCGCCGGCCGCCCGCTCCCGCCGGCGGCGCCGGCAAGAAGGCAGGCCAGAGCGCCGCCGCCGGGGGCCCTGGCGCGGGCGGCCAGGCCGCCGAGTGGCGCCTGCTGCGCCCGGTCGCGGCGCCTGCCGATGCGAGCGCGATCGACCGGCTGCTCGACGACCTCAACAACCTCGAGCAGTCGCGCGTCCTCGACACGGTGGTGCCGGCCGACGCGGGCCTGGACAAGCCTCGCGCCACCATCGCCGTGACCTCGCAGGGCGAGGGCGGCAAGGCGGTCGAGAAGGTGGTCAAGGTCGGCGCCGCCGTCCCCACCGGCGGCTCGCTCATCCTCGCGGTCTCCGGCCAGCCCGGCGCCTTCGTGGTCGGCGACTCGATCCTGGCCGAGCTGAGCAAGAAACCGGAGGAGTGGCGCGACCGCCAGCTGTTTCACGGCGAGCGCGACTCGATCGAGCGCATCGCGGTCGATCTCCGGAGCCAGGGAGGACAGGGCGCCCAGGGAGGCGGCGCGAGGCTGCTGCTGGCGCGGCGCGGCGACCGCTTCTGGATCGAGAGCCCGTTCGCCGACCGCGCCGACCGCGACCAGGTCGAGAAGCTGCTGTCGGATCTGACCGGCCTGACCGCCGAGCGCTTCCTCGACCAGCCGCCGCCCCCGCCCGCCAAGCTCGCCGAATACGGGCTCCAGCCGCCGCGCGCCGTGGTCGAGGTGGTCCTCGCCGGCAGGGCGCAGCCGCTGCGCATCGAGCTGGGATCGAGCCGTCCGGCGACAGCGCCGGCCAGCCCGAGCCCGGCCACGCCCGGGAGCCCGCCGCCCGCCCCGGAGACCACCGGTACGCTGACCTATGCGCGGCTGGGCGGCGAGATCTGCGAGACCCGCTCGCCGCTCGCCGAGACCATCGCCCGCCCCGCCGCGGCCTGGCGCTCTCCCACCCTGGCCGGTCTCGAGGTCCACCAGATCGAATCCGCCGTGGTGCGCGACGCCAAGGGCGCGCTCAGTCTGAGCCGCAGCGGCACCGACTGGAAACGCGGCAAGGAGGCCATCTCCTACCTGCCGGTCTCCGAGCTGCTCTTCGCGGTCACCGAGGCCAAGGCCGACAAGATTCTCGATCCGGCCGAAGCCCGCCCGCTCGCCCCGAGCCTCGCCACGCCGCTGCTCACCTTCGAGCTCAAGGGCGGCCTGGCCGGCAATGACACCTTGACCCTCTACCCGGTCCTCGCCGGCAACCCCCAGGGCCTCCAGGGCGTCCCGGCCCGCGCCGCCAGCCGCGCCGCGCTCCTCCTCCTGCCGGCGAGCAAGCTCAAGGAGATCCAGGAGAAGGTCGACGCCCTGCGCGCCGCCAAGCCGCTGCCGCCCGAGAAGCCTGCCCAAGGCAAAGCCAAGTAATCTCGCGCTCGAGGATAGGCGCGCGGGTTTCCACCCGCGCTTTCAGCGGTGCGCCGCGAGCACCAGCGCCGCCGCCACGGCTCCCGGCAGCGCCTGCACCCAGAGGATCGAGCGCTTGGCGGTCAGCGCGCCGAAGATCCCGGCGACCACCACGCAGCCGAGAAAAAAGAGCTGCACCTGGAAGCCGGCGGCGCCGCCCAGCCAGAGCCCCCAGAGCAGCCCGGCGGCCAGGAAACCGTTATACAGCCCCTGGTTCGCGGCCAGCCCGGCCGACGCCGCGGCCACCTCCCTCGGCAGCCCAAACACCCGCGCGCCGACCGGCTTCGTCCACAGGAACATCTCGAGCACCAGAAACCCCAGGTGCAACAGCGCCACCACTACCACCGCCAAGCCCGCCACGGCGTTCATCGTGCGGCCTCCTTCTCGGCGCGCGCGTCCTTTCTGCTTTGCCTCAGCTCACCGGCCGCGTCGAGCTGGACGGGCCTCCCGGGGTAGTCGGCGCGACATAGTGGAGCATGACGCTGTGCTTGCGGCCGTAGGCGAAGTAGATCACGAAGCCGATCACCAGCCAGCCGATCAGCCGCCACCAGTTCTCCACCGGCAGCGAGAACATCAGCAGCAGGCAGATCAGGATGCCGAGGATGGGGGTGAGCGGCGAGAACGGGGCGCGGAAGGGGCGCTCCGCGTTGGGGTGGGTGCGGCGCATGATCAGCACCGCCGCGCAGACGATGACGAAGGCGAACAGGGTGCCGATGTTGACCAGCTCGGCGAGCAGCCGCAGCGGCAGCAGACCGCTGGCGAGCGCCACGAAGCAGCCGGTCAGGATGGTGGCCTTGTAGGGGGTCTGGAAGCGCTTGTGGACGGCGCCGAAGAAGCTGGGCGGCAGCAGGCCGTCGCGCGCCATGGCCAGCATGATCCGGGGTTGCGACAGCATCATCACGAGCAGGACCGAGGTGATGCCGGTCAGCGCGCCGATGGCGATCAGCACCTGCGCCCAGGTGAGCCCGACCTGCTGGAAGGCGGTGGCGACCGGGGCGTTGATGTCGATCTGGTCGTAGCGCACCATGCCGGTCAGCACCGCCGAGACCACGATGTAGAGCACGGTGCAGACCAGCAGCGAGGCGATGATGGCGATCGGCACGTCGCGCTGCGGGTTGCGCGCTTCCTCGGCCTGCGTCGACACGGCGTCGAAGCCGATGTAGGCGAAGAAGATGATCGCGGCGCCGGCGAGCATGCCGACCGGCACTCCTCCCGGACCGGCCTTTCCCATCACCGTGTGGCCGAAGAAGGAGAGGCCGGAGAGGCCGAACGGCGCGAAGGGATGCCAGTTGGCGGGGTTGACGTAGAAGGAGCCGACCGCGATCACGAACAGCACCACCGTCAGCTTGATGACCACCATGGTGGCGTTGAAGCTCGCGCTCTCCTTGATGCCGATGACCAGCACCGCCGTGATGATCGCGGTGATGATGATCGCCGGCAGGTCGATGATGTCGCCCGTCATGACGACCCCCGAGCCGCCCGGCGAGTCGAAAGGCGCGTTGCTCAGGGCATGCGGCAGCGAGAGGTGCGCCGCCTGCAGCAGGCTCTGGGCGTAATGCGACCAGCCGTGCGCCACGGTCGCCGATCCCACCCCGTACTCGAGCACCAGGTCCCAGCCGATGATCCAGGCGAACAGCTCGCCCAGTGTGGCGTAGGCGTAGGTGTAGGCCGAGCCGGCGATCGGCACCATCGAGGCGAACTCGGCGTAGCAGAGGGCGGCGAAGATGCAGGCCAGGCCGGAGACCACGAACGACAGCATCAGCGCCGGCCCCGTCTTGTCGTGCGCCGCGACCCCGGTCAGCACGAAGATGCCGGTGCCGATGATCGCGCCGATGCCGAGGGCCGAAAGCTGCACTGGACCGAGGCAGCGCTTCAGCCGGTTCTCGCCCCGCGCCTCCTCGAGCAGCAGGCTGAGCGGCTTGGTCGCAAAGAGGGGATTAGCCATGGCGGATCGACCTCCACGAGAGTCGTTGATCGACGGGCGTCAGGACAGGGGTCTTGGCGCCTTCAAGGGGCGGCATTTTCCGTGCGCTGCAACGGTGGACCGGCGGCGCCCGGCTTGCGCCAGAGCGCATAGACGGGGATGCCGGTGAGCACGATCAGCAGGCCCGGCCAGGTGGTCTGGGTCTTGTAGAGCAGCAGCACCACCAGGATGGCGGTTGCGGCCAGGATGTAGAGCGCTGGCACCACGGGATAGCCGAAAGCGCGGTAGGGGCGCTCGGCGTCGGGGCGCCGGCGGCGCAGCACGAACAGGCCGGCGATGGTCAGCACATAGAAGATGAGGACCGAGAAAACCACGTAGTCGAGCAGGTTGCTGTAGAGATTGCCGTAGCGCGCCTGGCCGGCGGCGTCGAGCAGCGGCGCGCCGCTTGGACCGCGTAGGCGGGTGCGCGGCAGCACCAGCAGCGCGGCCCACACCGACTGGAGAGCCAACCCCACCGCCGGCACGTGGCGGCGGTTGAGCCTGCCGGTCGCCCGGAAGAAGAGCCCGTCCCTTGCCATCGCGTAGTAGATCCGCGCTCCGGCCAGGATCAGGCCGTTGTTGCAGCCGAAGGTGGAGATGATGATCGCGATCGCCATCAGCGTCGCCCCGGCGGGGCCGAAGATGACCTCCAGCGTCGCGGTCGCGACCCGGTCGTCGGGGGCCTGCTTGATGGCCGCCAGCGGCAAGGTCACGAGGTAGGCCACATTGGCCAGCACGTAGAGGGTGATGACCAGCATCGTCCCCAGGGCGAGCGAGCGCGGGATGTTGCGGCGCGGCTCCTTGACCTCGGCGGCGGTGAAGGTGATGTTGTTCCAGGCGTCCGCGGAGAAGAGGGAGCCGACCTGGGCGACGCAGAAGGCGATGAACAGGCCGAGCATCCCCGAGGTGGCGGCCACCGCCGGCAGGGCGGAGAGGTCGGGGCGGATGGTGACCACGTCGCGGGGCGTCCACATGCTGCCGAAGTTGGCCGCGACGGCGCCCGCGTTTCTCCCCACCAGGATGCCGAGCACGATCAAGGCGAAGAGCGACAGCGTCTTGGCCGAGGTGAAGACGTTCTGAATCAGCTTGCCGAGCTTGATGCCGCGGGTGTTGAGGAAGGTGAGGAAGACGATCATCAGGATGCCGATGAGCTGCTGCCACGACAGCGAGACCGCGTAGCTCGGCGAAAGGTCGATCGGCGGCACGATCCAGGCGGTGGGCGAGATCGCTGGCACCAGCACCCCCAGGAAGCGCGCGAAGCCGACCGCGACGGCGGCGATGGTGCCGGTCTGGATGACCAGGAACATCGTCCAGCCGTAGAGGAAGCCCCAGAGCGGCGAGTACGACTCGCGCAGATAGACGTACTGCCCGCCCGCCCGCGGCATCATCGCCGCCAGCTCGCCATAGGACAGCGCCGCGGCGACGGTCAGCAGGCCGGTCACCAGCCAGACCGCCAGCAGCCAGCCCGCCGAGCCGACCTGGCGGGCGATGTCGGCCGACACGATGAAGATGCCCGAGCCGATCATCGAGCCGGCCACCATCATCGTCGAGTCGAGCAGGCCCAGCTCGCGCACGAAGCCGCCGCCGCGGCCGGCGTCCGCCGCCGCCCCGGCCGGCTCTACCAGCGTCTCGGCCATCGCTTGCACCTCCGCTCGGCGTAACGGCTCAAGAAAGTGGGTGCATCCTACACCAAGCTATCCGAAGCTGGTCTCATGGTACTCGCCGTAGACCGAACGCAGGGTGTCGGAGATCTCACCCAGGGTGGCCAGCGCGCGCACCGCGTCGAGGATGGCGGGCATGACGTTGCGCTCCTCGGCCGCCGCGCCGGCCAGGGCGTGCAGCGCCCCCTGGACCCGCCCCGCGTCGCGGCGGGCGCGCACGGCGTGCAGGCGGGCGATCTGGGCGCGCTCGCCCTCCGGATCGATGGTCAGGACCTCGGTCGGCGCCGTCTCTTCGGCGGTGAAGGCATTGACCCCCACGACCCGCTCCCGCCCTTCTTCGACCGCCAGCTGATGGCGGTAGGCGGCGTCGGCGATCTCGCGCTGCTGGAAGCCCGCCTCGAGGCTGGCGAGCGCCCCCCCCATGCCGTCGATGCGCTCGATGTAGGCGCGGGCGCGGCGCACGATCTCGGCGGTCCAGGCCTCGACGACGTAGGAGCCGCCGAGCGGATCGGCGACCTCGGGGACGCCGCTCTCGCAGGCGATGACCTGCTGGGTGCGCAGGGCGAGGCGCGCCGCCTCCTCGGTGGGCAGGCCGAGCGCCTCGTCGAGGGCGTTGGTGTGCAGCGACTGGGTGCCGCCCAGGACCGCGGCCAGCGCTTGCAGCGCCACCCGCACCACGTTGTTGGCCGGCTGCTGGGCGGTGAGCGTCGAGCCGGCGGTCTGGGTATGGAAGCGCAGCCAGAGCGAGCGCGGGTCGCGCGGTGCGAAGCGCTCCCTGAGCAGCTCGGCCCAGAGGCGCCGGGCGGCGCGGAACTTGGCGACTTCCTCGAGGAAGTTGTTGTGGGCATTGAAGAAGAACGACAGGCGCGGCGCGAAGTCGTCGATCGCCATGCCGCGCGCCAGGGCCGCCTCGACGTAGGTCAGGGCGTGCGCCAGGGTGAAGGCCACCTCCTGCACCGCCGTCGAGCCGGCTTCGCGCATGTGGTAGCCGGAGATCGAGATCGGGTTGAAGCACGGCACCCGTTCGGCGCAGAAGGCGATGACGTCGGTGACCAGCTTGAGCGAATGGGCGGGCGGGTAGATGTAGGTGCCGCGGGCGGCGTACTCCTTGAGGATGTCGTTCTGCACCGTGCCGCCGAGCTTCTCCCAGGCGGCTCCCTGGTCTTCGGCCACCGCCAGGTAGAGCGCCAGCAAGATGGTGGCGGTCGAGTTGATGGTCATTGACGTGGTGACCCGCTCGAGCGGGATGCCGTCGAAGAGGCGCCGCATGTCCTCGAGCGAGTCGATCGCCACGCCCACCCGCCCGACCTCCCCGCGCGCCAGCTGGTGGTCGGAGTCGTAGCCGATCTGGGTCGGCAGGTCGAAGGCCACCGACAGGCCGGTCGTCCCCTGGCCCAGCAGGTAACGGTAGCGCCGGTTCGACTCCTCGGCGCTGGCATAGCCGGCGTACTGGCGCATCGTCCAGGGCCGGCGCCGGTACATATCGACATGCAGCCCGCGCGTGAAGGGGGGCTCGCCGGGGTCGCCGACTTCCCGCCGGTAGTCGATGCCGGCAACGTCGGAGGGACGGTAGGTGACTGCGATGGGGATGCCGGAAGAGGTGGTGCGGCCACCATTGAGGCCATTGAGGCCGGTGGCGCTGGCGCCGGCGGCGCCGGCGGCCGGCACCGGCGTCTCTGTAGAATGTCGTTCGTCGCTGGCCATGAACCGCATTATCCCTTACAAGCAAGGGGCATGGCCTTGGGACAGATTTACACCGGGTTCCAGTCCTGGGGGTGGGAGCGCGGAGAACCACAAGATCTTGTGGTTTGACGCTTGACAACCCCGCTCCGCTTGAGTACCTTGGAGCTAGTCGTACGGCCCTTGGAGCAGCCCGACAGATCGCCGGACGGCGCCCGAGTCTCGAGCCAGGGGTAGTGGCCGCGGCTCCTCGGTGCCCTTCCGGCCGATCCTGTCTGCCCCCGCCGCTTCCGGGTTGATTGGGCGCGCGGGTCCCGACCCGCGCAGTTTAACTGGGCGCGCGGGTCCCGACCCGCGCGGTTTAATTGGGCGCGCGCGGGTTCCAGCCCGCGCTTGACATCCTTCGAGGAGAGAGCGCATGGAGCCCCAGACCCCCCTTCCGCCCGATGAAACGCCCGCTCAAGGCAGCAGCAATGGCAAGCGGGGCAGGCAGCAGCCCGTCCAGCCGGTGCAGGAGCGCTCCGATCCGGCCGGCCAAGGGGGATTGCGCGTGGCGCGCTTCTACACCACCGCCGGGGTCGACCCGTACGACACCGTCGAGTGGGAGGCGAGAGACGCGCTGATCACCAACGAGAAAGGCGAGCCGGTCTTCGAGCAGCGCGGAGTGGAGGTGCCCAAGTCCTGGTCGCAGACCGCCGCCAACGTCGTGGTGTCGAAGTACTTCCGTGGCCAGATGGGGTCGCCGCAGCGGGAGCGCAGCGTGCGCCAGCTGATCGGCCGGGTCGCCGACACCATCGCCCGCTGGGGGCGGGCTGGCGGCTACTTCGCCACCGAGGAAGACGCCGCCGCCTTCCATGCCGAGCTCACCCACATCCTTCTGTACCAGATCGCCTGCTTCAACTCGCCGGTCTGGTTCAACGTCGGGATCGAGGACAAACCGCAATGCTCGGCCTGCTTCATCAACTCGGTCGAGGACACCATGCAGTCGATCCTCACCCTGGCCAAGACCGAGGGGATGCTCTTCAAGTACGGCTCGGGGACGGGCAGCAACCTCTCCCGGCTGCGCTCCTCCCGCGAGCTCCTGGCGGGCGGCGGCACCGCCTCCGGGCCGGTGTCGTTCATGAAGGGTTTCGACGCCTTCGCCGGGGTCATCAAGAGCGGCGGCAAGACGCGCCGGGCGGCCAAGATGGTGATCCTCGACGTCGACCACCCCGACATCGCCGACTTCATCCGCTGCAAGGAGGTCGAGGAGCGCAAGGCCTGGGCGTTGATCGAGGCCGGCTACAGCGGCGGCTTCAACGTCGTCGGCGGCGCCTACGACTCGATTGCCTACCAGAACGCCAACCACTCGGTGCGGGTGACCGATGCCTTCATGGAGGCGGTGCTGGCCGACCGCGAGTGGCAGACCACCGCCCGCACCTCCGGCGAGCCGATGGGCACCTTCCGCGCCCGCGGCCTGATGCAAATGATCGCTTCGTCCACCTGGGCCTGCGGCGATCCCGGCATGCAGTTCGACACCACGATCAACGACTGGCACACCTGCGCCGCGACTGGCCGGATCAGCGCCAGCAACCCGTGCAGCGAGTACATGTTCCTCGACGACACCGCCTGCAACCTGGCGTCGCTCAACCTGATGCGCTTCTACGAGCAGGAGAGCGGTTTCGACGTGGCGGGCTTTCGCCATGCCTGCGAGGTGGTGATCACGGCCCAGGAGATCCTGGTCGACAACGCCAGCTACCCGACCGAGCGGATCGACGAGAATTCGCACAAGTTCCGCCCGCTCGGTCTCGGCTACGCCAACCTGGGCGCCCTGCTGATGGCCCGCGGCGTCCCCTATGACTCGGAGGGAGGACGCGATTACGCGGCGGCCCTCACCGCCCTGATGTCGGGTGCCGCCTATTGTCAGTCGGCGCGCGTCGCCGCCGCCCTGGGACCTTTCTCGGAGTTCGCGACCAACGCCCAGCCGATGATGCGGGTGATGCGCAAGCACCGGGAGGCCGTGAAACGGATCGATCCGGCCCATGCCCCGCTCGACCTGCTGCAGGCGGGCAAGCGGGCCTGGGACGAGGTGGTGGATCTCGGCGACCGCCACGGCTTGCGCAACAGCCAGATCTCGGTGCTGGCTCCGACCGGCACCATCGCCTTCATGATGGACTGCGACACCACCGGCGTCGAGCCCGACATCGCTCTGGTCAAGTACAAGAAGCTGGTTGGCGGCGGCATGATCAAAATCGTCAACACCACGGTGCCCCGCGCCCTCAAGCGGCTCGGCTACGACAAGGAGCAGGTGCGCGAGATCATCGAGTTCATCGACGAGCACGACACGATCGAGGGCGCGCCGCATCTCAAGAGCGAGCACCTGCCGGTCTTCGATTGCGCCTTCAAGGCGGCCCAGGGCTCGCGCTCGATCCATTACATGGGTCATCTGCGGATGCTCGGCGCGGTGCAGCCCTTCATCTCGGGCGCCATCAGCAAGACCATCAACATGCCCGAGGACTCGACCCCCGACGAGATCCTTCAGGCCTATATCGAGGGTTGGCGGATGGGGCTCAAGGCGGTGGCCATCTACCGCGACGGTTGCAAGCGCAGCCAGCCGCTGTCGACACGGCGCGACCAAGCGGATGGGACCCGCGCGCCCGATCAACCCGACATGGAGCGCGCCGGGGGCCAGGCGCCGGCGCACGCCGCCGCCCGCTCCGCCACGGCCGCGCCGGCGCCGCCCGCTCCTGTCGCCGCCACGGAGCGCCGGGCGGTGCGCCGCAAGCTGTCGGACGAGCGCCGGGCCATCACCCACAAGTTCTCGATCAACGAGCACGAGGGCTACCTGACGGTCGGCCTCTACGAGGACGGACAGCCCGGAGAGATCTTCCTGGTGATGGCCAAGGAGGGGTCGACGATCTCGGGCCTGATGGATTCGTTCGCCACCTCCATCTCGATCGCCCTGCAGTACGGTGTGCCGTTGCAGACGCTGGTCGACAAGTTCAGCCATACGCGTTTCGAGCCCTCCGGCTTCACCAAGAACCCGGAGATCCCGATCGCCAAGTCGATCACCGACTACATCTTCCGCTGGTTGGCCTCGAAGTTCCTGTCGCGGGAAGGCAAGGAGGCGGCCGGAGTGATCCTGCGCGACAGCCCGCCATCCGCGCCCGCCACTTCTGCGAATGTCGCAAACGCCGCGAACGCCGGGGCCGAAGGCGAAGCCCGCGACGCCCAGGAGAGGCCGGGGGCGAGGAGCAAGACCGCCGCTGCGGAGCCGAAGGCGGCTGGCACCGTTGATTCGAAAGCGGCTGTCGCCGCTTGGGCGGGGGGATCGCTGCCCTTGATGGGGGGCGGCAGGCTCGAGCCGGTCGGGCAGGTGTCTAACGCCAACCCCCAGGCCGACCCGCCGGCGCTGGCGGTGACCCCCTTCGGACGTCCCGCCTTCCTCTACCAGCAAGATGCGCCGAGCTGTCACGAGTGCGGGGCCATCATGGTCCGCAACGGCAGCTGCTACAAGTGCCTCAACTGCGGCTCGACGAGCGGTTGTAGTTAGCGGGGCAGGGCCCCTCCGGCCTGGCCGCCCCGGTGCGGCGGCCACCTTCCCCGGCGGCGGCCGATGCCGTATGCTGGCGGCCATGATCTCGACTCACCGCCGGGCGCCCGGCCGCCCGATCCTGCTCTGCGCGCTCGTCGCCTCGCTCTTGCTGCTCGCCTGTAGCGACGGCTCGACAGCGGGCGGCCCGTCGTCGGTGGGCACCAAGCCGGCGTTCCGGCTCAGGACGACCGACGGCAGGACGCTCGGTCCCGCGGATTTCCTTGGCCAGGTCGTGGTCGTCGACTTCTGGGCCACCTGGTGCGCTCCCTGCCACATCCAGGCCCAGATCCTCGATCCGGTGGCGAAAGACCTCAGAGGGCGGGGGGTACAATTCCTCGCTGCCGATCTCGGGGAGCCCGAGGACATCGTCAAGGGCTTCCTCAAAACCAACCCCATCCCCTATCCGGTGCTGCTCGACAGCGACAGCAAGGTTTCCGATTCTTTCGGCATCACCGCGCTGCCCACGCTGATGGTGATCGACAAGAAGGGCCGGCTGTCGTTTCTGCGCGCCGGCATCGCCGACGGCGACACTCTCAAGCAAGTCATCCGCCACGCGGCGGACTCGTAGAGCTCTATTTGCGCAGGATTGCGCGCTGAAAGCTCGGGGTGGAGAAGCGGCCGGCCCTAGGAGCCGGCCGCTCCGAACTGGCTGCCGGGCAGGGCTACTGCAGTACGACCAGCGCGACCCGGCGGTTCTGAGAACGGCCCTGGCGGGTCTTGTTGTCGGCGATCGGAGCGCTCTTGCCGTACGAGATGACGTTCATCCGGTGCAGCGGGAAGCCGTCCTTCTGGTTGAGGTAACGGCGCACCGCTTCGGCGCGGGACAACCCCAGCTCCTCGTTGTATCTGTCCGACCCGACGCTGTCCGTGTGGCCCTGGACCTCGACGTAGACGCTCTTGTTGTCGGTCTTGACCTTGGCCGAGAACTCGTCGAGAGCCGCCTTGGCCTCGGTCGAGAGCGCCGACTTGTTGAAGCCGAACTTCACCTTGTCGTCGGTCAACACGGTCTCGTAGAGAAACTTGCCCTGCGCCAGCTTGCCGGCTTGCTGGGCCCGATCGAGAGCGTCCTGAGCGGTCTTCGAGATCTCGCCGATCTTCTGCTCGTGGCCGCTGAGCCGCTGGTCCTGGGAGGCAAGCTTCTGCTCGTGGTCGTTGAGACGCGTCTGGGTCTGCTCGACCTGGCCCTGGACCTGATCGACGCGGGTGGCGACCGCCTGGGTCTCGTCCTTGACATATTTCTTGGTGGCGCAGCCGGTGGCAGCGAGCGCCCCCAACAGCGCGACAGCGACAATCCAAGATCTCCTCGGCATCGTCCTTCCTCCTTGAACGTGGGATCGACCGCCTCTCCGCGAGCCGGATGCGAGCGGTCTCTCCCGGTCAGCCGCCTCGCGACGATCCAGCGGGCGGCGGTCCCTTGTAGCCACGCCGGAAGACCACGGTGGTGCGGTCTCCCAGCCCCTTGGCGGTCAGCTCGACCCGCAGCTTGCGGTAGCTCGAGGCGCCGTCAATGGTCGAGAACCCCAGCACGTACTGGTGCCGGAGGTCGTCGGCGATCCCCTGGAGCGCTCGGGCGAGATCTTCCTGCCCCCCGATCGGGTAGTAACGGCCGCCAGTCGCTCCGGCCAGCAAGTTGAGCACGTCGGCATAGCGGTAGAGCTTCTTGCCATCGGCTGCGATCTCGTATGGGCTGCCGGTCCCCAGCCCGAGGACGTAGACCGGCACCTGGGCGGCGCGCACGATCTCGCGCGCCTGCTCGGGCGCCAGGGCGCTCGCGTTATCGGCGCCGTCGGTCAACAGGATGGCGAAGCGCCGGCTGTTGTGCCCCTCGGCGGAGATCTCCGGGATCCAGGCGACGGCGTCGTGGAGGGCGGTGGTGCCCCAGCCCCGCCACAGCGCGATCGCATCCCGCACCGCCCCGCTGTCGGTCGTGAACGGCACCTCGACCTCGCCGCGGCCGCTGGCGAAGGAGGCGACGGCGAACTCGTCTCCCGGCAGCGCGCGGTCGAGAAAGAAGCGCACTACCTGCCGGCTCTGCTCGATCTTGCCGCCGGTCTCCATGCTGCCCGAAAGGTCCTGCAGAAAGACCAGGCTGGCAGGCGCCTCGGTGCGCTGGTCGAAGCTCTCGATGGCCACCGGCCGGCCGTCCACCAGCAGGCGGAAGTCCTTCTTCTGCAAATCGTTGGCGTAGCCGGAGCGAGTGCGCACCATCACCGGCACGAGCACATAGGCCACCGCCATCTCGTCGTGGAACGAAGGCGTGGCCTCGCCCGGCGGCGGCGGCACCGTCGTGGGACCAGGCGCCGCGCCCAGGGCCGGCAGAGCGGCGAGCGCCAGGAAGGCGAGGTGCCGGCGGGGCGAAAGCGCGAACCGATTCATGACAGGACGATCATACCCACCTGGGCCATGATTCATAGCTAAAAGCGAATGTGCAAGAGGCAGGCCATATGGGAAGATGGTGCCGGGTACCCGGAGGACATGATGAGCGAAGAGATCAACATCCGCAACATCTCGGTCAAGTGCGGCCGTTGCAACAGTTACCAGACCCTCTCCAGCTTCAGCCGGCGCGAGGAGTGGAACGTCTACGTCTACGAGTGTGAGAACGGCATCTGTGATCCGCAGGTGACGCGCACCCTGATCGAGGTGCCGCGCGAGATGGACGTCTTCGCCCGGCGCGACCCCGAGTGGCGGGGAGGCGGCAAGCACGGCGCAATCGGCGACGGCAAGCCAACGGACTGACGGCGGCGCCGAGTGCCAGAACGACAGGCACCCGCCAGCGGCCATGCGCAGAGATCAGGTGCGTGCCAACCTATCGGGGATGGGGGGCCGCAGCTTCCGCCTGTTGCGGCAGCCGCCCATCCGGCGATGGACGGGCGGCATTCCCCTGAGGGCTCTTCCGGCCAGGTCGGAGTCCTGGCCTGCGATAAGCCCTGTTGCACCCCCGTCGCCGCGAAGGGCCCGACCGCGGCTGTGTTCGCTTCTCCACACAGCCGCGGTCAGGCCCTTCGCGGCGACCCCCAGCGCACCAGCAGGGTTCAGCGGGGGGCCAGGGCGGAGGGGGCTCATCGCCCGCTGTGCTACTCTCTGCCGGTTCGGTCGCCCGGGGCCGGCTCACGCCGCCCGGGGCGCACTCTCGCCAGTCGCGCATCCGGCTATCCGCCGCCAAGAGGGCCCTATGAAGACCATCGTCCACATCGTGGGGACGGGAACGATCGGCGAGCCGCTGCTCGGCCTGTTCACCGATTTCAGGGAGAAGCTCGGGATCGACGAGGTCACCTTTCACAAGCGCACCCCGCTGGCCTCAGACCGCGCCCGGCTCAACCACCTCATGGCCCGCGGCGCTTTCCTCGCGGTCGACGACGACGTGCGCACCGAGTTCGAGGGCCTTGGGCACCGGGTGAGCTTCAGCTCCGAAGAGGCGCTCGAGCGGGCCACCGTGGTCGTCGACTGTACGCCGGCGGGCAACAAGAACAAGGAGATGTACTACCGCGCCGCGCGCGGCCCCAAGGGGTTTCTGGCGCAGGGGAGCGAGTTCGGTTTCGGCAAGCCCTATGCGAGCGGCATCAACGAGGAGGTCCTGGTTCCGGGCGAGGACCGCTTCGTGCAGATCGTCTCCTGCAACACCCATAACATCGTCACCCTGGTCAAGACTCTGTGCGACGAAGGCGACGGCCGCTACAACCTGCACAAGGGCACCTTCGTCTGTATGCGCCGGGCCAACGACATCTCGCAGGCCGACAGCTTCGTGCCGGCGCCGAACGTCGGCAAGCACGAGGACGCCGACTTCGGCACCCATCATGCCCGCGACGCCTGGCACGTCTTCGAGACGCTGGGCAAGGACCTGAACCTGTTCTCGAGCGCGGTCAAGCTCAACACCCAGTACATGCACTCGATCTGGTTCAACTTCGAGCTCGACCGCGACACGACCCTCGACGAGGTCCGCCAACGCCTGCGGCAGAACCCGCGGGTGGCGGCCACCGACAAGCGCTACGCCAACCTGATCTTCAGCTTCGGCCGCGATCACGGCTACTACGGCCGCATCTTGTCGCAGACCGTGGTCGTGATGCCGACTCTCATGGTGCGTAGGAAACGCGAGGTCTACGGCTTTTGCTTCACTCCCCAGGACGGCAACTCGCTGCTCTCCTCGATGGCGGCCACGCTGTGGTTGATCAATCCCGACTGGTCGCAGGTGACCTCGCGCCTCACCCCGGTGCACCGCTGGCTGTACCGGGAGATCTAGGACGGCGAGGCCTGGGCGGGAGAATTCCGGTGGTGGACTGCGGGTCGCCGGCAGGGCCTGGCCGCGGCTGTGGGGATGAAGCGAACACAGCCGCGGCCAGGCCCTGCCGGCGACCTTGGGTGCGACAGGGGTTGTAGAGCGAAATGTCCGTGCGTCAGGGGAGGGGGCGTCCCCGATGCGGCTAGAGCGAATTAGACCTGATGCGTCCGGCTGAGATCAGATTGGGTGACCTGGCGGTCGAGGGATGGTCGCGCGCCGGCGAGGAGACCTGGTTCAGGGTCAGCCCGCCGGGGCTGGCGTTCGACGTCGGCCGCGGCGCCGCCCAGCTGGCGGGCGTCCGCGACATCTTCCTCTCCCATGGCCACCTCGATCATGCGCTCGGACTGCCCTACGTCCTGTCACTGCGCACGCTCCACCTGCACGCCCACACGCGGGTCTTCTGTCCGGCCGCGATCGAAGAGCCGCTGGCGGCGCTGGTGGCCGCCGCCGAGCGCCTCGACGGCGCCGCCTATCGCCATGAGATCGTGCCGCTCGCGGTCGGCGATCGGGTGGAGGTCGGCAAGGACCTGCTGGTCGAGGCCTTCGCCACCGATCACGTGGTGCCGAGCCTGGGTTATCACCTGGTGCGCCGCAAACGCCGCCTGGCGGCTGGCCTCGCCGGCCGCACGGCCGCCGAGCTCGTGGCGCTGCGGGAGAGCGGGGTCGAGACTTCCGAGGCGGTCGAAGAGGTCTGGCTCTCCTACTGCGGCGACACCGGCCCCTCGGTCTTCGAGCTGACGCCGCGGCTCTTCGAGAGCCGGGTGCTGATGCTCGAGTGCACATTCCTGGGCGACGAGCAGCGCGGCCGCGGCGATCGCTTCAAGCACCTCCACTTCGAGGACCTCGAGGAGCGCGCCGCGCTTTTCCACAATGCCGCTCTGGTGCTGTATCACCTGTCGCGCCGCCATCGCCCGGAAGCGCTGCGCGCCGAGATCGAACACCGCCTGCCGGCGCTCGCGGCGCGCATTCACCTGCTGATCGAGGGGAAGTGTTGAAGGGCCGGGCGCAACGCGGCCCGTCGCGACGGCGAGAGGCGGCGCCGGCCCCGGCGGGCACCCGCCCGGCGCTGGCCGAGCAGGCCGAGGTGCGAGTCGAGAAGCTGGTGGTCGGCGGCGACGGGCTGGCCCGGCTCGAGGGCGTGCCGCTGTTCATCCCGCGCGCCGCGCCAGGCGACCTGCTGCGCGTGCGGGTGACCGCGCGCCGGCCCGATTACGGCCGCGCCGAGATCCTCGAGGTGCTGGAGGCGGGGCCGGGGCGCCGCCCCGACCCCTTCCCCGAGCTGGCCCTGACTGGCGCCTGTGACCTGCAGCACCTCGACGACGCGCTGCAGCCGCGGCTCAAGGCCGAAGCGGTACGCGAGACGCTCGAGAGGCTGGGACGCGTCGAGCTGCCCGCGCGCTGCCAGCTCCTGACCGGCGAGCCGTGGGGCTACCGCCTGCGCACTCAGCTCCACACCGCGGTCGACCCGGCCGGCGGGGTGCGAGTCGGCTATTACGCCCGCGGTAGCCATGAAGTCATTCCGTTGACCCGCTGTCCACTCCTGGTGCCGGAGCTCGAGGAGCTGCTCCCCGAGCTGCCCGCCCTGCTCGCCGCCTCGCCGCCCCGCCGCCTCGACCTGGCGGCGGGCGACGGGCGGGCGGTCACGGCGGCGCCGCTGGTGGCGGGCCTGCCCCATGGCGAGGTGACGATGGCCGTTGCCGGGCTCGCCTTCGGCTACGACGCGCGCTGCTTCTTCCAGACCCATCGCGGGCTGCTGCCGCGGCTGGTTGAGGTTGCGGTCGGCCCCTGGGAAGGCGAGGAGGCGCTCGACCTCTACGGGGGCGTCGGGCTCTTCAGCTTGCCGCTGGCACGCCGCTACCGGCGGGTGGTCAGCGTGGAGGCCGACCGGGTGGCCACTCGCTACGCGCGCAACAACGCGCGCCGCAACCGGCTGGCCGGCGTCGTCGCCGTCGCCCAGGTGGTCGAGAGCTGGATTGCCACCCTGGCAAGCCGCCCCGACCGCGTGATAGTCGATCCGCCGCGCGGCGGGCTGGCGGCGAAGGTGCGCCACACCCTCGTCGAGCGGCCGGTCGAGCGGCTGACCTATGTCTCCTGCGACGCGGCCACCCTGGCCCGCGACCTGCGCCAGCTCGACCCCGCCTACCGCATCGAGAGCGTGACCCTGCTCGACCTGTTCCCGCAGACCGGGCACATGGAGGCGGTGGTGCAGATGGTGCGGCGCGTGCCACCCGCCTGACTGTCTCTTCCCGGAGGCCGGTTTCGTTTCGGTGGGCTGCCGTGTCTCTATGGGTAAGATGGGTGTGATCGAAATGGCTGCCGGATCGAGTTTGCTGGGAGGCGAATCGCGGCGTCTCGCCAAGGGCTCAGAGGCGCAGGAGGCGGAGCTCCTTGCCGCTCTGGCGGCAGGCGACCGCGCGGCGGCGGAACGCCTGCTCGAGCGCACCTACCGCGGCGTCTTCGCGCTGCTGCGGAGGCTGTGCGGCGACTCCGATCTGGCGGCCGATCTGACCCAGGAGACCTACCGCAAGGCTTGGACTGCGCTTCCCGGGTTCAACGGCCAGTCGCTGGTCTCGACCTGGCTTGCCCGGATCGCCTACAACAGCTATCTCAATCACCTGCGCCGGCCCCACCGCCTGGTGCCGCTCGAGGGCAAGCACGAGGCGCTGGTCCGCGACCCGGCGCCGACGGTCGACGAGACGATCGCTAAGGCCTCCGACGCCGACCGGCTGCGCCGCGCGGTCGTGGCGCTGCCGGAGGAGCTTCGCCACACCGTGACCGCTCTCTTCTGGGGCGAGCGCTCGGTGCGCGAGCTGGCGCTCGAGGAGGGCATCACCGGCCCGGCGGTCCGCAAGCGCCTGAAGCGGGCGCTGCAGGCGCTGGGCCGGGCGCTCGAGGAGGGGCCGCGATGAGCAGCAGATCGAAGGAGCGCGAGGTCGCGGCCCGCCTGGCCCGTCACGCCCGGGAGGAAGGCGGCGAGCCGCCGCCGGAGCTGCTGGCGCGGCTCGAGGGAGACATTCCGGAGACGATCTCGGGCCCTCTCCGCCGGCTCGAGCCAGCTCACGCCGGCGCCGGCCCCGCCGCCTCCCGCCGCTGGCTGCTCGCCGCCTCGCTAGCGGTGATGGTCGGCGCGGGAGTGCTGGCGCACCGCCTCTTCGAGACCGTACCGCCACCCGGGATGAAGCAGCCCGACCAGGCGGCGCCGCCCGCGGCGCCGAGTGCCGCGGCGTGGTCGGGCAGCGAGAAGGGGGCGGTCCCGGCGGGGGCCGGCCCAGCTGCCCAGCCGCAGCCGCCGCGACTGGAGCGGCAGCAAGCTGCCGCAGCCGCGGCGACCGGCTCGTCAGGGGTGGACGGGCGGCACTTCCTGGAAGGCCCTCCCGGCGGGTCGAATCCCGGCGTGCCCGCGGCCGCCGCGCCGAGCTCGCCCCGCGAAGAAGTGGCCTCTCAGCCGGTGGCCGCGCCGGCCCCGGTCAAGCAGAAAGCGCAGGTCGCCGCGGCCGAGCCGAAGCCGGGAAGGGAGCGGACCCGGCAGCAATCGGCGCCCGCGGCGCCGGCCGGCGGCGTCAACGTCGGCGGCAACGAGGCGGGCCGGCAGTCCCTTTACGCCGGTCCACCCGTGGGCCAGCCTGCCGGGGCGGTGCCCGCGGCCGGAGGGCAGCCCGCCGCGCCGCCAGGCGCCGGGGAGCGGAAAGATGCCGTGGCCGTGGAACAGGCCGCAGGGTTCGCCGAGGCGCCGGCCCCCCCGGCTGCTCCGGCCCCCCCCCCGGCCAGCGCACCAAAGATCGCGCTCCAGGAGACCCGCCGGCCGCAGGCGAAGGCGCTCGGCGCGGCCGCAGCTCGGCCGCCGAGCGCGCCACCCCCGGGCAGCTTCGCCTCGCGCGGCGGCTTCGTCGAAACCGCTGCGCTGCGCACCTCGGTCTTTGGCCCTGGCGCTGGCACCCCGTCGTACGACATGACCCGCCATTTCGTGCTCGACCTCGGGAAGCTTCCTTCCCCCGGCCTGGTGCGGGTCGAGGACTTCGTCAACGCCCTCGGCGGCGGCGTCAGCGACACCCCCGCCGGCAACGGCCCCGGCGCTCCAGGCACCGCCTCGGTGCGCGCGCTCGGCTATCTCAGTGCGGGCTCCGCCGGCGAGGGCGGTCACGCCGCATTCCCGTCCCCCCGCCGCACCTATCTGCTGCGCTTCGAGTTGCGCCCCCCGGCGGCGCCGGCCGCGGCCCGCAACACAGGCAATGCCGCGGCCAGCGGCAGTGCCTCTCCAGTTCCCCCCACGCCGATGTCGCTCGCGCCGCCGGCGCCGCGGGCCGAGGTCGAATTCAATCCCGCGGTGGTGGCGCGCTACCGGGTGGTGAGCGCCGACCTCCGCCTCGGGCCAGTTACCGCCACGGCCGAGCGCCCCGCCGAGCAGCTCTCGGCTGCCGCCGATGAATTCGCCCGCTCGGCCAGCGTTAACCCCGTCGCCCCCGCTGCCGCCGCCGCTCCCTACGGGGGCGCCATGGTGGCGCTCTACGAAGTCGAGCTGCAGCCCGGCGTGGACCCCGGCCAGGCCAGCCAGCCGCGCCCATCTGGCCGGCCCGGTCGCCCCGCCGCCGCCGCCGGCAGCGCCTCACTGGCGGCGCCGGTCGCCACTCTCCGCTACGCCGGCTCCGGTGGCCAGTCGCCGCGCGGTCAGGATCTGCGGCTCTCGGATCTCCGCCAGTCGTGGCAGGCGGCACCCGCGGAGCTGCGGCTGTCGTATCTGGCGGTCGAGCTGGCCGAGGCTCTCGGCGTCCAGGGAGCCCGGCAGGAGCACGCCGACTGGCAGGGCCTGCTGCGGCGAGCCCGCGCGCTCGCCGCCGACCTGCCCGACGAGCGCCGGGCGCGTGAGCTGGTGCGGCTCGTCGAACGCGCCGCGGCGCTCGCCAAGCTCAGGGATGGGGCGGGGCGGCAGGAGCCTTGAGCTCGCGCAGCTGCTCCTGCAGCACTTCGTTGGCCCGCTCGAGCTGCCGCACGCGCTCCTCCAGACCTTGCGTCTCGCGCGGTTTGCGCCGCAGCTCCTCCAGGTCGTGGATCGCGTCCTCGCGTGCCTGCCGCTGGGCGTCCTCGATCTCCGAGCGGGCCGTGCGCGCCAGGGCCGGGATCGCCGCAGGGTCTCCAAGCTCGGCGAGCGCCCGCGGGACGTCGCGCCGGACGGCGTAATCGGGATCGGCGAGATAGCCCTCCAGGATCCGCCGCACCCCGGCCTTGAGCTTGCTCTCGGTGCTGTGGGCGGCATAGGTCGCCAGCGCGAGCATGGCGTCGGACCGGCATTCCTCGGGGCTGCCGTAGCGCGCCAGGCGCCGCGCTTCGTCGTAGGTCTGCCGCGCCCCGAGCCGGGCCAGCGCCTTGATCGCCGCGCGCTGCACCCAGTGGTGATAGCTCACCTGCCCCAGCGCCCGCACCAGCAGCGGCACTACCTCGCCGCGCGAGTCCTGGAACTTGCCCAGGGCGGTGGCGGCGGCGGCGCGGGCGCGCTCGCCTGCATCTTCCCGGAGGGCGCGCCCCAGCGGAGCGACCAACTCCCGATGATCGGGGAAACGACCCAGGGCGGCGTACACCGCCGTGCGGACCCGGGCCTCGGGATCGGCGAGCCCGCGCCGCAGAGCGCCGAGCGAGCCCGCGCCGCCATTTTCCCCCAGGGCCGTGGCCGCTTCCTCGCGCAAGCCGTAGAACGCCTGGCTGGCGAGGACTTGCGCCAGCGCCTGCGACGCCGCGGCGGCGTCTAGCTCCGTGGGCGCCGTGGGCGGCGCTGTCGCCGCCGGCGCGCCAGGGCGGGCGCCGCCCTCGCCCGTGCCGGTGCCGCCCTCGCCCTCGCCAGAGTCGGCGCCGCCCGCGCCCGCGCCGGCGCCGGCCTTTCCCGAGGCGGGGCCGGGGTCCGCCCCGGCAGCGCTCTTGCCCAGCGCCCGCGCCGCCTCGATGCGGGCGGGCAGCGGGCCGGCCGCGGCTAGCTGCAGCACCCACTCGGCAACCGGCTTGTCGAAGTCGATCGTCTTGAGCATCACGCCGCGGGGATCGAAGATGACTGTGCGCGGCCGCGTCGGGCTCGGAATGTAGAGCTCCTGCGCCGCGCGGGCGAGCACCGGCACCCGACGCACTTCGCTGCCGCTCTCCCCCAGCAGCGCGATCTCGACCGGGAACGAGAACAGCCCCGTCTCGGCGTCGAGCTTCTGGACCTGGCGCACCTCGAGGTGGACCATGCCGGGCCCACCAGACCCCGCCTGGTAGTCCCACCGCACCTTCAGCTCCGGGTAGCCGGCGCCGTAGACGTACTGGTCGAGGAGGCTGCCGAGCGAGGCGCCCGAGGCGCTCTCGAAGGCGGCCTGGAGATCGGCCGTGGTCACGGAGCCGCCGGCGTGGCGCGCCACGTACTCGCGAATCCCCTTGCGCCATCCCTCTTCGCCCATCAGATAGCGCAGCATGTGCACGACCAGCGCGCCCTTGTCGTAGCTGTGGGCGTCGAACATCCGGTCCGGGCTGACATAGCGCGCGGTGACCAGCGGCCGGCGGTAGTGCTCCTCGTCCTCGCCGAAGTAGCTGCGCCTGAGGCCCTCGAGCTCCCAGTCGAAATCGTCGTCGCCCGAGACGTGCTGGCGGTAGAGCGCCTCGAAATAGGTGGCCATCCCCTCGTTGAGCCAGGCGTGCTCCCAGCCGCGGCAGGTGAGCAGGTCGCCGAACCACTGGTGGGCGAGCTCGTGGGCGACCAGCGCCTGGGTCTCCGCCACCGGCTCCTGGCGCTCCCGGTCCAGCGCCCGCACCGACTCGGTCGATGCCGAGATGTTCTCCATCCCGTCCCACCCGAAATCATGGACCCAGACCTGGGCGTACTTGGCGTAGGGGTAGGGGCGTCCGGTGAGGGTGGAGAAGAGCTCCATCATGTCGGCGGTCGGAGCCAGGGCGCGCCGGGCGTAGGAGGCCAGCGCGGGAGGAGCGTAGGAGTCGATGGGGATCCCGCGCCACTGCCCGGCAGCATGGGCGAACTCCCCCGCAGCCACCGAGACCAGGTAGGTGCTGTGCGGCTGCTCCATCGTCCAGTGGAAGGTGCGCCGCCCGTCCTCGCGCTCGAGCACCTCGACCAGCCGGCCGTTGCCGATCACCTCGAAAGGGCGTGCCACGGTCCCCAACAGCTCGCTGGTGGCACGCTCGTCGGGCTCGTCCCAGCTCGGAAACCAGTAGCGGTTATAGGCCGTCTCGCCCTGCGAATAGAGCGCCCGGGGCATCTCTGGATAGGCGGCGTCGGGCGCCGTGAAATAGAGGCCTGCCCGCGGATGCGCCGCGTAGTCGATCGCCACCTCGAGCCGGTCCTGGGGCCCGTAGGCGCGGCCGAGCTGCACGGTCAGGCTCTGCGCCGCGGGGTCGAGAGCGAAAGGCAGCGGCACCGCCCTGCCGGCCAGGAGCACGCGCTTGACGTCGAGCTCGGCGGCGTGGAACAGGAGGTGGTCGACACCCGGCAGCAGCGGGGTGACGACGTTGGTTGCGGTGCCCGCCACCGTTCCCTGGATCAGGTCGAAGGCCAGGTCGAGGCGCAGGTGCTGCAGGTGATACAGCCGCTCGGAGGCGTAGCGGGGAGCCTGTTCCGTCGGGGCGAAAACGCCTCTCCCCGCGGCAGCGGTCCTCCTCACCGGCGTCAGGACGACGAGGAGCAGGAACAGCGCCATCCAGCCGCCTGATCCCCGAAACCTGTCGACCCTCATCGTCGCTCCTCCGTGCTCATCATAGACGGCTACGACGAAATGCCCCGGAGCAAGAGGGAGGGGGCGTCCCCTTCCCCCCCGGAGGGGTGGGAAGGGGATAGAGGGGATGCGGGGGGCGATCCGATGGATGCTTCGAGTAGGCCTCCGCCGCCACATCGCAGCGCCGTTTCCGACCTGCTGGAAGTGCCGCAACAGGCGAAAGCTGCGGCATCCCTCGGGGTCGGCACCGCCGGTGGGAGCTAATATTGTCGCCATGTCCGAGCTGCCGCGCTACCGCATCGCCCTCGCCAAGGAGGACTTCAAGTTCTCGGCCGCGCACTTCACGCTCTTCGAGGGTGGCCGGGCGGAGCTGCTGCACGGCCACAACTACCGGGTCGAGGTCGAGCTCTCCGGCGGCGACCTCGACGGCTCGGGGCTGCTGCTCGACCTCGAGAGCTTCAAGCGCTTCCTGCGCGCCCTCTGCCACCGCCTCGACAACCGCACGCTGCTGCCCGCCGACTGCCCCCGCCTGCGCTGGACGCGGCAGGGCGACGCGGTCGAGGTCGAGCTCGCCGAGCGCAGCTATCGCTTTCCCGCTGCCGAAGTGCTGCTGCTGCCGCTGGCCAACACCTCGATGGAGCTGCTGGCGCGGATGATCTGGCACGACATCGCGCCGCACCTCGCAGACTCGCCGGTCGAAACCCTGGCGGTGGCGGTGGAGGAGTCGGCGGGCCAGCGCTGCTGGTACGAGGCTCCCCTGCGACTCCTGCGCCCTCTGCGGCAAGTGCCGCCGGTCAAACCGGCATCTCCCGCCCCTTCCAGCTGAGCAGGCGCCCGCGCCGGTGGTCGAGAGCGCCGCGCGCCAGCACCCAGGCGAGCAGCAGCGCGTCCAGAGGGTAAAGCAGGCCATAGGCCGGCCGGTGGAGAGAACCGGCACGCAGCAATGCCGAAGCGCTTGCCCCGGCGCTCCAGAGCATGGCGGCGGCCGGCCAGCTGCCGGCGGCCAGAGTGACCCCCAGCAACAGGACGGGCAGCAGCAGGAAGCCGAGAGCGGCCGCGGTGACCGCCGGCCGCGGACCGAGCAGACCGCCCAGGTTGCGCTGCCAGCCGCGCATGACCGCCGCCAGGCCGCGGTACATGCGCACCCGGAGCAGTCCCGGGGCGCGGAAGAAGCCGGTGCGGTAGCCGCCGCGGCGCAGGGTCGCCGCGACCGCCACGTCGTCGATCGCCTCGCCGCGCACCGCCGCGAAGCCGCCGCAGCTTTCCCAGGCCTGGCGGCGCAGCAGCAGGAACTGGCCGTTGGCAACCGCCGGCCCGCCGCCCCGCGCCGCCGCCTCCCAGTCGCCCAGCAGCGCGTCGAGCAGCGCGAAGACCGGGGCGACGAGCAGGTTCTCGGCCAGGCCGTGGACCTCCTGGAATCCGGAGAGCGAGACCGCGTCGAGACCGGCGCCGGCGGCGGCCGAGCAGGCCGCGGCCAGCGCCGCGGGGTGGTGCCGCGTGTCGGCGTCGGTCGCCAGCAGCCAGGGCGACTGAACCCCGCGAGAGCCGGCCCAGAGGGCGTGGACCTTGCCGCACCAGCCGGGCGGCAGCGGACCGGCGCTCGCCAGCGTCAGCCGGGGCTCGCCGCGGGCGCGCTCCGCGACCAGCTCGGCGGTCGCGTCGGTCGAGCCGTCGTCGACCACCCTCACCTCGGGCTCCCCCTCCAGGGCCAGCAGCGTCTCCAGGCAGGGAAGGACGTTGGCCTGCTCGTCGCGCACTGGCAGCACGACCGTCACCGCGCCCGCCGGGCAACGACCAGGAGGAGGCGGGCCGGGGAGAGGAAGAGTGGGAGCGCGCCGCCGCCGCTCCTCGACGAGCAGCGCCGTGCCAAGCAGGCTCGCCCCCAGCACGACCGCTAATCCGCTCAGCAACTTAGCTCCCACCGGCGGTGCCGATCCCGAGGGATGAAAGGCGCTGCGATGTGGCGGTGGAGGCTCGCTCGAAGCATCAATCGGATCGCCCCCCGCAACCCCTCTATCCCCATCCCACCCCTCCGGGGGGGAAGGGGACGCCTCCTCCCCTGGCGCACGGACCAGTTTCGTCTTGATCCTGGCTCTCAGGACGCCGGTGCCTGTAGCCTCCGCTCGAGGAGCCTCTCGATCTCCCCCGGCTCGGGGAAGCGGCCGGCCCTCTTCTTCGAGAAGATCAGCTCGTCGCCGACAGTGATATCGAACACCCCGCCGGAGCCTTTGACCAGCACCGGCGCCACCCCGAACCTCTGCTTGATCTCGTCCGCCAGACCGGCGGCGCGCGGGTGGTAGTTTCAAGCCAGGCAGTATTCGATCGCGATGCGCTGCGCCATGGAGCCCGCTCCTTTCGCGTCCATTATAGGGGTGGCCGGGGTGGCGGAGCCCTGCCCGGAGAGCACAAACCGCTAGAAATAAAGAACATAAGAGAAAGATCATAACAGACGAAGCCACCTACTATAAGTGCGCCCCAGGGGAAGATCGGGACAAATTTCATGAAAAATCTTGGTGAAACCCCTAGATTTTGTCCGCGATTCGAGTAGAATCGAGATTGTTCAATAGCGTTGCCGATGGCCGGTCCGTTCCCGGGGAGCGGCGCCAGAGGCGATGAAAACGATTGCATAACCGCCGGAGGAAAGGAAACCATGAAAGGTGAAGCGCCGAACATGTCGCAGAAGGAGATGGCCCAGATCAGGCAGAACCTCGAGGGCACGCCGGACATCGAGGAGGCCGCCGAGCTGATGAACCTGGCCGGCAACTCGACCCGGCTCAAGCTCCTCTACCTGCTCGAGAACATGAAGGAGTTGTGCGTTTGCGACCTAGCGGAGATGCTGGGAGTGTCGGTCTCCGCGGTCTCCCAGCACCTGGCCAAGCTGAAGGCCTATGGCCTGGTGGCGCCGCGCCGCGACGCCCAGACCATCTACTACCGTCTGACCGACCACGCCTTCAACGCCAAGCTGCGCGACAACTTCTTTCGCCAGTTCCAGATCTAGCTGACCCCTGGCCTGATCGCCGGCCGGCGGCCCGTGGCGATAGTGGCAATCGGCGGCAATCGGCGGGCGATCGGCGGCAAGTAAGACAAGAGCGGCCAGCAACCCTGGCCGCTTTTGCGTCCTTCCCCCGACAAGCGCAGGCCGCCCGTCCGGCTGTGGACGTGCGGCACTTCCCGGAGGTCGGCCGCACGTCCGGCCATGGACGTGCGGCACTTCCCGGAGGTCGGCCGCACGTCCGGCCATGGACGTGCGGCATGCCCCGGAGAGCAGGACCCGCGCGTCCGATTTACCGGGCGCCCCTACGCGGGCCGCTTCGCGCCGTCGCCAAAGGCGTTGACCAGGCGCAGACAGGTCGCCACCGTCCGCCGCGCCTCCTCCTCGCCGACCCGCTCGAAGTTCAACGCCGACAGGGTCATCGCGGCGGGGACCGGCAGCAGCTCGAAGCAGCCCAGCACGGCCGCCAGCGCCGGCCCGCCCGGCGCCGGGTAGTTGACCGCCGGAGCATCGCCCGGATCCAGACCGTCGACGTCGACGTGGAGGTAGAGCCCCCGCTGCGTTTTCTCGCCGGCCTCCCGGGTCAGCAGGCGATGGGTCTCCGGCGAGGCCACCAGCTCGGGCGGGACGAGCTTCAGGTTGAGGCGCCTGAAATCCTCGACCTCCGGCGGATCGAACGCCCGCCCCGCGAGATGGACCACGCTGCGGAAGTGGATCGGACGCAGCTCGACCGACTTGTAGACCTCGCGCAGGCTGCGCCCGCAGACTGCCGCCAGCGCCATGCCGTCCCAGTAGCCGGACGGCGTCGATTCGGGCGTATTGAAGTCGCCGTGGGCGTCGATCCAGACGATCTCGAGCTCCCTGCCCATCCGCTGCAGTCCGGTCACCACGCCCACCGCGCACAGGCAGCCGCCCGCGAGCACCAGCGGGAAGCGCTTGCGCGAGTGGGCGATCGCCACCGCCCGCGCGATGCCGAGTCCCAGATCGGCGACCACGTCGGCCTTCGCGGCTCCGGCGCGGCGCGGCGCGATCTCCGTCTCGTGGACCTTCCAGCCCGACTCGGCAAGGCCGGCGAGAAAGCCGCGCTCGAGCAGCGCGGCGGGAGCGCGGGCCGCGCCCGTATCGTCGCGCTCGACGTCATACGGCACCACGATCACCTCAACCGCTCTGTCGCCCATGCCCGCTTCCGGCTCTCCAGCAATGCGGGTACCTTATGTCAGGGCCGCGACGGCCTCTCGGTTACAATGGCGCGCCGGAATCGAGCAAAGGAGGGGACGATGAGCCAGCACCCGCGTCCGAGCTTCACCTACCTGGGCCATGCCACCGTGCGCTGCAACCTGCCGGGCGGCGAGGTCGTGCTGATCGACCCCTGGGTGGAGGGCAATCCGGCATGCCCGCCCGCGCACAAGCAGCTCGAACGTCTCGACGCGATGCTCATCACCCACGCCCACTTCGACCACATGGGCGACGCCGTCGCGCTGGCCAAACTGCACAAGCCGCGGCTGATCGTGGCCTCGTTCGAGATCTGCGGCTGGCTCCAGTCGCAGGGGGTCGAGGGCTGCTCGGCGATGAACCTCGGCGGCACCCAGGAGGCGCTGGGGCTGGCCATCTCGATGGTGCGCGCCGAGCACTCGAGCAGCCTGTCGGACGGCGGCAAGATCGTCTACGGAGGTCTCGCCGCCGGCTACGTCGTCAAGCTGGCGGGCGGCTACACCTTCTATCATGCGGGCGACACGGCGCTGTTCTCCGACATGCAGCTGATCGCCGAGCTCTATCGGCCGGAGCTCGCCTTCCTGCCGATCGGCGATCTCTTCACCATGGACCCCGCCCAGGCGGCGCGCGCCTGCCGCTACCTCGGAGTGCGCCGGGTGATCCCGGTGCATTGGGGCACCTTCCCGGTCCTCACCGGCACGCCCCAGAAGCTGGTCGAGGCGCTCGAGGACCTCGGCGTCAACTGCGAGGTCGTCGCCCTCAACCCAGGCGAGTCCTACTAGCGCCCATCCCCGGGCAGAGCTCACCGTTGCACCTCCGGCGGGGTCGGCCGGCGCTTTGCATTGCTGGACAAAGAGCGAAGGCCGATCCGCGATGTTAGACTATGGGATATGAAGCCACCTCATTCACATCGCGTGTGGGCACTCACCGCCGGCCTGTCACTCATGCTGTCGTCCATTGCCGGCGCCAACGAGTACAAGATCGCCTTTGTCTTGAGCGACGGCATTTACGTCATGAACCATCGGGGATCTGATGTAAGGCGTCTGACCGACGACAAGATGGCTGTGCTAGCGGATAGTGCTTGGTCACCCAATGGGCAAAGGATCATGTTCTTTGCGTTTCGGAAGGACGACGCTGATCTCGGGCAGAAGTACGACCTGCCCTTCCATTTCCCGATGTACGCGATGAATGCGGATGGCTCGAACCAAAAACGCTTACTTGATGTGCCCCTCCTGCCTGATGCCAAGTGGTCTCCGAACGGTATGAGCATTTTGTTTTCCTCAGCGTACGAGGCGTCAAGCTCGAAAGATCCGGAGAGTGCCGTCTATCTCTTGGACCTAGCGACGGGGAAGCATCGACGGCTCACCCAGCTACCTGATGCCTCGGATGCGTCCTGGTCACCGGATGGCACACAAGTCGTATTCTCCGCCAGAAGTAAGGAGACGCGTGAGATCTACGTGATGAACGCAGACGGGACGAATCAGAAGCAGCTAACAAACCTCGGCATGGCGGCCGTGAGCCCGGTGTGGTCCCCGGATGCTCGCAGCATCGCGTTCGTGGCAAGTGGCTGGTTCACCATGGATGCCAACGGAGCGAACCAGAGGCATGTCAGCCGACTGGCGGCGTTGAAAGTGGAATGGGCACCTGACAGCAAGCACCTGCTGGTGGTTGGCGAAGGCGGCGCCTATGTCTGCGAAGCTGACGGCGCGAACGGCAAGGGGATTGCGGCGGGTCATGGTCGGCTGATAGACGCGGTATTCTCTCCGGATGGGCGGAGCGTCATCCTTCGATCACACGCGGGAGCAAACGACAAGATCTATATCAGCAGCGCAGATGGCAGCGACCTGCGAACTCTAAATGAGAATGTCGGCGAGTCCACGCTGTTCGCAGTTTCACCGGTTCCGCGGTAAGAACCAGCCGGCGTCGTCGGTCAGGCATAGTCACGATAACAAAGGGCCTGTCTCCGGCGTTGCGCTCGGACGGACTCCCTCATCGTTCGTCGAGGCCCAGGCGCGCGCCGAACCAGCGGGCGCGCAGCAGCAGGCCGATGCGGGTCGAGGTGCCGAGGCGGGGAGCGCCGGGCCGCCGGGATAGGTGGCGGCTACCCCTCCGCTCACCGCGCTCACTGCGTTCATCGCCATCCCCCGAGGATCCGGGTTCGTCGTCTTCGAGCAGAGAGAGCAGGCGCAACGCGGCGAGTAGCGCGTAGACGCCGGCCCGGCGGTAGGTTGCCGGCAGCTCGACCAGGCCGCGGGGGGCGCGCAGCAGGCGCGGGCGGAGCCGGGCGCATTCGCGGCGCGCCGCCTCGCGGTCCTGGCGCTGTAGCTGCTGCAGGACGACCAGCGCTCCGGCGAAGCCGTTGAGCTCGGCGTTCATGCGCTCCTCGAGCAGCGCGGTGCCGAGGGCGCGGGTCAGGCGGCGGGCGTCGGCCTCGGTGTCGAGCAGGCCCGGGGCGGCGGCGGATTGGGGTTTCACAGCCTCGCGCCGCGCCCAGGTCGCCAGCTCGTCGAGGGCATCGACCGGCCACCGCCGGCGCGCGTTCTCCTGCGCCATGCGCACGAAGATCGGTTCGTCGCCTGCCTCGCCCGCGAAAGCCCGCTCCAGCGCATACTCGTGGCGGTTGATCAGCGCCAGCCGATCGCCCGCCAGACCATGCCGGCGGCCGCCGGCGTGCAGCGCCCAGGCATAGGCGAGCAGCGCCCGCACCCGGCAGCGCTCGATGGCGGGGAGCAGCAGCAGGGCGGGGGAGAAGTCGCCGAGCAGCTCGCGCGTCGCCTCCGCGCACGCCGCCTCGGCCCGCTCCGGCGCGAGCGCACCGCCGGCCGAGTCCGCCAAGCCGAGCAGGCGGCGCAGGTGGGTCTGCCGCAGCGACCGGAAATCGAGCTCCAGCCGGCTATGGCGCCCCCGGGCGAGCGGCTCTCCCCGCCATGCCGGATCGGTCGGGCGGTGGTCGAGGATTTCGGCCACAGGCCCCGGAGACCCTGGAGACCAGCAGCCGGGCGGCTCGGGAGAGGGTGCGGGCGGGATGCGGTCGGCCAGCGGGCAGCCTCCTCCAATGGAACAAATCCGCCCGCGATGCTATCAAACCCCACTCCAGTCGATCGCGATAAGATCGCCGGCCGGAGGACCATTCCCATGCTACGCACTCTCGTCCGCGGCTCCCTCTTCGCCCTCCTGCTTGCCGCCAGCCTCGCCGCCGCTCTTCATGCCCTGGGGCAGGGCAGGGTGGTCGGCAGCGTCGTTGACGGCGCCGGCGCGCCGCTGGCCGGCGTCAAGGTGCTCGTCACCAGCCCGGAGATCGGCAGCTACCGGCAGGAAAAGACGACCGATGCCAAGGGTCAGTTCAACATGATTATCCTCGACGCCGCCCGCGCCTACACCATCCATCTGGAGAAGGAGGGCTACGTCACGCTCGAGCAGCCGCTCAAGCCCAAGATCGAGGAGACCTCCAGGGAGACCTACACCCTCCTGAAGCCGACCCAGACCGCGCAGCCGTCGCCGGCCGCGCCGGCCCCGGACCCCGCCGCGGTGGCCGCCCTGAAGGGCAAGAACGAAGCCATTGCCGCCTTCAACGAAGGCGTCGCGGCCCTGCACGCTAAGGACCACGTGACGGCGATCGCCAAGTTCGAGCAAGCGGCGACCCTCGACCCCAAGCTGGCGCCGGCGCAGGCCGCCCTCTCCGGTCTCTACCTCGACCAGAAGCGCTACCCCGATGCCCTGGCCGCCGCCGATCGCAGTCTGGCGCTCGAGCCGGGCAAGGAGTCCGCAATGGTGGCCCGCTACGAGGCGCTCAAGGGAATGGGTGGCCGGGCTCGCGCCGCCGAGGCGCTCGAGGCGCTGGCCAAGCAGCACCCCGGGCGCGATGTCGCGGTGCGCCTCTTCAACGAGGGTGCCGAGGCGACACGCGAGAAGAAGGGCGACGACGCGGTCGCCTACCTGAAGCGGGCGCTGGAGATCGACCGCACCTTGACCCCCGCCTATCAGGCCCTGAGCAATATCTACCTCGGCCGGCAGGCCCATGCCGACGCCCTGGCGATCGCCGACCGCTGGATCGAGGTCGAACCGCAGAACATCGAAGCGCTGCAGGCGCGCTACCGGGTGCTCACCCAGATGAAGGATGCGCGCGCCAAGCAGGCCAAGGCGGCGCTCGACAATGCCAAGGTCGACACCACCAAGGACCCCTTCAGCCAGGGGGTCAGCCTCTACAACCTCAACCGCATTCCGGAGGCCACCAAGTTCTTCGAAGAGGTCGTGGCCGCCAAACCCGATCATCCCAAGGCGCACTACATGCTCGGGCTCTGCTACGCCAACGCCGGCGACCTGGCCAAGGCAAAAGAACAGCTGGAGACTTTCCTCAAGCTGGCGCCCAACGATCCCGACGCAGCTTCCGCGCAGCAGATGATCAAGGATCTCGGCTGACCCCGCGTCCCCCGGGAAAGTGCCGGGCCGCGGCTAAGCTAAGAACGAAATTGGTCCGTGCGCCAGGGGAGGGGGCGTCCCCTTCCCCCCCGGAGGGGTGGGAAGGGGATCGAGGGGTTGCGGGGGGCGACCCGATGGATGCTTCGAGTAGGCCTCCACCGCCACATCGCAGCGCCGTCTCATCCCTCGGGATCGGCACCGCCGGTGGGGGCTAAGACGGGACGGAGCCGGGGGCGAGCGGCAGCCGCAGCAGCGCCTGGCAGCCCGGCCCGGGCGTGCGGTTCTCCAGGGTCAGGGTGCCGCCGTGCGCCTCGGCGATCTGCCGCGACAGCACCAGCCCGATGCCGCTGCCGGTCGGCTTGGTGGTGTAGAACGGAACGAAGAGGTTCTCGAGGCTCGCCAGGCCGGGTCCCTCGTCCTCGACCCGCAGCTCGAGAAAGCCGCCGTCGCGACGCCATCCCACACCCACCCCTCCGCCCGCGCCGCCCGCGCCGCCCGTGCCGCGGTGCATCAAGGCGGCGTCGGCGGCATTGCACACCAGGTTGATGAGCAGCTGCTCGAGCTGGTCGGCATCGCCCTGAAGGACCACCTCGCCGCCGCGCTCGACGTAGACCGGAAGCCGGGTCTCGAGCGCGGCGACTCGGCGCACCAGGGTCGAGATCTCGAGCGCGGCCAGGTGCGGCGGCGGCAGCCGCGCCAGCCGCGAGTAGGCGGCCATGAAACGGATCAGCGACTCCGAGCGGTCGCCGATGATCCCGAGGCCGCGCTGCATGTCCTCCCGCCAATCGCCCTCCTGCGGCTCCCGGTCGAGCAGCGTGAGTAAGGTTCCGGCCATCGAGCGGATCGGCGCCAGCGAGTTATTGAGCTCGTGCCCGAGCACCCGGATCAGCCGTTTCCAGGCCTGGCGCTCCTCCTCGCGCAGCGTCCGCGAAAGATCCGCGATCACCAGCAGCCGGTGCGGCAAGCCACCCTCCCGGAACTGGCTGCGCCGCAGGTCCCAGCGCCCGGGTCCGCCGGGAAAGGTCCTGGTCAGGGTGCGCGCCGCCTTTCCCTCCAGGCAGTCGGCCAGCGCGAGCGCCGCCGCCGGACGACCCAGCAGCCGCTCCGCCGGCTCGGCCAGCAGCCGCTCGCCGGCGCGGTTGACCAGGCGCAGCAAGCCGCGGTCGTCGAAGGCGAAGATCGCGACGCCGACCTCCTCCATCACCCGGTGGAGCAGCGCCGTCGCCTCCACGGCGCCGAGCCGCTGCTCGCGTAGCGTCGCGCCGATCGCGTTGACCTCCTCCAGGACCTGGCCGAGCGCGTCGCGCTTGCCCAGCCGCCGGGCGCGCAGCGAGAAGTCGCCCTCGCTCAGCGCCGACAGCAGGTTGGCCAGGGTCTGCAGCGGCCGGATCACCCGCGTATGCAGGCTGGAGGCGAGCCCCCACCAGAAGAGCAGCAAGAAGACGGTCGCCGCCCACCGCGTGCCGCTGGTGAAAGGGCCGGTCCACAGCAGCAGCAGGGCGAGCGACGACCCCGGCAGGCCGACCGCCAGGGCGAGCAGCAGGATGCGGGTCTCGAAGCTCCAGGCCGCTGGCCGGCGCGGTCCTCGCGGCTCAAATTCCATGCTTCTCGAGCCGCCGGTACAGCGCGCTGCGCGACAGACCGAGGGCATGGGCCGCCTGGCTCACGCTGCCGCCGTAACGCGCCAGCGCCTTCTCGATCAACACCTTTTCGACCTCCTCGAGCGGCAGCTCCTCGAGGCGGCCGGAGACTGCGGCCGTCTCCGGCCGCAGCCCCAGGTCCTCGGGGCGCAGCCGCTCCCCGCCGGCCATCAGGACTCCGCGCTCGACCGCATGATCGAGCTCGCGCACGTTGCCGGGCCATTGATAGCCGAGCAGCGCCTTCGCGGCCCCTTCGCTGAAGCCGCGCAGCCGCTTGCGGTAGCGCTGGTTGTGCTGGGCGAGGAAGTGCTCGGCGAGCGGCATGATGTCGGAGCGGCGGGTGCGCAGCGGCGGCACCGTTATCTCCACCGTGTTGAGCCGGAACAAGAGGTCCTGGCGGAAGCGGCCGGCCGCCACCTCCTGGCCGAGGTCGGCGTTGGTGGCCGACAGGATCCGCACATCGGCCGAGCGCGTCCGCGAAGAGCCCAGGCGCTCGAACTCCCCGGTCTCGATCACCCGCAACAGGCGAGCCTGCTGGTGGAGCGTGATGTTCGAGATCTCGTCGAGGAAGATCGTGCCGCCATCGGCGAGCTCGAACCGGCCGACCCGGTCCTCCTTGGCGTCGGTGAAGGCGCCGCGCACATGACCGAACAGCTCGCTCTCGAACACCGCCTCCGACAGGCCGCCGGTGTTGACGGTGACCATGGCGCCTGCGGCGCGCGGCGAGGCGGCGTGGAGCGCGCGCGCCACCAGCCCCTTGCCGGTGCCATTCTCGCCGGTGATCAGCACATTGGCCTGCGAGGGGCCGACCCGGGCGACGAGCTCGAGCACCGGCCGCATCTCCGGCGCCTCGGCGATCAGCCGCGGCCGGCTGCCGCGCAGCAGCTCATTCTCCGCCGACAGCAGCTCTCCCCGGCGCAGCGCTCGCGACAGCTCGACCTGGGTGCGCAGGATGGCGAGCAGCCGCTGGTTCTCCCACGGCTTTTCCACGAAGTCGCGGGCCCCCTGCCGCATGGCGGCGACGGCGATGTCGATGCTCGCCCAGGCGGTCATCACCACCACCGGCAGCGCGTCGTCGATCTGCCGCAGGCGGGCGAGCAGGTCGAGCCCCTCTCGCCCGGACGTCGTGTCGCGGCTGTAGTTGAGGTCGATCAGCACCACGTCGAATTCGCGCGTGGTGACCTGCTGGACCACCTCGGCGGCGGAGGAGGCCGTGACCGCTTCGAACCCTTCGGCCTTGAGCAGCAGGCGCAAGGCCTCGCGGACCTCGCGTTGGTCGTCGGCGATCAGGGCCCGCGGCCGGGCAGGCTGGGGCGTCGAGCTCATGCGGAAAGTCTAGTCGGTCGCCCGGCCGGTGATGGACACACGGCATCCCCCGGAGGGCTCTTCCACGGAGGTCGGTCGCCCGGCCGGTGATGGCCGGGCGGCAGCCGCACGTCCGGTGATGGACGTGCGGCATTCCCCGGAGGGCTCTTCCCGGAGGTCGAGCGCGCGGTCGGGCGCGGTTGCCCGCCGCGCTTTTAAACTACGAAACCGCGCTCGGCGAGCTCCTTCTCCTCGGCCTGCCGCTGCGGCCCCTGATTTTCTTCTTCCACGACCCGGCCGTCGAAGAGGTGAATGGAGCGCGCGGCGTAGCGCGCGAAACGCGGATCGTGGGTCACCATGCAGATCGTCGCGCCTTCCTTGTGCAGCTCGGCGAGCAGGTCCATGACCGCCTCGCTGTTGCGCGAGTCGAGGTTGCCGGTGGGCTCGTCGGCGAGCAGGATCGACGGCCTGCCCACCACCGCGCGGGCCACCGCCACCCTCTGCTGCTGGCCGCCGGAAAGCTGCGAGGGATAGTGCTTCATGCGGTGCGACATGCCGACCCGCTCCAGGGCCTCTTGCACCCGCTCCTTGCGCTCCTTGGCGGCCATGCCGCGATAGGTGAGCGGCAGCTCGACGTTCTCGTAGACGGTCAGGTCGCCGATCAGGTTGAACGCCTGGAAGATGAATCCGATTTCCTGGTTGCGGATCCGCGCCCGGTCCGAGAACGACAGATCCGCGACCTGCTTGCCGTTCAACCGGTACCTGCCCTCCGACGGAGTGTCGAGCAGGCCCAGGATCGACAGCAGCGTGGTCTTGCCGCAACCCGAAGGTCCGGCGATCGACACGTACTCGCCGGTCGTGATCTCCAGGTGGATGCCCGAGAGGGCATGGGTCTCGACCTCGTCGGTCAAGAAGACCTTGGTCACTCCGTCGAGCTGGATCAACGACTCGGATGCTGCGCTCATAATGCCTTCTCCTCGAAGGGCGCGCTAGCCTTTCCGTCCCGGTCTGGGGCGGGCGGCCCGGCGCGCTCAGTTCAATCGGATTCGATCGTAGCTATCCTGGGCGGAGGTGTCCGAGAGGATGACCTGATCGCCGACATTCAATCCCTTGACGATCTCGATGGTGTTCACCGAGCTGCGCCCCAGCCAGACTGGGACGCGGATCGCTTCCTTGCCGCCCTTGACCAGCTTGAACATCTCGATCTTGCTCTGCGCCTGGCCGTACGCCGGGCGCCCGACGTAGAGCACGTTCTCCAGCCGCTCGATCTCGATCGTGCCGTCGACCGAGAGATCGGTCCGCGCTCCCTGGGGCAGCGCTCCGTCGAGCGCCACGTCGACCAGGACCGTCCCTTCGGAGACCGACGGCGCCACCCGCGCGACGTGGCCGTCGACCAGGCCGTTGCGGGTGTCGATCGAGGCCTTCTGGCCGACCGCCACGTCCTTGGCCTGGGTCTCCGGGATGCGCAGCTGCGCCTTGAGCCGCTCCGGCCGGGCCACGCGGGCGAGCGTGGTGCCGGGGGTCACCCGCTGGCCGACCTGCACCGGCAGCTCCTGCAGCACTCCGGGAATGCCGCTGCGCACCTTGAGCGAGTCGACCTGCCGCCGCCGCAGCTCGAAGAGGCCGCGATCCTGGTCCACCTTGGACTGCTGCGCCGCCACCTGCGCCTTGGCCGAGTTCTCGGTTTTCTTGTACTTGTCCACCTCGATCAGCACCTGCTTGGCGAGCTCTTCGGCCTTGAGCAGCGAAATCTTGAGCGTGATCTCGGGGATGAGTTTGTCCTTGGAGAGCTGCTCGTTGGCGTCGGCTTGCAGCCTGGCCTGGGCGGCCGCCGAGCGCGCCTGGGCGACCTGGCCCTCCTGGTTGAGAAGCTGGCCGTCGAGCTGCGCCCGCAGGTTGTCCCGGTCGGCCTCGGTCCCCTTGAGCTTGGCCTCCGCCTCGAGCGCGTTCTGCTCGACCTCGGGGTTGCTCATCTCGAGCAGGATGGTTTCGGGCGTCACCGTGATGCCCGGGAGGTTGGGGATGCGCTCGACCCGCCCTTCGACCGAGGCCGAGATCCAGCGCACGTCGACCGGCACCAGCGTGCCGGAGCCGCGCACCTGGCGCAGCATCGAGCCGCGCTGGACCGTGTCGATCCAGACGGTTTGCCGCTCGACGGGCGGCGCGGCCGGCTGGATGTTGCGCAGCGCGAGGAAGATGACGCCGATGAGCACGAGGCCGCCGGCCGCGATCAGGATGTTGCGCTTGCGGCGCTTCTCAGCTTGGCCAATGCGTGCGATGTCCATGGTGCTCCTCGACTCCTTGGCTCCAAGTACGCATTCGACATGCCAGGGTTTCAGCCGGCTGGCGTCGAGCGGCTTAGTCGTTGCGAATCAAGCTATTCCTTTGGGCGCGCGGGTGGCAACCGGCGCTTGAAACCTGCCGCTTCGTGCAAATGCGGAGCCCGATTTGTGCATTTCCGGGACGCTTCGTCCCGGATCCGAACATGGTAGCGTCTTCGGCCGTGAGCGTCGAGCAGCACCGGAGCACCTCTCCCACCGTTCTCGGCTTCGCGATCCTCACGGTGAGCGACAGCCGCGGCCACGGCGACGACCGGAGCGGGCGGCTGTTACGCGAGCTCGCCGCGGCGGCCGGCCACCGGATCGAGAGCTCGTCGATCGTGCCTGACGAGGTCGCGGCGATCCGTCAGGCCGCCGGCCAGATGATCGCGCTGCCGGGGGTCGACGTGGTGGTGGTGACCGGCGGCACCGGCCTTGCGCCGCGCGACCGCACGCTCGAGGCTCTTGCCCCCTCCTTCGAAAAGCCGATCGAGGGCTTTGGCGAGCTCTTCCGCATGCTCTCCTATCAACAGGTGGGTGCCGCGGCGATGCTGAGCCGCGCCGCCGCCGGCCTGATCGGCGGCCGGGCGGTCTTTCTGCTGCCGGGCTCGCCGGCCGCGGTGACGCTGGCCATGGAGAAGCTGATCCTGCCCGAAGCCGGCCACCTGCTGGGCCAGGTCCGGCGCTCCCCGGGCTAGACCCGGCGCCGGCGGTGAAACAGCCGCCAGATCAGCAGGAGCACGATCGCGCCCAAGGTGGCGATGACCAGGTTGCGCAGGTCGAGCCCGCCGTAGAGGCCGCCGAATCCCAGGAGCGTCGAGAGCCAGCCGCCGAGCAGCGCGCCCACGATGCCGATGAGGATGGTGACCAGACAGCCGCCCGGGTCGCGGCCGGGCAGCGCCGCCTTGGCAATGAGCCCCGCGAGGAGCCCCAGAACGATCCAGGCCAGCAGCGACATCGCCGCCCCCTTTCTTCATACAGGCCCGCGAAGTGGACCGAGGAAGGTCCCTGTTAGTCTCGCCGGCGGCCGCTGATTCTCAACCAGGGCCGTTAGAAACCCTTAGTCGGCCTCCGAGCGGAGAAGTGCCAGAGGCGTGCCAGGCCATGCCTAGTAGAATCCTCCCGCCATGTCCGAGACCCCCCGGCTGTTCCTCATCGACGGCTATTCCAATATCTTCCGCGCATTTTATGCCATTCGCAACCTTTCGAACTCACGCGGCGAGCCAACCAATGCGGTCTACGGCTTCCTCACCATGCTGCGCAAGCTGCTGCGGGAGGAACAGCCGGAGCTGGTCGGCGTGGCCCTGGACGTCGGCAAGCCCACCTACCGCAGCGACCGCTTCGAGGCCTACAAGGCCAACCGCGCGCCGATGCCCGAGGACCTGGCGCCCCAGATTCCCTGGATCCGCCGCGCCCTCGAGGCGTTCCGCATCCCGACCCTGGAGCTCTCGGGATATGAGGCGGACGACGTGCTCGGAACGCTCGCCTGCCGGGCGGCGGAGGCCGGCTTCCATGTGGTCCTGGTGTCGGCCGACAAGGACCTCATGCAGCTGGTCGAGCCCCGCGTCTCGCTCTACCACACCGGGCGCGGCAAGCTTTACGGCCCGCGCGAGGTGGAGGAGGACTTCGGCGTCCCCCCCGCCAAGGTCACCGACGTCCTGGCCCTGATGGGCGACACGATCGACAACATCCCCGGCGTGCCCGGGATCGGCGACAAGGGTGCGAAAGCGCTGATCCAGGAGTACGGCTCGCTCGAACAGCTGCTGGCCCGGGCGGCCGAGGTGCCGCGCAAGAGCTACCGCCTCGGGCTGATCGAGCATGCCGACCAGGCGCGCCTCTCCAAGGAGCTGTCGACCCTTCACACCGACCTGCCCATCGCCTTCGACCCCGCGGCCCTGCGCCACGACCCCCCCGACCTCGAGGCGCTGCGCCGCCTCTACACCGAGCTCGAGTTCTTCTCGTTGATCGAGGAGCTCAAGCAGCCGCCGCTCGCCCCGGGAGAGCTGCCGGCGGCGCGGGAGGCGGAGACCCCCCAGGAGTGGGAGCGCCTCGCGGCCGAGCTCGTTCCCAGCGGGGCGGCCGCGGTGGCCGCGTCGGGGGCCGCGGAGCGCGAGATCTTCGTCGCGGTCCTTGGCGACACGGTGCCCCTCGGGCTGGTGGTCGCCGAAGGGGGGCCGGAGACCGGGCAGGCCGGTGGCGAAGGGGGCGAGGGTCGGAAGGATGGCGGAGCGCTGCTCGCCGACTTCCGGCGCCCCGGCCTGCGCGATGCCGCCGTCGCGACCCTGCGGCGCTGGATCGCCGATCCCCACCTCCGCCTCTCCGGCCACAACCTGAAGGAGGTCCTCCGCCTCTGCCCGGACGGCGCGCGCTGCGACGCCCGGCTGTTCGACGCCATGCTGGTGTCCTATCTGCTGAAGCCCTCGGTCCACGGGCACGCACTCGACGAGCTGGCGCTCGAGCGGCTGAGCACCCAGCCGATCTCGAGCAAGGATGCGGGCTGGGACCGCGGCCGGGAGCCGGCGGTCGGCGATGCGCGCCTGGCTGCCTTCGCGGCCGAGCGGGTGATCCTGACCCGGCGCATGGCGGCGGCGATGCGCGGCGAGCTCGGGACGGGCGCGCTCGCCCGCGTCTACGAGGAGATCGAGGTCCCGCTGGTGCCCGTCCTGCTGCGAATGGAAGAGACCGGCATCCTGCTCGACACTGTCTACCTGCGCGAGATGTCGGTGGAGCTCGGACGCGAGCTGCAGGAGCTCGAGGAGGGGATCTGGAAGCAGGCGGGCGAGCGCTTCAATCTCAACTCCCCGCAGCAGCTGGGCATCGTGCTCTTCGAACGGCTGGGACTACCGGCCGGCAAGCGGACGCAGAAGACCCGCAGCTATTCGACCGGAGCCGAGACGCTGGAAGAGCTCGCGGTGCGCGGCTACCCGATCGCCCAGCTGCTGCTGCGCTATCGCGAGCTGTCGAAGCTCAAGTCGACCTATGTCGATGCCCTACCTTCGCTGGTCGGAGCGGATGGGCGCCTCCATACCCGCTTCAATCAGGCGGTCGCCGCCACCGGCAGGCTTTCCTCTGCCAACCCCAACCTGCAGAACATCCCGGTGCGCACCGAGCTGGGCCAGCGCATCCGCCGCGCCTTCATCGCCCCTCCGGACAGCGTCCTGCTGGTTGCCGACTACAGCCAGGTCGAGCTGCGGGTGCTCGCCCACATCGCCGGCGAGGCGGAGCTGATCCGGGCCTTCGCGGCCGGCGAGGACATCCACCGTGCGACCGCCGCGCTGGTGTTCGGCATCGACCCCGGGCTGGTGAGCGCCGACCAGCGGCGCGCCGCCAAGACCATCAACTTCGGCATCCTCTACGGCATGAGCGCCTTCGGTCTGTCGCAGAACCTGGGCATCGCGACGCGCGACGCCGACCGCTTCATCCACACCTATCTCGACCGCTATCAGGGGGTCAGGCGCTACGTGGAGGAGACCCAGAAGAGCGCCGAGCGCGAAGGCAAGGTCGAGACCCTGTATGGCCGCGCGCGCTGGCTGCCCGACATCCGGAGCAAGAACCGCAACTTGCGCGAGAACGCGCGCCGAATGGCGATCAACGCCCGGATCCAGGGCACGGCGGCCGACCTGCTCAAGCAGGCGATGATCGCCGTCGACCGCCGTCTGTGCGCCGAGCACCCGGAAGTCCGCCTCCTCTTGACCGTCCACGACGAGCTGGTCTTCGAGGTCCCGCGGCAGGAGATCGAGCCGGTTGCCGAGCTGGTGCGGCGCGAGATGGAGGGTGTCGCCGAGCTCGCCGCGCCGCTCGAGGTCGAGGTCGGCTGGGGCAGCTCCTGGTACGACGCCAAGACTTGAGTGAAGCGCGGCTACTCGTATTTCAGAGCGACGTGGGGGTCGACGAGAGTGGCGCGGCGGGCGGGGATGAGGCTGGCGGCGAGGAGCAGGGAGACCAGGGTGAAGGCAAGAGGGTCGGTGGCGCTGACCGCGAAGAGCAGCTTGGCCACCCCACCTATAGACTGTCAATGGGAGCGCGTGCTAGACGTCGTAGATGAAGAGGACTTCTTTCTCGATCTCGGGCGTCAGGCTGTGGTGCACCGGGCAGGAGTTGGCCGCCTGCTCGAGTTTGCGGCGCTCGGCCGCGGGCAGGCGGGCCGGCAGGTGGATGCGGACCGGCAGCTTGCCGACCCGGCGCGGATTGGCGGCCATCTCCTTCTCGACGTGAAAGGTGACGCCGGAGAGGTCGACGCCGTCGCGCTCGGCGACGATCGCCATGGTGGTGACCATGCAGGAGGCGAGGGCGGCCGCGAGCAGATCGGTGGGGGAGAACGAGCTGCCGTCGCCCTGGTTGTCGAGCGGCGCGGCGGTCGCGAGGTCGACCCCGGAGGGGCCGTGGGTCATCGCCGTCTTGAGCTTGCCGGTGTACCGGCCCTCGATCTCGACCGCCATGGGGGGAAGTCTAGCAAAGCCGCGAGCACCTCGAACACCTCGAACAGGACGCTGGAGCGGTCGTTTCCGTAGACCTGTTAGAATTGATCGTGACCACGCCGCGCCGCGGCGGCCGGGACCAAGCATTGGAGGAGTTGATGAAGCTGGAAGAATCCGCTGCGGCGGTGTTGGAGACCGTGGAGGCCGGCACCGCCGCCGGGGTCTTGAAGCCCAGCCCCTTCCTCCATTACGGCCCCGACCGCGCCTACAACCCGCTTGCCGACGAGCTGCTCGAGCTCGGCCAGCCCGCCTACGAGGCGCTGTGCCGGGTGGCCGCCGGGCTCGAGGTGGCGCCGGAGCTGCTGCGCGGCCTGCGCGAGCGCAGCTGGGTGGTGGCGGAGGGCACTGACCTCTCGCGCCGCTTCCATCTCAAATACGTCTCGCTCGAGGCGCACACGGTGTGCAACCAGACATGCTACTTCTGTCCGGTTTCGGTGGCGCCGCGCGAGGACTACTTCATGCCGACCGAGCTCTACGAGCGCATCGTCGGCGAGCTCGCGGCCTACCGCGACACCATCGAAGCGCTGTTCATGATCAGCTACAACGAGCCGACCCTCGACAAGCGCTTCGTCGAGCAGGTGCGCACCATCCGGGCCGCGGGGCTGCCGCCGGCGGCGCTCACCAACGGCACCGGCCTCTCGCCGGACCGCGTCGACGCGCTGGTGGAGATGGGCGGCCTGCGCTTCCTGTCGATCAACCTCTCGACCCTCGACGCCGAGAAGTACCGCCAGGACCGCGGCGGCAACCACCTGCGGGTGGTGCTGCGCAATCTCGACTACGCCCGGGACAAGCCGATCGCCGAGCAGATGGACATCGTCGTGCTCGGCACCGGCGACGAGCGCCACAAGGCCGACTTCGTCGAGATCGAGCGCCGCTTCGCCGGCAGTTTGTTCACCGTCAAGTACTTCGTGGTCAACGACCGCGCCGGCTATCTCAACATCGGCATGAGCGTCAAGAACCGCGCCCGCAAGCTGCGCGGCTGCGACCACGTGGGCTCGCGGCCGCTGCAGCATCTGCACATCAACCCCCGCGGCCTGTGCATCCTCTGCTGCCAGGACTACAGCGAGTCCGAGGTGGTCGGCGATCTGACCGCGAACAGCATCCAAGAGGTGCTGACCGGGCCGGCGATGGCGCGTATGCGCCGCATGGTCTACGGGCTCGACAGCGCGCCCGCCAACTTCATCTGTCAAAGCTGCAAGTTCGCGCTGACCGACTGACACCGTCTCGATGCCCAGCCGAGCGCTGGCGGTCACCTACGTCTTCGAGGAGACGACGCTCTTCGGGGGCAACAAGGTGCCGCTCCACCAGGCCAACCTGATGGCCCGCCGCGGCCACCAGGTGACCGTCGTCAGCTGCGATCCGCGGCCCGACTGGTACCCGCTCGAAGCCCGCCATGTCCAGCTCCCGGCGCCGATCGCCGAGGTTTCCCCGGCGGCTTTGCCGGCCGCCGACGTGTTCGTCGCCACCTACTGGACCACCATCGCGCCGGCCCTGGCCGCCGTGGCGGGCGCCGGCCGCGGCGAGGTCGTTCATTACTGCCAGGGGTTCGAGGCCAGCTACACCCACAACCGGGAGGAGCATCCGGCGATCGTCGCCGCCTACGCCCGGCCGCTCCCCGCGATGGCGGTCGCCCCGCATCTGGCGGCGCTGCTCTGGCGCCGCTTCGGCCGGCCGGCGCGGGTGGTGCCGCAGCCGCTCGAGCCTTTCTGGTCGCCCGCCGCCGCCGAGCGCCAGGCTCCCGGCCGGCCGGCGCGCTTGCTGGTCGCTTCGCCGTTCGAGATCGACTGGAAAGGCGTGGCGACCGCGCTCGAGGCGGTCCGCCTGCTGCGCCGCGACGGCGTCGACTGCCGGCTGGTGCGCCTCTCGCAATGGCCGCTGACCGAGGCCGAGCGCCGGCTGCTGCCGCCCGACGAGTTCCACCACCGGCTGCTGCCGCCCGCCGTGGCGCGGCTGGTCGCGGGGTGCGACCTGCTGCTGGCGCCGTCCTGGCAGCAGGAGGGCTTCGGCTTGCCGGCCCTCGAGGCGATGGCCTGCGGCGTGCCGGTCGTGGCCTCGGACGTCCCCTGCTACCGCGACTTCGCGGCCGCCGCCGCGACGCTGGTGCCCTACGACGATGCGGCCGCTTTCGCCCGCGCCGCCAGCGCCCTGCTCGCCGATCCGCCGGCCTGGCGCCGCGCCCGCCGCGCCGGGCTCGAGGTGGCGCGCGGCTACGCCGAGGAGCGCGCCGCGGACGCGGCCGAAGACGCCCTCGCCTGGGCGGCCGGCGGCAGCTGGCGCGCCGAGCTGCGCCGCGAGGCGGAGCCGGCCGGCGCCGCCGGTTGCAGGCTGCCGCGGCTCGATTGACGCGCGATTTGGCCGTCGTCTAGGATCGAGCCCCGCAACAAAAACGAGAGCCGAGACGGTTTCGCGCCATGCCGCCACTGCAGCTTCGCCTCGACCCGGCTCGCTTCCATGACGCCTACGCCGGGGCCGCGCCGTTTCCGCACATCGTCCTCGACGATCTCTTTGCCGACGAGATCCTCGACGGGGTGCTGGCGGAGTTTCCGCGTCCGGACGAGATCAAGTGGGTGAGCTTCAACAGCGCCACGGAAAAGAAGCTCGGCTACTCCTACAAGGAGCCGCTGGGCGAAAGCGTCCGCAGCTTTCTGCTCGAGATGAGTTCGGCGCCGGTGCTGGAATTCCTCCGGGCGCTGACCGGGATCGAAGGGTTGATCCCCGATCCCTACTACGGCGGGGCCGGTCCCCACCAGATCGTCCGCGGCGGCTTCCTCAAGGTCCATGCCGATTTCAACTGGCATCCGCTGCTCAAGCTCGACCGCCGGCTCAACCTCATCGTCTATCTCAACAAGGACTGGCAAGAAGAGTACGGCGGCCACATCGAGCTCTGGAACCGCGAGATGACCCGGTGCGAGCAGCGGGTGCTCCCGGTCTTCAACCGGACGATCGTCTTCAATACCACCGATACCTCGTTTCACGGCCACCCGACTCCCCTGGCCTGTCCCCCGTCGATGACCCGGAAGTCGGTCTCGCTCTACTACTACTCGAACGGCAGGCCGTCCGAGGAAGCCTCGGCCCCGCACGATACGATCTTCAAGAAGACGCACGACTCCGAGTGGTAACGGGTCAACTCCTCCCGTCACCCCCTCGCAATCAGACGCCGCGCCCGTCGTGCCGGACCGGCAGGCGGCCTGCCGGCCGCGCCCGCCCGGCTACCGTCCGAGCACGATGAAGATCCCTGCCACCAGCGCCAGCAGCGCCAGCAGCAGGCCGGCCTGGAGGAAATGAAGCTCGGGAAGCAGGGCCAGCAAGCCCGTCAGGATGAGATAGATACCCAGCAGCAGCGGACCGATTCGGCGTTCCACTTGAACTCTCATCATTGGCTCCTCCCGTAGAGCAAGGTCAGCGGCGGCGCGCGTTCGTGGGCGGCTGCCGTACGCTATCTTTACTCGATGCAGATGCAAGAGCCCCTCCAGAGCCCCTTCGACCTGACCGGCAAGGTAGCGCTGGTGACCGGAGCCTCGCGCGGCATCGGCGAGGCGATCGCCGCCGCCCTGGCTGGCGCCGGCGCGCGCCTGGTGCTCGCGAGCCGCAAGCGCGAGGGCCTGGAAGCGGTCGGCGATCGCATCCGCGCCGCCGGCGGCGCGGCGATCGAGATCCCCTGCCACACCGGGCGCGCCGCGGAGGTGGAGGCGCTGGCCGGCGCCGCGCGGGAGGCCTTCGGCGGCCTCGACGTGGTGGTCAACAATGCCGCCACCAACCCCCACTTCGGGCCGCTGCTGGAGGCCGAGGAGAGCCACTGGGACAAGACCTTCGAGGTCAACGTCAAGGGCTACGTGCACGTGATCCGCGCCTGCGTGCCGCTGCTGCGCGAGCGCGGCGGCGGCTCGATCCTCAACCTGGCCTCGGTCGCCGGCCTGACACCGCACAGCGGCCTCGGCGTCTACGGCGTCAGCAAGGCCGCGGTGCTGATGTTGACCCGCACCCTGGCCGCGGAGCTGGCCGGCGCCTCGATCCGCGTCAACGCCATCGCTCCGGGGCTCATCCAGACCCGCTTCAGCGCCGCCCTCTGGACGGCCCCCGAGGCACGGGAGCGGGCCCTCGCGGCGATCCCGCAACGGCGCCTGGGGCAGCCCGACGACCTGATCGGCGCCGCCCTCTACCTGGCGAGCGATGCCTCGCGCTTCACGACCGGCACGGTGCTCATCGTCGACGGTGGCCAGACGCTCGGCGGCGCCTACTGACCACAAGACTCAACTGCTAGACCAGTGGATGGGGCTCGGGAGCGGCGGAACGCAGCGCCTCCTCGAGCTGCCTCGCGGCGGCCCAGAATTCGGCCGCGCGGCCGCCCAGCCAGCCCTCTTCGAGCTGCGCGAACAGCCGGTCGCGGCGGGCGCGGTTGAGCCTGGCGGCGGCTAGGATGCCGGCCTCCACCGCCCGCCGGCGCTCGGTCCGCAGCTGGCGGGGATCGCTGTCCGGGGCGAGGGAGAGCTCGAACAGCCGCCGGGCGCGCTGGGCCGCCGCCTTCTCCAGGGCCTGCGCCAGCTCCTCCTCCAGCACGTGCGCGTCGTGCAGCTCCCCGAGCAGGTCCTGCAGGACTTTGACGTGCCTGACCAGTGGCGCCGCCCCGGGCAGCTCCTTGACCAGCGGGTCGAGCAGGTAGCGCAGCCGCTTGGCGCTGATCCGCGCCCGATGTGCCTCCTCCTCGTCGCCGGCGGCGCCGATGCGCGCCAGGTCGTGCTCGAGCTTCGCCATCTGACTCGCCAGCAGCGCCGCGGCCGTCGCCGCGAAAGTCGTCAGCCGCGGCGCGTCGAGGTGGACTTCGGCGCGGTAGACCGACAGGCTGCGGCGCAATCCCTGCTCGAGCGCCGGGAACTCGCCGGCGAGCTCGGACCGCAGCTTGCCATAGGCTTTCTCGAGTCGTCTCTCGAGCCGCGCGATCAGCCACGCGAGACCGGCCCGCTGGTGGCGAGTCAGCTCTCTCGAGCAGCCGCGCAGCCAGCCGATCTGCACCTCCGTGTCGCGGCCGGGTCCCGTGGCCCGGGCCAGGCGGCGCAACCGCCTGCCGAGCTTCCGGGGCACGCTGCCCGCCAGCTCCTCCTCGAACGCCCGGAGGCAGCTGCGCAGCCGGCGCAGGGCGACGCGCAGGTCGTGGAGGGCCTCGGCGTCGGAGCCGTCGACGACCCGTGGCAGTGCGCCGGCCGCCTGCTCGAGGTAGAGCAGCGCCAACCTGCGAACGCCCTCCTCCGGCGAGCGGGGGAGGATCTCGGACGGGGGTTCCAGGATCGTGCCTTATCCCGCCAGGTCGCGCAACTGACCGGGAGTGAGTGCCCAGAGCAGCGTCGCGGTGCCGGCGCCGACCTCGCCGGCGAACTCCAGCATGCAGGCGGCGCCCTTGCGGAACGAGAATATCCGCTTCTCGGTGCCGGTCAGCAGCCAGGAGAGCATCAGGCTGATGCTCGGCTCGTGGCCGACCACCGCCACCGTTTCGCCCTCCTGCTGGCGCAGCCAGGCGAGGAACTCGATCGGCGAAGCTTGCGGCTGCAGCTCCTGCACCTCGACCTCGCGCAGGTCGCCGTAGACCGAGTCGAGCACGGCGCCGGTCTGGGCCGCGCGGGTCAGCGGGCTGGTCGCCAGCAGGTCGATCTCGGGCACGATCGTCTTCAGCCCGCGGGCGCCCTGTTTCATCTTCTTGCGCCCCTCGTCGGTGAGCGGACGCAGCTGGTCGTCCTTGCCGGTGCGGGCAAAGTCTTCCCGTTCTTCGGCGATGGCGTGGCGAATGATCAGCAGCTTCATGCAGTCACCTCGCCTCCAAGACATACCCCGTTCCGCATGCTGGCAGAGCCGGAAGAGCAGACGACAGCGCAAGGATAGCCGATCTCCGCCGGCGCCGGGAGTGACCGCGGTGTCGCGAAGCGGTGAATTCCGTGCGGCAAGCAATTTGACGCTCGTGATAGCGTCATCTTTCTGCAGAGGAGCGACGCAGCATGGCGACGATTCCAGCCAGCCCAGCCGGCACGTCCGCCGCGCCGGAAGCGCTCAAGCGCACCCCGCTCCACTCCCTCCATCTCGAGCTGGGAGCGAAGATGGTTCCGTTCGCCGGCTGGGAGATGCCGGTCCAGTATGCCGGCGTGACCTCTGAGCACCATGCCGTGCGGACCGCGGCCGGGCTCTTCGACGTCTCGCACATGGGAGAGGTCCGGGTGCGCGGCGCGGGCGCCGAGCGGCTGTTGCAGCGCCTGACCCCCAACGACGTCTCCCGGCTGACTCCCGGACGGGCGCACTACAGCGGCCTGCTGACCGAGCGCGGCACCTACGTCGACGACCTGTTGATCTACCGCCTGGCGGCCGACGACTTCCTGGTCGTGGTCAACGCCTCCAACGCCGAACGCGATTTCCAGTGGATCGCGGCGCGGGCCCGCGCCGGCGGCGACGATTGCGAGGTCGCCGACGAGAGCGACCGCTACGCGCTGCTCGCCCTGCAGGGCCCACAGGCCCTCGCGATCCTCACCGCAACCGGATCGGCCGCCGAAGGGCCGCTGGTGACGGCGGACATCGCCAGGCTGCGCTACTACTCGTTCCTGCGCGGTGAAGTGGCGGGCCGGCCGGCGCTCATCTCTCGTACCGGCTATACCGGTGAGGACGGCTTCGAGCTCTACCTGGCGCCCGAGGATGCGCCGGAGCTGTGGCGCCGCCTGCTGGCCGCGGGACGGCACGTGGCGCTGGCTCCGGCCGGGCTTGGGGCGCGCGACACCCTTCGCCTCGAGGCCGCCATGGCCCTCTACGGTCACGAGATCGACGAGACGACGACCCCCTTCGAAGCCGGCCTCGACTGGGTGGTCAAGCTCGACAAGGGCGACTTCGTCGGGCGCGAGGCGCTGGTCGCGCAGCGCGCCGAAGGCCTGCGCCGGCGGCTGGTCGGCTTCGTCGTGGAGGGGCGGGGAATCGCGCGCCAGGGGCATGCGGTTTTATCCGGACAGGCGGCCACGGCGACGTCGCCTGGGACGCCGCCGACGCCGCCGACGGAGATTGGCGCGGTGACCAGCGGGACCTGGAGCCCGACTCTCGGCAAGGCGCTGGGCATGGCCTACGTGCCGGCGGAGATGGCTGGCGAAGGGACGGCGCTGGCGCTTGACGTGCGAGGCAAGGTGCTGCCCGCGGTGGTGGTTGCGCTGCCCTTCTATCGCCGAAGCGGTGCGGCACACTAGGCACTCTCCACCGGAGCGGTGGCGGATCGCCGTTGGTGGTATAACTTCCGGGCGTCTCGACAGCGATCGCCGTTTGCCGCTCCGGCAAGAGCCCTCCGGTGTGAGGAGCTCTACTGCTGCTCGAGGCCGGATCGGGTCGGAGGGAGCGAAAGAGGCGGCCGGATTGACTGGAGTCGCTGGCCAGACAGGAGGGTGAGAGAGGCATGTATCCCACCGACTACCTCTATACGAAAGAGCACGAATGGGTGCGCGTGGATCAGGACGTCTGCGTGGTGGGCATCACCGAGTTCGCCCAGCACGAGCTCGGCGAGGTCGTCTTCGTCGAGCTGCCGGAAGTCGGCCAGATCTTCAACGCCCAGGAAGAGCTGGGCACGATCGAGTCGGTCAAGGCCGTCGCCGAGGTCTACTCGCCGGTGGCGGGCGAGATCATCGAGATCAACGATGGGGTGATCGACGACCCCGAGTTGCTCAACGACGATCCCCAAGGCGAAGGCTGGCTGGTGAAGATCCGCTTCTCTTCGGCCGACGACCTCAAGTCGCTGATGAACGCCGAACAGTACGAGGAGTACGTCAAGAGTGACGAAGCCTGAGCCCGAGCCGCGCCTCGCGGCAGGAACCTCCCCGGCCACCGCGGCAGCGGCGGCCCCATCGCCGGCGGTGCCGGAGCCCGCTCTCGCCTCTTCGCCTCCCGCCTCGGTCCGGGCCGCCGGCCCGGGAGCCGGCGCGCTCGATCCCCTGGCTCCCCTGGCTCCCCTGGCTCCAACTGACACCTTCGTCCGCCGTCATCTGGGCCCCGACGCCGCCGAGGTGGCCGAGATGCTCGCCTCCCTCGGGCGCGGCTCGCTGGCCGAGCTGATCGACAGCACCGTGCCGGAGTCGATCCGCCTCCGGCGTCCGCTGGCGCTGGCCGGCCTCCCCGGCGACCGCGAGCTGGGGGAGACCGAAGCGCTTATGGCGCTGCGCGCCATGGCGGAGAAGAACCAGCTCTTCCGTTCCTTCCTCGGCATGGGCTACTACCCCTGCATCGTCCCCGGGGTCGTCCAGCGCAACATCCTGGAGAACCCGGGCTGGTACACCCAGTACACCCCTTATCAGGCCGAGATCGCCCAGGGGCGGCTGGAGGCGCTGCTCAATTTCCAGACCATGGTGGCCGACCTGACCGCGCTGCCGATCGCCAATGCCTCGCTGCTCGACGAGGCCACCGCGGCGGCGGAGGCAATGCACATGTGCCATGCGCTGGCGCCCGCCGCGGCCCGCCAGGGGCACGCCTTCCTGGTGTCGGGGGACTGCCATCCACAGACCATCGCGGTCGTGCGGACGCGCGCTGAGGCCACCGGCCTCGAAATGCGCCTGGGCAGCCACCACGACTTCGACTTCTCGGCCGGCGACGTCTTCGGCGTCCTTTTGCAGTACCCGACCACCGACGGCCGCGTGCTGGATTACGAGGCGGTCGCGGAGCGAGCCCATGCGGCCGGGGCGCTGGTGGTGGTGGCCGCCGACCTGCTGGCGCTCGCGCTGCTGCGCCCGCCGGGCGAGTTCGGGGCCGACGTTGCGGTCGGCTCCTCCCAGCGTTTCGGTGTACCGATGGGCTATGGCGGCCCGCATGCCGCCTTTCTCGCCACGCGCGAGCAGTTCAAGCGCCAGATTCCGGGGCGGATCATCGGCGTGTCGCGCGACGCCCATGGCCGCACCGCCTACCGCATGGCGATGCAGACCCGCGAGCAGCACATCCGGCGCGAGAAGGCGACGAGCAACATCTGCACCGCGCAAGTGCTGCTGGCCATCATGGCCGCCATGTACGCCGTCTATCATGGGCCCGCCGGGCTGGCGGCAATCGCACGGCGGGTCCACGCCCTGGCCGCGACGTTGGCCGCGGGGCTCCGCCGCCTCGGATACGACGTCGGCTCGGAGCCATTCTTCGACACTCTGCGCGTCGCCTCCCCAGGCCTGCCGGGGCCGCTGATCTCGACGGCGCCGGCGGTGCCGACCCCGCTGACCTCGCCGACCTCTCCGACCCCACCGAACCCATCGACCCCGCCGACCAGTGCGCGCGATCGCCAGCCCTCCACCGCACAGGACGTAGGGGCGGCCGTCGCCGCCGCCGCCGCGGCGCGCCGCGTCAACCTCCGGCGCTTCGAGGACGGCTCCCTGGGAGTCGCCCTCGACGAGACTGCCACCGCCGCCGAGGTCGAGCTGCTGCTCGAAGTGTTTGCCGCCGGCCGCGGCGCCGGGGTGGCCGCTGCCGCGCCCGCCGCACCACCCGCAATCGCCGAGCTCGCCGCCGCCGCCGGCTTGCCTGGGCTCGAGCCGCCGGCGCCTCACCGGCGCACCTCCGCCTATCTGACCCATCCCGTCTTCAACCGCTACCACACCGAGCACGAGATGCTGCGCTACATCAAGCGCCTGGAGGCGCGCGACCTCTCGCTCGCGACCTCGATGATCCCCCTGGGCTCGTGCACCATGAAGCTGAATGCCACCGTCGAGATGATGCCGATCTCGTGGCCCGAGCTCGCGGACATGCATCCGTTTGCGCCGCGAGAGCAGACCGAGGGTTATCAGGCGCTCTTCCGTACCTTGGAGAGCTGGCTGTGCGAGATCACCGGCTTCGCCGCCGCTTCGCTGCAGCCCAATGCCGGCTCGCAGGGCGAGCTGGCCGGCCTGCTGACCATTCGCGCCTATCACCGCGCCCAAGCGCGCGCAGGGACCCGCGACGTCTGCCTCATCCCCGTCTCCGCGCACGGCACCAACCCGGCGTCGGCGGTGATGGCGGGCATGAAGGTCGTGGTCGTCGCGTGCGACGCGGCCGGCAATGTCGACCTCGGCGACCTCGCCGCCAAGGCGGATGCTCACCGCGACCGTCTGGCCGCCGTTATGGTCACCTATCCATCGACCCACGGCGTCTTCGAGGAAGGGATCCGAGAGCTGTGTGCCATCGTCCATGCGCACGGCGGCCAGGTGTACATGGACGGCGCCAACATGAACGCCCAGGTGGGCCTCTGCCGCCCGGGAGACATCGGCGCCGACGTCTGCCACCTGAACCTGCACAAGACCTTCTGTATCCCGCACGGCGGCGGCGGGCCGGGCATGGGGCCGATCTGCGTCGCACAGCACCTGGCGCCCTTTCTGCCGGGCGATCCTCTGGCACCTCTCGCGCTTCTGGGAGCCGAGCCAGGCGGCGCCACGGACGGCGATTCGCGCGTCGGCCCGGTCGCCGCGGCGCCCTGGGGGAGCGCGGGCATCCTTCCCATCCCCTGGGTCTACATCGCGTTGATGGGAGCCCAGGGGCTCAGGCGGGCGACCGAGGTGGCGATCCTCAATGCCAACTACATGGCGGCGCGGCTGCGGCCGTACTACCCGGTGCTCTATAGCGGTCGCCATCAGCGGGTGGCGCACGAGTTCATCCTCGATCTGCGCCCCTACAAGGCGAGCGCCGGCATCGAAGCCGAGGACGTCGCCAAGAGGCTGATGGATTACGGTTTCCATGCGCCCACCCAGTCGTTCCCGGTGGCCGGCACGCTGATGATCGAACCCACCGAGAGCGAATCCAAGGCCGAGCTCGACCGCTTCTGCGACGCGCTGATCGCCATTCGTGAAGAGATCCGCGCGGTCGAGGAAGGGCGGGCCGACCGCCAGGACAACGCGCTCAAGCGCGCCCCCCATACGGCCCTCGAGGTGACGGCGAGCAGCTGGGAGCGGGCCTACTCCCGCGAGCAGGCGGCGTTTCCGGCGCCCTGGGTGCGCGAGCACAAGTTCTGGCCAGCCGTCGGACGGGTCGACAACGTCTGGGGCGACCGCAACCTGATGTGCTCCTGCCCGCCGGTCGAGAGCTACGGCTGATGGTCGAGCGCCCGCTTGCCGCCGGACGACGGGCCGCATGATCCCCGGCGCGGCCGGGGAAACCGGGGTGGCGTGAAGAATCTCGGGTTCGCCGCTCTCGCCATCGGGCTCTGCCTCGCCTCCTGGTTCGTCTTCCTGCTGCACCTTCTCGGCCTGACGCGATTGCCGGATCGCCTGCAGATGTCGCTCTACGCGTTCTACGGCGCCGCTTCCGCCCTGGGCTGGGTGGCGGGGATGTTCTACGTCCAGCGCACCCGCAACCTGCAAGGGCCGCTGCGGCGGCGGCTCTTCCTGCTCTTCTTCTTCGCCCCTCCGGGCCTCCTCTTCCTCATCCGCTCCATGGCCCCGCTGGCCGCCCAGCGCGCCGCGCCGCTGGTCCCGGTCTGGGCGCTCGGCGTCTTCGGCCTCTTCTTCCTCGTCCCAGTGTCGTTCCGCAGCGCCGGCAAGACGTAAGCGCCGGTCCCCAGCCGCGCTTTCGGATACCATTCCTCGCCATGGAAGGAGCCGCCCCGGACCATCGGCCCACCGCGCGCATCGCCGACCTGATCGGCGATCTGGCGCGTCAGGGCTCGATCTTGGTCGCCTACTCTGGAGGAGTCGACTCGGCCTTGGTGGCCGCCCTCGCCCGCCGGGCGGTCGGCGACCGGGCTCTCGCGCTGACCGCCGCCGCCGAGACGCTGGCCGGCGCCGAGCTTGCCCATGCGCGGCGCCTTGCCGCCGAGATCGGCATCCGCCACGAGGTCGTCACCTACAGCGAGCTCGACGACCCGGAGTTCGTCGCCAATCCTTCCTACCGCTGCTATGTCTGCCAGGGGATGCGCATGGACCGCATGCTGCAGGAGGCTGCGCGGCGCGGCCTGGCGGTGGTCTGCGACGGCACCAACGCCTCCGACCCGGGACCCGACCGGCCGGGCCTGCAGGCGATCCGCGAACGCGGCGTCGTCTCGCCGCTGCTCGACCGCGGCGTGGAAAAAGCCGAGGCGCGGTCCCTGGCCCGCGCCCTCGGGCTCTCGGCCTGGGACCGGCCGGCCAATGCCTGCCTCTCCTCGCGCATCCCGCACGGCCAGCTGGTCACGCTCGGCAAGCTGCGCACCATCGAGGCGGCCGAGGAGCTGCTCGCCGCCGCCGGCTTCCGCGTCGTCCGTGTTCGTCACGATAGCGGCGCCGCCCGCGTCGAGGTGGGCGCCGACGAGTTGCCCCGCCTGGCATCTCACTGGCCGGCCTTGGCGCCGCGCCTGCGCGCTCTCGGCTTCGCGCAGGTCACCTTCGATCCCCGCGGCTACCGCCGCGGCGGGGCCGATGCGCGCGCGGGCGGCGCGCCATGAATCCACGCAGCCTGCGGGAGCTCCTCGAAGCGGTCGCCGCCGGCGCGACGACTCCCGAGCAGGCGATGGAGGCTCTGGCCGAGCTCCCGTACGCCGACCTCGGCTTTGCCAAGCTCGACCTCCACCGCGAGCTGCGCAACGGCCTGCCCGAAGCGATCTACGCCGCCGGCAAGCGCGCCGAGGAGCTGCGCTCGATCGCGCTGCGCCTGTTCGCCGCCCACGGTCGCGTCCTCGTCACCCGCCTCGATCCGGCGGCCGCCGGCGAGCTGCGGGCGGCCCTTCCCGAGGCGGTCTTTCACGAGCGCGCCCGCGTGCTCACCTGCGGCGCCGGGCCGCCTCAGCCGATGCCGATCACCGTCCTTGCAGCCGGCACCTCCGACCTCCCGGTCGCCGAGGAGGCCGCCGTCTGCGCCGCCTGGTTCGGGCACCCGGTGCAGCGCTGCTACGATGTCGGCGTCGCCGGCCTCCACCGCCTCCTCGGCCATCTCGCCTCCATCCGCCGCGGGGGTGTGGTGATCGCCGTCGCGGGCATGGACGGCGTCCTGCCCACCATCGTGGCCAGCCTGGTCGAGGCCCCGGTCGTGGCCGTGCCGACCAGCGTCGGCTACGGCGCCAGCTTCGGCGGTCTGGCCCCCCTCCTCACCATGCTCAACGGCTGTGCCCCCGGCGCCGGTGTGGTCAACATCGACAACGGCTACGGCGCCGCCGTCCTCGCCAGCCGCATCGCCCGCCTCGCCGCCGCTCCCGCTCCCGCCTCCTCTAAAGCTACCCCCGCCGTCGCAGAAGCCTGAGCTGCCACCGGCTGCGCCGACCCCGAGGGATGCCGCAGCTTTCGCCTGTTGCGGCACTTCCGGCAGGTCGGCCGCACGTCCGGCTGTGGACGTGCGGCACTTCCCGGAGGTCGGAAACGGCGCTGCGATGTGGCGGTGGGGGCCTGCTCGAAGCATCGATCGGATCGTCCCCCGCAACCCCTCATTCCCCTTCCCACCCCTCCGGGAGGGAAGGGGACGCCCCCTCCCCTGGCGCTCGGACCACCTTCGTTCTTAGTTGCCACCGGGTGTTCGACCGGCTGGCTGGGCGGGTCGCTCCTACCGGCGGGGTGCGCTCACGGCAGATCGGGCGCGGTGGCGAGATCTCCCAGCACGATGCCGGCATGGATCAGCGCCGCGTAGCGGTTCGCGGTCGTGGCGACGCGCAAGAGACTGGCGCCGCGGCAGCTCTCGAGCAGCTCCCTCGTGCCGCCCGCCGCCGGGACCAGCAGGACGGTATCGGAGCCTTGGCCGAGATTGCGGATCGTCCCCTGGCCGAGGAAGACCGGCTTCCCCTTCCACAGGAAGAGCCCCGCCGCGCCGCTGAAGTACCACTGCTCGTTGCGCGAGCCGACGTCGACGCCCTTGAGCACGCGCGGGCTCGGCAGCGCCGCGAAGGCGCCGCCATCGACCTTGCTCCAGACGCCCTGCTCGTCGACCCGGTGGAGCTGCCGCTGCCGCCAGTCCCAGGCCACGACGTTGCCGTCGGGGTCTCGGTCCAGCCGCACCCCGGAGCACAGCTCGGCCATCGTGTCCGGCTGCTCGGAGTCGCGCACCACGCGGAACGCCGAGCCCAGGATCTTGCCCGTGCGATCGATCCGCCAGACCGCGTCGTCGGCGCAAGTGGGCGCTGCGTAGATGGCATCGCGCGCGACCACCAGGCGCACGAAGCCGCCGCTCCCCGCAACCCGCTGCAGCGGCACCTTGGTCATGCGCAGCGACGGCGAGACGTGGACCAGGAAGAACTCCGCCGTCGCCACCCAGACCGAGCCGTCCACCGGGTCCAGGGCCAGCGCTTTCCAGGGCGCGCCGGAATCGCCGACGACCATCTCCACTTTGACCTGGCCCTGCTGGCGCGACAGCCGCACCAGCCGGGCGGGCGCGAACAGCAGGTAGTCGAAGTCATCCGTGCTCACCAGGTCGACCGCGCGCTCCGACTCGGGAACCCCGAGGCTCGCGAAGCTGGCGAAGCTCGCCTTGGGATGGCAGATGTGCGTCGCCGCCTCCGGCTTTGCTTCCCGCTTGACCTCCGGCCGGGCGGCTGGCGCGCCCCCTGGCGAGCTCGACGCGCAAGAGCACAGCAGCAAGGCGGCGGCGGGCAGCAAGGCCCTCATCGGGTGCGCGGAATCGGGATGCATTTGGCCCCTCCGGACAGTGTTCGAGACTGTGCCAGCGCAAGCTATCACGGCGTGCCGGGAGGCGGCGCGTGGTGGCGAGCGCGGTCAACTTCGGCGCTCAGCCGGGCCCGGGAGCGGGTGTGCGGTCAACCAGCGCTTCTGGGTGTTCTACGCCGCCACCACCGACGTCGGCTTCACCGTCACGGTCACCGACACCCAGACCGGCCAGCAGCGCGTCTACGTCAACCACGACGGCGTCGCCGCGCCGCCGCAGCAAGACACCTCGGCCTTTCCCTGTAGCTGAGCCGCAGTCGGGCGCTCTTCAATCCGCGCACGGCCGCGCCGCCCTCGACGCCGCTACGCCTCTTGCCGGCGTTCGCAGAGCATGGCGTCGCCGTACGAGTAGAAGCGGTAGCCCACGCGGAGGGCCTCTTGGTAAGCGGCGAGGACGCGCTCGCGGCCGGCGAACGCCGAGACCAGCATCAGCAGGGTCGAGCGCGGCAGGTGGAAGTTGGTCAGCAAGACGTCGATCATCTGGAAGCGGTAGCCAGGGGAGATGAAGAGGTCAGTTGAGCCGGCGCCGGCTGGCGGTAGCCCGCCCTCCCCGCCCTTCTCGGCCGCCGCCGCGGCGGCGGCGCCCTCAAGCGCCCGCACGACCGTCGTGCCCACCGCCACCACGCGGCGGCGCGCGGCGCGCGCGGCGGCGATGGCGGCGGCGGTGGCCTCCGGGATGAGGTAGCGCTCGCGCTCCATCCGGTGCTCGGAGACCAGCGGCGCCGTCACCGGCTTGAAGGTCCCGATCCCCACGTGCAGCGTCACCCAGGCGAGCTCGATTCCCGCCGCCTGCAGCTCCTCGAGCAGGGGGAGCGAGAAATGGAGCCCGGCCGTGGGGGCGGCGATGGCGCCGGGATGGCGCGCGAAGACCGTTTGATAGCGCTCGCGGTCGGCGGCTTCGTCCGCGCGCCGGATGTAAGGGGGCAAGGGCACGTGCCCGAGCTGGTCGAGATGTCTCTCGATCGGTTCGGAGAAGCGGACCCGCCGGCGCCCATCCCCCGGCTGCCCCACTAGGCCCATCACCTCGGCGTCGAGGCCGGCGGCGAGCTCGATCACCGCTCCCGGCCGCGCGCGGCGCCCCGGCCGGGCCAGCACATCCCACTCGACGCCGCCCCGGCGCTCGACCAGCAGGAGCTCGACGCGGCCGCCGCCCGGCCTGGCGCGGCCGAAGAGGCGGGCCGGAATGACCCGCGTATCGTTGGCCACCAGCAGATCGCCAGGGCGCAGCAGGCGCGGCAGGTCGGCCACCCACCGGTGCCGATCGCTCCCCTCGCGGTCCAAGACCAGCAGCCGGCTCTCCCCGCGCGCCACCGGTTGCTGGGCGATCGCCGAAGACGGCAGCTCGTAGTCGAAGTCGCGGGTCAACACGCCCGCCGGACCCTATCACCGCGGATCGCTGGCGAAGCCGTTGCGCCACTGGAGGGCCTGGGCGCGGTCGTGCTCGCTTCATCCCCGTTCCCCAACCACGCTCCGAGAACAGCCGCCCGTGGGCTGGGAGAGCGGCTCGGCCGGCGCCGCGGCGCCCGCCGCCAGGGGAGGTGCGGGCAGAGCGAGCCGGCCGCCGCGCGGATCGAGCGCATCGCGGAGCCCATCGCCGAGCAGGTTGAAAGCGACGACCGTGAGCGCCAGCGCCGCTCCCGGAAAGGTCGCGATCCACCAGGCGTTGAAGAGCCATCCCTGCCCTTCCGCGATCATGTTGCCCCAGCTTGCGGTCGGCGGCTGCACGCCCAGGCCGAGGAAAGAGAGCGTCGACTCGGCGGCGATCACCTGGCCGATCATCAACGTTGCCTGGATCAGCACCGGGGCCAGCGCATTGGGCAGCAGATGACGGAACACGATGGCTACCGGATGCAGCCCCAGGCCGCGGGCGGCGAGCACGAAGTCGCGCCGCTGCAAGCCGAGCAGCTCGGCGCGGGTGAGGCGGCCGATTCCCATCCAGCCGGTGGCGCCCAGGATCACCACCGTCAGCCAGGTGCCGGGATGGAGCAGGGCGGCCAGAGCGATCATCAGGAATATCGGCGGGAAGGCGAGCATGGCGTCGAGGCCGCGCATGATCGCCGTGTCGAGCAAGCGCCCGCCGAGGGCGGCGAGCGCGCCAAGCGCGAGCCCCAGGGTGAGGGCCAGCAGCACCGCGACCGCCGCCACGCCCAGCGAGACCCGCGCCCCGTAGAGCATCCGCGCCGCCAGGTCGCGCCCGAACTGGTCGCTGCCGAGCAGGAAGAGGCGCGAGTCGGCGACCCCGTCGCGGCTCAGGTTGGCGACCGCGCCCGCTTGGAGCAGCTCGCTGCGGCTTCCCGACTCGAGGCGCAGCCCCTCCGGCACCCGGCGCGCCCGCTCCGCCAGGCGCCAGCTGCCGTCGGCCAGGTGGACTGCGGCCAGGACAGTTCCAGGCGGCTCGAACTGCGACATCGCCGGATCGAGCTGCTCGGCCGGATCGTAGGGGGTGAGCAGCGGTGCCGCGGCGGCCACCGCCACCAGCGCCGCGACCAGGCCGCCTCCCCAGCGCAGCATCGCCGCGCCGCGCCGCCGCCGCACCGGGGAAGCCACTGAATCGAGCAACGCGGACCCCGCTCCCGCGCTCGCGCTAGGCATCGCGCACCCGGGGATCGGCGACGGCGTGCGCCACGTCGGCAAGGAAGTTGCCGGCCACCACCAGCGCCCCGGAAAGCGCCGTGGCGGCGAGCACCACCGGGATGTCGCGGGCGAGGATGGCGTCGAAGGTGAGGCGGCCGATCCCGGGCCAAGAGAAGATCACCTCGGTGATCACCGCGCCCGAGAGCAGCCCGGGCACCGACACGCCCAGCAGCTGGACGACCGGAACGGCGGCGGTGCGCAGGCCATGCACCCAGACCACCCGGCGCTCGGTCAGACCCTTGGCGCGCGCGGTGCGGATGTAGTCCTGGCCCATGGCTTCGAGCAGGCTGCCGCGAACGAAACGCGCGGTGTAGCCTGCCAGGGGCAGCCCGAGGACGAGGGCCGGCAGCAGCAAGTGGCGCCCGAGGTCGAGCAGCCGCGCCGCCGCCCCCAGCTCTTCCGCCCCCACGGCGTGCATGTGCGAGGCGGGCAGCAGCGGCCACTTGAAGCAGAAGAGCAGGATCGCCATCAGCGCCAGCCAGAAAGTCGGCTGGGAGTACAGCAGCAGCGAGACGATGCGGATCAGGTGGTCGGTGAGCGCGCCGCGCCGGCGGGCCGCCGCCACCCCGAGCAGCAGACCGCCGCCGAGCTGGATCGCGAGCGCCGCGCCGGCCAGCAGCATGGTCGGCGCCACGGTCTCGCCGAGGACCGCGGTGACCGGCCGTTGCTGCGCGATCGAGGACCCCCAGTCGCCATGCACGACGACCGCGGCGATCCAGGCCGCGTACTGCTCGGGCAGCGGGCGGTCGAAGCCGTAGAGATGGCGCAGCTGCTGCCGCTGCGCCAGCGTGAGGCGCTTGTCCTCGAGCAGCTGCAGCGGGTCGCCGGGAATGAGGTGGAGCAGCAGGAAGGTGGCCGTCAGGACCAGCAGCAGGAGCAGCAGCGAGGCGGCGGCACGCCGCAGCAAGAAGCCAGACATGGGACGATCCGAACCTCCGGGGCGGGGCGCCGGCGAACGCCCGGGGTTCAGCTCCGCGGCTCGACCCACCAGTCGCGCAGGTGGAAGAGCGAGAAGAGCGGGTTGGGCTGCGCGTCGTGGACGCGGCGGCTGAGCCCTGCCAGCCGCTGCGACTCCCAGAGGAAGGTGTACGGCTGGTCGCGGTGCAGGATCTCCTGGATGCGCTCGAGCTCCGCCCGCGCCGCGCCGATATCGAGATGGCCCATGGCCGCCGCGATCAGGCGGTCCACCTCCGGGTTGTTGTAGCGGACCACGTTGGTGTCGCCCCCCGATTTGCTGCCGAATGGGTCGGTCAGGTCGAGGCCTGTGTCCATGGTCAGGCCCGTGATCGCGGCGTCGTAGCTCCCCTTCTCCAGCCCGCTCGAGAAGGTGTTGAACTCGACCTTCTTGGGCTGCACCTCGATGCCCAGGCGCCGCAGCTGCTCCTGGATCATCACCGTGGCGTCGACCCGCTGCTGGTTGCCGGAGTTGGTGATCAGCTCGAAGGAGAAGGGCTTGCCGTCGCGGGCCAGGACGCCGCCCGCTGCCGGCATCCGCCACCCCTTGGCGGCCAGGATCCGGCGCGCCTCGTCGGGGCGGTAGGGCCAGGGTGCCAGCGCGCGGTCATGAGCCCAGACCGTGGACATGATCGGCGAGTCGGCGACCCTGCCATAGGGCCCCCACAGGGTCTTGACGATGGTCTCGCGGTCGATCGCCAGCGTCAGGGCGCGCCGCACCTCGGGATCGGCGAACAGCGGCCGCATGGGGTTCCAGGCAACGCCCACCCAGGTGCGGAAGTCGTAGGCCTGGAGCGCCAGCTCGGGCCTGGCCTGAACCCGCGGCGCGTCGCCTGGGCTGATGCCGGCCGCGAAATCGAGCTCGCCGTTCAGGAGCTGGGTCATCATGCTGTTCTGGTCGGGGATGATCCGCATCACCACGCGGTCGAGATAGGGACGCGCGGGGTCGTAGTAGCGCGGGTTGCGCTGCAGCACGATCTCCTGCTGCGGCTGCCAGGCGGCGATGGTGAAGGGGCCGTCGACCACCAGGTGCTGCCGGAACCACTGGCTGTTCTGTCGCCACTGCGCGAACGGCAGCTTCTCCCAGGCGTGCTTGGGGAGGATGAAGCCTTCGTTGACGTCGAGCATCTGCTTGGCGTAGGCGCGGGAGAAGTGGTAGCGCACGGTGTGGGGGTCGACCACCTCGACGTCGGTGACCGGCTGCAGCATGTTGGCGTAGTCCCAGGCGATCTCGGGGCTGGTCTCCGCCTGCCAGGTCCAGCGCACGTCGTCGGCGGTGACCGGCACCCCGTCGCTCCACTGCGCCTCGCGGAGATGAAAGGTGAGCAGCTTGTGGTCCGGCGACCAGTCGTAGGAGCCGGCGAGCTGGGGGGCCAAGCTCGGCGGATGGCGCTGAAAGTCGGGCTGCTCCTCGACCAGGCGGAGGAACAGCTGCAGCTGCAGCTCGGTGGTCACCTGGGTCATCGGATTGGCCAGCTGGTTGACGCCGGTCGGCTCGGCCGTCCAGCCGGTCACCACCGTGCCGCCGCGCCGCGGTCCGCCCCCGGCGCCACCGCCCCCGGCAGCCGGCGGACCGGGCCCGCCCGGCGAGCACCCCGCGGTGATTAGCGCCAGTAGCGCCAATAGCGCCGGCAGCGCCAGCAAAAGGAAGGCAGCGAACGCGATAGGAGGGGGTGCCAGGAACCGGCCCGGCCGGGTGGGAGCGCTGTGCATGATCGGTCTGGCCGGGATCGTATCCCTGCCGGCGCGGAGGGTCAAACCCCGGTACTGGGTCATTTGGCCCAGTGCCCAAACCCCCAAACCGGCCCCCGGAGGGCAGCTCGCCCTCGGGTGCTATTCTTGAAAGAGCATGGACGGCGGGGTCAAATCCGATTTTTCGCGCCGGCTGATGATCGCTTCGCTGGTCTTCGTGCTCTTCGTCCTCTGCGACATCGCTCTCTTCGGCTGGTTGATCTTCCGCTCGCTGTCGCAGCGCGAGGTCGAGCGGTTGCTGTTCGAGACCCGCACCGAGGCCTTGAGCCTGGCCCGCCAGATCGAGCGCCAGGCCGAGCGCCAGGGCAAGGACCTCTACACCGCGGTGACGGTCGAGCAGGAGACGCAGACCTACATCGACTCGATCCTGCGCCAGCGCGAGTTCGTGCGTACGGTGGAGATCCGCGACAAGCGCGGCTTCCTGGTCTACGAGAGCCGCAGCCATGCTCACCTGCCGGCCGGGCCGGCGCTTCCTCTCTCGGTCCGTTCCGGCGAGCTCCCCCAGCGCGTGGAAAAGAAGACGCTCGAGCAGGCTTCGACCCTGCAGATCCCCAACATCCAGGTGCCGATCGGCGACCTGGGGTCGCTGCAGATCGGCATCAGCGCCGGCGAGCTGGCCAAGCGCATCGGGGTGCTGCGCCAGGATCTGATCCGCCAGGCTGAGGCGATCGGCGCCGCCTCCCTCGTCCTGCTCCTCGGGGCCTACGCCGCGGTGTGGAGCCTGCTGCGGCGCTCGCGCCGGCTCGAGCGGCAAGCGGCCGAGGCGGAGCGCATGGCCTATGTCGGCACACTCGCCGCGGGCCTGGCGCACGAGATCCGCAGCCCGCTAAACTCGCTCAGCCTCAACATGCAGATGCTGGAAGAGGAAATCGCCGACCAGGGCCGCGGCGCTCCCGCGACCAGCAAGCGGCTGCTCGCCATCACCCGCTCGGAGATCAGCCGCCTCGAGCGCCTGGCGAGCGACTTCCTCGCCTACGCCAGGCCGCGCCCGCTCGAGCCCGAGGAGGTGCCGCTGGTGCGGCCGCTCGAGCGCCTGCGCGACGTGCTGGCCGGGGAGATCGAGAAGCGCGGGATGCGGGTCGCGCTGGAGGACCGCAGCGGCGGGGCGCGGGTGCGGGTCGACACCGCCCAGATCGACCAGCTGCTGATGAACCTGGCGCAGAACGCCCTGGCCGCCACCGAGGGGTCGGGGCGCCCGCCGGCGCTCGCGCTGACCGCCTACCGCCACGGCTCGACGGCGGTCCTCGAGCTGGTGGACAACGGGATCGGCATCGAGCCCGCCGACGCCGGCCGGATCTTCGATCTCTTCTTCTCGACGCGCAAGGGCGGCACCGGTCTCGGGCTGGCGATCGTCCGCCGGATCGCCCGCGCCCACGGCGGCGAGGTCCGCGTCAAGAGCGAGCCGGGAGTCGGTACGGTGGTCACGGTCGAGCTGCCGGCCGTCGGCTCGCCGGAGCCTGCCGTCCGCCCCTCACCGCTCGAGCCGTCGACGATCGGCTAGAGCAGCGGCCCCAAAAAAAGACCCGCCTCTCCCGCCCCGCCAAGGGCGGCGGGGGAGAAGCGGGACCAGAACCCCTAGCCGGAATGGCGCCGTGGTGGCGCCCGGCGTCAGGAGATCGCGATCTTGCGCGGCTTGGCCTGCTCGGCCTTGGGCACCGTCACCGACAGGACGCCGTTCTCGAAGGCCGCCTCGACCTTGTCGGGGCTCACCTGCAGCGGCAGCACGAAGGAGCGCACGAAGCTGCCGTAGGAGCGCTCGATGCGGTGGTAGTTCTCCTTCTTCGTGTCCTTTTCGAACTTGCGCTCGCCGGAGACGCGCAGCACGTTGTTCTCGAGGGTGATCTGGATGTCATCCTTGGTCATCCCCGGCAGTTCCGCCTGCAGGCGGTAGGCGTCCTCGGTCTCCTGGATGTCGACTGGCGGCGTCCAGCTCTGGCCGGCAACCTCTTCACCGACGTTGTTGCCGAAGAAGGTGTCGAACAGATGGAAGAACGGGTCCCGAACCGCGGCGATTTGAGGGGCAGTCCAGCGTGTCACACTGTTACTCATGATTCAGTCCTCCTTTACTTCTGTTGTCTTCGGGCCAGCGAGATCTTAGTGCTGACCGCTCATCTCGTAGAACATGATACTCGGCCACTAAATTCCTGTCAAGCACCTAGATCTCCCTCTGTTCGAGATCTTAGCCTATAACAGTCAAGCTTCTTGGCCGCCAGGGATTCTTGGGTTGCCCGGAGGAGACCGAGCCGTGCGAGGGGCGGCGAGGCACGCCATCAGCCGTGCCTTGCCTGTCCTCGTCCTCGTTGAGCTTCAGCCGCGCTTCTTGGGCGGGAGGGTAGGATGGGGCATCGCCTCCGCCTCCAGCTCGTCGGGATCGGCAAACTGCTCGGGGTCCTCGTTGCCGCAGGCGAGGCAGAGGATCTCCCCGATCTTGCCGTCGCTCCACTCGAACACGTAGCAGGGGCTCTCGCATTCGAGGCAGACGAGGTACTCGGGAGTGGCCATTTCGGGAGCTCCGGCGGCGCAGCGCTGTCGTCAGTTTAGCGCGGCTGGCGCGCGGCGGGGATGGCAGGGGCGGGTGAAGCCGGCCCGGCGGGCCGGGCGGGAATAGCCGCCGGCTTCGGCAGCCCGCTGGTGGCGCGCGCTGCCAACGGAGTGGCGCGCCGGAAGCGCTCGATGGCCTTCGCCAGCCGTCGCGGGCACTCGAGGTGGACAGCATGGCTGCAGTCGGGCAGGACCTCGAGCCGGGACTCGGGCAGCGCCGCGGCCATCCGGCGGGCGGTCTGCAGCCCGAAAACGCCGTCGCGCTCGCCCCAGATCAGCGCGACCGGCATCGGCAGGCGGGCCAGGTCATGGTCGGAGTAGGTGTCTTGCTCGGCAGTGTTGCGCAGAATGTTGCGGACTCCTGGCGAGGTATAGGCGCGCAGGAAGCTGCCGCGCGAGAAGCGCATCATCCAGGGGACACGATGGAACATCGCCGCGTAAATCCGCTCGACGCCGGCGAGGTCGTCGATCGCAATCAGCTCGCTGATCCGCTCCCAGTCCTGGTCGCGATAGCCGGCTGCGTCGACCAGCACCAGCCGCTCCACCAGCTCGGGGCGGGCCAGCGCCAGCCGGACTGCCATCCAGCCGCCGAGGCTCAGTCCGGCCACCGTCGCCGGTCCGCCGCCGACCTCCTGCTCGATCAGCCGGGCGGCCATCCTTGCCCCTTGCGCGACCGTGAGGCCGCCCTCCGGTGCGCGCGTGCCGCCCAGGCTCGACAGCTCCGGCACCACCAGCCGGCAGTCGCGCGACAGCGCCCGCAGCACCCATCCCCACGACGCCGCCACCGACCCCAGCCCATGCAGCAGCAGCCAGGGCTCTCGCCCCTTCCCCATCCGCCAGTAGACGACCTCCACCCCGTCCTCCACCGTCGCCCGGCACCGCCGCGCCCCTGCCAGCCCCATCAACCACCCCATCAGCCCCAGGTAGAACCGCAAGAGCATGCGACAAGGTAGCATGTGCGCTCTGGGGACAGGAGGAGATATGGCGGCGACCCGCATCGAGAAGGACAGCCTCGGCGAAGTGGAGGTGCCGGCAGGGGCGTACTACGGCGCGCAGACCGAACGGGCGCGGCGCAACTTCCCGGTCTCGGGGCTGCGCTTTCCGCGCCGCTTCATCGCCGCCCTGGCGGCCATCAAGCGCGAAGCCGCCGCGGTCAACGAAGAGCTGGGCCTGCTGCCGGCCGAGATCGCCGGCGCCATCCGCCAGGCGGCCTCCGAGGTGGCGGCCGGCGACCTGGACGAGCACTTTCCTCTTGACGTCTTCCAGACTGGCTCGGCCACGTCGACCAACATGAACGCCAACGAGGTCATCGCCAACCGCGCCATCGAGATCCTGGGCGGCGCCCTCGGCAGCAAGCGGATCCATCCCAATGACCACGTCAACGCCAGCCAATCGAGCAACGATGTCATCCCGACCGCCATCCACGTGGCCGCCCTGGGCGCTCTCCGGGAAGCCCTGGCGCCGGCCCTCGTCCGCCTGGCCGAAGAGCTCGAAGGCAAGGCCTCCGAGTTCGATCGCGTGGTCAAGATCGGCCGCACCCATCTGCAGGACGCGGTGCCGGTGCGGCTGGGACAGGAGTTCGGCGGCTACGCCCGCCAGGCCCGCCTGAGCCTCGAGCGCCTGGCCGCGGTCGAGCCGCGGCTGGCCGAGCTGCCGCTCGGCGGCACCGCCGTCGGGACCGGCCTCAACGCCCCGCCCGACTTCGGGCCGCGGGTCATCGCTCTCCTGGCCGCCGGCAGCGGCCTGCCGTTCGTGCCGGCCGTCAACCGCTTCGAGGCCATGGGCGCCAAGGATGCGGCGGTCGAGACTTCCGGCGCGCTCAAGACCATCGCCACCTCGCTGACCAAGGTCGCCAACGACATCCGCTGGCTGGCCTCGGGTCCGCGCTGCGGCATCGGCGAGATCGCGATACCCAGCCTGCAGCCGGGCAGCTCCATCATGCCGGGCAAGATCAACCCGGTGATTCCCGAGTCGGTGCTGATGGTGGCCGCCCAGGTGGCGGGCAACGACACGAGCATCACCCTGGCCGGCATGGCCGGCAACTTCGAGCTCAACGTGATGATGCCGGTCATCGCCTACAACCTGCTGCAATCGATCGAGATCCTGGCCGCGGCGGCGCGCCTGCTCGCCGAACGCTGCGTGGCGGGCATCACCGCCAACCTCGAGCGCTGTCTGGAGATGGTCGAGAAGTCGCTCGCCATGGTTACCGCGCTGGTGCCTCGCATCGGCTACGACGCGGCGGCCGAGATCGCCAAGGAGTCGGTGCGCACCGGGCGCACGGTGCGCGAGCTCTGCCGCGAGCGGCGGGTGTTGCCTGAAGAGGAGCTCGATCAGGCCCTCGATCCGTGGTCAATGACCGAGGGGGGCATCCACGCCGGCGGCGGCGGGGGCGGGTAGAGCGCGGGGAGCGCCGGTGGAGGTGCGCAGGGTCCTGCATTGCGACATGGACTGCTTCTACGCGGCGGTCCACATCCGCGACGACCCGTCGCTGGCCGGCAAGCCGGTGGTGGTCGGCGGGCCGCCCGAAGGGCGCGGAGTGGTGGCCGCGGCGAGCTACGAGGCGCGCCGCTTCGGGATCCATTCAGCCATGCCTTCGTCGCGGGCGCGTCGCCTCTGCCCGCAGATCGTCTTCCTGCCTCCCGACTTCCGCCGCTATCACCGCGAATCGGAAAAGATCTTCGCCATCTACCACGAATACACGCCGCAGGTCGAAGCGGTCTCGATCGACGAGGCCTATCTCGACGTGACCGGGAGGCTGGAAGCGCACGGCAGCGCTACCGCCCTCGCCAAAGAGATCCGCCGGCGGGTGCGCGACGAGCGCCGCTTGACCGTGAGCGTCGGTGTCGGACCCAACCGCCTGGTCGCCAAGATCGCCTCGGACTTCCGCAAGCCCGACGGCCTCACAGTGGTGCCGCCGGCCAGGGTCCAGGCCTTCCTCGACCCGCTGCCGGTGAGGCGGCTCCACGGAGTAGGACCGGCCACCGAACGCGCCCTGACCGATCTGGGGATCGAGACCGTCGCCCAGCTGAGGAGCCAGCCGCTGGCCCTGCTGCTCGAACGCTTCGGGCGTCAGGGGCGGGCGCTGCACGAGTTCGCCCAGGGGATCGACCAGCGTCCGATCGAGACCCAACGCGAGCGCAAGAGCTTGGGCAGCGAGAGCACCTATGTGGTCGACCTGGAGGGCCGCGAGGCGGTCGAGGCCGAGATCGACCGTCTCGCCGCGGAGGTGGCGGGCGCCCTCGCGCAGCGGGAGCTGGCCGGCTGCACCGTGACTCTCAAGCTGCGCTACGGCGATTTCACCACCATCACCCGCTCGCGCACCTTCACCTACCCGCTGCGCGACGGGCCCGTGATCGCCGGTTGCGCCCGCGGCCTGCTGGGCAAGACCGAGGCGGCGAGCCGCCCGGTGCGACTGGTCGGCGTCACCGCCTCCAACCTGGTCGGCTCTTCGATGGCACAGCTCCTGCTGTTCGGGTAACGTGACCGCATGGCCAATCCATCCCCCGACCCCCCCAAAAAGCTGCGGCCCGATGAAACCGACGCGAGCCCGCAGGAGTCCGCTCCGAAGCGGCGCCGGAGCGACGAGGGCGCCGCGGCGGTCCCGACCAGGCGTCCCGCGATCCAGTCGCTCGCCACCACCGGCCTGTTCATCCTGGCGCTTTTCTACACCCTCTATTTCTGCCGCTCCTTCCTGCTGCCGCTGGTCCTGGCGCTGCTCTTCGCCCTGTTGCTGCACCCGGCCGTGCGCGGCTTGAAGCGGCTTCGCGTGCCAGAACCGCTGGGGGCCGGACTGGTGCTGCTCTGCCTGTTGGGAAGCCTTGCGGTTGGTCTCTTTCAGCTCGCCGAGCCGGCCTACGACTGGGTGCAGAAGGCGCCGCAGAGCCTACGGCTGGTGCAGAGCAAGGCGCAGGCGATCCTCAAGCCGGTCGAGACCCTGGGCCGGGCGACGGAGCAGATGCAGAAGATCGCCGAGGCGAGCGGCGGCGGCGGCGCCAGGCTGCGGGCGGTGACGCTCAAGCCGGCCTCGCTCGGCGGCTGGCTCTTCACCGAGGCGGCCGACCTCGCGGTCGGCGCCGTGCTCATGGTGGTCCTGCTCTACTTCCTGCTCGCTTCCGGCGACCTGTTCCTGCGCAAGCTGGTACGCGCCCTGCCCCGGGTCGAGGACAAGCGGCGGGCGCAGCAGATCGCGAGGCAGGTCAGAACCGACATGTCGGGCTATCTGGCGACGGTCACCATGATCAACCTTGGCCTGGGCCTCGCGGTATGGCTCAGCATGAGCCTGATCGGCCTGCCCAACCCACTGCTCTGGGGGGTGCTGGCGGCGGTCACCAACTATGTCCCCTACCTTGGCCCCGGGGTCAACTATGTCGTGCTGACCCTGCTTGGCCTGCTGACCTTCAAGGACCTCCAGCACGCCCTCCTTCCGCCGGCGGTTTTCCTGATGATCAACCTCGTCGAGGCCTACCTGCTGACCCCGATGATCCTCAGCCACCGGCTGACTCTCAATCCGGTGGTCGTCTTCCTCTCCCTGACCTTCTGGGGGTGGATGTGGGGCGTGGCCGGCGCCATCCTGGCGGTGCCGATCATGGTCGTCTTCAAGATCCTCTGCGACCACATCGAGCCGCTGGCGCCGCTCAGCGAGTTCCTGGAGAAGTAAGCCGTCATTCGCCGCCGCCGCCGCCCTCGCCGCTCTCGTCCTGCCAGCGCTCGATCGCCCGCCGGTCGCGCTTGGTCGGCCGCCCGGCCCCCGGCTCGCGGCCGGCTGGCGGGCGAGCGAGCAGGCGCCGCAGCGGGTCGGGCGCCGGGCGCGGCGGGCTCTGGTCGTCGAACAAGGTCGCCGCCAGCGCCTTTGGCAGCGGCCGGTCGCGCAGCTCCTTGACCACCAGCACGCGCTGCCAGTCACCCTGCGCCAGCTCGACCCGGTCGCCCACCGCCAGGTGGCGATGCGGCTTGACCGCCTGACCGTTGACCATCACCCGCCCGAGCTCGCAGGCCCGGGTCGCCAGGGTGCGCGTCTTGAACATCCGCGCCACCTGCAGCCACTTGTCGACGCGCACGCTCATCCGCGCGCCAGTTTAGCAACAGGCGTCAGCGGCGGCCGGCCGCTTGCCGGGCTAGGAACGAGGCCTTGAGCACCGCCGCGCCGAGGTCGGCCGGGCGCGGCGGCTGGCGCAGCAGCGGCGCGTAGTCGCCGAGCCGCAGGGGCCATGGGTAGGGGGGCGGCGCCGGCGCGAGCCCGCCCACCGCGGCGAAGAAGAGGAGATAGCCGGCGGCCGCGGCGGCCCCCACCGCCCAGCGCCGCGCCCGGCCCGGCGGCGCGAGGAACCAGGCGAAGCCGAGGGCGCAGGCTGGCAACGCGTCGATCAGGAAGCGCTGGCCGAAGCCGCCGCTGTTCGGCCACTCCGACCACCAGCCGTGGAAGAGCGCCACCGCCAGCAGCCAGCCGCAGCCGATCGTTCCCCACCCCAACGCTCTTCCCGCGATCTCGCGCGCCGCCTGGGCCGCCAGCCCGGCCGCCGCCAGCAACAGCGCTGGGTGGAAGAGGAACAGGCCGTGAACGGGGGAAGCGAGCACGTTCCAGGGCGAGGCGGCGGTGATCGTGAGCTGGCCGCCGTAGGGGGGCGGCAGCCAGCTGCCGAAGAGCGCCCGCCACCAGAGGGGAAGCGCCAGCAGCGGCAGGAGGAAACCGCCGGCGAAGGCCAGCCGCCGCCGCCCGCCGCCGGCCACGGCCAGCCCCGCGACCGGCAGCAGCGCGATGGCCCCATAGCGCACCAGGACGGCGCTGCCCAGGGTCAGGCCGGCGCCCGCTGCCAGCGCCGGCCGCGGGTCGGCGCGCTGGCACACCAGCAGCCAGAGCAGCAGACTCGCCAGGGCGAAGCCCGGAGCGTGGGTCATCCCGACCAGGGAGTAGAAGACCAGTGGGCCGGCAAAGAGCGCCAGCGCCGCCGCCGCGGCAACCGTCCGCTCCGCGAAGCCGAGGCGGCGCAGCGCCAGGGCGGTCCACAGCAAGCCGAGCAGCACCGCCAGATTGCGCGCCAGAACGATGGCCGCGGCGGAGAAGAAGACGCCGCGCGGCACGCGGCCAACCGGCGGCAGCTCGACCCCATTCCGGAGCACCCGGTCGGGAAGCAGAGCATCGAGTGCCCGGCCCGCGGCGAACGGCAGCGCATCGAGCACCAGGATCCCCGGCGGGTACTGCGCCACCAAGTGCCCGCCCGGCGCCGCGACCAGCCCGTTGCGCACCCCGCGGCAGTTGTTCTCGAGCCAGAGATCGCCGTCGTCGGCCAGCGAAACGAGCTCCGTAAACGTCGCCCACCCGTCGCCCCCCAACCCCCGGTCGAAGACCACCATATGCAAAGCCGCCGCGGCCAGAGCCAGAGCAAGCCAGCGGCTGCGGAGTAGGTCGCGAAGCGGGGACATGGAAGCCAGACTGGAGCCCAGCCATTATAGGCGCCGCCTCTCTTCTCCCTTGGTCCTCTGTACAAAGGCCCACGGTCGACCGCGTCTCCATCGGTTGTTTCAAGGAACCCTGCAGGGTGGGAGGAGGCCTTGCCCGTCCCGGGCAGGCGGAGGTCCAGCCGCCCAGGACGCTACGAGGACGGAGGGGGCTCGCCCCAGTACGGAGGCGGCTCGCCGCCCGCGCTATGCTCTTTACCGTGCGCGTCCCGCCCGAAGAGTTCGAGGCCCTGGTGGAGAAGGCGCTCGACGACCTGCCCGAAGAGTTCGCGGAGCTGCTCGCCAACGTGGCCGTGGTAATCGAGGAGGAGCCCGATCCCGATGTCCTGGATGACCTCGGCATGGAGCCCGACGAGGAGCTCTTCGGCCTCTATCAGGGCGTACCGCAGCCGGAGCGCGGGTCGTTCTACTCGGCCCTGCCCGATCGCGTCGTCCTCTACCGCGGTCCGATCTTGCGCTACTGCGACAACCGCCGCCAGGTCATCCGCGAGGTCCGTGACACCGTGGTCCACGAGCTCGGGCACCACTTCGGGCTCGACGAAGACGACATGCCGTACTAGCCACCTTTTCTTGCCCTCGCCCATGTGTCGTTCGCGCAAGCGACTGCTCATGCTGCTCGGCGCGCTGCCGATCCTGGTCGTCGCCTTCGCGCTGCTCTACCAGCTGGGCATGGCGACGCTCGAAGGACGCCAGCGCGGCTTCTGGGACAGCCTCGAGTGGGCTTCCGAGAGCTTCACCACCACCGGCTACGGCCAGCTCGTCCCCCACCGGGCGCTCGACGACGGCGCGCCGGCCTCCGCCCGGCTCGGCTACGCCAGGGCTTTGATCGCCAACGGCAGCGATGACGAGAACGCCGCCTTCATCCTGGCGGCGCGCCAGCTCGGCTTCAGCGGTCCCATCCTCGCGCTGGTGGAAGATCCCTTGCATCGCCGGCCGATGATGCTGGCCGGCGCCACCGCAGTACAGCTCAAGGTGCTGAAGGTGACGCCCGCGGCCCTGGGCGGGCGCCATCCCGCCGACCTGCATATCCGCCAGCGGACCGGCTGCTCGGTGGTGGCCGTGGAACGCGGCGAGGAGGTGCTGGTCGAGTTCGGCCCCGATTTTCGCTTTCAATCCGACGACACCGTCTACGTCTGCGGCAGCAGCCAGGCGATCCGCCGCTTCGCCGAGCTCTATCGCCATCCCGCGGAAGCCGGATGAGGAAGCGCCGCTGGCGGTGGGTGGCGCCGCTCTGCGCCGCGCTGGTCTTCGCGGTGGCTCTCGCGGCACGCTGGCGTTGGGCCGCCACCTGGGACGGCCCGACCTTCCAGCCCCAGCCGGATGCGCTCGAATACGCCGCCTCGGCCCAGGCGCTGGCCCAGAGCGGCAAGTTCTACCTGCAGGTCGGACCGGTTCCGGCCCGGCCTCACTACGCACCCGGCTGGCCGCTGCTCATCGCCGCCGCGCTCGTCGTGGGAGTGCCGCCGCAGCAGCTCTGGCGGCTCACGGGTCTCTGCGGAGCGGTCCTGGCAGTGGTGCTGGCGGCGGCGGCGCGCCGCAGCGTGCTGGTCCTGGCTGGCGAGCGCGCCGCCCCAGAATCCGCGGCGTGGGGAGCGTTGGCCGGAGGCCTGGTGGCCGGGATCGGCTGGGCGCTGGCGCCGGCCGCCGTGGCGGTTGGCACGACCCTGTTGAGCGACGAGCCGGCCACCCTCGCGGCGTGGTCGTCCGTCCTTCTACTGGCTGGCGGCATGCTGCGCTCGGTGAGCCCCCTGGGCAGGCGCGGGCTCTGGCTCTGGGCCGGGGCTTCCGGAGTTGCCGGCGGGCTTGCGGCGTCGATGCGCCCGATCGAGGGGGCGCTACTGGTGGCGGCGGAGCTGCCCTTGATCATCTATGCCGGGCTCACGCTCGGCCTGCGGGGGGTCTTGCGGCTGCTGGGGGCCTGGTGCGCCGGCGCCGCGCTTCCTGCCGTCCTGACGGCCGCTATCCTCGTCCATTCGGGGCTGCCGGCGCTGGCCTGGACCGGCTATCGCTTCTGGTCGCTGCCCGGAGCGCGGTTTTTCGATTCGACCTTTGCCGTCGCGGGGAACCCCGACCTTCCGGCCGCCCTCGACGGCAGGGTGAGGCCGCACCTCGAGCTGGCGGCGCTCGCCCTGTTCGGTCTTCCGGGCCTGCCTTGGGACTGGTACCTGGGCCGCCTCTGGCCGCTGCTCGGCTGGCTCGCCACCCCCTGGTTGTGGGCGCTGTCAAGTGCTGGGCAGGCCGGCACATCTACCCAGCCGCCGCTGTGCGGCAACTCGTTGCCGCAGCTGCGGCGACTGGCCGGCAGCCGCTCGTCCTCTGTGGCCGAGCGGCATTCCCCGGAGGGCTGCCGGCACATCTACCATTGCCGGCAGCCGCTCGTCCTCTGTGGCCGAGCGGCATTCCCCGGAGGGCTCTCCCGGCAGGTCGCTCCCGGCAGGTCGCGACCCGGCGCGCCTGATCGATCCCGCGAGCCGCGGCGCGCGGCGATTGATCTCTTGCGCTGGGTGGCGGTCGGGCTTGGTTGCTGGACGCTCTGCCGGGTGGCGCTGCTGTCTTGCTACTTCTACCCGGCGGGCCGCTTCTACCTGCCGGCGCAGGCCGTGCCGCTGCTGCTGCTGGCGACCGCATCCGGTTTTGCCGCGGCGGGCGGCGGTCGCTGGTTGCGCCGGGCCGGCTGCGCAGCGGCAGCCGGCCTGCTGGCGGCGCTGCTCCTGGACTTTGCATCCTTCCGGCGGGGGATCGCGCCGGGAGATCCGCCCGGGCGCGTCTTCAAGCGGTTCCGGCGCTGGATCGAGCTCACCGACCAGCAGCGGGCCGCCCAGGGAGTGCCCTTCGATCCGCTCGCCGCCCAGGCGCTGGGACTCATGGACCCTGAGACCGTCGCCGGCATCAGGGAATGGGGCGAGCTGCCGCCCACCTACCATGTCCTGCGCCTCAGGAAGAAGGGTCTGCTACCTCCCGATTGATCGGGCGGACCTCTTCTGACCCTCAGTACCTAGCCTGCCTGGAACGACTCGCCCCGCAGCTTCTCGAGCTTGCGGTCGCGCTCGCCCTCGATCCGGCGGCGCTCGCGGACGTAGTCCTCCTCTTCCTGCTGGCGCTTCGCGGGGTCGTGGAGCTTCCGCAGGCGGTCTCGGTGGAGGATCTCGAGCTCAGCCAGCTTGGCCTCGGCCTGCTGGCGGATATCGGCGAGACGCAGCCGTGCCTCGTCGCTCAGACTCTCGCCGCGCGGACGCGCGATCCCCTCTTTGTCGAGCCGCTCGAGCGCCAGCTCATACGCCGACTTCATCTTGGGACCCTTGTCATGATCTGCCATGATCTCACCTTAGCATCGCCCGGTTGAACACGGCGTCCCTGATCAGGCCGCCACTTTTTGGCACTCGCGTGCCGAATCGGCGGCACTCTCCACCATAACAACGCCGGCATCTGATACGTATTGAACCTGCAGGGAGAGGTGCCGGCACCTACAATGTGAAGTCCTCTCGAGAGGACAGAGCGTGTCCGTTCCGGGTTCCAGCAGAGCAAAGAGCCACAGTGGGAGGGGCCTGGCATCCCCTGGCATTGCATGTGCGTATACCATAGTGGGCTCGTTTTTCGGTGAAAGGGGTAAGCATGCCCAAGACCAGCGTCAACCACCAGAAAGGGTGGGACTTCGAAGCGGCAGCCATGCCGTTCGTCGACGCGCTCTACAATACGGCGTACCGGATGACCCGCAATGCCGAGGACGCCGAGGACCTCGTACAGGAGACCTACCTCAAGGCCTACCGCTACTACGACAAGTTCGAGGAGGGAACCAACTTCAAGGCCTGGCTGTTCAAGATCATGAAGAACACGTTCATCAACAACTACCGCAAGAAGCAGCAGGTTCCGGCGCTGAGCGACTTCGCCGATATCGAGGAGTCGTTCGAGACCCAGGTGAGCGACGACGTGGCGCGCCAGATCAAGAACCCGGAGCAGGAGTTGCTCGAGAACGTGCTCGACGAGGACGTCCAGCAGGCGCTCGACAAGCTGCCGCCCGACTATCGGATGGTCGTTCTGCTGGCCGACCTGGAAGGCTTCTCCTACAAAGAGATCGCGGACATCCTGGAGGTGCCGGTCGGCACGGTCATGAGCCGTCTCTATCGCGGCCGGCGCCTGCTCGAGGCCGCGATGCTCGAGTTCGCGCGCGAGCATGGTTACCTGCGGGAGCGCGAGCCGCTGAAGATGCGCAGCAAGAGCGGCTCGGCGCCCAAGTGACCGGGGCGCAATCTCCCTGCATTTCTCGGAATAACCTCGGCCCGGCGGCAAGTTGATTAACGCATGGGGAACAGATCCGGCAAACCGGCGTGCGAAGTGATTGGGCGGCCGGGTCCCGACCCGGCGTTGATTGGGCGGCCGGGTCCCTTAGTCGGGCGGCCGGGTCCCGACCCGGCCTTGGGGAAGGAGAGGTGATGGACTGCAAGGAAGTCCACGAGAGGCTTTTCCTTTTCGTCGACAATGAATTGCAGGAGGAGTTCCTGATCTCTTTCCAAGACCACGTCGCCACGTGTCCCTGCTGTGCCAGGCAGATGGTCTACACCCGCAAGCTGCTCTGGTTGGTTCGCGAACGATGTGCCCGCTGCACGGCCCCTAGAAACCTCCGACACCGCATCCTGACCAGCCTGCCGCACCGCCGTAGCCCCCTTCGCCCTTCTTGAACCGCCGCAGCTTCGGATGACCACAGTGCGCTTCTCCAAGATAGCCCCCGTTGCGCTTGCCGCCATGCTTGCGACCACCCTGGCCCTGGCCGGCCAGGCCGCCCCGGAGGTGCGTCTAACGGGCCTCCACGGCGAGCTGCTGAGCGGCGCCGAGATCGCCCAGGGCACGACCATCATCGTGGTCTGGGCGACCTGGTCGCCACGCTCGCGCGACATCGTCGAGCGGATCAATCCGCTGGCCAGCCGCTGGGTTGCCAAGGCCCGCGTGGTGACGATCGACTTCCAGGAGGACAGGCGGGCCGTCGAGTCGTTCCTGGCCGGCAAATCGCTGGCCGTCCCGGTCTTCTTCGACGCCGACGGCGCCTTTTCCAAGAGGTACGCCGTCGCCACCCTCCCCGGGCTACTCATCCTCAAGGATGGCCACGTCCTCTACCACGGCAAGCTTCCCGAAGACCCCGACAGAGTGATCTCGGAGCTCCTCCGGTAACCTGCCCTGGCCGGTCGAAGTCGTCGTCGGGCCTGGTTGCCAGGTGAAAGGCAATGCAAGTTGAGTCTGCTTGCGATTGCTTGCCGCAACCTGTGCTGGTAAACTGCAGCCACTTTTTTTTGGATCAGGCGCGCGGGTTCCAACCCGCGCCTCGGGCACGTGGAGTGCGGGAGGTCGGCGCGGATGCGGTCTGGGAGACTCGAGCTGGGACCCCATGTGCTTCGGCTGCTGGTCCCGCTCGGTCTGATCCTCATCTCGGCTGCCCTCCTGCTTGGCACCAAGAAGCTCGACGCCTATAACCGTTCCCCCTCGCTGCTGGTCTCGCTCCCCCGGCATAGCGAGCGCTCGACCCTGCCGGCCGCGGCTTCTCCCCCGATCGGGCGGGCCATGGTGCCGGTCGACATGGCGTTCAGGCGCGGCGAGACCATCGCGCACACACTGCGCAACCTCGGGCTCAACGGCGACCAGACGCGCGAGGCCGTCGGCGCGCTGGGGGCAAGGATCGATCCGCGCACCCTCAAGGCCGGCAGCCATTTCTCGGCCTGCTTCAATCCCGATTCGTCTCTCGCCTCCCTCAGGCTCACCCTGGACGGCAAAGGCCGCCTCGAGATGGCCCGCCACGCCGGCCGTTGGGCGGCAGATTGGCAGCCCTTCAAACGCTCACGCGAGCTGCGCGCCCTGCGCGGCGTGCTCGACGGCTCGCTCGAGGGCTCGATCCGTCAAGCCGGCGGCCCCGGCGTCCTCGCCATCCGCATGGCCGACGCGTTGCAGTGGGACCTCGACTTCTCGCGTGACCTCCGGCAGGGGGACCGGTTCGAGATTCTCTATGAAGAGCGCCGGATGGACGGCGAGCTCTATGCCGTCGGCGACCTGATCGGACTCTCCTACGCCAACCAGGGGCGCCGGCACGAGGCCTATCGCTTCGGCGACGCGGGCGTCTACTACGATGGCGAGGGACGGCCGCTGCGCAAGATGTTCCTGCGCTCGCCGTTGCGCTACTCGCGCATCACCTCGCTCTTCTCCGCAAGCCGCCTCCACCCGGTGCTCGGCGTATTCCGCCCCCACCACGGCGTCGACTACGCGGCCCCGGTCGGCACGCCGGTCGAGGCGACCGCCAACGGCGTCGTCCTCTTCGCCGGCTGGGACGGCGGCGGTGGCAACGTGGTCAAGGTCCAGCATGCCGGCGACCACCTGACGGCCTACCTCCATCTCTCCCGCTTCGCCGCCGGCATCCGCCCCGGGGCGCGCGTCAGGCAGGGCAACGTCATCGCCTTCACCGGCGCCACCGGGCTCGCCAGCGGTCCGCATCTGGACTATCGGGTCAAGGTGCACGGCGAATGGATCGACCCGCTCTCGCTCAAGGGAGTGCGGGACGAGCCGATCCCGCAAGCACGCCTGGCCTCGTTCCACTCCTGGCGCGAGCGCCTCACCGCGAGCATGGCCGCGGGCGTCGTCTCGGCCGATCTCGTCCTGCCCGATCTGCCCGATCTTTCCGCGGCGCTGGCGGCGCCGGCGGCGCCGCGCTCGGCTGTGACTCGTCTCGCCCGCACCCGCCTCGGCAGAGGCGCCGGCTCCTCGGCCGCCTCTGCCCGCTGAGCCCGTCCTTGCCAGCCGTCTCGATGCGCGCCACCGCCTGGTGCCGGGTCGATCTGGCGGGCGGCACGCTCGATATCTGGCCGCTCGGCGTGATGATCCCGCACGCCCGCACCGTGAACGTGGCGCTCGACCTCGAAGTGACGGCCGAGATTGCTCCCGCCGCCGCCGGCTACCTGGTCCGGCAGGGCGATGTCGCGGTGCGCGCCGACTCGCCGGCGGAGCTGGCTGCGCATCCGGAGGCGGGTCTGGCCGGCCAGGTCGCCGCAGCCCTCGACCTGCCGCCGCTCACCGCCTCGCTGGCGAGTCGCTCGCCGCGCGGCGGGGGCCTCGGCGCGAGCTCCGCCCTGACCGTCGCGCTCATCGCGGCGGCCGAGGCGGCCTTCGACCTGCCGCCTACTCTGCCGGCGGCCAAGGCCCGCCTGGCGCGCGACCTCGAGGCCAGGCTGATGCGCCTGCCCACCGGCATGCAGGACCACTACGCCGCGCTGCTCGGCGGCGCGCTCGAGATCGCCCAGCTTCCCGGCGGCGAGCGGGTCCGGCGCCTGCAAGTCTCGCTCGACGTGCTGGCGGCCAGCCTGCTCGTCGTCTACTCGGGTCAGAGCCACTTCTCCGCCGGCCAGAACTGGCAGGCCATCCGCAGCTATCTCGACGGCGACCGCCACACCGCGGGGCTGCTCGACGGCATCTCCGGAGCGGCCACCGAGCTCGGCGCCGCCCTCGAAGCCGGCGACCTGGCCCGAGTCGGCGCGCTCATGACCCGCGAATGGAGATTCCGCCGCCAGCTGGCCGAGGGGGCCTCGACCCCCTCGATCGAGCGCCTGCTCGACGCCGCTGGCACGCTGGGCGCCTGGGGCGGCAAGGCGTGCGGCGCCGGCGGGGGAGGGTGCGTGGCGCTGCTCTGTCCGCCGGAGAAGAAGCAGGCCATCGCCGAGCGCCTGCACCAAGCGGGAGGCAGGGTGCTGGACACCCGGCCGACCGGCGAAGCGCTCAGGCTCGAGGCCCTTTGAAGCTGGTCCGTGCGCCAAGGGAGGGGGCGTCCCCTTCTCCCCCGGAGTGATGGGAAGGGGATCGAGGGGTTGCGGGGAGCGATCCGATCGATGCTTTATCTCACCTTCTGTTCCAGCACCCGATAGGCGTGCTGGGCATCCATGCCGCCGCCGAGCTGCAGGTGATAGACCGGCGTCCAGTCGCCGCCTCTGGTGGTGGCGAAGGAGACCGCACCCGGGCCGGCGCTCCCGCCATCGCCGGCACTACCGGCAGGCCGGCTTTGCCAGGCGAGCATCAGGCTGTCGGCCGCCGGCGACACGAACATCTGGATACCGTCCACGGCGCCGGCGTCCAGCCCCAGGGCCGGAATGGGGTAGGTGAACGCGAGCTGGAAGCAGAACAGGTGGGTCGGCGCTGGATTGCCGTCGATCAGCCCGCTGCCGACCTCCGCGATGAAGGGCGCGGGGGGAGCGGCGGGAGTCGAGTTGGCGAACGGGTAGCGGACACCCCTCCCTCCGAGCCTGACGCCGATCTCGATGATCACCGAATGCAAGCCTTCGGCGAGGACCTGCAGGCTGGTGGTGCCGTCGCTTCTCAGAACGGTTGCGGTGACACGCGCCACGACCGCCTGCACCACCTCCGGCTGAAAGGCGCCCCCATACTTGACCGCCGCGGCGCCGAGCTGATTGGCCATCGTCTGGCGGTTCGAGGGGTAGCCGACGCGGCTGCCGATCTCGATCGCCTTGGCGCGCATCACGTCGGCGTAGATGCCCAGCTGCCGCGGCAGGACGTTGACGGCGACCGACATCATCCGGTTGGTGAGCTGCGAGGTGAAGGCCGCGACGACCGACTGTCCGTCCTGGCCGCCCTGGAGGGTCAGCGCGCGCGCCAGGCCCGGCGAGGTCGCGGCTGCCGGCGACGCCGGGCCCTGGTCGAAGGAATTCAGGTTGTAGATCGGGTTGGTCCCAAGGTAGACGCCGTCTTGCAGCACTACCGGCGAATAGAAGACCTGGTAGAGGCCGCTCGGCGACTGCTCGGCCCACACCACGTGCAGCACCGTCCGCGTTCGGGCAAAGGGTACCCCGTCCGGTGCGGCGTCCAGGTAGGAGTCGCGGGTGAGCACCATCTGGGGCGAGGTCTTGATGGCCAGCGCGGTGTTGCCCAGGATCTTGATCTGGTCGGACCACCGGGTGCCGTCGTAGCTGGCCAGGGTGAGCAGCGAGGTGGTCGAATCGACCCGGGTCTCCCAGAGCAGAAAGACGGTCTTCGTGGCGTCCTCGAACACCACCGAGGGCGAGCTCTCTACGGAAGTGCCGTTGGTTTCCGGGACCAGCAGCCGCTGGGGCGGCCCTCCCGGGCGCGCAATGTCGAGCGCCAGCACCGGGGTCGCCGGGTCGACGTCGGTGCGGCCCGGGAAGAGAGACCCGAACAGGTCCGCCTGGACGGTATAGAGCTCGCCGCCACCCCCGACCGCCGCGTCACGCTGCTCGGCGAACGCGGCCGGCGCGAGCAGGCCTGCCGCGATGGCCCAGAGCAACCCCCAAAACAACCCGAAAATCCGAAGCTTTCTCATCTCGTTGGCCTCATGCATGAAGATTGATCAGCTTGCGGACGTCGACGGTCAGCAAGAAGCTCGGGAGATAGTTCGCGGACGGGAAGAATTCCTGCTGCAGCCGGGTGAAGTAGGCGTGCGCCGCCGGGCTGTCGCCGCTCAAGATCGAGGCCTCGCCCAGCAGGTAGAGGGCGTTCTTCGCTCCCTCCGCGAACCCCGACTCCAGCGCCAGCTCGAGGGCGGCCGCGCCATGCCGGAGCGCATGGCGATAGCGGCCGGTCTCGAGATGGGCATAGCAGAGGTGCAGCCGCGGCACCACCTGATAGTGCTTGGCTCCGCAGCGGCGCAACACTGCCTGGCATTCGTAGTGCAGCGCGTAGCCCTCCTCGATGCGGCCCTGGAGAATCCGGCAGTAGCCGAGGTTGTCGCAGACCAGAGCGCGGCGGAGGCTCCTTTCGGGCGGCATGAGATCCAGGGCGTGCTCGTATTCGGCGCTGGCTTCGCGGATGCGGCTCACGCTCAGCAGCGCGCCTCCCAGCTGGTTGTGGCTGGAGGCAAGCCATTCCCTGACTCCCAGGAACTTGGCGCGGTCGCGCGCGATACGGGCGTAGAAAAGGCTCTTCTTGAAAAGCTTCGCGTAGAAGTAGTAGACGGCGATGTTGTAGGCCGCGAGCCAGCTGTTGGCGGGGCTGCCCGCTCGCATCAGGATCTTGCGCAGGCCAGGCAGCTCGGCCTCCCCCTGCCCGAGGGCGATCGAGATCGCCGCCCGGTTGCAGATCGCCTGGTCGATCTGGTTCTGAGACCCCTGGTGACGGGCCCAGCCGAGCGCCTCTTCGGCCAGCGCCGCAGCCTCGGCCAGGTGGCCGGATTCGACCGCCTGCTGGGTGCGATCCCGCAGCTCCTCGAAGACGCTGCCCTCTCCACCTCCACCCCCGCTCGCCGTCATCTCGACTCCCTCCCCATTTCACAGGGGCCGCAACCCTCCAGCCCATTTAATCCGGTAGTCCGCTCCGGCTCCAGCCCTGGCTGCGCTTGAATGCGATGAAATCCTCGACCTCGCGCTGGGCTTCTTGGGGCAGGTCGTTGATCTCCTGCACCAGCTGGACGTCGCTCGGCTCGATCGGCTGCCGCGCCGCGCCTTCGAAGAACTCGCCGATGGTCATCTCGAACTCGCCCAGGATGCGGAACAGGGTATCTAGGCTCACCCGGTACTCGCCCTGTTCCATCCGCGAGAGGTCCGACTGCTGGATGCCCAGGCGAAGCGACAGCTCCACCTGCGTCAGCTTGTGCTCCTTGCGCAGCTCGCGGATCTTGCGTCCGACCAGCTGGGTCTGCCCGATCCTCTCGACGATGGCCATGACAGTCTTCCCCGCGGCTTGAGGCACTCCAGATCGAAGCGGTCCTATGTTCTATGCCTGCTCGGCATAGCGCAATGGGTTTAGAGGATATTAGCGCCCCGTCCGCGGGGGTGTCAACCGTCAGTCGCGCACGTGCTGGGCGAGGATGCCCAGGGCGCGTTGCAGGTCGATGCCGCTGCCCAGCGGCAGCTGGCGCAGCTCGCTCCACCCCAGCCCCGTGCTTTCCTCGTAGGAGACGGAGGAGCCGTCGGGCATGGTGGGCCAGGCGACCAGGATGTCGGCGCCGGTGCGAGAGGCATAGAGCTGCACCCCGGCGGCGGTCGCGGGAAGGGTAGCAGGCAGGACCGGCGCCGGGCGGCTGGAGGCGAGCCGGAACTGGAAGAGCTGGGCCGCGTGGGTCGATGGCGACGCGTCCAGAACCGGCTGCATCTCGATGATCTGGGCAGCACTCGGCGCCGGTGCGGTCGACGAACCCGGGTCGCCCTGCGCGGCTTCGAGCTTCAGCCCGCGCTCGGCGAAGTTGGCGCCCATGTTGAGCAAGAAATCCCGCGTCTGGTCGGCGAGCGTTGCGAGATCGGCGGTGCTCGAGGCCGCCACGAAGCTGGCGACCTGGTCGGCCAGCGACTGCGCCACCTGATAGTGGAAGGCGATGGCGGCGGAGATGACCGTGCTCCGCACCTGGGCAGCGAAGAACCCGCGAGTGCCCTGGCTCAGGGAGATCTTTCTTCCTATGTCGACCATCGAGCCGCGCGCCTGGTCGGCGCTATGCCGCAGCTCCTCGGGCAGGGCATCGATCTCCATCGAGATCACCCTGCCGGACTCCGGCGAGGCGAAGGTGACGACGACCGTACGCTGATCGCGGCCGGGCTGGATGCTCGGCGCCATGGCCAGCGCCGGCGAGACCGCGGCCGAGGTCACCGGCGGACTGGGGTCGAGGTCCTTCAGCCGGATCGCGCTGACCCAACCGAGATAAGAGCCATCTTCGATGATGAACGGCCGGTAGAACGCCTCGTAAGACGTCGTGTCCTGCTCCGCCCAGACCATATGGATGATCGTCCGGTTGCGGGTGATCGGCGAGCCATTGGCCCTCACGTCCCGGTAGGTGTTGTGCGTCACCGCGATCTGCGGCGCGCCCTTCGCGGCCCATGGATTGCCGAGGACTTGAATGCGCTGGGACCAGTTGGCGCCATCGAAGCTCGTCAGGTAGAGCACGGGCTTCAAGTCGATCTCGGCTCTCCAGACCACGAACACGGCGCCCGTGCTGCGCTCGACGAGAACCGATGCCGAGCTCGGTGCGCCGGGAGCGTCCCAGTTCGGGACCAGGAGGCGCTGCGGCGAGTTGCCGGGACGAAGGATATCGAGAGCCAGCACCCGGTCGCCCGGTGCGTGCCCATTGGCGGCGGCCGGCGCGGTGGGGAAGAGGTCGCCATAGGTGCCAACCCGAACCGCGAACAGCTCTCCCTTGGACCCTACCGCCACGTCCTGCTGCTGGGCCGATCCCGCCGCCGAGAGGCACCCCAGCCCCAGTGCCAGGGAGAGGATCAATCCGTGTCGGGCAGGTCTCATGGTTCACCTCAGGCGTGCAGGTTGATGAGCCTGCGCACGTCAACAGCTACGAGAAGGGCGGGCAAGTAGGAGGCGCCGGGGAAGAACTGGTGTTGCAGGCGATGGAAGAACTCGTTCGCGCCGTCCGCATCGCCGGCCAGGTGGGCCACCTCGCCTAGCAGGTAGAGGGCGTTCTTGATGGCATCGGTCTGGTCGTTCGCTTCGGCCAAACGCAGCGCGGTCAGGCTGTGCTTACGCGCATAGGTGTAGCGTCCCGCTTCGAGGTGCAGGAACGACAAGTCGAGGTGAGGCAGGATGGAGAAGAAGTCTGCACGCAGATGACGCAGCATCCTGAGACTCTTGAAGAGCAGGGCATAGGCCTCGGCGGGACGCCCTTGCAAGATGCGGCAGTAGCCCAGGTTGTCGAGCGCGATGGCGCGCCGCAGGTTGGGTTGGACCGGCAGCAGATCAAGAGCGCGTTTGTATTCGAGGCAAGCGTTGTCGACGAAGCTGTCGCCGAGGAAAGCGTTGCCGAGCTGGTTGTGGCTCGAGGCCAGCCAGTCGATGCGTCCCACGAGCTGGGCACGGTCCCGCATCAGGCGGGCATAGAACAGGCTTTTCTTGTAGTTCTTCTGCAGCTCGTAGGCTTTGGAGAGGTGGCGGGCTGCCAGGCAGCAGGCCGAAGGGTCGCCGTTGCGCAGCAGGATCTCTCGCAGCTGGGGGAGATCGCTCGCACTCTGGCTGAGCTCGACGTTGACATAGGCCCGGTTGCAGATCGCCAGGTCGATGAGTCTGGGGTCGCCAATGCGCCGGGCACAAGCCAGGCCTTCCTCGAAGACCTCCCGCGCTTCGGCCAGGCGGCCCGCCAGGGCGGCGGACTCTCCCTGACTCCGCAGCTCCTCGAATCGGACCTCGTCGTGCCCGCTCTCGCTCATCCTGCTCCCTGTGCCGGAACTGCTCCGTGGCGCCTCATTCTACCTCTTTCTCCGGCTCCGCTTCTTTCTTCGGCCTCTTAGGTTTCCAATGCGGTCCAGGTCGTGCTCGCCTGCTACTCGGGCTTCCTCGCCTCGGACTTCGCCTGGGTGCGCTTGAAAGCGATGAAGTCCTCGACCTCGCGCTGCGCGTCCCGCGGCAGGGTATGGAAGTCCTGCACCAGCTGGACGTCGCGCGGCTTGATCGACTCTTGGGCCACTCCCTCGAAGAATTCGCCGATGCTCATCTGGAACTCGGCGAGGATGCGGAAGAGCGTATCCAGGCTCACCCGATACTCGCCTTGCTCCATGCGCGAGAGGTCCGATTGCTGGATGCCGAGGCGCGAGGAGAGCTCGACCTGAGTGAGCTTGTGCTCCTTGCGGAGCTGCCTGATCTTACGCCCGACCAGCTGGACCTGACGGATCTTCTCGACGCTCATGACATGAAGACTCGGACCAAGCTCTATGCCAGCTTGGCATAGGACCATGGTTTTGGAGGATAGTACCCCCGGCCCGCGGGCGTGTCAATGCGCTGGCAAGCCCCCTCCGTCCTGGCCTCGTCCCGGGGGGGAAGCACTGAGGTTTGGGACGGGCCCGCGCCCTCTGCTGGGCACCTCACTCACTGCACCCGCTTCGTGGCGGCGGCGGGGGAAGTCTGCAAGGGCCGGATCGCAGTGAGTGAGGTGCCCTGCAGAGGGCGCTACCGGCGGGCGGGGACCTCGGACTTCCCCAGGACGGGCAGGACTCCCCCCACCCCCGCGAGGTGTTCTTTGTGGAGGCGGGCTGGCCGATCCAAACTGGAAGACTGCGCATGAGGGGCAGGACTTCCCGCGTTGTGCTTGTCCGAGGGGGTTAGAAGATTTGCCCGGAGGGCGCGGCCCGCACTGTGGGAAGGTGGTTTCGCGCCTTCGTTCCAGGAAGCAGGGCTACGCCGATCTGGCCTATCCTTATCTAGAAGAGAATCGGGACGGAGGCTCATGCGGCATCACCTTTTCTTGCTCAAGGAGCTGGTCAAGCGCGACTTCCAGGGCCGCTATGCCGGCTCGCTGCTCGGCCTCTTCTGGTCCTTCGTCCAGCCGCTCTGGCTGCTGGCGCTGTTTACCTTTGTCTTCTCGTATGTGATGAGGGTGGGGATCGCAGGCGCCGGCCTGCCGCGCGGCCACTTCGCGACCTTTCTCTTCTGCGGCCTGCTCCCCTGGATGGCGGTGCAGGAAGGGGTGTCGCGATCGTCGACCTCGATCACCGACAACGCGACCCTGGTCAAGAAGCTGCGCTTCCCGGCCGAGGCGCTGGTGCTGGCCGTCGTGCTTGCCGCCCTGCTGCACGAGGCGATCGCCGGCGTGATCTTCTTTGCCGTCCTGGCGGTTACCGGCGATCTGGCGTGGAGTGGGCTGCCGCTCCTCCTGCTCGCCCTGCCGCTGCAGGTCTTCCTCACCCTGGGGCTCGGCCTGCTCGTGGCCTCGGTCCATGTCTTCTTCCGCGACACCGCCCAGCTCCTCGGGATGATCTTCACCGGCTGGTTCTACCTGACCCCGATCGTCTACCCGCTGCGCGCGGTGCCCCCGGCGCTGCGCTCCTGGATCGAGCTCAACCCCTTGACCCCGCTGGTCGGGCTCTATCGCCAGGCGTTTCTGGGCGGCGAGCTCCTGCTAGTTCCCGGAACCGCCTCCCTGATCGCGACCGCCGTTGTGGTACTATGCGCCGGCTCTTGGCTGTTCCGCCGCCTCAAGAACACCTTCGTGGACGAGATCTGAGGCTCTTGGCAGGCGGTCGGCGCGCCGGAAGCGCAGTTCGGGACCCGCGCGCCAGATCGATTGCGCGCTTCCGCGCCTCTGGTCTTTCGCTCAGTTCTGGACCCGCCGCTTGCCCGATTGAACCTCGAGCACAGAGCAATGGAGGAGCAAGTGATCGTGAAGCACAGTCTGCGATTTGCAACATTTTTGTCGCTGGCCGCGGCCGGCTTCCTCGGAACCAGCGGCTGCGCGCTGCCGCCTCATGGCGGCCCGTCCGGCAAGGGCGATGCCGCGGCCCCTCCGGCCTCCCAGGCAGCCCCGGCAGCCCCGGCAGCGAATACCGCTCAGGCCCCGGTCCCGTCCGCGCCGCCCGCACCGGCCGCCTCCGCCTCGCCCTCCTCCCCAGCTTCTCAGGGCCAGGGCAGCGCCGGCGCCGCCGCCAACCCCGGCAGCGCGGCCGCTCTCCCGCCCGCTCAGGCGCCGCCCGTCGGGCTGCAGCCTCCGGATGGCAAGTGGTTGAAGGACGACCAGGGCCGGGAGTACTTCCTCGACAAGTGGCCGAAGAAGGAGGGCGACTACAGGCGCCTCGCCGACGGACGGGTTCGCATTCACTTCGGGATCTCGCTCGATGTCGCCAGGGAAGACGCGAGCTTCTTCTACTACAAGATCTACAAGGTCGACCCCGGCGCTGTCGGTCCGAACTCCAACCCCAAGACGCCGAGCGCCGCCGAGCTTGAACAGGCGGCCGCGACCTACAAGGTCGAGACGCCGGCCAGCCACCGCCTCGACTTCACCGACTTCGGCAAGGGCCTGCCCCACTCCGGGCAGTGGCGCGACGGCTTCGACATCGCCGACATGAACGAGGACGGCCATCTCGACATCGTCCATGGCCCGGCGCGCAAAGGGTTCTCGGGTCCGGTGATCTTCCTCGGCGACGGCCAGGGAAACTGGCGGCTTTGGCAGGAAGCGCACTACCCGAGCTTTCCTTATGACTATGGCGACGTGGCGGTCGCCGATCTCAACGGCGACGGCCACCCGGACATGGTCCTGGCCATTCACCTCAAGGGCTTCACCGCCCTGCTCGGCAACGGCAAGGGGAATTTCACGCACTGGGACAAGGGGCTCGATTTCCAGCGGCCCGGGCGCGGCGGCGACGGCGGCGGCTTCTCCTCGCGGGCGGTCACCACCCTCAAGTGGAACGGCGACCGGCTTCCTGACATCGTCGCCCTGGGCGAGGGGCCGCGCATGGCCGTTGCCAACGCGCGCGGCCAGGGCGGGGCAGTGTCCGGGTCGCAAGCTTTCGGCTCGGCGATCTACCTCAATCAGGGTGACGGCAGCTGGAAGCGCAAGGACCAGGGCACCGGTGGCGCACAGGTTTTCGGTGACGCGATCGCGGTGGGCGACTTCAACGGCGATGGCCGGCCCGGCTTCGTCACCTCCAGCTCGGCGATGGGCCGCGGCGACCTGGTCCACCTGCCGCGGGCCGACGGCGGCTGGGACACTGTCCAGCTCGACATCCGCCCCAACGCCTACGTCCGCGCGGTCGCGGCCGGCGACTTCGACCACGACGGACGCTGCGACGTGGCGGTCGGTTACATGAGCTTCGAGCTCGGGGTCTGGCGCACCGGCATCGACATCTTCTACTCGCGCCCGGGCGGCAAGTGGGAGCGCCGCACCCTCGCCGCCGAGGAGGGACGCCGGGGGGTGACGGCGCTCGGGGTCGGCGACCTCGACGGCGACCACAACCTCGACCTCGTGGCCCTCACCGGCGACGGCGAGACCTGGGTCTTCCTCGGCGACGGCAAGGGGTTCTTCACCCGCGACGCTTCGGTCATCCCGGCCAATGAAGGGGGCTGCAGGGGGTCGCACGTGCAGATGGCGGACCTCGATGGCGACGGCAAAGACGAGATCGTGGCGGCTTTTGCCGGCGAGCCTTCGCCGATGAACGCTCCCGGCGTCTGCACTTCCCAGGGTGCGCTGCGGGCCTGGCATGCCGTCGCGGCGCAGCCCGCGGCCCCCGCGTCAAGAGGTGCGAAGACGCCACCTTGACCGTGCCGCCGATTTCCGGCGGCATAGCCGGCGCAGCCGCCGGCCGGCGCCGGTTGCCCCTTGACAAGCGGGGAGATGGCATCTATAGTGCGAAAGCATAAAACTTGCTTGGAGGAGGTCAGGGAGTCTGGGGACCCCTCCGGTGACGACAAAGGGAACAGCGCTGGGTGCGGCAGCCTCCGTTGGGCCGCTTGGCGTAACTCATTGATAAGATTTAGCTTGGGATACACAAGACCTTGAACGGGAGGTGATGTTCTTTTCGAGGAGAGTGGAGAGTTGCAGTGCAGTACGCAGCAACACTGACGCTTGCTTGGCTGCGCTTGCGCGAGCCAAGCAACATCAACTCAAGGAGATTGTCTTCATGAAGAAAATCGCACTGAGCCTCGCTCTCGTGGGCCTGCTGGCCTTGAGCGGCCAGGCTTCTGCAGTTATCTGCACCATCGATCAGGTGCCGGCGGCGACTCTGCTGCTGCCCTACTTCGAGGTGGACCTCAGCAACCCGAACGGGCTCACCACCCTGTTCTCCATCAACAACGCCTCGCAGATCGAGGTCTTGACCCACGTCACCGTCTGGTCCGACCTTTCGGTGGTGGTGCTCGACTTCGACGTCTACCTGACCGGCTTTGACGTGCAGACGATCAACATGCGCGACATCCTCATCAGCGGCCTCCTGCCGCAGACGAAGACGGCCGATCAAGGCGCCCCGGTGCTCAGCCCGACGGGTCCGAAATCGTTTGAGTCGGCGGTCCTGACGGGCGCCGACGGAAACTGCGGGGCTGTGCTGCCGCCGCCAACCCTGAGCGCGGCCTTTGTCGCCCATCTGCAACAGTCGCTGACCGGCAAGGCCGACGCGCTCTTCGGCGGCCTGTGCTTCGGCCAGGCCTTGGGCGACAACATCGCGCGCGGCTACATCACGATCGACACGGTCAACAACTGTACCCTGCGCTCGCCGGGCGACCTCGGTTACTTCGCCGCCGGCGGCACTGGCGACGCGACCAACCAGAACCTCCTCTGGGGCGACTGGGTGATCGTCAACGCGGCGCAGAACTTCGCCCAGGGCAGCGACCTGGTGCACATCGAGGCGGCTATCAGCACTGGTTCCGGTGGCGGCAACAACTTCGCGTTTGGAGTCTACGGCGCCGATCCGAACGTCACGACCTCGGGCCGCTACACCTTCTATGGCCGTTACACCGGAGGCCCCCCCAACTTCTTCACCGCCATCGACAACCGTGAGCCGCTGGCCACCACCTTCGCCACCCGCTACTTGAACGGTGGCACCTTCAGCGGCGGCACCTCGCTGCTGGTTTGGCGCGACTCGAAGGTCAACCAAGCCCCGTTCGCCTGCCCGGTCAATCCAGGCGTTCGTCCCTGCTGGTACCCGCTGGGCCAGGAAGGGATCGTCATCTTCGACGAGCAGGAGAACCCCTTCACGCCGTCGGTGCAGCCGATCTCGCCGCAGCCGCCGGGGACCACCCTGATTCCGTTCCCGGCCGAGACGCAGCGCACCGTGGTCAACGGCGCCAGCTTCCCGGTGCCATTCAACTTCGGCTGGCTCTTCCTCGACCTCAACACGACCGTGGCGTGCGCTTCCACCAGGCCGCCGGTCGACCCCGCAGCGGCCCAGGCTTACGTCGTCTCGACGCTCGCCTCGAACGGCCACTTCGCGGTCGGCATCGACGCGATCCGGCTTGACAGCGCCTGCGCTGCCAACCACTTCGTTCCTTAGTCCCTAGGCCCTGGTGGGTCCGCCGTTCGCACCCTGTGCGAGCGGCGGGCTCACCGCCCTCTATCGCCGACCATCGCCGAACACCGGTCGGCGCTTGCAACCTGATCCTCGCTCGCCCGGCGAACGGGGCGCGGGGATCAGCTTGGAAGGACCCTTCAAATCTCAGGCCCCGGTCCACGGCGTAGGAGGCCGGGGGTCTGGCTACGGCAGGGTTCTAGCAAGAAATAGGATGCGCAACGATCGATGCATTGCGATTGGCGAATTCGGACCCAGGGCCGGCAACCGCCCTAATCCGCGTAGTTCCATCAGGTCTTTGCCACAGCCTCGGATCACACCGGGAGGAGCTCGACATCATGGATAGACTGGATCATTTCGCGACGACAACTCCTCGCATCCGGAACCTCGCCCGGGCCGGCGCACTCCTTCTGGTTCTGTCGGCAGTCCTGGTGCCGGGCCTCGCGCGCCCAGCGGCGGCCCAGGTCTGCGACCATAGCGGCTGCGGCTACATCGCTTGCGGCGGGCCGGTGACTCCGGTGCCGCCGAGCTTCTGGGGCAACATGAAGCCTGTCGACCCGAGCCCGCTGCCCGGGGAACGCGACCGGAGCACCTTCAACGACGAGGGCAGCAGTCCGCTGTATTTCACCCACAACTTCTACCGCGCCCTCGAGATCGTCAACGGCTATCTCTTCACCGGCGGCGACTACCAGGTCCAGGTCTGGGACATCCATACCAACCCCGGCTCGCCGGCGCAGGTCGGCACCCTGAACTACAACCAGTTTCCGTTCTTCAACGTTCGTCCCGAGAACAAGTATCCGGGAGAGAACCTCGCCATGGCGCCGGGCAACGACGGCGTGGCCGCCTTCGTCGGCACCGGGGGCGTCGGCCTCGCGATCATCGACACCAGCAACAAGACCCAGCCCAGAGTGGCTTATCAGAACCCGAATGAGAATAACAGTGCGCTCTACGCCGCCAACATCAACAACACAGCCTATGCCTTCGCGCCGGGCCAGATTTCCGGCATCAACGCCTTCAACATGAGCGCCGCCCAGCAGCTGACCTGCACCGAACAGACGGTGGGGACGGACTGTCTCGGCGTCTACGCGGGACTGATCGGCACCGGTCCCTATGGTCCTCTCGGCGGCGCCGACAACTACCTGGTGGGAAGCTCGGGCAACGGCGGCTTCATTCTCTGGGACGTCTCCAACGTTACGAGTCCGCAGCTCAGATTGAGTGGGCTGAAGAGCCTGAACGTCGACGGCGTCACCATGTGGAAAGACAACGCCAGCGGCAAGTACTACCTGGCGGCGCGGGTCAGCTCCCGCATTTCCACGATCATCCTGCCATCGCTCTACATCTACGACGTCAGCTGCATCACCAAGAACAGCTGCGGCGCGGCCGGCGACGCCACCGCGCCGCAGGTCTTCTCCGGGGTCTTCAACGACTCCGCCGGCGATGCCGCGTACACGATAAGCTTTTCGCGCAGCGGCGGTACCCCCTACCTGTACCTCGGGTCGGCCGAGCGCTGCACGGCTCCCACGGCACAGCGCGAATGGCTGCTCGACGTGTCCGACCCGACCTGTCCCCTGGACCAGACCTCCACGAGCGTCGACGCCAGCAACCCCAGGGGCTGTGCCGGCAAGGGCACGTTCAACCCCTCCGGCTACTGGGGATGGTACTACCGCGCAAACCCGACCGGCTTCAACTACATCGCGCCGTACCAAGGCAAGTTCGATGGCGGGAGCTACTTCTACCGTGCCGCCTTCGCGGTCCTCGACGTGCACCAGCACGTCGGCGCGACGATCCCCACCGCCAGCTTCAACTACAGCCCGTCGCAGATCTACCCAGGCACGCCGGTCTCCTTCACCGACACCTCGAGCGGCCTGCCGAAGCTGTGGAGCTGGAGCTTCAGCCCGGACGGCAGTCCGGCCGCCTCGACGGTGCAGAGTCCGAGCGGGGTGACTTTCGCCGCCAAGGGCACCAAGACGGTCTCGCTGACCGCCAAGAACGACCAGGGGAGCAACACGGCGAGCCAGACCCTGACGGTGCTCGATCCCAAGCCGGCGGTGGGCGGCATCGGCGTCTCGCCCGCGAGTCCGCTGCAGTGCCAGCCGGTGACCCTGACGGCCAAAGGTGTGTCGGGCGCGCCGACGCTGACCTATGGCTGGTCAGCCTTGAATCAGGCGAGCATGGCGCAGAACCTTGGCACCTCGCCGACCCCCAATCCGTTCATCTGGGACACCAAGGCCACCGCGGCCGGGGCGGGGAGCTACGCGGTGACGCTGCTGCTCAGCAACGGCTCCGGATCGGCATCCGCCAATGTCCAGGTCAACCTCGGCTCGCTGCCGGCGCTGCCGGCGACCTTCGCGCCGGTCGATGATCCGTTCACCTCCGCCACCGTGCAGTTCCATGTCGTTGCCGCCGGAGCGACGGAGTGGAACTGGAACTTCGGCGACAACCCGGGAGGCGGGCCGGCCAGCGACGGCTACAGCGGCTGGACCAACGATCCGAGCCTGGGACCGAATCCGAGCCACACCTACACCGCGGTCAACACCAGCCCCGGATACAAGGTGACGGTCAAGGTGCGCAACTGCGTCTCCAACCCGGCGGGGGTGACGAGCGGCGCCCTGACCGTGCCGGTTGCCGTGACCACGCCGCTGACGGCGCTGTTCCAGGCCCAGTGCTCGTTCGCGCCCTGCTCGTTCACCGTCGGCCAGGTGGTCACGTTCAACGACAGCTCGACCGGCGCGACGTTCTGGGACTACGACTGGACCAATACCAATCCGGGTGGTCCGGGCAACTTCACCGACGCGAACCACACGTCGCCGGTGACCTCGTTCACCTACGTCGCGCAAGGGGTCTACTACCCGGTGCTGCGGGTGCGCCGCGGCGCCAGCGAGTCGGCAATGTACGTCCACCCCTTGCTCGTCATCGGTTCGGCCGGGCCGCCGCCGCCGCCGCCGCCCAGTCCGACGATCGCGATCAGCGGTCCGGTCAGCGGCACGCCCGGTCAGAGCCTGACCTATACCGCGGTCGCGTCGAACTGCACGCCGGCCGCGGCGTGGAGCTGGAGCACCTCGGGCGGCACCATCGCCGGCTCCTCGACCGCCTCGTCGATCGCGGTTTCCTGGGCGACGGCCGGCAACTACAACCTGAGCGCGACCAATAGCGGCTGCGGTTCGGCCACCGGCTTCGCATCGGTGGCGATCTCGACGGGCGGAAACCCGGGCGGCAGTCCACTGCAGGCCGCATTCACCTTCTCGCCGGCGGCGCCGAAGGCCGGCGACACGGTCAACTTCGACGGCTCGTCTTCGACCGGCGCTCCCACGGGCTACAACTGGTACTTCGGCGATGGCGCGAGCGGCACCGGCACGACGGCGAGCCACGTCTACGCCGCCGCCGGCAACTACACGGTCAAGCTCGACGTGTCGAAGCCGGGGAACGGCACCGGCTGCATGCTCGGCACCTGCATCAGCGAAGTGGCGCAGACCGTGACCGTGCTGGCCAACACCCCGCCGCCGCCGCCGCCGCTGAATCCCGACTTCACCGCCGACAATGCGACCTGCACGCTTCAGTTCAGCTTCACCTTCTGCACGGCCACCACCGGCCAGGTGGTGACGCTTCACGGGACGGCCCAGAACGCCACCAGCTTCAGCTGGGATTTCGGCGACCAGACCAACGGCAGCGGCGCGCAGATCGATCACGTCTGGACGCAGCCCGGCAACTACACGGTCACGCTGAGCGTCGCGGCGACCGGTTTCACCAGCGGCTCGGTGAGCAAGAACTTCCAGATCGCGGGTCCGCCGCCGCCGAAGTTCCAGAGCGAGGTCCTGCCCTGGATCGCACAGTCGCGGGGCGCGCTGGTGCAGTCGACCGACCTCTACCTGTTCAACCCGAGCGCCACCCCGGTCGACGTCACTTTGACGTTCTTGAAGCGCGGCACGCCGGAGAGCAATCCGCCGTCGTCGACTCAGACCATCGCGCCGAGCGCGACGCTCTACGCTCCGAACGTCCTGCAAGGGCTGTTCAACCGCGACAACATTTCTGGATTCGTCACCGTGACGGTGAAGGCGAGCGATCCGTTGCCGGTGATCACCTCGTTCAACACGGTGGTACGCACCGACGGCGGCCAGTTTGGCCAGACCATTCCCGGGCTGGCGATCAAGGCGGCTGCCACATCTGGGGCAACATCTGAAACAGCGAACGCACCGGACCAGGGCGCTGCGAACGAGGCCGCTCCCGCCAGCACGCTGCAACATCTGATCGGCCTGGTGAACGACAACGACCGTCTGGCCTACTTCGGGGTGAGCAATCCCACGGCGAGCCCGGCGTCCTATCACCTGCGCTTCTTCGACAGCACCGGCAAGCAGGTCGCCGAGTCGCAGGGCGACCTGACGCTGAGCCCGTTCGGGCAGCGGCAGTTCCAGGTCGGAGACGTGGAGAGCCTGTTCGGCATTTCCAACCTCAGCGACTACCGGATCGCGGTCGAGAACAAGAGCAGCGCCACGCTCTTCCCGTACGGCGAGAACTTGCGGCTCGGCTCGGGCGATCCCTCCTTCCTGGTGGCCGGTCCGACGACCTTGTCCAAGCTCTACATCGTGGGGGCGTTCAGCACCACCGGCGCCTGGCAGAGCGACGTCGTGCTGGCCAACACGGGCGACCAGCCGGCGACCGCCAATCTGACCTTCACCCGGCTCGGCGTGGCGGGCCAGACGACCCCTAGCGTGGCGCTGACGCTCGCCCCGGGCGAGACCCACCGCCTGGTCAATGCCATCAGCTCGGAATGGAGCCTCGGCAACGTGGTCGGGGTGATCACGGTCAGCAGCACCTCGCCCAACGGCGTCTTCCCGGTCGTGCAGGCCGAGAGCTACAACAGCACGGCCTCGCTGGCCAACACCTATGGCCAGACGATGCAGCCGTTCTCCGATGCCGACGCGGCGTCGCCGGGCCAGTCGCACTACCTGGTGGGGCTGCGCCAGGACAATGACCACCTGACGACGCTGTGGGTGTTCAACCCGAGCTCTTCCGATATCGCGAGCTATGACCTGGTCTACAGAGCGCTCGACGGCAGCGTGCTGGGCACGGTCAAGGGCGTCCAGCTCGCTCCCGGCCGCCTGCGGCAGTTCCTGCCGGCGCAGCACCCGATTCCGGCGGCGGGAGTGCAAGGTGGGTTCACGGTCCAGGTGGTGGTCAACGGCGGCAAGGCGCTCGCCGCGGCCCAGGTGCTCAGCGTCAGCACCGGCGCGCCGGCGTACGTGAGGGGAGCAGCACGTTGAGCTGATCATGTTCCAACCCAGGCCGCTGTAGAATCGGAGGCGGATGCCAGAGCCTGCGGTTGCGATCAGCCAGCTCTCCAAGATCTACAAGGTCTACTCGACTCCCTGGGACCGGCTGCGCGAGGCGGTGACCCGGCGTCCGCGGCACCGGGAGTTCCGCGCCCTCGACCAGGTCAGCTTCACCCTGGCGCGGGGCGAGGGGCTGGCCATCATCGGCGAAAACGGCGCCGGCAAGAGCACCCTGCTGAAGATCCTCGCCGGCATCTGCGCACCGTCGGGAGGCACACTGGCAGTGCACGGCAAGGTCGCCTCGATCCTCGAGCTGGGCTCCGGCTTCCATCCCGAGTTCACCGGTCGCCAGAACATCGTCCTCAATGCCGCAATGCTCGGCCTCGGCGAAGCGGAGCTGCGGCAGAAGATGCCCGCCATCGTCGACTGGAGCGAGCTCGGCGAGTTCATAGACCAACCTGTGAAGTGTTACTCGACCGGCATGGCGATGCGTCTCGGCTTCTCGATCGCCACCCAGGTCGAACCCGACGTGTTGATCATCGACGAGGCCTTGTCGGTCGGCGACGGTTATTTCCAGAAGAAATGCATGGACCGGCTGCTGCAGTTCGTCGGTGCCGGCGGCACGCTCCTCTTCTGCTCGCACGCCATGTACTACGCCTCGGCCTTCTGCCAGCGCGCGCTGTGGCTGCGCCGCGGGCGGGCCGAGGCGCTGGGGCCGGTCTCGGAGGTGGTGCGCGCCTATGAGAGCTTCCTGCTGACCAAGGGCAGCTCGGGAGGCGCCGCGGCGCCGGCCGGCGGCAAGACCGCCAAGGGGCCGGCAGCGGCGGCGGACGTGGAGCCGGCAAAGCCCGAGCAGCCGGCCCAGCCTGCTCAACCTGCTCAACCTGCTCAACCTGCTCAACCTGCTCAAATCATCGCCGCGCGGCTCGCTGGCGGCGCCGCCACCGCCGCGGCCGACCCGGGCGGTGGGGGAGAGTGCGCCGTGTACGCCCCCGGGCAGCCGTGGGAGCTCGAGATCGAGTGGCAGAGCGAGGACCCGAATCTCGCCTTCCATGTCGGCGTTGGCATCAACCGCCTGGACGGCCTCGAGGTGTGCGCACTGGCCACGCACCTCGACGGGCTGCCGCCCGTCTCCGGCGCCACCCGCTACCGCAGGAGGCTCGCGATCGCCAAGCTGCCGCTGGTCAAGGGAGACTTCACGCTCTACGTCTTCCTGCTCGGCGAAGAGGGACTGCATATCTACGACCAGCTGGTCCTGCGCCAGGCCTTCAGCGTGCATGGCAAGGGCTATGCCTTTGGCGTGGTCGCCATCGATCACCGGTGGCACGGCGTGCTGCTGGAAGCCACCGAGGCCGAGGGCGCGGCACCGGCAGCGCCCGCCGAAGGGGCGCCGGCGGCCCGCGCGGGCAGGTGGGCGTAGCTCCCTTCCGCGATCTGTATCAATCCATGCCCACCGCGACCCGCCTGGCGGTGATCCTGGTCCACTACCACACTCCTGAGCTTGCGGCGTCGGCCGTCGCTGCACTGCGCCGCGACCTCGATGGGACCGATGTCGAGGCCGAGTGGCTGCTAATCGACAACGGCAGCGACGCCCCCGGGCGGGAGCTGCTGCGCGGTCTCGGCATCCCGCTGCTCGACGCCGGCCGCAACCTCGGCTACGCCGGCGGCGTCAACCTCGGGGTCGCGAGCACGAGCGCCGAGCTGATCCTGGTGATGAATCCCGACGTCTTCGTCCTGCCCGGATGCGTGTCGGGGCTGGTGGACTGCCTGCAAAGGGGAGCGGCGGCCGCGGGTCCGCGTTTCTACTGGGACGGCGGCAGGCGATTCTTGCTCCCCCCGGCCGAGCGGCGGAGCCGGCGCGACGAGCTGCTTGCCTGGCTCGCCGGGCGCAGCCCGCGCTGGGCGGCGCGGGCCCGCCGGCGCAGCCGCCAGCACGCGCGCCGCCACTGGCAGGCGGAAGCGCCGCTGCCGAGCTGCGCTCTCTCCGGCGGCCTGCTCGCCTTCACCCGCGCGGCCTGGGATAGGGTCGGCCGCTTCGACGAGGGGTTCCCGCTCTACTTCGAGGAGACCGACTGGCTCCTGCGGCTGCGCCGGCGGGGACTCGCCGCTTATTATCAACCGGCCGCCGAGGCAGTCCATCTGCACGGCTGCAGCGCCGCGGTCGAGCCGCGGTCGCGCCAGTGGTTCGAGCTCTCGGCCCGCCGCTTCCGCCGCTTGCACTACGGCGTCTGGTTCGCCGCCGCGCTGGAGCTCCTCGACCGCAGCCTGCCGCGGCGAGCGCCGCCGCTCTTCCCGAAGAGTGCCGGCGCCTTCGGCCCGGAGGGTCTCGATCTCTCGACCTGGCCGCCGCCGCTGTGGGTCGAGCTCTCGCCCAACCCGACCGGTTTCCCGGCCGCCGCCGAGCGCTTCGATGTCACCGCGGGCCGCCGCTGGCAGCTCGCGCCCGAGCTCTCGTCGCGCCTGCCGGCGGCGCCGCTCGCGCTCTGGCTGAGCGACGGCGCCGGGCGCGATCTTGCCTCCTGGGCGCTGCAACCTGCGTCCCTGGCGGTGTCGGAGCCGTCGGAGCTTTCGGAGCATGGGAGCGCCGTTCGCGGTCGGGGCTGCGCATAGAATCCGCCAATGGGCATCGAGCTCTCGGTGGTGATCCCTGCCTACAACGAGGCGGCGAGGCTGGGACCCTCTCTGCGGCGGGCCGTCGACTACCTCGAGCGCCGGCAGCGGCCCTATGAGCTGCTGGTGGTCGACGACGGCAGCCGCGACGCGACCGCCGAGGTGGCCGAGGAGGCGGGCGCACGCGTCATCCGCCACCTGCGCAACCGCGGCAAGGGCGCGGCGATCCGCACCGGGGTGCTCGCCAGCCGCGGCGCGCGCGTCCTGCTCTCGGATGCCGACTTCTCGACGCCGATCGAGGAGATCGAGAAGCTCGAGCCCCGACTCGGCGAGGCGGTGATGGCGATTGGCAGCCGCGCCACCCGCGACGCGCTGATTCGCGAGCGCCAGCCGCTCTACCGCGAGCTCATGGGCAAGAGCTTCAACCTGCTCATCCGCCTGCTCGGAGTGCGCGGTCTGCGCGACACTCAGTGCGGATTCAAGCTGGCCCGCGGCGATGCCGCCCGCAGCCTCTGCTCCGAGATGACCGTCGACGGCTTCGCCTACGACGTCGAGCTGATCTGGCTGGCGCGGCGGCGCGGCCACCGGGTCGTCGAAGTCGGGGTGGTCTGGTCGAACTCGCCCGACTCCCGGGTCGACCCGATCCGCTCGCCGCTGGCCATGGTTCGCGACCTGATGCTGATGCGCCTCAGGCATCGGGGCGGCCGTTGAGCCTGAATCCGGTCCTGCCGCTGCTGGTGGCGCTGGCCCTGGCGGGGCTGCTGGCCGGCCTCGCCGCCGGCCCGGCCGGCGGGCTGCGCCGCGAGCTGGGGGTGGCCTGGGCGGCTCTGGGCATCGCCGGCATCGCCCTGCTGCTGCCGGCCCTCGCCCTGCCCGATGGAATCCCCAGCCCGGCCGCCGCCCTCGCCCAGCAGGCCCCGTGGAGATCGGCCTTCCCTTCGGCGCCGGGCAACCCGGTGTTGCGCGATGTCACCTTCCAGATCCAGCCCTGGCTGCTCCATACGCGGCGCGAGCTGCGCGCCGGCCGCCTGCCGCTCTGGAATCCGCACCAGTTCTCGGGCGCGCCGTTCTGGAGCAACGGCCAGGCCGCGCCGCTGTTTCCGTTGCATCTGCTGTTCGCTGTCCTGCCGCTGCAATTCGGTTTCATCCTTCTCCCCTGGCTGCGCCTGGTGGTGGGCGGCTGCGGCGTCTGGGCGCTGGCGCGCGAGCTCGGCCTGTCGCCGCCGGCGGCGCTGATCGCGGCACTCGTCTTCCCGCTCTCGGGAATGCTGGTCTCCTTTCTGCTCTTCCCGATGGCCAGCGCCCTGGCGCTGGTGCCGTGGGTATTCTGGTCGGTGGAGCGGCTCGCCGCCGGCCGCCCGCCCTGGCTCGCTCTGCCTCTGGCGGCCGGACTGCAGCTGCTCGCCGGCCACCCCGAGACCGCAGCCTTCACCGCGCTGCTCTCGGCGCTCTACCTGGCGGTGCGCGGAGTGGCGAAGCCGCTCGCCCCGCTTGGCGCCTGGCTCCGCTTTGCCGGCGGCTGGTTGCTTGCCGGGGCGCTGGCCGCGGTCGAGCTCGTGCCGCTCGCCCGGACTCTGCCCGAGACGGCCCGCTGGCAGAGCGGCACTGGAGGAAGCGAGCCGCCCTTCGCTCTGCTGTTGCAGCAGCCGCTTCGCCTGGTGTTGCCCGAGCTCTATGGGCACCCGGCGCACGGCACCTGGTGGGGCCCTTTCAACTACTCCGCCACCGCCGTCTACGCCGGGGCGCTGGCCCTGCCGCTCGCCGCCGCCGGGCTGGCGCGCCTCCGCGAACCCCTCGCCGACACCTCGCGCGGCCGCCTGGGGCTCGACCGCCGCTGGCTCGCCCTGTTGGCGGTGGCCGCCTTCTCGTTCGCGGCCGCTTATCACTGGCCGGGAGTGCGCGATCTGCTGGCCGCGGTGCCGGTCCTGGGGCGGGCGGCACCGCACCGGCTATTGTTTGCCGTCGAGCTGGCGCTCGCGCTGCTGGCCGGCGCCGGCTGCGACGCCTGGCTGGCCGGGCGGGGGCGGGGCGCCCTCGCCGGCGCAGCCGCGGTCCTGGCGCTGCTCGCCGCCGCCTGGCTCGAGCTGCGCGGGGCCTGGGCGGCACACGCGACGCTCGTCACGCAGGCCTGCTGGACCGCCGCTGCCGTAACGGCGGCGCTCGCCGCGGCGGCGGCGCTCCGCGTCCCGCCATCTCGCCGCGGGTCGCTCTATCCGCTATTGCCGGCGCTCGTGCTCGGCGACCTGCTGTGCGCCCATGGCGGCATCAATCCCGGCCTGCCGCTGCCGCGGCTCTACCCTTCGACCGGAGCCATTCGCTTCCTCGCCCAGCAGCCCGAGAGGGTGGCCGGGATCGGCGAAGCGCTGCGGCCCAACGCCGCACTGGTCTATGGCCTCTACGACCCGCGCGGCGACGACCCAGTGAAGCTGGCGCGCTACGAGAGGGTCTACGGCGCCTTCGCCGCCGGCGACCCGGTCTACTTCCAGCCGATCGCGCGCTGGCGCGACCCGTGGCTCGACCGGCTTGCCGTGCGCTGGGTGGTCGCCGGCCCGGCGCAGGCGCCGGCCGAGCCCGACTGGAAGCTCGCCTACCAGGGCGGCGATGCGCGGATCTACGAGCGCCCCTCCGCGCTTCCCATGGTGAGGTGGATCGCGGCCCAGTCGGCGGCCGCCCTGGCGGTCGCGCGCCGCGAGCCCGGCCGCTGGCAGATCGACTGGCAGGCGACCGGGCCTGGGCTGCTGGTGATTGCCGAGAGCTGGGAACGGGGCTGGAGGGCGCGCGGGGACGGGCGGGAGCTGCCGGTCGAGGCGGCGGGCGGTGCGCTGCTGGGGGTGCGCCTCGGCCCGGGAGGCGGCCGGCTCGATCTCCGCTACCGGCCCCCGGGCCTGGCCGCCGGCGCGCTCCTTTCGCTGCTCGGCATGCTCGGGTGCGGAGGCCTGATGGTGGCCCGCCGGGGAGGGCGCGGTGATTGAGCTGCGGCCGACGCGCGAGGAGGATCTGTCAGCGCTGTCTGATCTCTGGCAGGCATGCTTCGGCTATCCGGCGAGCGGCGCGGAGTGGCGCTGGAAGTACCGCCTGCTGCCGGGCGAAGGACGCAGCCTGGTCGCGGTCGACGGCGGCGGCCGCGTGCTGGCTCACGCCGGGGCGCTGCGCCTGCCGGCCTGCTGGCAGGGCGGGCAAGGGGGGATCTGGCAGCTGGTGGACTTCGCCGGCGCCGCCGGCGGCGGCCGGAACGGGCTGGGAGGAGGGCGCGGCGGCCTCCGTCCGCCGCTGGTGGCGTTGGGGCGGCGGCTGCTGACCGATCTGCCCGGAGCGGACGACGCGCCCTGGATTTTCGGTTTTCCCAGCGATCGCCATTTCCGGCTGGGTGAGAGGGTTTTCGGCTATCACCCGCTCGCCACCCTCGAGCCGCTCGCGGGAGCGCTGCCGGCCGGCCCGCCGCCGGCGGCGGCGCGCATCGAGTCCGGCGACTCGTGCGGCGGCTGGGCGGAGGCGGTCTGGGAGAGCTGCGGCGTCTTCGGGGTGCGGCGCACGGCGGCTTTCCTCAACTGGCGATATTGCGCCCGGCCGGTCCGCTACTATCGCTTCTACCGTCTCTTCTCTGCCGCCGGTCCCGCCGAAGGGCTGGCCGTTTTCGCGTTCGTCAACCAGGAGGCCTGGGCGACCGAGCTCTGGCTTCCGCCGCCGGGCGAGTGGTACCCTTCGATGCTCGCCGTGGCGGCCGACCTGCGTGCCGCCGGCTTCCAGTCCTGGCGCTTCTGGCCGCCGCCCCGCGACTCCTCGCATCTGCTTGCGGTCCTCGGGCTGCGGCCCAGCGGCGAGCGCCGTTTCCTCGGCTGCCGCCGCCGTGCCGGCGTCGTGAACCCGGCTGCGGCCGCCGCCGGCTTCTACTACGCCATGGGCGACTATGACCTGGCTTGAGAAGGGTGTGAGCCCCCTCCGTCCTGGCCTTGCCCGGAGACCGCTGCGGGAGGGCGTGTGGCCGGGCGCGCCGCCGGCGGGGGTCGCTACGGCTGCCGCGGCGGGCGTCGGCAGTGGCCGGCGTGGGGCAGGGAGAACGCCAATCGGCAGCCGTAGCGACCCCGCACCGGCGACTCGCCGGGCGGGGTTTGTTCCCTGCGTCGGCTCCGGGCGGGACAGGACTCCGACCTGCAGGGAGTGCCGCAACAGGCGGGAGCTGCGGCCTCCCACGCCCTGTGGGTTGCTCGTTGAGGGCCGCGCGAGTGTGCTTGTGGCCGCGGCCTGCATCGCGCTCACTGCGCTGCTGGCTGGCTGCCGCGGCGCCCCGCCGGCCGGCTTTCTGTTGCGGCCGCTGGTGGAGGCCGGTCAGTACGCGGTCGGCGGGTCGGGCGGGCGCGGGCCGCTGCGGTTTGCGGCGCGGCCGGCGCTCGCCGACCTCGAGGTCGATCACGAGCTGCGTCCCGTCGTCCTCACCGCTCCCGCTCCCTGGAGCTGGAGCGGCGTCCTGCCGCCCGGCGCTGAGCTGCACGCCGGCGCCCAGATCCTTCCCGCCGCCTGGCAGGCGGTGCGCCGCGTCGAGCTGGCGGTCGCGGTGCGGCGCGGCCGCGAGCGCGAGATCGTCCAGGTGGCGGCGTCGCGCGAACGCGCCGACCCGCGCTGGCTCGACCTCTCCGCCGACCTCGGCCGCTATGCCGGACGGCAGGTGACCCTGGAGTTCTCCGCCTTCCTGGCGGGTCTGCCGGTGGCGCGGCGCGGCGCCAATCTGGTGGCCTGGGGGCCGGTCGCGGTGACCACCGGACGGGAAGACGGTAAAGCCGCAGCGGCGGCGTCTGACGAAGCCGCCGCCCCCGCGGCGGCGGCAAATGGATTGTCGTCGGCCGCCCGCCGCTCGCCGCCGAACATCGTCTTCATCGTGGTCGACACCTTGCGCCGGGACCGCCTCACCCCCTACGGGTACGGCCGCGACACCAGCCCCGAAATCGCCCACCGCCTCGCCGTGCCAGGTACGGTGGTCGAGGAGGCCTACAGCCAGGCGCCCTGGACCCTGCCATCGGTCGTCTCCTTCATGACCGGGCGCTACCCCGGCGAGCTGCTGGGCAGCGACCTCGCGACCTACGGCATCCCGGCCGGCGTGGCGCCGCTGGCCGAGCGGCTGCGCCGGCTCGGGTATGAAACCGGCGGCTTCCTCGCCAATCCCACCCTGCACGTGGGCGCCGGCTTCGAGCGCGGGTTCCGCACCTTTTTCGCGCCGCCGGCCGACATCGACTGGATCGGCAAGCACGCCGACGAGCTCAACCGCCACGCCATCCCCTGGGTCGAGGCCCACCAGGACCGCCGCTTCTTCCTCTATGTGCACTACATCGATCCGCACGACCCCTACGACAACCCGGAGGTGGTGGGCAATCTCTCGCCGTTCGAGACCAGCTACTCCGGGCGGGTGGCCGGCAACTGGGTGCACGGCATCTACAGCGGCAAGATCCGCCTGGATGACCCGGAGCGCGACCTCGCCCACCTCAACGCCCTCTACGACAGCGAGGTCCACTACGCCGACAGGTTCATCGGCCAGCTGCTCGGCCGCATCAGGCCGGAGGTTGCCGCCAACACCCTCTTCGTCTTCACCTCCGACCACGGCGAGGAGCTCGATGACCACGCCGGCTGGAAACATGGGCAGACCCTCTACGACGAGCAGGTCCATGTGCCGCTGATCATGCGCTGGGACGGCCAGATCCCGGCGCGCCAGCGGCTGCACGGCACCGTCCGGCTGCTCGATCTCCTGCCCACGCTGCTCGATGCCGCCGGTGCCGGCGGGGCGGCAGCCGGCGCCGCCGAGCCGGAGGGCGAGGGGATCGACCTCTTGCCGGCCCTGACCGGGCGCGCGCCGCTGCGCCCGCGGCCCGCCTTCATCGAGGGCTTGAGCGGCGGGCCGCTGCGCGCCGCGGCGGTGCTCGGCAACCACAAGCTCATCCTGTTCAACCGCGAGGAGCCGTTCGCTCCGAAGGACGAGCTGCAGTCCTATCTTTGGCGGCACGATCTCGGCCGTCTGGCGCGCGTCGAGCTCTACGATCTGGCACGCGATCCCGGCGAGCGCCGCAATTTATTGGAGGGTGCCAATCCCGCCCCGTCTGCCGCCGCGCCGGGGCCCGCGATCCAGGCTCGCCTGGCCCTGCTCGAGACGGTGATCGACCGCCGCCTCGACCGTGCGCTGCCCGGCCTCTGGCTGCTCGGCGACGGCCTGGCGCCCGGCGCCCATCTGCGTGGCAGCCTGGTGTTCGAGCGCCCGCCGCGCGGCTGGTCGCCCTATTTCCTGGGGCCGCGCGACCGGGTCGAGGCGAGCGCCGGCCGGCTGCGCTTCGAGCTGGTGGGCGATGTCGTTACCAAGGGGCTGCGCATCGAGGGCGACTGCGGCCGCCTCGAACGCATCGAGGCCGAGCTCGACGGCCGGCCGCTGCCGCCCGAGCGGGTGCGCATCGGAGCTGCAGCGAGCTACAGCGGCGGCGCCGTCGCGCCGGCGGCGCTGCTCGCCCGCCAGTGGCCGGGTGCCCAGGGCGCGGGCGAACCGGCAGTGCTCCGGCTGTGGATCCACGACACCTCGGGCGAGGCCGAGCGGCGCACCGAGGCCGATGCCGAGACCCTGCGCCGGCTGCGCAACCTGGGGTATATCCAGTGAAAGCGCCGCCGCTGCCGGGCCGGACCGAGCGGGTGAGCGCCGCCTCCGCCCTGGCGGTGGCGCCGCACTATGACGACGAGGTCCTCGGGTGCGGCGGCCTGCTGGCCCAGCTCGCGGCCGGCGGCGCGGCGGTGCGCGTCCTCTTCCTGACCGACGGCGGCGGCGGCGCAGAAGAGGTGGAGGACCGCGACGCCTACCGGGCGCGGCGGCGCAAAGAGGCGGCGCGGGCGGCCGCTGTCCTCGGCCTTGCCGGCAGCGACCACCTCGGCCTCCCCGACGGCGCCCTCGAGCACCACCTCGCGGCGGCCACGCAGGGAATCCGGCGCGCCCTGCTCACCCAGCGCCCCGATCTCCTGCTGTGTCCCTCGCCGCTCGAGCTGACCGCCGACCATCGCGCCGCCTTCGCCGCGCTGCACCACCTGCTCGGGCCGCTGCGGGAGGGGGAAGGCGCGCCCGCCGAGCTCGAGGCCGCGCGCGAGCTGCGCATCCTGCTCTACGAGGTCAACCATCCCGCCTACCCCGACCTGCTGGTCGAGGTGAGCGGCGAGAGCGGCACGCTGCGCGCGGCAATGGAGTGCTACGCCAGCCAGCAGGAGCGGCACCCCTACCTCGCCGCGGCGCTCGGACTGCGCCGCTTCCGCACCCTGAGCCTGGAGTCCGGGGTGGACCTGGTCGAGGCCTACCGCCAGCTGGCCCTGGACGACTTCACCACCCGCAGCCCGGCCCAGCTGCTTCGCCACCTGGGCGCCGCGCCGCCGGTGCTCGAAGTTCGAGAGGGTCCGGCGATTTCCGTCGTCGTGCGCACCCGCGATCGGCCGCGGCTGCTGGCCGAGGCGCTCGCCAGCTTGGCCGAGGGCCACTACCGCCGGGCCACGGTGGTCCTGGTCAATGACGGCGGCGCGCCGCCGCCGCTGCCCGACCCGTTCCCGCTGCCGATCGTGCGGGTCGACCTGCCGGCCAACCAGGGGCGTGCAGCCGCGGCCGAGGCGGGGATCGCGGCTGCCACCGGCGACTACGTGGCATTCCTGGACGACGACGACCTGGCGGCGCCCGAGCACTTGGCGACGCTGGCCGGGCTGGTGTCGGCGGCCGAGGTGCGAGTCGCCTACACCGACGCGGCGGTGGCGATCTATGAGCTCGATCCGCAGGGGGAAGGCTGGAGCTGCCGCGAGCGGCGCCTTCCCTACAGCCGCGACTTCGACGCCGATCTGCTCCTCCTCGACAACTACATCCCGTTCAACACCCTGTTGATCGAGCGCCGGCTGCTGCTCGAGGTCGGTCCGCCCGACCGCGCGCTGCCCTTCTTCGAGGACTGGGACCTCTTGATCCGGCTCTCGGCGCTCGCCTCCTTTCACCATTTCGCCCGGGTGACCTGCGAGTACCGCCACTTCCGTGGCGGCTCTCATCATGTCTTCGGCGAGCGGCCGCGCGAGCGCGCCGACTTCCTGACGGTCAAGGCGCGGGTGCTCGCCAAGCACGCGGCCCGGCTGCGGCCGGAAGCTCTGGCGCGCTCGGTCGACACGCTGCGCGCCGAGCTGGTGGCCGAGCGCGAGGCGCGGGCCGGCGCCAGCCGCGAAGCCGCCCAGCGCAGCGGCGAGCTCGCGGCGCTCGCCCGCGCCCACCAGGAGCTGGCGCGCGAGCGCTTCCGCTTCGAGGACCGCTATCACGCGGTCAACGGCGCCCTCGCGGCGCTGCGCGACGAGCACGAGCGGCTGCGGTTGGATGTCCACCGTCTGGGGGCCGACAGCGAGCGGCAGATCCAGGAAATCGGCAAGCGGGAGGAGCACGCCCGGCACTTGACGGCCGAGCTCGAGCGGGCCGCTGCGGAACACGCCGAGGACGCCGAGGAGCAGCGCAAGCTGCGCCAGGTGGTCGGCGACCAGACGGCCCACCTGGGGAGCACGTATGCTGAGATCGAGCGCCTCAACGGACTGATCCGGGAGATGGAATCGACCCGCGCCTGGCGTGCCCACCAGTGGTGGCAGCGCCGCTTCTCATGACCCGCATCGCCCTGCTTGCCAGCGAGCCGATCCGGCGGCGGATGGCCGGCATCGGAATCCGCTATCTCGAATTCGCCCGCCGGCTTTCCTGCCACGGCATCGAGACCGTCCTGATCTCGCCGGCCGCGCCGGCGGAGACGGCGGAGCTCGAGCTGACCGGGGTCGAGCTCCGCCGCTTCGAGCGCGCCCGGCTGCCCGAGCTGGTGGCCGGCTGCCAGGGGGCGGTTGCCCAGGGCCAGCTCGCCAACGACCTGCTGCTCGCCGTGCCGGAGCTGCCGGTGGCGATCGACCTCTACGATCCCTGGCTGGTCGAGAACCTCTCCTACGCCGCGAGCCTGGGGCTCGACCCATTTCGCAATGATCACGCCACCTGGCTGCTGCAGATGAGCCGCGGCGACTTCTTTCTTTGCTCGTCGGAGGAGCAGCGGCTCTTCTACCTCGGCTTCCTAACTGCTGCCGGCAGGGTCAACCCCGAGCTGGCGGCGCGCGACCCGGACCTGCGCACCCTGATCGACGCCGTCCCTTTCGGCGTGCCGGATGAGCTGGCGCCGCACCAGCCCTACCTGCCGCCGCGGGCGGTGGGGGAGGTCCGGCTGCTGTTCGGCGGCCTCTACGACTGGTACGACCCCTGGACGCTGCTCGCGGCCCTGGAGGGCCTCGCCGCCCGCGGCTTTCCCTCCTGGCGCCTGCTGCTGATCCGCAATCCCAACCCCGAGAGCACGCCGCAGCGGCTCTTCTCCGAGGTCGAGAAGCGCTGCAAGAAGCTCGGCTGGTGGGGGAGCCGCGTGCTGGCGCTCGACTGGGTGCCCGCGGAGCGGCGCTACGACCTGATGCGCGACGTCGACTTGCTGGTGGCGCCGCATCGCCCGAGCCTCGAGAGCGGTCTCGCGCTGCGCACCCGGCTGCTCGACGCGCTGGCCGCCGGTTGCCCGGTGGTGGCGAGCGCCGGCGGCACGATGAGCCGGCTCCTGCGCGAGCACCGGGCGGGCTGGGTGGTGCCTCCAGGCGACGCGGCCGCCCTCGGCGAGGCGCTGAGCGAGGCGCTCGGTGAGGCGCGGCTCCGAGTGCCCGGCCAGGCGGAGGGCGAGCGATCCGATGAGGCGCCGGGCGGGGCGGCGGGGCCGCAGGCGGTGGCGGCGGCGGTCCGGCAAGCAGGCGCGCGGCGGCTGCTCGAGAGCTTCCGCTGGCCGCGGGCGCTCGCGCCGCTGCTCGCCTTCTGCCGCGCACCCTGGCGCGACGCCGGCAAGGGCCGATTCGCCGCCTCCCTGGTAAGCGCCGCGCCGCCCGACCGCCTGGCGCTGCGCCTGCGGCGGCGCCTGCGGCATCTGCTCGGGAGCGGAGGAGCGGAGTGAGCGCGCCGCGCCAGGTCTCGGTTGCCGTCCTCACCTGGAACGGCCGGGCTCACCTCGAGACCTGTCTCGCGGCGCTCGCCGAGCAGGCCGACCCGGGCGTCGACTGGGAGATCGTGGTGCTCGACAACGGCTCGAACGACGGCACCGCGGAGTGGCTGCGCCGCAGCCGGCCGCCGCGAGTGCGCCTGATCGAGAGCCCGGTGAACCTCGGCTTCTGCGCCGGCAACAACCGCCTGGTTGCCGCCGCCGCCGGCGACGCGGTCGCCTTCCTGAACAACGACACCCGGCCGCGGCGCGACTGGCTGGCGGCGCTCGTCGCGGCGCTCGCCGCCGCCCCCGGCGACGTGGCGGCGGTCTCCGGCCAGATCGTCGACTGGGCGGGCGAGCGGCTCGACTTCGGGCGCGGGGTGATGACTTTCGACGGCCACGCCTTCCAGCTCGATTTCCGCCGCCCGCTCGGATCGGCGCGCGTGCCCGCGGCCGGCGACGAGCTGCTCTTTGCCTGCGGCGGCAACATGCTCGTCCGCCGCGCCTCCTTCCTCGCCGCCGGTGGCTTCGACGAGAGCTATTTCGCCTATCTCGAAGACGTCGACCTTGGCTGGCGTCTCTGGTCGGGCGGCGAACGGGTTCTCTTCACGCCGGGGGCCGTCGTGCACCACCGCTCGAGCGCCACCTCCGACCTGCTGGGGCTCTACAACCGCGGCTTCCTGTTCGAGCGCAACGCCTTCTTGACCGCCTACAAGAACTACGAAGCCGGACTCTGGGAGCGGGTGATGCCGGCCCTTCTCCTCACCTTTCTCTCCCGCACCCAGACCCTGCTCGCCGATAGCAACCCCGGCGGCGGATCGCTGCGCATCGATCCCTATGCCGGCTGGATCGCCAACACCGCCGGTCCGGGCAGCGCGCCGGCACCGACCGGCGTGCCCGAGCGAGCGGCCCCCTCGCCGCCCTGGTGGTCCGACCTCGGCGGCAAGTGGCGCGCCCACGGTCCGCGCGAGTTCTTCCGCCGGGCGGTGCGCAAGCTGCTTGCCGGCGCGGCGCGGCCGGTGGCAGGTGCCGCTCCCGGCACGGCCGGCCTGCCGCCCGTGCCGCTGCTCACCGACGAGCGGACGGTGGCCCAGCTGCGCGCCCTTTCCTACCTGCTGGCCCATCTCGACCGGGCGGCCGCCGCCCGCGAGGCCGTCCAGCGCCGCCGCCGCCGCCCCGACCGCGAGATCTTCGCCCGCTTCCCCGCCTTTCTGGTGCCGACCTACCCCGGCGACGAGGCCCTCTTCGCCAGCCCCGGCTTCGCCGCCTGGCTGCCCGCCGACCTGCCGCTCGTCCGCAGCACCCTGGCCGAAGTGATGGAGCTCGACAACGCCAGGGGCGTCACAGGTTGAGCATTCGTCGAGGCGGAACGAAAACTGAGCCGGCGGATCAGCCGCCGCGGGGGGTTCCGGTGAGCGCTCCGAGGAGCTCGGCGACGATCTCCTTGAGCTCGACGGTGTAGACGGCGAGGTCGCGCAGCGCCAGCTCCAGCTGGTCCGGCGACGGGCGCACGAGCGACCCGCCGCTACGGGGCCGGATCTTGTAGGTGAGCCGGTCGTCGAGGCTCTGCAACCTCGCGGCGGCTTCGTTCAAGCGCTCGGCATCCATGTCATTTCCCTGCCTTCCGCGGCTGAAAACGGAGGACGAAGTCGACCAGGCTCTCGATCTCCGAGTGCTCGAGGCGGTGCGAGAAGCCCGGCATCGGACCGATGCCTTCCGCGATGCGCGAGTAGAGCGCGCCGCGAGCGCGGTCGCGCACCAGGGCCGATCGCGTCAGGTCGAGGTTGGGATAGAGGGGGAGCGAGCGCGGATCGCCCTTGCCGTCGGCGGCATGGCAGCGCCCGCAATAGCTGCGGTAGAGCGCCTCGGCGCTCCGCTCCCCCCCCTGCGCGCAGGCGGCGAGAGCGAGGAGCAGGGCGAGGATGGCGGGACGCGAGGTGCGTCTCAAGGCGCGGCCTCGCGCGGCTTCTCGTGGCGCAGCACCCGCAGGTAACGGATGATCGCGCTGACCTGTTGATCGCTCAGCTTGTCCTTGAAGGGAGGCATCTGCCCGAAGACGCCCTCGCGGATCACGTTGCCGATCGAGCCGTCATCGCCGCCCGTCCGCCAGACGTCGTCGATCAGCGAGGCGTACTGATTGCCCATCGACTGCACGGTGTTGCCGGCGCCGTCGAGGCCGTGGCAATCGGCGCAGTGCGCGCGGTAGAGATTCTCCCCCTCGCTGCGGTGGGGCAGCAGGACGTCGCAGCCGCCGAGCGCGGCGCCCGCCAGGAAGAGCGCCAGGGGCGCCAGCAAGGCCCTTCTCGGCGCACTCGTCCGCCACGATTCCGCCTTGCCGTTCACCATTCTTGCTCTCCGACCGCGGGCGGCTAGCTCTGCCGGCGATGGACGAGAGTGGCCGTCGCCTGGTCGCGCGGCCGCACCACGATCTCGTCGATGTTGACATGCGCCGGCCGGGTGGCCGCCCAGACGATGCAATCGGCGACGTCCTCGGCGCGCAGCGGCTGCATGCCGCTGTAGACCGCCTTCGCCCGCTCAGGGTCGCGCAGCCGCACCAGCGAGAACTCGGTTTCCGCCAACCCGGGGGCGATCTCGGTGACCCGCACCGGGCGCCCCAGCAGCTCGAGCCGCAGGGTGCGGGTGAGAGCGCGCAGAGCATGCTTGCTGCCGGTGTAGCCGGCCCCGCCGACATAGGTCTCGAAGCCGGCGATCGATCCGATGTTGATGACGTGGCCGTCGCCCGAGGCGACGAGCGTCGGCAGCAGTGCCCGGGTCATGCGCAGGACGCCGAGCACGTTGACCTCCCACATCTTCCGCCAATCTTCGTCCTTCGCCTCCTCGATGCGGTCGGCGCCATGCGCTCCGCCGGCGTTGTTGACCAGCAGGTGCGCGGCAGGAACCTGGGCGACAAAAGCCGCGACGCTCTCCAGGTCGGTCACGTCGAGCGGCAGCGCGACTGCCCGTGGCGGCTGCAGCGGTTCCGCCGGCGCCACGGGAACAGCCGCCGCCTCGATCGCGGCCGCCACCTCGCGCAGCCGGTCCAGGCGGCGGGCGCCAAGGATCACCCGGAACCCCACCCCGGCCAGCGCCCGCGCCGCCGCGGCGCCGAACCCCGAGCTGGCGCCGGTCACCACCGCGGTCTTTACGCTCTCGCTCGCGGTCATCTCACGCTCCTCCCTTCAGACCTCCGCCGAGGGGCAGAGAGTCGCCACCACGCAGCGCCCGCATTCGGGCCGGCGCGCCTTGCACACCTGGCGCCCATGATCGATCAGCAGGTGCGACCAGAGGATCCAGTCCTCGCTCGGTACTACCGCCATCAAGTCGCGCTCGATCTTGACCGGATCGCTCTCTGCGGTCAGCCCGAGCCGCCGCGAGAGGCGCTGCACGTGGGTGTCGACCACGATTCCGGTGGCGATGCCGAAGGCGTTGCCCAGCACCACGTTGGCGGTCTTGCGGCCGACTCCGGGGAGGGTCCGGAGCTCCTCCATGGTGGCCGGCACCTCGCCGCCACTGTCGGCCATCAGGGCCTGCCCGAGCGCCTGCAGCGCCCGCGCCTTGTTGCGGAAGAACCCGGTCGTGCGCACGAGCTCCTCGAGCTCGGGGAGGCTCGCCGCGGCCAGCTCGCGGGCGCTGGGGAAGCGCCGGAAGAGCGCCGGGGTGACCTCGTTCACCCGCTTGTCGGTGCACTGCGCCGAGAGGATGGTCGCCACCAGCAGCTCGTACGGGGTGTGGTGGTGAAGCGCCGTCCGGCTGTGGGGATAGAGGCGCCGCAGCCGCTCCAGGATCGCGCCGACGCGCTCGCGCCGCGCCCGGCCCGACTCGCGGCGCGCCCGCGCCATGGTGAGCCGCGGCCCGGCCGGCGGGTCGTGCTTGCTGGTCTTTGCCACGCTGGGCCCTCTCCTTCCCGCCATCTGTCGCCGGCCTGGGCGCGGTCAGCCCCGGTCAATCGGTGAACGCGCGCACCGCCCAGTTGAACAGCGCGATCACGATGCCGCCGACGATCGCGGCGCCGCAGCCGTCGATCCGCAGGTGGTGCGGCAGCAGCCAAGCCGCGAGGTAGAGCATGAGACCGTTGATCACCAGGAAGAATAGCCCCAGCGAGAGCACGATCAACGGCAGCGAAAGGAAAGTGACGATCGGCTTGACCAGCAGGTTGACCAGCCCCAGCACCAGCCCGGCCAACAGCAGGTAGACGAGCCCGCCGCTATAGTGGATCCCCGGCACCAGCTGGGCGGCGAGCCACACGGCGACGGCGTTGAGCACGACCTGCAGCAGTGCACGCATCAGAGCCCTCCTCGATCGGCCAGGTCAGTTCGCAACGCACCAGACATTCTGGCTGCTGTTTCTCTCCACCGTGAGGTGGCGGATGGTGCGGGCGCTCAGCGGCTCCAGATTAGCCTGGGTTCGCCCACCAATGCCAGCGGTCCGCAAGGCCTCAGAGCTGAGCCGCTACCAGAGCGCCGGCCAATTTGCGCGCCTCTTCTGCCACCTGGCGCTCGTTCTCGAAGCTGAGCTTGGCGAACCCGTCCTCCCAATTGAACCAGTCGGCGCCGGAGACCTCGCGGTTGTCGAAATCGGCCGCGTTGCCGCTCAGGTACTCGAGCAGGTAGTAATCGACACGCTTGTGGACCCGCAGCTTACCCTTCTCGACGTACCAGTACTCGACCGCGGGCAGCGGCGCCACCACCCTGCCGGTGACGCCGGTCTCCTCGCGCACCTCGCGCACCGCCGCCTGCTCGGAGGTCTCGCCGGCCTCGATATGTCCCTTGGGCAGCTGCCAGCGCCGCCCGTTCTGGGTCGAGATGAGCAGGATGCGCTCGCCTTGCACGACCAGTCCACCGGCCGAGCGGTGAAGCTCGGTCTTCATCCGCCGTGCGGCGCGGCCGGGACGCTCCGCAGGAGCGGCGGGGTCGGCGGCGGCGCTGGAAGTGGAGCGGGCGGGCGGCTCGCGGGGTGCGGGAGATGCCGGTTTGCCGCTTTCAGTTCGCGGTCTCTTCGCCATCGCCGCCGCCCGGTGTCCACAAGGGGAGGGCCGCCGGGTCGACCCCCACCGAGGCGAGAGCCGCGGCCCACACCAGGTCGGGATCCGGCGCGAAGATGAGATCGCCGCGCACCGGCGCCGTCAACCAGTCATTGCGCAGCATCTCCTCGATGAGCTGTCCGGCCCCCCAGCCGGCGTAGCCCAGGAAGAGGCGAAAACGGTCGGGCGGCGCCTCGGCGAGCCGGGAAAGGTCGCCGACGTGCTGGGTGAGCGACACCCCGGAGAGCACCTCGGTCGTCGCTTCCCCCTCGAAGGTGACCGGGTTGCCGGCCAGTGCCGGCCCAAACAGCACCGTCCCCAGCTGCGGCTGGACCGGGCCGCCGAAATAGGCCACCGCGTCTTCCTTGCCCTGCCAGGCAACCTCCATGCCCTTGAGGATCTCGCTCACCTTGATGCCGGTCGGCCGGTTCACGATGAAGCCGAAGCTCCCTTGCTCCTCGTGGTGGACGAGCAGCACGACGCTGCGGTGGAAAAAGGGATCGAGCACCTGCGGCATCGCCAGCAGCAACACCGGTGTCGGCAGGCTGGCGGCGCTTTCGGACATGCACGCATCTTAACCCGACTGGCCGTGCCCCCGACGGAGCTGGTATTGTGCCTAAGACGAAACTCCTCGGAGTGAGAGGGAGGGGCGTCCCCTTCCCCCCCGGAGGGGCGGGAAGGGGATTGAGGGGTTGCGGGGGGCGATCCGATCGATGCTTCGAGCAGGCCTCCAACGCCACATCGCAGCGCCGTCTCCGACCTGCCGGAAGTGCCGCAACAGGCGAAAGCTGCGGCTTCCCTCGGGATCGGCACCGCCGGTGGGAGCTAACAGGAAAATAATGGCCTTCGGCCAGGGGAGCCCGGAGAGAGCCCGATGAAAGACAGCTTTGGCAGCCGCGCCACCCTCTCTGTGGGGGGCCGCCTGCTCCATATCGCGCGCCTGGATGCTCTGGAGGAGTACGGCGTGGCGCGCCTGCCGTACTCGCTGCGCATCCTGCTCGAGAACCTGCTGCGGCGGGAGGACGGCGGCGTCGTCACCGCCTCCGAGATCGAGGCGCTGGCGCGCTGGGAGCCGCGGGCCGTGCCGTCGCGCGAGATCGCCTTCATGCCGGCGCGGGTGCTGCTCCAGGACTTCACCGGCGTTCCGGCCGTGGTCGATCTTGCCGCCATGCGCGACGCCATGGCGGAGATGAAGTCGGACCCCAAGCGGATCAATCCGATCCAGCCCGTGGAGCTGGTCATCGACCACTCGGTCCAGGTCGACGAGTACGGCAGCGCGCGTGCGTTCCTGATCAATGCCGAGCGCGAGTTCGAGCGCAACCGCGAGCGCTACGCCTTCCTGCGCTGGGGGCAGAGCGCCTTCGACAACTTCAAGGTCGTGCCGCCGGATACCGGGATCGTCCACCAGGTGAACCTCGAGTACCTGGCGCGGGTGGTGATGGAGGGCGAGCACGGCGGCATGGCCTACGCCTACCCCGACACCCTGGTCGGGACCGACTCGCACACCACCATGATCAACGGCCTGGGCGTCCTCGGCTGGGGAGTTGGCGGCATCGAGGCCGAGGCGGCCATGCTCGGGCAGCCGGTGTCGATGCTCATTCCGCAGGTGGTCGGGTTCCGCTTGACCGGCGAGCTGCCGGAAGGGTCGACGGCGACCGACCTGGTGCTGGTGGTGACCGAAATGCTGCGCAAGAAGGGGGTGGTCGGCAAGTTCGTCGAGTTCTTCGGCCCCGGCCTCGCCGCGCTGCCGCTCGCCGACCGCGCGACCATCGCCAACATGGCCCCCGAGTACGGCGCGACCTGCGGCATCTTTCCTGTCGACCGGGTCTCGCTGCAGTACCTGACCTTCACCGGCCGGCCCGCGGCGCAGGTGGCGCTGGTCGAGGCGTACATGAAAGAGCAGGGGCTCTTCCACGGCCCCGCCAGCCCCGATCCCAGCTATTCCGACACCCTGGAGCTCGACCTGGCGAGCGTCGAGCCGAGCCTCGCGGGACCGCGCCGGCCGCAGGACCGGGTGCCGCTGCGCGACGTCAAGGCCTCCTTCGCGCGCGAGCTCGAGACGATGCTGGCCGTCTCGGGCGGCGGCAAGGCCGTCGCCGGCGCCAAGCACCCGGGGCCGCCGCCCAACCAGCTCGGCCAGCTCAGCCGCTGGGAGGCCGAGGGCGGCGATCCGTCAGGCCCGGCGGTCGCCGCGCCGGCCGCCACCGCGGCAGGCGCCGCCGCCGCGGCGACGCTCGACGGGCAGCGCTTCGAGCTGCGGCACGGCTCGGTGGTCATCGCCGCCATCACCAGCTGCACCAATACCTCCAACCCTTCGGTCATGGTCGCCGCCGGGCTGCTCGCCAAGAAGGCTGTCGAGCGCGGCTTGACCACCCGGCCCTGGGTCAAGACCAGCCTGGCCCCGGGCTCCAAGGTGGTGACCGAGTACCTGCGGGAGGCGGGGCTCACGCCCTATCTCGAAGCGCTGAAGTTCCACCTGGTCGGCTACGGCTGTACCACCTGCATCGGCAACAGCGGACCGCTGCCGCTGCCGATCTCCGAAGCCGTCGAGAGCGCCGACCTGGTCGCCGTATCGGTGCTGTCGGGCAACCGCAACTTCGAAGGCCGGATCAACTCCGAAGTGCGCGCCAACTATCTCGCCTCGCCGCCGCTGGTGGTCGCCTACGCGCTCGCCGGGCGGATCGACATCGACCTGCGCAGCGAGCCGCTCGGCACCGGCAAGGACGGCCTGCCGGTCTATCTCAAAGACCTCTGGCCGAGCCGCCAGGAGATCGAGGCCACGGTCCTGAGTGCCCTGCGGGCCGAGATGTTCAACCGCGAGTACGCCGACGTCTATGCCGGCGACGAGCGCTGGAACGGCCTGCCGGTGCCGGCAGGCGACACCTATCGCTGGGACGAGAGCTCGACCTACGTGCGGCTGCCGCCCTACTTCGCCGATTTTCCCCCCGAGCCGCCGCCGGTCCGCGATATCCAGAAGGCGCGCGTCCTGGGCGTCTTCGGCGACAGCATCACCACCGACCACATCTCGCCCGCGGGCTCGATCAAGGCCTCGAGCCCGGCAGGCAAGTACCTCGTCGAGCACGGCGTCGAGCCGCGCGATTTCAACTCCTATGGCTCGCGCCGCGGCAACCACGAAGTGATGATGCGCGGCACGTTTGCCAACGTGCGGATTCGCAACCGCATGGTGCCGGAGATCGAAGGGGGCTTCACCCTCCATCTCCCCTCGGGCGAGCCGCTGCCGATCTACGACGCGGCGATGCGCTATCAGTCGGAGGGGGTGCCGACGGTCGTCCTGGCGGGCAAGGAGTACGGCACCGGCTCATCCCGCGACTGGGCGGCCAAGGGCCCGCGCCTGCTCGGGGTGGCGGCGGTCATCGCCGAGAGCTTCGAGCGCATCCACCGCAGCAACCTGGTTGGCATGGGGGTCGCGCCGCTCGAGTTCCTCGCCGGCGCCTCGATCGCGAGCCTCGGGCTGACCGGCCACGAGGTGATCGACGTCGCCGGTCTGGCCGCCGCCGTGGCAAGCGCGCCCGGCGCCCTGGCCGAGGGCTTGCGAGTCACCGTCCGCGCCACCGGGGAGGACGGCAAGGTCAAGGAGTGGCAGGCGCGGCTGCGCCTCGACACCCCGCAGGAGGTCCTCTACTACCAGCACGGCGGCATCCTTCACTTCGTCCTGCGCCAGCTTCGGCAAAGGGTCTAGCGGCCGCCCCGCGTCCCAACCCTATCCGCGTGGCGGGCCAGGTGGAGGATAGGGGCGCGGTCCGTAGGGGCGGTCGTAATGCCGGAAGCGCTCGCGTGCCAGCGCCTCGGGACGGTATTGCCCCACCCACTCGCGGAACGGTGCGTCGTGGAGGTGGTCGTAGTACGTGCTCTGGTGGTTATCGTCAGCCCAGACCGCCTGCACCTTGGTGACCTCGAAGCCGTTGCCGCCGCAGCGCGGATCGGGCGCGAAGCGCCCTTCCAGACGGACATGGTCGTCCCGCTGCAGGCCGACGGCCGCCCTGCCATGGAGGCTGTAGACGATGCCGTCGTGCTGGCGCAGGTAAAGACAGGGACGGCCCCGGTCGGGCGACGGCGGGCTCTCCGTCAGGTAGCCGTCGATGTGGGCGATCGACAGGTCGGCCTGAGCGTGGAGCGGCGCCGGGGCCAGGGTCGCCGCCAGCGCCGCCAGAGCGCAGGCGCCGGTCAGAAGCAGGGTGATCGTGATTCGACTGCGGTGCCGCATGGCTTGTCTCCTCCAAGACGTGGGTGGGGTAATCTCCACGAACATGGGGATAGCAAACCCCTTGCCATGCGGCCGGGGTGGTGAATAACACGGGGGGCGAAGAGGGGCGGCCCGGCCTCTCTGATAGCCTAGACCCGACATGGTCCCAACCGATCTTCACGCTGGGGGCGCTATCTATAAGGGTTCCGCCGCCACCTCCGCCGCCACCACGGTGCGCATCGCCCACAGTCCCGACTCGGACGATGCCTTCATGTTCTACGCTCTGACCCAGGGTCTGCTCGACACCCAGGGGCTCGCCATCGAGCACGTCCTGCGTGACATCGAGAGCCTCAATCAGGCGGCGTTCGCCGGCACCTACGACATCACCGCCCTGTCGTTTCACGCCTACGCCCACCTCGCCGCACGCTATCAATTGATGCCGTCGGGAGCCAGCTTTGGCGACGGCTACGGCCCGGTCGTGGTCTGCCGCGAGCCGCTCGGCCGCGCCGAGCTGGCGGGAAGGACGGTGGCGATCCCCGGCCAGCTGACCACCGCCCATCTGGCGCTGCGCCTCTGGCAGCCGGCGGTCACAACGCGGATCGTCGCCTTCGACCGCATCCTCGACGCCGTCCTGGCCGGCGAGGCCGATGCCGGAGTAGTGATCCATGAAGGGCAGCTGACCTATAGCGACCTGGGGCTGCGCGCCGTGGCCGACCTCGGCAGGTGGTGGAAGGACGAGACCGGCCTGCCGTTGCCGCTAGGGGGCAACGGCATCCGCCGCGACCTCGGCGACGGGCTGAAGCGGCGCCTCTGCGGTCTGCTCGGCGAGAGCATCGGCTATGGGCTCGGGCATCGCGGCGAGGCGCTCGCCTACGCCATGCGCTACGCGCGCGGCCTCGAGGACGACCTCGAGCGCTCCGACCGCTTCGTCGGCATGTACGTCAACGACTGGACCCGCGGCTACGGCGAGACAGGACGGCGCGCCGTGCAGCTTTTGCTCGACCGCGGCCACGCCGCGGGGCTGCTGCCGCGGCGGGTCACTGCTGAGATCATCGAGTTCGTCGAGCTCGTCTCGCCGCCGGCTTGAGCCCGCTGCCGCCGCCATGCCCCTCCCGCCGCTTGGCCTGGTCTTCGATCTCGACGGGACCCTGATCGAGTCGCGCCGCGACATCGCCACTGCCGTCAACCGCATGCGGGCCGGCCGCGGCCTGGCGCCGCTCTCGGTCGAGGAGGTGAGGACGATGGTGGGGGAGGGGGCGCGGGCGCTGGTGCGCCGGGCCCTCCCGCCCGCGACGCCCAGAGAGGAGCTCGCCGCGGCGGTGTCCAGCTACCTCGCCCACTACCGCGAAGTCTGTCTCGAAACGACGCGTCCCTATCCCGGCGTGCCGGGAATGCTGGCGGAGGTTGCGCAGGGCTTCGCCCTGGCGGTGCTCAGCAACAAGGGCGAAAGCCTCTCCCGCCACATCCTTGCCGGCCTCGGGCTCGACCGCTACCTGCGCCAGGTGGTTGGGGGCGACACTCTGCCCACCCGCAAACCCGACCCGGGAGGTCTCTTCCTGCTTGCCGACCGCCTGGCGATCGCGCCCGCGCGGCTGCTGCTGGTCGGCGACAGCCGGATCGATGCCCTGACCGCGCGGGCGGCGGGCTCGCCCTTCGCGCTCGCGCTGTGGGGCTGGCCTGACGGGGGATCGCAGCCGCCCGCGGCGGCCGAGCCCGAGATCGAGGCGTCGTGGCGCTTCGCCCAGCCCGCCGATCTGCCGGCGGCGCTCGGCGGCGAGCCTGGGCCATAGACCCGGGCCGCCTCGCCGATCCACCGAGGCCGGCTTCCACCGTCCGTGCAGAGAGCGCCGAAGGTCGCCTTCCGACCGAGGTCCGCTCGCTCGGCGGGTGGATGGCCGGCTTCCACCGTCCGTGCAGGGAGCGCCGAAGGTCGCCTTCCGACCGAGGTCCGCTCGCTCCTCGCGTGGATGAGACAAGACGCTCTGGGGCCCTGAGTGGGGGCTCGCGGACCACGGTCGGAAGGCGACCTTCGGCGCTCCGGACCGGCGGCAGGGCTCGGAGGCCTGCGAAGCAATTCGATAGTGGGGGGAGGAGGCCTGGCTGTCCACCGACCCCAGTCGCACCCTCGGCGCCGGGGAGGGCCGGGACCCGGCTGTGTTCGCTTCACCACACAGCCGGGGCCCGGCCCTCCCCAGCGCGCACAAGCGCAAACACAACCGGGTCATTGCGGCCGGGACGGAGGGGGCCCAACCGCCCTGCGTGCTAGATTCGCCGCTGTGGAGTGGGAGCCGCTGATCGCTGCCGCCGGCGCTGCATGGGCCAATGCCTATGCGCCTTACAGTGGTTTCGCCGTGGGCGCGGCGGTGTTGATGGAGGACGGCTCCATCCACGCGGCAGGAAACTGCGAGAACTGCATCCCGGCGCTCTCCATCTGCGCCGAGCGCTCGGCCGTGGCGCACGCCACCTCGGCCGGCTTGCGGCGGCCGCAGGCGCTGGCCGTCGTCGCCGCCTCCAGCCCGCCGGCCCGCCCGTGCGGCCTTTGCCGGCAGACCCTGGCAGAGTTCACGGACGACCTTCCGATCCTCCTCTGCAACCCGCAGGGCGAGCGCGAGCAGGTGCTCCTCTCCGAGCTCTTCCCGCAGCCCTTCAGACTGGCCCCACCCCCCGTCAAGAGCTAAGTCCTTCGCCGCCTCCGAGCCCTGCCGCCGGTCCTGAACGCGACCCTTCGCCGTCCTCGGAGCCCCGCCGCCGGTCCTGAGCGCCGACCTCTGTGATACCGTCTTGCGGCGGTCCCTATCTCTCCCTATCCAGGAGGAGTCGCGGCTTTGGCAAGCACATTCAACGGCTCGACGCCGCCGGCCGCCGGCGCCGCGATCGTCTGGCACGCCGCTGCCGAGCGCCTGGAGGTCCCGGACCGCCCGATCGTTCCCTTCATCGAAGGCGACGGCACCGGCCCCGACATCTGGCGGGCCACCCGCCGCGTGCTCGACGCCGCCGTCGATAAGGTCTATGGCGGCGGCAAGGCTCTCGCCTGGTTCGAAGTGCTGGCCGGCGAGAAAGCGCAGGCGGCGGCGGGCGAATGGCTTCCCGCCGGCACCCTGGACGCCATCCGCGAGTTCCGGGTGGCGCTCAAGGGACCGCTCACCACCCCGGTGGGCGGCGGCATCCGCAGCTTGAACGTCGCGCTGCGCCAGCTGCTCGATCTCTACGCCTGCGTCCGCCCGGTGCGCTATTTCGCCGGCACCCCTTCGCCGGTGCGCCATCCCGAGGCGGTCGACATGGTCATCTTCCGCGAGAACACCGAGGACGTCTATGCCGGCATCGAATGGCCGGCCGGCTCCGCCGAGGCGCGCCGGTTGATCGAGTTCCTGGGCGGGCTCGGCAAGCACGTGCGCGCCGACAGCGGCATCGGCATCAAGCCCATTTCAGCCACCGGCAGCAAGCGGCTGGTGCGCAAAGCGGTGCGTTACGCGCTGGCCGAACGCCGCAAGAGCGTGACCCTGGTCCACAAAGGCAACATCATGAAGTTCACCGAAGGGGCCTTCAAGGAGTGGGGCTACGAAGTGGCGCGCGACGAGTTCGGCGACCGCACCACGACCGAGCAGGAGCTCGAGCAGGCGCGCACCACCGCCGGTCTGGCGGCCAGCGCGGGCGCCGCCGCGTCCCAGCCTGCGAGACTGGTGATCGGCGACCGGATCGCCGATTCGATGTTCCAGCAAGTGCTCCTGCGGCCCCAGGAGTACGACGTCATCGCCACCACCAACCTCAACGGCGACTACCTCTCCGATGCCCTGGCCGCCCAGGTCGGCGGCCTCGGCATGGCCCCGGGCAGCAACGAGGGCGACGGCATCGCCGTCTTCGAGGCGACCCACGGCACGGCGCCCAGGTATGCCAACCAGGACAAGGTCAATCCAAGCTCGTTGCTGCTGTCGGGGGTGATGATGCTCCGCTGGCTGGGCTGGAGCGGGGCCGCGGACGCTGTGGAGCGGGCGCTCGCCGCGACCATTGCGCAGAAGCGGGTGACCTACGACCTCGAGCGGCAGATGCAGGGCGCGACCCTGCTGCGCACCTCCGAGCTCGCGAGCGCGCTGATCGAGAATCTCTAGGAGAACGCCGATGCGTTACAAAGTGACCGTGGTCGGCGCCGGCAACGTCGGCGCCACCACCGCGCAGCGAATCGCCGAGGCCGATCTGGCCGACGTCGTGATGGTCGACGTGCTGGCCGATCTCGCCGCCGGCAAGGCCCTCGACATGATGGAGGCGGCGCCGGTGCTGGGCTTCAACGCCCGCATCGAGGGGGGCGGCGACTACGCGCCGACCGCCGGCTCCCAGGTGTGCGTGATCACCTCCGGTCTGGCGCGCAAGCCCGGCATGAGCCGCGACGACCTGCTGGCCAAGAACACCGAGATCATCCGCGAAGTGGTGGCGAGGCTGGTCGAGCACTCGCCCGACACCATCCTGATCGTGGTCACCAATCCGCTCGACGCCATGTGCGAGGTGGCGCGGCGGGTCTCCGGCTTCCCGCGCCAGCGGGTGTTCGGCATGGCCGGGGTGCTAGACGCCGCCCGCATGCGCTACTTCATCGCCAGCGAGCTCCAGGTCTCGGTCGAAGACGTCGACGCCTTCGTGCTCGGCGGGCACGGCGACACCATGGTGCCGCTTCCCCGCTATGCCACGGTCAACGGCATCCCCCTGCCGCAGCTGCTTTCCGCCGAGCGCATCGAGGCGATCAATCAGCGCACCCGCAACGGCGGCGCCGAGATCGTCAACTACTACAAGACAGGATCGGCCTACTACGCGCCCTCGGCGGCCAGCTTCGAGATGGTGGCCGCGGTGCTCGCCGACAAGAAGAAGATCCTCCCCTGCGCCGTGCTGCTCGAAGGCGAGTACGGCGTGCGCGACCTGTTCATCGGCGTGCCGGCCAAGCTGGGTCGCGGCGGCGTCGAGCAGGTGATCGAGCTCGAGCTCACCGCCGCCGAGAAGGCCGAGCTCGCGAAATCGACCGAGGCGGTGCGCGGCTTGATCGCGGCCCTGCCGCGGTGAGACGCGAGCTCGGGCGCGATACCTGCGAGCGGCGCAGCCAGCGCAACCTGGGGGCCGCGCGCGGCGTACCTGTATTCCGATGAGACTGACACGTGAGCTCGGCGCCTGGACGCTCGCCGGTGCGGTGGGTGCGCTCCTTCTCTGTTGGGCCTATCCCCGCGCCGCCCCCTTCTCTCCTCCCTGGCGGATTTCGGACCGCCAAGCAGAAGCGATCGCGCTCGCGCGCTTACGCGATCTCGGTCCGCCCGTCGCACGGCCGTACGTCGTGACCCGGCTCTCTCACCAGCTGGTCCTCGATCGCCGGCTGCAGCTCACCCTCGACGCCGCCGGCGACCGCCAGCTGGCGCGGCTGCGCCAGACCGGGCTTCCCGACCGCATCCTGGCCTGGGAGGTCTTGGTCTATCCGCCCGAGGCGCTGCGCGACGACTGGGCCTATCGCGCCGAGATCTCGACCACCGGCCGCGTCATCGCGCTACAGCAGGGGGTCGAGTCGACCGTGAAAGGGACCGCGCTCGATCGGCGCCAGGCGCGCGCGCGCGCCGACGCCTTCCTGCGGACGCAGGGCATCGATCCGGCGCGCTACGGCGAGCCCGAGCTGCGCGCCCAGCAGCTGGCGGGGCGAACCGACCTGGCGCTGCGCTACCCCGACCGCACCGCCTTTCCCGGCCTGGCCGTCTCCTACGGCGTCGCGGTGACCTTCGCCGGCCAGCGCTTGACCGGCTTTTCCTCCTGGGTCGAGGACCCGCAGGAGCGCGCCCTCAAGCGCAGCATGCAGCCGCTGATCTTCGTCGACTTTGGCGAGATCGTGGTGCTCTACCTCCTGATCCTGCTGCTGGCCGGCCCCTTCCTCAGGCGTTACCACGCCGGCGAGATTGGCGTCGCCCGCGCGGGTCAGCTCTTCGTGCTGGTCGCGGGGGCGGGGCTGGCGCTCGTCCTGCTGGTCAAGCGCGCCCTGTCGTCGACCATGGGCATCCACTTTGCCAGCGTGCAGCAAATCACCTGGCTTTTCACCATGATCTTCGTGATCTTCAACGTGCTGCCGGCGGCGCTGCTCGCCTTCTTCGCCTGGTCGGTCGGCGAAGCGGTCTGCCGCGAGCGCTGGGGAGCGAAGCTGGCGGCCTTCGACGCCCTGCTGCAGCGGAAGTGGTCGAATGCGACGGTCGCCAGGTCGTCGCTGGTCGGTTTGGCGGCGGGCGCCCTGTTCGCCGGCGCCGCGGCCGGCCTGTTCGCGGCCCTGCGCGGCATTCACGTCTGGGGCCAGTTCGGCGGCGCCGGCAACTTCGCCAGCGGCTGGCGGGGAGCGGAGCTCGCCGGGGCCTTCGTGACTTTTGCGTTGCCCTGCTTCTTGACCGTGTTGCTGTGGGTCCTGCCGAGCGCCGCCAGGCGGCTGGGCCGCGCCCTGGGCCTGCTCGCCGCGCTCGTAGTGTGGATCGTCGTGCTGCCGGGGCCGGTCCTCACCCAGCCGCTCGGCTGGGGGATCGCGGCGGCGGCGCTCCTGGCGGCCGGCCCGATCCTCCTTTTCCTGGCCTACGACCTGCTGGCGGCGCTGATCGCCGGCTACGTCTCCTACGTGCTGTTCCTCGGCTATCCGCTGCTGAGCGCGGCCAGCGGCTCGCTGCGCATCCAGGGCTGGCTGGCCCTGGCGGTGGGAGCGCTGCCGCTCGCGGTCAGCCTGCGCGAGCTCGGCGGCCGGCGCGAGTTCTCCTACCGCTACGAGGACGTGCCACCGCACGTGCGGCGGATCGCCGAGCGCGAGCGCCAGCGGGTCGAGCTCGAGACGGCGCGGGGCATCCAGAGCTCGATCCTGCCCGACCTGCCGCCGCGCCTCGCCGGGGTCGACGTCGCCCACGCCTATCTGCCGGCCACCGAGGTGGGCGGCGATTTCTACGACCTGATGGCGCTCGAGGACGGCCGGCTGGCGATGGCGGTCGGCGACGTCGCCGGACACGGGGTGTCGAGCGGCCTGGTGATGTCGATGGCCAAGTCCGCCCTGGCGGTGCAGGTGACCTGGAACCCCGAGGTCGAGGCGGTCTTCCGGACTCTCAACCGCACGGTCTACCAGGCGGCCCGCAAACGGCTGCTGACCACCTTCTGCTATGCCCTGCTCGATCCTCGCCGGCGCGAGCTCCTCTACGCCAGCGCCGGCCATCTCTACCCCTATCGCATCACCTCCTCTGGCAAGGTCGAGGCGCTGATCTCGACCGGCTACCCGCTCGGGGTGCGGCAGACAATCGCCATCGATCCCCACCTCGTCCGCCTCGCCCCGGGCGACGCCCTCTTCCTGTTCAGCGACGGCCTGATCGAAGCGCGGCCCGAGCGCAGCGACGAACAGTTCGGCTTCGACCGCCTGGAGCAGAGCCTGGCGCGCCACGCCGGCGCCAGCGTCGAGAGCCTGCGCGACGGCGTCCTCGCCGACGTTTCCCGCTTCACCGCCAACGCGCCGCGCGAGGACGACCAGACGATCCTGGTCCTGCGCCTTCCCGCCGCCTGATGTAGACTGCGCCCGTTTCGGGGAGGGTGCCTTGAAGATCCACGAGTTCCAGGCCAAGGAGATCCTGCGCCGCCACGGCGTCGCGACGCCGCGCGGCAGGGTGACCGAGGATCCGGAAGAGGCGGCCCAGATCGCGCTGGAGCTGGGAGGGCGGTGCGTGGTCAAGGCGCAGATCCACGCCGGCGGGCGCGGCAAAGGGGGCGGAGTCAAGCTCGCCGCGTCGCCGGCCGAGGCGCGCGAGCACGCCGCGCGCATCCTGCGCATGCAGCTGGTCACGCCGCAGACCGGTCCTGAAGGCCAGCGGGTGCGCCGGGTGCTGGTCGAGGAGGCGCTCGCCATCGCCCAGGAGCTCTATGTCTCGGTCACTCTCGACCGCCATGCCGGCAAGCCGATCGTGATGGCCTCGGCGGCCGGCGGCATGGAGATCGAGGAGGTGGCGGCGCGCGATCCGCGGGCCATCCTGCGCCAGGAGATCGAGCCGCTGCTCGGGCTGCTGCCGTTCCAGGCGCGCGGCGTGGCGCGCGCCCTGGGGCTCGCCGGCGACAGCGCGGCGCGGGCCGCCAGGCTGGTCGCGGCGCTCGCCGCCGCCTATCTGGCGACCGACGCCTCGCTGATCGAGATCAATCCGCTGGTGGTGACCGGCGGCGGCGACGTCCTGGCGGGCGACGCCAAGATGAGCTTCGACGACAACGCCCTCTTCCGCCGCCCGGACGTCGCGGCGCTGCGCGACCTCGCCGAGGAGAACCCGATCGAGGTCGAGGCCGGCAAGTTCAACTTGAACTACGTCAAGCTCGACGGCAACATCGCCTGCATGGTCAACGGCGCCGGCCTGGCGATGGCGACCATGGACATCATCAAGCTCTACGGCGGCGAGCCGGCCAACTTCCTCGACGTCGGCGGCGGCGCCTCGCAGGACGCGGTCAAGAACGCTTTCCGGCTGCTGGTCGGCGACCCCAACGTGCGGGCGGTGCTGATCAACATCTTCGGCGGCATCGCCCGCACCGACCGGATCGCGCGCGGCGTGGTCGGCGCGATCGAGGAGCTGGGCAGCGTGACCCTGCCGGTGGTGGTGCGGCTCGAGGGGACCAACGTCGAGCAGGGGAGGGAGATCCTGCGCCAGGCCCCCTTCAAGTTCATCGTCGCCGAGCAGATGGCCGATGCCGCCGAGAAGGCGGTGGCGGCGGCTCGGAGGGGACACTAAAGGATGGCGATCTGGGTCGGCCGCGACACGCGGCTGGTGGTGCAGGGGATCACCGGCAAGGAGGGGACCTTTCACGCCCTGGCCTGCCGCGACTATGGCACCCGGGTGGTGGCGGGGGTGACGCCCGGCAAGGGGGGCTTTGCGGTCGAGGGCATCCCGGTCTACGACTCGGTGGCCGAGGCGCGGCACGCGACAGGCTGCAACGCCTCGATGATCTTCGTGCCGCCCCCCTTCGCGGCCGACGCGATCATGGAATCGGCGGCGGCCGGCGTCGAGCTGACGATCTGCATCACCGAGGGCATCCCGGTTGCCGACATGCTGCGCGTCAAGAGCTTCCTCGGCAGCCACCCGACGCGTCTCGTCGGTCCCAACTGCCCGGGCGTCATCTCGCCCGGCACGGCCAAGATCGGCATCATGCCGGGACACATCCACCGCCCCGTGAATAGCGGAGCCAGGGACGGCATCGGCGTCATCAGCCGCTCGGGCACCTTGACCTACGAGGCGGTCTGGCAGCTCACCAACCTTGGTCTCGGGCAGTCGACCTGTGTCGGCATTGGCGGCGACCCGATCAACGGCACCAGCTTCATCGACGTGCTCTCCGCGTTCGCCGCCGACCCGACGACCGCCGGCGTGGTCATGATCGGCGAGATCGGCGGCAGCGCCGAAGAGGAGGCCGCCGCCTGGATCGCGGCCCACTTCGACCGGCCGGTGGTCGGCTTCATCGCCGGCCGCACCGCGCCGCCGGGCCGGCGCATGGGGCACGCCGGCGCCATCGTGGCGGGCGGCAAGGGAACCGCGGCCGAGAAGATGGAGGCGATGCGGGCGGCCGGGCTGCACGTCGTCGACTCGCCCGCCGAGCTGGGCACGACGATGGCGCGCGCCCTCGGACGCTAGCCCCGGGCTGCCCCTGCTCCCGCGGATGATCGAGCGGCGGCCAGGCCAAGGATGGCTCGCCCTGCTGGGCGGCGGCGAGTTCAGCTTCGGCGAGACGCTCGCCGCCGACCGCGCCTGGGTGGCCCGCGCGGCGCCGGGGGCGGTCGGCTTCGTGCCGGCGGCCAGCGGCTCGATCGACTATCCGCGCCACTTCGCGGGCTACCTCGGACCGACCTTCGGGCGGCAGGTCGAAACGCTGCCGATCTACCGCGCCCGCGACGCGCGGCGAGGCAAGAACGCGCAGCGCATCCGGGAGCTGCCGGCGGTCTATCTCGGTGGCGGCGTCACCGACCACCTGCTCGAGGCGCTGGCCGGCTCGCCCGCGGCGGCGGCGCTGGCCGCCAAGCTCGAGAGCGGCGGCCTGGTGGTCGCGATCGCCGCCGCCGCCCAGGCGGCCGGAGTGGTGGCGCGCAGCATCGCGCCGGGCGAGCTGCTGCCCGGCCTGGGCTGGTTGCCGGGCGGCGTCGTCGAGCCCAACTTCGATCCGGCGCACGACCGCCGGCTGCGCAAGCTGCTCGGGCAGGGCGGCGTGCGCTGGGGGCTGGGCATCCCGACCGGCGCCGCGGTGCTGCTCGGACCGGGCGGGGCCGTCGAGGTGGTCGGCACCGTCTTCGGGCTGCGCGGCGCCGAGGACGACCTCGTCGTGCTGGCGGAGCCGCTGGAGCAGGGGGGTGGGACGAAATGAGTCCGTGCGCCAGGGGAGGGGGCGTCCCCTTCCCCCCCGGCGCCGCCGGGCAGGGACTCGGCGGCTTCGGACAACCGGGAAGGGGATCGAGGGGTTGCGGGGGGCGATCCAATAGACGCTTTGAGGAGGCCTCCAACGCCACCTCGGAGCGCCGTTTTCTTCCGTCGCGGTTGGCACCGCCCGAGGGAGCTAGGATCCAGACCTAGGAAGGAGAAATAGATGATCGAGATGACCCTGGCGATCCTCAAGCCGGACAGCGTCGAGGCCGGTCACGCGGGCAAGATCCTGGCCCATCTGGAGGCCGAGGGGTTCGCGGTGCGCGGGCTCAAGCTGACGCGGCTCACCGCGGCGCAGGCGCGGGCCTTCTACGAGGTGCACCGGGAGCGTCCGTTCTACGCCGGGCTGGTTGCGTTCATGACCAGCGGGCCGGTCGTCCCCATCGCCCTGGCACGGGAGGACGCGGTGGCCCGCCTGCGCCAGGTGATGGGAGCAACCGACGTCGCCAAGGCCGCGCCGGGCACCGTCCGCGCGCTCTACGGCACCTCGATCGAGCGCAACGCGATTCACGGCAGCGACTCGGCCGACAACGCCGCGCTGGAGCTCGCCTTCTTCTTCTCTCGCGCCGAGCTGCTGGCCGCCCTCTGAGACTCTCCGAAGGAGGCTTGCTCATGGTCTTTCGCGTCCCTCACGCCGCCCCGCAGAGTCAGCTGCCCGTGGCGCGGCGCGGCCGGGTCGTCGGCCACTTCTGCCTGGTCTGCGCCACGATCTACCCGCTGCACCGCAGCCGCCACAGCGGCAAGCCGATGTACGGCCGCGATCACATCGCCTCGACCTGCACCCACGAGGGGGACCTCTTCGCTCCGGGAGAGCCCTGGTGGGAGCCTGCCGTCGAGGTGCTCCCTGCGCCCGACCCTGCTCCGGCGGCAGCCGCCGCAGGCGCTCCTGCCGCCGCCGCGCCGCCGCCGCCGGCCGGGCCGCCGCCGCCCGCCAAGGGTTAGCGTTAGCCCGCGCCGTGCCAGAGCAGCTCGACTGGCCGGCGCTCGATCGTCATCTGGCCGAGGTGAGCGCCTGCCGGCGCTGCCCGACCGTCGAGCCGCCGCCGGTCGCCTGCCGCCCCGAGGTGGCGCCGCGCATGATCCTGGTCGGTCAGGCGCCCGGGCCGCGCGAGCTGATCGATCGCCGTCCCTTTGCCTTCACCGCGGGGGCGCGCCTCTTCTCCTGGTTCGCCCGCCTGGGACCCTCCGAGCAGGAGTTCCGGCGGCGGGTCTACATCGCGGCCGTCCTGCGCTGCTTTCCTGGCCGCGCGCCTCGAGGCGGCGATCGGGTGCCGGCGCCGAAGGAGATCGCCAGCTGCGCGCCCTACCTCGAGCGCGAGCTGCAATTGATCAGGCCGCTCACCGTCATCGCCGTCGGTCAGCTCGCCATCGCCAGCTTCCTGCCGGAGCCGGCCCCCCTGGGCGAACGGGTGGGCCGGCTGTTCAAGGTCCGGCGCGGCACGCTGAGCTTCACGCTCGTGCCGCTCCCCCACCCCTCGGGGCGCAGCACCTGGCTGGTGAACCCGGACAACCAGGCCCTCCTCGACCAGGCCTTGGCCAGGCTGACCAGGACGAGCGGCTGGCGTGCGACGTTCGGCTGACGGCGCTCCGTGAGCCCCCATGCGCGGCGAGCGGGGCTACCCTTTCCTCGCCAGGCAAAGGCCGAACAGCTCTTCGGCGTCGGTGAACCAGTCGACAGGCTCGAAGCCGGCGCCGGCGAGCAGCGCTTCGGCCGCGGCGCGATCGTACTTGACGCTGATCTCGGTGCGGATCTCGTCGCCGGGCGCGAGCTCGAACGCGAGCTCGATCTGCGGCAGCTCGACGCGCCGGCGCGCGCTGGAGCGCAGGCGCATCTCGATCCAGCGGTTGGCCGGGTCGTAGAAGGCGCGGTGGCTGAATTCCAGCGGGTCGAAATCGCCTCCGGCGAGGCGGTTCACGTTGCGCAGGATGTTGCGGTTGAACGCCGCGGTGATGCCCGCCGCGTCGTTGTAGGCCGCCTCCAGCCGGGCGACCGGCTTGACCAGATCGACGCCGAGCAGGAAGTGGTCGCCCGCCGCCATCTCGCGGTGGCGCCGGACGAGGAAAGCGTGCGCCTCGGCGGGTTGGAGATTGCCGATGGTGCCGCCGAGGAAGATGACCAGGCGATGACCGCCGCCGCTCTCCGGCTGCGAGCGAGCGACGGAATATCCGGCGGCGGCGGCGGTGCCGAACCAAGCTCGTGCCCGGGCTGCCGCCTGGCCGCCGTGGAAGCCGTCCGGGAGCGTTCCCAGGTCGGCGTTGAAATCCGCGACCAGGCCGTGGATGGCGAGCTCGGGATACTCGCCGGCCAGCTCTTCGGCGACTCGCCGCACGGTCCCCTGCGCCACGTCGACCGGGACGTAGAGGCGCAGCCGGCCGGCGCGCGCCAGCGCGTCGAGCAAGGTGCGGGTCTTGGTCGCGGCGCCGGAGCCGATCTCGACCAGCTCGTCCGCCCCCGAGATGGCGGCGACGCGGTCGGCGATGTCGCGCAGCAGGCTGTGCTCGGTCCGCGTCTGGTAGTACTCGGGGAGCTCGCAGATGCGCTCGAAGAGCCAAGATCCATGGTCGTCGTAGAAGAACCGGGAAGGGATCTCGCGCGGCGAGCGCAGCAGCGACTCGCGCAGCTCCAGCCGGTCCCGCGCCGCCTGCCCCGTCTGGTTCGCCACCGTCACCTGGATGCGGCTCGTGGTCTCCAGTATCGCCATCTTCCCACTCTCCCAAGACACGACACCGTCAAATGCTGCAGGCTTGGCCCCCGCGGCCTCCTCCCGGCCTCCCTCGTCTCCGATCAACAGCGGCAGATCACCGGGTCTTCCCGGCAGCAGCCTCTCGCGGCTTCGGCGAAGATAGGTCAGCTGCTCCTGGCGAGCCCCGGAGGCTGCAACGCTCTCTCCACCAGACCCAAGCCACCGTCTACAAGCAAAGCCAGTGCCGCCGCCGGGATCGCCCCGGACAGGATCATGCCGGTATTGGCGAGCTGCAGGCCGGTCACGATCGGCTCGCCCAGGCCGCCGGCGCCAATGAAAGCCGCCAGGGTGGCGGTGCCGACGGTGATCACCGCCGCGGTCCGGATGCCCGCCATCAGCACCGGCGCGGCCAGCGGCAGACGCACCAGCCGCAGCACCTGCCCCGGGGTCATTCCGAGCGCGGTCGCGGCCTCGACCGCCCGCGGGTCGGCGTCGCGCACCCCGGTGTAGGTATTGCGCACGATCGGGAACAACGAGTAGAGCCAGAGCGCCGCCAGTGCAGGCGGCGCGCCCACCCCCAGGAACGGCACCATGAAGGCGAGCAGGGCGAGCGAGGGCACCGTCTCGACCAGGCCGAGAAAGCCGATCACCGGCTCGGCGCCGCGCCGGTGGCGCTCGAGGACGAGCCCGAGCGGGATCGCCAGCAGGGCGCCGAGCAGCAGCGCCGTGGCCGAAAGGCCGAGGTGGGTCCAGGTCCGCCGCGCCAGCGCCCGCCGGTCGCTCCAGAGACCCCGGAGAAAACCGCCGAGGCTCGCCAGGATGCCGTCCTCCCCGCGGGCGGTGCGAGTGGCGCGGGTGGCCCCTGCCCCGCCCGCGCCGCCCTGCCCCGCCCGAGCGCCGCCGGCTGCCGCGCCGCCCGCCCCGCGCGCTTGCGCTGCGCCGCCGATGAGACCCAGGGCGCGCAGGGCGTCGCCCGCCACCACCGCCTCGCTTTCCTTGGCCTCCTGCAGCCGGAAGTTGAGCCGGCGCATCGCTTCCTCGTCGAAGGCCCCGGCCAGCAGCGCCAGCACCGAGCCGATCTCCGGATGCTCGGCCAGCGCCCCGCCGCGCACCAGCGGCGCCGCCTCGTAGGGCGGGAAGAAGCCGCGGTCATCGCGCAGCACCACCAGGTCGTAGAGCAACAGCCGGGCATCGGTCGTATAGACGTCCAGCACGTCGATCGCGCCTGCCCTTGTCGCCTGGTACTTGATCGTCTCCTGCATCGACTGCACGCTGGCGAAGCGGGTGCCGTAGGTCCTGGCGAGCCCCGGCAGCCCGTCGCCGCGCGCCAGGAACTCGTGTCCGAACGCGGCGCGCAGCCGCGGCGCCACCCGGGTCAGGTCGGAGAGGGTCGCCAGGCGCTCGCGCACCGCCAGCCGGCGCGGCACCGCGATCTCGTAGGCATTCTCGAAGCCGAGCGGCGCGATCCACCAGAGGTTCCAGCGCGCCAGGAACTCGGCGCGGACGCGAGCCAGCGTCTGCCTGGCCCCGCCGGACGCCTCCATCCCCAGGATCGATACCAGGCCGGTGCCTGTGTACTCCGGGTAGACGTCGATGGCGCCGCTCTTCAGCGCCTCGAAGCAGATCTGCGTGCCGGCGAGGCCGAAGCGCCGCTCGACCTGCAGCCGGGTGCGCGCCTCGAGCAGCTGGGCGAACATCTCGCCGAGCAGCCGGCTCTCCTCGAAGTTCTTGGACCCCACCACGACCCGCCCGCCATGTCCGACCCGGTCGCCGCCCTGGAGGGGCGAAGGTCCGGCGAGCCCGCCGAGCAGGGTCAGTACGATCAGCTGTCGAAAAGCGTAGCGCATCGCTAACCTGCGCCAGCCGCCGCTGCCGGGCCGCGCAACGCCAGCAGTGCGCGCACGTAGTCGGTGGCCGGGCGCTCGAGCAGCTCAGCCGGCGGACCGAGCTGCTGCAGCACGCCGGCGCGCATCACTCCGATCCGGTCGCCGAGCTGGAAGGCTTCGCGCAGATCGTGGGTTACCAGGACGGTGGTCTTGCCGAAGCGGCGCTTGAGGTCGAGGAACTGGCGCTGCAGCTCCAGGCGGGTCAAGGCGTCGAGGGCGCCGAACGGCTCGTCGAGCAGTACGAAGGGCGGGTCGGCGGCCAGGGCGCGGGCGAACGCCACCCGCTGGCGCTGGCCGCCCGAGAGCTCGGCGGGATAGCGCCGGGCGTGGGCGCCGGGGTCGAGCCCGACGATCTCCAGCATCTCGCGCGCCCGCTGCCGGCGGCGGCGGCGGTCCCAGCCGAGCAGGCCCGGCACCAGCTCGACGTTGCGCTCGACCCGCCAGTGCGGCAGCAGGCCGCCGTCCTGCGGCACGTAGCCGATCCGCCGCCGCAGCGCGATTGGATCGAGGCTGGCGACCGGGCGCCCGCCGACCCGCGCCTCCCCGGAGGAAGGCTCGACCATGCGGTTCCAGATCCGCAGCAGAGTGGTCTTGCCGCTGCCGCTCTCCCCAACCAGCGCCACCGTCTCGCCGGCCCGCACCTCCAGGCTCACGCCCGCCAGAGCGGCCGTGCCATCGGAGTAGACCTTCCCGACGTCACGAGCCTCGAGCGTCGCCTCCGGATCCTCCGCCGCGCCGGACACGGCGGTAGTGTAGCGCGCGCTTTCGCCTCTACTTCAACCGGGTGATAGCATCCCGGCGCGATGAACGGCGACCCTTCACAGGCTCCGAGCGAGCCCGCTCCGAGTCCGCAAGTCGAGGTCGTCGGCACCGGGCCCGGCCTAGCGCAGGAGATCCGCGCCGGCCGCCACCACCTGCGCGCCGACGAGCCGGTCGCCGCGGGCGGCACCGACCTCGGCCCCAATCCCTACGACCTGCTGCTGGCCGCCCTCGGCGCCTGCACCTCGATCACCCTTCACCTGTATGCGGCGCGCAAGAAGATGCCGCTCGTCGGGGTGCGGGTGCGGCTCAGGCATTCCCGGATTCACGCCGAAGACTGCGCCACCTGCGAGACCAAGCAGGGCATGCTCGACCACATCGACCTCGAGATCGAGCTGACCGGCCCCCTCACCGCCGAGCAGCGCGCCCGGCTGCTCGAGATCGCCGGCCACTGTCCCGTCCACCGCACCCTCGACTCCGAGATCGATATCCAGAGTCGCCTGGTCTAGCCGTCAGGGTTAGCGCCGACTGAACCCGGCGTGCCTCCGTGCCCCCGCGAAGCACCTCGGATATTGAACCCGGCGCACATCCGGGCCTCCGCGGAGCCCCGCAGGTCCCGCGCAGTCCTACTCCGGGGAACCAGCAGTCCCAGCGCCGGCCGCAGACCTCCCCAGGGATCACCCCCGTCCCCGCCGGGAGACGCCGCCACCGCTCCACCCCACCCGGCAAGCCACAAGAAACGAGCCAAAGCTTTGAAACCAAATGTCTTTCTCCGGTCGTCGCGTGCCTGGCACGGATCATGGATCACTGGCCGGCGAGAGGATGAGAGATGCGCCGGCACCCGACATCGACCCACTTCGCAGAGCTTGCCGCCGGCGCATTCCTCGTCCTCTCACCAGGGTCGCAACGCAACACGCAGGAACAGTCTCCTCTCCCAAGCGCCGGGGCGGGTCTCAACCCTCCGCCTGCCCCGGCCCCTTTTTTCCTCTAGCCTTTTCCCCCGCCGAAAACACCGAAAAACGCCGAAAAACCCCGGAATCTCGACGGGCGTCCGGTTGGCCCGCGCCACCCTCCGTATAATCGTCGGGTGATCGACGACCCCGAGCTGCCACCACGGATCGTACCCCGAGCCGAGCACCCCATTTCCCGCAGCAACATCGACAAGAACGCCGTCAAGGTCCTCTACCGGTTGCACAAGGCCGGCTACAAGGCCTACCTCGTCGGGGGCGGCGTGCGCGACCTGCTGCTCGGCCGCAAGCCGAAGGACTTCGACGTCGGCACCAACGCCCGGCCCAACGAGGTGCGCCGCCTGTTCGGCAACTCGCGCATAATTGGCCGCCGCTTCCGCCTGGTGCACGTCTACTTCCACGACGGCGACGTCGTCGACGTCTCCACCTTCCGGCGCGACCCCGAGCCCGACGACCAGACCGCCGCCGAAGGCGACCTGCTCATCACCAGCGACAACACCTACGGCACGCCGCGCCAGGACGCCTTCCGCCGCGACTTCACGATCAACGCGCTCTTCTACAACATCGCCGACTACACGGTGATCGACTACGTCGGCGGCATCGACGATCTGCAGAAGCGGCTGGTGCGGGCGATCGGCGATCCCGACGTCCGCTTCCGCGAGGACCCGGTGCGGATGCTGCGCGCCTGCGAGTTCGCCGGCCGCCTGGGGTTCGGCATCGAGCGCGAGACCCAGGAGGCCATCCACCGCCACCGCCGGGACCTCGACAAGGCGTCGCCGGCGCGGATGACCGAAGAGATCGCGCAGCTGCTGCGTTGCGGCCATGCCGGCGCCGCCATGCAGTGGATGCTGGAGCTCGGCCTGCTCGAGGTGATGCTGCCGGAGGCCTATGCCATGCTGCGTGCGGGCGAGCGCGGGCTGGGCAACTTCGGCCAGATGCTGCCGGCCATCGACCGCATGGTGAGCGAGGGGCGCGAGCTGCCCGACAGCGCCCTGCTGGCGGCGCTGCTGCTGCCCACCGTCATGCTGCGGCGCTACGACATCGAGGCCATCGACCAGCGGCCGATGACCCGGCAGGCGATCGAGGCGCTGGTCCAGGAGGAGGCGGCGCCGTTCCTGGCGCGCTTCACGGTGTCGAACCTCAAGTCGCAGCAGGTCCAGCAGGCGCTCGCCGGCTTCCAGCGGCTCTGCGAGCCGGGCTGGAGCCTGCCCGAGCGGGTGCGCTTCGCCCGCAAGCCGTCCTTCGATGACGCGCTGCTGCTGTTCGAGCTGCTGGTCGACGCCACCGGCGAGGGGGCCGAGGCGCTCGCCGCCTGGCAGGCGGCCGCGCGCCACCGGGCGCTGCCCAAGGGACAGTCGGCGGTCGCCTTGCGCACCCGCGTCCGCCGGCGCCGCCGGCGCCGCGGCTCCGGTGGCGCCTAGAGTGGGCCTCCACCGCCACATCGCAGCGCCGTATCATCATAAGATCCAGGCTCGCGTGGGGTCGATCGCGGTCGGTCGGAACATCCGGTCCGGGCTGACATAGCGCGTGGTCACCAGCGGCCGGCGGTGAGCGGGCTTCGACGGGGGCGGCACAATGGCCTGGTTTCCTGACTTCTACCGCTCGGCGGTGGGCAAGAAGGCGGTCATGGCCGGCAGCGGCATCGTGCTGTTCGGCTTCGTGCTGCTCCACATGATCGGCAACCTCAAGCTCTACGAGGGGCGGGAAGGGCTCAACAGCTACGCCGCCTTCCTACGCAGCGCGGGCACACCGGCGCTGCCCGCGAGCGGCCTGCTATGGGCAGTGCGCGCCGTGCTGCTGGCGGCGGTCGTCCTCCACCTCTGGTCGGCCTGGCAGCTGACCCTGCTGTCGCGCGAGGCGCGGCCGTCGCGCTACGCCGTCAGAAGCCGCATCCATACCCGCTATGCCGCGCGCACCATGCGCTGGGGCGGGGTGATCATCCTGCTGTTCGTGATCTATCACCTGCTCCATTTCACCTGGGGCACCGTGCACCCGCGGTTCGTGGCCGGCGACGTCTATCACAACGTGGTCACCGGCTTCCGGGTCTGGTGGGTGGCGCTGTTCTACGTCGTCGCCCAGGTGGCGCTCGGCCTTCACCTCGACCACGGGCTGTGGAGCCTGTTCCAGTCGCTGGGCTGGAGCCACCCGCGCTTCAACCGCTGGCGCAACGGCTTCGCCCATGCTTTCGCCCTACTCATCACCGCCGGCAACGTCTCTTTCCCGCTGGCGGTGCTGGCGGGCTGGGTTCGCTAGGTCACTTAGGGGACTGCGATGGCGGCGCTCGTGCTCGACGGCAAGGTTCCTTCCGGCCCCCTGCCCAGCAAGTGGCAGGAGCACAAGAACCACCTGCGGCTGGTCAACCCCAACAACAAGCGGAAATTCACCGTCCTGGTGGTGGGCTCGGGGCTCGCCGGAGCCTCGGCCGCCGCGAGCCTGGCCGAGCTGGGCTACCGGGTGAAGTGCTTCTGCTTTCAGGACACGCCGCGCCGCGCCCACTCCATTGCCGCGCAGGGAGGGATCAACGCGGCCAAGAACTACCATAACGACGGCGACAGCGTCTTCCGGCTGTTCTACGACACGATCAAGGGCGGCGACTTCCGCTCCCGCGAGGCCAACGTCTACCGCCTGGCCGAGCTGTCGGCCGCCATCATCGACCAGTGCGTGGCGCAGGGTGTCCCCTTCGCCCGCGAATACGGCGGGCTGCTCGACAACCGCTCGTTCGGCGGCGCCCAGGTGTCGCGCACCTTCTATGCCCGCGGCCAGACCGGCCAGCAGCTGCTGCTCGGCGCCTACCAGGCGCTGTGCCGGGAGATCGCGGCGGGAAAGGTGAGGATGTCGCCGCGCACCGAGATGCTCGACCTGGTGGTGGCCGGCGGCCGGGTGCGCGGCATCCTCACTCGCGACCTGGTCTCGGGCAAGATCCGGCGCCACGCCGGGCACGCCGTGGTGCTGGCGACCGGCGGCTACAGCAACGTCTACTACCTTTCGACCAACGCCAAGGGCTGCAACGTGACCGCCATCTGGCGCGCCCACCGGCGCGGCGCGGCGTTCGCCAACCCGTGCTTCACGCAGATCCATCCGACCTGTATCCCGGCCTCCGGCGACTACCAATCCAAGCTCACCCTGATGAGCGAGTCGCTGCGCAACGACGGCCGCATCTGGGTGCCGCGCGACCCCGGCGACGCCCGGGCGCCGGAGAAGATCCCCGAGGGCGACCGCGACTACTTCCTCGAGAGCCGCTACCCGGCTTTCGGCAACCTGGTGCCGCGCGACGTGGCGGCGCGCAACTGCAAGCAGGTGGTCGATGGCGGGCGCGGCGTGGGGCCGCAGAAAAATGGCGTCTTCCTCGATCTGGGCGACGCCATCCGGCGCCTGGGACGGCGGACCATCGCCGACCGCTACGGCAACCTCTTCGAGATGTACGAGAAGATCACCGGCGACGACCCCTACGTGACGCCGATGCGCATCTACCCGGCCCCGCACTACACCATGGGAGGGCTGTGGGTCGACTACAACCTGATGAGCAACATCGACGGCCTGTTCGTGCTCGGCGAGGCCAACTTCTCCGACCATGGCGCCAACCGCCTGGGAGCGAGCGCCCTGATGCAGGGGCTGGCTGACGGCTACTTCGTGCTTCCGCAGACACTCGGCAACTACCTGGCCGGCCATCTCGGCGAGCCGCTCACGACCGACGGCGACGAGTACGCCGCGGTCGAGGCCGAGGTGAGGGCGCGGCTCGAGCGGCTGCTCGCCCTGCGCGGAGAGCGCAGCGCCGATTCGTTCCACCGCCAGCTCGGTCACATCGTCTGGCATGCCTGCGGCATCGCGCGCCAGGCCGCCGGGCTGCGCGCGGCGCGCGAGGAGATCGCCGCGCTGGCGGGCGAGTTCTGGCAGAACCTGCGGGTGAGCGGAGCTCCGGACGAGGTGAACCAGGACCTCGAGAGGGCCGGCCGGGTGGCCGACTTCTTCGAGCTCGCCGATCTGATGTGCCGCGACGCGCTCGATCGCGAAGAGTCGTGCGGCGGACACTTCCGCGAGGAGCACCAGACGCCGGAGGGCGAGGCGCTGCGCGACGACGAGCGCTACGCCTTCGTCTCCGCCTGGGAGTGGCAGGGGGCGGGCAAGCCGCAGCTGCTGCACAAGGAGCCGCTGCACTTCGAGTACATCGAGCCCAGCCGAAGGAGCTACAAGTAAATGGACCTCACCCTCTATGTCTGGCGCCAGAACGGCCCCGGCGCGCCGGGCCGCATGGTGCGCTACGAGGCGCTCGGCATCAACCCGGACAGCTCCTTTCTCGAGATGCTCGACGTGGTCAACGAACAGCTCGCCGCCGGCGGGGAGGACCGCATTGCCTTTGACCACGATTGCCGCGAAGGGATCTGCGGCGCCTGCGGCTTCATGATCAACGGCGAGGCGCACGGTCCGCTGCCCGGCACCACGGTTTGCCAGCTTCACATGCGCCACTTCAAGGACGGCGCCGTCCTCCGCCTCGAGCCCTGGCGGGCGCGCCCCTTCCCGGTGCTCAAGGACCTGATGGTCGATCGCAGCGCCTTCGACCGCATCATCCAGGCCGGCGGCTTCATCTCGGTGTCGACCGGCAGCGCGCCCGAAGCCAACCTCGCGCCGGTGCCCAAGCCGGTCGCCGACCGGGCCTTCGACGCCGCCGCCTGCATCGGCTGCGGCGCCTGCGTCGCGCAGTGCCCGAACGGCGCCGCGCAGCTCTTCACCTCCGCCAAGATCTCGCATCTCGGCCTGCTGCCGCAGGGGCAGCCCGAGCGCTCCGAGCGCGCGCTGGCGATGGTCGACGCGATGGAGCGCGAGGGCTTCGGCGCCTGCTCCAACTTCGCCGAGTGCGAAGCCGTCTGCCCCAAGCGCATCACGATCGACTTCATCGCCCGCATGAACCGCGACTACCTCAGGGCCAGGGCGCGCGCCGCTCCGTCCGCCCAGGCCACCGGCGTGCGTTAGCAAATTGCTGGTTGCCCGGAGGGGCTCGAGGACGGCGAGGGGCGTGCGCGGCTGCGCGGCGGCGCGGATGCGCGCCGGGTTCCCTTGCCCACTCGCGGCGGGTCCTGACGCGGCGCGGTTTCCCGCATGCGTCACCGCCACGCCGGGCCATTTCTGTAGAATGATCGTGCGAGGTGCCGGGCGGGCGTCTCCCGGATAGGGGAGGACGAGATGAGGCGGGACGAGAGACAGGGCGGACCGGCGGCCCCCGCGGCCCCGGACATCGGGCAGGGGCGGGGCGCCGGCAGCGGCGGGGGCAGCCCTGGAGGCCAGGCCGGGCGTTCCGCGGGCGGTGGCGGCGTGCCTGCCGGGGCGCCGCCGCGCCGGCGCGGCAGGCGGGGCGGCCTGGCGGCGCTGCTCCTGCTGCTGCTGGTGGTGGGAGGGTTCGCGCTCTACTCCTGGGGGGCCCTGAAGTTCAACTACTCGGATGGCGAGCGGGCGGGCTGGGTGCAGAAGTTTTCGCACAAGGGGTGGCTATGCAAGACCTGGGAGGGAGAGCTCGCGATGGTCAACCTGCCCGGGACGATGCCCGAGATCTTCCACTTCACGGTGCGCGACGACGGCGTCGCCGCCAGGATCAACCAGAGCATGGGGCAGCGGGTGGCGCTCCACTACGAGCAGCACCGCGGTGTGCCGATGAGCTGCTTCGGCGAGACCGAGTACTTCGTCACCGAAGTGCGGCCGGTCGCCGGCCCCTGAGCGCGCCGCCGCCCCTGAGCACCCGCCGCCCCTGAGAACGCCATTGGCGGCGAGGCGACAACATAGGCAGGCGACCGGCGCGGAGATCGGCGAACGACTGAGATGGCTCACCTCGTGCTGCAGGACGTGGACCCCAGGGCGGTCGAAGGTCTGAGCCGCCTGGCGCAGCGCCACGGCCGCACCGTCGAAGAGGAAGCGCGCGCCATCCTCGAGGTGGCGCTCGGGATCTCGCACGCGCGCGCCCTGGAGGGGGCGCGGCGCCTGCGCGCCGGCTGGGCCGGCCGCACTCTTTCCGGCAGCGTCGAGCTGCTGCGCGAGGGCCGGGGGGCCTGAGTCCGGATGCCTCACCCCCTCTCCCCTTCGCCGCCGAGACCGCTTGAAGCCTGCGGAGTGCGCCGATGAAGCGCTTCGTCGTCGACGCCAGCGTCGCCGCGCAGTGGTATTTCGAGGAGCCCTACACGGCGCAGGCGGAGCTGCTGCTTGCCGACGCGGTCGAGCTGCTGGCGCCCGACCTCCTGCACGTCGAGATCGCCTCCCTGCTCGCCCGCCGGGTGAGCCGCCGGGAGATACCTTCGGACGAAGCCCACCGGGTGCTCGCCGAGTTAGGCCAGGTCCCCTGCGAGTGGAGTGCGGCGTCCCAGCTCGCGCCAGCTGCCCTGGGCATTGCCCTGCGCACCGGCCTTTCAGTCCCCGAAAGCATCTATCTTGCCCTTGCCCTGGAAGCCCACTGTCCGCTCCTCACCGCCGACCGCAAGCTCTACGACGCCCTGCGCGCCGACCGCCTGGCGCCGCACGTCGCCTGGATCGCCGACCTCGCCCCCGGCGGCGGCCGCGATGGCGGCGGCCTCCGCTAGAAGGTTTCTGCGAGATCCAGGCTCACCAGGGTCAGGTCGAGGTGGAAGCCGGCCTGCAAGGCGGAGAGCTCGCGCGTCGTCCGTTGCGCGCTGCGCTCGAAGACGGCGCCATGGCGCGGAGAAGTCCGCCTTCTGCCGCGGTCGCGGGATACGCGACGCCTGACGCCGGAGGACGCCCCAACAGCTCGCCAGGCGCCAGGCGCGCACAGACGCGCCGCCGCTCTTGACGGAGAAGCCGGATGCGAGTACACTCACGACATCATCGCGATACTTCGGCGAATGTCGACCCGCACCCCGCCAGGCCCGGCCGCTTGCCCGCCGGCGATCGTCTCGGCTGCGCTGGCCGCCGCCACGCCTCCCCCTTGCCCCGGCGCCGCCAGAGGTCGCCGATGATCGAGCCCGAACCAGGTCCGCCCTGCCGCTTCGGCCAAGAAGTGACCTCCAGCCACGGCCTGCGCCGGTTGTGCCACGACGCCGCGCAGGGGCAACAGGCCTAGCCATGGCCGGCCGCGGCACCACCCTCCAGCTCGGCGCCGGCGACGTCGCCTTCCTCGGCCGCCGCGGCGGCCGCTCCCACCGCGGCCCCGGCGAGTTCTCCCGCAGCGCCGTCCTCCACTGGTCGCTCGATCAGCTGCGCCTGTTCCTCACCCATCACGATCCGCTCAAGTCCGGGCGCCTCACCCCAGAGCAGCACGACCTCGCTGTCAACGTCCTCCCGATCCCGTGGAAACTCCGGCCCTACGAGGTCGAGCATCTCGAAGGCATCCTCGAGCGCGCCCCCGACTTCGCCGCCGCCCTCGCCGCCAAGGGGATGAAGGCGGAGAAGTTCCTGGCCGCCATCCGCGCCCTCACCTTCCCCGAAAAAGTCGCCCTCGTCGACCACGCCATGCAGGCCCAAGGACCCGCCGCCTCCACGGCAACGCCCGAAGACCCCTGAGGGCGTGATGCGCGCCTCGCTGGCCAGGCGGATGTAGGCGGCGAGCAGAGCGTTGGCGGCTTCCCGCCTACTGCCGCCACGAAAGACTCCGAAAAGACGGCCACGGAACTACGCGAGACTCGACACGTGGGAAGATGCAAGGACCCGATCGCCACTTTCAACCGTCGGACCATTGACTTAGGAGCAAATCTGATCTAGAAGATGGTCACTGCTAGTTCATGCTTACTAGCTGTCCTAAGACCGGCGCGCTTCGCGCGGCGCACCCGTGAGCTGGCGAGGCAGACGCGCTCGGGGGATCGAGTGACCGGCTTGCTGTGGGTTGCCGCTCTGGTCGCGCTGGCGGGCGCCGCTCCACCGGCGCCACCCTCGGTGCCCGCGCTGCGCATCATTTCGGAGACCGTGCTGCCGCCGGGGCTGGAGAAGGCGGTCGACGTACGCTGGGCCTCCGACCGCGCGGTCTACCTGCCCTTGATGAAAGACGGTACGGTCGAGGCTTCGGTCGACCCCGCGGGTCCGCCGCCGCGGGAGATGATCCCCGGCGCCAACGCGCCCGGCGGCTGGTCTTTCAACGTCAAGGTCGGCGCCTCCTCCAGCTACCTCGTGGTGGCCGGACCGCTCTTCGGCCTCACCTGGCGAGAGCTCGACAAGCCGCTGCGTCAGGAGGCGGTTTTCGAGTTCATCGACGACCTCGACGTGGCGGGCAAGCAGCTCCTGGTGCTAGGCGCCCGCCGGGACGCCAAGAACGACTTCGCGCCCGACGGCACCATCGCCTGGATTGGCTCTCTGGACAAGGGGCTCGCCGACCTCCGCCCCGTCCTCGCCGATTCCCGTGGCGCGGGCGCGCCCAATATGGTGGCTTGTGCCCTCTTCGAGATGGGTGGCGTGCGCTTCCTCGCCGATGGCTCTTTCGTCGTGGTGCCTGGAGTCCAGCCGGGAGCGTACCTCTATGACGCCAAGGGCAAGCTCCTGCGCACCTGGGATACCGGCGCCGTCGGGCTCGATTCCGACTGCGCGAGCGTTAGCGAGGCGGAGCATCGGCGAATGGCGGTCGATTTCGACGCCCGCGTGGCATGGCTCAACCGGCGTCGCACGCTCGACGAGATCCTGCCGCTGCCGCAGGGAGCCGGGCTGGTCGTCCGCAGCGTGGTCGACGGGCGCCCGCACTGGCAGCTCAAGCTGCTGCGCCCGTCGGGCGGCGTGGTGGCAACCTACGACATCCCGATTGCGCCCGACAGCCCCCGCTCCCACCTCCGCGGCGACGTTCGCGGCGGCAGGATCGTGTTCGTGCTGTGCACCTACGAGCAGGACATCAAGACCAAGCGTCGCCCGGCCTCGCGCCTCATTCTCGCCGAGGCACCGGGTCGTTGAAAAACCAGGACCTGAGCAAGAAAGGAGCATTTCATGCCGCGCTTCAAGCTTTTCGGACTCCTCTGTCTGCTGCTGGCCTGTCTCACCCTAGCGCTCTCCCCTTCCCCCGCCATGGCTGCAGACTGCGTTTCGTCCTACAACTCGCAGATGTACTACGCGCCGGGTTACGACTTCTATTGCGCGGCGGGCAATGGAGCTTGCACCCAGTGCGTCTTTTCTTGGGGCGGTGGCAGCTATACGATCTGCACCACCGACTCGGCGTCCGGCTACATGATTTGTTTCGACTATCAGGGGCTCTAGTCGGCAGCGATGGCGGCCTTCGCCCTCCTCCTCTTCTCCCTGGCGCAGTCCGTCCTCGCCCAGGACCAGTGGCGGCTGGTCTACCACGACGGGGAGGTCGCGTCAGCCTGGGGCGAGCCGCGGCTGAGCCCGGAGCAGTGCTCGCGACTGCAGTTCGCTTGGGTGTGGTCGGAGTCGCGCCCGCCCCGGCGCCTCCGGCCTGAGGCGCTCGCCGGCACGAGGAGTTTGCCGCCGCCGGACCCACTGCGGCTGCACATCCGCGTTTCGCTGCCGGCGCCCGCGGGGTGGGGTCAGGGCGTCCGGCCGCCGCCGGGTCGTCGTGACGCCGGATATGCGGGGCTGCGGGTCATCGCGGCGCCGCTCGAGATGTGGCGCGACCTGCCCGAGGACGCTCTGCCCAGTTGGTCGTTGCCGGCGACCGGGCGTCTGGCGGTGCCGCTCGATCCCGCCCGCCGCTGGCGCGTTCGCGTCAGCGGCCAGGGGGAGGGCAGCTGGTGGGCCGATGTGCCCGCCGGCCGCAGCTCCGTGCTCGTCGCGCTCACGCCGGCCGCCGGCATCGACGTGCTGGTGAGCGGTCCCGACGGCTCGCCTCTTGCCGCGGTGCGCGGCGCGTTGCTGGAAGGGGCGGCCCGCGGCGGCGGCAACCGCCTGTGGGCGACTCTGCGCGGCACCTCTGGGCAGCTCGCGGCGCCGGGCCTGCCGGACGCGGAGGAGGTCGCCCTCACCGTGATCGGGAGTGGCTTCGCGCCTGCGGCGCTGCGCGGGCGCCCGAGCGAGCTCCCACGCCGCCTGCGCCTGGGCGCCGGCGCGTCGCTCTCGGGCCGCGTCACCGGCCCCGCGGGGAGGCCGCTCGCCGCCGCCACGGTACGGGTCGAGGCGTGGATCTCGCCGAGCCTGCCGCAACCCTTCTCGTTGGGCGTCGCCACCCGCGCTGACGGCGGCTGGCGTCTGGCGGGCCTGCCGCCGGGCCGCGCGGCGCTGCGCATTACGGCGCCCGGCTACGTCGCGGTTCATGAGCTGATCGAGCTGGCGGCCGGCGGCAACGACCTTGGCGTGCGCACGCTCGCCACCGCCCAGACGGTCGCCGTGCTGACCGTAGACGAGGAGGGCACGCCGGTCGCCGGCGCCAAGGTGGATGCGGGCAGCGGCACGCTCGCCGTCTCCGATGTCCAGGGACTGGCGCAGCTCGGAGGCCTGCCCGCGGCGCCGCTCGCCCTCACCGCGACCGCGCCCGGCCACCTCCCCGGCAAGGCGCGCTACAACCCGCCGTTTGCCGAGCCTTTGCAGGTTGCGCTGCCGCGGGCGACGACCCTTCGCGGGCGCTTCCTGGAGGCACCCGGCCTGCCGGTCGGCGAGGGCTCGATCCGCATCGAACAGGGCTCCCGCTACCTCGACGACCGGCTCGGTGACGGCGGACGCTTCGACAAGGACCTCGAGCCAGGACACGCCGTCGTGCTGGTCCTGCGCTCTCCCGCCACCCGGGAGCTTCGCCTCACTGTGCCGACCGGCCAGCCCGGCGAGGTCCGCGACCTGGGCGACCTCCTGGCACCGCAGGGCCTGGCGGTCACCGGCCGCGTGGTGAGCGGCCGCGATGGCCTGCCGGTGGCAGCCGCCCGGGTCTGGCTGCCGCGTCCGGGACCCGAGGGGCCGGCCGTGGCCTGGGCCGGCCGCGACCTGCTGCAGGCCACCAGCGCCGAGGACGGGCGCTTTCGCCTGGCCGGCCTGGCGCCCGGCGCCGCGGTGCTGAGGATCGAGGCGGCCGGCTTCGCGCGCGCCCACCGCGAGCTCTCCTTGGTGGCGGCTGCGGCGGGCGACGGCGCCGCGGGCTCGGAAGCGCCGCCGCCGATCGACCTGGGCGACATCGCCCTGTCGGCGGGCGCGACCTTGCGGGTCGTCGTCAAGGGCTCCCGCGCGGCGCTGGCGCAAACAGCGCCGGAAGGGGCGGTGGCGCGTGCCGACCTGCGCAACAGCTGGCTCGAGCCCGACATGCTCACCGCGGTGGTGCAAAATGGAGTGGCCACCCTGCGCGACGTACCGCCTGGGGCGGTCACCGTGTCGGTGCTCGCCGGCCGCACGCTGGTGTGCGAGCAGCAGGTCGTGGTTGTCGACGGCGAGGACCGCGATGTCGACTGCGGCAAGGCACCCTTGACCGTGGCTGGGCTGGTGCGGGTGGGTGGCCGGCCGAGTGGCGCCGGGACGCTGATCTGGCAGCCGCCCAGTGGCGCGGCGTCGAGCCTCGTCAACACCACCACGACCAACGATGGCTTGCGCCAGCAGCAGGTCTACGGAGTGGGGCGGCCGCAGGTCGACGTGCCGGTCGGCGGCGACGGCACCTTCACCACCGACGAGCTCTCACCGGACCGCTGGCAGGTGTCATGGGTGCCGGAGCAGGGCTCGGCCCACACCGCACCGCAGACGCTCGACATTCCGGCGGTCGAAAGGTTCGACATCGTCCTCTCCTACGCGGGCCTGGCGCTCACCGGCCGTGTCACCTTCGAGGACGGGCGCCCCGCGGAGCGCGCCCAGGTGCGCGAGCTGGTGGGCGGCGCGATGGCTTTCTCCCTCGCCGACGGCAGCTTTGCGCTGGCCGGCCTCCCGCCGGGCAAGGTCGCCGTCCAGGCCCGCCTCGACGAGCTGTCGAGCAAGGTGGCCGAAGCCGAGATCGCGGGCGACCAGCCGCCCGAGCCGCTGCACCTCATCCTCGGCAAGCGCTCGTCGCCGGCAATTGAGGTCCGCGTCCTGGGAACCAGCGGCGCGCCGATTGCCGGGGCGTTTGTGTTCCTGGAGGAGGAGGGCAAGGGGCAGCGCATCTTGACAACCGATGCCGAAGGCAAGGCCTCGGCGAGCATCGAGCCGCCGCTGGCGCCGCGGGTGCGCCCAGCGGTCGCAACCGGCAACGGCTGGATCTTCGGCGGCTGGGTGCCCGCCGCGCAGGCGCAAGACGAAGGGCTGACCGTCCAGTCCGGACCAGCAGGCTCCCTGCTGCTCACCAGCGCCGCCAAGTCGGGCTCGCCGCGCATCGTCTCCGACAGCGGCTGGGACCTCTCCCAGCTCATGCGGCAACTCGGCGCGACGCCTCTCCTCACCCCGGGCCGGCCGCTGAGGCTCGACGGCCTGCCGGTGGGCAGCTACAACGTGTCGCTCGATGGGGCGAGCCTCACGGTCGTCGTGACCGCCGACGCCCCGGTCGAGGCCCGCCTCAAGTGAGAGGTTGCTGTGTCGCGGCAATGTCATTCGTCGCACGGCAGGCATGGGTTTGAGCGGTAGAGACCGCACAGGCATGAACAGCCGACCGCCGTTCTGAACAGAATCAGCACCGCATGGACTTCTCACTATGACTAGACGACAAAGCCGCGGAGATAGTCAGGCGAATCGTGCAGAGACCCTTGTGAAGTGGCACGCGGAACGCATGGGGTGTATCTATTTGCCAGCTGATGGAAAGACTCCTGGAATTGACGGACATCTCAGGATTCTGGATCCCGATCCCGTGACACCCTCATATCTGACCATCGCGGTTCAGGTCAAGTCAGGGTTCAGTTACACTCGCTCTCCGCGCGGCAAGACCGCTTTCGTCTACCGCGGGCTGCGTAGGGATGACACTCTCGACTGGCGCCTTTCCAACGTGCCGACAATTGTCGTCTGGGTAGCCGACCCTGATACCAACGATCCACCACTCTGGGCGAATGCGCTCGACGTCAAACCGAACTCGAAGAATAAGGGGTCGCGCAAGAATAACTCCAAAGGTATCAGCGCAACTCTGACTCTTGCGTGTTCGAAGTGCTCCTGCTCACCTCCTCCCACTCGCTGGCCAGACTGAAGTGCCGCAAGGGGTTGGGTTCGTCTGAGCCCGGTTTTCTTCTTGAATAGGCGGTCGGCTCCGTGTTATGATTACGCCTTAAGAGGCGTAACTCTGGCATAGGAGGTCGCCCATGGACGCTGAAGGTCTGCGCCGTCTGTTGCTGGACCGGAAGATCGCGACGATACCCGAGCTCAAGATGGCACTTGGCACGGAGGTCGACGTCACCGTCTTCCGCAAGCTACGGGAGCTCGCCTACCGCTCGAGCTACTCCCACCGCGGGAAGTACTACTGTCTCGATGAGATCACGCGCTTCGACGCGACAGGCCTCTGGTCCTTCCGCTCCGTATGGTTCTCCAAACACGGCACGCTGCTCAGGACCTGCGAGGCCCTCGTCGCGGAGTCGGAGGCGGGCTACGACACGAAGGAGCTCGATAATATTCTTTCCGTGGGCGTAAAGGACCCACTGCGAAAGCTAGCTCACGAGGGTCGGATCGTCAGGGAGAAAATGTTCGGACGCTTCGTGCACTTCTCCGCCGACGAATCGAGGAGAAAGGAGCAGTTGCGGGCGCGCCGGGTGTGGGACTCTCATCCTGCGGACTCCTCCTTCGGGGGTGGCATTCGCGTGCTCCCCGACGAGCTCAAGGCGGCGATCGTCCTGTTCTTCTCGCTGCTCGACGAGAGACAGCGGCGGCTCTACGCCGGGCTGGAGTCGCTCAAGCTCGGACACGGCGGAGACCGCAAGATCGCCGACCTTCTCAGTTTGGATCCGGGCACGGTGGCGAAGGGGCGCCAGCAGCTCTTGACAAGGGACGTGGAACTGCAACGGGTACAGCGCTGATGCAGCACGAAGTCGCGGGCGACCCCAGCACAGGGCTGAAGTGGACACAGCGGACCACGGGGAAGATCGCCAAGGAGCTCAAGACCCTGGGCATCGAGGTCAGTGCGAGGACGGTGGAAAGGATCCTCAAGAACTTACAATTCTCCCTCCGCGCCAACCGCAAGAGCGTCTCTCAGGGCTCGGGCGCGGATCGGGACGAGCAGTTCTCCTACATTGCGGAACAGCGGATGAGCTTCGTGGAGCGTGACCTACCGATCGTGAGCGTCGACTCGAAGAAGAAGGAGATGGTCGGCAACTTCAAGAACGCGGGAAGAGCCTGGAACCAGACACCGGTCCTCGTCAGGGATCACGACTTCCGCTCCGACGCCGTGGGGATGGCCACTCCATACGGAATCTACGAAGTGCGGGAGAACCTGGGTGCGGTCTTTGTCGGTACCTCCCACGGCACACCGGATTTCGCGGCGGATAATCTTCGTCGGTGGTGGGTCGCGGAGGGCCGGAAGCGCTATCCGAAGGCGAGGGAACTGCTCGTGCTCGCCGACAGTGGTGGCAGCAACGGTCTGCGCAACCGGGCCTTCAAGTACGCACTCCAGAAGGGCCTGTGTGACCCACATTGCCTAAAGGTCACCGTCCGCCACTATCCCACCGGAGCTTCGAAGTGGAACCCGATCGAGCACCGGCTCTTCAGCGAGATCAGCAGGAATTGGGCGGGGCGACCGCTCGACAGCTACGAAACGATCGTCAACTACATCGCATCCACAAGAACCGAGACCGGACTGCGGGTCACTGCACACCTCGTCCAAAGGAAGTACCCGAAGGGAAGGACGATCACCGACGCTCAGATGGCGACGCTCGACATCCGCCCGAATCAGAAGACACCTACAACCATTTACATGGCTATAATTCTAAATGTAGTATTGCCGGTAAGTGATGTATTTCCAGCGATTGACGTTGAAATAGCGGTCGGATTCAAAAAGAAGTTCGGGCTAGAGGTTGGAAACCCTCATCAGCAAAAGAGAGTTAAGCTGTACACCTGGTACGAGAGAAGGAGAGTAGTCGCGACGTAGAGAAGGCAGGGCTTTTGGTGCCATCCGCAACCCCACCACTGGTGCGGGCGGCGTCGAGCAGGTGGCGCAGGCTGCCCTCGGCGTAGGGTGCCAACGCCGCCACCAGCTCGCGGTCCTGGAGCTGCGGCAGGAACTCGCTGATCCGCCGGTGCTCCGGCGCCTCGCCGGCCAGCAGCTGCAGCCCGAGATCGAGCGCCTGCCGCGCCGCCGGGGTCACCGCCACCCGGTTGACCGCGAGCACCGTCTCCAGCCACTCGAGCGCCCACAGCCGCTCGCCCGGCCGGTCGACGCTGGCGAGCGGCTGCAGCGCCACCGGCTCGCGCACCAGGTCGTAATGCCCCGCCCCGGCCGCCTTGGCCAGCAGCCACCCCGAGTAGCCGACGTCGAAGCTGAAGACCTGCGCCCTGGGGTAGCGCAGGAACTGCGCGGCGAGCAGGTTGAACAGCGTGCTCTTGCCGGCGCCGGTGCCGCCGACGACCAGGGTGTGGCCGACGTCGTCGTCGTGCAGGTTGAGCCAGAAGGGGGTGGCGCCGGTGGTCGCCGCCCAGATCAGCGCCGGGCTCCCCGGCGCGAACAGCGGCGACGGGTTGTGCCGCAGCCCGGGCCAGATGCTGGTCGCCGGCAGCAGGTCGGCCAGGTTGCGCGACGACACCACCGGCCGCCGCAGGTTGGCATAGCCGTGCCCCGGCCAGCTGCCGCGGAAGGCCTCGAGCGCGTTGATGTCCTCGACCCGGGCGGTGAAGCCGCGGTCGTTGAGCGCCTTGACCACCTCGGCGGCGTTGTGGTCGGCGCGCGGTGCCTCCGCCTCGGCGACCACGACGTGCGCTGCCGTCGGCGCAGGCCGGATCGAAGCGCACGCAGACGTTCTTCATCGCCTTCTGCCGGTATCCGGCGGTCAGGTGCCAGAGCTCGCCCTTGACGTCGAGGACGACGACCGAGCCCGGCCATTCGAGCAGCGTCGGGATCACCAGGCAGGTGCTCTTGCCCGACCTCGACGGCGCGAAGGCCAGGACGTGGCGGTCGCGCGCGTCGCGCAACCGGCGGAGCCGGCCGCGGCGGTCCTCCCAGGCGCCGACCACCACGCCCCCGGCCGCCTGCGCCCCCGCCGCCCCTTCGGTGTCACCGAGCAGGCCGGTCTTCGCGACCTCGCGCGCCGACGCCCAGTGGCTCGATCCGTGGGTGTCGCCCTCCTCGCGGCGTCCGCGGCCAGCCCGGCGGCCTCTCCAGCAGGCGCGCGTAGCGCTCCAGGTTCTCGTGGCTGGGGTCGCTCGCGAGTCGCCGCCCGCGGCGCTCCAGATCGCGCTCGATGCGGCCGCTCGAGCTCGGCGATCCGCCCCGCGAGGGCCGCCATGCGCTCCTCGGCCTGTGCCGCCTGCGCCAGCAGGCCCGAGCCGGTAAGAAAAGGCTTGTCGACGCCGCCCAGGCCGCCCGCGGGCCGCGGGTACGGGTACACCGCTGACTTGCCTTCCACGCTTCTTCGAGAGTGAACTCGGCGGCCTCGTGCAAGGGAGCGGAGCATAGAGGCTGGAATCGCCCTCTCTTGTCGCCCGCAGCCGGTGCTCGCCACGTTCCTAGGAGTGCGTACTGGGCCCGCAGGGACGCGCTCCTTCAGCAGCCGGAGACGCGCCACGCTGAGCTCGAGATCCTTCGCCCGCCGACGGCTTAGAGAGCAGCCTAGTGCCTACCGGCGCTAGTTAGTGTTATAATGGCAGAGTGCGGCCCGGTACACGGATCGTCTTGACGCCCGAGGAGCAAGAGACGCTGGAACTCTGGGTCCGTAGCGGACGGACCGAACAGAGAAGTGTGCGGCGGGCG
>DASZZP010000020.1:0-44717 GCA_035544875.1 Thermoanaerobaculia bacterium | reverse complement strand
CGGCGCGGCGCTCGCCGCCCGCCGCTCCTCGGCCGGGTCGCGGTCGTTCTTGACTTCCAGCAGCCGCTTGGCGGCCAGCTTCCGCGCCTGCTCCAGGGTGAGCACGGAGCCATGCTTGCCGAGGGTCAGCCGCCGGTTGCGCCCGTCGGGAGCGCGGTACTGGATGACGTAGGCCTTGACGCCGCGCCGCGAGACGCGGAGCCCGAACCCGGCGAGGTCGTGGTCCCAGACCAGGGTGTCGCGCTCGGGGTCTGCCTTGACGGTGGCGAGCAGCCGGTGGGTCAGTTTCTTCCTCATCGCCCCTCCCTGCGTAAGATCTGCGTAAGCAGGCTACGGCGATCTCGCGCGTGCCTCCATCTTACGCTAGGCGGTGAGAAGCAAGCAAGTATAGGGCTTTGGAGTACGCTGGCGAACCAGGGCGAACCATATCCGGCTAATTCGTAATCAGCAGGTCGTCAGTTCAATCCTGATCGGTGGCAAGAAATTAGACCTATGGTTTACAATTTCTTAACACTTGCTTGTTTGCGCGTTGATAGAGGGTTGGGACACACATGGGATACTCACGGCGGGAGGCTCCGGAAGCAACGCCCAGAGCAGGTGCGACCCTCGATGAGCTCCGTCGGGTGACTGCACTGACAACGCGCTGTGTGAGAGCTTCCTTTGCCACGCTCGAGTGTTGAGCTGCTGGAGCGCCCGCGACCGCCTGCGCGGCAGGCGCGCGCACACCGGCGGAAGGACCGGGCTCGGTAGCCGAACCCGCTCCGGCAGGTCGCCGGATGGAGCGGCAGGCGCGGAAGTGCAAGCTGCGCGCCGACATCGACGCCAGGTTCCATGCGAGAGCACGGGCTGCAGCGTACTGGGATCCCGGGACGACGTTGACCGGGCTGTTCGAGCTGGGGCTCACCCTACTAGTGCTCGATCAGCTGGAGGCGAAACACGGCGGGCCGTACTGCCGCGGGGACCGCTCCGGCTCGGGAGACCGCCGGCCATAGGTTGAGCCTTCGACGTGTCGCCGCGACGCTGGCAGCCAAGCCACTATCTGGCCTCGAGCTAATTCGGCGAGGCTGAAGTAACCGGCGCACCCGCCAAGTCGATCCCGAAGGCGCGGCGGAGGTTGTCGGCTACCCTCTTCGAGCGCATCCAATCGAGGCTGATGAGTTGCGAGCAGCTGTTCATGTACTCGATACCGAAACACTTAAGGAGCAGAGCCTGGTCCTTCTGCGTGAGGTGGCCCGCCATCACCTGCGCCCTCATTTCTCCTCGCCGTGGGCTGAACTGAAAGAGATCTCCGCTTGCCACGCTCGATTCCGCAAAGTAGGTGGGCGGCGGACCTCCACAAGCAGTATTGAGATGGATGAGCATGCTCTGCACTACCAGTGTATAGGCCAGATACTCATACGCACTTGGCGCTCGTGCACTGTCAAATCCAGAGAAACTCACAACGGACGCGAAGTTGCTGTTCTTCCAGAAGGCGTCGTCACCGAGGGTGGCCGTCGTGATTCCGATGAATGGCCTGCCCCCTGCCGCTAGTGTCGCGAAGCACAGCAAGTCCTGATCGTCGCACTTGGCTCTCTCAGCGGACCTCAGCTCCGCCGGATCGAAGGTGTCGAAATCGATCTCGAATTGCCAGCTGCTCTGCATGCGATTCAACTCATAAAGAAGGTAAACAAGCGCAAACTTGTCCAAGGCCGCACCTGGATCGTTGAGGAACCGGACCCGGATGGGGCCGGCCTTGACGGGCGAGAGATGGGCGAGTGCGGCAACAGCGCCGGTCACTATGAGCGCCATCACGATTAGCCTCTTGATGCTGATTCTGCGCCACAAGCGCTCCGGCCACCGCAGGTGCTTCGCGGCTTCAACGTGCTGGGGGGATGGAGGCGGTCCGCCGAAGGAGTAGATGAGAAGGGCAATTGCGGCAAAGCAGACTCCGATCTGCGCAAAGAGGTAGCTTCCCAGAAACAGGGGGATCGGCAACGCGAGATGGTACTGCCATTCGATGTAACCGTAGGCGGTGGCAGCAACAGCGAGGAAGAGGGCGAGGAACGCGATGACCGGCTCGAGGAACTTCCGATAAGGACTCCCCTCGAGCTTGCCCTTCAAATAGCCAAGCAGGGTCTCCCAGATCTTCTCGAGCATGTGGAGCCGGCCGGGTCATCTTGCTGCAGTGACGTGGCTTTTCAAGACTACGGGTTTGTCTGGCAAGCTGTCGATCGTGTAGCTGAGCTCGGTGGGCTCTGAGTCCGCGGAAGGGCTCGCGAGAAACACGAAAACCGACTCGCGCTCGCCAGCGTCGACGACCTTCGGGTAGACTAGGGCCTTGCGCATGAAGTCGGCAAGAGAGTTCCACAGGGCAGGGTCCTTCGAGCTCAGGTTGAGAATGGCCGGAATGTTATGACCATGGACTTTCGCTTCCAAGTGATCCTTGTCCGGTGAGAGCACCAGGGGTTTTTGACCTGTGTTCGCAATGTCGATGCGCAGGATCTTGTATCGGTTGTTCACTGACGTAAGAGCAAGGACTATGGGGTCGAATTCGCAGGAGAAGCGTACTAGGTTGCCACCTGAAGACGACTGAGCGTCCAGGCTTCGTGTTCTGCTGAATCCCCCTCGCCCACCCACGCCGCTCGCCTCAGAGAGGCGGACGACGAGCGCGATACCGACAAGCGTCGCGACGAAGAAGCGCCAATTTGGCCGCATTATTCTCCCCCTTTCAGACTGACCCCTCCAGACCAGTCAGGAACAACCAGAATCCTACCTAACGTGCGCGGCCGGCGGCAACCAGATGCCGGCTCGGCGTCAACGGTCTGCGCGGCCAGCGGCAACCAGATGCCATCACGGCGTCACCGGCCGATGGCTGATTCGTAGCGGCGCCGCAGGCGAGACCGTTCGAGTCGGCGCGTCGCGCGGAGGTGAGGCTAAGGGTGCGCAAGCGGGTCTGAGCTCAGCGCTTCTCGGACCACAGCACGCTGTGGTCGATGGCGCCGACGGTAGGACAACCGCAGAGCGCCATCGCCGCCAGCAACTCGGTGCGCAGGATCCTGAGGACGCTCTCGACGCCCGCGGCGCCGGCAACGGCGAGACCCCACAGGTAGGGCCGCCCGACGAGCACGGCGCGGGCGCCGAGCGCCAGCGCCTTGACCACGTCGGTGCCGCGGCGGATTCCGCCATCGAGAAGGATCGGCAGCTTCCCTTCCGTCGCCTCCACGACCGCGGGCAGAGCTTCGATCGTGGCCGGAGTGGTGTCGAGGTTGCGCGCTCCATGATTGGAAACGATGATCCCGGCTACGCCGTGCTCGACCGCGAGGACGCCGTCTTCCGGCGCCAGGATGCCCTTGAGGAAGATGGGCACCTTGGCGAAGCTGCGTATCCAATCGATCCCTTCCCAGGTCAAGGTCGCATCCAGGACGGCGCTGTAGACGCCGCTTTCGTCGAAATGACCCGCGGTCGCCCCCTTGACGCCCCGCATGTTGGCGCGGTCGAGCCCTTCTGACAGCGCGAAGCGGTCGCGCATCTCGCGATTGCGCGTGCCGAGCACCGGCGTGTCGACGGTGATGCAGATCGCTTTGCAACCCGCGGCCTCGACCCGCTGGACGAGGTCCTTGGTAAACGAGCGGTCTGTCTGCACGTAGAGCTGGTACCAGAGCGGCCCCATCGCGACCGCCGCGATATCTTCGACGGTGGTGGTGGAGGAGGAGCTGATCACCATCGTCGCGCCCGCCGCGCCGGCGCCGCGGGCAGTGGCAAGCTCGCCTTCGGGATGGACCATCCGGTGATACGACGTGGGAGCGAGAAGGATCGGGGACTTCAGCTCGAGGCCGCAGACGTCGACTGCCGGATCGAGATGACTGACGTCGCGCAGGACGCGGGGCTTGAGGAGGATGGCATCGAAGGAGGAGCGATTGCGGCGCAGCGAGATCTCGTCCCCGGCGGCGCCCACGATGTAGTCGTACACCATCTTGGTGAGGCGCTGCCCGGCAAGCTCCTCGAAGTCCGAGATGTTGACCGGGTTCGCCGGATCGACTTCGATCTCGTGCCGCCAGGGGCGAGCAGAAGCAAGATCGGATGCTCTATCCAGTTCCGCCATATCAGGTCCTTCCATCCGCGGGGGGCGCGCCGGCTCAGTGTAGTCGACCCGTCCGCGAGGGTCAAAAACCTCGCGAGGGGTTGCGCGGCGCCGCGGACGCCGGTCTCTAAGGCTCCTGGATGGCGCGGGTGGGCTCGATCCGGGCCGCCCGCCGCGCCGGGATCAGGATCGCGGACACTCCAGTCAGCAGGAGCACCCCGATCACCGCGGCGAAAGTCAGCGGGTCGGTCGGGGTCACTCCGTAGAGCGAGCCCTCGAGCCAGCGCGTCGCGCCGAGCGCCGCGGCGCTGCCAAGCAGCAGCCCGCCGGCCAGCGGCGGCGCTCCCTTGCGAGCGAGCAGGACGAGGATCCGCTCGCGCGTCGCGCCGAGAGCGACGCGGATCCCGATCTCGCGGGTGCGCAGGCTGACGAAGTAGGCGATCATGCCGTAGATGCCGACCGCGGCCAGGAGCAGGCCGAGAAGACCGAGGCCCAGGAGCAGGAGGGTATGGAATCGCGCCTCGACCGTCGAGCCGTGGAGTGCCTCTTCCATCGACTTCATCGCGGAGACCGGCAGCGCCGGGTCGACCTCATGCACGGCGGCTCGCATCACGCCGGCGAGAGCGCGGGGGTCGGATCCGCGGGCCACCAGGGTCATGGTGCGCTGGATCCAGGTCCAGGCCTCCTTGGGTGTCTGGCCGATCGGCAGGTAGAACTCCGGCAGCACCTCGGAAGCTGGACCTTGCGAGCGCACGTCGCCCACCACCCCCACGACCGTCTTGAATACCGGGTGGTCCATGGTTCCTTCGCAGCACGCGATCCGCTTGCCGAGCGGCTCTCCGCCGCCCCAGATGCGCCGCGCCAGCTCGCGGCTGACGATGATCACGCGCTCGCGTCCGGCAACGTCCGTCTCCGAGAAGGGCCTCCCTCGCAGCAGCGGAATGCGCAGGGTGGCGAGATAGCCAGGCGTCACGATGTGCAGCTGGGCGCTGATCAGGTTGTCCGCGGTGGGCGATTTGCCCTCGGCAAACATCCCGTTGCTGCCCCCGCCGGGACCCAAAGGAGCCGCCGACACCGCCGCCGCGGCGCGCACTCCAGGCTCGTGGGCGAGCCGTTCCACCAGCCGGTCGAAAGTCTGCTGCACCGTCTCCGGCCGCGGGTAGACGGCCTCCGGCAGAGTCAGCCGCGCGGCGAGCAGATCCGCGGTGTCGAAGCCCGTGGGCACGCGTTGCAGGTGGGCCGCGCTGCGGATGAGCAGACCCGCTCCCACGAGCAAGGTGAGCGCCAGCGCGATCTCGACCAGCACGAGCCAGCTCCGCAGGCGGTCGCCGACCGGCTCAGGCCCGGCTGCCCCGCCGCGCAGCAGTGATTGGGGGTCCTGCCGCGCCGCGCGCATGGCCGGCACCGTGCCGAAAAGCAAGCTGCAAGCAATCGCGACCGCCAGCGCGAAGACCAGCACTCCGCTGTCGATGCGGATCTCGCCGACGCGGGGGATGCCTGGCGGAGCGAGCCTCACCAGCAGCCGTACCGCGAGGGCGGCCAGCCCGACCCCCAAGGTCCCGGCGGCGAGCGCCAGCACCGCGCTCTCGGTCAGCAGCTGGCGAACGATGCGCCAGCCGCCCGCGCCGATCGCCGAGCGGATCGCCAGCTCCCTGGCGCGCGCCGAGCCGCGGGCTAGGAGCAGGCTCGCCACGTTGGCGCAGGCAATCAGCAGCACGAGCCCGACGGCCCCGAGCAGCACGAAGAGGCGCTGCCGGTACGCTCCGATCAGCCGCACGCCCAGCGGCTCGAGCCTGATGCCGCTGCGACCCATGTTGCCCTGGGGGTAGCGTTCGACGAGCCGTTGCATCGCGACCGTGAGCTCCGCCTGCGCGGCGGCGAGGCTCGTGCCGGGGCGGAGCAGGCCGACGACGTCGAGGTAGTGGTTGTCGTGCTGCGCGACCTGATCCGGAGTGAAGGCGATCGGCAGCCACAGCTCTTCTTGCGACAGGGTCGGGTCGAAGGCGGCAGGCATCACCCCGACTACTCGGTAGGCGCGCCCCGAGAGGTGCAGGGAGCGGCCGAGGATCGACGGATCGGCGGCGAAATGACTGGCCCAGAGGCCGTGCGAGAGCACCACGACCTGGTCGTTCCCGGGCTGGTCCTCCTCAACGCTGAAGGTGCGGCCGAGCAGCGGCGGGACGCCGAAAACCGCGAAGAAGCCGCTGCTGGCGCGCGCCGCCAGCACGCGCTCGGGTTGGTCGCCCTCGGCGAGGTTCAAGGTCGAGAACTGCACTGCCGCAAACGCAACGAAGCTGCGGCTGGCGGCGCTCAGGTCGACGAAGTTGCCGACCGAAAAGTCGCTGCCGCTGCCCTGCCAGCTCTCCAGGGCAAGCACGACGCGTTCGGGATGGGCGAACGGGAACCGGCGCAGCACGACCCCCTCGACGACGCTCCAGATGGCGGTCGTGGCGCCGAGCCCCACCGCCAGCATGAGCAGGGCCACGGCGGTGAAGGAGGGGGCCCGCGCCAGCTGGCGCAGCCCGTAGGCGACGTCCTGGCGCAGCTCGTCCACCGCGACGACCCAGCGCAGGCGGCGCTCGGTGCCGCGCGCGATCCGGCGGCACGTCGCGACCACTCCGTCGCGGTCGCGGAAGCGTTCGGCTGCCTCCGCGCGCGCCTGCCGCTCCGGCACGCCTGCCTCTACCAGCTCGCGGACCAGCAGCTCGATGTGCAGATCGAGCTCGGCCTCGACCTGATCCATGATCGAGGGGCCCAGGATACGGGAGCGCAGCAGGCGCCTGAGTCGGCCGGCGGGGTTCATTGCTCGTCCTTCTCGGCCGGCTGGAAAGGAATTGGTCCGTGCGCCCGGGGAGGGGGCGTCCCTGGGGGCGTCCCCTTCCCCCCCGGCGCCGCCGGGCAGGCCGGCAGATCTACCATTGCCGGCACTCCCGGCAGGTCGGGACCCGGCGGCTTCGGACAACCGGGAAGGGGATCGAGGGGTTGCGGGGGGCGATCCGATCGATGCTTCGAGAAGGCCTCCGCCTCCACATCGCAGCGCCGTTTCATGCTTCGAGGATTGCTCACCGGGCGGCGCCAACAAGACTAAGAATGCCTCGGGCTGGCGCCGGGAAGCAGGATCGGCGAGACCGCGGCGAGGAACTCGGCGAAGGTGTTGATCTCGACCTCGAGCCGCCGCGTGCCGGCCGGGGTCAAGCGGTAGAAGCGGGCGCGCCGGCCCAGCTCCGACTGGCCCCACTCGGCCTCGATCCAGCCCATTCGCTCCAGGCGATAGAGGGCGGGGTAGAGCGTTCCTTCCTCGACCTTGACGGCCTGGGCACTGCGACTGCGCAGCCAGCGCGAGATGCCGTAGCCATGCAGGGGGCCGAACGAGAGGGCCTTGAGGATCAGGGCGTCGAGCGTGCCGCGCAGGCGATCGCTGCTGGTCTTGATCATGGCCGGTTGCGCCTCCCTCGGTTGCCGATCCCCCGTCGGGTCAATACCCAGAGGTCTGGGCAATAGCCTAGACCCGCCATACCCAGATGTCAAGGTATCGTCTCCAAACACTCCGAACACTCCGAGCGCTCGGAGCCCGCGGAGCCTTGGGGTCCGCCGGCCCGCTTGTCGATGAATGGCTTCCCGACGACTCTCGGGCTGGTCCACTGCGGAGCTACGGTCTGGGGGGCAGCCTGACCTCGACCTCTCGCCAGAAGCTGGGGATATCGAGATGGATCTCGGGGATGCTCTGGGAGCGGTACTCCCCGGCGGCCGGCAGGGCGACCGAGAAGCGGCCCTGATCGTTGACCAGGAACTCGATCTGCCGCGCCTCCGGATCGACGAGCCAGTACTCCCGGATGCCAGACTGCGCGTAGAGGCTCAGCTTCTCGCCCCGATCGCGGCGCACGCTGCCGGGGGAGAGCACCTCGACCAGCAGGTCGGGCGCGCCTTCGACCCACCTGCGCAAAATCTCGAGCCGTGCGGCCGACACGTAGATGACATCCGGCTGAACGATCGAATGGTCGGCGAGAATGACGTCGAGCGGCGCAATGTAGGCGCGGCCCCCGGCCTCGCCGGCGATCCGATCGAGGTGCTGCCACAGCGTCTGGGCTGCGGCCTGGTGCGCCAGCAACGGGCTGGGCATCACGTACAGCCTCCCGAAAAGCAGCTCGCACCGCGGCTGGTCCGGCAGCGCGTCATAGTCCTGCCGCCGGTAGGGTCCCAGCCCAGGCGGAGGCGCCAGGGGGCTTTCCGTGAGCAGCTCCACGGCCATGGGACGAGTATAGACCCCCATACCGAATAGGACGCGAAACGCCTTTCGCTCCGGGCCGCGCCGGCTACAATGACCGGGAAGGACCGCAGGATGACCGATCCCTCAGCGCTGATCCTCACCCAGGCCCTGGCAGGAGCGGCAGTCGGGGCTGTCTTCGTCGGTCTTGGATCGTACCTGGGCGGCAAGCGCGAGCTGGCGCTCTATGCGCTGGGGCTGGCCGGCGCCGCGGTCATCTATGTCGGGTTCGCGGCGTGGGGAGGCGGGCGCGAGCATCTGGGCGTCGAGGCGCTCGGCGTTGCCCTCTTCACCCTGGTCGTGGTCACCGGTGTGAAGTGGTGGCCACCGCTGCTTGCCATCGGCTGGGCCGGACACGCGGCGTGGGACCTTGCGCGGCACACCCAGGGTGAGGTCGCCTACGTTCCGGGCTGGTATCCGGCCGCGTGTAGTGGCTTCGACCTCGTGGTGGCGGCTTACCTCGGCTGGTTCCTCTGGCGGCGCGCCGCGAGCGCCCGCCGCCTGGCGCCGCAGGGTCCAAGACGGGCCGCCGGGCGCTAGGCTTGGACGGCTAGGCTAGGCCCCGTTCAGCGGTCTCCGAGGTCGGCCGCCGCCGCCGCGACCGACCCTTCCGCTTCTGCCTCGGCCGCGGCGCAGGCGCAAGGGACGGAGACCAGCGTCGCGATCCTCTCGAACTCCAGATGGGTATAGGCAGCGCACCTCACCTGCGGCACAGCTGGCGGCTGTTCGTGCCTCGGCACTTTCCGGGCATGTTTCTTCGGTCGTCCCGCGGCCGGCCGCTCTCTCCCACCCCCACTGGGCACGTCGATCGCCTCCGCCACCTCTGCCCTGGTGCCTGCCGCAGCCCTGATCTTGGCGGCGGCCTGGTCGCGGGCGGAGCTCTCCGCGAGCATGATGGCCTCGACCCTCGCCGCGTCCAGAGGCTGCTCGGGCGCCCGGACGACGAAATTGAAGCCGATCTTGAGATAAGGCTCGACATCCTCTTCACGCAGCTTGAGGATCTCTTCCTCGTGCTCGGCGATCTCGAAGACCAGCACGTACCTCTGATCGCGAATCCGCCGGTCTGCGCTCACGCCGAGCCATTTCTCGGTGAGCACGACGTCGACGAGACTGCCGTCTCTCTTGTCGACTGTCTGGATCTTGATCCCGCCATCGTACTCCTTGGCCCGAAAGAGGCTGCTCGGGTAGAGCAGGCAACCGTCGGCGCTGCGATTCCTGAACCTGTGTAGCAGATCGTCGGTCGAGCCGCGCATGATCCGCACCCGCAGGTTCTGGCTCCCGCCGGCTCGCCGCAAGTCGGCGGCGCGCGAATTCAACTGCAGCGCCTCGCCGATGTCATAGTGGCGCTCCTGCTCGTCGATGACCGCGATCACCGGGATCTTGATGCTGACCTCCTGGGCGGCGACCGGCGCATTGCCAACGCGGCCCAGGAGAAGCAAGCCTGCAATCCATGGCAAGCGGCGCATTGTCTTTCCTCCCATTTGCCCCAGGCCGTGATCAGCCCGGCGGCGCCTGTTCCTCGCTGGCGTGAGCCGATGCGAGGTTTTGTTTGAAGTAGAACTCGAGGATGTCGCGCGAACCCTCGACATGGGTGTAGCGGATCCGGCTGCGCGGGATGATCAGGACCTGCTTTTCTTCCTTGTCGAAAAGCACCAGATCCTGGGCATCTTGCGCGAGCAAGAAGCCATGGCGTGGGGTTGCGGTTTCGGACTCGAGGGCGGCAACCACGATCACTTCGTCGGTCAAGGTCGACTTGGTGGTCTTGCCGTAGCCGTAGGGCTGAAAGAGCAGATCGACCAGGATGAGCAGCGCCATGGGCACCATCAGAACGGTGCCGAGCCGGGAGGTCCCGCCTGGCGCGCGGCTCGCGACCATGCCGACCGCGAGCAGGCAGATCGCGACGGTCGCCGAGATGTTCCAGAGAAAGCGCCTTGATCCCCGATCCCGGTAGGCTTCCGGCGAGAGCGTGCAGACCGTCCCGGCCTGCTTGAGGTCGCCGTACTGGACCGGCTCGACCCGCGAGCAGACCTCTTCGCTCCAGATGCCGCGCGCCAGCGCTGCCACTCCCGGTTTGTCGGCGAAAGTGCTCGACACCTTGAGTCCCAGCACGAGCTCGCGCGCGATCGGCACGGTGGGCAGATCGAGCGCCACGATCTTGATCGCCATGGCGACGCATACCCCCGCCAGGATCGAGGTATTGACCCGCGACGGCCACGTTGGGGACCAGCGCTCCCACGCGAGGTACAGGGCGAGCACGAGCAGGGCGGCGGCGGCGGCAACGAGCGGCGACTCCACGGCCCAGTTGGCCGCCAGCATGAAAACCGCGACGAAGAACTGACCAGCCTCGGTGACGTAGAAAACCGTGTTGCCGGCATTTCCGAACTGGTATCCGAGCCGTTCCTGATAGGCGAAGGAGATCAAGAACCCGACGACCACCAGCACTCCCGACAGACCCAGCGACAGCGCGAGCCACTTGAGCGAGCCAAGCAGCGTCGACCAGGGGCCGGGGGCGGGAGCAGGTGCGGTGGTGGGTGCGGCCGCGGGCGCGAAAGCGGCTACGGGCGCAGGGGCCAAGGCGCCGGCGCCTGCCGGAGCCGGCTCCCCATCACCGCGGGCCGCGCCGTCTTGAAGCAGCCTCGGGCCGGCGGGACCAGGGGCCGGCCCGCCTTCCGGAACCGCGGGACTCTCGACCACAGCAAAAGCAAGAAACATTTCCTAAACCATAAAATGAACACCGAGAGTTGTCAATCGCGGTCGCCCGCCGCGAGCCTCCGGGCGCGAGGCCAGCGCAGTCGCGTTACTGCACCCCTTCGGGGAATGAGCCCTGGGGATCGATGTCGACCGGGACGTCGCCGGCCGCGGCGAGGTCCGACCTGAGCTCTCCCGGCATCGTCCCATACTTGGTGAACAGGATCTCGGCGCGCGCGTGGTCGCCGGTCGCCTCGATCGCCAGCAGCTCTTTCGTCAGCCGCGCCAGCGCGCCGGGAATCAGGGCGAAATCGATGACGTAGCGCCCCGCGGCGGGATCGCGGACGATCGCGCGCTGCTCGGCAAGATAGTTGAATTCCATCATCTCGGCCCGGCCATGCGCCTCGCCAGTGCCAAAGCGCACGGTGCGGAAGATGCCGGCCACATAGGAGGCGTAGAACTCCGGCAGCCGCTCCCTGGGCAGCGCCCCGTGATCGACCAGCCAGGCGAGACCGAACATCCCGGTGACGTCGGCCTTCGCCTCCTCGAGGCCGGAATAGGTCGGTCCGATCGCCTCCCGGATGTCGATCTTCTGGCCATTGAACCGGGCGAACGCCGGCCCCAGGCCGTGGCTGATCTCGTGCATCATGACCGCGGCGAGGTAGCCCTCGGCGGTGGCCATCGCCGCCTGGTCGGCGCGCATCAGCCGCTTGGCGACCGGCAGGATCACTTCCCGGACTCGCGCGTCCATGAAGTTCTTGAAGAAGATCCGCTTGCTCCCCTTCTTCTCGTGCACCCGCGGGTCGTTGGGCAGGTTGTCGGCCACCGCCTGGTAGCCGTGACGCAGGTCGCCGGCCCGAAACGGCGCGTCCATGACCTCCATCGGCGCCACCCGGCCGCGCTTGGAGGGGCGGTCTTCGCGATCGAGCGGCAGCGCTTCCTGGAGCTCGGGGATCAGCTTCTGGAAGACCGCGAGCTTGGCGCTCTCGGCCTCGTTGCGAATCAGCACCGCGGCGCCATAGGAGGTCTTCACGCCGAGCAGGTCGTCGAGATAGGTCTCGTAGGGCGCAAAGATCAGGTCGAATTTCGGGTTGATCAGATCGAGCCAGGCAAGGTCGCTCTGATAGTAGTCGTCGGTCAGCAGCGCCCGCGCCCGCAGCCGCAAATAGTTGGCGAAGGCCGCATCGTCCGAGAGCGCGGCAGCCTCTTCCAGCGCGCGGGCGGCCGGCTCGAGGAAGCTTTTCCAGGCGACATGGTAGGGCACCGCGCCGAGCCCATTGCCGAGCTGCACCACGAGCGCGTGCTCGTCGTAGATCGCCGCCTTCTGTTCCGGATGGGCCACCACGTAGGCATCGATCTCCTGCCGGGTCAGGCCGGGGGGGAAGAGGGCGCGGCCGGGCGGCATCGGCTGGCGGCCGACGAACGGCCGGTTCTCGTCGATCAGGTCGTAACGGCTGCCGTTGATCCACAGCAGCCGGCCGAGCATGCGGTTGCGCTCGCGCTCGGCCCCCCCCGGCCGGCCAGCCTCTCCTTCCGCGGCGCCAGATCCTGCTGCGCCGCCGCCGGTGGCGGCCGCTGGGCCGCCGATCGCGCCGGCCGGGCTGCCGGCGGTCAGCGACTGGTAGAGGATCATCGCCTCGGGATCGCTCTGCCGCCAGTAGATGCTCTCGAGGTGGTGGCAGGCCTCGATCAGCTTGTCGAGCATCCGGCGCTCACGCGGCGTCAAACCGGCGCCGGCGAACGGCATGGACACCGGCTTCCACTTGGCGAGCCGCCCCTCGAGGTCGGGAGCGGCGGCGGCGGGCGAGAGCGCCGGCACCACCGCGGCCGGCTCGAGCCCCACCGGCGCCGGCAGGCCGGAGCTTGCAGGCGGCGCCAGGTTGGCGCCCGCCGGAGGCGCGGCGAGCGCGCCGCCGGTCAACGCGGCGAGGCTGGTCCAGCCCGCCGCAACCATCACCACCAGCCCGGCGACCAGGGCCGGCAGCGTGTTCGGGCGCGTGCCGGCCCGTCTGCTGCAATCTGTCGGGGGCGCGATTCTCATCATGGCCGGGAGTGTATATGAGGCGGTCGACCGTCCAGCGGCGGCGCCGCCTCGCGGCCTCACCGGCGGCGCAGCGAGGGGAGCCACCGCGGAACCGCACGGCAATAGTCGGCGTAGGCGGTTCCGAACTTGCGCCGCAGGTCCGGCTCTTCGAGGGTGACCACCGCCAGGTGGACAAGCAGGATCCAGGCGCCGGCAAAGAGCACGATCGAGCCCGACCGCTCGACCAGACCGTAAGCGATCAGGATGCACAGGCCAGCCAGGTACATCGGATTGCGCACCACCCGGTAGGGGCCGACGGCCACGAACTGGCGCGGCGCGTCGAACGGCGCCGGCGTGCCGCGGCCGCGTACGACGAAGGTTCCGATGCAGCTCGCCGCCAGGGCCGCGCCGGCCGCCATCAGCACCCAGCCGGCGGGCACCGCCCATGGCGGCAGCGCAATGCCCAGGCGCTGGTCGTACGGCCGAAAGAGCAGGGCCACCCATCCCCAGAGGACGACGAAGCCGCTTGTGTAGACCGCGGCGCGCAGCGCGATCCAGGCGGTCGCGACGCTGTGGCCAAGGCGGCGACCGAGACCTTCTTCGCCCATATCGACCTCCTCTACGAAAGGATCTCCAGCAGCGCGGCGCCGTACTTGCGCACGATGGTAGGACCGATGCCGGAGACCGCCAGCAGCTCCTCCTCGTCGCGCGGCTGGGCCGCCGCCAGGGCGACCAGGGTGCGGTTGGGCAGAATGTGGAATGCCGGCACCCGGCGGCGCTTGGCCTCGGCGGTCCGCCAGGCGCGCAGCGCGGCGAAAACGTGCGCCGGCACGGCGTCCGCACTGGCCGGCGGAGCGGCGCCCCGCCGCACCTCGATGACCGGCGCGGCGCTGCGCCCGGGCGGTCCCGCGCCCGCGGCGGCCGCGGCGGCCGCGGCCACGGCCACGGCCCCCTGCCGCCCGCGCCCGGCCTCCCGCGGCTGCCGGCCGCGCCCCGCGGCGGCGCGCGTCTTTTTCCCCCGCGCGGCACGCCCGGCTGCGCGATGGCGCGGCGCGGCCGGCGTCTCGGCGGTGAGCTCGACGGCAGCCAGGATCTCGCCGAGCGCCGCCGACTGGCTGGCCGCGCTACCGGCATCCGGAGGCAAGGCCGCGGCGGCCGGGGCGCCTCGCGCAACGATTGGCGCAGCGGACGCATCGGGCCCGGCGGGGGTGGCGCCGCCTCGCGAGCAGGCTCGGTAGCCCTCCGGGGTCAGCGTGGCGCGCTGGAAGCGGATCGTCTTGCCGTCCTTGTCAAAGGAATCCTCGTTCACCCTGACCAGGCCGGCCCGGGTGAGGCCTTCGAGCAGGCGCTCGAAATCGCGCCGCTCGAATCCGTCGCCGGGCGCCCCCTGCGCGCCATCGGCCGCCGTCGAGAACTCCCGGAACAGCTGTCCGGTGCTGCCGCCGCCGCGCCGGCGCAGCGTCTCGAGCAGGCGGCCGAGGGCCGCGCCCTCCGCGGCGGTGGGACGCCGGAAGCGGCGCACGATACAGGCTTCGGGCGCGCAAACATCGCAGACGCCGCAGGCCTCGCCGGAGTCCGCCAGGTCGCCGAAGTGCCGCACCAGGTGAAGCATGCGGCAGGTATGCGACTCGGGCAGGCGCGCCATCAGGCCGAGCTGGGCCAGCTTGTGCTCGCGTTGTTCGAGATAGGCCGCCTGCCAGCGGCTGTCGCCCCGGCTCACCAGCTCCTCGGCGTCGATCCGGGCGCCACCGTGGATCCACAGCTTGTCCAGCGCTTTCTCGAACACATCCTCGTCGAGACGGAGGCGCCGGCGCAGGTCGCCCTGCGGCCGGCCCTGGTCCGTCAGCGCCTGCCAGATCTCCTCGAGCACCGCGGGCTCGGGGTAGTCGCGCCCATGGAAGAACTCGTGGGTGCGGCGGTCGGCAAACGAGTAGAGCAGGATCGCCCGCGCCGGCAGGCCGTCGCGGCCCGCGCGCCCGATCTCCTGGTAGTAGCCTTCGAGGCTGCCGGGCATGCCGGTGTGGATGACGGTGCGGATGTCCGGCTTGTCGATCCCCATGCCGAAGGCGATGGTGGCGACGATGACCTCGAGCCGGCCGGCCAGGAACTCCGCCTGCACCCGGTCGCGCGCCGCCGAGGTCATCCCCGCATGGTAGGCCGCCGCCGGCAGCGCCCCGCTGAGCTCCTCGCCCAGCGCATCGGCCTCCTTGCGCGTCGTGGCGTAGACGATCGCCGGGCGGCGCGCCTCCTGCGCCAGCACGGTGTGAACCGCCTGCCGGCGCTGCGACGGGCGCAGCTCGGCGACCTCGACGGCGATGTTGGTGCGGCGGAACCCGTGGATGAAGCGCTCCGCCTCCGCCAGCCCCAGCTGGCGCACGATGTCGTCCTGGACCAGCGGCGTGGCGGTCGCGGTGAGCGCGATCACCGGCGCCGGGCGCAAGCGCGGCAGGTGCTGGCCCAGCATCCGGTAGTCGGGACGGAAGTCGTGCCCCCACTGGGAGATGCAGTGCGCCTCGTCGATCGCCACCACCACCGGCGGGCGGCGGGCGAGCAGCTCCGGAAAGCCGGGAACGCTCAGCCGCTCCGGGGCGATGAAGAGGAAGTCGAGGCGCCCCTCGAGGTAGAGCGCCGCTGCCCGCCGCGAATCGGCCCGCTCGCGGTTGGAGTGGATCCGGTCGGCGCGCAGGCCGAGGGCCGCGAGCTTGCCAACCTGGTCCTCCATCAACGCGATGAGCGGCGAGACGACCAGCGTGGTGCCCGCTCGGGCGATGCCCGGCAGCTGATAGCAGAGCGATTTGCCGGCGCCGGTCGGCATCACCAGCAGCGCATCGAGTCCTTCGGTCACCGCCCGGCAGACCGCCTCCTGGAAGGGGCGGAAGGAGGTGAGCCGGAACGCCGTGCGCAGCAGCTCGCCGAGTCCGGCAGCCGGGGTCGGTGAGCGCTGCCCGGCGAATTCCAGGGGGGCGGCGGCCGCCCGCCGCGGCGCGCCACCCGCCGCCACCGGGCTGGGCGGCGGCCACGATTCTGCGGCGGGCGCGGGGCGCGACGGCGAGCTCGGCAGCGAGCCTCCCGCACCCCCAGAGCTCGGCGACGAACCCTCAGCGGCCGCAGTGCCCGGCGCCGGCTGCGGCCAGGGTCGGCGAACCGCCGGCTCGACGGCGGCCCGCGGCGGTGCCGACGGGGGTGGCGAGGCCGGGATGGGTGGCGCCGAGTCGCGAGCCGGGCTCCAGCCAGTCGGCATTTCGAGCTGCCGCGGGCCAGCGGTCGCCGTGCGGCGGCTCTCTGTCGCAGCTGCGCCGGCTGAGGGCACATCCGGCCACGACGAGGCCGATCGAGTAGACAACCCCGCCGGTGCCGCTGGGGTCGCCGGGGCCGCTAGGGTCGGAGGGGTCGGAGGGCTCTCCGGCGGCACTCGCGCCGCGCCGCCGGCGCGGGCATCGCCCAGAGTCAGCGGCTGCTGACGCGCCGTCGGTAGCGAGCCGCCGCCGCCCGGCCGCGCGGTGTCAGCGAGCCGAGCGCCAGCGGGATCGGCGCGTGCCGGCGAAAAGACGCCCGCCACCACCTCGCGGACGTAGTCCTCGATGCCGGCCATGAACTGCGGCAGAGCGGCCTGGCCGCGCTGGATGCGCCGCAGCTGGGCCTCCCACTCGCCGGTCATGGCGGGGCTCTTGACCCGCGGATGGACCACGGCGATCAGGCGCACCCCCTTGTCGGTCGCTTCCAGCGCCTTCCCCCGCCGTTCCATATAGCCGCGGCGCAGCAGGGTCTCGATGATTTCGGCCCGGGTCGCGGGCGTGCCCAGCCCGGAGTCCTTCATCGCCTCGGAGAGCTCCTTGTCGTCGAGCGTCCGGCCGGCGGTCTCCATCGCGGTCAGCAGGGTGGCATCGGTGAAACGCCGCGGCGGCCGGGTCTTCTTGGCGAGCGCCTCGGCGCCGATCACCTGTTGCGGCTGCCCGGCCGCCAGCCCCGCCGGCAGCGGCTGCCCCTCGCCCTCGGCCGGCGGCGAGCCCGCGTCGGCGCCCCTCCCCGCGGCCGCGGCCTCCGGCGCGGCGCTCGCGCCCTTCTCCTGGCGCGGCCGGGGATCGAGAACCTTCCACCCCAGGCGATCGACGAGGGTGCCGGCGCTGTGGTAGCGGTCGACGATGGCGCCCCGCGGGCTGGAACCGATGCTGGACCGGTCCGCCGGAGCCGCCGGGGCCGGCAGGGCCGCTGGGGCCGCCGGGGCCGGCAGGGCCGCTGGGGCCGCCTGAGCCGGCGTGGTCGCGGCCGCCGGTGGAGCTTCGGCCGCCGCGGTCACGACGGTGATCACCGTGGTCACCGACCAGATGTGGTCCTCATGCCAGGCGGCGAGCAGGCGCCGGCAGATGAGGTCGTAGAGCCGGCGCTCGTCCTCGCTCAAGGGCAGACCCGCCGCCGAGGTCGCGGTTGGCAGGATGGCGTGATGATCGCTGACCCGCGCGTCGTCCACGAAGCGGCGGCCGAGCGGGCGCTCGCCGGTCCCCGGCGCCAGCAGGCCGCGGTAGGGGCCGGCGATGGCGCGCACCACCTCGCCCAACGTCGCGGCGACGTCCTGCGGCAGGTGGCGGCTGTCGGTGCGCGGATAGCTGATGAGCTTCCAGCGCTCATACAGCGCCTGCGCGAGGCCGAGCGTCTGCTTGGCGCTCCAGCCGCAGAGCCGGTTGGCGTGGCGCTGCAGCTCGGTCAGGTCGTAGAGTGCCGGCGGCGGCAGCCGCCGGCTTTCCGAGCGCACCGACTCGACCTCGGCCTGGCCGCGGCGGGCGCGCTCCACGATCCGCGCCGCCTCCTCCCCGTCGGCCGGCAGGCGCCGCGCCTCAGCGCTGGGATTGGCCGGCACCTCGTCGGTCGGGCAGCGGAAGTAGGTGCCGCGGTAGCGGCTCTCGCCGCCGCCCCCGTCTGGCGAGAAGGTGGCGACGACCTCGAGGTAGTCCTCGGGGACGAACGCCCGGATCGCCAGCTCGCGCTCGACGACCATCGCCAGCGTCGGGGTCTGCACCCTGCCTACCGAGAGCTCTTCGCCGTAGGCCAAGGTACAGGCGCGCGACAGGTTCATCCCCACCAGCCAATCCGCCCGGCTGCGGCCGCGCGCGGCATCGGCCAGCGGATCGAGCTCCTTGCCGTCGCGCAGCCGCGCGAAGCCCTGGCGGATGGCCTCGGGGGTCAGCGACGAGATCCACAGCCGCGACACCGGCTTGCTGCAGCCGGCGGCCTCGTAGATGTAGCGGAAGATCAGCTCGCCCTCGCGGCCGGCGTCGGTAGCGCACACCACGCGCTCGACTCTCGGGTCGGTGAGGACCTTGCGTACCGCCTCGAACTGCTCGCGCCGCGCCTCGGAGACGACCAGCGGCCACTGGCCGGGGAGCATCGGCAGCTCCTCGCGCCGCCAGCGCCGCCACTCCGGCCGGATCTCGTGCGGCTGGGCGAGCTCGACCAGGTGCCCGATCGCCCAGGTCACGACGTAGCCGCCACCGGCGAGCCACCCGTCGCCGCGCTGGCCGGCGCCGAGCACCCGCGCAATGTCGCGGGCGACCGCCGGCTTCTCGGCGACGACGGCAATGGTTCCCTGCTGAGTGGCGCTCATGAATGGCGAAGCGGCGGCATGCCCACCGCGATTGTCTCACCTCTCGCGCCCTCCCCGGGAGCCTCCCGCCCGACCGTGAGGCTCGGGCCGGGCGGTGCGTGGCGCCGCGCTTCCGTCTTGATCGCGTGTGCCTCTCAACCTAACATGACGAAGTTCTTGCTGTCGCGCGGACCTCCTTCGCGCGCCAGGGTTACACGACAGGCAGATCCATGCGCACTCTTCACTGCGGACCATCGCGAGGCGCTCTCGTCCTCGCCGCCTTGCTCGCCGCCGCCGCACGCCCTGCGGCCGCCGACTGCTCGCTCGGCTCGACCGGGCTCGTTCCCTTGCCCGACCTGGGCACGAGCCTCTACCACGGGTTCGCCGGCGGCCTCTACGGCGGCGGCGCCGACGCGCGGCCCCCCGCCCATCTCGCCGCGGCGCTCGGCCGGGCGGCGCAGATCCAGCCTCTCGACGCCGCCGGCAACCCCGATCCGGTCGCCGGCAAGATCGCCATGCTGTCAGTCGGCATGTCCAACACCAACTTCGAGTTCAGCCGCTTCGTCGCGGTTGCCGGCGCGGACCCGGCGCGCAACCCGAAGCTGGTGATCGTCAACGCCGCGCAGGGGGGCAAGGCGGCCGACTCCTGGATCAGCCCATCGGCGCCCACCTGGGCGACCGCTGATCAGCTGCTCGCCCAGGCCGGAGTCACGCCGCGCCAGGTGCAGGTGGCCTGGGTCAAGCAGGCGCTCGCGCATCCTGCGGGGCTCGGCGCCTTTCCGCTCCATGCCCAGACCTTGCAGAGCGACCTCGAGCAAATTGCGCGCAACCTCCTCGCCCGCTACCCCAACCTCAGGCTCGCCTACTTCTCGAGCCGCACGCGCGCCTACACCGGCGACCCCTCGACCCTCAACCCGGAGCCATTCGCCTACGAGTCCGGCTTCTCGGTGCAGTGGATGATCGCCAAGCAGATCGCGGGCGACGCCTCGCTCAACTTCGACCCGGCGCGCGGCGCGGTGACGGCGCCGCTGCTGCTGTGGGGGCCCTACCTGTGGGCAGACGGCCTGGTGCCGCGCTCCGATGGTTTCACCTGGGCCTGCCAGGATACGCAGGCCGACTTCACCCACCCGTCACCCTCAGGCACCCAGAAGGTCGCGAGCGAGCTGCTCGCCTACTTCTCGACCGACCCCACCGCCGCTCCCTGGTTCCTCCGCCCGGGAGGCGCGGGCGGGGCGCTCGCGGTGACCGCGGGCGCGAGCCCGGCGCGCGGTGCCCCGCCGCTTACGGTCACCTTCAGCGCCCAGACCTCGGGCGCGGTCGCGCAGTTGCTCTGGACCTTCGACGACGGCACCTTCTCGCCGGCCAACGCTCCAACCAAGATCTATCACGCCCCGGGGAGCTACACCGCCCGCGTCACCGTTGCCGACGGCGCCGGCAACACGGCCCTGGCCAGCGCGGCGGTGACTGTCGGCACCGGCTCGGCGCCCTCTCCCTGCGTGGCCAGCCCGACCGTCCTCTGCCTGCTCGGCGGCCGCTTCCAGGTCGCCGCGACCTGGCAAACGGGCAGCGGCACGAGCGGCGCGGCGCAGGCCGTCCCGCTCACCGGCGATACCGGCAGCTTCTGGTTTTTCGATCCGAGCAACGTCGAGCTGCTGGTAAAGGTCCTGGACGGCTGCCCGGCCTCTAATTCCTTTTGGGTCTTCGCCGGCGGGTTGACCAACGTCGGCGTCGTGCTGCGCGTCACCGACAGCCAGACCGGCATGGTCAGGACCTACGACAATCCCCAGGGCACAGCCTTCCTCCCCCTCCAGGACACCGCGGCCTTCGCCACCTGCCCGTGATGCGGGAGCGGCCGCCGGCGGGCGCCCTGCCCGCGGACGCTGTCCGTCGAGACCGCGGGGAGAGCGGCAGCCGGCCGGGGCCGCTGGCTGGCTTCTAGACCTGCGCGGCGGCGGTCCGGGCGCTCCGTTGGCGCCGGGGGAGCCGCCTGACCACGGGCTCGCCCCGCATCTGGGTGAGGTATTCGTACTGCGAGGGCAGAGTCGCGGTGAGGCGTGCCGAGCGCTCGCGGATGGCGCGAAACGCGGCCAACGCGTTGGCGCCGTCGATGTGGTCGAGAACCGGCAGGGAGGTGCGCGGCTGGTAGCCGAGGCCGAGCAGCATCACGGCGTATGAGTACGACTCGAAGCCGTGGTAGTAGGGCGTGATGTTGCGGTCGTTCGGCAAACGCGCCTTCCACAGCGCCAGCCGCTCGGCGAGGTAGGGGGGAAGCGTTACCTTCTCCGTCGCCTTCCAGAACTCGGTGTCGCGACGGTCGGTGCCGCGGTAGTGCAGGATCAGGAAATCGCGCACCCCGTCGATGCAGCCGGCCACAGCGCGGTTGTAGCTCTTGATCATCTCCTCGTCGGCCTGCAGCGCCGGGAAATGATGGACGAGCTCCTCGATGCCGTGCTGGATGAAGAAGATGCCGGTCGATTCGAGCGGCTCGACGAAACCGCTCGACAACCCGATTGCCACGCAGTTTTTCACCCACGAGCGGCGGCTCCTGCCGATCCGCATCTTGATGTGGTTGGCGGGGCAGCTATCGGAGGCGGGTCCGAGATGGGCGCGGATCTCGCGTTCGGCGTCGTCCTTGTCCTGGAAGCGGCTGCCGTAGACGTAGCCGGTGCCGACCCGGCCGTACAGCGGGATGTTCCAGATCCACCCCGCGGACATCGCGGTCGCGGTGGTGAAGGGATTGATCCCGTTGGCCTCGATGTCGACCGGCACCCGCAGCGCCACCGCGCTGTCGCACAGCAGCGAATCCGAGAACGAGATGAAAGGCTCGCCCAGCGCCTTGTTCAGCAGGAGGCCCCTGAAGCCGGTGCAGTCGACATAAAGATCGCCGGCGATCGCGCCATGCTCGCCGGTCACGATGTGAGCGATCGAGCCATCCTCGCGCAGCGGCACGTCCTCGACGTTGTCGACGATGTGCTTGACGCCCCGCGCCATGGCGTAGTCGCGCAGAAAATGGGCGAGCAGCGTGGCGTCGAAATGGTAGGCGTACGGGTATTGCACCTGATGGTGCATGAGCTGGTTGTTGCGGGCGACCGGTTCCCTGGCGAAGATCTCCTGGACCTTCTCGTCGAAGACCTTGCCGTCGAGGAAGCGCGGCGAACGCTGGTGGTCGCAAAGGGCGGGCGCGTTGAAGCAGGAGTAGTCGAACGGCTCCTTGCCGCGCTTGAGCTTGAGCCACCACTCTCCCAGGCTGTAGCCGTCGACCACCGGGAGACGCTCGAAGGGATGATAAAAGTGGCCGGGGCCAGCCTGCCAGTTCACGAATCTGATTGCGATCTTGTAGGTGCAGTTGCAGCTGGGCATCCAGTCCTTCTCGTCCAGCCCAAGAAAATCAAAGAACAGCCGTATCGTGCTGAACGTGGCCTCGCCCACGCCAATCGTGTTGATCGCGCTCGACTCGATAACCGTGATGCTGTCGACGGCGTCAAGTGCCTTCCTGAGATAGGCGGCGGTCATCCACCCGGCTGACCCGCCGCCGACGATCACGACGCTCCCTGCCATCCTGATCCTCCAGTCAGCATCGGACCCGGGCGGTCCGGAGATTCCGGAGGTCGGGCCGCACACTATAGGTGCTGCACGGGCGTTTTTTGGGACACGCTTTGAGGGTCGAGAACCGCGTCGGCCCGCGTTGAACCAGCAGGGGGGGAAAAGGGATTTACTTTTTTAACTTTAGACGCTTCGACCGGGGTGCCGGTCAGGGCCGCGGGCCTGCGCACGTCTTCGAGCAGGAGAAGGTGAACCGGCTGATCCGGCCGCAATCCGAGTACGTCGGCCCGGTGCCGACGCGGCCTGAGCTCGAGCTAGCGGCCGCTGCGGCCGAACATCCGCGCGTTGTGCTCGCGGCTCTTGCCCCGGGGAACGCTCAGCGACTCCCAGCCGCCGCCGGCGTGGTGACGGGCGAGCAGCACGAGCTGCCCGATGTGATAGGCGTGGTGGGTCATCTGGCGATGGATCGCCTGCGGCACGGTGTGCGGCTCGGCCCGGATGTAGACCGTCTTGCCGAGGTCGTCGGCGGTCAGCTCGGAGAGGGTCGCGAACAGGCGCTCCCACCCTTTCTCCCAGCGCGCCAGCAGTCCAGCACGGCTGAAGCCGGGCGCGACCTCGAACTCCGCGTCGCGGTCGCGGTCGGGTTTCTCGCCGTCGGTGGTGAGAAAATCCGTCCACCGCGAGCGCAGGTTCCCCGCCATGTGCTGCACCAGCACTGCAACGCTGTTGCCCTCCGGATCGAGCGTCGCGGCAAGATCCTCGTCGCGCACCCGCGCCAGGGCCCGGTCCGCCAGCTCTTTGAGCTTCTTGAACTGCGCGGTCACGTCTTCTAAATAGATCTCCGCCAGCGAACGCGGCATCTCATTCCTCCTCGGCATTCCTCCTAGCCGCACCGGCAGTGCCGATCCCGAGGGATGAAACGGCACTGCGATGTGGCGGTGGAGGCCTACTCGAAGCATCGATCGGATCGCCCCCCGCAACCCCTCGATCCCCTTCCCACCCCTCCGGGGGGGGAAGGGGACGCCCCCTCCCTCTTGCTCCGAGGAGTTTCGTTTTAGGTCCCAGGTTACGGCCCGGCCGGCCCGGCTCGGGCCAATGATACGCTGCCAGAGCCGATGCAGCGGCCCGCGCCCGCGCCCAAGATCTTTCTCCTGTCGCCGGCCAGCGCGACCGGCATCCGGGCGCGTCAGCTCCGCTCGCGGCGCGCCGGCTTTCCCGCCGCCGAGCGGTTGCGCAGCCTGCAAGGTTTACCAATCGCCGAAGCCTTCAGCTTCATGAGCGCGCTCTACTTCCGGGGCAAGATCGCCTACGCACGCCGCTTCGCCGCCGCTCCGCCCGAGATGCCGGCGATCCTGGTCATCGCGCCCGGGTTCGGCCTGGTGCCGCCAGACTGGGGCCTGACCGTCGAGCGCCTGCGCAAGCTCGCCCGCACCCCCGTAGACCTGAGCAGCCGCGCCTATGTCAGGCCGTTGCGCCAGCAGGCGCGCGAGCTCGGCGAGCGACTTTCGCCGACGGCCCGAGTCATCCTCCTGGGCAGCATCGCGACCGGCAAATACCGCGATCTGCTCTCCCCCATCCTCGGCGAGCGCCTGCTCTACCCGCGTGCCTTCCTCGGGGCCGGCGACATGCAGCGCGGCTCCATGATGCTGCGCGCCGCGCTGGCTGGCGTGGAGCTCGAGTACACCCCCTGTGAAGCGCAGTGGCAGCGGCGCAAACCGCAACAGGACCGAGCGGCTCCGGCCTCCTCCAGCGGCGATCGCTAGCGCATAAAAGCAAGGAGGGGCGTGAGCCCTTCCTCCTGGAACCGCCTCGAGGGGGCGGCAGTCTATATCGTCACGACCGAGACGCCGAGCGGCGGCGGTCGCGACGATCGCGACTTGCAGGAAGTGCCGGAACAGGCGGAAGCTGCGGCCGACCTGCGGGAAGCGCCGCAACAGGCGAAGGCTGCGGCCGACGCCACTCGCGGAGCAGGGCTGACCCTCTCGGTCGTCTTCTCTTCACATAGAATTGCGGGCCAAGTCGAGGAGCTTGCTATGACTGCAAGTTTGGGTAGGTCGGGCGCCTGCCGCAGCAAGACGAGCGCGCGCCCTCGCGCTGCAACGCCAGTAGCGCGCGGAGCGCGGCGGGTCGATCCACTCGACCGCCCAGGGCGGCGCCAGCGGCGGGAGGGAACGCCAGGTCCCGGATTCGCCGCCGCGGCCGCGCTCTATCTGGCCCTGGCCTGCTGGGCTTCGGCGGGCGCCGGAAGCTCTGCCGCGGGCGGCGGCGCGGCGCCGGCGCCGCCCCATTCGCCCGCCGCTCCCGCCGCCGGGAGAGCGGCCGCGATGCCGCGGAAGTCGGAGCAGACCCCCGCCGGCCGATCGGAGGCGGGCGAGGCCCGCGCGGCAAGCGACGCCGGCGATCATCGGCGCAGCGTGGCGCAAGACCTCGGCGAAGAGCCGCAGGCGGCCCTCAGCCGCGCCGAGCTGCCGGCGGTGGGGCGCCAGGACGCGATCCTCACGGTCAGCCGCTTCGGGCGCTTCTCCATCCGGATCGCGAGCAAGCAGGGGACCGCGCTGCAGGTGGTCGACCGCATGGCGGGAGCGCTCGGCAAGAGCGGCGAGCCGGGGCGCGAGAATGGGCGGCTCGATCTCTTCCTCGACCGCGGCCGCTACAAGATCGCGGCAGAGAGCAGCGACAAGGGGAGTGGCGCGGCGAAGCTCGCGGCGCTGCCGTTCCACGAGCCGGCCGGCGGCGCGCGGCCGGCCGCCGGCGGGCGGCCGCCTTCGGCGGTTGTGCCCGTAGAGCGCGAGCTCGTCGAGCGCAAGCTGGTGGAGGAACGCCTCGACGACCTCGAGCAGCTCTCCTTCTGGCTGCAGCTGGCGGAGCGCCGGGAGGTGCGTTTCGAAGCGGCCGGCCGCTTCCTTGCCGACCTGCGCCTGTGGCGCGACGGCAGCTGGCTCGAGGACGCGCCGCCCCTCTGCAACACCATCCAGCCGGTCGTGGGCCACCCGCTGCTGCGGTGCGAGATCGCCGCCGTGCTCCCCGCCGGTCTCTACCGCCTGAGCGCCTACGGCGGGCCGTCGCTGCCCTGGGCGGAAGAGTCGCCCGAGCGCCCGCTCTACCTGCGCTGGGGCGCGCCGGAGCTGCCCGACGCCGGCCGCCGCCGCTACGAGATCAGCCCCTTCGGCGAAGACCGCTTCCTGCTCCCTGACGACGTCAACTACGCCCGCCTGGAGCTGCCGGAAGCGCTGCCGGCGTCGATCGCCGCCGGCTGGCTGAAACCGGGCGCGCATTTCTTTCGCGGCGGCAGCGCCGGCGCCCAGGTGACCAGGAAGACCTCGCCGCTGGCCGTCGAGATCGACATCCCGACGGCCAGCGCTGCCAAGGAACAAGAAGAGGAGGCCGCGCCTGCCGCCGCACCGGCCGCCGCCGGTCGCGGCGAAGCCGAGGAAACCGAGACTGCCGCGGCCGCCGAAGACGAGGCCGCGGCCGGGGCGGGCTCCGCGAACGCCGGCCAGGGGCGTGAGGCGAATGAGGGGGCGGCTGGAGCCGGGCAGGCCGCCACTTCCGGCATGGAGGGCGAAGGCGAGGGCACCGCGGAGGCGCGCGGCCAGGCTAGCGCGGGCGGCGAGGAGCCGGCGGAGTCCGCAGCGGACCAGGAGAAGACGGGCGGGGAGGAGGCCGGTGCGACACCGGGAGGCGAGCAGGGGCCCGCCAGGAGCAAGGGCGCCGCCGGACCGGCCAGGCTGTGGATCGCCGTCCGCGGCACCGCCGGCCAGCCCTACGTGCTCGAGCACTTCGAGAAGAAAGACGTCTACAGCTATCGCAAGGAAGGACCCTACTGGATCTCGACTGTGCACACCGGCAATCCCGAGGACTCGATCGACGCCACCGCGGTGTTGACCGCACTGCGCTTCACGACCGGGGAGCGCGAGCGGGTGGTCGCCAAAGCCGCGGTGCCGCTCGACAGCGGACACGCCTGGGCGCGGCGCTTCAACCTGCTCGAGCGGCTCTCGCTCTTCTTCGACGTCCAGGAGCGCGGGAGCTACGAGATCGTCGCCGGCGGCGACGCCGCCGGGCACTACCGCATCGAGCCTTTCTTGACCTCGCGGCCGGCGCGCTACAAGGCGCCGCCGTTCGCGCCGGGCGGCTCGCGCTGGGAGCTCGACCCCGGCCTCTACGTGCTGGTCGCCGAGCCGGCGGAACGCAAGGGGATCGTGGTGCTCGGGGTCCGGCCGGCCGGCAAGTTCCCGCGGCTGCTCGACGATGCCAGCCCGCCCGCGGGGAGCGAAGGAACCGCGGGGCCAAAGGCCTCTCCGGTGCAGGCATCGGTCCACCTGGGGCAGATCGAGCTGGAGAGCGACACTCGTTACACCCTCCACATCAACGCCCAGCCCGGCGTGCGCTCGGGCGCCGTGCTGCGCAGCTGGCCGGTCGACCTGCAGCGCGCGCTGCCGCTGAGCCAGCGGCCGGGCGAGTCGCTGACCTTGACCGCGGAGCTCGCCGCTCCCAGCACGTTGCGCGCCCAGACCGAGGACGGCTCGCTGCTCCAGATCTCGGTCGACGGCGGCCCCTTCGACAAGTCGTCCGCGGTGGCGGCCGGCCGGCACGAGGTGGCGGTGCGCAACGAGGGCGGGGGGACCGTGGTCTACTCGCTGGCGGCCGAGCCGCAGGCGCTGGCCGCGGCGGCGCCGCTGCCGCCGCTGCCGGCGGCGGCCCTCGCCGCCCTGCCGCGTTTCCCGGTGCTGCGGCCGGGCGTCCCCCGCTACCTCGACCTCGAGCGCGGAGCGAGCGCCACCTTCCTGGTACAGGCCGAACAGCCGGCCCTCTACGAGCTGCAGACGACCGGTCTGCTCGCCACCTCCGGCATCCTGCGCACCCGTACCGTCACCAGGCTGGATGAAAAAAGCGCCAACGGCGTCGGGCGCAACGCGCTGCTGCGCCAGTACCTGCGGGAGGGCGACTACCAGGCCACCGTGACGGCGACCGGCCTCACCCGGGGCCACCTCGGGGTGGAGCTCGCCAGCACGCCGCTGCTCGACGGCGGGGATCTCCGTCCGGGAGCGCCGGCGCGGCTGTCACTGCCCGCCGGCCAGGGTGTGGTCTACCGCTTCACCATCGACAAGAAGGCAGACTACCGGCTGCGGGCGATGGGCCTCGGCTTCCACTTCCTCTGCCGTCTGGAGGACGCGGAGGGCTGGCCGATCGAGCTGCCGAACCTCAAGGCCGACCTCACCCGCCGCTTCGAGCCGGGCAGCTACCGCCTGGTGCTGCTGCCGCAGCCAGTCGCCAGCCGGGCGCTCACGCTGCTCGCCGAGAAGAAGGAGCCGCCGCACTTCGAGGGACACGGCCCACACGAGCTGCCGCTGACCGAGACGGTCTCCCATCTCTGGCGCGAGCCCGGCCAGGCACCGGCTGCCGCGAACCAATCCGAGGAGGAGGCCACTTCCGCACGCCCTCCCGACCTGTGGCGTTTCGAGCTGCCGGCGCCGGCCAGGACGACCGTCGAGCTGACCGCCGAGATGGAAGGGACGATCAGGTCGCTCTCGGACGGCGGCGCGGTGATTGGCGGGAGTGGCGGGAGCGGCGCGGGAGCCGGGGGCGGCGGGGGCGCCGCGGATGTGGTGGGAACGATCCCCCCCGGCCGCTCGTTCACCGGCGACCTGCCTGCCGGCCGCTACGAGATCGCCGCGCTCTGCTCGCGCCGCAACAGTCTGGTGCGTTACTGGGTCCGCGTCACCACCGCGCAGCTGGTGGCCGGCGAGGAGCGGGCGATCAAGGCGCCCGCCACCCTCGCGGTCGCCGTCGGTCAGGAGGCGCTGGTCGAGCTGGCCTCGTTCGGCGGCACCGACGTGCGCGCCCGCCTCTTCGATGCCCAGGGCAAGCTGGTGGCGGATGAGGACGACCGTCCCGACGACTGGAACTTCCTAGTCTTCCAGCGCCTCCCCGCCGGCTCCTACCGGCTGGAGGTGGTTCCGGTCGGGGCCCGCCGCGCGTCGGTGTCGGTGGCCATGCGGACCATCGCCGAGGTCGAGGGCAAGACGCTGGCCCTGCCTTTCCGCGGTCAGCTCGAGCTCGGTGCGCCGGGCGACCGCGGCGGCCAGGTCCGGCTGTACCCGCTGCAGCTGCCGCGTAAGGCCGACCTGGTGCTGGCGGCGGCGCAGTCGCAAGAGAGCCTGGGGCTGGCGCTCGAGATGCTCGCGCCGGCGCAGGGCGGGAAGACCGGCGGCGGCCCGGGCTGGCGGCAGCTGGCCAGCGCCACCGGCCACCAACCGCGGATCGGCGTGCCGCTGCCCGCCGCCAATGCCGCTCATGCCGCTAATGGCTCGGATACCGCCGGCAATGCCGCCCCGGCCTATCGGCTGCGTCTCTGGTCGCTCGATCACCAGGGGATGCCGGCGCAGCTGGCGGTCACCGCGCTGGCGACGCCGCGGGTCAGCGAGAGCAGGATCCGCGCCGGGGTCAGCGCCGCCCGCGTCGCCGGTTTCGAGCCGCCGACCGCCGCCCTCGCGGTCGACCTGGAGCGCCCCGGTCTGCTGGGCGCGCTACCGGCACTAGGCTCCGCCGCGGCACCGCCCTCGCACTCCTCCTCGAAGTTGGCCGCCTCGAGCTCGGCCGCCCTGAGCAGCGGATCGGCGCTCGAAGTCTCCGCTCTTCCCGGGCACCCCGTGGCGGCGCTGGGCGAGGGCGCGGAGCGGATCTTCGCCGCGCCGGGCCGCCGCGTCTGGCTGGTCCAGGAGCTGCGCCGGGGCGCGGCCAGGTTCCGCCTGGAAAGGATTGCGGTCGAACCCGGACCCGATTCCGCCGCCGCCCTCACCTCCGCCGGCGAGCCAACGGCCGGCCAGCACTTCCGCCTGCCGGCGCGACGGCTGGTAGCGTCGTGCGACCTGCAGGAAGTGCCGCGACAGGCGAAAGCCGCGGCCGACCTGCATCCGGACCACCCCGGACCGGTGCTGGCGCTCGTCACCGCTCTCGCCGGGCAGCCGGCGGTGCGCCTGACGGAGAGTAACGAGAATACCGAGAGCACGAGCACCGCCTCCGACGGCTCCCGGGGCCTGCCCCCGGCCTCCGCGATGGCGGTCGGAGCGCGCGCCGCGCTGGCCGTCGCGCTGCGCCCGCGCCATCCGGTGGCGCGAGTCTGGGAGGCCGGGCCGGACGGCGCGCCGTCCGAGCTGCGAGTCACTCAGCTCAGCTTTCCGCCGCCGGCCACGGCACAGGCGGCCTGGGGCATCGCGAGCGCCAGCCTGGAGGGGCGCGCGGCGCGCAGCTACGAGCTGCCGGCCGGCGGCAAGAAGCTGCGTCTCAGCCTGGGCGAGGCGACGGTGGCGGTGCTCTCCCAGGGCGATGCCGTGCTCAGCACCCACTGGCAGGGAGGCAGGCCTTTCGAGGAGCTGCTAGAAACAGACGCCAGCCGCCTGACCGTGCTGCACACCGGCGCCGGCGGCGATCCCTTCACCTTCGAGCTGCTGCCGCCGGGCCAGGGCGAAGAGCAGCTGGCGCTCCAGCCAGGCAAGACCTTCGAGCGAAGGTTCGACCGCGCCGGGACCCTCCGCCTGCGCGTGCCCGCTCCCGGCAGCGCCGGTCCGGCTGCCGTGCACGTCCTGGGCTCGGCGCCCGCCGACGCGTCCGCCGCATTCACCCCTGCCTCCGGCCTCGCCTCCGACTCCGCCTCCAACTTCGACGCCGTCCTCCTCGACGACTCGGGGAGTGTCGGCCACGGCGCCGACCTCGAGTCGCGAGCGGGCGGCGCCCTGCTGGTCCGCCACGGCCCGGGCGCCCTCCTGGTCTGGGAAGAGGATGGCGCCGCGCCCGGAGGCGCCGAGAACGCGCTCTTCGGCCCCAGCTCGCCGCTCTCGCCACCCGTGCCAGTCTTGGACATTGCGCCGCCGGCCACGGTGGCGCTCTCGGGGCAGGTCGCCCGCTTCGCGATCGTCTTGCGCGAGCCCGCGGTCGTCCACTTGCGGGCCGCGACACCCGCCGTGACCCTGGCGCGGCCCGAGGGCGGGCCGGCGGGGACCGGGCTCCAGGTTCATCCCGAGAGCATCCGCCTCGATGCCTACCTGCCCGCCGGCCGCTCGCGCCTCGGGCTGCGTGCTCTCTTCGGCGCCCCACTCTCCGGCTTCGCCGAGCTCACGACCACGCCGGTGACGCCGATCGGCGAGGGGCTCGGCCCCGAGGTGCTGCTGCCCGCCGGCGCCATCCGCTACTTCTCGTTCCATGTCGAGCGACAGGGACCGCTCGGCTGGGGAGTGGCGGCGGGCGCCGGCGGCGTCGAGTGCCAGCTGTTCGACGCCGCCGGGCTGCCGGCCGGCGGGGCGCCGGCGGCATGGCAGGGGGCGCTGGTGCAGATGGGCGAGCTCGCCCCCGGCGACTACCTGCTCGCCGTGCGGGCGCGCCAGGACGCGGCACCGGTGCGCGCGCGGCCGGCCCTGGCCGGCCTCACGCTGCCGGACACCGGGCCGCCCGAAGAGGTCGTTCGCCAGTACCTGCGGGAAGCCGGGGTCGCCGTCCCGGCCAGCGCTTCCAGAGAGGGTCAGGAGCCATGAGTCCGCGTGCCTTACTGAGCCCGGCGTGCAGCGGCGCCGCCGCGCAGCCCCGCAGGTCCCTCGCAGCTCTCGGGCTCCGACCTGCAGGGAGTGCCGGCAATGATAGACCTGCCGGCCTCCGGGCCAGAAAGAAAACCCAGCGCCGGGGCAAGGCCCTCGCCGCCTGCCTGTGCCTGCTCATGGCGGGCGCGGCGCTCTCCTTCGGCGGCACGCCGCCGCGGCCGGCCGGACGCGCCGGCACGATCGTGGTGCCTGACCATTTCCTGCGCCGCTGGGACCCGGTGACCATCTTCTTCGACCCCAGGGGCAACATCGCCGGACCGGCGCAGGGCGGCCCGGAGGACGGGCCGGCGCGCTGGGTGCGGATGGCGCCCGATCATCCCGGCGCCTTCCGCTGGCTCGATGCCCACACGCTGCAGTTCGCGCCGGCCGAGCCGTGGCCGCCGCTCGCCCGCTTCACCTTCACGGTCGGCGGCGCCGCGACGACCCTCGAGACCCTGATGGCGCCGCCGCAGCGCACTCTGCCGGCCGCCGATGCCGAGGGTCTCGAGCCGGTGCAGGCGATCACCCTGGTCTTCCCCGAGCCGATCGCTCCTGCGGCGCTCAAGCGGATGCTGAGCCTCGAGCTGCGTCCGCTCCCCGGCATGGCCGGCGCGCCGCGCGGCGGCGGCGGCGAGCCCGCCCGCTGGCTCTCCGCCGAGGACTTCCAGATCAAGGCGCAGGACCGCAGCGCGCGCTCCGACCCGGCCTCCTACGTCGTCACGCTGGCGCAGCCGGTGCCGCTCGGCACCCGCGCCGTGCTGCACTTCCGCCTGGCGCTCTCGGAGGGGCGGCCCGAATCGTCGCTCGACCTCTCCTTCGCCACCGCCGAGCACTTCCGCGTGGTGTCGCTCGGCTGCCCGGGAAGCCAGGCGCCGATCGCCTCGGCCGGCTCGCGCTACGGCCGCGAGCAGGCGCTGCGCTGCGGCCGCCAGCTCGCGGTCGGCTTCTCCGCCCCGCTCGGCGAGGTCTCGCCGGTCGCGGCGCGCAACCTCCTCCACCTCGATCCCGCGGTGGCCGGCCTCAAGTTCAACGTCGCGGGCAGCGAGCTCCAGGTCGCCGGCGGCTTCGACAGCGAGACGCTCTACCGGGTATCGCTCGCGCCGGCCGACATCGCCGACCAGAAGGGGCGGCGGCTCGAAATCCGCGGCCAGAGCGAGGTCTACGTGTCGTTCCCGCCGCTGGCGAGCTTCCTCAACTGGAAGGCCGGCCAGGGGATCGTCGAGCGCTTCGGCCCCCAGCAGCTGCCGCTCGCCGGCCGCGGCGACGAGCGGCTCGACCTGCGCATCTACCCGATCGATCCGCTCGACCGCTCGCTGTGGCCCTTCCCGGAGCGCGCGGCGGCGATCGACGAGGCGCAGCGCCCGCCGGGACCGGGCGAGGAGCCGGCCGCCTGGAACGAGCCGCGGCCGGTGCCGCAGGCCGAGATCCTGCGCCACCTGCGCGTGCTCGGCTCGCCGCCGGTGTCGGAGCTGATCGCGCTGCCGCTGCGGCGCACCGGCGCCGGGGCGAGCTTCGGGCTCGATCTCGCGCCCTACCTCGCCCGGATCGCCGGCGCCCAGGCGCCCGGCACCTACCTGGTCGGCCTCCGCCGGCTGGGGAAATCCAGCCGGCGCACCTTCCTGCGCCTCCAGGTCACCGATCTCAGCCTCTCGGTCGTCGAGGAGCCGCACGCGGTGGTGTTCGCCGTCACCTCGCTCGCCAGCGGCGCGCCGGTCGCCGGCGCCCGGGTGCGGGTCGAAGGCTCAATCGAGGACCGGGGCGAAAAACCGCGCTGGGCGACGCTCTGGGAGGGGACCTCCGACGCCGCCGGCCGGGTCGCCTGGCAGGCGCCCGGGGAGCCTGACGGGGGCCGCAGGACGTTCGTCCGCCGACTGGTCGTCGAGCAGGGCCGCGACGTGCTGGTGCTCGACCCGGGCAACCCCCCCGACCGCTATACCGATGGCCAATGGCGCCCGGTGCACGACAGCTGGCTGCAGTGGACGCAAGGGCCGCTCTCCGCGCGCGGGCCGCAGTCCGAGACCCTCTGCCACATCTTCACCGACCGGCCGGTCTATCGTCCGGAGGAGACGGTCCATATCAAGGGCTACCTGCGCACCCGCGAGCATGGCCAGCTCACACCGGTGACCGGCCCCGGCACGGTGCTGGTGCAGGGGCCCGGCGAGCTGGTCTGGCGCTTCAAGACGCAGCTCACCGCGGCCGGCTCGTTCTACCACCCCTTCAAGCAGCAGAAGCTGCCGACCGGCGTCTACACCGCCGAGCTCGAGGACCGCGAAGGGGAGAAGCTCGGCAAGGTCTCGTTCCGCATGGAGGCTTACCGGCTGCCGCGCTTCGAGGTGCAGCTGCACTCGCCGGAGATCGTGCCGCTCGACAAGGAGTTCAAGATCGAGCTGACCGCCGACTACTACGCGGGCGGCCGGGTCGCCGGCCGGCCGCTGGCCTGGCGGGTGACGCAGTTCCCCTACGCCTGGACGCCCAAGCGCCAGTCCGGCTTCCTCTACTCCTCCGACGGCCGCTTCGCGCGCACCGATCACTTCGAGTCGACGCCGCGGCTCGAGAAGCAGGAGACGACCGACGCCACCGGCGCCGCCGCCCTGGTGCTCAACCCGGCGATCGAGCCGACCGCGCAGCCGCGCACCTACGTGGTGGAAGCGACCATCACCGGCGCCGACGACCAGACGGTGACCGCGACCCGCGGCATCGTCGCCCTGCCGCCCTTCGTCCTCGGGCTCAAGGTGCCGCGCTACCTCGAGCGCGCCACCCGCATCCAGCCGGAGATCGTCGTGGTGGGACCGGATGACAAGCTGCAGGCCGGGCGGGAGGTGACGGTGCGCCTGCTGCAGCGCCAGTGGCACTCCCATCTTCAGGCGAGCGACTTCACCGACGGCGTGGCGCGCTACCGCACCGACGTGGTGGACGAGAAGAGGACCGAGGTCAAGGTCAAGAGCGGCGCTGCGCCGGTCACCGTCGACCTGCCGATCGCCCGCTCGGGGGTCTACATCGTCGAGCTCGAGGCGCGCGACCGGCTCGGGCGCAGCCAGGTGGTGGCGGTCGACCTCTACGCCGGCGGCGAGCAGGCGGTCACCTGGGCCAAGCCGCCGGCCGGCGCCTTCACGGTGGTCGCCGACAAGGAGAAGTACAGGCCGGGCGACACCGCCGCGCTGATCCTGGAGAGCCCGTTCCAGCACGCCCGCGCCCTGGCGGTGGTCGAGGCGCCGGAGGGCAACCGCTACGAGTGGATCGCGGTCGAGGGCGGGGCGGCCACCTTCAAGCTGCAGCTGCGCGGCACCTATACGCCGCGCATCCCGGTGCACTTCGTGCTCGAGCGCGGCCGGCTGGCGGGCACGGCGCCGCAGCCCGGCGCCATCACCGACCTGGGCAAGCCGGCGACCCTCGCCGCCACCGCCTGGCTCAAGGTCGAGCCGGTGGACAACCAGGTCGAGGTCAAGCTGGGCTACCCGGCGAAGGCGCGGCCGGGGCAACGGATCGAGGTCAAGATCGAGCTGAGTGCTCCAGAGGGGCCGCAGGGGGCACAGGGGCCGCGGGGGCCGCAGGCGCGGCCGCTGCCCGGCGAGGTGACCCTGTGGCTGGTCGACCAGGCGGTGCTCGCCCTGGGCAAAGAGCAGCGTCTCGATCCGCTGCCCGACTTCATCACTCCCGTCAACTCGCACGTGGCGCTGCGCGACAGCCGCAATCTCGCCTTCGGCTACCTACCCTTTGCCGAGGAGCCGGGGGGCGAGGTCGGAGCGGCCGAGCCGGGCAACCTGCTCGACCGCGCCACCGTGCGGCGCAACTTCAAGCCTGTCCCGTATTTCAACCCGGCGATCGCGGTCGGTGCGGACGGGGTGGCCCGGGTCACGGTCCAGCTGCCCGACGACTTGACCAACTTCAAGCTGCGCGCCAAGGCGGCGAGCGGCCCCGACCGCTTCGGCTTCGGCACCGGCCAGATCGCGGTGCGCCTGCCGGTGATCGTACAGCCGGCGCTGCCGCGCTTCGTCCGCCCCGGCGACCGCTTCAAGGCGGTGGCCATCGGCCGCATCGTCGAAGGCGAGGGTGGCGCCGGCGCGGCCGAAGCGCGCGCCACGGGCGCCGAGCTCGCCGGGCCGGCGCGCAAGGAGCTGCAATGGAACGCCCAGGAGCCGGCGCGCCTCGAGTTCCCGGTCACCGTGCCGACACCCCCATATAGGAAAGACGGCAAGCTGGCCTACTCCGAGGTCACTTTCCGCTTCGCGGTCGAGCGCTCCTCCGACCACGCGACCGATGCGACCGAGAACAAGCTGCCGATTCGCGACGACCGGCGGCGGGTGACGGTGCGGCTGCTCCAGGACCTGGCGGCCGGCGCCGCGCTGCCGGTGCCGGCGCTGCCCGAGGCCGCCCGCCCCGGCTCGGTGCGCCGCGCGCTGCTGGTCTCGGACCAGCCGGCGCTGGTGCGCATGGCGGCGGGGCTCGACTTCCTGCTCGGCTATCCCTACGGCTGCACCGAGCAGCGGCTGTCGCGGGCCCGCGCGGAGCTGGCCTTGCGGCGCTTCCGCGAGCTGCTCCACGAGCAGGGGCCGCGGGCAGCGACCGAGACCGCGGCCGGCGCGGCGACTGCGGCCAGCGCGCCGACTGCAGCCACCGAGGGCGCGGAGGGCAGCGAAGACAGCGAGCGGATGCGCAAGGACGTCAACGACACGCTCGACTGGCTGACCCGGGTCGTCGATCCCGACGGCCTGGCGGCCTACTGGCCGGGCTCGACCGGCTACGTCTCGCTGACCGCCTGGTCAGTCGAGTTCCTGACCGAGGCCAAGGCGGCCGGCTACCGGGTGGACGAGAAGCTGTGGGAGACGATGACTCGCGCCCTCGAGCGCTCGCTGCGCTCCGACTTCGGCCGCTTCATCGACGGCGAGTCGTTCGACGAGCGCAGCTGGGCGCTGGCCGCCTTGACCGCGGCCGGCAAGCCGCAGCCGGCGTACGCCGCCGAGCTGGCGCGCAAGGCGCAGTTCCTCGACCTCGAAGGGATCTCCGAGGTGCTGCAGGCGTTCGCCAAGGCGGGCGGCGAGCGCGAAGCGGGCGCACCGGCCGCCGAGCTGCTGGTCAGGCGGTTGTGGGATGGCCTGGTCCTGCGGCTCTACAACGGGAGGCAGATCTACGGCGGCCTGCAGGATGCCGGCAACCGCTCGCGCAACGGGCTGATCCTGCCGAGCGAGGTCCGCACCGTGGCGGAGGTCACGCGCGCGCTTGCCCGCCACAACGGCGCCGAGCCGCGCCTCAAGGTGCTGATCGAAGCGCTAACCACGCTCGGCCGCGACGACGGCTGGGGGTCGACCAACGCCAACGCCGCGGCGCTGCTGGCGCTCTCCGAGCTGCTGCAGCCGCCATTTGCGGGCAGCGCTCCCCACCGGCTGGAGGTGCGGCTGGGCGGCGCCAAGAATGATCTGGAGCTCGGACCCAAGGCGCCGGTCGCGAGCCTCGTCGCCACCGGCGAGAAGGCGGGCGATGCGGGGCAGATCAGCGTGCTGGGCGCCGTGGCGGGAGGCGGACCGGCAGGTGCCGCCGGCGGCGCGGGCGCCGCTGCCGGGCCTGTCGTGGTGCGGCTGGAGACCTCCTATCTGCCGGCCGGCGACGGCTCGCAGGTCGCGTCGAAGTCGGCCGGCTTCGTGGTCACGCGCGAGCTCGGGCGGGTGCGCGGCGAGGACCTGCCGCTCGAGCGCATGGCGATCGACGAGCCGGGCAAGAGCTGGAGGCTCGGGGTGGGCGAGGTGATCGAGGAGCACGTGCGGGTGGTCAACCCCAAGGACCGGCACTACGTGGCGATCGCGGTGCCGCTCGCCGCCGGCATGGAGCCGCTCAATCCCAACCTCGCCACCGCGCCGCCGGAAGCCAGGACGCGCGGCACGCTGACCGCGAAGGCGAGCTACACCGCCTTCCTCGACGACGAGGTGAGCTTCTTCTACGACACGCTGCCCAAGGGGACCTACGACTTCTACTTCCGCACCCGGGCGACGGTCGAGGGCTCCTTCCTGCAGCCGGCCGCCCGCGCCGAGATGATGTACGACGGCACCGTGCAGGGCAACTCGGCAGGCGCGCGCATCGAGATCGCGCGCCAGGAGAAGTGAGCGGCGCCGCGGCGCCGGTTGGGACAACGTGAAACCCAAGGGTCGCGATCTCATCGAACGGTGCCCCCGCCTCCGCCAGGAGATCGCCGAGGTCGGCTGGCAGCTGCGGGCCTGGCGGCGCTGGCTGCGCATGCGGCTGCGGCGGAGCCCGCTGCAAACTTTCGGCCGCGGCGGCTGGATCGGCTGGAGCAGCTGGAGCAGGCCCTGGGCGAACCGCCGGCAGGAAGCGTGGCGGCCGGCGGCCGGACGGGCGCTGCTGTGGGGGTTGGCGGCGGCTGGCGCCGGCGCTGCGCTGGTGGCGACGGGCGCTCTCGGTCTGGCGGTGGCGCGGGCGCGCCTCGAGGCGCCGGCGCCGACCCGTCTGCTGCTCGACCGCCAGGGCCGATTCCTGGGCGAGATCGCCGCCGGCGGCGATAGCACGAGGACGGCGCAGACCAGGCGGGCGGCGCGCGCGCGCGCCGGCGGCGGCGGCTCGCCCCGGGGACGTGCAGCGAGCGAACGAGCGGTCTTCCCGCCCGCGGCTTCCCGACCGACGGCCGGCGGGGGCCTCCGGAACGCCGTGCGGCAGGGCGGGGCGGCGAGCCATGCTGCGGGCGTTGCGCGTGCGGTGGGAGCGGCGAGTGCGGCGGCGGCACCGGCGGGCGACGCCGCCTGGACGCCCCGGCCGGGCGCGGAGGCCGGGGAGGCGAGTCCACAAGGGGATGGCGGGAGTCCCGGCGGGGATTCCGGCGAGGGCGGGGAGGAGGAGCGGAGAGGAGCGGCGCCCGACGCCGCGGCGGACCCCGGGCTGGGCTACTGGCCGCTCGACGCATTGCCGCCGCGGGTGGTGGCGGCGACCCTGGCGCTCGAAGACCGGCGCTTCGCCCGGCACCCCGGCGTCGACCTGCTGGCGGCGGCGCGGGCGCTGCTGCAGGACCTGCGCTCGGGCCGCCGCGTGTCGGGCGCCTCGACGCTCGCCATGCAGGTGGCGCGGCTGCAGCACCCGGGAGCCCGCGGCTATCTGCGCAAGCTGAGCGAGGCGGCGACCGCGGTGCTGCTGACCTCCCGTTTTGGCCGCGAGGAGGTGCTGCGCCACTACCTGCGCATCGTTCCCTACGGCAATCGCATCCACGGTATCGCCTACGCCGCCCGCAGCTACTTCGAAAAGCCGGTCGACGATCTCTCGTGGGCCGAGATCGCCTTCCTGGCGGCGCTGCCGCAGGCGCCGGCGCGGATGAATCCCTTTCTGCCCGCGGGCCGCCTGCGCGCGGTCGAACGCGGCCAGCGGGTGCTGGCGGCGCTGGCGGCGCGCGGCGTGCTCTCGGCCGCCGAGCTGGCGCTGGCCCGCCAGCAGCTCCTCACGCTGCGCATCCCCTACCGCGAGCGCCGCCCCCCCGAGGCGATGCATGCGCTGCTGCACCTCGGATCGCTGCTCGCCCAGAGCCAGGCCGCCGGGGCGCCGGCCCTGCCGACTGCTCCCATCGTGCGCACCACGCTCGACCTCGAGCTGCAGAAGGAGGTCTCGTGGATGACCCATCGTGCGGTCCGCGACTGGGAGAGCCGCGGCGCGGGCAACGCCTCGCTGCTCGTCCTCGACCTCGCCCGGCGCGAGGTGCTGGCCTGGGTCGGCTCGACCGGCTACTTCGATGCCGCGGACCACGGGGCGATCGACTATGCGCGGGTGCGGCGCTCCGCCGGCAGCACGCTCAAGCCGTTCCTCTACGCCCAGGCGCTCGAGAACGGGGTCCTGCAGCCGGCGACCATCCTCGACGATCTGCAGCGCGGTCCGAGCGGCATCGCCAACGCCGACGAAGGCTTCCTGGGACCGCTGCTGCCCCGGGTCGCCCTGGCGACCTCGCGCAACGTGCCGGCGGCCTTGCTGCTGGGGAGGATCGGCCTCGACCGGGGCTACGGCCTGCTGAGCGAGCTCGGGCTGACCGACGGCGCGCTGCCGGCGCGCCACTACGGCCTCGGCCTGGCGATCGGCGGGCTGCCGGTGACGCTCGAGGAGCTGGCGCGGGCCTACCTGGTGCTGGCGGGAGACGGCCGCTTCCACGAGCTGCGCTGGGCGCGCGATCAGGCGTTGCCGGCGCCGCGGCGAATGTTCTCCGAAGAGACCGCGCGCCTGGTCACCCTCTTCCTCTCCGATCCCCAGGCGCGGCTGCCCAGCTTCCCGCGCATGGGGGCGACGGAGTACCGCTTCGCGGTGGCGGTCAAGACCGGCACCTCGACCAACTATCACGACGCCTGGGCGGTCGCCTACTCGACCCGCTACCTGGTGGCCGCGTGGGTCGGCCATCCGGGATTCCGCGCCATGAACCACCTCTCCGGCTACCTCTCGGCCGCGGAGCTGGTCAAGCGCGTGCTGCTGCTGCTGCACCGCGACCAGGGCGACGGCCTGGAGGACCTCTCCTTTCCGCCGCCGCGCGGCTTCCGCCCGGTGCGGGTTTGCGCCCTCACCGGCCACCGCGCCACCGCCGCCTGCGACCGCGTCTTCCTCGAGTGGTTCCGCCCGGGCGACGAACCGGTCGACGACTGCACGGCCCACCAGCATCGCGCCGTCGATCGGCGCGACGGGCTGCTGGCCACCGCCGGAACGCCGCGGCAGGAGATCGAGGTCCGCGCTTTCGTGGAGCTGCCGGCGCGCTACGCCGCCTGGCAGGCGAGCGCCAGGCTGCCGCGCCCGCCCGATGAGCCCAGCCCGCTGGGACCGAGCGAAAGCGGCGCGCCGGGATCGGGCGCCGGCAACCCGGCGAAACGGGGCGAGCCGGGCGGCGGCCCTCCTGCCAGCGGCACGACGCGCCGCAGCTTGGAGGGACCTGCGCCGGCGACAACGGCCGCGAATCGGCCGGCCAGCGTGCCCGGGCAGGCCCCAGGGTCCGCGGCCTGGCTGGCCGGCACGGGTGCCGCGGCGGGTGCGGATGGCGAGCCCGCCGAGGGAGATGCCGTCTCACCGCGGCAGGAGGCAGTCCGGCTGCGGGCCGGCGCCCCGGTCCACCTGCGCATCACCTCGCCCGAGAACGGCGCCCGTCTGCTGCGCGACCCGGAGACGCCGGCCGCGCTCTCCAGCCTGGCGCTGACCGCAGTCGTCGACCCGCCATCCAACGAGGTCGTCTGGTACGTCGACGGGCGACCGTTCGCGACCGCCGCCTACCCCTACTCCGCCCGCTGGCGCCTGCTCCCCGGCCGCCACATCTTCCAGGTCCGGCTGCCCCTTTCCGCAGTGGTCTCGCGCCCGGTGACGGTAATCATCGAGTAGCCTGGCGTTTTCCCCACACGTCTTCGTCACAAGGCCAGTCGCCGCAGCTGCTTCAGCCTGCTGCGGCACAGCCATTCGCCGCAGTTGCGGCAACGAGCTGCCGCACCAGTCGCCGCAGCTGCGGCACGACAGTGCCGCACAGCGGCGGCTGGGCGGCCGGGCTGGGCACAAGGGGGAGCGCGTCTTGACATAGGTGTGTATCATACATATACTTTACGCCTATGTCTGACCGCGACCTCCGCAAGGGCAGCTCGGAGATCCTCATCCTCGCGCTGGTCGAAGAACGGGATCGCCACGGCTACGAGATCGCGAAGCTGATCGAGGAGCGTTCCCAGGGCGCGATCTCGTTCCACGTAGCGTCGCTCTACCCAACGCTCTACCGCCTCGAGCGCCGGGGCCTGATTGCCGGCCGCTGGGTCGAGCGCGCCGGCACTCGGCGACGCCGTTTCTACAACCTCACCGCGGCCGGCCAGAACGTTCTCCAAGCGGAGCGTCGAAGCTGGCGGGCCTTCTTCGCGGCGCTGAACCGGGTCGCGCATTTCCAGCCCGGGTAAGAGGAGCTCGTGCACGATTGGAAAACCATCGTTCGCGCGCACATCGAGCCCCTGCCGCTCGACGCCGCCCGCGCCGCCGACATCGTCGACGAGCTGGCTCAACATGTGGCCGAGCACCACGCGGAGCTCGTCGCCTCGGGTGCGGGCGACGACGAAGCGCTGGCCACCGCGCTCGCCCCGCTGCGCGACCGCGCGCGTGTGGTCGCGGAGATCGCGCGGGCCGATCGGCCGCGGCCGTCAGCGCCAGTGCCGCCGCCGGCCTGGCGCGCCAAGCTCACATTCGACTTCGTCGGTGAGATTCGCTACGCGCTGCGGCGCCTGGCCCGCGCGCCCGGTTTCGCGGCGGTGGCCATCGCGACGCTCGCGCTCGGCATCGGCGCGAACACGGCAATCTTCAGCATCGTGCACGCGGTCGTCCTCGCGCCGCTGCCCTACCGTGCTGCCCAGCGCGTCGTCGCCCTGGTCAACAGCGGACCGCGAGGCGCCGGCAGCATCACCAGTAGCTCGTTGCCCGACTACGAGGACTGGCGGCGCCAGGCGACGTCTTTTGAAAGCCTCGGGCTGCTCTCGGGCTGGACGTTCAACCTCTCAGGCCTCGAGCTGCCGGAGCGTCTCTACGGCGCGCGCGTCAGCGGTTCGCTGTTCCCGCTCTTGGGCACGCCGCCGCTGCTCGGCCGGGTGATCAGCCCCGACGACGACCGCGCCGACCGCGGCGAGGTCGCCGTGCTGAGCTACCGTCTTTGGCGGCGTCTGTTCGCCGGCGATCCCGGCATCATCGGCCGCCCGCTGATGCTTGAGGGCCGCCCGCACGTCGTCGTCGGCGTGATGCCTTTCGGCTTTCGCTTCCCATCCGATGACACCGAGATCTGGGCGGCGATCAAGGACAACATGTCGGGGATGCCGCGCGACGGCCGCTTCATGGTGGCGGTGGCTCGTCTCAAGCCGGGCGTCGCGCTCAGGTCGGCGCAGGCCGAGATGGATGCGATCAGCGCGCGGCTCTCCGGCAGCTATCCGTCGACCAACCGCGGCTGGCGGGTGCCGCTCCTCGGGATCCAGGACGCCGTGGCCGGCGACGCCAAGCCGGCGCTGTTCCTGCTCCTCGGGGCGGCCGGCTTCGTCCTGTTGATTGCCTGCGCCAACGTGTCGAGCCTGCTGCTGACCCGTTTGACATCGCGCAACCGAGAAACCGGGATCCGACTCGCGCTCGGCGCGAGCCGCGCAGGCGTGGTCGCGCAGGTCGTCACCGAAAACCTCGTCATTGCGTTGCTGGGCGGCACGGCCGGCGTAGCGCTCGCATTGGCCGCCGTCCGTCTGGTCGTCGCGTTCGGACCGGCGGACGTGCCACGTCTCGACACGGCGGGCGTCGACGCGCCGGTGCTCGCCTTTGCGTTCGCGCTGTCGCTGGCGGCGGGTGTGGCGCCCGCGCTCGCGCCGGCCTTCCGAAGCGCTCGCGCGGGGCTGCAGGCGTCGCTGCGCGAGGGCTTCGGCGGCTACGCCACCGCGACGGGCACCCGCCTCGGAGAGCTGCTGATCGTCGGCGAGGTGGCGCTGGCGGTGACGGTCGCCATCGCGGGCGGTTTGCTGTTGAAGAGCTTTGCGGCGTTGACCTCGGTTTCCCCTGGATTTGACACGGCGCGAGTCTTGAGCCTCAAGGTCTTTCTCACGCCACCACGCTACCTGACGATCGACGCGGAAAAGAGGTTCATCCACGACGCGCTCCTGCGCACCGGCGAGGTGCCGGGTGTCGAGGCGGCGGCGGCCGTCTCGCAGCTCCCGCTTGGCGATCCCTCGTCCCTGGAGCGCTTCGAGATCGACGGACGGCCGCTCGCCCCTGACGAATCGCCGGCGGCCGCGTTCCGGGCGGTGAGCGCGTCGTATTTCAGCGTGCTGCGCATCCCGATCGCAAGGGGGCACGGATTCACCGCCGCCGATCGCGAAAACACACCGTTCGTGGTGGTCGTCAACGGCGCGATGGCGCGGCGCTTCTGGCCGGATCGAGATCCGATCGGACAGCGGATTCGCTGGGCGACCGAGGGCCGCGACCGGCGCTGGCTGACCATCGTCGGCGTTGCCGGCGACGTCAAGAGCGACGGGCTAGGCAAGTCCGAGCCGCCGGCAGTCTACGCGCCGTACACGCAGCGAGTGTTTCCCTGGCTCCGCTGGACCAGCTTCGTGGTGCGCACCCACGGTGAGCCGATGCAGTCCGCGCTCGCCATCCGGCGCGCGCTGCTGACGATCGATGCGAATCAACCCGTCTATCAGATCTTATCGCTCGACCAGGTGGTCGCGCAGTCGGTGTCGGAGGCGCGCTTCCACACCCTTTTGCTCGACCTCTTCGCCGCCCTCGCTTTGACTCTCGCCGCGGTCGGCGTCTACGGCATGATCGGCTACTGGGTGACGCAGCGTATGCGCGACATCGGCATCCGCATGGCGCTCGGCGCCACGACCCGCAAGATCGCGCTCATGGTGGTTGGCCGCAGCGCCGCGCTTTCGTCGGCCGGTGTCCTGCTCGGTCTCGGGCTGTCGCTGGCGACGATGCGCGGGCTGTCGGCGCTGTTGTTCCATATCAGCCCCCTCGATGTGCCGACGTTCGCGCAAGCGGCGTTGATCGCGACTGCCGCAGGTGTCGCAGCGGCATATCTGCCGGCCCGCCGCGCCGCCAGGCTCGATCCCCTTTCGATCATCCGGGGTGAATAGGCCCAGGCCGCGGGGCGGGGGTCAATCCGGCGGCGCCCGCCAGGTCTCCAAAGGGCCGCCGCGGGGGCGACTCAGACCCGCAGGCGGTCGGCCTTCCGGGTCCGGCTGCCGCTCTCCACGGTGGTCTCGCGCCCGGTGACAGTGATCGTCGAGTAGGCCGGTGCCGACAGCTCCGGGTAGAATTGCGCGCACTGGAGCGAACCGCACGAGGACGCCGCCGAGTCCGTACTGGAAACGACGCCCAGCATGAATTACTAGTGCGATCCGCCTTCCGCGGCAAGACTGCGTGCTGCCGTGAGCCGACAGAGCTGATCGCCGGGGGTGAGCGTTCAGTCGACCGACTTGGCATTCGCCAGAGTGCGGATTCAACTGGGCCATCTCTTTCACGATCTTGCCGCCGGCGACCTCGAAGGCCGTCGGCCCCGGCCGGCGCGCTTCTTCCTCGGGGGGCCGGGAGCTCCTCGAACGCGCTCGTGTCTCAGATGAGGTGAGAAGGGCAGTAAGCCATACCGCCGAGGCGCGGCGGATTAAGTACATCAGGGTGAGCGGAGCATCGGGCGTCGGGCGCGCAAGGAGTGCAGCGCCTGCCGCGGCCGCGCCTTGGCGCTCTATCGTTTCTCGGGGCGGGGGACGGTCTTCTCCTTTGCTGAGGCGCCCAGCCGTCGCGCGGGTTCGCGGTTCCGTACCTGGTTGCCATGATGGACCGGCGAGGGGGTTCGCGCCGCCCAGCTCAGCGACGTAGAGCTCGAAGACATCGCGATCGGCATGCCGGTCGAGATGGTCACCCGCCGGCTGCAGGAGAAGGGGCCGCCGGGCCACGGCTACCTGGTCTACGGCCACAAGTTCCGCCCGGCCCTCCCGTCCGCGCGCTCCTGAGCCTAAGCCTAGCGACTGCGGCGTCCGCCGGGCCGATCGCTCCTGGCGAGGCTTCGGCCGTGGCGGAACCCCTTGACAAGCTTTTTGGACACGCCGCGGGCGTTTTCTGGAATCAGCGCTGGAAGGGGTGTCGGCAGCCCTCGAACGACCTGCCACGGCCCGTTCTCGCGGCAAGCCTCGCGCGACCCTTCGGCGATCGCCCAGCGGCCCTCCTGCGGGCGCCAATGAGCTGAAAAATCATGGGGTTACAATAGCTGGAGAGGGAGGGAGAAGGCCATGAGCGAGCTGGCTTACGAGGCTTTTAACGAGGTCCCGGCGATGGCTGGTCAGGCGAACCCGAGGGCGATAGGCCGACCCTCGCCGCCGCCCGTGGCGGCGCTCGAGCAGCTAGGCGAGCGCATCGCCGAGCTGGCGGCGCAGATCTCGGCCGCCACCTACGAGCTGCTGGTGATGCTCCGCGACTTCGACGAGCGCGGCGGCTGGAACGAGGGCTTCCGCTCCTGCGCGCACTGGCTGGTGTGGCGGGTGGGG
>DASZZP010000019.1:0-123262 GCA_035544875.1 Thermoanaerobaculia bacterium | reverse complement strand
CGTCGTGGCCATCGGCCTGGTGGCCGTATCCGGCATCAAGGTCAAAGGCGGCCGCCCGGCTGGCCGCACCCACCTCATGACCGCCGCCCGCATCTGCCTCGGTATTCTGGTGCTGCTGGTCCTGCTGCTCGCCTTCGCCGGAGTGTTCAAATAGCGTCGCCGCGGCGGATCAGCATTCGGTAGCTTCCAGGGCTTCGCCGAACCGCCTGCGCTCTTCGCGCTCGGCGAGGAGATTCGACTGACAATGGTGCTCGAGGACGCCATCGTGCCTCTCGACAACAACCCGGCCGAGCGCGCTCTGCGGGGTCTTGTCGTCGGGCGGAAGAACCACTACGGATCCCGGTCGCAGCGCGGCTCACAGGTCTCCGCTCTCTTCTACTCCCTCATCGGCACCGCAAGACTCTGCGGCGCGGATCCGGCCGGCTATCTGCGGCAGGCCATCGAAGCTGCCGTTCGCCAGTCGGGGGCGGTCACTCTCCCGTTCTAATTCCGGCAGGTCTACCAGCATTGGCCGCCGGCACTCGCGCCCCACGGGCAGCGGCGAGGAGTTACAGAGCGGTACGAACGACCGGCGAACACCCCCGCGGCGCCTGGCATCGCGTCGGCGCCGCGGTGGTCGAGCAGGACTACTCCCCCGCTGGACGGCGAGCTCTGCTCCCCATTAGATCAGAAAGCGCTCGGCCATGCGATTGACTATCCCTGAGGTGTGCTGCTCGGAGAGATGGGCGTAGCGCTGGACCATCGCGAGCGTCTTGTGCCCGAGGGCGGCCGCGAGCTCGGCGAGGGTGGCGCCCGACATGGCGAGGTAACTGGCAAAGGCGTGCCGCAGGTCATGAAAAGTGAAGTCTGCCACCTCTGCATTCTTCACCGCCGTCTGCCATGCTTTCCGCGGAAAGCCTATCGTCCGCCGGCCAGCGAAAACGAGGTCGCTGCCCCCGAAGCGGAGGCTTCCCGATTCTCGAAGGGCGTCGAGCACTGGAGCGGAGAGTGCCAGCGTGCGTCGCTCGCCGTTCTTCGTCTTGTGGATCACCGCGGTGCGACGCTGCAAGTCGATGTCAGCCCAGCGCAGGCGCAGCAGCTCTCCCTGCCTGGCTCCGGTCGCGAGTGCGAACATCACGAGCAGATAGAGACTGCGCTCGGAGCTCGCCCGGCATGCTTCGAGCAGCCGCACGCGCTCCTCGTCGGAGAGAAACCGCACGCGGCCTCGCGGCTCGCGCGGCCGGCGCACCTTCTGGGCAGGGTTTGAGTCGAGCCAGCCGAGCTCGCGCACAGCGTGGCTCAGGAGGTGGCTGACAGTCGCGAGATAGCGCACCTGTGTGGCCGGAGACGCCGGTCTGCCACTCGGGGTGAGACCCTTGCCGCCCCGCGCCAAGCGGCTCTTGCATTCGGCGATGGTGTTGGGCGTGATGTCGGCAAGACGCGCGTGGCCGAGACGCTCTTCCCACCACCGCAGCCGTGCCTCTCGCTTCCTCTGCTCGACGGCCTCGTAGTGAGGCATGACGTCCTCGCGGTAGCGCGCCGCGAGCTCGGCGAACGTGCGGCGCCTGGCCTCGGTGCCGACAAAGGCGCGCCCAGCGCGCATCGCGGCTTCCAGCTGCTGGGCCCAATCGAGGGCGTCCGTCTTGCGGGCAAAGGTGGCGGTCTGTGGAGGATGACCCTTGCGGCGGACGAGCGCGCGCCAGCTCACGCCGCCGTTTCGCCCCCGGTACTGCTGAATCGTCGCCATGACCCCGCTCCTCCTTTGGTAGCAGTGTACAAATTTTGTACGAAATCGCAGCTTGTGTCAAGGAACAGGAGGAGGGTCTGAGTCACAAGTTATTGATTCTTATAGTGCCCGAGGCGGGAGTCGAACCCGCATACTCCGTAGAGTGGGAGATTTTAAGTCTCCTGCGTCTGCCATTCCGCCACTCGGGCGAGGGGAATTGTAGCAACGGGGAGCGCGGGGGTCAGGGGCGGAGGCCGGCGTTGCGGGCGGCGACGAGGGCCAGCGCGGACCAGTCGAGGTCGGGATTGGGCCGCCTCAGGCCTCCCGCGCGGGCTCGCCGGTGGGCGAGCTGCCGCGCGGGAGGAAAGGGACCTCGGTTGAAGTGGTGGTACGGGGTGGTACGGAGCCAGGCGGCTGCCGGACGTCCGGTTAGTTGTCCTCGCCGCCGTCGTCCTCACCCGGGTTGACCGCCCGCCGCGCATTGACCCGGCCATGGCTGAACAGGTCGTCGCTGCCGATCCTGTCGGCGGTGTGGGCGAGGATGTGCTTGACGCGGTGCGGGTTGACCTCATCGCCGCGGGAGGCATTGATCAGCTCCGCGACCGCCGCGACCAGCGGCGACGCGAAGCTGGTGCCGGCACCGAGTACGTAGCGATTGGTGGTGCCGCAGAGCGCTGGAGCACAGGCGCCGATGATCAGCGACTGAATCGACGGCGGCACGCGCGGGCAGTTTGGCAGCGGTGCGGCCGGGTTGGGAAGATCGCCGCCCGGAGCGCCGACCCAGGTGACCTCGCCGAAGTTGGTGTAGCTGGCGAGGGTCTGGGTGATGGTCGTGGCGTAGATGGCGGCGGCCTGGTTGGCCTGAGCCGGCAGCTCGATCACGCTGCCGTTCTTGGTGAGGTGAATGCCGTTGTTGCCCGCCGCCGCGACGACCAGCTTGCCATGGTCGGTGGCGAAGTCGACGGCCCTCTGGATGGCCCGGATGAGCGGCTTGTCGGCGGCGTTGTTGGGGATGAGCGCCCCGAGGCTCATGTTGAGGACCTGGACGTCGTCGAGATGGGAGGCATAGTGGATTCCCGCGATGACGTCGCCGAACGACCCGAAGCCCTGGCAGTTGAGGACCTTGACCGCCACCACCTGGGCCTTCGGCGCGACGCCGGCGATGCCAAGGTTGTTGGTGGTGATGAGGCTCGAAACGAAGGTGCCGTGGAAATCGAAGTCGACGAAGCTGCTCTCGTCGGGCGCGCCGCAGGGCGAGCTGCCGGGCGTGAGGACGCTGGCGCTGTGCGCGGTGTCGACCCTGCCGTTGAGATCGATGTGGCTGGGGTCGACCCCGGTGTCGAGCACCGCTACCTTGGCTTCCGGCGACCCGAACTGGTCCTCGGCCCAGGCGCCAGGCGCCTGGATCTGATTGAGCGACCACTGGCAGCCAAAGAAGAAGGCGCCTTGGGGATTGGGTTCGGGCGCGCCGCTGGCCGGCCCGACGAGGGTCTGCTTCGCGAGGGCGCCCGGTCCCGGGACCCACTGCACGATGGTGTCCTCGGTCACGCTCACCACCTTGCTGTTGCTGGCCAGCTTGCCCGCGAAGCTCGGGTCGTCCGCGGCCGCCACGGCGAGGCCGATCTCGGGCATGGCCCTCTTCAAGCTGCCGCCGGCCGCGGCGACCATCTTGTCGATGTCCGGGGGCAGGTTGCCGGAGGTCTCGACCACGTAGTGGTGGGAGGCTTGCGCGGGGCCAGCCAGGCCCAGGCAAAGAACCAAACCCGCGAGCCCCAAGAGAACGAATCTTCTCGACATCATCTCAATCTCCTTTCTCAGCGGACCGCTGCGACGAGCGCAGCATCGTTCTTCTCTCTAGGTGCTCCGAGCTCCGGCGGAAGTGACGGATTGCCGCAGTGCACGTGAGCGCCGGGGGTCAAGCCAACTGAAATGGGGCGGGCACGGCGCTTACGGCTCGGCGTAGCCGCGGGCCGCTCTGAGCGTCCCCCCGCCGCGCAGCTCGACTCTCAGCTTGTGCCAGCTGCCGCGGCCGCGGCTGTGGTCCGGGTAGTAACCGAGGACGTACTGGCGGCGCAGCTCCTGTAGCAAGCCGCCGAGCTTGTCCTGGACCTGCTCCAGCCGGTCGAGGTCCTCGATCCGGCCGCCGCTCTCGAGCACGGCCGCGCGCAGCTCGGCGAGCTCGCGCCGGTGGCCTTCGACGTTGCGCCACGAGCTCGAGTGGCCGGCGCCGTCGTGCTCATCTTCCTTGAGCCGCAGCCAGTAGAGGGTCGCCTGGCTCTCGCGCAGCCGGGCGCGAACGCTTGCCATCGGCAGCACGCTCTCGACGTCGACGCCATCGGAGAGCAGCATCAGCACCTGGCGGCCCGAGTGCGGGGCGAGGCGGCGCAAGGCGAGGTAGAGCGTGTCGTTGAGCGCCGTGCCGCCTCCAGCCGCCACTCCGTCGAGGCCGATGGCGAGCACCACGGGAAGACTGGTGAAGGGCGTCTCGCGCAGCAGCTGGTCGGAAAACAGGAGCAGCTTGGCCTCGTCATGGGCGCGCAGGGCGGCGACGAAGGCGCGTGCTCCGTCGAGCGCCGTCGCCAGCCGCGCCCCCTCCATGCTGGAGCTGGCGTCGAGAAGCACGACGGTGGCCAGCGGCACGCTGCCGTGATCGAAGACCGCGATTTTCTGGCGCACGCCGTCATCGAATACCGAGAAATCGCTGCGCCCGGGCCCTGGTCCCGCGGTGCCGCCGCGTTCGACGGTGACGTAGACGTGCTGCAGCCGGACGTCGACCGCGAGATCGACCGCGACCTTGGCGGTCCGCCAGGCGGCGCTCGCCAGCGGTCCCGAAGCGCCGAATACCACCGCCTCGAAGCGGTGGTCGACGTTCTGCTGTCCGGCATCGACCAGGACGCGGTAGGGCGGGGCCTCGAGCAGGCCGACCCGGTTGCCGTCGAGAAAGACCTCCACCTTGCTCACCGGCAATCCGGCCAGGCCTACTCCGATCTCGATCTCGACCTCGACCGGCCCGAAGACCGGCCGGCCGCCGGGAACGGGCGAGCCATCCTCGACGCGCAGCACGAGCCTGACCTTTGGAGCGCCGGCTGCCGGCGCCGTGGCGGCGGCGCGGATCTCGGGACCAAGCCCACAGACTAGCACCAGGACGGATGCGGCCAGGATGGCGCCGGCGTTGCGCCGATGGCGGAGCTGCCGCGCATCGAGGTCCGCTGCTCTCACTTGCCTTTCTCCTGCACCAACCGCAGGGTGGCGGCAAGGGCCGGCAGACGCTCCGCAATGAGCGGCCGCAGGTCGGATGCCGTCTTCTCGAGCAGCGCGGCGGGGAGCTCGGTATAGCGATGGCGCTCGCCGCTGCCAATGCCGCCAGCCGAACGCCAGGCGGACACGACCTCCTGTGCGCCATCGGGCTGCTGGCGCTGGTCGAGGACCATGGCCAGCTCGAGAGTCAGCTTCTCGTTGCCGGGAAAGCGGCGCAATCCGTCGCGCAACACCTTTTCCGCCGCTTCGAGGTCGGCGCTATCGAGCAGCAGGCGGCCGAGCTCTTGCAAGGCGATGGTCTGCCACCAGGCGGTCGGATCCTTCTCTGCCGGCCCTTCCGGCAACGGACCGGCAGCCACCGCCTTGAGCAGGCGTCGCGCCTCGGCCTGGCGCCCCAGCCGCGCCAGCACAAGCCCGAGGCGGAGACCCGGCTCGGGGTCGTCGGGATGGTCGGCGTGCAGCCGCTCGAGCGGCGGCAGCGCGCCGCTGAGATTGCCGTGGCGCTCGGCATCGATGGCAAGGCAGAGCAGCGCCGCCGGGTTGGCGCCGTCGAGCTCGACGGCGCGCGCGAAGGCACGGCGGCTGAAGCCGTTGGCCGGGCCGCCCGCCGCTTCGAGCTCGCCCCCGAACTGCACGAGCAGTGCGGCGGCGAGCTGATGGGCGAGGGCCGAGCGGCTGCGCGCGGCGTAGAAATCGGCCACGCTGCGGGTCATCTCGCGGGCGTGAGTGGCAAGCTGGGGTCGCCGCCGCTCGTGGGCGTCGCGGTAGAGCAGCTGGTAGAGATGGACGACCGGGACCAGTGCCTCCGGGTCGGACTCGGCGAGCTGCTGCAGAGCCCGCACCTCGATCGCAGCCAGGTCCTCGACGCTCGCCCCGTGATCGCGCAGCGCACCCAGCTCGAGGTCGGCGAGCGCGACCCGCGCAGCCTCCTCCTCTCCGGCGGCCAGCCGCGCCAGCGCGGCGCGGTAGGCGGAGGTGAGAGCCGGAGCGGCGCCGCGCAACCGCCGCCCTACCCAGGGAGCGCGCGACTCGGCGGCCCCTCGCGCCAGCCGCCGCTTCGGCGGCTGGGTGGCCTGCGGTGCGCTTGCCGCGCCCACGAGCTGCGGCCATCCGCCCTCGGGACTGTCGGGCGCGGCGACCACGAAAGGCAGCGGCGGCGAGGCGGCGCGCAGTCCAGGCGCGCGGGCGACCACCCGCAGCACATAGAGCCCGGGAGCCAGCCCGCGGCAAGACACAGCCATTCCGATCAGCTCGAATCCGGAGGCGCCGGGCACCCTGCGGCGCTCCAGGGCGCGGCCGGGCAGGAGGGCCACTGCCGCGCTCTCTGCAAGCTGCCCGATCTGGCCAATCGCCGCCACCGTCGCCGTTGCCGTTGCCACTGCCGCCGCCGCCACACGACGGACCTCGATCCCGAGCTCGAGCCCCTGCTCCGGCAGGCCGCGGGCGGCCAGCATCAGCCACGCTTCGCGCTCTGCTCCGAGAACCGGACGCGCCGCCGGCAGCGCCCCGCTGGCGAGGAGGGCGCTGCCGATGCTTCCGGCCGTGGCGGTGTCCGCCGCGCCCGCTTCGGCACCGGCCTCGGAGGCGGCGCCCGGCAAGGCGCCGGCCGCGCCAGCGGCCCGGATGCCGAACGCCGATCGCCAGCCGCCAAGAGGGTCGCTCACCCCTGGTGCCCTGACCTCGATCCAGGCGTCGTCGTGCCCGGCGCTCGCGGTTGTCGGCGCCAGCGGCGCCAGCGGCGCCAGCAGGGGAGGGAGAAGAATGGGTTCCCGCGCCTCGCCGGCGGGTACCAGCAGCGGCGACACCTGCAGGCCCACCAGCCGCGAGCCGAGCTTGCGGACCAGGACGCGCAGCGACACCTCGCCCGGCAGTAGGCGAAGCTCGCCGGCGAAGCGGATGCCGGCGCCACGGCGCAGTCGGGCTCCCAGCTGGCGCAGGTCGATCTCGACGGTGTGGGCGGCCGATCCCTGGACGCCGCCCGCGCCATCGACCGCGTAGAAGGAGACCTCGAGACGCAGCAGGCTGTCACGATCGGTGGGGCGATCGGCAGGCGGGCCCACCTGCAACGCCCCGCCGGCGACCTCTACGACCACTGCCACGCGGGCGCGCTCGCCCGTCCCTTCGCCGGTGCCGCGGCTCCCGCCTACGCTCCCTGCCGCGCTCCTGCCCCCGCTCCCCATTCCGCTCGCCATCCCGCCGAGGTCGCCGGGCAGCGGCAGGGCGAAAGTCGCGAGCTGCAGATCTCCGCCCTGCTGGCCGCTGACCAGGAGCGCGGCGCTCTCGACGCGCAGCCCGCCGCTGCGCAGCACCCGCACCGCCGGGCGTTCCGGCGACGGCGACGGGGAGGGTGCGCCGCCGGGCGCGTCGAGCGGGATGGCCGCACCGGCTGGCCCCGGCGCCAGCCCGCGGGCGAGCGCCCACGTGCAGACCAGCGCCACTGCCCGCACGCAGCGGCGACGGCCGCGGGAGGCGCCAGCCTGGGCGCCGCGGGCCCCGCACTCGGCGCCCCGGAAGGGCGGCGGCGCCATCGCTTCAGCGTCCCGGTCCGGCGGCGGGCATGCTCGGCTTGTAGATTGCCCGCGCTGTCGAGTCGGCCTGGCCCAGCTCGTCGCGGACGCCGACCGCGAGCGCCGTCTCCGCGGCGCCGATGACCAGGGTCGTGTGGTAAGCGGCGACCTGATTGAGCGCGGTCAGCAGCTGCTCGTTGGGGATATGGATCGGCACCGCGGCGCGGGTCAACTTCGAGCTTCGCCCGTCACGGTCGCGAGTGGCCAAGAGGACCGTCAGGCGCCCTTCGTGAAAGCGGTCTTTGGGCAGCAGCACCAGCCTGGCGATCGGCACCTTGATGGTGACCTCGAGGCGGGTCTGTCCGGCGGCGCCGCGGTTCTCGGGGCCGAGGTCGAGCACCACCCCGAGCGGGTTGTCGACCACGCCGAAGAGGAGGGCCGTTGCCGTGCGGTCACGGGTCCGCTCCTCGCCCAAGCGGTCGCGGTAGCTCGGCCGGTGGCGCACCACGAGCGAGCGATCGCGAGTCCGCACTTCGATGCGATGAGTCTTACCGTCGCGCGGATGCGGCGGCGTGTAGGCGAGCGAATAGTAGCTGGCAAAGTCCCGGTGCATGCGCTCGAGCAGCGTGGCGGCATCGGAGGAATCGAGCGCGGCGTTGCCGCCGGTCTCGCCGGCCAGCGTCCTCATCGAGGCGTCCGGGTTGAGCATCTCGTCGTCGCTGGCCTCCGGCGTCCCGGCGCTGGGCGAAGACATCTTGGCCGCCAGCGCTTCGAGCTGCGCCGGGGCGGAGAGCGTGTAAAGAGTGACCCGGTCGGCACTGGCGCGCCCGACGAAATCGCGCAGCAGCGGGGTCGCGTCGAGCTCTCTGAAGCTGGCGTGGAGGCCGTGCGATTCGGCCAGCGGACCGAGGCTGCCGGCAAAGGCCTGGAACAGGGCCGAGCCGGGGCGGAGAGCGAGTCCGCCGCTCAGGTAGAGCAGGGCCTTGCGGCCGGGCAACCCGGCCAGCGAATCGACGAACTGGGTCAGCGTCTGCAGAGTGCTCCGGACCTCGGCGAAGCGCTGCTCGGAGTAGCGGCGGATGTCGGAGATGAGCCTGGATGCCTGGGACGCGGCGCGCTCCATGTCGGCCTCGGCCACCGCTCCCTGGAGGTTCGCGGGGACCTCCACCAGCTGGATTCCCTGCAGCAGGCGAGTCTGCTCCAGGGAGTGCTCGATGCCGCCCGCCGAAACCGCGCCCGCCTGGTCGAGGACGTCGGCGACCGCGGCGCGGTTCGCGGTCGGCTCGAGCAGCACGCGCAGGGTGCCGTCGTAGCTCGCTACCAGCACGCGGTCACTCGGGTCGAGCCGCGACCTGACGAAGGGGAGCAGCGACTGCAGCATGCGGTTGCGGTCGCGAGCGGTCAGGTTGCGGTTGTCGATGAACAGCGCCACCACCAGGCCCTGGTCCCGTGCCGCCGCGTCGTCGTCACCCAGGTCTTCGGCGCCGCTGCCCGCGCGGCCGGCATCGTCATCCGGGCTGTCCTCGGCGGAGGCCGGCGGGGCGGAAGCTCCGGCCGGCCCGATGCCGTGCCCCGCGGCGGTGGCGGGTGGCGGGGCAGTCGCGGCGGCGGGGGCCCTGTTGCCGAAGACGTCCGAGAGCGGAGGGCCGGCCGGCTGGGCGGCGAAGAAGTGGGTCACGGTCACCGGCCTGCCGTCCTCGAAGACCAGGAAGTCATCCCTGAGCAACCCCGTCACCGGGCGCCCCTGCTTGTCGTTCAGGAACACGTCGACGCTCACCAGGTCGACGTCGACTGATTCGAAATAGGTGGGCTCGGCTGGGACCTCGGTTCCCGGCGCTGAAGCGGGCGGGCGCGGCGCAGCGCTGCCCGCGGTGGCGCCGGGCGGGCCGGGACTGGCCGACAGGAGTCCGGTTGCGAGCGCGAGGAAGGCGATGAGGAAAGCGCGTCCGGGGCCTACCAGCCAGGCCCTGCCGCCGAGCACCATGGCAGGAGTCTAAACCTTTTCCGCGCCGCACCCACCGCCGTCTGCCGGACTCCCGGAGACGTCAGGCGGTCGCGATTCGCCGAGCGGGCGCGACGCCCGGCGGCGGTTCGAGCCGACCGCCGCCGGGGAGACTCGGGCAAGGAAGGTGCCGGATCGACGAGCTACAGCAGACCCCGCATCCGGGTAAGCGGGAACTCTGCGCCCTCGTGCTGCCAGACCTGCCCCTGATTGCTCTCCTGCCGTTCCGGGGCCGCTTTCGACACCGGCGTGCGCCCGTTGTTGGTGGCGACCGACGGCAGGAATTTCGGCGCCTTGCGCAGCTTCGTCGCCTGCTCGAAGGCGAAAGCGATCTTGAGCAGCTTCCCCTCGCTGTAGGCGGTCCCCATGATGGCGAGACCGACCGGCAGGCCAAGGGACTGGCCCATTGTCACGACCACCGACGGATAGCCGGCGATCGCGCACGGCGAGGAGCTCGCGCCCAGGAAGTGGTCGCCGTTGACCAGATCGGTCGTCCAGGAGGGCGACGAGACCGGCGCGATGAGCGCGTCGAGATTGTCCTTGGCCAGGGCGGCGTCGATCCCCTGCGCGCCTCCCAGCTGACGCTCCTTGATGACCGACGCGGCATAGTCCGACGCGGTGACCGGGTCGCTCTGGCAGAGCTCGAAGAGCGCCTGGTCGAAGAACTGCAGCTCCTTGCTGGCGAGAGCGTTGTTGATCGCGATCAGGTCGGCGAGGGTGTGGGCCGCGAGGCCGGTGCGGGTCGCGAGGTAGGCATTCATGTCACGCAGGAACTCGTAGACCAGGACGTTGAACTCGGAGGGATCGGAGTTGATGGCCTGCGCGGTCGGGATGTCGGCGGGGTCGACGATGACCGCGCCGGCGCTCTTCATCGCCGCGATCGCCCCCTCGTAGAGGGTGTCGGTGTGCACGCTGTAGCCGGTGTAGACCGCGCGGGTGACGCCGATGCGCGCCCCCTTGAGGCCGTTGGGGTCGAGGAACTTCGTGTAGTCGGTCGAAAACTTGCCGGCGCTGCCGGCGGTCGCCGGGTCGCGCGGGTCGACGCCGACCAGGGCGCTGAGCACCGCGGCCGCGTCGGCGACCGTGCGGCAGTGCGGGCCGGTCACGTCCTGGCTGTGAGCGATCGGGATCACACCGGCGCGGCTGGTCAGGCCGAGCGTCGGCTTGATGCCGACGACGCCGTTGATCGAGGCCGGGCAGACGATCGAGCCGTCGGTTTCGGTCCCCATCGAGACGGCGCTCAGGTTGGCCGACACGCCCGCGCCCGAGCCCGAGCTCGAGCCGCAGGGGTTGGCGGGCAGCACATACGGGTTGTTGCACTGCCCGCCGCGGCCGCTCCAGCCGCTCGAGGAGACGGACGACCGGAAGTTGGCCCACTCGGAGAGGTTGGTTTTGCCGAGGATCACGGCGCCCGCCAGGCGCAGCCGGGCGGCGACCGTCGAGTCCTTGGGCGCCGCGGGCCCGACCATGGCGAGGGAGCCCGCGGTGGTCATCATCTTGTCGGCGGTGTCGTAGTTGTCCTTGAGCAGGACCGGGATGCCGTGCAGCGGGCCGCGCGGGCCCTTGCTCTTGCGCTCGACGTCGAGCGCGTGCGCGATCGCGAAGGCATCGGGATTGATCTGGATGATCGAGTTGAGGTTCGGACCGCCCTGGTCGATCGCTCGGATGCGCTGGACGTAGAAGAGGGTGAGCTCGTACGAGTTCAGCTTGCCCTTGGCCATCAGGCTCTGCAGCTGTACGACGGTGGCTTCGTTGAAGTCAGTCGGTCCGGGGTCGCTTTTCGGCACCGCCTCCTCGTCGGTGAGATCGTCAGCCCGGGCGGGCGAAGAGAATGGGACGATGCCGGCGACCGAGGCCCCGGCGCCGGCCATCGCGCCGAGGCGAAGAAAGGCCCTCCGGCTGACTTCCGCGAGCTTCGCATCCCCCTCCGTGACGACTGGCAACGCCTCCGACTGCTGCCGAGCCGCGTCGGCGAGCTCTTGCAGCGCTTCGCGAAGCTGTTCTGGTGAACGACTTTCTGCCATGAGCTGTCCTCCTTTAGCCGCAGTGGACGTGAGTATTCAAGCGTGGGTAGGCCGCCCGTCCGGTGATGGACGGGCGGCACTTCCCGGAGGTCGGGACCCGCGCGCCTGACTAGACTGCGTGGGTTGGGACCCGCGCGCCAAATTAGATTGCGTGGGTAGGAACCCTCCGCGCGCCTGCTTAAATAAAGTCCCTTCCGCGCAGGGTTCGCGGCAGGTCTGGGGTGATGCTGGGACCGTTCGCAGAGCATCACGGTCGGAGGGAAAGACGACGCGTGCCGATGCTACCACGCAAAGACGACCGACCTGGTCACTATTCGCAACGAGCCCACGGCAACACACCCTGAGTGGCGTCCACGCTCTGTGCCAGGTGTATCCCCCGGGACGCGCAAAAGGTTCACGTAGGCTGCGCGGTGAACGGCAGGGCTAGGAGGGAGGGGCGGCGTCCGCAGCGTTCGCGGCGTTCACAACGGGGGCCCGTTTTCGGGCCACGGCCCTGGCAATTCGCAGCATCCCCAAGGCATCGCCGAGGATATGGGTCAGGATCGGCGCCAGCAGATCGCCCCGCCAGGCGAACAGCCCGCCCATGCCAAACGAGACCGGAATGTAGAGCGCAATCATCCCCCAGGTTGCCGGATGGGTCCATCTGACGCGGTGCGGCGGGAAGTGGGCGACGGCAAAGAGCAGGCTGGTGAGCCAGATCCCCGCCAGCGGCTGCAGCCAGCCGCGAAAGATGATCTCCTCGCACACCCCGGCCAGCGCCGCCACGGTGAGCAGGGTCCAGAGCGGCAGCCGGCCGAGCATGACGACCACTTGCCGGCTCATCCAGGAGGCGAGTGTCCGGCCGGCGGCAGATCTCGGCAGGACTAACCCGAGCGCGGCGTTGTAGAGGATGAAGGCGAGCAGGCCCAAGAGGCCGCAGGCCAGCTCGACCGGCGCCCAAGAGAGCGGCAGCGGCGCGGCCGGAAGGTCCGGGCGGAGGGTGGCGCGCACCCAGACGAGCACGCCGCCTGCTGCCAGGTAGCCGGCGGCCTGGCTCGTCAGGATCGTGGCCGGCGTGAAGCTCGGGAGCTTGCGGAAGGGTGAGGCGGTGCCATAGAGGGGCCGTCTCTTCTCGCTCGGTCATTACGCGTAAGTAAAATACAGTTTACAGCTCAAGTCAAGGGGCGGGCCATCGGCGGACCGCGGTACCCTGCAGGCGGTCAATCTCATTGTTGCCCGGAGGAGTCCGATGCCTGCAGCAGGCGGTGCGGCGGCGACGGTCCCTTGGCCTGCGGCGTTCCGCCGGCAGGGGGAGGATCTGGCGCCTGCGGAGGCCGTCCGCGCGGCGGACTATTGCCTGGAGGCGGCGGTACGGATGGAGCGTCGGAACCGGCCGGGCACCGCACCGCCGGGTCTTGGGCCGGGGACGCGCGATCGGCCGATCGGGGCGGCGCTCATCGCTGCCAGCGCCGTCGGTCTCGTGGCCCGGGGCGGGGCGACGGCACGCTGGCCGAGCTCTGTCGCGGCGCAATGGCGGCAGGGGGCGGACGGGGAGGCGGCCGAGCGGGGCCAGACCACGAGGACGGCGCTCGCGACGTCGAGGAGCAGGGCGACCAGAGCGGCGGTGATCAGTTTCATGGCGCTGCTGCCTCGCCTTCAGACGGGCAACTCATGAGGCCCGCCCTGCAGGTGAAACCCGGAGACGGCCACTTTCCTGCTGCCAGCCAGCGCGCAGGTTCCACCGTCCAGCGCAGCGCTCGCGCCCAGCCGGCGGCGGGGAGCCTCCTCAATCCTTGAGAAAGAAGGCGAGCTCTTCGAGGTTGATTCGCAGGTCGACGTTCTTGAGCGGCACGTCGGGACGGGGCTTGAGACGGACGGGGGCGAAGTTGAGGACGCCGCGGATGCCGGACTCGGCCAGGGCGTCATAGTAGTGCTGCGCGACTTGGGCGGGGACGGTCAAGACGCCGATCGCGGTACCCTCAGCAGCGGCGTCGCGGACCACCTGGGCGAGCTCCCCGGCCGGACGGACGACGAAGCCGGCGACCTTGCGGCCGACCTTCCCCGGGTCGTTGTCGACCCCTGCGACGACGTGGAAGGCACCGTGGTTGAAGCCCAGGTAGCGGGCCAGCGCGCTGCCCAGGTTGCCCATGCCGACGATGACCATGGCATGGCTGCGGTCGAGGCCGAGGAGGGCGTCGAGGTGATTGGCCAGCTCGTCGATCTCATAGCCGACGCCGCGGATGCCGAACTCGCCGAACTGCGCGAGGTCCTTGCGGATCTGGGTCGCCGAGAGGTGGAAGCGCTGCGCCAGCTCCTGCGACGAGATGCGCTGCAAGCCGAGCTCGCGGAGCTGGCGCAGGCAGCGCAGGTAGAACGAGAGGCGGTTGAGGGTGAGCGGAGAGATCTCCTCCGGCTCGTTCACCCCGCCCCGGTTGCCACGATCAGCCATTGCAGCAGGTCCGACGGGAAGAGGCCAAGCACGATCGTGGCGAGAGCCGCGAGCACTGCCGCGGCCCGTCCCCAGCCGTCGATCAGCAGGCCTTCGGGATGGCGGCTCTCCGGCCGCATGTAGAGGATGTAGACCACCCGCAGGTAGTAGAAGACGCCGACCAGGCTCGTCGCGACGCCCAGCACCGCCAGCTTGACGTGGCCCGCCGCGATGGCGTTGAGGAAGACCAGGTACTTGCCGAGGAATCCCATGGTTGGAGGGATGCCGCCGAGCGACAGCATGCACACCGCCAGGCAGCCGCCAAGCAGCGGAAAGCGATAGCCCCAGCCTGCCAGCTCGGCCATGTCGTGCTTGCCGCCGGGCCGGCTGTAGAGCATCGAGACCACGGTGAAGGCGCCGGCGTTCATCAGGGCGTAGGCGAGCAGGTAGACGATAACCGGGGTGAGCGATTCGCGGCTGAGCGTCACCAGGGCGAGCAGCAGGTAGCCCATGTGGGCGATGCCGGAGTAGGCAAGCATTCGCTTGATGTCGCTCTGCGCCAGGGCGAGCAAGTTGCCGACCACCATGGAGAGCGCCGAAAGCAGCGCCACCGCCCCCGACCAGCGCGCCCCGGCCGCACTGGGCGCCACCAACGCGAGCAATCGGTAGAGCACCAGCGCGCTCGCCACCTTGGGCGCCACCGACAGGAAGGCCACGAACGGCGACGGCGCCCCCTGGTAGGTGTCGGGAGACCAGGCGTGGAAGGGAACCAGGCTCATCTTGAAGCCGAACCCGGCCACCAGCAGCAGCAGGCCGAGGCTGGCGAGGAGAGTCGAGCCATGCCCTGAGACTCCGCCGTGCCCGCCTGCGAACAGCTGGCCGATCTCCTCGAAGCGGGTGCTGCCGGAAGCGCCGTAGACCAGGGCGATGCCGTAGAGGACGAAGGCGCTGACGAACGCACCCATCAGGAAGTACTTGATCGCCGCCTCGACCGCCACGTTGACCTTGCGGTGGTAGGCGGCGAGGCAGTAGAGGGCGATCGACAGCAGCTCGAGCGACAGAAAGACGGTCAGCAGCTCGATCGAGCGCAGCATGAGCAGCATGCCGGCCGCGCACCAGAGGAGCAGCGCGTGGTACTCGCCGGAGAGGATCTTCTCGCGCCGCAGATAGCCCTGCGAGGCGAGCAGGCAGAGGGCGGTCGCGACCAGGATGACCACGCTGAAGGCGACGGTGACGCCGCTGGTCTCGAGCAGACGGTTCCAGCTCGGCACCGCGCCGGCCGCCGCCGCACCCCCTCCACCCTTGCCGCCCGCGAGCTCGCCCCAGGCGAACCAGGCTGCCCACGCCGAAATCGCAGTGGTCGCCAGCGCGACCGCCGTCCAGCCGCGCCGCAGGCCGGGGAGCAAGGCGTCGAGCAGCACGATGACGATGCCGCCGCCGGTGAGAATCATTTCCGGCAGGATGCTGATCAGGTCCGCGCGGTTCACGGCCGCCCTCCAGGCACGACGGCGCCGGGGCGCGGCGGCGCGGCGGCCGGCCCATTCGTCGCCATGGCGGCGAGCGCGGCCGTCGTGATGGCCGTGACGGTCGCACCGCCGCGGCGGCGGCCGGCCAGCGCGCCGCTCGCGGCTCCGCCGCCCAGCGGACCCACGGCCGGGCGCAAACGGGCCTCGCGCACGGCGGGGCCGGCCAGCCGCTGGCGGTAGTCGGCGAGCGTCGAGCGCAGAGCCGGCTCGCTCGGCTGCAAGAAGGTATTGGGCGCCACCCCGATCCAGAGCATGAGGACGCAGAGCGGGACGAGGGCGGCGATCTCCCGCAACGACAGATCGGAGAGCCCGCGGTTGGCGTCGTTCTTGATGGGGCCCCAGAGCGTCAGCTGCACCATCTTGAGCAGGTAGATGGCGGCGAGCACGACGCCGAAAGTCGCCACCGCCGCCGGCCAGCCGAGGGAGCGGAAGCTGCCGGCCAGGATCAGGAACTCGCCGGCGAAGCCGTTGAGGGCCGGCAGCCCGACCGAGGCCAGGCTGCAAAAGACGAGGAAGAAGGCAAAGAGCGGCATCACCTTGGCCAGCCCACCGAAATCCTCGAATTTCTTGGTGTGGCGCCGGTCGTAGAGCATGCCGACCAGCAGGAAGAGCGCGCCGGTCGACAGACCGTGGTTGATCATCTGCAGCAGGGCGCCCTGCCAGGCCATGAGGTCTACAGCGAGCAGGCCGAGCATGACGAAGCCGAGGTGGGCGATCGAGGAGTAGGCGACCAGCTTCTTCATGTCGCTCTGCACCCAGGAGACCATGGCGCCGTAGAGGATGCCGACCAGAGCCAGGGCGAGCAGCAGCGGCGTCGCATGGCGGCTCGCCTGCGGAAACAGCGGCATCGCGAAGCGCAGGTAGCCGTAGGTGCCGAGCTTGAGCAGGATGCCGGCGAGGATCACCGAGCCGCCGGTCGGCGCCTCGACGTGGGCATCGGGCAGCCAGGTGTGGAGCGGCACCATCGGCACCTTGATCAGGAAGGCGAGGGCGAAGGCCGCGAACAGCCAGAGCTGGGCGTGGGCCGGCAGGTCGAGGCGCAGCAGATCCTCGTAGGCAAAGCTCCAGGCGCCGCCGGCGACCGCGGCGTAGGACCAGGCCAGCCAGAGGATGGCGACCAGCATCACCAGGCTGCCAGCCATGGTGAAGAGGAAGAACTTGATCGCCGCATAGATCCGCCGCTCGCCGCCCCAGATGCCGATCAGCAGGTACATCGGCACCAGCATCACTTCCCAGAAGACGTAGAAGAGGAAGAGGTCGAAGGCGAGCAGGGAGCCCAGAACGCCGGTGGTCAGCAGCAGCATGGCGGCGGCAAACGACCGCCAGTGACGCTCGATGCCGCGCCAGGAGCCGAGGATGACGATGGGCAGCAGCAGGGCGGTCAGCAGGACCAGCGGCATCGAGACGCCGTCCATCGCCAGCTCGTAGTGGATGCCGTAGGAGGCGATCCAGGTCAGCCGCGGATCGCGCACCATGGGGAAGCTGCCATCGGCCGAGAGCCGGGCGCCGACAAAAGCGAGGGCGGCGGCGAGCTCGAGCAGCCCGATCGCCAGGGCGTAGATCTTCACCCCACGCACCGCGCCGCGGCGGAAGAAGAGCAGCGGCACGCAGGCCAGCGCCGGCAGAAAGACCAGGCGGGTCAGGGTATCGCCGGCGAGCAGGTCGAGGAAGGTTGCCATGGCGGTCGGGGCGGCAAGGCTCGGGTAGGGTTCGCTCCCGCTCAGCGCACGATCCACCAGAACAGCAGGATCACGCCGACGAAGAAGTAGAGGGTGTAGTTGCGGACGTTGCCGGTCGTCGAGAGGCTGCCGACGTGGCCGGTGAAGTCGGTGACCGCCGCGCCGGCCTTGATCGAGCCGTCGATCAGGATCGAATCGACGAAGCGAAAGAAGACCCAGGAGAGCCCGGCGAGCGGCTTGACCACGATCCGGTCGTAGAGCTCGTCGACGTAATACTTGTGCGACAGCACGCGGTAGGCGGTCGGGAAGCGTTCGGCCCAGGCCCGGTCGCGCGCCGCGCCGGCCTTGCCGCGGTAGAGCAGGTAGGCCAGGCCAATGCCGGCGAGCGCCACGCCGACCGAGAGCAGCATGAGCCCGAGGTCTGCGGTCTGGCTGAAAACATTGAGCTCGTTGAGCTTGCCGACCGTCCTTCCGCCCGCCTCGCCGACCCCGCCGACCGCGGCAATCACCGGCTCCAGGAAGCGGTGGAAGCGGTCAGCGCCGCCGAGCGCCGCGGGAATCCCGAGGAAGCCGGCGGCAATCGCGCCGAGGGCAAGGAGCACTAGCGGCACGGTCATGACCGGCGGCGACTCCCGGAGGTGGAGGCGGCCGTGCGAGCTGGCGGGCTCGCTCTCGCTCTCGCTGGCAGAGCTGGCGGGCTCGCTCTCGCTGGCAGAGCGGGGGGGCTCGTCCGAGTGGCCGCCGGGGTCGCCCGCCGGCGCGTGGTGGCCTTCCGCCGTCTCCCCGCCGCCGCGGAACTCGCCGTGGAAGGTCAGCGCGACGGTGCGGAACATGTAAAAAGCGGTCAGCCCGGCGGTCAGCAGCCCCACAAGCCAGAGCGCCCAGTGCCCCGGGACGCTGGACGCCGCGGCCGCGGCCAGGATCTCGTCCTTGCTGAAGAAGCCGGCGAGCGGCGGGATGCCGGCGATCGCCAGCGCGCCGATGAGGAAGGTCCAGTAGGTGATCGGCAGGTGTTTCTTGAGCCCCCCCATCTTCTGCATGTCCTGCTCGCCGGCCATGGCGTGGATGACCGAGCCCGAGCCCAGGAAGAGCAGCGCCTTGAAAAAGGCGTGCGTGGTCAGGTGGAAGATGGCGGCGGTGTAGGCGCCGACCCCGACTGCCAGGAACATGTAGCCGAGCTGCGACACGGTCGAGTAGGCGAGCACTTTCTTGATGTCGTTCTGCGCCAGGCCGATCGAGGCGGCGAAGATCGCGGTGAAGGCGCCGATCAGGGCGACGAAGAGCGCGACTCCGGGCGCCAGCTGATAGAGGATGTTGGCGCGCACGCACATGTAGACGCCGGCGGTCACCATGGTGGCGGCATGGATCAGGGCCGAGACCGGCGTCGGGCCGGCCATCGCGTCGGGCAGCCAGACGTAGAGCGGGAACTGGGCGCTCTTGCCCATGGCGCCGATGAACAGGCAGAGCGCCACGAAGGCGGCGAAGGAGAGGCCGGCGAAATAGGGCTGGGTGACCGCTCCCGGCTGGGCGGCGATGCGCTGGAAGATCGGAGCGTAGTCGAGGGTGTGGAACCGGGCCGCCAGGGCGAACATGCCGATCAGGAAGGCGCAGTCGCCCACCCGGTTGACGATGAACGCCTTCTTGCCGGCAAAGGGCGGGAATTCCTGGTCGTAGTAGTAGCCGATCAGCAGGTACGAGCAGAGCCCGACCCCTTCCCAGCCGACGAAGCTGACCAGGAAGTTGTTGCCCAGCACCAGGATCAACATCGCCGCCATGAACAGGTTGAGGTAGGCGAAGAAGCGCCGGTATCCCTCCTCGTGCCCCATGTAGCCGACCGAGTAGACGTGGATGAGGAAACCGACGAAGGTGACGACGAAGGTCATCACCGCGGCCAGCGGATCGAGCATGAAGGCGACGCGGATCGGCAGCTCTCGAGTGGCGCTCCAGACGTAGCAGATCTGCTCGACAGCGTGCGGGTAGGCGCCGGTCCAGTACTGGCCGATCGCGGCGAGCGCCACCAGCAGCGAGGCGAGCGGCGCGCCCAGGGCGACCGCGGTCACCAGCCGCCGGGGCGCCTTGCCGCCGAGGGCGGCGTTGAGGGCCGCGCCGGCGAAGGGTAGGGCCGGGATGAGCCACAGATGGGCCAGGGCGCCCGCCGCGCCCGCCGCCGGATTCAGGTCGTGAGGTTGCATGGTCGGCCCGGGCGCTCGCTCTAGTGGCGCAGCAGGTTGATGCGGTTGATGTCAATGGTGCGCCGCAAGCGGTAGACGGCGATGAACAGGGCGAGACCGACCGCCGCCTCGGCCGCCGCCACCGCCAGCACGAAGAAGACGACGATCTGGCCGGTGTGCTGGTCGAGCTGGCGGGCGTAGGCGACCAGCGCCAGGTTGCCGGCGTTCAGCATCAGCTCGATCGACAGGAAGATGCTGATGCCGTTGCGGCGGGTCAGTGCGCCGATGGTGCCGATGGCGAAGAGCAACGCCGAGAGCAGCAAATACCAGTTGATCGGAACGAGCAGAGCAGGGGCGGTCAAGCGCGCCCCTCCCCGGCCGGAGCCGTCCGGGGGGTGCCGTAGGAGCCGCCGCCGGGCTCGCCGTGCGCGGCGCCCTGGGCCTCGGCCGCGCCGGCTTCGGCGGCGGGAGAGGCGGGCCCGAGGGCGGGGCGGCGCGCCACCACGGTGGCGCCGATCACCGCCACCAGCAGCAGCAGGCCGACGATCTCGAACGGCAGCAGGTAGTCGTGGAAGAGCTCCCAGGCCAGGGCCGGCAGCGCCACCGCCGCCTCGGTCAACGGCGCCGGGCGGCCGCCGCCGGAGCGCCAGAGGAGCAGCGCCAGGATGCCGCAAAAGACCCCCGCCGCGACCAGCGCGGTCACCAGCTGCGCCTGATGGCCGCCCGCCAGCCCCTCTTCGCGCCCGACGTTGAGCAGCATGATGACGAACAGGAAGAGGACCAGGATGGCGCCGGCATAGATCAGGATCTGGAGCACGGCGATGAACGGCGCGCCGAGCAGCACGAAGAGCACCGCCACCGAGAACAGCGTCAGGACCAGGCTGAGCGTCGAGTAGACTGGGCTTTTGTGCGCGATGACGACGATCGCGGAGCCCACGGCCAGCGCCGCAAACAGAAGGAAGACCGCGGTCTCCATGCTAGTCCCCACCACCTGCGGCGACCCCGAGGGATGCCGCAGCTTTCGCCTGTTGCGGCACACCCGGCAGGTCGGAAACGGCGCTGCGACGTGGCGGTTGAGGTCTGCTCGAAGCATCCATCGGATCGCCCCCCGCAACCAGTCGATCCCCTTCCCGGTTGTCCGAAGCCGCCGGGTCCCTGCCCGGCGACGCCGGGGGGGAAGGGGACGCCCCCTCCCCTGGCGCACGGAGCAGACTTCGTCTCACAGCCAGCCGCCGAGCGTCATGGCCGCGACCGCGACCAGGTTCAAGATCGCCAGCGGCAGCAGCACCTTCCATCCGAGCCGCATCAGCTGGTCGTAGCGAAAGCGCGGAAAGGTCCAGCGCACCCAGACGAAGACCGCCATGCAGAGCGCGATCTTGGCGATCAGGATGCCGAAGCCTACAGCCCCGCAAAGGATCCCCCAGGAAGCGGGGATCTCGACGCCCGGCAGCCGCCAGCCGCCGAAGTAGAGCGTTACGCCGAGCGCCGACAGCGAGGCCATCGAGAGGTACTCGGCCATGAAGAAGGTCGCAAAGCGCATGGCGCTGTACTCGGTGTGGAAGCCGGCTACCAGCTCCGATTCGGCCTCCGGCAGGTCGAAGGGGAGGCGGTTGGTCTCGGCGAACGAAGCGACCAGGAAGATCAGGAAGCCGACGATCTGGGGCAGGAAGTTCCACACGTGGCGGTGCTGATACTCGACGACATCGCCGAGCCTGAACGAGCCCGCCGAGATGACCACCGCCACGACCGCCAGGGTGAGCGCCAGCTCGTAGCTGATCATCTGCGCCGAGGCGCGGATCGAGCCGAGCAGCGAATACTTGTTATTGGAGGCGTAGCCCGCCATCACCAGCGAGTAGACGCCGAGGCTGGCCAGGGCGAGGAAGAGCAGCACGCCGGTCTCGGCGGGGGCGACCACCAGCGGATAGCTGCGGCCGTGGAAGACGACGTCGGGGCCGAAGGGGATGACGCTGAAGGTGGTAAGCGCCGGCAGCAGGCCGAGCACCGGCGCCATCAGGTAGAGCGGGCGGTCGACCGCCGAGGGCGTGACGTCCTCCTTGAACATGAACTTGAGGGCGTCGGCGAGCGGCTGGAACAGCCCGAAGGGCCCCAGCCGATTGGGACCCGGCCGGTCTTGCATCAGCGCGCTGCCGCGGCGCTCGACCCACACCATGACCGGCGCCACGTTGAGCAGAAAGAACAGCGCCGCCGCCATCTTGATCAGGGTCGCTATGAAGTCGGCCATAAGGTCGACGGCTCCCTTAGATCCCCGCCGCCGTGTCTTCCGGCGCCGCCACGCGTGGCTCTGGATAAGCGGCAGCGGCGGGCAGCGCCAGGGGCGAGCCGGTCGCCGGCAGCCCCTTCCAGGTGAGCCCGGAAAAGGGGGCGACGTGGCTCGCCAGCTGGTCGAAGACGGCGGCGGCGTCGAGCTGCGCGAAGCGCGCCTCGAAGCGCGCCAGCAGGTCGGTCAGCGCCTCGACCCCGGAGCGCGCCTGCCCGGGTGCAGGGAAGGCCCGCGCGAAGCGCTGCACCCGCCACTCGACGTTGACGAAGGTGCCGTCCTTCTCGGCATGGGTGGCGATCGGCAGCGCGATGTCGGCCGCCTGGGCGAGCGGCGAGTCGGCCCAGCCGAAGACGATCAGCACCTGCGCCTTGCGCAGGCGCTCGACGGTCGCCGGGTCGTAGGCGGCGGCGCCGAAGTCGCTGTCGCAGACCACCAGCACCGCGCAATGCGCGGCCCCGCCGCCGTGCAGCAGGTCGTCGGCGGAGAGCGCTCCGCCTGCTGGGGCAAGCGCGGGCAGGCCGGCAGATTCACCATTGCCGGCAGCCGGCACATTCACCATTGCCGGCCGCCGCCCGTCCGCGGTGGACGGGCGGCGTTCCCCGGAGGGCTCTCCCGGCAGGTCGCTCCCGGCAGGTCGGGACCCGCGCGCCGAGGTCAACCCTGCGAGCTCGGCGCCTCTGCGGTTGGGCGCCGCCTCGCGGCCGCGGAGCAACCCTTGCAGGTTGGGAATAGCGCGCTCCGGCCCGCTGTCGACGGCGACGGCACGATGCGGCGAGCCCAACAGGTCGGCGAGCTGCGCGAAGAGATAGGCCTCCTCGGTGGTCAGGAAGCCCGAGCCGAGGAAGGCGATGGCCCCTGCCCGCTCGGCGCCGGCGCGGCCGCGCAGATGGCGGGCCACCGCGTCGAGCGCCTCTTTCCATGAGGTGATTGTGGGTGAGCCCGCGCGGGCGCGCGCAGCTGCGGGTCTCGGCGACTCGGCGGTCGGCCGCGGCCCGAGCGGCAGGGTGACCGCGCCGGCGCTGCCCGCGTCGCGGCGCAAGCGCGGTGCGGCCAGCCGCGGCACGTCGCGGTAGCGCTCGAAGGTCGAGCGCCCGTGGTCGCACATCCAATAATCGTTGACGTCGGGGTTGAAGCGCGGCTTGTAGCGCTTGATGGCGCCGCGGCGGTGCTCGATCGTGATGTTGCAGCCGACCTCGCAGCCAGTGCAGAGAGAAGGTTTCTTGTCGAGGTAGAAGACCCGCTCGGCGAAGCGGAAGCGGGTCGAGGTCAGGGCGCCGACCGGGCAGATGTCGACGACGCAGGTGGCGAGCTGGTTGTCGAGCTGGCGCCCCGGGAAGGTGCCGATCTCGGTGCGGGCGCCGCGGTTGAAGAAGCCGAGCTCGCCGGTCTTTGCCACCTCCTCGGTGAAGCGCACGCAGCGCGTGCACTGGATGCAGCGGTTCATGTTGAGCATCACGTTGGCGCCCAGCGGAATGCGCTCGCGGCCCGGGTACGTGCGCTTGTCCTCGAACTGGAATCGCGAGTAGGCGTGGCCGTGCTTGAAGGCATAGTCCTGCAGCGCGCACTCGCCGGCCTGGTCGCAGATCGGACAGTCGAGCGGGTGATTGATGAGCAGGAACTCCATCATGCCGCGCTGCGCTTCGCGCACCTCGGGCAGGGCAGTGTGCACCGCCATGCCGTCCTTCATCACCTGGGTGGAGCAGCCGGCCTGCAGCTTGGGCATGCCGTCGATCTTGACCAGGCACATCCGGCACTGGCCGACGACCGAGAGCCGCGGGTGGTAGCAGTAGTGCGGGATGTGGACGCCGGCCTTGAAAGCCGCCTCGATGAGGTTGGTGCCGGCGGCAACCTCCACGGCACGATCGTCGATGGTGACTCTCGGCAAGGTCATGTACCTCCGCCATCGGCGAAGTGGCGCCGCCGCGGGAACGGACAGGCGCGGCCGCGGATATGCTGATCGATCTCGTCCTGGAACTTGCGCACCAGCGACTCGACCGGCGCCGCTGCCGCATCGCCCAGGGCGCAGAGCGAGTTGCCGGCGACGTTCTTGCAGATCGACAGCAGCAGCTTGCCGTCGGAGTCGCGCCCCGCGCCATGCTCGATACGGGTCAGCAGCAGCTCCATCCAGTTGGTGCCCTCGCGGCACGGAGTGCACTGACCGCACGACTCGTGATTGAAGAACTTGGCCAATCGCGCCACTGAGCGCACCATGCAAGTCTCGTCGTCGAGCACCATCACCGCCGCCGAGCCGAGCATCGAGCCGGCCTTGGTCATGGTGTCGAAGTCGAGCGCCAGATGCGACTGGTCGGCGGTCAAGATGGCGGCCGAGGCGCCGCCCGGGATATAGGCCTTGAGCCGCCCCCCCTTGTACATGCCGCCGGCCGCGGCGAGCAGGTCGTCGAAGGAGATGCCGATCGGATGCTCGTAGGTGCCGGGGCGCTCGACGTGGCCGGAGACCGCATAGAGCTTCGGCCCGGTGTTGCGGTCGTCGGTGCCGATCGACTTGAACCAGTCGGCGCCGCGCAGCACGATATGCGGCAGATTGGCCAGTGTCTCGACGTTGTTGATCACGGTCGGGCAGTCGAAGGCGCCGACCAGCGCTGGGAACGGCGGCTTGACCCGCGGCTGGCCGCGCTTGCCCTCGAGCGATTCGAGCATGCCGGTCTCTTCGCCGCAGATGTACGCGCCGGCGCCGCGGTGCATCCAGATGTCGAGCTTGAAGCCGGAGCCGAGGACGCTGTCGCCGAGGATGCCCTGCTCGTAGGCTTCGCGCAAGGCGCGCTCCATGACCGCCGTCACATGGGTGTACTCGCCGCGGATATAGATGTAGCAAACGTGGGCGCGCACCGCGTAGCAGCAGATGGCGCACCCTTCGATCAGCTGGTGCGGGTCCTTTTCCATCAGCAGCCGGTCCTTGAAAGTGCCCGGCTCTGACTCGTCGGCGTTGCACACCAGGTACTTGGGCTGGTCGCTCCCCTTGGGGATGAAGCTCCACTTTAGGCCGGTAGGGAAGCCGGCGCCGCCGCGTCCGCGCAGGCCGGACTTCTTGACTTCGTCGGTGACCGCGTCGGGTTCCATCTCGAGTGTCCGGGCCAGCGCTTCGTAGCCGCCCGTCTGGCGGTAGCCGCGCAGCGTCAGGACCTCCGGGTTGTTGACGTTGCGCGTCAGGACCGGCTCGAAGGACGATGCCCCCCGGGGGCCGCCGGAGCCGCTCGACCCGCTCGACGGCTGAGGAGCCGGGGCCATCAGGGGAGCTCCTCGAGGATCTGCTTCACCCGCTCGGGAGTGAGATTCTCGTGATAGTCGTCGTCGACCATCATCATCGGCGCGGTGTCGCAGGAGCCCAAGCACTCGAAATGGATAAAGGAGCAGCGTCCGTCGGGGGTGACCTCGTTCTCGCCGACCCCGAGCTCGCGGCGCAGCGTCTCCATGATCTCGTCGCTGCCGCGCAGCATGCAGGAGAGGTTGGTGCAGACCCGGATGCGGTGCCGGCCCACCGGGTGCTGATGCAGCAAGTCGTAGAAGGTGACCACGCCGTATACCCTGGCGGCGGGCAGGTCGAGCTCGCGCGCCACCGCCGCGATCGCCGCGTCGGGCAGCCAGCCGCCTGCTTCGCGCTGCGCGATGTGCAGGGCGGGGATCAAGGCCGCCTCGCGGGTCGGGTAGCGCCGCAAGAGCTCGGCCAGCTCGGCGCGGGCGCTCTCGCCGAAACCTCGGAAGCCGGCAAGGGCCGCCTCTTGACCCGCCTCGGTCATGCGTGCGCCCCAGTGCGCTGGCGGCCGAGCTCGCGCGCCGGGCGCAGGTCGAGGCCGCCCTTCAGCCAGATATAGGCGTAGCCGACGAGGATCAGGAAGATGAACACCATGACCGCGCCGAAAAGCGGCCAGCCGCCGCGCTTGAGGACGAGCGCCCAGGGATAGAGGAAGGCCGCCTCGAGGTCGAAGACGATGAAATCGATGGCGATCAGGAAGAAGGCGATGGAGATCCGCTTGTGGGAGCGGTCGAGAAGCGGCATACCCGATTCGTAGGTGGTCAGCTTGATTCGGCCGCCGCGCTGGTTGCCGCCGAGCCTGGCGATGAGGTGGGACAGCAGCAGGATGGTGACGCCGATCACCACGGCGATCCCGAGGGTCAGCAGGACGGGATAGTATTGCTCGGGCAACGCTCCTCCGCGCCGGCGACGACAGATGAAACGAGTCCCCTGAAAGGGCCGAACCAGGCGCTCCCCGGGGCTCGTGAAGAATGTCACAAGCTCCGTTTTGACACAAGACACAAGCCGGCAAGAGGGGGTAGGCCGCCCGTCCGGCCAGTCGCCGCAGCTGCGGCAGCTTGCTGCCGCACAGCGGCGGCTGGGCCGGGCGGTCGCCGCACGTCCGGTGATGGCCGCGCGGCATTCCCCGGAGGGCTCTCCCCGGAGGTCAGGACCCGCGCGCCCAATCAGGTTGCGGGCAACTTTCCTTATAGGATAGTCAGGTGACCACCGCCACCACGCTACCGCGGGTCAGCCTGCTCCAGGGCGGTTTTGGAGAGGCAGGGTACGGGCTCACCGTCGACGTCGAGGAGTGGTACCACAACTGCCTGGTGCCGAACTACGTCAAGCCGGAGCTGCGGCCCGCCCTGCCGGTCGAGCTCGACCGCCTGCTGCCCGAGCTGCTCGCCATGCTTGCCGCGGCGGAGCGCCGGGCCACTTTCTTCGTCCTGGGCGAGGTTGCGGCCCGCCTGCCGTGGCGGGTCCGCGAGATCGCCCGCGCCGGCCACGAGGTGGCAAGTCACGGCTACTACCACCTGCGGGCCTGTGAGCGCACGGCGGTCGCCTTCGACCGCGACGTCCGGCGCTGCAAGGCGCTGCTCGAAGACCTGCTGGGCGAGCCGGTGCTCGGCTTCCGCGCTCCCGAGTGGTCGTTGCGCACCGTGGGCAGCGCGCTGCTGCCGCTGGTGGCGGCAGCCGGATTCCTCTATGACAGCTCGCTCGTCCCCTACTCGTTTTCGGGCCGCCGCAGCAACCCCGTTTTCGCCTGCCGGCTGGACTGGCAGGATCCGGGCAACCAAGGCGAGCTCTCCCTGCTCGAGTTCCCGCCGCTCACCTTTGGCGGCCTTCTTCGGGTTCCGGCAGGCAGCTGGACTGGCAGGATCGTAGATCCCGCCCGCCTGGCCGCCGCCGCCCGCCGCCACCTGGCGCGCGGCGGTATGCCGGTCGCCGTCCTCCACCCCTGGGAGATCTCCGGCCGCCCCACCCCGGGTCGGCTCGCCGGCCTCGCCCGCTTCATCCACGAGACCGGCCGGATCGCTTATCCACCCAAGTTTCGACACCTCCTCGCCGCCTTCCCCTGGACCACCATCCCCGCCGCCGCCGGGCTCACCCACTCCGCCCCGCAAGCCGCCTTCGACCTCCCGGCCATCTCATCCCCCGCCCCCGCCCTCGCCGCCTATTAGCCCAACTGACCTTCGAGACCGCGTCTTCTTCTGAGTAGGAGAAGCGGAAGTCTGTATACACACGTGTATACTTGACCTGAGTCGCGGCGGTTCCCCTTGCCGGTACCCGGTCCGCTGCTGGAGTCAAGTATGCCCACAGCGCGAGTCTTCTGGAGCGGGAACAGTCAAGCGGTGCGCCTCCCCAAGGGATTCCGCTTTGCACCCGGGACGGATGAGGTAGCGATCCGCCAGGAAGGAGAAACCCTGATCCTCGAGCCGATCCCGCGACGGGTCTGGCCCGAGGAGTTCTGGCAAGCTTTCGATGGGATGCCCGACGGCTTCGAGCGGCCGCGACAGATAGAGCAACGGCGCGAGGAACTTGGGCCGTGAGATACCTGCTGGACACCAACATCTGCATCTATGCGCTCAAGCACCGCCCGCCGGAGGTGCTCGAGCATCTCCGTGCCGTGGGGCCAACGGAGGTGGCGTTGAGCGTTCTCACGGTTCTCGAGCTTCGCCAGGGTGCCGAGGGAAGCCAGCAGCCGCAAACGGCGCATTCCCGGCTCGACCTCTTCCTCGGGCCGCTGCGAGTGTTGCCCTTCGAGACGGAAGATGCGCTGGTCGGAGCGCGCGTTCGCGCCGCTCTCGCGCGCCGGGGCCGTCCCATCGGCGATCTCGACAGCCTCATCGCCTCCCAGGCGATCGCCCGCGATCTCATCCTCGTCACCAACAACCTCGGTGAATTTGAGCGCGTCGAGGGTCTGCGCACCGCGAACTGGGTAGGCCAAACGAGCCGGTGATCCACGGGCCGGCGCGAGTCTTGCGGCAGGGCTGAGCGTTTCTGGGGACGAAAAAAGTCGCCAGTGAGAAGCGCCGAAGGTCGCCGGACCCGGACGTGTGGTGAAGCGAACACGTCCGGGTTCGGCGACCTTTGGCGCTCCGTACCGGCGGCGGGGCGCGAAGGCCTGCTCCTGGCACGCCGGCCTGCGCAGGGATCGATCAGTTCGCGAGAGTTCGAGATAGTGGCGCCACCTCCGCGCCGCCGCACCGCCGGCCGGCCTGGCCTTGTCCGTCATCGGGCCGGGCTTCCCCAAGCTTCGCCCAGCCAGTCCTCCAAGATGCCCGCCGGCAAGGCGGCGGGCTGGGCCGGAGACGGCAGGCACCAACCGGCGCGCCTTGACGCCCCTTGTCTGTTCCGATAGCGTTCCAGCAGCCGTTAGCTTTCAAAACACGTTGATCGATTTGAGTAGGCGCGCGGGTCCCCCCTGCGCAATCTGACCCGGCGCGCAGGTCCGACCCGCGCTTAGGAGGCCACGATGAACAAGCGCTTTCTGCTCTCGGTGGTGGTGGTGTTCATCCTGTTGGTGGGCCTGGGCTTTCTGGTCCATGGCTACCTGCTGAACTCGGACTACACGCAGCTGACGAGCCTCTTCCGCGCGGAGCAGGACCAGGGAAAGTACTTCCCATTCATGCTGCTCGCGCACCTGGTTACGGCCTTGGCTCTGGTCGCGATCTATCTCCGGGGCAGGGAGGACAAGCCCTTTCTGGCGCAGGGCATCCGCTTCGGACTGACGATCGCGGCGCTCGCGGTGATCCCCAAGTTCCTGATCTACTACGCGGTGCAGCCGATGCCCGGCATCGTGGTCTTCAAGCAGATCGTCTTCGACACTTTGGCGGTCACGGTGATCGGGATCGTCATCGCGCGGATCAATAAATAGGTCCAGGCAAATCACCTGGGACGACGACCCCCGCGGCCTGGTGCCCCAGCAGACGAGCCCCACCTACCGTTGGGACCGGCAGCCCGAGCACAAGCGCGGGCGGATGTTGACGGGGGAGGAGCCGCGGCGGCTGGTAGCCTCGATGCATCAGGCCAGCAAGTACGCCGCGGACCTGTTCACACTGATCATGCTGACGGGGCGGGCGGCCTGGCGAGCTGCGACCGCTGCGGCGCCTACCAGACCCGGCGGGGAAGGAGCCACACGCGGACCCGGAGCGGGGCTAATCATCCACCCTACCCCGAAGAATACGCGGAAGCTGAGCTTCACCCACAAGCCGCTCCCCGCGTGGGGGAGTGGCTATCGCGACCTCGAATGCGATGCGCTTGATCTTGGAAGACGGCCACGCAAAGAGCGTTGTTCGAGCCCACCACACGAGGATGATGAAAACGGGCGTCAGACCCACCACAACCAAGGTCAAGTACATCGGTTTGGCCCGGCCGTGTGTTTCACGCAGACCTCTCGAGCCGGGTGCCTTCGGGTGCCCGCCCCTTCTTCACCTCCACGGCGGTGGCGGTTTAAGTGCAGCGTCTCGCTCGGCAGCTCGCTTCATGCTCTCACCCTTCGCTTGGTCAAATGACATCAAAAGGGCCAGCAGAGGAATTCGCGCTATGAGAACGGCCTTGGCGAGCAGCCAAAGAACCCTGTCGAGGAGCCAAACAGGGATCACAACGATGAAGAACAGCACGATGTTCAGGATCTTCAAAGACGATCCTCCCCCGGGGAAGGTGCTCTCGCGACGGCAGCTTCGTAGCGGCCCCTATGCTCGTCAATGAACTCGTTGAGCTTGATTCGCGAACTCAGCGCGAGAAAGGGCACCGTCAGATTCAGTGTCTCTGCGATGCGCCTTGCGTAGTCCGCCTGCTCGACCGTAGGCGGAAGGCGCGTCAGCACGCCATCAGGCCCAGCCTCCAAGAAGTGTTGAAGATAGGCAGGGTATGCGATGACTAGCTCAACCGCGCTATCGAGGTCGCGGTGCTGAAGGAACGTAGTGAGACGAGCGGCCATTGCGTCGGGGAGAAGAACAACTCCCTCGGGTCCCGCTTTTTCGCGCCACAGGTCGCGGATGGCTTCCGCAGCCAGGTTCAAGTCTGCGCGGCGTAACAGACGCCGAAACCTCCAGCGATTGAGAAGGGGCATAGCAGCGGTGCTGACTTGGTGCTGACTCTGGTAGGCTACCCGGCGGCACGGGCTAGCTGTAAGTCGTTGGTGCGAAAGGGGGGACTCGAACCCCCACGACCTTGCGGCCACAAGATCCTGAATCTTGCGCGTCTACCAGTTCCGCCACTTTCGCGCGCTGGTGATTGTAGGGAGAGACCCCAAGGGTGTCAAATCAATGGCCGGGTGACGAAGGCGCGCCGGGCGGGCCGGCGCCGCCGCTACGAGCAGGGGCACGGCTGGTGGGCACGCTCGAGCGCGATGCGCGCGACCGCCGCTGGCTCGTTCCCTTCGATCCACGGCTCGATCTCGAGCTCGAGGTCGAGGGTGCCGCGGCGGTGCCGCCCGGGCATTTCGTCGAGGTGGAGGTCGCGCGCGCCCCTGGCTCCGGCAGAGACCTCCGGGGAGTGCCGACCGGCCAAAACCGGCCGGTTGGCGCCGCCACGGCGGGCGGTGGAGGCGCGAGCCGGCGGCGGCGCCCTCGGGCCGGGCTGGTCGCGGTGCTGGGAGACCCGGAGACGCCGGGGGTCGACGTCGAGGTGGTGCTGCGGCACTACGACATCCGAGAGCCGTTCCCGCCAGAAGTACTGGACCAGGCGGCGGCCTTTCCCGACCACCCGCCGGCGGCAGATTGGGCGGGACGGGAGGATCTGCGCGAGCGGGTCGTGGTCACGATCGACGGCGCGAGCGCCCGCGATTTCGACGACGCGGTCTCGATCGAACGGCTGGCCGGCGGCGTCTTCCGGCTCGGCGTGCACATCGCCGACGTCGCTCACTACGTCCGCGAGGGGAGCGCTCTCGACCACGAGGCCTACCGCCGCGGCACGAGCGTCTACTACCCGGAGCGCGCCATTCCGATGTTGCCGGAGGCGCTATCCAACGGCCTCTGTTCGCTGGGCCCGCAAGTGCCGCGCCTTACCGTCTCGGTGTTTCTCGACATCGACCGTGACGGCCGCGTTCTGGCGCGCCGCTTCGCCGAAACCGTCATCCGCAGCCATCGCAGGTTGACCTACGACGAGGTCCGCGCGCTGCTCGAAGCGCCGAAGCCGGAGGCCGCCGCGGCCTACGGCGCGGTGTTGCCGGCGCTGCGCGAGATGCATCACTTGATGGCGATCCTCCATCATGCCCGCGCCCGGCGCGGCTCGATCGACTTCGATCTGCCGGAAGGCAACGTGGAGCTCGGCACCGACGGCAGCGTGGTCGGCATCCTGCCCGCCGAGCGCCACGTCGCCCACCGCCTGATCGAGGAGTTCATGATCGCCGCCAACGAGGCCGTGGCCGGCGAGCTGGTCAGCCGCCGCTCTCCTGGTTTGTTCCGGGTCCACGACGCTCCCGACGTGGAGCGCCTGCAAGAGCTTGCCGAGACCCTGCGCCCCTTCGGGATCGAGCTGCCGGCGGAGCTGGACGCCCTCCACCCGACGGCGCTGCAACAGGTGCTGCGGCACGCCGCCGGCCGGCCCGAGGAGGAGCTCGTCACCACGCTCCTGCTGCGCACCATGCAGCGCGCCTACTACAGCCCTGACTGCCTCGGCCACTACGCCCTGGCCACTCCCTACTACACTCACTTCACCTCGCCGATCCGCCGCTATCCCGACCTGGTGGTCCACCGCCGGCTGAAAGCGCTGCTGCACGGCCGCGCCGAGCTCGAGGCCGAGCGCGGCCGGCTCGGCGAGCGCCTGCCGGTCATCGCCCGCGCGAACAGCAACGCCGAACGGCGGGCGGAGCAGTCGGAACGCGATCTGCTGCAATGGAAGAAGGTGCGCTTCCTCGCCGGGCGCGCCGGCGAGCGCTTCCGCGGGCGTATCACGGGTGTGCAGGCGTTCGGTTTCTTCGTGCAGCTCGACGGCCTGCACGTCGACGGCCTGGTGCCGATCCGCACCCTGGGCGACGACTTCTACATCCACGAGCCGGGCGCCCATCGCCTGGTGGGGGAGCGGCAGGGGAGGGTCTTCCAGCTCGCCGATGCGGTCGAGGTCGAGCTGCTGGGCGCCGACCTGCGCCACCGCGGTCTCGACCTTCAGGTCGTCGGGATGCCGCCGCCCAGGCCGCGGTCGGCGCGGCGCCGCCCGCCGCCGCACCGCGGGCCGGCGGCGGATGGCGAGGGCGGGGCGAGGCGAGCCAGACGCGGCGCCCGCGGCGCCCCTGGCTCCGCTGGCTCCGAGAAACGCGAGGGTGGCGGTGCGGCCGAGCGCGGCGGCACCGGCCGCGGTGGTGGCAGCGGACGGGGCGCGACTTGAGCCTGACCCCGACGGTGGCCATCGTCGGCCGCCCCAATGTCGGCAAGTCGACCCTTTTCAACCGCTTGCTCGGGCGGCGGCAGGCGATCGTGCACGACCTGCCGGGCGTCACCCGCGACCGGATCACGGGCCTCGCCGAGCTTGGCGACGGCCGGCCGCTGCAGCTCATCGACACCGGTGGCCTGGTCCCGGCAGGCGACGATGCGCTCGGGCTCTCGGAGCAGGTCTTCCTGGCGGTCGAGGAGAGCGATCTGCTGCTGCTGGTGGTGGATGGGCGCGAAGGCCTGGTGAGCGCCGACGAGACGGTCTGGGAACGGCTGCGACGTACCGGCAAGCCGGCCCTGCTGGTGGTCAACAAGGGCGACACCAATGCGGCGCGAAGCCGTTTCCCCGAGTTCTACCGCCTGGGTATCGAGCGGCAGATGCTGCTCTCGGCTGAGCACGGCACGGGGGTCGAGGAGCTGCGCGAGGCGCTTTCCCTGGCGCTGCCCGAGCTGCCTGCCGCACCGCCGCTCGAGGCGCCGGCGGTGGCGATCGTCGGGCGGCCGAACGTCGGCAAGTCGTCGCTGCTCAACCGCGTCGCGGGCCAGCCGCGGGCGCTGGTGTCGCCGGTGGCGGGCACGACGCGCGATCCGGTCGATACGCTGATCGTGCGCGACGGGCGCCCCTACTTGCTCATCGACACGGCCGGGATCCGCCGCCGCAGCCAGACGGCGGGCGCCCCCGAGGAGCTGGCGGTGATGATGGCGCGCCGCCAGATCGAGCGCGCCCAGGTGGCGGTGCTGGTCATCGACGCCGCGCAAGGAGTCACGAGCGGCGACATGGCGATCGGCGGTACCATCTGGGAGCTGGGCCGGGCGGCGGTCGTGGCGGTCAACAAGTGGGACCTGCTCGACCAGGAGGCGCGCGCGCGGCTCGAGACCTCCATGCCGCGCCTCGACGAGCTGCTCGCCGGGCCGGCGCGTGTGAACGTCTCGGCGCTCTCGGGCCGCGGTGTCGAGAAGATCTTCCCGGCGCTCGACCGGGCCCTCGCGGCCCACGCGACGCGGCTCGGCACCGGCGAAGTCAACCGCCTCTTCGAGGCGGCCATCAACCGGGTCCACCCGCCGGCCCTGCACGGCCGGCCATGGAAGATGTACTACGCTACTCAGGTTTCGACGGCGCCGCCGACGTTCATGCTGTTCGCCAACCGCGCGCTCCCCCGCAGCCACACCTACCGGCGCTATCTGGAGAACCGCCTGCGCGAGGAGCTGGCACTGCCCGGAGTGCCGGTGCGGCTGGTGGTGAGGCGGCGCGGCGAGTGACCCGGCAATCCCAAACAGCGCTACGATGTGGCGGTGGAGGCCTACTCGAAGCATCGATCGGATCGCCCCCCGCAACGCCTCAATCCCCTTCCCACCCCTCCGGGGGGGAAGGGGACGCCCCCTCCCTCTTGCTCCGGAGAGTTTCAACTTCGAGCCATGCCAGGTAGGGCGCAGCCACTCTTCAGGAGTCTCGCGGCAGGCCTCGCCCTGGTGGTGCTCGCCGCTGGCTGCCGCGACGGCGGCGAAGGAGGCCCGTTGCGCGGCCGGAGAGAGTCGAGCGCCGCCCCGGACTTCGAACGCGAGGTCGCCGCGGCGCGCTACACGCCGCCGGCGGACGGGCGTCTGAGCGACGCGCAGGTCCGCATGTACCTCGACGTCCAGGAGCGCGCCGAGAGGATGATCCGCGAGAGCATGGCTGGCGAAGGGGGTCACCGGCCTTCCGGGCTGCCCTGGCGCGGCAGCCCCGTGCGGGGCCAGGGGGGTCCGGCAACGCGGGTTGAGCCGGCGAACCCGACGGGCTCCGCGAGCCGGGCCGAGCCCCCCAACCCGGTTGAAGGAGCGAGCCGGTCCGACAGGGTGGCGGCGGGCCGCTCCGACGGGACCAGACGGCCGGAGGCGGAAGGTCGACCTGACACCGCGGCTCGAGCGGCCACCGCGAGCCGCCTGGAGCCGGAAAACGCCGCCGCCGGTTCTGAGGGCGCGCCGGCGGATCTGCGGGCCGCCCGGGAGCTGCGGGTCAATCTCAAGGAGTACGGCTGGGTCCGGGAGCGGGTGCACGAGACCGAAGCTCTTGCCGACACCCGGGACCTCCTGCGCAAGATGGTTCTCGGCCGCGACCAGCTGCTCGCCCGCATGGCCAGGGAGAAGGACGCCCTGGCCGACCCGGCGCAGAGAGCGGCGGCGGAGCGCGAGCTGGAGGACTTCAAGCACGGCCTGCAAGGGACCGAGCCGGCGGCGACGCCGGCGATGCGCGACAACATCGCGCTCCTCGCCAGGTACAGGGAGAGGTTCGCCCGGCTGCGCGCCGCGGAGCGCAAGGCGATCATCTCCGCGCTGGCGAGGAGTGGCGAAGTGGGTGGTGATGGCTTCCCTGGCGGCGGTGCGGCCGGCGGCGGGACCGAGCCGGGCGGCGCTCAAGAAGGCGACGCCGCTGCTGCCCAGTAGCGAGAGACAACGAGGAGATGGGCGTCGAGCGCGTCGAAGCTGCCCACTGGGCGTCGCGTCTGGTCTGCTCGCGAACCGGCGCGCAGGCGCCGCTCGACGCGCCCGCGTTCCTGTCACCGGCCGGCGCGCCCTGGCTGGTCGAATACGAGCTCGATCGGCGGCGCGGCGAGCGGCTGCGGCAGGCGCTGCCCAGCCGCCCCTGGAGCCTCTGGCGCTACCGCGAGCTGCTGCCGGTCTCTGACTTCGCCGCCCGGGTCGACCTCGGCGAAGGGGCCACACCGCTGGTCCGGCTGCGCCACACCGCGGCCGGGCCGGCAGAGATCTGGGTCAAGGACGAGGCCAGCAATCCGACCGGCTCCTTCAAGGCACGCGGTTTGTCGCTGGCAATCAACCGGGCGCGCGAGCTGGGAGCCCCGGGCGTCGAGCTCGCCAGCGCCGGCAATGCCGCCCTGGCCTTGACCGCTTATGCCGCCGCCGCCGGTCTGCCGGCGCGCGTGGCGCTCCCCGCCGACACACCGCGCACGGTCTTCGAGCGCTGCCGCGAATACGGCGCCGAGGTGCTGGCGTCGCCAGGGACGCTAGTGGAGGCGGCGCGGCTGCTGGCGGTCGGGGGAGAACGCTTCTGGAATCTCTCGACTCTGCGCGAGCCCTACCGGGTGGAAGGCAAGAAGACCATGGGGTTCGAGCTCGCCGAACAGTTCGGCTGGGAGCTGCCGGAATGGATCGTCTACCCGCTCGGCGGCGGCACCGGCATCGTCGGGATGGACAAGGCCTTCGATGAGCTCGAGCGCCTCGGCCTGATCGGCGGCAAGCGTCCCCGCCTGGTCGCCGTGCAGGCCGCCGGCTGCGCGCCGATCGTGCGCGCCTTTGTCAGCGGCGCCGCGGTGGCCGAGCCCTGGGCCGATCCCCAGACCCGCGTCTGGGGGCTGCGGGTCCCACGCGCCATCGGCGACTTCCTGGTCCTCGCCGCGCTGCGCCGATCCGGCGGCCGCGCGGTCGCCGTCGACGAGGCGCGCCTGCCCGAGATCGCCGCCCAGGCGGCCCGCGGCGAGGGGCTCCGCCTGGGACCGGAAGGGGCCGCCGCCCTGGCCGCCGCCTTTGACCTCGCCCACGAAGGCGCCTTTGGCGACGGCGACCGGGTGGTGGTCTTCCAGACCGGCGATCCGGCGAACTACCTCTAAAGACTGTCTTGAGCTCTGCGGCAGCGCTCTGGCAGACGAGCCTCTCCGAGACGCTCCGCACAAGCCGCGAAGGCGGCGGTGGGGCCGCGCCACCACAGCTCGTCCACGTCGCGGAAGAGATGCGCGTCGGTCCTCAGAGTCGCCAGATCCTTGAAGAGCAGCGCCAAGCCGCGGCTCTCCGCCAGTACGGCAGGCGGAAAGTCCTGGAGTATGCCGTGCCGGTTCAACAACCGTGCCGCCGTGATCGGACCGATCCCCGGAATGCCAGGATATCCGTCGGCGGCGTCACCGACGAGGGCGAGGAAGTCGGGAATCAGGTCTGGCTCCACCCCAAACTTCTCGCGGACTCCTTGCGCGTTGCGGATCTTCTTCCCTCGGCGGTCGACCTGGACGACGCGGTCGCCGCGGACGCATTGCGCGAGGTCCTTGTCGGGTGTCCAGATGCAGACCTTCTGCACGCCCTCGTCGTTGGCGGCGATCTGAGCAGCGGAGGCAAGCCCGTCGTCAGCCTCGAGCTCGATCATGGGCCAAACAGCCACTCCCATGGCCTCGAGCGCTTCTTCCAGCGGGTGGAATTGCGCGAGGAGCGCGCGCTCGATGCCGACTCCTGTCTTGTAGCCGGGCCAGAGACCGTTGCGGAAGGACTCGATCACGTGATCGGTCGCCACGCCGACGTGAGTTGCCCCTGTTTCGATCATCTGCAGCACCGTGTGCAGGACGCCGATCAAGGCGCCGAAGGGCGGATCCGCGCCCTTGTTGAAGCGGCGCAGACCGTAGAAGTGGCGGAACAGCTCGTACGTGCCGTCGATGAGATGAACGATCATGGGCCTGCGGCGTCATGAAAAAAGCGGTCAGGAGTTGCGGGGGAGCTCCGACCCGACCGCATCCATCGCGTTCTCTTTCCTGTGGAATCGATCGTAGACCAGCGGCCAGCGAGATCAGGGCGCCTGCTGCTGTTTGAGCACCTCTTCGAGCTTGGCGATCATCGTTTCCTGCCACCCGGCCTCGCCTCCGAAGCCGACCTGCTCCCATCGCAGAGTCCCGCGCGGATCGATGAACCAGTTGCGCGGGATGCCAAGTAACGGCACCACGGCGTCCACGACCTCGCGCGCCGGCAGAACCGGGAAGGTGTACTTGTTCTCTTTCATGTACGGCTCCACCTTGCCTAGGTCGTCGTCGACGTTGAAGCTCAGCAGCGCGACGTCCGGCCGGATCTTGAGCTTGTCGTAGAGCTTCTGGAACTCGGGGTGCTCGGCCCGGCAGGGCCCGCACCAGGTGGCCCAGATGTTGATCAGCACAGCTTTGCCGTTCAGGTTGGCCAGCTTCCAGCTCTTGCCTTCGAGGTCGCTGAGCGCGAAGGCCGGCAGCGGGTTCTTCGGCCGTTCCCAGCGGCTGTCGGTCACCTCGGCTGCCTTCGCCTTGTCGCCGGCGGGCGCCGGTTTTTCCAGCAATAGGGCGTGTCCAGCGGCCGTGCCGCCGAGCTCCTTCCACAGGCGTTCGACGTTGTCGGCTGCCGAGACCTTGGCTCCCGGCTCCGGCGCGTCTGCGCCGCCCAGCTGCTGTGCGCCGCGGTAGAGCACCAGTGCATCGAGCTTGCGGCCGCTCAGCTCGGCGGCCTGCGCGCGCCGCTCGAGCAGGAGCGACCTGAGGTGCGGATCGGTTGGCTGCAGGGCGGCAAGCTCGGCGTCGATCGCCTGCGCCTTCTCCGGCTGCCGCACGGCGGCAGCGTAGTCGAGCAGAACGCGCGCCCGCTCGAGCGTCAGGTACGGGCCCGACTTCTGCATCTCGGACCGCATCTCGTCGTCGGTGCGGTCGTCGCTCAGCTCGCGCTCATCGCGTGCCTTGGCGGCGCGACAGCCCTCCTCGACCAGCGCCGGCACCTGGTCCAGGTGGACCCTGCGCTTCACCAGGGCTTCCGCAACCATGAGCTCGAGCGGCGGCATGCTCCAGAAGCTCGCGTTCTTCTTGTAGGCTGCCAGCAGCTCGTCCGCGGCGCTGCCGATCTGCTCCGGCGTGGTCTCCGGCAGCGCTGCCAGCGCCTGGAATCTCTGATGCAGGATGAGCGCATCGTCGGGCCACCGCAGGTGCCACTCCTCGGCGGCGGCGAGGCTGGCGCGCTGGAAGCTCTCCGGCGCCAAATCAGGGCGGAAACGGCCGGGATGCTCCTTGCGCCAGCGCTCCTGGATGAATGACTTCGCGACGTCGGAAGCCGGGAAGTCGCGCTGGATCTCGTCGTCGATCTTCGCCGCCGCCGCCAAGTCGCCGGCGCTCCGATTGCCGTCGCGCAAGAACACCATCCAGTCGAGGTCATGGCGCTGCGGCGCCTTGTCGAACCGTGCCAGCTCCTGCGCGATCTGCTGGCGCAGGGCTGCATGCTCGGCCGGCGGATGGACCTTGAACTCCATACTCCAGAGCGCCCTCCAGCTCTCGCGGAGCAGGGGGTCGGTCGTCTCTCCGAGGCGCTTGCGTACCCCCGCCGCCGTGCGCGCGATCTGCTCTTTCGTCCCGTGACGGATTAGGAGCTGCAGGAAGCCGCCGTCGAGCGGCGCCGGGCAGCGCGCTAGAAAACCTTCCAGCGCTCGCTCTGCTCTACCCTGATCCTTGAACTTGCCGAAGCCGCTGAGCTCGGCCAGGCTGAGGTGGGCGCGGGACAGCTCCGGATGCGCGACCGCGATTGCCTCCAGTCTGCGGATCGCCTCCGGCGTGTCGCTTCCCACAAGCGCCTGCGCGTGGAGCAGCGCGTAATCCGGCCGGTCGGGATACTTCTCATGCAGCGTCTTGGCCCAGCGGATCCTTGCGTCTTTGTCCTCCTCGACGGCGCGCTGCTGGCCGCGCAGCAGGAAATAGTCATCGGGATGTTCGCTGAGCCCTTGTTCGAGAATGGAGGCGGTCTTGGCCTCCCTCTCCGCCTTCGAAAGCCCGATGACATGGCGCAAGTAGGACTTCTCCAGGACCTCCCGAACTGGCGCCGAGGGTTCGCACTGGGCATGAGCCGCAGTACCCGCCGCTGCGATCAGGATGGCGACTGCGAAGATCGGACCTTTCATTATTGTGCCTCCGCTCGTCAGGGTAGCCAAGCGGGCCAGTGCGAGTCAACGAAGTCACATCCACGGCATTCAAGCCCGTGGGAGGATTCCTGGCCCCCCTGGCGCGCCGGCGCCTTGCAGGTCACCTACCGCGGGAAGACGAAGAGGCCGGTGCGCTCCTCGCGCTCCTCGGGGCGGTAGGCCTTGCCGTCGAGGGTCCAGGCGAGGTCCCGCCAGGCGAGGCCGCCGGTGACCGCGAACCAGGGAATTGCGGCCGGCTTGCGATTGACCAGATCGTAGCTGCCGGCGACGCGGAAGCTGCGCGCGGCGGGCTCGAGGTCGAGGTCGAGCTCGACGTGGGTGATGAAGGGCATCGGCGCCTCGCTCCAGGTCGCCAGGTTCTGCCGCCAGTAGTCCTTGTGCCGCTTCGCCACCACCGACCCCTGGAACCCCGATTCGACGGCGCCGAGGAGGGCGAGGGCGAGGGCGAGAGGGAGCGCGGTGAGGACGCAGAGGCGCAGCGCCGTGCGCCGCCGCTCGCCCGGGCGCCGCCCGCCGCCCGCCAGGCGGTCGCTCTCGCGGCGCCGAAACCAGCGCCCCGCGACATAGGCGAGCAGGGGCAGCAGCGCCAGCACTTCCAGACGGTTGAGCCAGAGCGCCTGGCGGTCGAGCTCGAAGGTCCCCATGTCGCTCCAGCGCAGAGCGTCGATCAGCGGCCAGTTGCCGGCCCAGTTCATGTCGCCGTGCAAGAAGGCCGCGAGCGTCGCGACGAGCGCCGTCAAGCCGATGCCGTAGGTGACGTAGCGGCTGCCGGTCGCGACGTAGGCGGCGGTGACGAACGCCGTCCAAGCAAGGAGCGTGGGCACGAAGAGCAGCCCCCAGACGAGCACGAAAGGCCACAGGGTGACCGGCACCCGGCCCTGCGAAGACATCACCCAGCCCGCGGTGATGAAGCTCGCGGCGAGGGTGATGCCCGCCACCGCCATGTTGGCCAACGCCTTGCCGGCGAGCAGCGACGAGGTCGCTACCGGCGTCGAGTAGAAGATGGGCGCGAGCCCGGTGCTGCGCTCGCGCTGCAGCGACTCCACGGTGTAGAAGAGCAGCAGCAGGCAGAGCCAGGGGGTCAGCACCAGCATGCCGCGCACCGCCGCCGTGCCGGGCGTGAGCAGCACCGCTCCCCCGAACGGTCCGCCGTCGGCGTTGAAGGCGATGACCAGGAAGAGCACGATGGCGGGCAGGAAGATGTAGAGGCCGGGTTGGGAGATGAGCTCGGCGAGCTCGAAACGGGCCACCGTCCAGGCGCCGGCGAGCCGGCCCGGGACGCGCCCGCGCATCGCCAGGGTCGAGAGCGCCGCCGCGCCGCCAGCCACCGCCGCGCCCGCCGTCAACTCCGTCGCGGCACCGCCAGCCGCCGCCGCGCCCGCCCTCGCACTCCACCCGCGCCACCTGCGGAACCCTCCGCCGCGCGCGCCGGCCGGAGAGCGGCGGGCGAAACGCCGCCGCGCCAGCTCGACGAGCAGCAGGCCGCAGAGCAGCCATCCGATGCGGCTGGCGAGGAATGGCGCGTCGTAGACGATCGGCCGCGTGTTGTAGAAGGCGATGCCGCGGTCCACCCGCAGCCAGGTCTCCTTCAACCAGCGGAAGCCGGAAGGATCGAGCAGGCGCAGCGCCGCTCCGGCGCCCGGGCCGAGGTCGGGCGGGAACCAGCGCCAGACGAAGTTCTGCAGGAACGGCAGCAGCACGACCGGCAGCAGGAACACGAGGATCGGCTTACCCGTCGCCTGCCCGATGAAGAACGCCGCGCCGGCGGTGAACAGCAGCCCGGGCAGCAGCAGCAGCAGCAGCGGCCTCAGGTAGGCAACGGCGCTTGCCGGGCCATAGCTCGCCGGGTTCGCCGCATCTGGCAGGCCGTGCACGAAGAGCAGGTAGGTGGCGAGGAACGCCGCCATCACCGCCAGGCAGGCGCCCAGGGCGGCGGCGAACTTGCCCCATACGTACTCGCCCGGGGTGAGCGGCGTGGCGCCCAGGATCTCGCCCACCCTGCGCTCAGTGTCGCGGATGAGCGGCATGCCGGCTGCCACGGCGACGAAGAACGATACCAGCAGGAAGCCGAGCAGCCCCTCGACGAAAGCGATCTGGAACTCGGAGTTGACGAACGCCCGCGGGCTCCCCAGCGAGGTGTCGACCGAGCGGTAGATCCAGTTGCCGCGCGACATCAGCCAGGCGTTGAACCCCATCAGCGCCGCCCACAGCCAGAAAAGCGGGCGCTGCGCCGCCTCCCGCGCGTCGAGCGAGGCGACCAGCCAGAAGCGCCGCAGGCTCATGCCGCCCCGCCGCGGCCCGCGGCCGCGCCCGGTTCCGCGCTGGCCGGCGGCGCCGTGTCCGGCCCCGCCGCTCCGTTCTGCATGCGCAGCAGGTAGGCATCCTCGAGCGTCTCCGGCACCGGCCGGAAACCCGCCGGCGCCGCGTCGCCGGCGCGCACGTGGATGCGGACCCGGTTCTCGCCCTCGACCAGCACCGCCTGGATCACCTGCCGCTCGCGCCGCAGCGCCGCGAGCTCGCCGCTCGCCACCCGCCCCTCGAAGATGTGCCCCGCGATCGCCTGCCGCGCCGCCGAAGGCGAGGTCTGCGCCACCAGCCGGCCCTTGCGGATGATGGCGAAGCGCGGGCAGAGCACCGCCACGTCCTCGACGATATGGGTGGACAGCAGCACGATGCGGTCGGCCGCGAGCTCGGTCAGCAGCCGGTAGAAGCGCATGCGCTCCTCCGGATCGAGCCCCGCCGTCGGCTCGTCGACGATCACCACCCGCGGATCGCCGGCGATCGCCTGCGCGATGCCGAGCCGCTGCCGCATGCCGCCCGAGTAGCTCTTCACCTTGCGCCGCGCCGCCTCGCTCAGGTTGACCCGCTCGAGCAGCTCCGCCGCCAGCCGCTCGAGGCCGCCGGGCGCCTCCACCCCCTTCAGGCGGAGCAGGTAGATCAGCATTTTCTCGCCCGTCAGGTGGGGGTAGAAGCCGAACTCCTGCGGCAGGTAGCCGAGCCGCCGCCGCATGCGGCTGGGATCGGCGAGCACGTCCTCGCCGTCGAGGCGCACGCTGCCCGAGGTCGGCTCGAGCAGGCCGGCGAGCACCCGTATCAAAGTCGTCTTGCCCGCCCCGTTCGGCCCCAGCAGCCCGAACATCCCGGGCGGCACGTCGAGGTCGATGCCGCCGAGCGCCGTCACCGACCCGGGGTAGATCTTGACCAGCTCACGAAGGCTCAGCATGGGCACGCTCCTCGCGTGGACACCGCGGCGTCGACGCCTGGGCAGGGAAAGGGGCTCTCGCCCTGGCACTGACTACGTGAAGGCTGGCGATAAGTTCGTGAGGCCCAGGTCTTTGCCGGCCGGGCTGGGAGGCTGTTAGGATCGCGCATGCGTTCGCCCCGCCGGGCATCGATCGAGCGGCTGCTGGCCGAGCTGATCGAGACCGGCGTGGCCTCGGCGGCGGTTGCCCTGGTGGGGAACGCCGAGGAAGTCGAGGGCGAGTGGGCGGCCGGCTGGGCGCGCGAGGGGGTGCGGGCGGAGCCCGGCAGCTGGTTCGACTTCGCCTCCCTGACCAAGCCGTTCATCGCCTCGCTCGCCCTGATCCTGGACCGCGACCGGAGCCTGGCGCTGCGGCTGCCGATCGGCGAGGTCTTTGCCGGCGCCCATCCGCGGCTGGCGGGGCGGCCGCTCGAGGATCTGCTGCGCCACCGCTCGGGCTTGGGTAGCTGGACGCCGCTCTACGACCCCGCCGTGGGCACTCGCCGCGGCCGGCCGGCGGCTGGCCAAACATTGGCCGGCATCTGCGAGCTGCTGCTTTCGGGGTCGTTGCTCGGCGCCCGCCCCGGGACCTACAGCGACCTGGACTATCTGCTTTGGGGCATGGCGGCCGAGCGCGTCTTGGGGCGCTCGCTCGGGGAGCTGGTGGCGGCTCGCGTTCTGGCGCCGCTCGGTCTTTCGGCCCTGGCGTCGCCGGGCGACCTGCCCCAGGTGGCGCGCTCGCGCATGGGGACCGGCCGCGAGGCGGAGCGGGCGGCTGCCCAGGGGCTCTCGGTTGCGAGCCTGCCGCCGCCGCCGATCGGCCTGCCGCAGGACGGCAACGGCCGCTTCCTGGCCGGCCTGGCCGGGGGCGCTGGCGCGCTCTTCGGTTTCACCGGCCTGTTTGGGCCGGCGCACGACCTCTGGCGGCTGGGGGCGGAATGGCTGCGGCCTCGGCGGCTGTTGCACAGGCAGGCCGTCGCCGCGGCGCTCGCCGGCGGCAGCCCGTTCGCGCTCGGTTGGTGGCGCCGGCGCTGCCGCGGCGGCGGTGGGCCGGCGCTGTCGCCGCGCGCCTTTGGCCATACGGGCTTCGCCGGCGGCAACTTGTGGATCGACCCGGATCGGCGGCGCGTCTTCACCCTGCTCGCGCACCGCATCGACCCGGCGAGCGATTTGAACCGCTGGCGCAGGCGCTTCCATGAAGCAGCCGTCGAGCGCCTCGCCGCACCTCAGCTTTCTCGCGCCAAGGAGGCGACCCGCTGATGAATCTTCGCGATCTGGTCCTGGTTGACGGAGTGCGGACCCCGATGACCGATTACAACGGTGCCCTGGCCGAGGTCTCGGCCATCGACCTCGCCGCCCACGCCAGCCGTGCGCTGTTCGAGCGCAGCGGCGTCGCGCCGAGCGACGTCGATCACGCCGTCGTCGGCAACGCGCTGCAGACTTCCTCGGACGCCATCTACGGCGCCCGCCACGTGGCGCTCAAGGCCGGGGTGCCGAAAGAGGTGCCGGCGCTCACCGTCAATCGTCTCTGTGGCTCGGGCATCCAGTCGGTCATCTCGGGCGCGCAGATCATCCTCTCGGGCGACGCCAACACTTGCCTGGTCGGCGGCATGGAGAACATGAGCCAGGCGCCACACGTGATCTGGGGCGCCCGCCGCGGCTTCAAGCTCGGCCAGGGAAAGCTCGAAGACCTGCTCATGGTCTCGCTGATGGACTCCTACTGCGGCTTTTACATGGCCCAGACGAGCAACAATCTGGCGCGCGACTACGGCATCAGCCGCGCCGAGCAGGACGAGTTCGCGATCCTGTCCCAGCGGCGGGCCGGCGCGGCGTGGGAGAGCGGCAAGCTTGCCGAGGAGGTGGTGCCGATCGAGATCGGCAAGGGGAGCAAGGCGAAGCGGATCGAGCGCGACGACCACCTCCGGCCGCAGAGCACCATGGAGGACCTGGCAGCGCTGCCCACCGCCTTCGACAAGGACGGCTTCGTCACCGCCGGCAACGCTTCAGGCATCGTCGACGGTGCGGCGATGATGTTGCTTTCGACCGCCGAGCGCGCTCGCGAGCGCGGTCTCGCCCCGCTTGGCCGCCTGGTCGCCTGGTCGGTCGTCGGCGTCGACCCCTCGCGGATGGGCATCGGTCCGGCGCCGGCGATCCGGGCGGTGTTGCAGAAAGCCGGCATGCAGCTCCCCGACCTCGACCTGATCGAGATCAACGAGGCGTTCGCCGGCCAGATCCTGGCCGTCGTCCGCGAGCTCGGCCTCGATGTCGACAAGCTCAACGTCAACGGCGGCGCCATCGCGCTCGGCCATCCGCTCGGCGCCTCCGGCACCCGCCTGCTCCTCACCCTGCTCAAGGAGCTCAAGCGGCGCGGCGGCGGTGTCGGGGTCGCCTCGGCCTGCATCGGCGGCGGCCAGGGAATCGCCATGGTGGTCGAGAGCGTCGCTTGAGCGGCGTCGACTGGGGGCTCTCCGGGCGGCGGGTCGTGGTCACCGGCGGCAGCCGCGGCATTGGCGCCGCCTGTTGCCGCTTCTTCGCCGGCGCCGGCGCGGCGGTACTGGTGCAGTATCGGGCCGAACAGGAGAAGGCGGCGTCCCTCCTCGCCGAGCTGGACGAGCTGCGGGCGGGGCCGAAGCTGGGGCAGGGGCCGAAATTGGAGACAACGGCGCCGGCACCTGGAAAAGAGGCGCCGGCATCAGGGGGATTGCCGGCGCGCCATCTGATGCATCGCTGCGACCTGCGCGAAGAGCGTGCCGTGGGCGAGCTCTTCGCCGTCGTGGAGGCCGCGTGGGGCGGACTCGACGTGCTGGTGAACAACGCCGGCATCTGGGTCGAGAATCCGCTCGCCTGCTTCGACGCCGCCAGGATGCGCGAGACCCTGGAGGTCAACCTCGTCGGGCCGTTCCTGTGCGCCGCGGCGGCGCTGCCGCTGCTGGCGCGCTCGGCCGACGGCGCGATCGTCAACGTGGCCTCGACCGCCGGCCAGCGTGGCGAGCCCTATTACAGCCCCTACGCTGCCAGCAAGGGGGCGCTGATCGCCGCCACCCGGTCGTGGTCGGGGGAGCTCGCGCCGCGCGTCCGCGTCAACTGCGTGGCGCCGGGCTGGGTGGTCACCGACATGACGGCCGAGGCCCTGCGCGAGCGCCAGGAAGCGGTGGTGGAGGCAATCCCTTTGGGCCGCATCGCCAGCCCCGAGGACATCGCCGGCTCGGTCCTCTTCCTCGCCTCGCGGCTCGCCCGCCACATCACCGGCGCGGTGGTCAGTGTCAACGGCGGCAGCGTCCTCGCCTGACGCCGCACCCATGATCGAGTGTCCTTAGTCACGCTCAGTGAAGCAGCAGGCCGCCGTCGGCTTCTTGCAGATAGCCGAGGCACTTGTAGATCAGCTTGGCGGCCAGGAATTCGCTGGCAGGCTGGTTGCCGATCGGCGCCAGCTCGACGAGGTCCATGGCGACCACGTTCTTGGAGCTGAAGAGGGCGCGCAGCAGTGCGAGGGTGGGATGCCAGATCCCGCCCCCCGGCTCGGGCGTGCCGGTCGCGGGGACCAGGGAGGGGTCGAAGTAGTCGATGTCGAAGGTGAGGTAGACGTTCTCCGGCAGGGAGGCGAGAAGCTCGGGGAACAAATCGGCGGCCCGGTCGAGCTCGCGGCCCCAGACGACCGGCAGGCGGCGATGGCGGATCACCTCGGCCTCGGGGGTCGACAGCGAGCGGACGCCGACCGCCAGGGTGGGGAAGCCGTCATCGACGATGCGCTTCATGACGCTGGCATGGCTGTAGCGGGTGCCGTCGTATTCCTCCCGCAGATCGGCATGCGCGTCGAACTGGACCACCGCCAAGCTGGCGTGCACGGCGCGCGCCGCCCGCGCCGTCGCCTGGGTGAGACTGTGCTCGCCGCCCAGAGTGACCAGGAACTTGCCGCGCTCGAGGTGGCCGCGCGCCTCGGCCTCCAGCTCCGCCAGCGCCTCGGCCATCTCGAACGCGCCGGGCAGGAAGGGGTCCATGGTGGCGATCCCCTGCTGGAAAGGCTCCGCCTCCAGCTCCTCGTCGTAGAGCTCCATGTTCTGTGAGGCGCGCACGATCGCCGCCGGCCCCTGGCTGGTACCCTTGCCGTACGAGGTCGTGCGCTCGAAAGGCACCGGCAGCACCACCACCCGGCTGCGCTCGTAGGCGCAGTAAGGCTGCTCCAGCAGGCCGAAGTTGTTTGGCAGAGTGGGCATGGGAGCGGAAACCAAACATTATAAGGCTCAAAGCAGAGGGTCGGATGAGCGAGATCGAGCTTCCTGACGGCGTCGCGGCGCGGGTCCGCACGGCGCGCAGCGCGGTGGTCTTTTCGGGCGCCGGCGTGTCGCGCGAGAGCGGCCTCGACACCTTTCGCGGCAGCGGCGGGTTGTGGGACTCGGTGCGGCCCGAGGAGCTGGCGACCCCCCAGGCCTTCCGCCGCGATCCGGTGCGGGTCTGGCGCTGGTATGCGCAGCGCTTCGCGACCGCCGCCGCCGCGGCGCCCAATGCCGCGCATCGCTCGCTGGTGCTCTGGGAGGCGCTGTTTCCGTCTTTCTTGTTAGTGACCCAGAACGTCGACACTCTCCATCAGCGGGCAGGGAGCCGCCAGGTCGTCGAGCTGCACGGCTCGCTGGCCCAGGCTCGTTGCGCCTCCTGTGGCCAGCTCCGCGACATGGCCGAAGCGATCGCCTCCTCCCCGGCCGAGCCGCCGCGCTGTTCGTGCGGCGGCCTCTTCCGCCCCGCCGTAGTCTGGTTTGGCGAGCTGCTGCCCGAGGAGGCGCTGAACCATGCCTTCGCCGCCGCGGCAGGCTGCGACCTGCTGGTCTCGGTCGGTACCTCGGCCACCGTCTACCCGGCGGCCGGACTGATCGAGGAGGCGCACCGAGCCGGCGCCTGCCTGATCGAAGTCAATCCCGAGCCCACTCCCTTCTCGCGGCTGGCGCAGCTGCGGCTGGCGCTGCCGGCCGGCGAGGCTCTGCCCAGGCTGACCGCGGCGATCGAGCAATGCCGGCGGTCGACTGGCTGATCCGCGAGCTGCCGGAGGCGGAGCGGCCGCGCGAGCGCCTGCTCGAGCAGGGGAGCGACGCCCTCTCGGATGCCGAGCTGCTGGCCGTGCTGCTGCGCACCGGGCATGCCGGCGCCTCGGCCCTGCGCCTGGCGATGGTGCTGCTGCGCGACAGCGGCGGCCTGGGCGGCCTGCTCGCGGCCACTCCGCTCACTCTGCGCCGTCCCGGAGTGGGGCCGGCCAAGTCAGCGAGCCTGCTGGCGGCGATCGAGATCGGACGCCGCCTGGCACGTGACCAGGTTCCGGAGCGCAAGCCGCTGCGCCGGCCAGCCGAGGTGGCGCTCTATCTGTCGCTGCGCTACCAGCAGCGCGACCAGGAAGTCATGGGCGCCCTCTTTCTCGATCTCCGTCACCGCCTGCTGGGCGAGCGCGAGATCTTCCGCGGCACCCTGTCGCGCGCCGCGGTCGAGCCGCGCGAGATCCTCAAAGAGTGCCTGCTGCGCGGCGCCGCCGGGGTAGTGCTCTTCCACACCCACCCGAGCGGCGATCCATCTCCGAGCGCCGAGGACCTCCAGTTCACCCGCCGCATGGCCGAGGCGGCGGCGGTGGTCGGGGTCGAGCTGGTCGACCACCTGGTCCTAGGTACCGCGGGCCGCTGGGTTTCGCTGCGCGAGAAGGCGGCATGGTAGCGTTGCGCCACGATGGCGATCTATCACCTGGACTGCGCGAGCGGGTTGGCGGGCGACATGTTCCTTGGCGCTTGCCTCGATCTCGGCATGCCGCTCGACGTGGTCGCCGAGGCGGTCGCGCTGCTCGGCCTGGCGGGCGTGACCGTCGAGAGCCGCAAGGCATCGCGAGGCGGATTCGTGGGCACCCGCTTCCGGGTGCTTCTCGACGGCCGGCCGCTCGAGGGCCCTGACCCGGAAGAGGTCGCCGCCGGCCATGGCCACCAGCGGGATCACCACCCGCACGACCATGGCCACGAGCATGGGCATCTTCATGACCACGCGCACGACCACGGGGACGACCACGACGATTTCCGCGCCGCGTGGCGTAGCGAGCAAGGTGGGCATTCGCGCGATCTGCGCCAGATCCAAGAGCTGCTCGCTGCCAGCGGCCTGCGGCCGCCGGTCAAGGAGCGCGCGCTCCGGCTCTTCGCGCGCCTCGGCGATGCAGAGGCGCGGGCCCATGGCCTACCGGTCGAGCGGATCCACTTTCACGAGGTGGGCGCGGTCGACTCGATCGTCGACCTGGTAGGGGCCGCCGCGGCGATCGAGTTCCTGGCGCCGGAGCGGCTCACCTGCGGCCCGGTCAACGTCGGCAGCGGCCGGGTGCGGACCGCGCATGGCGACTTGCCGGTGCCGGCGCCCGCCACCGCCGAGCTGCTGCGAGGGGTGCCGATCCATGGTGGTCGGGGAGGCGAGCTGACCACGCCGACCGGAGCGGTGCTCCTGGCCGAGCTGGTCGACGAGTTCGTCGAGATCCCGCCGCTGGTGCTGGAAGCGACCGGCTATGGGCTGGGCAAGAAGGAAGTTGCGGCCCAGCCGAACGCGGTCCGTCTGCTTCGCGGTCGCCCGGCGGCGGCGCAGACCGCCAGGAGCGGGGGCACGGCAGCGGCAGGCTCCCATGCCGCCCCCGCCGGCGTCGAGAGCCAGGGATCGCCGGCCGGACCGTCAGGGCACGGGACGGCCTCGGGGCCCGCACAGGTGGCGGTTCTCGAATGCGAGGTCGACAACCTCTCCGGCGAGGGCTTCGGCTTCCTCATGGAGCGCCTGCTGGAGGCGGGCGCTCTGGACGTCTACTTCACGCCGGTGACGATGAAGAAGAGCCGCCCCGGCATCCTGGTCAGCGTGCTCTGCCGGGTCGAGCGGCTCGAGCAGCTGGCCGGCATCCTGCTCCTGGAATCCGGATCGCTCGGCTGCCGTTATCACATGGCAGCGCGCTTCGAGGCGGAGCGCGTCACGCAGGAGGTCGAGACCGCTTTCGGCACGGTGCGCGTCAAGCGAGGAAGGCTGGGCGAGCGTCCGCTGGCGGCAGCGCCGGAGTTCGAGGACTGCCGGCGGCTGGCGCTTGCCGGCGGTGTACCCTGGCGAGAGGTCTATCGGGCCGCCCTCCTGGCACTGGCCGGCGCCTCGCCCGCGGGGCAAGAAGAGGCAGCGCTCGAAGCACGGAGCACGGGCCGGGACCCGGCGGCCGACCCAAGCGCTGGGACTCGTTCTATATGACAAGACCCATCACGCCAACCGCCGACACCACCGAGAGCGGCATGCCGGATTGCCCCGCCGCGGCCACGGTTGGCGAACAGAGGCTGCAGCTCGGCCTCGCCGGCCGCGGTGCGTTGCGTTGGGTGGCGGCCGACGTCACCGACATCGTGCGCGAAGTGCGCGACCGCCTCGACCTGACCCCCGTGGCGGCAGCCGCGCTCGGGCGCGCGGTGGCCGGGGCTTCGATGCTCCTGCGCCTGGCAACCAAGACCCCGAGCCGCCTGGTGCTCGACATCCGCGGCGACGGGCCGCTGCGCCAGGTGCTGGTCGAAGTCGACCAGGAAGGCAATATTCGGGGCACCGTCGGCGACCCGCAGGTGGTGGTGCCCGATCTGCCGAACGCCAAGCTCGCCGTGGGGACAGCGGTAGGCAGCGGCCGGCTGCGGGTGCTGCGCGAGTATGGCGATGGGGGCAGCTATCACAGCCACGTCGAGCTGGTCAGCGGCGAGATCGGCGAGGACCTCGCCTATTACCTCACGCAGAGCGAGCAGAGCAAACCGGCAGTGCTGGTCGGGGTGCTCGGCCGCAAGACCGGAATCGCCGCGGCCGGCGGCGTGATCGTCGAGATGATGCCCGGCGCCCCAGAGGAAACGGTGGCCCGCCTCGAGCGCAACGTCGCCGGCATCGCCGGGGTGAGCTGGCTGCTCGAGCAAGGCGGCGTCGAAGGCATGCTCGATGCCGTCCTCGCCGGGCTGGACCGCGAGGTCAAGGAAGCCCGGCCGCTGCGCTATCACTGCCGCTGCAGCCGCGAGCGGCTGCAACAGCACCTCGTGCTGCTCTCTGCCGAGGACCGCAACTACCTGGCCGAGGAAGACGGCGCCATCGAAGCAGACTGTGTGTTCTGCGGCAATCACTACCGCTTCACGGCCCACGAGCTGGTCCCGGCCGACGAGGCGCTGCCGAGCTGAGGCGCCGCGAGCGCCCCGGCGCAAGCCATGGCCACCACGACCTTTTTCATCACCACCCCCATCTACTACGTGAACGATCTGCCCCATATCGGGCACATCTTCACGACGACTGCGGCCGATACCCTGGCGCGCTATCACCGCCTGGCCGGCGAGGAGGTGCGCTTTCTCTCCGGCACCGACGAGCACGGCCAGAATATAGAGCGGGCGGCGCGGCGCGAGGGAATCACGCCGCTCGAGCTCGCCGATCGGGTAGTCTCGCGCTACGACGAGCTCAAGGAGACCTTCGGTTTCTCCTACGACGACTTCGTGCGCACCACCGAAGAGCGCCACGAGCGCGGCGTGATCGAGATGATCCGGCGCATCGATGCCGCCGGCGATTTCTACGTCGCCACGCACGAAGGGTGGTATTGCTCTCCCTGCGAAACCTTCTACACCGAGAAAGAGCTGCTGCCGGGCAAGCGATGTCCCGTCCACGTGGAGCTCGGCGTCGAATGGAAATCGGAGCAGAACGTCTTTTTCCGCCTGTCGCGCTATCAACAGCCGTTGCTCGATTGGTACGCGGCCCATCCCGAAGCGGTTCGCCCATCCAGCCGCGCCAACGAAATGCGCTCTTTCGTCGAGGCCGGCCTGCGCGACCTCTCGGTCAGCCGCGCCAACTTGGAATGGGGGATTCGCTTCCCCGGCCACGCGGGCCAGACCGTCTACGTATGGCTCGATGCGCTGACCAACTACGTCAGCGCGCTCGGGCTGGGCTCCGAGCCCAGCCCGCTGTACCGCCGGTTCTGGGCCGAAGGTACGATGCGCATGCACATGATCGGCAAGGACATCCTGCGTTTTCACGCGGTTTACTGGCCTGCCTTCCTGATGTCGGCGGGCCTGCCGCTGCCGACCACGGTATGGGCGCACGGCTGGTGGCAGCGCGACGGCCGCAAGGTCTCCAAGTCGGCCGGCAACATCGTGCGGCCCGATGAGCTGGTAGCGCGCTTTGGCGCCGACAGCCTGCGCTATTTCCTGCTGCGCGAGATGGTCTTCGGCCAGGACGCGAGCTTCTCGGACGAGGCTTTCGTCGATCGTTACAACAGCGATCTCGCCAAGGACCTCGGCAACACTGTGAAACGGGTGGTGACCCTGTCGCGCACTGCCTTTGGCGGCCGCACGCCTTTCCAGACCTGCACCCAGAACCCGCTGATCGCCGCCGCCGGCCAGGCGACAGCCGGCTACCGCAAGGCGATGGCGGAGCTGGCCTTCCAGCAGGCGTTGAAGAGCCTGTGGAAGCTGCTTGCCGAGACCAACCAGTACCTGGTCAGCCGCGAGCCCTGGAACCTGATCAAGTCGGAAGGGGCGAGCGACCGCCTGGCGCGCATCCTGTGGAACGGGCTCGAAGCGATCCGCATCGTGGCGACCGGCCTGCTGCCGTTCATGCCGCGCGTCGCGCCGGGGATCCTGCGCGCCGTAGCCGCGCCGGTGCCCGGCAGCCTGGATGCGCTGGCTTGGGGCGGCACCCTCTGCGACGCGCCGCTGCCGGAGCCGACGACCATCTTCCCGCTGATCGACAAGGAGGCTTTCATGGCCGATGTCCCCCTTCCCGCGCCGCCGGCGGTCGCGGTTCCGGCCAGCGCCCTGCCTGCGGGTGATGCGGGCGACGCGGGCGATCCTAAGGCCGCGCCGCCGCCTGCCGCCTCCGTCCCACCGGCATCCGCGGCGGCGGCAGCCGCCGCCGTACCGGCCACGATCTCCATCGATCGCTTCATGGAAAGCGAGCTGCGGGTGGCGACCATCCGCGCCGCCGAGCCGGTCGCCAAGTCGAAGAAGCTGCTCAAGCTGACCGTCGACCTGGGCGGCGAGAGCCGGACAGTGGTGGCCGGCATCGCGCTCGTCTACCGGCCCGAAGAGCTCGTCGGCCGCCAGGTCGTGGTGGTCGCCAACCTCGAGCCGGCGAAGCTGATGGGGGTCGAGTCGCACGGCATGGTGCTGGCGGCCTCGGTCGACGGCGCGCCGGTCCTGCTCCACCCGGCAGCGCCGGTGCCCGACGGCACCCGCGTCGGGTGAGCGCCCCCCCTCTGGAAGGGGCGAAGGCCGCCGCCGCGGCGGTGGACGAGCGCTCGGGACCGATCGACTCCCACTGTCACCTCCAGAGCCTCGCCGCCCCCGAGCGCGAGCGCGCGCTCGACGAGGCGCGGGAGCGCGGAGTGCGCGGCTTTCTGGTGCCGGCAATCCGCCTCGACGAGGCCGAGGAGATCCTCGCCCTCTGCCACCGCCACGCCGACGTCTGGTGCGCCCTGGGCGTGCACCCGCACGAGGCCGCGAGCTGGCGCGGCGGCCGCGGTGGCGACCGTGACCGGCTTGCCGCGCTGCTCGCCGATCCCCGTGCGGTGGCGGTGGGGGAGTGCGGCCTGGATTTCTTCTATGACCATGCGCCGCGCAGCGTCCAGGAGAGCGTGCTGCGCGAGCAGTGGTCGCTCGCCGTCGAGCTCGGCCTTCCCGCCGTGGTGCACAACCGCGACAGCAACGAGGCGATGCTCGCCGCGGCGCGCGCGACGGATTTCCGCGGCCTGGCGGCCGATTTCCACTCCTTCTCTGGCGGCCTGCTCATGGCGCGCGAGCTGTTCGCCATCCTGGGCGACGGCATCTACCTCGGACTCTCGGGGATGATCACTTTCCCCAAGGCCGCCAACGTGCGCGAGGTGCTCGCCATCCTGCCTCCCGACCGCGCCCTGGTCGAGACCGACACCCCCTATCTCGCCCCGGTCCCCTACCGCGGCCGCCCCAACCGCCCCGCCTACGTCGTCGAGGTGGCCGCCCGCCTCGCTCAGGAGACCGGCGAGAGCGCCGCCGAGGTCGCCCGCCGCACCAGCGAGAACTTCTTCCGCCTCTTCACCAAGGCGGCGGCGCCGCAACCGGCCTGAGGAGAGGGACCGCGCGGCCCACCATGGCGCTCATCGTCTTCCTGCTCGGCGGCGGATTGATCGCGGCGCTGGTGCGCTGGTGGCGGCCCGCCCCGCCGTGGGCCTGGGTGGCCGCCTACCTGGCCGCCAGCGCTCTCTTCTTCGCCGCGCCGCTCGCGACCCCGGCCGTACAGGTGCCGACCGACATTGCCTACCAGTGGCGTCCCTGGAGCGAGGTGGCGCCCCTGGGCGAGCGGCCGCAGAACGACCTGCTCTCCGATGTGCCGCTGCAGTTCCTGCCTTTCCGTGCCCTGGTGCGCCAGCGCCTGCTCGCCGGCGAGCTGCCGCTCTGGGCGCACGAGCTGGGCACCGGCCAGCCGCTCGCCGACAACGGGATATCGGCGCCCTGGTCGCCGCTCCACCTTCTCGCCCTGCCACTGCCGCCGCTGCGCGCCCTCACTGTGGTGGCGGCCTGGCAGACCTTCCTTGGCCTGCTGCTCGCCGACGCTCTGCTCGCCGCGCTCGGCGCGCGACGGGCCGGCGCCACCCTGGGCGCCTTCGCCTTCGCTTTTTCGGCGTACGCGGTCTGCTGGGCCTATCACCCGCTGGGGTTGGCGGCGATGTGGGTGCCCGGAGTGCTGCTCGGTCTGGTGACCCTCCGCCGAGGCGAGCGCGCGTCTTTCACCGGCCTGGTGGCCTGCGGCTGCGGCCTCGCGACCAGCGGCCATCCGGAGACCCTGGCTTTCACCGCCCTCGCGGCGGCGGCAGTCACCCTGGCCCTGCTCGTCCGGCCGCCGCAGATCCAGCCAGGCGCGCCGCCTTCCGGCCGCTTCCTCCTCCGCCTCGGGGCCGCAAGCGCACTCAGCGCCTGTCTGTCGGCCCCGGTTCTCCTGCCGGTCGTGGCGGCGATTCCCGACAGCGTCCGCGCCGCAATGCTGGCAAACGATCCGCAAGCGGCCGAGCCGCCGTCTTTCACGGCGTCAGTCCTGGCGCCGACTGTCTCGCCGCTGGTCTATGGCAGTCCGCGCGACGGCAACTGGCGCGGACCGGCCAACTTCAACGAGCTTTGCAGCGGCTACGCTGGCCTGCTGCCGCTCGCCCTGGCGCTCGCCGCGGCGGCGGCGCTGCGTGGCCGCTGCCTGGCCATCGTCGCCGCCGGACTCGCGGCGTTGCTGGCGGCGATGCGGCTGCCGCCCTTCTTCGAGCTCGCCGCGGCGATCCCCGGACTCGGCCAGGCCGCGCACGGCCGCCTGCGCTTGTTCTGGGTCCTTGCGGTCGCGGTCGCCGCCGGGCTCGGCCTCGACGAGCTGCTTCGCCGGCGCTCCGCCAGGTGGACGGCTGCCTCGGCGGTCGCCGCCACAGCTGCCGCCCTTGCCCTTCACCCGCCGCCGTCCGAACCCTGGCAGCGCCTCTGGTGGGTCGCCACGCTGGCCGGCGCCGCCGCTGTCGCCGCCGCCCTGATCGTGCCGCTGCTGTCGCGGGCTCGCCGCTCAGGCTCCGCCGTCGGTGCCGCAGCTCAAACGAAACTGGTCAGTGCGTCAGGGGAGGGGGCGTCCCCTTCTCCCCCGGAGGGGTGGGAAGGGGATCGAGGGGTTGCGGGGGGCGATCCGATAGATGCTTCGAGCAGGCCTCAACAGCCACATCGCAGGACCGTGTTTCATCCCTCGGGCTCGCCGAAGGCGGTGGCAGTTCAGACCCGCCACCGCTCGCGATGTGAGAACTGGACGCCGTGGGTCGCCGTCGCCGGCCTGGTCCTCGACCTGGGTCTCCTCGGGGGCCGCTACCTGCCGGTCCTGCCGTCGCGCTTCGATCTCTCGCCGCCGCCGGCGGTGGCCTGGCTCGCGGCGCGCACCCGCGAAGCCGACACCCCCTTCCGCGTCCTCGCCGAGGGCTTCGACCTGATGCCCAACCTGGGCGCCTACTATGGACTCTGGGACGCCCGCGCCGACGACCCGATGCAGCCCGCCGCCGCCGCCCTGGTGGTCGGCCGCGGCCTTTCGCCCCGCTACCAGTTCGGCCGCTTCGTCCTTCTCGCCCCCAATCGTCTGCCGCAACCGCTGCTCGACTACCTCGGAGTGCGCTACATGCTCGAGCGCCATGGCCGCTGGCTGCCGCCGCCGTGGCAGCCGGTGTGGGACGGCCTGGGCGGCCGGATCTGGCGCAACCCGCGGGCGCTGCCGCTGTTCTTCGTGCCGGCGCGTCAGGTCGCTGCACCGTCCGTCTCCGCCGCCGCCGCGCTCGCCAACCAGGATTTCGCGGCCAGCGCCCTGGTCGAAGAGAGCGGACCGCCGGCGGCGGCGGAGACGCCGGCTCGCGGCCGGGTTCGCATCGCTCGGGTCCAGCCGAACGGCTTCGAGCTCGAGCTCGACACCCCGACTGGCTGCCTGGTGGCTTCGAGCGTCAGTCAAGCCCGCGGCTGGAAGCTGCGGCTCGACGACCGCCCCGCGCCTCTGCTTCGCGTCAACGCCGCCTTCCTCGGCTTCCGTGTTTCCCCCGGCCACCACCTTGCCTTCCTCGCGTACCGCCCCGACGCCTGGAGCTGGGGCCTGCGCCTCTTGGCCCTCGGCTGCGCCGCCGCTGCTGTCGCCGGCATCTTCAGCGCCTTCATGGCGGCGGCAACAGCCCGCTGCCGAGCTCGAGGGTGCGACGTCAGACGGGGTTGGGCACGTCGATGAAGTCGATGGCGATGCCGAAGCGGCGCTCGAGGTGGTCGCCCAAGGCCCGCACGCCGAGACGCTCGGTGGCGTAGTGGCCGGCGGCGAGGTAGTGGACGCGGGCTTCGCGCGCGACGTTCATCACCCACTCGCTGGCCTCGCCTGTCACATAGGCGTCGAGACCCTCGGCGATCGCGCCGTAGAAATCGCGCTGTGCGCCGCCGCTGATCAGGCCCAGGGTCGCCACCCGCTCGGGGCCTTCCAGGAAGGCGAGCGGCTCCTGGCCGAAGACCTCGCGGCAGCGGTCGGCCAGCTCGCCGGCCGCAACCGGCTCGGCGAAGCGCCCCTTGCAGCCGAGCGGCAAGCCGTCGTGGATGCCGAACGGCTCGATCGCCGTGAGGCCGAAAGCGCGGGCCGCGACGGCGTTGTTCCCCACCTCGGGGTGACGGTCGAGCGGCAGGTGGTAGGCGAGCAGGCTCATCTCGGCGCGCACCAGCTCGGCGACCCGCCGGTATTGCAAACCGGTCAACGTCCGCGGCATACCTTCCCAGAACAGGCCATGGTGGACCAGGACCGCGTCCGCGCCGCCGGTGCGCGCGCGGGAAAACAACTCCGCGCACGCCGAAACCCCAATCGCCAGCTTTCGTACCTGCTCACGCCCCTCGACCTGCAGGCCGTTGGGTCCGTAGTCGCGCCCGTGCTGCGCGTCGAGGAATGCGTCCAGGTAAGCCACCAGCGCCCGCAGGCCGAGGGCCGCGGACACTGCGCTAGCGCCCGCTGCCGCCGCCGCGCCCGCCGCGCCCGCCGCGGAAGCCCCCCCGCTCAGGACCCCGCCCGCCGCCGCGCCCGCCCCGGCCGCCGCGCTCGCTCCCCTCGCGGCCCTCCCGCCCCTCTCGAGGTCCGCCATGGTCGCCGCTTCCGACCCCGACCGGCTCACCCATCCCTTCGTACTGCGCGGGGTCGTAGTCGGGCGCTTCCATGATCACCGCCTTGCGCGACAGGCGCACCTTGCCCCCCTCGTCGATGTTGATGACCTTGACGGTCATCTCGTCGCCCTCCTTGACCAGGTCGGAGACCTCGCGCACGCGGTAGGGGGCGAGCTCGCTGATGTGTACCAGGCCGTCGGTGCCCGGCATGATCTCGACGAAAGCGCCGTAGGCCTCGACGCGGCGCACCTGGCCGGTGTAGACCTTGCCGACCTCGGGCACCTCGGTCAGCCGCTCGACCATCTGGATGGCGCGGCGGGCCGCCGGCTCGTCCGGCGAGGCGATGACCACCTTGCCGTCGTCGCCGATCTCGATCTGGCACCCGGTCTCCTCGATGATCGAGCGGATCGTCTTGCCGCCGGGTCCGATGACGTCGCGGATCTTCTCCTTCGAGATCTGGATGGTGTAGAGGCGCGGCGCGTAGCGTGACATCTCGCCGCGCGGCGAGGGAATCGAGCGCTCCATGACGTCCAGGATGTGGAGCCGGCCGGCCCTGGCCTGGGCCAGCGCCTGCTCCATGACGTCGCGGGTGACGCCGGTGATTTTGATGTCCATCTGCAGCGCCGTCACTCCGTCGCGGGTGCCGGCCACCTTGAAGTCCATGTCGCCGTGGTGGTCTTCCTGGCCGGCGATGTCGGAGAGCACGGCAAAGCCCTGCTCGCCCTTGATCAGGCCCATCGCGACCCCGGCGACCGGCGCCAGCATCGGCACGCCGGCGTCGAACAGCGCGAGCGAGCCGCCGCAGACGGTGGCCATCGACGAGGAGCCGTTGGACTCCAGGATGTCGGAAACCACGCGCAGGGTATAGGGAAAGTCGTCCTCGTGCGGCAGCACCGGCAGCAGCGCCCGCCGCGCCAGCACGCCGTGCCCGATCTCCCGCCGCCCGGGACCGCGCAGGAACTTGACCTCGCCCACCGAGAAGGGAGGGAAGTTGTAGTGCAGCAAGAACTTCTGCACACTCTCCCCTTCGTACTCCTCGATCACCTGGGCATCGCGGCTGGTGCCCAGGGTGGCGGTGACCAGCGCCTGGGTCTCGCCACGGGTGAAGAGGGCCGAGCCGTGGGTGCGCGGCAACAGGCCAACCTCGACCTCGATCGGGCGGATCTCGTCGAGCCGCCGGTTGTCGAAGCGCGTCCTGCCGTCGAGCACCACCTCGCGCAGGATCTCCTCCTCGAGGCGGATCAAGATCTTCTTGACCTGAGCACGCCGCGTCGCCTCCTCTTCAGGGATCTGCTCGAGGTAGGGCTTGGTCACCGCGCTGACCGACTTCTTGCGCTCGAACTTCCCTTTGCGGAACAGCGCCGCCGCTAGCGTGTCGTGGAGGTCGCCGCGCACCTGGCGGTAGAGCTCATCGGGATACGCCTCCGGCGCCGTCCAGATCGGCTTCTGCTTGCCGCTCGCGCGATAGAGATCGTGCTGCACCTTGATGATCTTCTGGATCTCCTCGTGGGCGCGGAAGATGCAGTCGAGGATCACTTCCTCGGAGACCTGGTTGGCCGCCGCCTCGACCATCACCACCGCCTCCTCGGAGCCGACCACGACCAGATCGAGATCGGAGACGTCGCGCTGGCTGTTGAGCGGATTGAGGATGACCTCGCCGCCGATCAGGCCGACGCGCACCGCGCCGACCGGATGATAGAAAGGGATCTCCGAGAGCACGAGCGCCGTCGAAGCGCCGTTGATGGCCAGGATGTCGGGATCGTTCTCGCCATCTGCGGAGAGGCAAAACGCGATGATCTGGGTCTCGCTGGTGTAGCCCTCGGGAAAGAGCGGACGCATCGGCCGGTCGATCAGCCGCGAGGTGATGATCTCTTTTTCGGTCGGACGCCCTTCGCGCTTGAAAAAGCCGCCGGGGATGCGGCCCGCCGCCGCGGTGTACTCGCGGTAGTCGACGGTCAGGGGCAGGAAGTCGCGTTCGATGCCGCCTTTGGCGTCCATGCAGGCGGTCGCGAGGACCACCGTGTCGCCAAGACGCACGGTACACGAGCCGTCGGCCTGCTTGGCGAGGTGCCCCGACTCGATGATCAGGGTGGTCTCCCCGATAGGGATTTCTCTAAGCTGCCTCATGTCGATCGTTCTCTTTTCTCTGTCAGCAGTTCATATGCTTGGCTGCCGCCTGCCGCGTGGGCAATCACTTCCGCCAACCCTGCAGGTTCTTTGTGGCTCGCTCTGTCATGGACCCCGGCCATCGGCCCGGCGGCCGCTCCAGGTGGAGGTCGCGGGCCGCTCGCTTGGGGCGCCGGGCCGCGCCGGCGATCTCCATCGGGCGCGCGGGTCCCTACCCGCGCTACCGCTCTTGGCGCGCGGGTCCCTACCCGCGCTTTCAATTATTTGCGCAGCCCGAGACGCTCGATCGTCGCGCGGTAGCGCTCGACGTCCTGCCGCTTGATGTAGTCGAGCAGGCGGCGGCGCCGGCCAACCAGCTTCAACAGGCCGCGACGGCTGTGATGATCCTTGGTGTGCGTCTTGAAATGGTCGGTGAGCTCGGTGATGCGGTGGGTCAGCAGAGCCACCTGCACCTCGGGTGAGCCGCTGTCGCGGTCATGCTTCCGGTAGTCTTGGATGATCTGTTGTCTCGCTTGTGTCGTTTGCGCCAAAGCAAACTCCTCCGTTGCCTTTTTCCGGGCAACATTCTAGCACAGGAGCGGACGCCGCGGTGCGGCATGGCTCCCTGGTCAGTGAAACACCACCTTCGGTTGGACGACTCCGACGCCGCCGTTGCCGATCCGTTCCACCACCGTACCGACGGCGATGAACTCCCGGCGCCGGTTGACCAGCTTCACCCAGTCGCCTTCGGCGCCGCCGAGGTCTCGCGCCAGGACCGTCTGACCGTGGCGGATGCGCTGCTCCTGCTGGGCGTCGACGGTGACCTCGGCAAAGGGCAGCGGGATCTCGTCGAAGGGGAGCCACGCGGCTCCTGGCCGCTCTCCCGCCGCAAGCTCCGTCTCGAGCCTCTCGAGGGTCACCCCCGCGTCGGCATGGAAAGAGCCGATCTGCAGCCGGCGCAGCTCGGCGAGGTGGGCTCCCACCCCGAGCGCGGCGCCGAGATCGTGGGCGAGAGCGCGGGCATAGGTCCCTGAAGAGCAGGCGAGCCGGAAGCGGATCGCCCCATCCGCCAATTCGGAGAGCGGCACGAACTCGAAGACCGTCACCTCTTTGGGATCGGCGGGCACCTCCTCGCCGCGGCGGGCGAGCTCGTAGTAGCGGACGCCGTTGATTTTCTTGGCCGAGTAGGGGGGAGCTTTCTGCTCGATCTGGCCGACGAAGGTCGCCATGGCCGCCACGACCGGCTCTTGGCGCAATTCGGCGAGCTCGGCAGGGGTGGCGCGGCTCACCACCTGGCCCGAGGCATCGTAGGTATCGGTCGCGGTGCCAAAACGAATCGTCCCGCAGTAGACCTTGGGCGCACGGATCAGGAACCGCGTCAGACGGGTGGCAGAGCCGAGGGTGAGCAGGAGCAGGCCTGTGGCCTCGGGATCGAGCGTCCCGCAATGGCCGATCCGCTTCTGCTTGAGCAAGCGGCGCACCCGCTGCACGGCGTCGTGCGAGGTGTAGCCTGGGCCCTTGTCGAGCAGCAGCAGCCCGTCTTTCATGACGACTGCCGTCCTCGCGCTCGCCGGAGCCGGCGCTTCTTCCGCTTCGGTCTCCTTCATCCTCCCGGCACCTCGGGCGGCGCCTCGACGCCCTTGCCGCCAATATCGCCGGCGGGCGCGGCGCCAGTAGCGGCCGCCCGGGAGGCATCCGGCCCGCCGGCTGTCCCAGCCGATCTCGCCGCCCCCTCGCGCAGGACGGCAGCAAGCTCCTCGACCACCAGGCGCTCGATTTCGTCAAACGTGCCGGACAGCTCGAAGCCGGCGGCGTTCTTGTGGCCGCCGCCGCCGTGGTGGCGGGCGATCTTCTCGACGTCCACCTCGCCGCGGCTGCGCAGCGAGACCTTGGAGCTGCCGTCGCCGCGTTGCCGGATGAGCCCGACGGCGTCGACGCCGGCGATCGAGCGCGGATGGTCGATCAACCCTTCGGAGTCGCCGGGGGCGGCGCCGGCGCGCGCGAACATCTCCGGATCGAGCCTGACGGTGGCGATCCTCCCTCCCTCGTGCACCGCGAGCGTGCGCAGCAGCTCGCCGAGCAGGCGCAGGACCGGCAGCGGCTGGCTCTCGTAGAGCCACTGCGCGACTTGCTCGGGGTGGGCGCCGTCGCGCACCAGGGCGGCGGCCGCCTCGAAGGCGGCGGGACTCGAGTTCGAGAAGCGAAAGCCGCCGGTGTCGGTCACCAGGGTCAGGTAGAGGCAGCTGGCGATCTCGGGCTCGAGCGTCACCTTGAGACCCTGGGCGAGCCTGTAGACCATCTCGCCGACCGCCGGCGCCGCCGAGTCGACCCAGTTGACCGTGCCATAGTGCTGGTTGCCGAGATGGTGGTCGATGTTGAGGACTTGCAGCTCGGCGAGGCGATCGGCGATGCCGGTGCGGTCGGGACTCGGGCACTCCAGCACGATGATGCCGTCGAACTTATCGGGGAAGCCGGCCGGCGGCTCGTCGCCGACGTGCACCCGGTCGCTGCCGGGGAGCGGCCGGTAGAGGGACGGCATCGGGTCGCGGTTCCACACCACGGCCCCTTTTCCCTGCAGGCGCAGGAGCCGGGCGAGGCCGAGCTCCGAGCCGATCGCGTCCCCGTCAGGGTTGACGTGGCTGGTCAGCAGGAAGCGGTTGCTCTGCCGGATCTTGCGCAGCAGGTCTTCAGGAGCTTTCGTCCCGCCCATGTAGGCTCTCCAGTAGGTCAGAAATGGTCTGGCTGTGCTCGGCGCTGCGGTCGAGCTCGAAGACGAGCTCCGGGGTTACCCGCAGGCGCAGGCGGTGCGCCAGCTCGGTGCGCAAGAACCCCCGGGCGTGGCGCAGCGCCTCGACGGTCGCCAGGCGCTGCTCGTCGTCGCCCAGCGACGAGACCATGACCACCGCCCGGCGGAGGTCGGGGCTCACCTCGACCGCCGCGATCCCTATCAGGCTCGCTAGCCGGATCCGGGGGTCGTGAACGTCGCGCAGCAGCAGCTGGGCGAGCTCGGCGCGCAGCAGGTCGGAGACCCGATCGGTCCGGCGGCTCAGGGCTGCCCCTCCAGGATCTGCGGCTCCCAGCGCGTCAGGTAAACCTCGGGAACGCTTTCCACGAGGTCGCGCGCGCCGGCAAGGAGCTTCTCGATTTCCATCTCCCTTTGCGAAACGACGGCGAGCGAGATCTCGGCGCGCTGGTGCAGGTCGTGGAAGTCGGTCTCGGCGATCGAAACCCGGCAGCGCTGGTAGAGCCGATCGATCAGCGACTTGACCACCCGCCGCTTGTCCTTGAGGCTGCGGCTCTCGGGAAGATGGAGCTCGAAGCTCACGATGCCGACGATCATGGAAGTCGTGACGTGGCGACCGGGTGAGGAGGCGGCGACCCTGGCGGAGACGGGCTGCCGCGGCCAGGCTCAAAGGACCGGCGCCACCTCTTCGCGGACGTAGGCCTCGATGAAGTCGCCGGGCTTGACGTCCTGGAATCGCTCGAGACCGATGCCGCAGTCGAACCCTGAACGCACCTCCGAGACATCGTCCTTGAAGCGGCGCAGCGACGCGATCTTGCCCTCGAAGACGACACGGTTGTCACGCAGCAGGCGGACCGCGGCGGTGCGCGGGATCGTCCCCTCGACGACGTGGCAGCCGGCGACGGTGCCCACCTTGGGCACCTTGAAGGTCTCGCGCACCTCGGCCCTCCCGGCGGCGACTTCGCGGAAGGTCGGCTCGAGCAGGCCGGTCATCGCCTTGCGCAGCTCGTCGATGAGCTCGTAGATCACGGTGTGGAGGCGGATGTCCACCTCTTCTTTCTCCGCGAGCTCGGAGGCGCTGCGTTCGGGGCGGACGTTGAAGCCGACGACGACCGCCTTGGAGGCCGAGGCGAGGAGCACGTCGTTGGTCGAGATCGCGCCCACGCCGGCGTGGATCACCTGCAGCCTGACCTTGTCGGTGTTGACCTTGGCGAGCGCGTCGCGCAGCACTTCGACCGATCCCTGGACGTCGGCCTTGAGCACCACCGGCAGCTCTTTGACCTCGCCATCCTGGATGCGGTCGAAGAGCTGCTCGAGCGACAGGCGCCCCTGGGTCGGATTGAGGTCGCGGCGCCGCAGCTCCTGCGAGCGGAATTCGGCGATGCCGCGCGCCCGCGACTCGTCGTCGACTACCTGCAGCAGGTCGCCGGCGTCGGGGATGTCGTTGAAGCCGGTGACCTCGACCGGCGTCGAGGGGCCGGCCTCCGGCGGCCGCTGGCCGAGATCGTCGCTCATCGAGCGCACCCGTCCAAAAGTGGCGCCGGAGACGAAGACGTCGCCGACCCGCAGGGTGCCGTTCTGCACCAGGACGGTGGCGACGATGCCCCGGCCGACCTCTTTGCGCGCTTCGAGCACCGCCCCCTGGGCCTGGATCTCGGGGTTGGCCTTGAGCTCCAGGATGTCGGCGGTGAGCAGGATCATCTCCAGCAGCTCCTGGATGCCCTCCTTCTTGAGCGCCGAGACCGGCACCATCACGGTGTCGCCGCCCCAGTCTTCGGGCGCCAGTCCGCGGTCGGCGAGCTCGCGCTTGACCCGATCCAGGTTGGCGTTGGCCTTGTCGATCTTGTTGATCGCCACCACGATCGGCACCCGCGCCGCACGCGCGTGGTCGATGGCCTCGATGGTCTGCGGCATGACGCCGTCGTCGGCCGCCACCACCAGCACCACGATGTCGGTGACGCGGGCGCCACGCGCCCGCATCATGGTGAAGGCCTCGTGGCCGGGGGTGTCGACGAAGACCACCTGCTTGCCATGGACGTCGACGTGGTAGGCGCCAATGTGCTGGGTGATGCCGCCGAATTCGGTCTCGGTGACCTTGGAGGAGCGGATCGCGTCGAGCAGCGAGGTCTTGCCGTGGTCGACGTGCCCCATGATGGTCACCACCGGGGCGCGCGGCACCTTGCCTTCGACCGGCTGCTCGCCGGGGCGCGTCCCCAGGAGCTCTTCGCGCAGCTGCTCTTCTTCCTCGAACGACACCACCATGGTGTCGACGCCGAGGTCCTTGGCCAGCTGCTGCGCCAGCTCGGGCTCGAGCACCTGGTTGATGTTGGCCATGATGCCGCGATCGAACAGCGCCTTGATGAGGTCGCGCACCTTGACGCCCAGCTTCTCGGCGAACTCGCGCAGCGTCATGCCTTCGCCGATCATCACCGTGCCCAGCGGCGGCGCCTTCTTGAAAGTGAGCAGCTTGCCGCCCTCCTTGTCCTCCTCCTCCTTGCGCGCCGCGCGCCGGCGGCGGCGGCCGCCGGGCGACTCCGCCCCTTCGTCGGCGGTTTCCTCGATGTCCTCGATCGTGCCCTTGTAGGCCTTGAGGTCTTCGTCCTCGACGGTGCGCGGCCCGGGCTTCTTGCCTCCCTTCGCCTTCTTCTTGGTCTTGTCGGCGCCCTTGGGCACTTCGATCACCCGCTCGCCGCGGCGGCGCAGCCCCTCTGCGGCGCCGGCCGGGGCCGCCGCCGCCTTGGCCAGCGCGCCAGCGGCCGAGGCGGGCGCTCCGCCGGGGAGCGTCACGCCGCGCACTGGCAACGGCACGGCGTGGCCCGCGGCGGCAGCCGAGCGGGCGGCTGCACCCTCGGCGGCCGCACCGGCGAAAGCCGGCGCCGCGGCGTGGCCCGGTGGATGGGCGCTGGAGGCGGGCCCGGACCGGGCGCCGGGGGCGCGCAGGTGGGAGGGCAGGGCCGCGCCCGGGTGGTAGGACGGAGGAGCGAGCGGCGACGAGATGGTATGTCCCTGGCTCGGCGCGGCCGGATGGGCCTGCCCGGGAGCGAATTGCGCGCCGCCCGGCGAGCCATGCAGGCCGGCGAGATTCCCCGGGCTTGCCGGGACCGCCGGGGCGCGCTCGCTCGCCGGCAGGGTCTGGATCCGCGGCTCCACCTTCTGGATCAGGGTGCGGGGCCGCGCCGGACGCAACGGGTTGGCCGGCGCGCGGCGCACCGGCGGCACCGCCGGCGCGCGGCGCCGCACCGCCGACGGCGACTCGGGAGCTGCAGGCTCGTCGCGCAGGATGACCTCGCGGGGGTGGGGCAGCTTCTTGCCCTGCAGGATCGCGGAGATGATGTCGGTGTCGATGTGGGCGTCATCCCCCTCGACGCGCACGCCGATCGACTTCAGCTTGAAGACCAGATCCTGGTTGGAGATCCCCATCATCCGCGCGAGATCCTGGACACGAACTTTTCCCATAGCGTTTGCGGCTCCTGTCAAAAACTTCGCGCTCTCTCTACGACTCCGATTCCTCGCTCTGCGGTGCGGCCGCGCCGGCGCCCGGAGCGCCGGCAGCGCCCGCCTCATCGGGCTCACTGCCGGGAGCGGTGGGCGCGGCGGCCTCGGCCGATCCGGTCTCCTGGCCTAGACCAGGCGCGGGTTGAGCTCCGAGCGCCTCGTTGGTCTCGTCGGCCAGCTGCTGGGCCGCGCTCGCCCGCTGCTGCTCGCTTTCCTGGAAGGCCTTGCTCAAGGCGGCCATGAAGTCCTCGTCGCCCATCGACGAGGTGGTGCCGGGCTTGCGGAAAGTCTGGCCGATCTCTGCCCGGCCGGCGCTCTCCTGGGCCGCCGCGAGCGCCGCCTGCTCTTCGGCCCAGGCCAGCAGTCCGGCGGCGGCCTCCTCGTCGATACCGGGCACCGCAAGGAGCGCCTCGGCGCCCGCTTGCCGCAGGCTCTGGGCGGTGTCCAGCCCCGCCTCGCGCAGGCGCTCCAGCAGCTCGGGTGTGACGCCGGGGGCGGAGCCGAGGTCGGCTTCGGCGGCCGCGGCGCCGGGGGAAACCGCCGTCTGGAGCATCCGCGCCAGGGCGTCGGCGACCTCGTCCTTGACGTCGCTCTCGCTCTTGATGTCGATGCGGGCGCCGATCAGCTCGGAAGCCAGGCGCACGTTCTGGCCGCGCTTACCGATGGCGAGCGACAGCTGCTCGTCCTCGACGATCACGTCGAGGTGCGGCACTTCGCCCTGATGGGTCACCGAGACGCGGGTGATCTTGGCCGGCGCGAGGGAGCTTTGGGCGAAGGTCACGAGGTCGTCGCTGTATTCGATGATGTCGATCTTCTCGCCCCGCAGCTCGCGGATGATCGACTGCACGCGCGAGCCCTTCATGCCGACGCAGGCACCTACCGGGTCGACGTCGCGCTCGCGGCTGTAGACCGCCACCTTCGCCCTCTCCCCGGGCGCCCGCACGGCGTTCTTGATCACCACCGTCCCGTCGTAGATCTCCGGCACCTCGGTTTCGAATAGCTTGACCAGCAGACGCGGATCGGTGCGCGAGAGGACGATCTGCGGCCCCTTTGGCTGCTTGTGGACCTCGACGATGACGGCGCGGATGCGCTCGCCCTGACTGTAACGCTCGTGGCGCGCCTGCTCGGATCGCGGCACCACCGCCTCGGTGCGCCCCAGGTCGACGATGATGTCGCCGCGCTCGAAGCGCTTGACCGTGCCGTTGAGCACCTCGCCGACGCGGTCGATGTACTCGTTGTAGATGTTCTCGCGCTCGGCTTCGCGCACCCGCTGATAGAGCACCTGTTTGGCGGATTGGGCGGCGATGCGCCCCAGCCCATCGGTCGAGATAGGCAGGTGGATCTCGTCGCCGACCTGGGCGCCGGCCTTGTGGTCCTGCGCCTCGTCGACCGTCCACTCGGCAAGCGGGTCTTCGACCTCGGCCACCACCTTCTTGACGATGAAGGCCTCGAACTTGCCGGTCTCGCGGTCGAGGCGCGAGCGCACGGGCTCCTTGATCCGGTGCTGCTTCTTGGCCGCCGAGGCCATTGCGTCCTCGAGGGCGGCAATCCAGCGCTCGAGATCGATGTCTTTCTCGCGCGCGACCTGGCGCAAGATCTCGTTGAGGTTCAGTTCCGACGTCTGTGCCTGGGCCATGATGGGTACGTTCCTATCGCTGAGTCTTCATTCACGGTCGCCCGCTCAGAGCTCGATCTCCAACCGGGCCGAGCAAATGTCGACGAAGCGGATGGTGTGCCTGGCGCCGCGGTCGTCGATTACTGTCACCGCTTCCAGCTCCCCCCCTGGCGGCGCGCCCGGCCAGTCGCCGCAGGTGCGGCAGCTTGTTGCCGCACTGCGGCGGCTGGGGAGAGCCGTAGTCTGAGGGACGTCCGGCGGAATCTGAGCCGGCGGAGCCGCCTGGACGAGCGTGGGGGAGGGGTGGAGCTCCGCCAGGCGGCCGCTGACCGTCTTCTTGGAGTGCGCTCCCGGCTCCTCGAAGGTGACGCGCGCCCGCCGCCCCAGGAAACGATGGTAGTCGCGCGGCCGATAGAGCGGCCGGTCGAGGCCTGGCGAGGAGACTTCGAGCAGGTAGCGGCCGGCGCCGAAATCGAGCACGTCGAGCAGCGCCGAGACCTGACGGGCCACTCGCTCGCAGTCGGCCAGCGAGACCCCTTCCTCCGCGGCGGAAGCTGGGTCACCGCGCTCGTCCCCAGCGCGGGTCGGCCGCCCGTCCGGCGATGGCCGGGCGGCCGCCGCCCGGCCGCCGTGGCCGGGCGGCATTCCCCTGAGGGATCTTCCCGGAGGTCGTGACCGCGCGCCTGATTGCTCGTGCTCGGCGCGGTCGAGGGTCAGCCGGAGGACCGCCCCCTTCCACTCCGCATGGATCAGCTCGCAGCCGCAGCCGGCGGCAACCTCGGCGAGCTCGGCCTCGACCTCAGGCGTCATCGTCCCCCTGATGGAGGACGGTCCGGCGGCGCGGACCGAAGGACGGGCGCGCCCCCGCTTCCGGGTCGCATCATGGCTCGCTCTCATCGTCATCGTCTTCGTCGTCGAGGCTCTCAATGCAGGTCGCGCCAACAAAAAAAGTGGGCGTGAGGCCCACTTCTTACCGACCCCGGGTGAGGTCGGGGCAAGCTCCCTTGGGGATTATAGACAACTCGGTGCCGCTCTACAAGTTGCCTGCGATGCCCCTGGCCCTAGCCACCCTGCTGAGCGCGAGACCCGCGCGTCGACTCGTAGCGAGCAGCACGGGACCGGAAGCGTAGCGGAAACGGCGAGCGGCGGAACGCAGCGGAGGTGCTCCAGGCCCAGGAAAGCGGCGAGTGGCGTGCCAAAATGGCACCTGTCGGCGTTTGCCGGACCCGGCCTCCGGCGAGAATATCTCTGGCAGGCCACTTGCTTATAGCAGTGAGGAGTTCAGACGAAAGGAGATCGCAGCACTCATGAGCACAACCCGCAGTCGCCAAGTCACGATGTTCTTCCTGGTCTTGGGCGCGGTCGTTTTCGGTATGGTCCTGGCGGGTGGGCTGGGGCTGACTGCACCGGGCGCGACGCAATCGAGCAACTCGAACCTTTCAGCCTCCCAGGCCGCTGCCGCAACCATGTCTTCAACCCGTGGTCTGCCGACTTTCGCCGATCTGGCGGAGGCGGTCGACCCCGCGATCGTGTCGATCCAGGCCACCACCATCGAGAAGGCGTCATCGCCGCGCATACGGGGCCGGCGCGGTATCGGCGGCAACGGTGGCGTCGATCCCTTCGAGTTCTTCTTCGGCCCGCGCAACCGCGGCCAGAGGCCCGGGCAGCCGGGCGGCGATGACCAGCCGGAGGACAACCGCTCGGATGCCGGCGGCAGCGGCTTCGTCATCAGCAACGACGGATTGGTGGTCACCAACAACCACGTCATCGAGGGCGCGACCGCGGTCAAGGTCCACCTCGGCGACCGCGACTATGACGCCAAGGTCAAGGGGACCGACCCGGCGACCGACCTGGCACTGCTCAAGATCGACGCCGGCAACGGCCTCAAGTACCTGGAGCTGGGGGACAGCGATCGGACGAGGGTCGGCGACTGGGTCATGGTCGTCGGCAATCCGCTCAACCTCAACAAGACGGTGACCACCGGGGTGGTCAGCGCCAAGGGGCGGGCGCTGGGGATCAGCAGCGACGTTTCGTTCGAGAACTTTCTGCAGACCGACGCCGCCATCAACTTCGGCAATTCGGGCGGTCCTCTCATCAACCTGGAAGGCCAGGTCGTCGGGATCGCGACCGCGATCAGCTACGGCTCCGAGAACATCGGCTTTGCGGTGCCGGTCAACACTCTCAAGATGGTCCTGCCCCAGCTGCGCGAGAAGGGGAAGGTAAGCCGCGGCTACCTGGGCATCAACATCCAGAACCTCGACTACCCGCACGCCCAGGCCTTCGGGCTGTCGTCGACCGACGGCGCCCTGGTCTCCGAGGTGCGGCCGAACACCCCGGCCGTGGAGGCCGGCGTCGAGCATGGCGACATCATCGTCTCGGTCGACGGCCGCCACATCAAGAACACCCGCGACCTGATCAACTACGTATCGGCCAAGCCGCCCAATACGACGGTGACGCTCGGCATCCTGCGCAACGGCAAGGCGGTCGATCGCCAGATCAAGCTCAGCGAGCGGCCGCCGCTCACCGCGCAGGACAGCGGCGACGAGCGGCCCGACCGCGGCAGCGGGATCAACTGGCTCGGCCTGCAGTACCAGGACCTCGACCAGAGCACCCGCGGCTCGTTCGGCCTGCCCGCTAATCTCAACGGCGTGGTGATCACCAGCGTGTCGCCGAGCAGTCCGCTCTACGACCAGGGGTTGCGCCCGGGCAACGTCATCACCGAGGTCAACGGCCAGCCGGTCAAGAACGTGAGCGACTTCGAGCGCCAGGTCAGCTCGGCCAAGTCGAAGTCCTATTTGCGCCTCTACACCGTCCGCTACGACCGCCGCGGCAGTTCGTTGCCCCCCATCTGGGCCGTCGTCCAGGTGCCGTAGAGCTGAAGGAAGCGCGGGTCGGGTCGGGACCCGCGCGCCTGACCAAGCGCGGGCAGGCCGCCCGTCCGGTGATGGACGGGCGGCCGCCGCACATCCGGTAATGGACGTGCGGCATTCCCCGGAGGGCTCTTCCCGGAGGTCGGGACCCGCGCGCCTGACCAAGCGCGGGAAGGGACCCGCGCGCCTGATAAGACTCGCGCTGAGGGTCGCTAAAGTCCCGAACTCTCTTCCCCTTGCGGTACACTCCAGCGCCATGGCCAGAGCCGGCGACAGTTTCCGCGGCGCGGTGCTGATCATCGACGACGAGGCGTCGATCCGCGACAGCTTGCGCATGGTGCTCGAATACGAGGGCTACAAGGTGGAGGAGGCCGCCAGCGGCCCGCAGGCGCTGGCGCGGGTCGCAGAGCGCGCCCCGGACGCGGTGCTGCTCGATATCAAGATGCCGGAGATGGACGGCATTGAGGTGCTGAGGGCCTTCCGCGAGCGCGGCTACGACATGCCTGTGCTGGTGGTGAGCGGCCATGCCGATGTGAGCACGGCGGTGGAGGCGACGCGCCTCGGCGCCTACGACTTCTTCGAAAAGCCGCTGCAGCGCGAGCGCGTGCTGGTTTCGCTGCGCAACGCCCTCGAGAGCTTCCGCCTGCAAGCCGAGAACCGCTCGCTGGGTCACGAGCCGGAGGCGCTGATCGGCACCGCGCCGGCGATGCGCCGCTTGCGCGAGACCATCGACAAGGCCGCCCCCACCTCTGCCACGGTACTGATCGCGGGCGAAAGCGGCACCGGCAAAGAGCTGGTGGCGCGCGCCATCCACCGCGCCTCGAACCGGCGCGACCGGCCCATCGTCCAGGTCAACTGCGCCGCCATTCCCGAAGAGCTGATCGAGTCGGAGCTGTTCGGCCACGAGAAGGGGAGCTTCACCGGCGCGGTGCGCAAGCAGATGGGTAAGTTCGTCGCCGCCGACGGCGGCACGATCTTCCTCGACGAGATCGGCGACATGTCGGCGCGCACCCAGGCCAAGGTGCTGCGGGTGCTGCAGAACGGCGAGGTGGAGCCGGTCGGGGCGGAGAAGACCGTGCAGGTGGACGTGCGCGTGGTGGCGGCGACCCACCGCAACCTCGAGGAAGAGATCGCCGCAAACCGCTTTCGCGAAGACCTCTTCTATCGGCTGAACGTGATCCCGATTCGCACGCCGGCGTTGCGCGAGCGGTTGGAGGACGTGCCGCTGCTGGTCGACTACTTCGTGCGCCGCTACGCCGAGGAGAACAACTACCGGCTCAAGGAGTTCACCGCCGAGGCGCTCTCCCACTTGCAGGCGCTGCCGTGGAAGGGCAACGTGCGCGAGCTCAAGAACCTGGTCGAGCGGCTGCTCATCCTCTCCCCCGGCGACACGGTGACGCGCGAGGACGTCATCGGCGCCACCGGCGGCGCCCGCCCCGAGCTGTCGAGCGCCGTCATGGCGGTCAAGACGCTGCGCGAGTTCCGCGACCTCTCCGAGCGCATCTTCCTGATCCACAAGCTGGAGGAGAACAACTGGAACGTGACCCAGACCGCGCAGGCGATCGACACGCCGCGCAGCAACCTCTACAAGAAGCTCGATCAGTACGCGATCCGCCGCGCTCCGGGAGAAGAGCCGCCGCATGAGGCCTGATCTAGAGACGGCGGCCGTGGCGCGCCTGCTGGAGGAGAGCGGCGCCTTGCGCCGCGGCCACTTCCTGCTCTCTTCGGGTCTGCACTCGGCAGCCTACGTGCAGTGCGCGCTGCTGCTCGAAGACCCGGCGCGGGCACGGCGGGTAGGCGATGATCTCGCCTGGGAGCTGCGCTCCTTCCACCCCGATTCGGTCCTGTCGCCGGCCATGGGCGGGATCATCATCGGCCACGAGGTGGCGGCCGCCCTCGGCGTTCCCTTTCGCTTCACCGAGCGCCAGAGCCCAGAGATGGGCCTGCGGCGCGGCTTCGCCCTGCGCCAGGGCGAGCGCGTGATCGTCGTCGAGGACGTGGTCACGACCGGCCGCTCAACGCTGGAGACCGCCGCCCTGGCAACCAGCCGGGGCGCCCGGGTAGTGGCGGTAGGCGCGATCATCGACCGCAGCGGCGGCCGCTCGCCGATCGACGTGCCGTTCCGCGCCCTGCTGTCTCTCGACCTCGCCGCCTATCCGCCGTCCGAATGCCCGCTGTGCAGGGCGGGCGGCAGCCCCGAGAAGCCGGGGAGCCGGCCCCCCTCCCCCTCCCCCTCCAACACCGCGGCCTGAAAGCTGGCGCAAGCAGTGGAAGTGGAGCGCCTCCTGGAGCGGCTGGCCGCCTGGCCCGGAACGCCGGCGGAAGTCGCCGCCGATGAAGCGTACTGGTCCGAGGTGCGCGGCCTGTTTGCCGTCGATCCGACCCTGACCAATCTCAACAACGGCGGCGTGAGCCCGTCGCCGTGCTCGGTGCTGGCGGCGATGAAGCGCCATCTCGACCACGCCAACCAGCTCCCGGCCCATGTGCTCTGGGAGGTCTTGAAGCCGCGGCGCGAGGTGGTACGCCAGCGCTTGGCGCGCGCGCTGGGCTGCGATCCCGAAGAGGTGGCATTGACGCGCAACGCCTCGGAGGCGCTGCAGAGCTGCCAGCTCGGTCTCGACCTGGAGCCCGGCGACGAGGTGGTCACCACCAACCAGGACTACGAGCGCATGCTCACCACCTGGGAGCAGCGGGTGCGCCGCGACCGCGTCGTCGTCCGCACCTTTTCTCTGCCGTTGCCCACGGGCCGCCCGCCTGCCGAGCCTACCGAGCCAGCCGAGACTGCTGAGCGTGCTGAGCGTGCTGAGGACAACGAGGCCGATCCTCGACAGGCTTCGCCGCGTGAGCGGGGCGGGCAGTGCGGGGAGAACGGCGATAGCGCGCTGGACGACGAGATCGTGGCCCGCTTCGCGGCCCAGCTCACCCCGCGCACCCGGCTCGTCCACCTGAGCCACGTGGTCTACTTCACCGGCCAGATCCTGCCCGTCGAGCGCATCGTCGCGCTGGCCCGCGAGCGCGGGATCCCGGCGCTGGTCGACGGCGCCCACGCCTTCGCCCAGCTCCCCTTCGCGGTGGCGGAGCTGGGCTGCGACTACTACGGCGCCAGTCTGCACAAGTGGCTGATGGCCCCGCATGGCACCGGCCTGCTCTACGCGCGGCGCGAGCGCATCGCCGCGCTCTGGCCGCTGATGGCGGCGCCGGAGGCGATGGACTGCGACATCCGCAAGTTCGAGGAGATCGGCACCCACCCCGAAGCACCCTACCTCGCGGTGCTCGAAGCGCTCGACCTGCACGAGGCGCTCGGCATCGAGCGCAAGCAGGCGCGCTTGCGCTACCTGCGCGACCGCTGGGCACGGCGGCTGGCCAGCCACCCCCGGGTGCGCCTCCTGACCAGCCTGCGCCCGGGCGCCGCCGCCGGGTTCGCCACCTTCGCGGTCAGCGGCCCGCTCGCCGGACCCGAGGCAGAGGCGGGCGCGCTCGGCGGAGCGGCGGCGGGGGAGGGCAAGGGGCGCGGCGGCGAGCGGCCCGGCGTGGTGGCGACCCTCGCCGCCCGCCTCTGGCAGCACCACCGCATCCTCGTCACTCCGTTCGAGCACCCCGAGTTCGATGGCATCCGCGTCACCCCGAGCTTCTATTCCAGCGTCGCGGAGGTCGACCGCTTCTGCGCCGCGGTGGAAGAGGAGCTGTCGCCGCCGCGCTAGAATTGCGCCGTCGAGTCCGGCTCTGGGCGAAGCGCGGCGCGCTCGCCGTCGCTCGCCGTGGGGGGTGGGCATGAGGAGAGGAAGGGTGTGCCGGAGGAGCGCGCGGAGCTCTCCGGTTCTGCTGCTGATACTCGGCGGGGGCCTGCTGCTGGCGGCCCGGGCCGGGTGCGACGGGACGCAGACCGGGGTGATCGTCGGCGAGGTGGTCGATGCGGCGGGCGCCGGGCTGGCGGGCGTCGAGGTCACGGTGAGCGGGCCGCAGATCCACCGCTCGGCGCTCACCGACGCGGCGGGACGCTTCCGCTTCCCGGCGCTCGGGCTGGGCGCCTATCAGGTGAGCGCCGAGCTGCTCGGCCTCAAGGCCGCGGAGCCGAGCGTCCTGGTGTCGCTCGGCCGCACCACCGAGGTGCGTCTCAAGCTGGGAGGGGGAGAAGGCAGCCGCGAGGGGACCGCCGGCCGCGGACCGGCAGCGGGAGCGGCGGCGCCGCAGGAGCCATCCTCCCAGGACTGGATCCAAGTAATCGCCGAGACCTCGGTCATCGACCGCTTCGAGACCCGGATTGGCGCCAACGTCAGCTTCGATTTCCTCGACCACCTGCCCGTCGAGCGCTTCTACCAGAGCGTCGCCATGCTGCTGCCCGGGGTCGCCGGCGGCGAGGACGGCAATCCCAACGTCAGCGGCGCCCTGCGCAGCGCCAACCAGTTCCTGATCGACGGCGTCGACACCACCGACCCGACGACCGGCCTGTTCGGCCTCAACCTCGCCTACGAGGCGATCCAGGAAGTCAGCGTCTCGACCGCCGCCGCGCCGGCCGAGTTCGGCCACTCCTCGGGCGCCGTGATCAACGTGGTCACCCGCTCGGGCAGCAACGAGTACCGCGGCGAGGCCCGCCTGCTGGCAGCCAACAATCGCTGGAACAGCCGCTACGACTACCCCCCCTCGCAGGTGGCGCAGCTGGCACCGGAGCTCGACGCCGCCAATGCCACTCCCAACCGCATCGACCCGACCGCGGCGGTGCTGCTGGGAGGGCCGCTATGGCGCGACCACGTCTTTTTCTTCGGCGCCTATGACGACGCGCAGAGCACGTTTCTCGGCCCCACTCACCAGGGGACCCTCTGGGACCGCGGCGCCGAGGTCGAGACCGCCGCGTTCAAAGGCACCTGGCAGGCGACACCGGGGAGCACCCTGGTCGCCCAGCACACCAGCGACCATGCCACAGCGACCGATTTCAACCCCTTCGACCGCGGCTTCGCCGAGAACCGGTTGGGCGGCAGGCCGAGCCCGCTGCGCAACAGCACTGTCGATCGCGTGCCGGGCGACATCTTTGCCTTGCAGAGGGACTCGCAGAATGGCAGCTTCGACAAGCTGCAGTGGAACAGCGCCTTCACCCAGGACCTTTCGCTCGAGCTCACCCTGGCCCAGCAGAAGCGCGAGCTGACGCGCGGCGGCCGCAACTCGCGGGGCCTGACCGCCGGCGCTCCCCATGTCGCGGTCACCGACTTCATCCCGCTGCCGGTCGGCGACGAGCAGCAGCCCGAGATCCGTGAGGTGACGCTCTACAACGGCCTCACCGATCAGGGGTTCGAGCACCGCCCGCGGCAGCAGGGCAACCTCTCGCTGAGTTGGTTCTTCCAGGCGGGACCGACCGAACACCAGCTCAAGGCCGGCGTCGACTATCAGAAGACCGAGTCGCAGCGCCGTTTCAACTTCCCCGGCCAGGCGGGCATCGACCCGGCGACCGGCATGGCGGTCGACGGCCAACTGTTCACCGACTTCGACCAGCGGCTGGGCTGCACCACGCAGCGCTGCCCGCCGTTCGATCCGGCCACCGGCAGCTTCCAGCCCTTTCAGTTCTTCAACTTCTGGGCGCGCGGCGCGACCAGGACGACCGAGAAGACGCTGGCGGGATACCTGAGCGACGCCGTCGTGGCCGGCCGCTGGCTGGTGAGTCTCGGTGCCCGCATCGAGTCCGAGCGCGGCAGCGACAACCAGCTTGGCCGCCTCGTCGACGATCTGTCGGTGGCGCCGCGGTTGGCGGTGACCTACGATCCGTTTGGCGACGGCAAGGCGCTGCTCACGGCGAGCTATGGGCGCTACTTCGAGCCCTTCCTGCAGCGCTTCCTCGACTCCTTCAGCAACCTGGACACCATCTCCGGCTACACCCCCTATGGCTGGGCGGGGCCCGACACCCCCGCCTGCGCCACCGCCAACCCGGCTGACCTCAGCTCGCCTTGCTGGGTGGCAGGTGCGCCGGTGGGCTTCTTCGTCGATCAGCTCGCGCCCCCCAACCGCGCGCTCCAGCGTTCGTCGGTCGACGAGCTCACCGCGGGTCTGTCGCGTCAGTTGACGCCCTCGACCGGGGTCAGCCTCTACTACGTTCAGCGGCGCTGGAATCATCTCTGGGACAACGTGCTCAAGGGGACGTTCGACGCCAGCGGCAACCTGATCGGCACCACCGCCGAGGTCTTGAACCTGCCCGAGGCGCGCCGCAACTACCGGGCCATCGAGCTGCTCGTCCAGAAGCGCTTCGCCGACCACTGGCAGCTGCTGGGCTCCTACACCCGCGGCAAGACGCAGGGCAACCTGTTCGCGGACGACGGCGCCGGTGCTTCGACCTTCGCCAACTACCGCGACGCCAGCAACGTCAACCTGATCAACCGCTACGGGTTGGCGCCCTACGACCGGCGCGACCAGATCAAGCTCTTCGCCAACTACCAGCTCCCCTTCCGGCGGGTAAGCCTGACCTTCGGCACTGCCGTCCTTTACCAGAGCGGCGTGCCCTTCCAGCAGGAAACCCTGGACCCGCTGGGCGTCCGCTTCGTCACTCCGCAGGGCTCGCAGCGCCTGCCCGACGTCTTCCAGCTCGATCTCTCCGTCACCACCGATTTCCGGCTGAGCAACGAGCTGCAGCTCGAGGCAAAGGCCGAGGTCTTCAACCTCACCAACCAGCGCCAGCTGCTGGGAATCGAGACCCTGCTCGACACCGGCAATTTCGGCAATCCGCGCTCGCTTACCGACTTGCAGACGCCGCGCAGTTACCGCTTCACCCTGGGCTTGCGCTTTTGAGAGATGCCGTGACCCCGGCCCCGTCCGCGGAGGTGACCGAGCTCCTGCACCGCTGGCAGAGAGGGGACCAGGCCGCCCTCGAACAGCTGCTGCCGATGATCTACGGCGAGCTGCGGCGCCTCGCCCGGCGCTATCTGCGCCGCGAGCGGCCGGGTCACACCCTGGAAGCGACCGGGCTGGTCCACGAGGTCTACCTGCGGCTGGTGGGCGCCGGCGACCGGCACTGGAACGACCGGGTCCATTTCTATGCCGTCGCGGCACAGATGATGCGCCGGGTGCTGGTCGATCACGCGCGCGGCCGCGACGCCGCCAAGCGCGGCGGCAGCATCCTCAAGATCTCTCTCGACGAGGCGCGCGACCCGGCCGTCGAGAGCGCCGCCGACCTGGTCGCCCTGGACGATGCCTTGAAAAGCCTCGAAACCATCGACCCGCGCAAGAGCCGCATCATCGAGCTGCGATTCTTCGGCGGGCTGACGCTCGAAGAGACCGCCAGCGTGCTCGGCATCTCGACGCCGACGGTGGTCAAGGAAACCCGGCTGGCCCGCGCCTGGCTACACCGCGAGATCGCCGGCGACGTTGGCCCGGGCGGTGCGCCTGGAGCGGACAATGTGGGCGGTCCGCAGGCCGACGACGATGGCTGACCGCTGGCAGCGTGTGCAGGCGCTGTTCGACGCCGCGGCGGAACGGGAGCCGGGCGAGCGCGCCGGATTCCTCGACGAGGCCTGCGGCGGCGATGGGGAGCTGCGCCGCGAGGTCGAGGCGCTGCTGCATGCCGATGCCGAGGCCGGCAGCTTCATCGAGAGCGCAGTGCGGCGCGGCTCCGTCCTGCTGGCCGAGGAGCGCGATCCGATCGAGGTGCGCGGCAAGATCGGCAAGTACGAGATCCTGGGGCGCATCGGGGAGGGAGGATTCGGCGTCGTCTACAAGGGGCGCGACCCGGTGCTGCAGCGCTACGTGGCGGTCAAGACCTGCTCGTCGAGCGACGAGAAGCTGCGCCGCCGCTTCTTCCGCGAGGGGCAGATCGCCGCCGGGCTGCAACATCCCAACATCACGACCGTGCACGACCTGGGGGTCGAGCTCGACCTCCCCTACCTGGTGCAGGAGTTCCTACCCGGCGAGGACCTGCACTTGAAGATCGCGCGCCGGGAGCCGCTGTCGGCGCTGCGGCGGCTCGACATCCTGCTGCAGGTCGCCCGCGGCCTCGAATATGCCCACCAGCAGGGGGTCCTGCACCGCGACATCAAGCCCTCCAACATCCGCATCCTGCCGGCGGGCGAAGTCAAGATCATGGATTTCGGCATCGCCAAGCTGTTGCACGAGGTGACCGACCTGACCACCCAGGGGGTGACTATGGGGACGGTCGGCTATCTCGCTCCCGAGCAACTGCGCGGCGAACCGGTGGACCGGCGCACCGACATCTTCGCCTTCGGCATCCTCACCTACGAGGTGCTCACCTACGAACGTCCCTTCCGCGGCGCCTCGTTCTCGGAGATCTCCTATCGCCTCCTCAACGAAGAGCCACGCGCCCTGCGCGAGCTGGCGCCCGAGCACAGCCCCGAAGTTGCGGCGCTGGCCGCGGGCTGTCTCGCCAAGGAGCCGGCGGAGCGCTATGCAGGCATGGGCGAGGTCATCGCCGAGCTCGAGCCGGCGGTGAAACTGCTGCGCTCGGGAACGCGCCTGCCGCGTCCTCCGGCCGCGATGACCGCGCTGGCTCCTGCGCTGGATCCGCAGGCCTCGCTGGCTTCGATCTCCTCCTCTGCCGGGCCGGCTCGAGCCGCGTCGAATGCGGCTGTCGCGGTCAATCGCGCTACCGGCAAGGGACCTTCCAGCTTTCCCACCGCGCCAATCACCTCCGGGGCGCCCGAGGCTTCCGGAAGCTCGCGGGCTGCCGGCGCCGGCGCGGCGCAGCCACTGGAGCTGGGGAGCGGCGGGGGCGCGGCGGCGCTCGGCCTGGAAGGCGCGGCGGCAAGCCAGAGTGCGCCGCAGGGGGCGGGGAGCCTGCCGCGGCCGGCCGGATGGCGGCGCCGCGGGGTCCTGGCCGTGTGCGGGGCCGCCGTCGTGGTCGTGGCTCTCATTGCGCTGGTCGTGCGCGAGTTCGGCAGCCGGCCCGCGGGGCGCGGCCGCATCCCGGCCGGCACGTTCACCATTGCCGGCCCAGCCGCCCAACCGCCGCTGAGCGGCTCTTTCGAGCCGCAGCTGCGGCGAATGGTGCGGCAGCAAGCTGCCGCAGCCGCGGCGACTGGCCCATCCGCGGTGCCCCAGCCGCGGCGCACGCGCTCGATGGGCGAGCTGCTAGCGGAGAAACGACGCGGCAGGTTGCCGCCCGGCGGCGGGCGCGGGGTGGCCGACGAGGCGGGCGGCCCGAAGCGGAGCTCGCCCTCCGAGGCGGCGGCGACGAGCTCGAATGGCCAGCGTCTGGCGGTGCCGGCGGCCGACAAGCCGCTAGCGCCGCCTGCGGCTTCGCTCGGCGGGCCGCCGGCCAGCGTTGTGCAAGCCGGAGCCGGAGGGGTGGGAGGCCCCGGAGGGCCGGCGGTTGGAGCCGCGGCCGGCGCCACCCTCCGCCCCGCCTCCGGCGAAGAGCCGGCGCCAGATCCAAGGCGACTCGCACCCTCCTCGCCGTCAGCAACCGCGGCATCGCCCACCGCGGGGGGAGCAGCGCCGCCGGCGGCAGCGTCCCCTGCGAGCGGCGCTGCCGGCGGTACCGGCGTCCGCTCCGCAGCTTCGACCCCCGCCGGCCGCGACGCGGCACAAGAAGGCGGAGGCGACTCCGAGGCGGAAGGCTCGATGGTGCGCGGCAAGATGATCCCTGCCGGAGCGGGCACGCCGCCCCAGCTGCTCAGCCGTCCCGAACCCGACTACCCCGAAAAGGCCCGGCGGCGCCGGCAAGAAGCTCGCGTGGTGGTGGCGGTGCTGGTCGACGAGACCGGGCATGTGATCCGCGCCCTGGTCAAGCCCGCGGGTGTCCCACTCGGCCTAGGTTTCGCGGAAGCGGCCGAGAAGGCCGCGCGCCAGGCGGTATTCCGGCCTCCGACCCGCGACGGAATCGCGGGCAAGATGTGGACCGAGCTGCCCTACCACTTCACGCTCCACTAAACGAGCGGCGGTCAGAAGTCGCCGACGAAGAGAATCTCGGGCTCGAGCCGGTAACCGGTGCGCCGCTCGACGACTTCCTGGACATGGGCGATCAGCGCCCGCACGTCCGCCGCCGTCGCTCCTCCCTGGTTGATCATGATGTTGGCGTGACGGTGGGTGACCACGACGCCGCCCCGCCGCGCGCCCTTCAAGCCGCACTCCTCGATCAGGCGGCCCGCGCCGATGCCCGCGATCTTCTTGAAGATCGAGCCGACGCTGGGCTCGGAGTCGAGCGGCGGATGGCGCTCGGCGCGCCAGGCCAGGTTCTCGCTCACGATGCGGCGCAGCCGTGCCGGGTCGGCGGGCGCCAGCTGGAAGTTGGCCGCGAGCACGATGTCGGGGCGATGGTGGAGGACTGAGCTGTCGTAGCCGAACTCGAAATAGGCCGGCTCGACCTCGCGCCGCTCGCCCGAAACGGTCAGGATCTCGGCTCCGGCCGTCACCTCGGCGATGAACATGGTGCGCTCGCGCGCCGGCGCCGGTGCCAGGAAGTGGAGGTTCTGCCAGAGAGCGCCGCCGACCGTCGACGGAATGCCGGCATAGTGCTCGAGCCCGGAGAGGCCGTGGCCGATCGCGACCTCGATCAGGTCGGGAAAGACCACCGCGCCGCTCTCGGCGCGCAGGCAGTGGCCGGCCCGCAGCTCCAGGCGCGCCGCCCGATTGCGGATCACCAGGCCGCGGAAGCCAGCATCGCCGACCAGGATGTTGGCGCCGAGGCCGAGCAGGAAGAAGGGAATACCGAGATGGCGGGCGGCGGTGACCGCGGCGGTGAGCTCGGCGGCGGACCTCGCCTCGAAGAACAGGTCGGCTCGACCGCCGATGCTGAATGTGGTGTAGGGGGCGAGGACCTCGCCGCGCCGCAGGCGTCCCGAGATCCCGGCGCCCGCCAGCGCCAGGGCGAGCGCGCGGGCGGCCGCCGCCCGGGGGGTTGCGTGCTCAGCGGTCGATGAGCTCGAGGCGGTGGACATGGCGTCCGCCTTCAAACGGAGTCTCGAGCCAGACGCGGACGATCGAGAGTGCGGTCGGCAGCGGCATCATCCGCTCGCCCAGCGAGATCATGTTGGCGTCGTTGTGCCGGCGCGCCAGCCGCGCCGACTCCTCGTTCCAGCACAAAGCGCAGCGCACGTGGCGCACGCGGTTGGCGACGATTGCCTCGCCGTTGCCCGAGCCGCCGACCACGACGCCGCGCTCGGCGTCACCGCGTGCCACCGCCTCGGCCGCCGGCCGGATGAAGAGCGGGTAGTCGACCGGATCAATGGAATGGGTGCCGAAATCGATAACCTGGTGTCCGTGCTCGACGAGCCATGACTTGATCGCCTCCTTGTAGCGGAAGCCGGCGTGATCGGACCCGATGGCGATCTGCATTCCTCTTAGCTCCCACCGGCGGTGCTGACCCCGAGGGATGAAACGGCGCTGCGAGGTGACGGTGGAGGCCTGCTCGAAGCATCCATCGGATCGCCCCCCGCAACCCCCGCGAGTCCCCTTCCCGGTTGTCGGAAGCCGCCGGGTCCCGACCTGCCGGGAGTGCCGGCAATGGTAGATCTGCCGGCCTGCCCGGCGGCGCCGGGGGGGAAGGGGACGCCCCCTCCCCTGGCGCACGAGCCAATTTCGTTCTGAGAGAGGCTCGACTCGCGGATTCTACACTTCCGAAGGCGGCCCCACCCCGAGCGGCTCTCGGCGCGACCTTCGCCGCAGCTCGAAGAGGACCAAAGCGGCGGCGACGGTGACGTTGAGCGACTCGACGGGCGGCGCCATCGGAATGGTCAGCCGCAGATCGGAGCGGTCGAGCAAGGTGGGGGAGATGCCGGGCCCCTCGGCGCCGACTGCCAGCACCAGCGTGCCGCCGCTGCCGCCAAACACCGCGCGGTAGAGGTCCTCCCCTCCGCGCGGCACCAGCGCCACCCAGCGCGGCTCGGCGGCGGCCAGATGGCGCGACAGCTCCTCCGGGGCAGCGCCCACCGCCAGCGGCAGGCGCAGCAGGCTGCCGGCCGAGGCGCGCAGCGCGCGCGGATGGTTGGGATGGGCCGAGCCCGGCGCGAGCGCCATGCCGCGACATCCGGCGGCCTCGGCGACACGCGCCAGGGCACCCAGGTTTCCGGGGTCTTGCAGACCCTCGACATAGAGATAGGCGCCGCCGGCGGCGACCGGCAGCGCTTCGGCGCCGCGGCGTGGCAGGCGGGCGACCGCCAGCACTCCGCGGGGCGCATCGGCGTCGCTCAGCTGAGCGAGCAGGCCTGGCTCGACCAGCAGCGGCGGCGCCGGCAGCGCCGCGGCGAGCTCGCGGCCGGCCGCCGACTCGAGGTAGTCCGGGGTGGCCAGCACCGTCTCCAGGACGAGTCCCTGGGCCAGGGCCGAGGCGACCAGGTGCGTTCCTTCGAGCTGGGCGAGCTCGCCTTTACTTCGGTTTAGGCGGCGAATATCCTTGAGCGTCCGGTTGTGCCGGCTGACGATCATGATCGCCGATCTTAAGAACTTCTGGCAGCGCCTTCAAACCGGGGTCGAGGTGGCGGTGGCCGGTCCATCTCCGGACAAGCTGCTGGGGGTGCGCGACGGCTTCTTGCGCTTTTTCCACGATGGCCTCGATCGCCCGATCTCGGTGGCAGTGGTCCCCCAGGCTGTCGAGGAACCGCCGCTCGGGCTGCTGATCTCCGACGAGGAGGTGCTCCGCCTCACCAGGCAGCGCGTTCTGGATCTCGAGCAGGCACTGGGCGACAACTACCACTTCTACGTCGCCACCGAGGGAGGGCTGCATTCGCTCGAGGTGGACGGCAGGCTGCGCTACTTCGTCCGCAACTGGACGGTGGTGCGCGGCCTGCTCGGCGAGGCCTGGGGCTCGAGCGGCTCGATCCAGCTGCCGGACCGGATCGTCGCCGGTCTCGACAGCGACCAGATCCCGTTCGCGGTGCCGGGCACGCGCAAGAGCGGCGGCATGATCAGCTCGCTGACCGGCCGCCTCGAGACGCGGCGCAAGGCGATCGCCTCCTCGACCCTCCATGCCATCTCGACCCTCTTCTACGGCGTCCTCGAGAGCCGCCCCATCCGCTGAAAGCGTTTGACCCCTCCGGGTGATCTTGCTAACATTGGCCGTCGCCTGTTGCGGGACTGTGTAAGCCCTTCCCATTCTTCCCGAGCGCGGCGAGACGGAATCTCCGAGAGCTCCCCGCTTGCCGCCGGTGCGCCGCAGGAGCTGGGCGCGCCCGGAGCGGTCGAGGAGAAACCCGGCGCGGCGCCAGAGGTGTGAAGATGACCGACACGGAAGCCCATCTGTTCACCTCGGAATCGGTTACGGAGGGCCATCCGGACAAGGTCGCGGATCAGATCTCCGACGCCATTCTCGACGAGGTCTTGCGCCAGGATCCGACCGGCCGCGTGGCCTGCGAAACGCTGGTCACGACCGGGCTCGTGCTGCTGGCCGGCGAGATCACCACCAAGGCCTATGTCGACTTCGCGAGCGTGGCGCGGCACGTCATCTGCGACATCGGCTACACCAACTCCATCTACGGCTTCGACGGGGCGAGCTGCGCAGTGCTCTCGGCCATCGATCCGCAATCGCCCGACATCGCCCAGGGCGTGGACACCGGGGGCGCCGGCGATCAGGGATTGATGTTCGGCTACGCCTGCCGCGAGACCGACAGCCTGATGCCACTGCCGATCACGCTGGCCCACCGCCTGACGCGGCGCTTGGCCGCGGCGCGGCGCAAGGGCGAGCTCAAGTGGCTGCGCCCGGACGGCAAGAGCCAGGTCACGGTGGAGTACCAGGGCGACCGCCCGGTTCGGGTCCATACGGTGGTGATCTCCACCCAGCACGACCCGGAGGTCTCGAACGACGAGATCCGGCACCAGGTGATCGAGCGCGTGGCCCGCACGGAGATCCCCGCTTCCCTCCTCGACGACCGCACCGTCTTCCACATCAATCCCACCGGCAGGTTCGTGGTCGGCGGGCCGCAGGGCGACTGCGGTGTGACCGGCCGCAAGATCATCGTCGACACCTATGGCGGCGCCGGCCGGCACGGCGGCGGCGCGCTGTCCGGGAAGGATCCGACCAAGGTCGACCGCTCGGCGTGCTACATGGCGCGCTACATCGCCAAGAACCTGGTAGCTGCCGGCATCGCCGACCGCGTCGAGGTGCAGCTTGCCTATGCCATCGGCGTCGCCGAGCCGGTCTCGGTCCGCGTCGACACCTTTGGCTCGGGCACGATCGGCGACCGGCGCATCGAGCGGCTGGTGCGCGAACATTTCCCCATGAGCCCCGGCGAGATCATCCGCTTCCTCGACCTGCGGCGGCCGATCTACCGCCAGACGGCGGCCTATGGCCACTTCGGGCGCGATGAAGCAACTTTCAGCTGGGAGGACACCAGCCGCGCGGCGATGCTGCGGGCGGCGGCGGGTCTGGCCGGCGTGCCGTCGCTGGCCGCCGCGACCTGACCCTCTCTGAATGACTGAATGATCGTGGCGCGTCACGCTGCCGCCAGACCCCATCCATCACCTTGCATAAAACCGCGCCGCAAGACCGTTGCGCCGCGGGAGAACGGAGCTGCATCATGACCACGACTGTGCCTTCCGATGTCGCCGATCCGCGGCTGGCCGGTGCCGGCAAGCTGCGCATCGAATGGGCCGACGAGGCAATGCCCGTGCTGGCCATCATCCGCCAACGCTTCAGCAGGGAGCGGCCGCTGGCCGGCGTCCGCATCGCCGCCTGCCTGCACGTCACCAGCGAGACCGCGAACCTCATGCGCACGCTGCAGGCGGGGGGCGCCGAGGTGACGCTCTGCGCCAGCAATCCGCTGTCCACCCAGGACGAGGTGGCGGCCAGCATGTGCGAGGACTACGGCATCCCGGTTTACGCCCGCAAGGGCGAGGACCATGCGACCTACTACAGCCATCTCGCCGCGGCGCTCGAGACCCGCCCGCACGTCACCATGGACGACGGCGCCGACCTGGTTTCGATGCTCCACAAGGAGAGGCAGGACCTGCTGCAGCAGATCCGCGGCGGCACCGAGGAGACCACCACCGGCGTCATCCGTCTGCGCGCCATGGCGCGCGACGGCGCGCTCAAGATCCCCATCATCGCGGTCAACGAGTCGGAGACCAAACACCTCTTCGACAACCGCTACGGCACCGGACAGAGCACGCTCGACGGCATCATCCGCGCGACCAACACCCTGCTGGCCGGCAAGAACCTGGTCGTCGTCGGCTACGGCTGGTGCGGCCGCGGCGTTTCCTCGCGTGCCGACGGCATGGGGGCCAACGTCATCGTAGTCGAGGTGAACCCGGTGCGGGCGCTGGAGGCGGTGATGGATGGCTATCGAGTCACCTCGATGGTGGAAGCCGCCGCCCTCGGTGACATCTTCGTCACCGTGACCGGCAACAAGCACGTCATCGCGCGGGAGCACTTCGAGCGCATGCACGACGGCGCGATCGTCTGCAACAGCGGCCACTTCGACGTCGAGCTCGACCTGCCCGCGCTGCGCGACCTGGCCGAATCGAGCCGCGAAGTGCGGCCGTTCGTGCAGGAATTCAGGCTCGAGGGGGGACGGCGGATCAACGTCCTGGGCGAGGGGCGGCTGATCAACCTCGCGGCGGCCGAGGGACACCCGGCGGCGGTGATGGACATGAGCTTCGCCAACCAGGCGCTGGCCGCGGAGATGATCGCCAAATCCCGCGAGCGGCTGGCGGTCGCGGTGCATCGGGTGCCGCTCGAGGTCGACCGCGAGGTGGCGCGGCTCAAGCTGGTCTCGATGGGAATCCCGCTGCAGGTGCTGACGCCGGAGCAGGAGCGCTACCTCGACTCGTGGGAGGAGGGGACCTAGCTGAGCTCGAGGCGAGGATCGTCGGTGCCCCGGCGGCGGGGAGAGGCCAGCGCCAGGCCAGGATACTCCGGCGGGCCTCCGGCGGTAGCGGCAAGCGGGGTGTCGGTGGGGGAGCCCTGGCCCGTCCTCAGCCGAGGACGGCACGTGGCGACGAGATCGCAACGCCCGCGGAGGCGCCCAGGTAACATTTGGCGCAAGAGCCGCGCCCATTGGCTGAGGAGAGGCCACCGTCAGGTTCCAGTCACCTGGACAGGGAACGAACGGCGGTGTTAGCCTAGCGGCGCCAACTTCGGCTCTTGAGTTTCTATGGCGACTCTGGACCACCCCGAACTTAGGGAAGCACTAAACAACTTGCTAAAAAGCAGTCGTCCGCGACTGGAGCGGGTGCTGCGCAACTTCGAGGTGCCGCCGGAGGACGCCGAGGACATCCTGCAGGATGCGCAGCTGACGCTGCTCTACAAGTGGGAAAAGATCCGCAGCCCGGAGAACTGGCTGGTTGGAACGGTAAAAAAGAAGTGTATCATGTACTGGCGAAAACGGCGGGGCAGTCTCTGCGAGGCGGTCGATTCGGCGATCCTGGATCTGATCTCGGCCCCGCAGGCGCCGATGCAGGAGAAGAACGAGCTGACCTTCGACCTCAACCGGGTGCTGTCGCGGCTCTCCCTGCGCTGCCGTTCACTCCTCAGGCTCCGCTATGGTCTCGGCTACGGTCCGAGCGAGGTCGCCGAGCAGATGGGCTACCGCAACTCGAGCATCCGCAAGGTCACCAACCGCTGCCTCGCCGCTCTGACGCGACAGCTGCTGGCGGTGGGCTTCGAACGGAAGCCCTGAGCTGTGGCTGGGGCTGGATGAGCGACGAGACGGGATCGAGGCGGGAGTGCGGCGAAAGCGGTCCGGAGGGGCGCGGTCGGCGAGCTGGAGAAGGGGGAAAAGGCCGAGGGAATCGGGGAATCGGCCCTAGACAGCGCCGTTGAAACTTGGTAAGTTTTGAATAGACATATTTGCCTACGCGCATGAGCTACCAGGTGCCACCTGTCCCGCCCGTCGAGGAGCAGTCGCTCGAGCAGATCCTCCACAACGTCGAGCCGAAGCTGAAGCGGGTCCTCTGGCGGCACCGGATCCCGCTCCAGGACGCCGACGACCTGCTGCAGGAGACCTTCCTCATCATGGTCTCGAAGTCCGGGACCATCCGCAATCCGGAAGCCTGGCTGCTGGCCACTCTGGCCAACCGCTGCATCATCTACTGGCGGAAGCACCGGAGCAGGCTGTGGGACCTGGTCGACAGCACCATCCTCGAGCTGCTCGCCGAGGCCGAGACCCCGGATCAGGAGCGCTCGGACCTGCGCGCCGACCTCGACACTCTGCTGTCGGAGCTGCCCGACCGCTGCCGGTCGGTCCTGCGCCTGCGGTACGGACTGGGATGCAGCACCGCCGAGGCGGCGGAACGAACCGGCTACCGCCAGTCGAGTATCCGCAAGGTCACCCACCGCTGTCTGGCGGCGCTTTCGGAGCGGCTGCTCGGTGCCCGCTTCCAGCGCCAGGCGCAAGCCGACGCCGGCGGGTCCCGCGAGCCCCGCGAGTCGTCAGCCGCGGCGTCCGAGCCCGTCGGGTCCGAGCTTCTTGCCGGGTCGCGGCCCGCCAAGCCCTCGGATCTGCTCGGCGGATCGGGAGCCGGCGCACCCGACCTTCGCGGCGGGCCGCGGCGCGCGGTGCCCAAGGAGCGGAGCCTGCCCGAGCCGCTGGTGACCTCGGCGCCCGAGGTGGGTGCCAAAGGGCGCGGCGCCGCCCAAAAGATCGAGCGCGACGATTGAGGCCAGTGAGCCAGTGGCGCAGTGAGCCAGTGAGCCGGCACTGTGCTCGCCCTGAGCCAGCCCCGAGCTCACACCAGTAGCGAACCCCCTGCAATAAGGCTCGTCCCGAGCGCAGCACGGCAGAACCGGCGCTCATGGTCGATCATGCCCCCGGGGGCGAACCCCGCCTTCCCGCCGGCCTGGCGGGCCGGGGGGCGTTTGCCTGGACCGGGCCAGCCTCGACACCCCCGGCAAGCCAGCAGACCCGCCCGCGTCGGCGGACGTGATGTCTCTGGGACGGGGCCAGCGGAAACCTTCTTAATAGCACGGTCATCGCCCCCGCCGCCTGTCGCGCCGGGATGCCATTCAGGAGACGCACTATGTCGTGCCCCATCGTCCGCCGCACCGCCGCCGCCCTCGTCGTCGCCTCCCTGCTCCTGCCGTTCTCGGAGGCGCTTGCCAGCCAGGGGCGCAGCAAACAGGGATCGACGACCGCCGCGACGCGGCATTCCAACCCGATCTGGGACTTCCTCGTCCGCCTGTGGACGGATGCGAGCGCCCAGATCGACGGCAACGGTTGATCCGCCCGGCGCGCTGCGCCCCGCCTGCGGGGCACGCTCGCTCCGGCGTCCGCCGCGTTGAGCCCTCGGCAAGTCTCCGCGTGAGCTCGATTGGCGGGGGGGAGCACCGCCCAGTCCGATCCTGAGGTCTTCGGGGTGCGGGCACTATTGTGCTGGACAGCGGTCCAGGTAAAGTGGTAGTGTGCCGAAAAGCTTAAACACACTACCCTGATGAACGCTCTCGACCCCACCCAAGCCGAAAGCCAGCTCGAGCAGTTCCTGGCGGCAGTCCGGCCTCGCATGAAGGCGCTCTTCGCGCGCTACCGCATCCCTCCTCAGGACACCGAGGACATCGTGCAGCAGGCCCTGCTGGCGCTGGTCTACCAGCGCGGCGGTATCCGCGACCCGGAGGCCTGGCTGATGGGGACGTTACGCAATAAGTGCCTGCTCTACTGGCGCGAGCACCGGCGCAAGCTCTACGACGCCGTCGACGCCGCCGTCTTGGAGTGCCTGGCGGAGGCGCCGGCCCAGGAGGACGATGATCTGCGGCGCGATCTCGCCAACGCGATCGAGCGCCTGCCCGAGCGCTGCCGCGCCCTGTTGTCTCTGCGCTATCGCCACGGTTTCGAGCCGCCGGAGGTGGCGAAGCGGCTCGGGTACAGCCCGAGCAGCATCAGCAAGACCACGACGCGCTGCCTGGCCGCTCTGACTCGGCAGCTCGCGGCCACGGGCCTGGGTAGGAAAAAAGAGCCATGACCGAAGAGCGCGAGGTCTGTGTAGGCACGGTAGGTTCGGTTACCCGCAAGAAGAGGCAGGGGCCGGCCAATCCTCCGGCCGCGGCGACGGCAGCGGCGGCGGTGGAGGAGCATCCGACGCCCGAGGTCATTCACCAGTTCACGGAAGGGAGGTTGACTTCGCGCGACATGCGCCGGGTTCTCCGCCACCTTCTCGGGCGCTGTCCGCTGTGCCAGGAGGCGGCGCGGCAGAGCTGGAATTTCAGTGTCGAGCCCGGCGACGGCGACTGGCGGCAAGGGATGGCGCCGGCGCCGGCTCGAGAGGCCGTCGACGACGCTCCCACGGCGGACTCCTTGGGTGGCGCGGGTAGGGAGACGCTCGCGATGGCGGTTGCTGCCGCGAGCTCCGCTCGCCGGGACGCCCCTGACGATCCGGCTGGTTCCAGGATCGACGAGGCTGCCTACGACCAGGTGCTCGATCGGGTCTTTTCGCGGGTTGCCGCCAAGGAGGCTACGGTCGCCGACGAACGCGCGCGCGGGCTCGAGTTGTTCGAAGAGCTGATGGAGCACCCGCCGGCACACCAGCAGCTGCTGGTGCGCAACAGTGCCCGCTTCGGCGATCGGATGCTCTGCGAGAACTTGATCAACGCCTGCCACGAGCAAGGTTTCCGGGAGCCGGCCAGAGCGATCGAGCTGGGCCGCCTGGCGGTCGCCGTCGCTTCTATGCTCGGCGGTGACCCGCGCGATGGCGACCCGGGCGGCGAGCAGCTGCAGAACCTGAAGGCCCGTGCCTGGGCTCAGCTTGGCAATGCGCAGCGCATCAACCATGATCTGGTCGGAGCGGAGCGCGGCTTCGCGGCGGCCGAGGAGCTGCTCGGGGAAGGGGGACGCGCCGGTCTGCTCGACCGGGCGCGCGTGTTCGACCTCAAAGCTTCGCTGCGCAAGGACCAGCGGCAGTTTGCCGAAGCCTGCCACCTGCTCGACCGGGTGATCGTGATCTACCGCAAGCTCGGGCAGTGGAACTTGCTGGGACGGGCCTTGAATCAGAAGGCGACGGTGCTCAACGAGGCGGGCGATGCGCAGCAGGCTATGTCGCTCTTGCGGCGCGCCCTGGACCTGCTCGACCCGCACGAAGACCCGCGGCTGTTCCTCACGGTGCGCCACAACCTGATTTTCACTCTCAATGTCTGCGGCCGCTCGCGGGAGGCATTCGCGCTGCTGTTTCACACCCGCCCCCTGTATCTCAAGATGGGCGACCGCATGAACCTGCTGCGTCTGCGCTGGCTCGAAGGCTGCGTTTCTCAGGGCCTGGGCCGGCTCGACCAGGCGGAGGCGGCATTTCGCGAGGTGCGGGACGCCTACTTCGAGCTCCAGCTCGACTACGATGCCGCCCTGGTGGCGCTCGACCTTGCAGGTGTCTACGCACAGCAGGGGCGGACCGTCGAGCTGCGCCGGCTTGCCGAAGAGATGCTGGCGATCTTCGAGTCGCGCCAGTTCCATGTCGACGCCATGGCGGCACTCCTCGTCTTCTGCAACGCGGCTCGCATCGAGAAGGCCAGCGCGGGCCTGGTCCAGGACGTTGCGGCATTCTTGAAGAGTGCCCGCAATAACCCCGGTCTGCGCTTCACACCCGCGAGTTGAGGCCCACCCGCGGGGCCGCGCCCGCCAAGAGGCGAAGCGAGACGTCAGGAAAATCGATCGTTTTAGAAGCGGCTCAGATCGCGGCCGAACAGGCGCGCCTTCAGCCAGTCGAAGAGCACCTTGACCTTGTTGGCGGGGCTGACCAGTTTGGTCAGGTAGACGGAGCGCCAGAAGAGCCAGGCAGTGCGGCCGCTCCATTTCACCTGGGGCAGGTCGGCCAGCGCCTGGCCGGCGCCGATGTAGGCGAGCATCCCCTGCGAGCGGAAGCGGAAGGGCTTCACCGTCTTGCCGGAGCGCTGGCGCTCGAGCAGCCGCGCCAGGTATCTGCCTTGCTGCTGGGCGACCTGGGCGGTGGCCGGCAGCGGCTGAGCGGCGTGGATTGCGCAATCGCCGGCCGCATACGCTCGATCGCGCGCGGAGAGGCGGAGACAGTTGTCGACGAGCAGCCGGCCGCGCTCGGTCGGCTCGCCCAGGCTCTCCACCAGCGGCACCGGTGTGTTGCCTCCGGACCATAGGATCAATCCGCTCGGCAGGACCTCGCCACTCTGCAGATGAACGCGCCCGGGCTCGAGTCGGACGACGGCCTCGCCGGTGCGGACCTCGATTCCTTCGCGCAGGAAGTGGCGGTGGGCGTAGGCGGCGAGCGCCGAGTCGAAGCCGGTGAGCAGGCGCTCGAGCGCCTCGATCAGTACCACGCGCGCCAAGGGAGCGAGCTCCGGGTAGTCGCGGCGCAGCTCGTGGTGGAGGAGGTCGTGGATCTCGGCCGCCGCCTCGACCCCGGTCGGCCCGCCGCCACAGACGACGAACCGCAGCCGTTCGGCAATCTGCTCGGCGCTCAAACCGGGGATCTCCGCCCGCGCGAACTGCTCGAGGATGCCGCGGCGGATCGCCTGCGCGCCTTCGACGCTGGCGAGCTTGACCGCATGCTCGGCAACGCCGGGGATACCGTAGGTCGAGACCGCCGCCCCCACCGCGATGAGCAGGTGGTCGAAGGCGAGGCTGAAGGCTTCACTGCCAACCGCCGCGGTGCCATGGACCCGCCGCTTTTCCCAGTCGATCCGCTCGGCCGTGCCTTCGACCAGCCGCACTCCCGGAAGGCGCCGCCGCGCCGGCTCGAGGATGCTGCGGAACTCGACCGAGCCGCTGACCGCAGACGGCAGGAGCGGCGTGAAGAGGAAGTAGTTGCGCGGGCTCAGGAGGGTGATCTGCCAGTGCCGGCGATCGAGCCGCGAAAGCAGCGAATAGCCGGCGAATCCACAGCCCAGGACCAGCAGCCGCGGCAGCTCCGCAGGAGGAGTCATGGAAGGAAGACTCCGCGTCCCGCCGATCATGTCTTGACGCCGAGGAAGAGGTAGACAGAGAGGATGGCAAAGACGGTGCCAGGGCTCCAGACGGCGAGCAGGGGAGGGAGGGCGCCGGCTTCGCCCAGCTTGGTGAAGAAGGCGTAAATGGCCATGAAGAACATGCCGAGGATCACCGACAGGCCGATGCCGTACAGCGCGCCTTGACGCCCGATGCGGAAGGCAAAGGGGAGTGCCACCAGGGCCATGACGAAGGAGATGGCGGGGAAGGCCACCTTCTCGTAGAGGCTGACCTGCAGCTCGGGCACCGGCTGGCCGCTGTCCCTGAGCTCCTCGATGTACCCATTGAGCTCGCGGTAGCCCATCTGGTCGGGTGGCCGGATCTCCGAATCGAAGTAGCTCGGGGTCTCCGGAAAGCGGACGATGCGCGGCTCGTCGAAGTGCTCCCAATGGTTGTTGACGCCTTGGAAGGAGCGTGCCCAGCCGCGCGTGAAGACCCAGGCGCCGCCGACATAGGTGGCGCCGTCGGTGTAGAGGCGGCGCGCCAGGTGGTGGGCGGGATCGAAGTCGAAGACCTGCAGCCGCTGCAGCGATTTCTGCGTCGGGTCGTAGTGCAGGTAGTTGTAGATGTACCGCCCCTGGCCGAACAGCCACTGCTTGTCGGCCCGGCGGTAGGAGCGCGGGGTCTGGCGTCCCTGGATGCGGTCCTTGGCCTGGGCGACCTTCTCGTTGGCCGCCGGCAGCACCCCCGACTCTAGGAAGCCGCAGAGCGCGGTGATCAGCGCCGCGCCCACCACGGCGGGCAAGGCAAGCCGGTAGAGGCTCATGCCCAATGCCTTGCAGGCGACGATCTCGTTGGTGCGGGCGAGCAGGATGAAGGTGATCAGGGTTGTCACCAGCACCAGGATCGGCGAGATCTGGTAGAAGATCTGCAGCGACAGATACTTGTAATACCGCAGCACGAGCGCCAGCGGAACCTTGTTCTTGAGGATGTCGTCGATGAGCTCGTTGAGGTCGAAGATCACGAAGAGCGCCACTCCCGAAAGCAGCACCAGGAAGAAGATCCGGGTGAAGAGCGCTCCGACGTAGCGGTCGAGCAGGTTGGGGAAGCGGATCCGTAGCCGCGGCAGGCGCAGCAGGACCCGCCGCTCCTCGATCTCCGAGCCGAACGCTGGGCGCGCACCTACGCCGGCGGCCGGCCGGCCGCGCTGCGCCGCCGCCTTGAGCTCGCGCTCACGCCGTTTGCTCTGGAACCAGCGCAGCCGTCTCCAGACGTCCATCCGCACCCAGCGATCGATGCGGCTCCACAGGAGACCCTTGTCGCGGTTGCGGCGGGCGAGCAGGAAGAGCCCGACGGCGGCGAGCAGCAGGTTGGGCATCCACATGGCGAGCCAGGCGGGGAACTTGCCGAAGCGCGCCGCCTCCTCGCCGTTGTTGAGCATGACGTAGTAGAGGATGATGACGCCGATCGAGATGGCGAACCCGGAGGCCTTGCCGCCGCGCCGGTTGTTGATGCCCAAGGGCAGTGCGAAGAGGCCGAACACCAAGCAGGCGAACGGGATCGAGAACTTCTTGTGGAGCTCGACCGCCGCGAGGTTGCGCTGCTCGACCGTCGCATGCGGGTCGGCGCGCAGCTTCCAAAGCTCGCCCAGGTCGAGCTCGCGGACACCCTTTGAGACCGATATCCGGGCCCGCTGATCGCTGCTGAACTGGTCCTCCAGCACGACGTCGAGCTCCTTCTGGTGGTTGATCTCGTAGCGGAAACCGGTGTGGAGATCCACGCTGTGGCGAAAGGCGTTGGTGAGATGGAGGATCACCAGCTCGCCGCTGGGATCGACCCTGACCTCGCCGCTGTCGGCCATGGTGATCTGACTCTGCTGCGTATTGGGGACCGATTCGGCGAGGAAGATGCCCTTCCAGTGCTTGCCGGGCGGCGGCGCATCGAAGACGTAGAGGGTCTTGTCCGCCCATTCCTGGTAAAAGACCCGCGGCTCGACCTGCTGGTTCATGGTCTGGGTCGCGATTTCGAGGCGCAGCTGCTGCAGAGAGTGGTTACCCCAGGGCAGGACTTCGACCATGAGCAGGGTGTTGAGGACGGTAAAGACGGCCGACAGCAGCAGGACCGGGCGGTAGAGCGACAGCAGGCTAATGCCGCTCGAGCGCATGGCGATGAGCTCGCTGTCCGAGGAGAGGCGGCCGATCGCGATCAGGATGGCGAACAGCAACGACATTGGGAGGGTCAGCACGACGATGTTGGGCAGGCTCACCAGCAGCAGCTTGCCCACCACCGAGACCGCCAGGCCGCGGCGGATGATCATCTCGGCCGACTGGAAGAGGAAGCGAAGGAGCAGGATGAAGGTATAGACTAGAAACCCCAGCCCCAGGGGTCCGATGATCTCCGAGATGATGTAGCGGTTGAGGCGGACGCGCACGAACCGCATTATAAGGATCTGCTCATGCCTTGCTCAGCTCTCATCGCCACGGCGCCGGCAGGCTGCGGAAGGCCGGCTCGCGGGGCCACGGACCGGCGGGGAGGCCTTGATGGCGGCTGAGAAGGTGCTGGCAGGAAGGACCATTCTGGTCACCGGAGGCGCCCGGCGCGTGGGCGGCGAGATCAGCCGCCACCTCGCGACCCTCGGCGCCCGGGTGCTGGTCCATTACCACCAGAGCGCTGGCCAGGCGGTGGAGCTCGCCAGCCGGTTGCCGGCGGGCGGGGCCGCCTTTGCCGCCGACCTTTCCCATGCCGAGGGGCCGGAAGCTCTCTTTGCCGCCTGCGCCGCGGCCGGCGAGGCACCGGACGCGGTGGTTCACGCCGCCGCGTCGTTCGTGAACCGCACGTTCCAGGCGACGACGGCGGCAGACTGGGACGGAGTCTTCGCGCTCAACGCGCGCGCTTTCTTTCTGCTCGCGCAGCAGCTGGAGCGGCGGCGGGGAGAGAGCGGGGGAGACCTGATCGCCATCGGCGATGCCGGCGGAGTCGAGCTCTGGACCGGCTACCTCGCCCACTGCGTGGCCAAGGCGGCGCTGATGCCGCTGGTCAGGGCGCTCGCCAAGGCGATGGCGCCGCGCTACCGGGTCAACGGGGTGATGCCCGGGCCGGTGCTGCCGCCGCCAGGGACGACGCCCGAGGAGCGCGAGCGGATGCGGGAGAGGACGCTGCTCAAGCGGCTGGGCGCGCCCGCGCACGTGGCCAGGGCGGTCGAGTTCCTGCTGACCTGCGACTTCGCCACCGGTTCGTGGGTTGAGGTGACCGGCGGCTCGCAGCTCTGGCGCGGCAGGCCGGTGCCCGCCGGGGGCGGAAGTTGGAGTGCGGGCGGGAGCGGCCGCGGCGGGCGGGAGGAGCGATGAAGGTCGGGCTCGAGCGGCGCTACCGGTTCAGCGCCAGTCACCGCTATCACCGGCCCGAGTGGAGCGAGGAGGAGAACCGGGCCCGCTTCGGGAAATGCGCCAATTCGCCCGGGCACGGGCACAACTACCGGCTCTTCGTCACGGTGCGCGGGCCGGTCGATCCGCTGACCGGTTTCGTCGTCGACCTGGGCCGGCTCGACGGGCTGGTCGGCGAGCGGGTCCTCGAGCGGCTGGACCACCAGCATCTGAACATGGCGCTGCCGGATTTCGCGGACGGGAGGACGATCCCGTCTAGCGAAGCGCTGGTGCGGTGGGTCCGCGGCCAGCTGGAAGGTGCGCTGCCAGAGGGCGTCGAGCTGGCGAAGCTGCGGCTGGAGGAGGACGAGGATCTGGCAGCCGAGTGGAGCGCTGACGAGCGCTGATGAATTACCACTTCCGCGGGTCCCATCCCCCGTTCTCCACAACGTCCGATAAGACATATTATGTCAACCAGCGGCGATATGGGGCCGACTCGGTCCTCTGGTTGGCGGCTCGGACCGGCACTCTTCCCGTCCGTGGATCTCGCCGCCGGCTGACATAACATTCCCTGCTTAGGGCGACTTGCTGAGAGGGTTCTTTGGCTGGGGTTTCTTCGTGCTCGACCGGATCTCGAGCCTCTCATGCAGGCCGCAAAGCCCCGCTGCCGGTTAGGCCTCCGACGCTCCCCCACGACCTCACCCTCTGCGGCAGGCGGGAATTCAAACAGCCGGAAACGGGGAGCCCTGCCTCTCGCCCTCGCTTCGCTAGCTCCGATCGCGGCGCAGCTCTTTCAGGATCTGTTCGAGGGCCTTGATCAGGTCGGTCTTGTCGACTTCGCTCTGGCGAAAGCTGAGGGCCAGGCTGTAGCTCTTGTCGGGTGACTTGAAGCGGAAGACATAGGGCTTGCGGCGGCCGGCCGGTCCCTTCTCCTGACGCAGCCGGCGGCGCAGGTCGTCGCGGCTGAGGCCCAGACGGGCCACTTCTTCGAGGAGGCGGATCATCTCCTCTTCGCTCCCCGCCTTCAGCACCTCGAGCAGGAGCGACTTCGAGGTGAGACCGAGCGCCAGCACCGCGTCGCGGGCGCGGGGCGGGATCTGCAGCAGCGACAAACTCTCGGTGACCACCGTGCGCGACCTCCCCACCGCCTCGGCGATCTCCTCGTGGGTGTATTGATGGCGCTCCGCAAGCAGCCGGTAGCCCTCGGCCTCCTCGAATGGGGTCAGGTCCTTGCGCTGGAGGTTCTCGATCAGGGCAATCTCGAGCGCCTCCTCTTCGGAGACCTCCATCTCGATCGCCGGCACCTCGAAGAGGCCGGCTTCCTGGGCCGCCCTGTAACGCCTCTCGCCGGAGATGATGCGGTAGATCGGCGCCGTGGGCGCATCGCCGCGCGAAGATGGGCGCGGTCGGACCAGGATCGGCTCGAGCACTCCCTTGGCCCGGATCGAGGCCACCAGGTCGCCCAGGTCGCCCATCGACGTCCGCGGCTGATCCGGATCGGGCTCGATCGCCGACAGCGGAAGCATCTTCCCAACCGTCGTTTCGTGGCGTCCGGCCAGCTCTTCCACGAAGTGGGTATCGTGCCGCATCTTGACCTGCATCGGGAGTCCGCGTTTGCGACTTGCCGGCGGCACTGGTGGGAACGTTGGCCGAGATGGATCAGACACGGCTCAGGACCTCCTCGGAGAGCTTGTAGTACTCGTAAGCGCCTGTCGACCTCGGCGCGAACGTGAAGATCGACTCCCGGTAGGCCGGGCTCTCCTCGAGTCGGACACTCTTGGTGATCACGGTGCTGAACACCTTGACCCCGAAGACATTCTGAATCTGCTCGAGGATGTCCTTGGCCAGTAGGGTCCGCTTGTCGTACATCGTGATCAGCGCGCCGAGGAGCTGCAGCTGGGGATTGGCCCGGACCTTGATCTTGTCGATCGTCTCGAGCAGGTCGTCGGTCCCTTCGAGAGCGAAGTAGCTAGCCTGGATCGGAATCAGAACGTGCGTTGCGGCGACGAGAGCATTGACCGTGATGATGCCGAGGGTGGGCGGTGTGTCGATGACGACGTAGTCGAAGCCGTCCTGGACACGCTGCAGCTCGTCCTTCAGCCGGTAGTGGCTGTCGAGCTCGCCGACCAGCTTGGCCTCGATCTTGGCCAGCGCGATGGTCGACGGCGCGATATGCAGGTTGCCCATCTTCTCGGCCGGCCGAATGATGTCGGCCAGATGCACGCCGTCGTCGGTCAGCGCGTCGTAGACACTCGCCTTGAGCTGGCGAATATCCAGGAACGACATCGAGCTGTTGGCCTGCGGATCGAGATCCAGCAGGAGGGTCTTCATGCCCTTGCTTGCCAGCCCGGCGGCCAGATTAATCGCGGTGGTGGTCTTCCCTACCCCGCCCTTCTGGTTCGCGATCGCGATGATCATCGACGGCCGGGAGTGTAAGGGACGCCGGAGGCAGGGTCAAGGCACCGGTACTGGGTTTAAAATGAAATTCGTCGGTGCGCCAGGGGAGGGGGCGTCCCCTTCTTGCCGGCTTCTCCGGAACTGATGTCGGCGCGCCGACAATTTGTCTAAGTATATGAAAATAAATGGGTTATCAGCAAGATGAGGTCGCTCTACATGGTCCACTTGCCAAGGTCTTCGGGGCTGATCTCTTCCAGCCATTTCTTGAGCTTCTCCTGATCGGTCGCCTTGCTGGCCAGGTCGACGGCCTGGGCCTGATCGAGGACCGACTGCAGCACGAAGATCGGCGCGCTGGTGCGCAGCGCGAGGGCGATCGCATCGCTCGGCCTGGAGTCGAGCAGCAGGGTCTCGCCGCCCTGCTGCACGTGGATCACCGCGAAGAAGGTGTTCTCTTTGAGGTCGGAGATGACGATCTTGAGCACGGTTCCGCCGAGGCGCTCTACCGCCGACCGCAGGAGGTCGTGGGTCATCGGCCGCGGCGGCTCGAGCCCCTCGATGCGCGAGGCGATGGCCTGCGCCTCGGAGATGCCAATCCAGATCGGCAGGAAGAGCTGATTCTCGACATCTCGGAGGATGACGATTGGCACGTTCGATGAAGGGTCCAGCATCAGCCCCTTGATCTCGACTCGCAGTTCGGCAGCAGCGTCACTCATGCGGCTTATTCTGAACCCCTTCCCGCGGGGGCACAAGCGTAGTGCGCGGGAACCTACGGCGCTTCGCGGCGCGGCGAGACGAGGTCCCCGAGGAGGCTGTGAGGAAGGGCGGATTCGATGCGGACGCGGGCGAGCTGGCCGGGCGCCAGGGCGGCGGCCGGTGCGGCGGGAAAGTGGACGACGCGGTGGCACGAGCTGCGGCCGGTCTGGATTCCCGGTTGCTTGCCCCAGCCGGTGACCACCACCTCGAGCTCCTCCCCGACCAGGGCCGCATTGATCTCGCGCTGGATTCCGTCCTGCAGCTCGAAGAGCCGGGCCAGTCGCTCGGAGGCGACCTCGCGGGCGACGGCGCCGTCGAGCCGCGGGGCCGCCGTGCCCGGCCGCGGCGAGTAGAGGAAGGCGTAGATCGAGGCGAAACGCACCTCGCGGACCAGATCGAGAGTTTCCCTGAAGTCGTCCTCCGTCTCACCGGGGAAACCAACGATCAGGTCGGTCGATAGGGCCAGGCCGGGACGCGCCCGGCCCAGCTGCGTCACGAGATCGAGGTAGGCGGAGCGCGTGTAGCCGCGTCCCATGCGCCGCAAGACGCGGTCCGACCCGGACTGAACCGGCAGGTGCAGGTAGGGGCAAATGTTCTCGCGCCTGCCCACCTGCTCCACCATGCGCGGCGTGAAGTCGCGCGGATAGGAGGTGATGAAGCGCAGCCGCCGCAAGCCGGGCAGCGCGGCGACGCGCTCGAGGAGGTCGGCGAAGTCGAGGCCGCCGTCCGGCTCGCGCCAGTGATTGACCGTCTGGCCGAGCAGCTCGATCTCGACGAAGCCGTAGTCGAGCAGATGCTCCACCTCGGCGGTGATCTCGGCCAGCGGCCGGCTGCGCTCCGGACCGCGGGTCTGCGGCACGATGCAGAAAGTGCACCTCTTGTCGCAGCCTTCGATGATCGTCACCATCCCCTTGTGCTCGCCGTGGCGGGCGACCGCGTCGATGTCGTAGGCGCGCTGCTCCGGGAAGCCGGTCGCGACCACCCGCCGGCCCGCCCGGGCGTGGGCCACCACCTGGTTGAGCTCGCCGACGCGGGCCGGGCCGAGCACGAAATCGAGGTCTGGCACCCGCTCGAGGGCGCGGTGCCCCTCCTGCTGCGCCACGCAGCCGCAGAGCCCGATGAGCAGGCCGGAGCGCCGTCTCTTGAGCAGGCGGTACTCGCCCAGCCGCGAGTAGACCTTGTGCTCCGCCTTCTCCCGCACGCTGCAGGAGTTGAGCAGGATGACGTCGGCGTCCTCGGGCCGGCGGGTTGGCAGCACGCCCTGCTGCATGAGCTGGCCAGCCATGCGCTGGCTGTCCAGCTCGTTCATCTGACAGCCCCAGGTCTCGATGAACACCCGCCGGACACGGCCGGAAGCGTCGCTCACGCCCGCCACTGCCGCGGCCCCGGCAGCTAAGACGAAGTTGTTCGGTACGCCAGGGGAGGGGGCGTCCCCTTCCCCTCCGGAGGGGTGGGAAGGGGATCGAGGGGTTGCGGGGGGCGATCCGATCGATGCTTCGAGTAGGCCTCCACCGCCACATCGCAGCGCCGTTTCCGACTTGCCGGAAGTGCCGCAACAGGCGAAAGCTGCGGCATCCCTCGGGATCGGCACCGCCGGTGGGGGTTCAGGCGAACTAACCGAGCGGGACACTAGGCTCCTCCGGGACCGCCGTTGTCCTTCATGACCGGCGGCTCGGATCCGTTGGGGTTCATGATCGGCGTCTCGATGCCCTTCGAGATGTCGGCCGGCTTCTCCTCCTTGGGCTCCTGCTCGACGCCCTCGCGCAGCCAGCCCGGCAGCGCTCCGGCCTGCCGTCCCGCCTCGATGAAGTCGGCCAGCTCCTTCTTGGCGGTCTCGACGGTGGCGCGGTTCTGGCGCAGCTCGTCGAGCGCGCGGTCCCAGGAAGGCTTGATCTGGCCGTCGCGCACATAGGGATCGTCCTGCGAGTAGAAGCGCCGGCGCCAGTCGGCCGCACTCTGCTCGAGCTCCTTGACGCGGTCGGTGGCCTTGCGCCAGCGTAGCCGGATCTCGAGCACTCCCTTGCGCCAGTACTGCTCGTCGTGCACCGCTGTGGCGGCCGGGGCCGGCGCCGCCGGCGCCGGCAGGGGGACAGCGGCCTGCTTCTTGGGATCGGCGACCGTGATCTGGCCCTTGGCGGCGTAGTGGTGGAGCGTCTTGTCGTTGATCACGATCTTGGGCCGCGTCGCCTGGGCGCGCCGCGCCCGCTCGGCCTTGGCGGCCTCGACCAGGCTCTTCGGCGTCTGATCGCCTGGAGTGCTCGGAACGGAGATCACCACCGCCTTGTCGCGCGCCGGCTCGCGCCCCTGGGCGGCGGGCGTCTCGGTCGCGGCGGCCGGCGGCGCCGACGGCGGCGCGGCGCTGAACACGGTCGGGGATGGCGCCGCCTGTGCCGCCGCCGCTCGGGCCGCGGCGGAATCGGCGGCAACGGGGTTGGCGACAGGGCCGGCGCCGGGCGGCGCCGGCGAGGGACTCGCGGGTCTCTCGGCCGGAGCTTCCTTGACGACCACGACCCCGCCACCGCTCTTGGGGGTCACCGGCTGCGGCGCCTGGATGCACGCGACGATGCCGCCGGCAAGGAGGCCGAGCGCGCCAATTGCAGCCAGTGCAGCCAGTGCAGCCAGCGCCGCCAGCGCCCTGGGGCGCGCGGCCGATGCGGCGGACGCGGCGGGGCGGGCCGGTCTGGCTATCGCGCTGCGGTCCTCCGCGTCGATCTGGATCGGCATTTACAGGCTCCTCCTCATGGGCTAGGGCTCATCCTGCGCCGCCCGGCGCGATGGCGGCATCGAGAAAAACCTCCAGCTCCTGCTGCACCTCGGCCGCGGTGTGCAGGCGCATGCAGGCGTCGGCCAGCTCGGCGAGGCGCCCCGCGGACATCCGGCGGATCAGGGTCTTGACCTCTGGGATGCGCCGCGGGCTCATCGACAGCCGGCGCATACCCATGCCCACCAGCAGCACCGCGCAGCGCGGGTCGCCGGCCATCTCGCCGCACATGCCGACGTCGACGTGGGCGCCGCGCGCGCTGTCGATCACGAACCGCAGCATGCGCAGCATTGCCGGGTGCAGCGGCTGATAGAGGTCGGCGACGTGCTCGTTGTTGCGGTCGACGGCGAGCGAGTACTGGATGAGGTCGTTGGTGCCGATCGAGAAGAAGTCGACCTCGCGCGCCAGGATGTCGGCGATCATCGCGGCGGCTGGGACCTCGATCATCACCCCGAGCCGCAAATCGCGCCGGAACGGCACCCCCTCGCGCTCCATCTCCGTCGATACCTCGCCGGCCAGGGCGCGGAAACGCCGCAGCTCCTCGAGCGAGCTCACCAGTGGCAGCATCACCCACAGGTTGCCGAACAGGCCGGCCCTCAGCAGGGCGCGGACCTGGATGCGAAAGATGTCCGGACGCGCCAGCGTCAGCCGGATCCCGCGCAGACCGAGGACCGGGTTGTCCTCGTGCGTCTCCATGACTTCGCGCGCCAGCTTGCGGCCGCCCAGGTCATAGGTGCGGATGATCGCGGGCCGCGGCGCGACCGCCTCGACCAGCTGGCGATAGAGTGCCACCTGCTCGTCCTCGGTGGGCAGCCTGGGGCTCTTCTCGATGTATAGGAACTCGCTGCGGTAGAGACCGATGCCGGCGGCGCCATAGCAGGCGCCCTCGGCGACCTCCTCCGGCAGGTCGATGTTGGCCATCAGCTCGATCTCGACACCGTCGCGGGTCGCCGCGGCGAGCTCGCGGGTCTTCATCAGATCCTGGTCTCGGCACTGCAGATCGAAGCGCCGCGCCCGGTACTGCGCCAGGACCTCCGGCGTCGGTTCGACGATCAGCGCCCCGATCTCGCCATCGACGATGACCGGCACCTGGTCGGCCACCAGTTGAGTGACCCCCGTCAAGCCGGCGACCGCCGGCAGGTTGAGCGAGCGCGCGATGATCGTGGTGTGGGAGGTGCGGCCGCCTGATTCGACGGCAAATCCGAGGACGCGCTCGCGGCCCATCCGGATGGCATCGGACGGCGTGAGGTCGTCGGCGACGATGACCACGTCCTTGGGCAGCTTCGCGAGCTTGTGGTGGGAGATGCCCTGCAGGCTGCGCAGCAGGTGGCGGGAAACGTCGGTCAGGTCGGCGCTGCGTTCGCGCAAGTAGGCGTTGTCGAGGCGCGCGAAGTGCTCGTCGAGCTCCTCGACGGTCTTGCGCACCGCCCATTCGGCGTTGATCCGCTGGGTGCGGATGCGCTCCTCGACCCGCCCCACGAACTTGGCGTCTTTGAGCAGCAGCATATGGGCGTCGAAAATCGCCGCCAGGTCGCTGCCCAGATCCTCCCCCACCCGGTCGCGGGTGTGCTCGAGGTCGCGCCGTGCGTGCTCGACCGCGACCCGCAGCCGCGCCACCTCCTCTTCGATCTGCTCTTCGGCCAGGGGCACGCGGAAGACGTCCGGCAGGCGAGTCTCGATGACCACTGCCCTGCCGATGGCGACGCCGCTCGAGACCCCCAGGCCATAGAAGACCCGCATGCCATGCGCCGCGGCCGGGGCCGGCGAGTCGGCCTCGGCCGCCGGCGGTGGTTGGATCGCTGCGGCCGGCGCCACAGCTGGGTGGATCGCTGCGGCTGACGCCACAGCTGGGTGGATCGGCGCGGCTGACGCCGCAGCCGAGTGGGACGGTGCGCCTGGCTCCGAAGCCGGCGAGGCGAGCGACGAGCTTTCCGGTCCTTCGCTCATCAGCTCTCCTCGTCGAAGCGGTTGGCGATCAGGTTGGTCACGGCGCCGATGGCATCTTCCTCGTCCTGGCCGTCGCTGCGAATCTTCACCCGCGAGCCCTGGGAGGCCGCCAGCAGCAGGACGCCCAGAATGCTCTTCGCATCGACCTCCTCGCCATCCTTGGCGAGGGTGACGCGACTCTTGAAGCTCCCTGCCGTGTGCACCAGCTTGGCGGCGGCGCGCGCGTGCAGGCCCAGCCGATTCACGATCTCCACCTCTCGTTCAATCATGCTTCGAGGTATCGGAAAGGACCGGCATATTCTCGCATTTTCTTCCGGGCACGAGATCGGTTACCAGACAGAGGCTCTTGTGCGCCTTGGCCTGGAGCCAGCGCGCCACCTCGGCCACGTCCTCTCCCTGCCGCGCCGGCTGGCAGGCCAGGCGCGTCACCATCGGCAAATTGACGCCGGTCAGGACCTCGACCCTGCCCGGTTCCAGGAAGGTGGCGGCCACGTTGCTCGGCGTGCTGCCGAACATGTCGGTCAAGATGAGCACCCCCTGGCCCTGCTCGAGACGGGCAAGGGCCGCCCGCACCCTCTCCCGGGCGTCCTCGAAGCGCTCGTTCCAGTCCAGAGCCAGCGCCTCGAAGCCGGTCAGCGGCCCGGCAATCACCTGGGCGGCGGCAAGCAGCTCGCGCGCCAGCCCGCCATGGGTCAGGATCAAGGTACCGATCATCTCCTCGTTCCACCGCGGCAGCTACCGCTGAGCCGCTGCGCGCGCTCCCCGCGGTACTGTCCCCTCCGCCCCACCATTATGCGCTCTTGCCTCGTCATTGGCGCCCTCCGAGGCGACGACCTCTCCGGGGAGCTCTTCACCTCGCGATATCGCGATGGATCAGCCGCGCGCCGGACCAGCCCGCTTCCTCCAGCCGCTGCTTGAGCAGCTCCGCCACTGCCACCGACCGGTGCCGGCCGCCGGTGCAGCCGACCGCCACCGAGAGGTAGCTCCGGTTCTCGCGGCGATAGCGCGGCAGCAGATAGGCAAGCAGGCCGGCCAGCCGCTCGACCAGCTCGTGGAAGTCGGGCTGCCGGCGCAGGAACTCCTGCACCTGTTCGTCCTGTCCGGTCTGCTCGGCGAGACCGGGCACGAAGTGCGGGTTGGGCAGGAAGCGCACGTCGAACAGCAGGTCGGTACCGTGCGGGATGCCATGCTTGAAGCCAAAGGAGACCAGCGAGACCACCATGCCGGGCTCCTGGCCGGCGCCTGCGAACTCGCGATAGACCTGGGTACGCACCTCGTGGATCGACCAGCCGCTGGTGTCAAAGACCAGGTCGGCGCGGGTGCGCAGCCGGGCGAGCATCTCGCGCTCGCGCTGGATGCCCTCGAAGACCGGCCGGTCCGGCGACAGCGGGTGCGGGCGACGGGTCTCGGAGAAGCGGCGCACCAGCACCTCGTCGGAAGCCTCGAGGAAGAGCAGCGTCGGACGGGTCTGCTCGCGGTCGATGTCGGCGACCAAGCGCGGGAACTCCTCGGCGAAGCCGGGGGCGCGGACGTCGGCCACCACCGCGATCCGGTCATGGCCGCGCACCAGATCGAGCCGCTGCTCGAGGAACAGGCGCAGCAACGGCAGCGGCAGGTTGTCGACGGTGTAGTAGCCCAGGTCCTCGAAGCACTTGGCGACCACGCTCTTGCCGGAGCCCGAAAGCCCGGTGATCAGAACGAGCTTCAGCTTATCCGGGGGGAGTCTTGCGGTTCCGCTCAAGCTCGGCCTCGAGTTTGCGCACGAACTCCCGCGCCGAATGATGCCCCTGGAGCTTCAGCACGTGGTTGCGGGCGGCGATCTCGACCAGGATGCCCACGTTGCGGCCCATCGCCACCGGCATGCGGATGTACGGGCAAGGCACGTCGAGAATGTGAAAGACCGACTCGTCCAGGCCCAGCCGGTCGTAGGCCTGCCCCGGCTGCCAGTGCTCGAGCTCGATCACCAGGTCGATCGGCTTGCGCTCGCGCACCGAGGCCAGGCCGAACAGGTCCTGGACGTTGATGATGCCGATGCCGCGCAGCTCCATGTGCCGGCGCAGCGGCCCCTCGCTGAATCCGACCAGCTCGCCGCTCGGATAGCGCTTGACGTTGACCCGGTCGTCGGCGACCAGGCTGTGGCCGCGGGTGATCAGGTCGAGGGCCGACTCGCTCTTGCCGACGCCGCTTTCGCCGATCAGCAGAACCCCGAGGCCATAGATCTCGAGCAGCACCCCATGCAGGCAGGTCGAAGGCACCAGGTGGTCTTCGAGAAAATAGCTGATCGCCTTGATCACCGTCGACGAGAGAGCGGTCGAGGAGAGCACCGGCAGCTCCCGCTTCTGGCAGGCGGAAAGGAAGCCGGGCAGCGGCGCGATCCCCTTGGTGATGACGAAGACCGGCACCGGCAGGCCGGTGATCGCCTCGAAGCGGCGGTGGCGCTCGCTTTCGTCGAGTGTCTTCAAGTACTCGGTCTCGCTCTCGCCGATGATCTGGACGCGTCCGGGCTTGATGTAGGCGAAGTAGCCGGCAAACGCCAGCCCCGGCTTCTGCACCCGCGGGTGGCTGATCGGGTTGTCGAGGTGCGACTCCCCCGACAGCACTTTGAGCTCCAGGATCGCGAGCTCGTCGCTGAGCAGCTCGCGGACCTCGACGGCGTGCGGCAACACGGCGGTGGGTGGTCTCTGCATCAGCCGCTCTCCTGCAGGAAGTCCCAGATGGCCTGCGGCGCCTCGAGGTCGCGCAGCGCCTCGGTGTGCCGGTCGGCACGGATCCAGCGCGAGATGGTGGCCAGGGTTTGCAGGTGCTCGGCCGGCGCCTCGGGGGGCGAGATGACGAGGAAGAAGACCGAGACCGGCGCGCCGTCGGGGGCGCCGAAGTCGACGCCGCCGTGCGCCAGGCCGATCGCCACGATGCCCGACCCAAGCCCGGCGAGCTTGCAATGGGGGATAGCAACCCCGCGGCCGATGCCGGTCGAGCCGAGCTTTTCGCGCTCCAGCAGCCGCGACCAGAGCTCCTCGGCGTCGCGCACCAGGCCAGCCGCCGCCACGCGATCGGCGAACGCGCGCAGCAGTCCGCTACAGTCGGTGGCCGGCAGGTCGGGGAAGATCAGATCCGGCCTGGTTAGGGGTCCGAGACGCATTCCGCTCGCCGGTGGACCCAGTGCGTTGCGGCGCTACGGCTCATCGGGAGCGATCAGTCCGTAGTTATCGTCCTTGCGTCGATAGAGCACGTTCAGGCGGTCGCTCGTCGCATCGCGGAACACCACGAAGCCGTGGTCCGAGATCTCGAGCTCGAGCGCCGCCTCGTCGATGGTCATCGGCTTGATCGGAAGGTGGGTAGACTCGATGATGCGCGGAGCGCCGGTGCCAATGCTGTCACGCTCCAGCACGGCGACCGGCCAGCGCTGGCCGTTGCGCTCGCCGCGCCGACGCTTGTCGACCAGCTTCTTGCGCGACCTGCGGGCCTGCTTCTCGGCCTTCTCGATCGCCAGGTTGATGGCTTCCTGCATGTTGCCGTCGGTCTCCTCGGTGGCCTGCACCACGCCGAGCCGGTGATGGATGTGGAGCTCGGCGATGTAGCGGTGCTTCTCGACGTCCAGGGTGACCTTGACCTCGATCGGCTCGTCGACGAACTTGACGACCTTCTGGACCTTCTGCTCGACGAATTTTCGCAGGCGATCGTCCAGGTGGAAATTGCGGCAGGTGTAGTCGATCTTCATGTGCTCTCCGTGGTGCGTTCCTCAGAAGATCTGTTTCCTGTCTGTGGACGAAGGGATGCTCAGCTCGTCGCGGTACTTCGCCACGGTGCGGCGGGCGATCTGGATCCCCTCACGGTTCAGGATTCTCATCAGCTCGCTGTCCGACAGCGGGCGCTTCGGGTCTTCGGACTGGATCATCTGCTCGATCTTGCGTTTGACGGTCAGGGAAGAGATATTCTCTCCGTACTCGCGGTCGATACCGCTGTGAAAGAAGAACTTCATCGGGAATAGGCCGCGGGGGGTGTGAATGTACTTGTTCGATACCACGCGGCTGACCGTCGACTCGTGCATGCCGATGTCCTCCGCGACGTCGCGCAGCACCATCGGCCGGAGGTGATCGATCCCTCTGTCGAGGAACTCGCGCTGCTGGCGCACGATCGAGGCCGCCACCTTGTAGATGGTGCGCTGGCGCTGGTCGAGGCTCTTGATCAGCCACACCGCCGAGCGGATCTTGTCCTTGATGAACTGCTGGGCTTCTGACTGCCGCCCTTCGCTGCGCATCGACTGCAGCATCCGCCGGTAGGAGCGGCTGACCCGCAGCCGCGGCAGGCCGTCGTCGTTGAGCTGGATGATGTAGTCGTCGCCGACCCGCCGGACGAAGACGTCGGGCTCGATGTAGTGCGGGCGTTCGGTCGAGAACTTGCGGCCGGGGTTGGTCTCGAGGGTGCGGATCAGGTCGATCTCTTCCTCGAGAGCGGCCAGCTCGACGCCCAGCTTCTTGGCCACCGCCGGGAACTGGCGGCGGATGAAGAGGTCCCAGGTCTCGTACACCACCCGGCGGGCGAGGGCATCCCGGGAAATACCGCGGAAGTCCATCTGGCGGAGCAGGCTCTCGCGCAGGTCGCGGCAGGCGATACCGGGAGGGTCGAAGCTGCGCACCAGGGCGAGGGCCGCCTCGACCTCTTCGAGCGTGTAGTCGCACCCGTCCGCCCACCCCCGCGCCGGAGCCCGCTCCACGGGCGAGACGGGCGGGCCGGGCACTGCCCTGGCGGCGGCGGCTCTGGCGGCCATGGGCTCGGATACTGCCGCGCCGGCGGCCGGCGTCTCCCAGGCGGCGGCTGCGCGCACGAGCTCGGGAGGATGCGCGATGATCGCGCCGGTTGGGTCAGGCGAAGCGAAGTAGCCGCGAGGCGCGCCCGGCGGGAACGCGGTGGCGAGGAGGCCGGGGGCCGCCGGGCCCGATATCTGGGCGATGGGGGCGGTGGGCTCGAGGGGGCGGTCGCCCATCGCCCGGATCTCCTCCGTGGTCGCGACCAGGAAGCCATCGGGGTTGAGGTTGCCGATGATCAGCTCGGCGATCTCGCGCTGCCGCGGATCGACCTCGGCCATGTGCAGCTGCCAGAGGAGATGGTCGTAGAGGTCGGGCTCGCGCGTCAGGCTGTTCTCGATCGGCGGCTCGTCGCGCTCCTCGGCCATCGAAGAGTAGCCGGAGCCCTCCCAGTAGTCGCCAAAGTAGGCGTCGAGGTCGATGTTCTCCATCGATTCGCCGTGATTGAGCTCCTCGCCGTTGGCAGCCTCCTTGCGCTGCTCGGTGCGCGCGGCCTCCATCTCCTCCTCGGCGGGCTCGGGCGTCTCCGGCGTCTCCGGGGTCTCGCTCGCCTCTTCGAGCACGGGGTTCTCCACCAGCTCCTGGGTCAGCAGGGTGTCGAGCTCCATGCGGGTCATCTGAAGCAGCTTGATGGCCTGCTGCAGCGACGGCGTCATCACCAGCCGCTGCGCCAGCTTCAGGGAAAGCTTCTGTTCTAGCGCCATACCGGGGCGACCCTAGAGAGAGAAGTCCTCTCCCAGGTAGATCTTCCTGACCTGCATGTCCGTGGAGAGCTCGAGGGGGGTGCCGGCACGCAGAATCTCACCGTTGTTGATGATATAGGCTCGGTCGGTTATTTTCAATGTTTCCCGCACGTTATGGTCGGTAATCAGGATCCCGATCCCCATCGCCTTCAGGTGTCGGATGATGCCCTGGATGTCGAGCACGGCGATCGGGTCGATGCCCGCGAAGGGCTCGTCGAGAAGGATATACCATGGGCTGATGACCAGCGCGCGGGCAATCTCGACCCGCCGCCTCTCGCCGCCCGAAAGCGCGTAGCCGCGGCTCTTGCGCACCTTGCCGAGGCCGAAGTCGTGGATTAGCTGGTCGATGCGCCGCTCCTGCTCGGCGTGGGCGAGGTCCAGGGTCTCGAAGATGGCGCGCAGGTTGTCTTCCACCGACATGCGGCGAAAGATCGACGGCTCCTGCGGCAGGTAGCTGATGCCGCGCTGGGCCCGCAGGTACATGGGCAGCTCTGTGATGTCCTCCTCGCCCAGAAACACCTTGCCGGCGTCCGGCGTGGTCAAGCCGACCACCATATAGAAGGTCGTCGTCTTGCCGGCGCCATTGGGTCCAAGCAGGCCGACGATCTCGCCGGGGCCGACCTGGATCGACACCTTGTCGACCACCGCCCGGGCGCGGTAGACCTTGCGCAGCTCGCGGGTGTGGAGTAGCTGCGGCTCCTCGCTCATGGCGGCCCCGCCACACTGCCGGCCGGCCCGCTGGCCGGAGCGCCGGCCGGTCCGCCGGCCTGCTCGTCCTTGCCCAGCACCTCGACCTTGCCGTTGTCGATCGAGTAGAGCAGGCGATTGCCGCGCACCACGTTGCCGTCCCGGTCGCGCATGACGACCGGCTGGCCGGTGATGTCGACCTTGCGCGTGGCGATCCTGTAGACCGCCTTCTCACCGTCGATGTTGCGCCCTGTCGCCGGGTCCTTGAGCTTGGCCTGCCCGGTGCAGGTCATCACCTGCGCCTTGTGGTCCTTGTCGAGCTGGACGTCGAGCTGCCGGCAGGTCAGCGTCTTGCCCTCCTGATCGACGTGGACGTTGCCGCTGTAGGTGAGCAGGCCGCTGCCGTCGCGGTAGAGCATCTCGGTCGCCAGCACCGTGATCGGCCCGCGCGGGGAGGTCTCGGACGCGGCGCCGGGATTGGCTGGCGGCCTCGCCGGCGGCTTCACGCCGGCACCCCCGCCCGGGCCGCGGCCGCTCGCCGCCGCCCGGTCCTCCGGAGTCGGGATCCAGACCGTCTTGACGCCGCCCGTGGCGCTCAGCTGGTCGCCCTGCGGCTGGCGCTCGCCGCGCAGCTCCGGCGCCAGCAGCAAGTTGTCGCCGCGCCAGGCGCGCACGTCGCCACGAAAGACGAACGACTGGGGGACGCGGCGCCAGTAGCCCTCTTGCGACTGCACCAGGATCGGCCCCGTGCCCTCGCCCAGGGCGCTGCCGGCGAGCGCGGTGTCGCTCGAGTGCTCGAGCCTGGCCCGGACCTCGCCGAGCGCGTGGATCAACTGGTCGGCCGAGGTGTAGATCACGTGCGGCGCCTTGACCTCCCCGCGCGGGCTGGCGACCGCCACCGGATTGCCGAAGAACTCGCCGCGCCCGGAGTCGAAGTCCATCTGCGCGCGGTCGCCCGCGGCGTTGACCTCGCCGTCGCTGTAGGTCACCTGTTCGAGCAGGGTGACGGTTGCGAGCTGTCCGTCGCGGCGGAAGCTCGCCTGCGCGCGCCGTCCGTGTGCGAGGCGCACGGTCGGCTGCTGCTGCGGCGTCTTGGCCGGCGCCGCGCTCCGAGCGCCGGCGCCGGCCCCGCCCGGCGTTGCAGCAGACTTGGCCGGCGACCGCGCCGGAGCCGGAGCGGGAGCGGGACCAACCTCCTTGATGTCGACTCCCTCGAAGGCCTCGGCCGCGGAGAGGACGTTGTCCGCCAGCACCCCTTCGACGCGCGGCGCGGTCAGCGTCCGGGTCACCCCGCCGCCGCTCGATTCGACCACGGCGCGGCTGGCGAGGGTGCCGTCCAGGGTCACCTGGCGCGCCTGCTTGCCCGAAGGCTCCATGAGCACCGCCAGGTCGTGGCCGTGGAACCGCACCGTGGTCGGCGTCGGCGCTCCGGCCGCCGACCGTTCGGTGGCGGCGGTCTGCCCGTTGACGTTGTAGAGGGCGCGCAAGAAGGTGAGGCGCGACTCGTCGTCCGCCAGCAGGGCGCTGATCCGGTCGGCCTTGACCTCGGCAGCGCCGCGGCGCAACTCGGCGTTCTTCTCGACCCGGATCTGCTTGCGCTTGCGTTCGTAGACCGCGTGCTCGGCGCTCAGGCTGAGCGGCGGCTCGATCTCGGGCAGCGTGTCGATGCGCACGTCGCCAGCCAGCGAGAAGACCTCGTCGGGCAGCCAGACCTGGAGCGCGTCGGCGCGGCCGTAGTACTTGCTGGCATAGAAGATGTGGACGACTCCGCGGGTGACCACCAGGTTGCCCTTGTCCTGCAGCAGCAGCTGGTTGCAATGTACCTCGAGGTCGCCCGGCCCGCGCAGCTCGACCTGACCCCACAGCTTGCCCTCCTTGGTGTTGGGGTTGAAGGTCCCTTCCTTGCTCTCGGCCTCGTAGGCCCGGTTGAGCTTGTCGTAGAGGGTGAGGCCGACCTTGTCGAGGAAGACCGTATCGTCCTTGTCGACGCGCGTGCTCTCGCCGCGGATGCGGAAGACCTTGCGCTCGCCTTGGGTGAAGGTGTCGTCGAAGTCCTTGCCGATCAGCTTGGTTCCCTCTTCGACCGCGGTCTCGCCGCCCGATGCCCGGCGCGACCGCCGCTCGGCGCCGGCGCGGCCGAACAGGAAGAGGAGGACGACCACCGCCACGCACAGCCCCAGCAGGGCGAGCAACAGGCGCCGAAAGCGGCCGAGGTGGGGACGGGGAGTCGATCGCACCATGAAGACATTCTAGTCCGCACCGGCGGTGCCGATCGCGAGGGATGAAACGGCGCTGCGATGTGGCGGTGGAGGCCTACTCGAAGCATCGATCGGATCGCCCCCCGCTACCCCCGCGAGTCCCCTTCCCGGTTGTCGGAAGCCGCCGGGTCCCGACCTGCCGGGAGTGCCGGCAATGGTAGATGTGCCGGCCTGCCCGGCGGCGCCGGGGGGGAAGGCCGGCTGGCCTCGATGGCCAGACCGGCACTCCCCGGAGGTCGGGGACGCCCCTCCCCTGACGCACGGAACCATTTCGTCTTACGGGCCAGGGGGCGGGCGGCGGTCGAAGATCGCTCACACGGGGCGGCTCGCCACCAGCCGCAAGACCGGGCCGCCATGGTAAGAGTCGGTCTCGATGTGGCCGAGGACCTCGAAACGGCCCGCCAGCTCCGCCGCGCGCTCTGCCCAGAGCCAACCCACCAGCTCGACGGTGCCGCCGTCTTCGCCCCGCGCCTGGGCCGCGAGGTGCCCCTTGCCGAACAGCCGCGGCGTCCGCGCCAGGCGCAGCGGGCCGCTGCGCACCAGCGGCCGCGGATTGTCCTGGCCGAAAGGCTCCAGCCCGGCGAGCTGCGCCACCAGCTCGGCCGAAACCTCGCGCGGCGCGACCTCCATCTCGTACTCGTAGCGGCGCTCGAGGAGAGCCGAGGGCCACGCCGCCGCCGCCGCTTCCTCCCAGTCGCGGCGCAGCTCGGGGAGGCGCTCGGCGGCGGCGGTCATGCCAACCGCCTGCGCATGGCCGCCGAAGCGCAGCAGCTGTCCCGCAAAGCGCGCCACGAAACCATGCAGCTCGACGCCGGGCACGCTGCGGCCCGACCCGGTCGCCGTGGCGCCGCCGACGCTCCACAGGATGGTCGGGCGATGCAGCTCCTTGGCGATGCGGCCTGCGGCGACGCCGATCACGCCGCGGTGCCAGCTGTCGTTCCAAGCCAGAAGCAGCGCCGGCAGCGGCCGGCGCTCGGCGAACGAACGCCGCGCCTCTTCCACTACCTGGAGCTCCTGCGCTTGCCGCTGCCGATTCCAGTCGTCGAGCTCGAGCGCCAGCTCGAGGGCGCGCGCCGGATCGCGGCTGAGCAGCAGCTCCAGGGCGTGACTCGGATCGTGCAGGCGGCCGGCCGCGTTCAGGCGCGGCCCCAACCGGTAGCCGATGTCGGCGGCGCTGTAAGGGGGTTTCATGCCGGATTGCCGCATCAGCGCCTTGAGTCCCTGCGAGCGCGCCGCGCCGAGAGCGCGCAGACCGAGGGCGGCGATCACCCGGTTCTCGCCGCGCAGCGGCACCAGGTCGGCGATCGTCCCCAGGCAGGCGATGCGCAGCAAGGCCGCGACATCGAGGGGGCGGCTGCACCGGGCGGCCAGCGCGAGCGCCAGCTTGAGTGCCAGTCCGACCGCAGCAAGGTCGGGGAACGGATAGCTGCAACCGCGCTGGCGAGGGTTGATCTGCAGGGCGCCGGGCGGCAGCTCGCATCCCGGCAGGTGATGGTCGGTGACCACGACGTCGATGCCGGCGGTGAGCGCCGCCGCGACCGCGTCGGGCGCCGAGCTGCCGCAATCCACGGTCAGGATCAGCCGGCAGCCTAGCTCGCGCGCCCGCTCGACGTGGACGGGCTGGAAGCCGTAACCCTCGCGCAGGCGGTGCGGCAGGATCGCCCGTGCCTCGACGCCGCACGCTTTGAGCACGGCCAGCAGCAGCGCCGTCGCGGTGATCCCGTCGACGTCGTAGTCGCCGACCACGGCGAGCAGCTCGTGCCGCTCGCGAGCCCGCATCAGGCGTTCGACCGCGCCCGCCATGCCGGCGAGCAGATAGGGATCGTGGAGCTGGTCGAGGGCGGGGGCGAGAAAGCGGTCGGCGGCGGGGCGGTCGGCGACACCGCGCCGCGCCAGCAGCGGCGCAAGCCAGTCCGGCAGCCCGGCGCGCGTGAGCTCCGCAGCGGCTTCGGGCACCGGCGCGGCGACCCAGCGGGCGGAGCCGGCCGGCGAGGGACCGCCGCCGCCTGACGGGTCGCCCGGTTCAGTGCGCATCGCGATGAGAGGTGAAGTGGTAGCGGGTGTGGAGAGGCCGAGGGAGTCAGGGCGGAGGCGTCGAGGGACGGCTGGCGGCGCGGCTCAGCTCTCGTCGTACGCGCCGAGAGGGCGGAAGCGCAGGTAGCGGCGTGCCACCAGATCGGCTGGGCTGAGCCGCTCGAGCTCGGCAAGCGCCGCGGCGATAGTCTCCCCTACCCGCTCGCCAGTTGTAGCAGGATCGGTGTGCGCCCCGCCGAGCGGCTCCGGGATGACGGCGTCGACGATGCCAAGGGCCAGCAGGTCCGGAGCGGTCAGCCGCATCGCCTCAGCGGCCTCGGCCTTGCGCTCCTGGTCTTTCCACAGGATGGCGGCACAGCCTTCCGGAGAGATGACAGAGTAGGTACCGTACTCGAGGACGAAGACGCGGTCGCCGACCCCCAGAGCCAGCGCCCCGCCGCTCCCCCCCTCGCCGGTGATGGTCACCACGATCGGCACCCGCAGGCGGGCCATCTCGAAGAGGTTGCGCGCGATCGCCTCGGCCTGACCGCGTTCCTCGGCGTCGATGCCGGGATAGGCCCCGGCGGTGTCGATGAAGGTCAGCACCGGGCGCCGGAACTTCTCGGCCAGCTTCATGACGCGAAGCGCCTTGCGGTAGCCCTCGGGGCGCGGCTGGCCGAAGTTGCGGTGGATCCGCTCGCGCGTGTCGCGCCCCTTCTCGTGGCCGATGACCGCCACGCTGCGGCCGCCGAAGGATGCGAAACCGGCGACGATCGCCGGGTCGTCGCTGAATGCCCGGTCACCATGGACCTCGACCCAGTCGCTCATCAGCTGGGAGACGTAGTCGAGGGTATAGGGGCGTTCGGGGTGGCGGGCAACCTGGGTCTTCTGCCAGCGCGTCAGGTTGCCGTAGACCTCGGCCGTCGTCTTCTTGAGCGAGGCGCGGAGCCGGTCGAGCTCCTTCTCCTGGCCACCGCCGGCAGGATAGCGCTCCAGCTCGTGGATGCGGCGGCGCAGCTCGATGAGCGGCTCCTCGAAGGAGCTTTCGGCAGTTTGCATTGCGCCAGGCAAGGTAGCAAAGCGCACCGCGGAGGTCAAACCGCGCATGTAGCACTACCCAGGCTTCACCGCTAGCGGGAGCCGACAGGCCGCAGGTCGCAGATGACCCAGAGGTGGCGGCCGGAGCGCTGGCCGGCATCGAGATCGCGGATCACGACACGGTGGCGCCGGGCGCCCAGGGGACCGCGGTCGAGGGTCAGGGTGTAGACCTCCTCGTCGCGGCGGCTGGGCAGCGCGGGCTCGCCGACCGAGCCGGTCACCGGGTCGGCAGTCGCTGCGTCCAGCGGTTCGCCGCGCCGAATCGAGATCTGCGGGATGATGCGCGCCCCCACCTCCTCGCTGAAGCGGGCCGCCTCGCGCTCGTTCAAGGTGATGGTGGGATCGCTGCGGCCGCGCCACTCGAGAGCGAAATCGCTCACCATGATCGCCACCTCGCGCGGCAGCGCCCCATCGCCGTCGCTCCCCTTCTCGAACTGGAAGAACTGGCGGAAGATGGCCGCTGCGATCTCCTGCTGGTTGTCGAGCGGCGCCTGCAGGCGGGCATTGGGAGCCGGGTCCTCGGCATCGGGCAGGCCGTCGCCGTCGCTGTCCTGGTTGTGCGGATCGAGCCGCAGCCGCTGCTCGACGAGGTCGGAGAGGCCGTCGCCGTCGCTGTCGGCGTCGAGCTGGGCGAGGGTGAACGAGACGATCTCGACGCCCGCCGCGGTGCGCACCTCCACCGTCCCGTTGCCAACCACCCGGGCGCCGCCGGCCGCCGCCGTATCCGGGAGCTGCACGCCGGTGAAGCGCGAGCGGCCGACGAGGTGTCCGCCGCGGTCGAGCTCCGCCGCCCAGAGGTCCTCTGGGCTGCCGAGATAGCTATCGCAGAACAACAGCAGCCGGTTTCCGCCGGGCAGCCCCGCGGTCAGGGCGCGGGCGGCGCGGGCGCGGCGCCGGGCCTCGTCCGGGCTCGCGTCGGCGGTCTCCGCGGCGAGCGGAATCGCGCCGGGAATGCCCGCCGCCAGATCGAGGAACGGTTGCGGCGACGGTGGATTCCAGACCGGGGCGGGATCGAGCGGCCGCGCGAGGAAGGCGCGCACCGCGCGATCGGCGGCAGGGGTGCGCAGGGCGGCAAGAGTCGCCAGGGCTTGGCGGCGCACCGTGCCGCGGCGCCCGGGACTGGCGAGCACCGTTGCGATGGACTGCACTTCCGGATCCCCGCCAATGGCCGCCAGCGCCCGGAGCACGGCGACCTGAGGGTTCCATTCCTCCCGCCCGTTGCCGGGCTCGAGCTCTTCGAGCGGGCTCTCCAGCCGGCGTGCCAGCGGCGCGGCGGCGGCACGGTGACCAGCGGCCGCGAAGGTGCCGGCCGCGGCGACCAGCGAGGTCGGCCCCAGATCGGCGACCAGGCGGGTCGCGATCGGCAGCGCCGCGAGGCCGAGGGTCTCCAGCTCGCGCTGCCGGTCGGCGATCGGCTCGCCGCGCGCCCCCGGGCGGTCGTCGCCGCGGCGGTCGAGCAGGATGCGGCGCACCTGCTCCTCGAGCGAATCTGCGGCCAGCTCGGGCGGTCCGGTCGTCGTTCCCGAATAGGCCGCGACCTCGCCGTCGTCGGCGACGATGACCAGGTCGCGCAACGCGGGCAGGTCGCGGCCGGCCTCGAAGATCTGGCTGCGAGGAAGCCCGTGGGCAAGCTGCAGCACGGCGCCGTCGGACCACGCCAGGGTCGCCAGGATGCCGCGGCCGCCGCCGCGGTCGCACTCCGCGTAGAGCAGGTCGCTCGCCCGCGCCACCGCGCGCACTGTTCCGGGGAGATCTACCGCCCAGAGCGGCCGGCCGGTCGCCGGGTCGAGGCGCCGGAGCCTCGCCGTCGCTGGCCCACTGTCCGGTTCGGTGCCGGCGGGCGAAGCGGCGAGGGTCTGGACCTCCCAGGTCAGGTCGGAGTCGTGCGGGGCCGGCGGCCGTTCGGGAAGGGCCGGCCCAAGCTTGCCGGTCGCAGGGTCGAGCGGGTGAAAGCGGGTGGCGTCTTCGCCGTCCGCGGAGAGGACCTGGAGATGCAGGCGGCCGCCGATCCTCTCGAACACCGGCAGGCTGCGCAGCTCGCTGCGCCAGAGCTCCTTGAGGGTTGCGGCGGCGAAGCCGGCCGTCACCGGCAGCTCGCCTTCGTCGAGCCCCGCGAGATTGGCCACCGCGACGCCATCCTGGACCGCAAGGTCGAAGAAGCCGCTCCGCTGCAGGTCGAGCCGGTTGCGCACTTCGCCGGAGGCGGCGTCGACCGCCACCAGCTGCGCACTGCCCTCGTCCGGCGTCACCGCGACGACGATCGGCGGTCCGGCGATTGCGGAGACGGCGCCGCCCAGCGCCACCTCGTTGAGCTGGCTGCCGTCGGCGGCGCGCAGCAGGAGCAGCTTGTCGTCGGCGCCCACCGCCACCATCTCGGCGGTGAGGAGCAGATTGTCGCCGCAGCAGCTCCACTCGCCGAGGCTGCGGCTCCAGAGCAGCCTGCCACTTCGTGCAGCGATGGCGCTGAGCCGGGCGCCACTGCGCACGTAGACGACGCTGCCCCGCACGATCACCTTCTCAGCGCTCAGCTTCTGACTCCAGAGCTTGACCACCGAGGGCAGGAGCCGCGCGTCGCCTGCCGCCACGGCGCGGAGCGGCCGGGGGGCCATGGCCGCACCCAGGAGCGGCAAGACGGTCAGGATGGCGGTGGTACGGGCGATACGGGTGGACAAAAAAGATCGAGCCGGGCGGCTAGCGCCGCCCGGCAGGTGGATGCGCCATCGCTTCTCGCCAGGCCTGCCGGTGGCCGATCGCATTGCGGTCGGGACCAGCATGGCAGCGACCGGCGGATGGGCGCTCAGCGAGCGACGGCCTCAGCGCAGCGTGATGCGGCCGCTCGTCAGGTTGCGCGACATGATGTAGCCTGCCCCGACCGTGTACTTGAGCTGGCCGCCACCCGTCTTGGCGACGTGCACGTCGACTCCGTTGTCCTTGGCGTTGCTCAGGGTGAGGTTGGCCTTGCCGGCCACCACAAGGAACGTCGCGTTGACCGGCACCACGACGATCTTGCCGCTGGAGACTTGCCAGCCAATCAATGCGAGGTGATAGTTGCCACCCGCCTTGACCGGAACGGCGTTGTTGAGGTGGAAGGTGCCAAGGCTGGCTCCAGCCGCTGTCGTGGCCTTGACCCCGATATCGACGATGTGGCCGTTGGCGCTCGCCGCGGCAGCCGGCGCAGATGGCACCGCCACGATGGCGGCGACGGCCAGGACAAGGGCGGGGACGTAGAGAGCTTTCTTGAGCATTTTGGTTCCTCCCATCGGATCGTTGATGTGCCTCATCAGGCTAAGCGGATTTCAGGCTGTAACACGAAGGCTCGAGTCACCGCATCCTTCGTTCCAGCGCCCTACACAGGTTGACCTGTGACGCAGGTCACAGTCTACCATACGAAACCTCAAACGGCGAGGTTGTATTTCATTTTTCGCCTCGTAATACGATACATCTATCGAGGCCGCCACCATCGCTGCCAGGGTTCTTGCACTCAGAGCAGCTGCTGCGGATCGACATCAATAGTCAAGTCGTACGCGGGACTCCTGGGCACCACGGCCTCCAGCAGGCGGTGGAGATCGCGTCCGGCGGCCGAGCGTGCGAGGAGCTGGAAGCGCCACTCGCCTCGCAGCCGCTCGAGCGGCGCCGGTGCGGGCCCGGTGATACGCACCGCGCGGCTGAGCGGGTGGGCGGCGAGGGCTTGCGCCAGCTCGCGGATCGCGCTCTGCGCGCGCTCGCGGTTGCGGTCGCGTACCAGCAGCTGAACCATGCGGGTGTAGGGGGGATAGTGGAAGACCCGGCGGAAGCGCAGCTCTTCGGCGAGGAAAGCGGCGTCGTCGCCGGTCAGGGCGGCACGGATCGCATAGTGGTCGGGATGGTAGGTCTGGATCACCACCCGCCCGGGGCGCTCGCCGCGGCCGCCGCGGCCGGCGAGCTGGGTGAGCAGGTTATAGGTGCGCTCCACGGCCCGGAAGTCGGGGAAGCTCAAGTAGGCGTCGGCTGCCAGCACGGCGGTGAGCGACACACCCGGGAAATGGTGCCCTTTCGACACCATCTGGGTGCCGATCAGCACGCGCAGCTCGCCGCGCTCGAAGCGCTCCAGCACCGCTGCCAGGCCCCCAGTCCGGCGCGCGGTGTCGCGGTCGAGGACGTCCACGTTGACGGCGGGGAACAGCGCCCGGAAATCCTCCTCGACCCGCTCGGTGCCGGCGCCGATCGGTTCGAGCGCCGCCTCGGAGCACACCGGGCACTTGCCAGGCGCCGAGATGCCTGAGCCGCAGTAATGACACTGCAGGCGCCGCGCACGCCGGTGGTAGGTGCGCGGCAGGCCGCAGTCGTCGCAGCGCATCGCTTCGCCGCAGGCGCGGCAGAGCAGCATCGGGGCGTAGCCGCGCCGATTGCGCAGCAGAATCACCTGCTCGTCCGCGGCCAGGGCGCTCGCGATCTCCTGGCGCAGGCGAGCCGAGAACGTGACCTCGCCGGGGCGCTGCCGGACCCCCTCCTCTTGCCGCAGGTCGACCAGGATCCCTTCGGGCAGCGCCCCCTGACCGAAGCGGGCGGTGAGGCGCAGCGGCTCGAGCTTGCCGCGCTGCACGTTGTAGCGGCTCTCGAGGCTCGGGGTTGCCGAGACCAGGAGGGTCGCGGCGCGGGCGCTGCGGCCGCGCACCAGGGCGAGGTCGCGGGCGTGGTAGCGCGGCGTGATCTCCTGCTTGTAGGCCGGATCCTGCTCCTCGTCGACGACCAGCAGCCCGAGGTCCGCAACCGGCGCGAAGAGGGCCGAGCGCGGCCCCAGCACCACCCTGGCTTCGCCACGGCGCACCCGCTCCCACTCCTGGTTGCGCTCGCCGCTGCCCAGACCGGAGTGGAGGATCGCCAGCTGCTCGCCGAAGCGCTCCAGGACCGCGCGCGCGAGGGCCGGCACGAGCGCGATCTCGGGCACCAGCAAGATGGCCGACCGTCCGTGGGCGAGCGCCGTCTCCGCGGCCCGCAGATAGACCTCGGTCTTGCCCGAGCCCGTCACCCCGCTGAGCAGTAGCGGCGCAAACTCCCGCCGCTCAATGACCTCGACCAGGCGAGAGACGGCGCTCGCCTGGTCGGCGCGCAGCTCGCGTGGCGGCCTGGAGGAGGAGGAGGCGTCCGCGGGTGCTAGCCGGTGGCGATCGAGCGACAGGCGCTCGACCTGGGTGAACTGGCGCAGCACGCCGCGCGCCACCAGCCGCTTGACGACCGCGGCCGAGCAGGCGGCCGCCGCCGCCACCTCGGCGGTGGTCGCGGGGCGCCCGACCGCCGCCAGATACTCGACCACGGCGCGGCCCGCAGCCGTGCGGCCGCAGGCGGCGAGCAGGGCCGCCGGCTCGCCCGGCGCGAGCTCCACGCCGCTGACGTAGCGCGCCGTCCGGGCGCGGCCGGACAGTGCTCCCGGAAGTCCCGCTCTCCCCTCCTCCATCGCGATCAGGCCGCGCTGCGCCAGGCCGGCCACGACGGCGTCGAGATCGGCCAGGCCGAGCCGCGCCTGGAGATCCGACATCGCGACCCGCCCCAATTCATGGAGCGCGTCGAGCACCGCCTGCTGGCCCGGCCCGCACCGCGTCGCGAGCGCACCGCGGTCGGTCAACCAGATCCGCCGGTCGCCCCAGGGGGCGAGCTGGGCGGGCAGCATGGTCCGCAGCACCTCGCCGAGCGCCGCCATGTAGTAACCGGCGATGAAGCGCGCCAGCTCGAGCAGGTCGGCCGAGAGCACCGGCGAGCGATCGAGCACCCCTTCGATCGGCCGCACGCTGACCGCGGCGGGCGGCGTCTCGCGGAGCCCGACGATCACTCCGCTAAGGCGGCGCTTGCCGACGCGCACCCGGACGCGGACGCCGGGCAGCGCCTGCGGCCGCAAGCCGGGAGGCACCTCGTAGACCAGCGGCTCGGGCAGCGGCAGGGGAAGGGCGACTTCCGCGTAGGGCAGGGAGAGGTGCGGCGCGATGACCGGCACGCCGGGCAGTTCGCCGGGCGCTGGGCCCGGCGCTTCTGGCGGCGCTGTCACGAAACGGCGGTGCCGCGGGCGCGGCACGCTTCCGAGCAGAAGAACTCGCCCGCGGCGCGGCCCGGGAGTGTGCGCGTGCTCGGGACGTAGACGCCGCAGGAGCTGCAGCGCACCAGGGTCACGGCGGCGGCGCCCGGCGGCTGCGCTCGCCCCGTGGACGCGCCGGTCCGGCCGGCATGTTCACCATTGCCGGCACTCCCGGCAGGTCGCCCCGCTGCGCTGCCGGCAGCGGGGGGGGTGCCGCTCGCGGCGCGCAGCCAGCGCCGCAGGTTGCTCCAGCAGAACCAGAACAGGAAGACCAGGAGGACGAAATCGACCAGGCGGGCCATCGCCTCATCCCGCGGCGCGCCGGCTCTTGAGCGCGGTGGCGAGCTGCCCCACTTCGGGGCGCCCCGGCTGCAGCTGCCGCAGTCGGGCCAGCGCCCGTTCGGCCGCGTCGTACTGCTTCAGGTCGAAGCCGAGCACCACGACTTGATTGAACACCGAGTGCCAATGGTTGGGCGCGACCTGCTCGGCACGGCGGAACTGGTCGAGGGCGCTCTGGAACTGGTGCAGCTCGCGGTAGGTGATGCCGAGGTCGGTCAAGATGTCGGGGTCGCCGGGGCGTAGACTCAGGTACTGCGTGTAGAGCTCGCGGCAGCGGTCCCAGTTGTGGATGTCGAAGTTGAGGTTGGCCAGCTTAAGCACCGCATCCGCATCCTTGGGGTGGGCTGCCACATAGTCGCGCAGCTGCTGGATCTCCGCCATTGCCGGGCCCGGGCCCACCGGCCTGCCGGCGGTATTCTCCGTGGCCTCCGTGGGCGAGGCCGGTCCGTCGGGCAGTCCGGGAGCGGCGCTGCCGCCCTCCTCGGCCGGGGCCGCCGCGGGGCCCACCTGCGCCACTGCTGCGGCATCGCCGGCGGTGCGGCGCAGCGGCTGGCGGGCGACCATCACCTCGTGCAGCAGGTAGCCCGAGATGAAGCCGAACAGCAGGCCGATGGTCGCGAAGAGGAGATGATCGCGGTTCAAGGTTTCTGCGCGCCTCCGCTGTCGATGCGCGAGGCGTTCCACTGGCCGCTCGGCGGTTCCCCGGTCGCGAGCTCCTTGGCCTGCCAGGAGCCGTCGATCCGGCCGCCGACCAGGTCGACCGTGCCGAGGAAAGAGCTGTCGGCGCCGCCGCGCGCGTCGATGCGGTCGAGCTTCAAGATGCCGTTCGCGAAGGTGCCGCGCAGCGACCCCGCGGCTCCGCCGTCCATCTTGAAGCGGCCGCTGACCACCGTGACGTCGAGGCGCAGCTCAAAGACGCCCAGGCTGTCCTGGGGGAGGATGCGGACCCGCCAGCGCCCCGCGAGCGTGGCCCTGGTCTTGCCGCTCCCCTCCCCTTCCAGGAAAGCGATGCGGCGCATGCGCTCCTCGACGCGCTCGAGCTGCCGGTCGACCCGGTCCATCGCGACCCGGGCCGCTTCCCGCGCCGCGGTCAGACCGTCCACCAGGGTTTCGAGCGTGCCCAGGCTCAGGGTGTCGCCACCCAGCGCCTTGTCCAGGCTGGCCTGGGCTTCGTCGAGGCGCCCGAAGGTCGCGCGTTCCCGGGCGCGGGCCTGGTTGTAAGCAGTCAGGTCGAGGGTGAGGAGCCGGCGTTCCAGCCGCAGGTCGGAGTCGAAGCGGCCGGGCGCCTGTTCGGCGCGCAGCAGGGCAGTCCCGGCCGCGACCGCGAAGAAGCTGGCAAAGCCAAGGACAAAGGCACGGATCGAGGCGAGCTGGCTCATGGGGATGTATACGTGCCCTCCGGCGCTCCCCACCTTTCGCCTGCTCGCCGGCAATGATCAGCGTGGCGGAGTGGCAGAGTGGCGGAGTGCTGGAGCGCTAGAGAGCCGGAGTGTCGGAGCCTCAGCTGGCCTTGGTCCGCTGCCGTTTCTCCAGGCTGGACGTCAGGGCCTGCTCGACCAGGTCCTCGGCGTCGCGCTCCGCGATGTCCTTGACGTGCGCCACTTCGCTGACGATGAAGTACTTGGCGCGCTCGTACATCTTCTTCTCGCGAAACGACAGGCTCTTGCGCTGGCTGACCAGGCGCAGGTTCTTCAGCACCTCGGCGACCTCGGTCAAGCGCCCCGTCTTCATCTTGTCCAGGTTCTGCTTGTAGCGGCCTTTCCAGTCCTTGTAGGTATCGATGTTGCCGTCCTCGAGGATGTCGAACAGCGCGCGCACGTCGCGGGTATGGCAAAGCGGACGCAGGCCCACCAGATCGAGATTCGCCTTCGGAACCATCACCTTGGAATTGTTGGACAGCAGGCGGAGGTGGAAGTACATCTGCTCGATGCCGTCCATCTGACCAGCCTCGATCTTTTCGACCAGGCTTACACCGTGGTTGGGGTAAACCACTTTCTGACCGACTCTAAATGTCACGGATATGCCCCCTTGAATGTAGATGTAGCTTTGGCAGCAAGTCACTGAGGGACCAACGCTTACGGCGCTAGTTATACAACAGAAACCGGCTTTCGTCAACCTCTGCCGCCGGCCGGGGTGCACGACATAGATCTGCTGGGTCGGGCGCAACGTTGCGGCAGGGGAGGAAATCGGGTACAATCTGACAGCTGTGTAAGCTGTCAGATGAGGAGACCCTATGCCAAAGCGACCAGCGCTCGAGGAGTTGGAGAAGAAGCGAGATGGGCTGCGGGCGAAGTTGGCGGCCACAGGAGAGATGCGGCCGGGCTCGCTCGTTGGGCGGTACCGGCGTTGTGGCAAGGCCAGCTGCCACTGCGCCCAAGAGGGTGCCCAGGGGCACGGGCCGAGCTGGTCGTTGACTCGCGTCGTGGATGGCAAGACCGTGACCCGAATCATCCCAGAGTCGGCCGTCGAGCTGACCCGCCAGCAGGTTGCCGAATACCGGGCGTTTCGGGGCCTCGGTCGCGAGTTCGTGGAGGTCAACGAGCAACTCTGCGACCAGCGGCTAGGAGCGGAGCGAGCCCGAACCGAGGGCGAAAAAGGGGGCTCCATGAAGAGCTCGCGGCCGAGGTCGTCGCCGAAGTCGAGGCGCTGATTGGAGCGGGCGCCGCGGCTGGCGTTGACTTCGAGGCCATCGAGACGGCCGCGAAGCGAGAGGCCTTGAAGGTCGCGGCCCGCGCCATCGAGCGTCGG
>DASZZP010000018.1:0-64096 GCA_035544875.1 Thermoanaerobaculia bacterium | reverse complement strand
TGAGCGCTCCGCCGCGCCCTTCAAGTGGACCTTCACCCGCGGCGACCTCGCCAAACTGCTGACGAGGATCGCCGACCGACAGCTCGCTCCGGCGGCCTAACCACCACGGAATACGTCACCGTAATTCCGAACAGGAGTACTTAGTGGTAGTCGGGGACAATCGTTCCGGGGCATGGAAACCATGATCCTCAGGGCCAAGACTGATCTAAATTCCTTCACCTATATAAGCGGCAAGAACCTGGGCTCGTCGAGCTGCCACTCCGTGAGGTACAGGAATCTAGGTCCACATAAGGATAAGAGCGGTGAGTTTTACACACTGGGCGATGGTTTGCTGTTGTGGACCGAAACAAGCGAGGGATCATCGGCGCTGATCAGGCCACCGGCGATGATCAAGAAGGGCGACTTTGTCGAGATCGAGAAAACTTCAATCCGGGTGAACGCGTTCCCCGCTGACGAAGAGTTCATCGGAAAGAATGCCATCTTCCCCATTCAAGACCTCTCTATGAGAAGCGAGTTCCAGGACGCCAAGGTGAAGAACTGCGCAGGGCGGATTACGGCAGGTTTCGTGGCAGAGGAGTTCCAAGCGCTCGCGCCGACAGATACTGCGGTGGGCTGCGCCCTTGAGTTTTGTGCGAGGAATCTTCGACCTGGACGCCGCGTTCTGGTAACATGGCATTGGTTGGCGCAAGCCACTGAAGGAGGAAACCCATGATTCTAAACGGAATTGTCGACTAGTCTCGGTGCGTGCTCGCCCCGCCCTCATTGTAGACGGTGGGTTCTCACGCGAAGCAGAAGAACCTCCCCGAGGACCGGTTGGGCGAGTTCGGGATCCACAACTTCGTTCGTATCCCTCTTGGGCGCCCGGGCTTTGGTCACATGATTGCTACCAATCGTAACGTATGTTACGATTTTACCCCATGCACACCCCGAGATCGTTGTGGCCCCGTCTATCCGGCCGAGAGAGCGCCGAGTGCCTCGCCCGCATCGACAAGTCTCTTGGGCAGATAGTTCAGCTTCTGTTGAATAAGCTCTAGGCGCCGAAGAAGTGCGGTCCTCCGTCGGCCTGGAACGCATTCCAGGCCTCGAACGCCACACGCGCAGTATATTCCCGGGCCTTGGGTTGCTGCCCGTTGGAAGAGGCGAGGTGCAGGAGATCGGCGAGGAACCCGGCGGCAAGCTCCTCATAGTCAACCCTCTTCATCGCCTCTTTGTCCTCATTCCCCTCCAAGTAGCCGGCTCTGGTGAGGGCCTTCCTCGCCATTGCGGCACGGTCGCGAATGATCCTTTCCTTCCGATCCATAGCGATCTCCCCTTCCGTTTCCTGTGGTAACGCCAAAGCTAGCATGCCACCACAGATATTCAGAAAGTTACCCGCTTCTTCCAGACGACTTTGGCGATCGGTACGAGCAGGCCGACGATGATCAGAAGCCGCGAGTGATTTGCGATTTCATCGCCGGGATGACGGACAGGTACGCCGTTGAGTTCTATGCCCGGCTGACTTCTGATGCCTTCTACACGATGTTCAAGCCTCTCTGAGCGAATCGCCGCGACCGCGTGCTACGATCCGCCTTCATGGCTGAGGCCCAGCCGCCCCTCGACCCTCGGCGGTACGAATCACGACCCGAGACGGCGGGGTACTTCGATCGCGAGTACTTTCAGCTCCATCCGGGGAAGCGGAAGTACCTCGACTATCTGATCGGGTTACTGCGCGCTCACGGGGTCGCGGGCGGGAGGGTGCTCGACATCGGGTCGGGGTGTGGTTTTCTTCTCGAGGCGCTGGCGCGAGCGGGCTACGAGGCGCAGGGTCTCGAGCTCTCGCCACACGCCGCGGCGCAGGGACGGCGGCGCACGGGAGCGCCGGTCGCGGTCGGCAGCGCCGAGCAGCCGCTGCCGTTCGCCGGCCAGAGCTTCGCCGCGATCACCATGCTCGACGTGATCGAGCACCTGGTGGGCTATGCCGAGGCGCTCGCCGAGTGCCGCCGCATTCTCCGGCCGGGCGGCAAGCTGTTCGTCATCACCCTCAATGCCGGCAGCATCGCCCGGCCGCTGCTCGGCCGGAGCTGGAGCTTCCACCTCGACCCGACCCACGTCGTCATGTTCTCGGCGGGCATGCTGCGGCGCGCGCTGCGCTCGGCAGGCTTCCAGCCGGTGACCCTCACCACCATGTTCAACTTCTGCTCGGCTGGCGAGGGCAACCCGGTCCTAAAGCCGCTGCGCCGCATCGGCCGAGTGGTCACCACACCCTGGCTGGGCGACTCGCTGCTCGCAGTGGCGCGCCGCGACTAGGCGCCCCGCAAGCCCGAGCTCAGGGGCCGGCGTGCGGCGCCTCCGGGCTGGGCAGCGATAATGCATAGATCATCCCGAACTGGGTGCCGACGTAGAGGGTGCCGTCGCTGGCGATGGCGAGCCCCTTGATCGGACCCTTCACGCTCTGGCTCCAGAGCTCGGCGCCGTCCAGCAGGCGAAACTGCGAGACCCTGCCGCTCTCGGTGCCGGTGAAGACAGTGCCGTTCCAGACTAGCGACTTGAACGAGCTCCAATTGTCGGTGGCGGTCTTGCGCCAGCGCACATCGGTCAGCGCCGGATCGATGCAGGCGAAGATGCCGGGAGTCCATTGCGCGAGCAGGCACCCTTCGGCTGCCACCATGGTCCCGAAGGGAGTCCCTCCCGTCTCCAGGGTGGCCTCGACCGCTCCGCTTGCGGCATTCAGCTTGTGCACGCGGCCGCTGCGATCGCCGACGTAGAGCACCTCGCCGGTCACAGTGACCGAGGTGTGGATCTCGGCTGCCAGATCGCGCTGCCAGACGACTCTCCCGGAACTGGCGTCGAGGGCGAAGAGCTGGCCGCCTGGGCTCGGCAGGATGAAGCGGTCGCCGGCGAGCGCGGGCGAGGGAGTGTTCGTGCCATGCGGGTTGTGGGGAGCCTTGTCGAACGTCCAGGCCGTCCGGCCGTCCTCGATCGCATAGGAGATGGCGTCGCCCAGCGTGGTCAGGGCGAGGATGTTCTGGCCGTGCCGGAGAACGGTGGCGAAGAATCCCGAGGGCGCAGGCCGCTTCCAGCGCACCTCGCCGGTCTGGCGATCGAAGGCGTAGAGCAGGCCCTCGGGCTCCGTATCGGTCCCGACGACCACCAGCTGGTCGGTGACCACCGGGTCGCCATGGAAGTTCGCCGGCGGCCCATCGCGGTGCGTGTCATAGCTCCACAGAGGCTTCCCGGTGTGCCGGTCGAGCGCGTAGAAGCTGCCGCCGCACGAGCCGATGAAGACGACGTCGCCCGCGACCGCGGGGGCTGCGAACACTCACCCCTTGGTGTCGAAGCTCCACAGCGCCTCGCCGGGCGGCGCGGCGGCGCCGGCGGAGGCGAGCGCAACGAGGCCGACGAGAACCGGAATCGAGCGGATCGCGCGCATCTCGTTTTCCTCCTTTCGCCCGAGTATACGCGCGGCGTGGCGGAAGCGCTGGGCCGTCCCGCGACCGGCGTCGAGACTCGCTCTCGAGCCTGGCGCGAGGACCGGAAACCGGTCAGGGACAGTTCAGGGCCGAGGTGTCGGCAACGGTGCTCGTCAGGTGGCCGACGGGGTTTGAGTACGTGGCTGTCACCCCGGTCTGGCGGTCCAGGACTTTCACCGTCCAGCCCTGGTCGGTCAGACCGCTGATGAAAACCCAGAAGTGGTTGTTCAAGCCGCATGCATCCAGGACCTTCAGCCCCATCTCGAAGTTGGCGGCATTGAAGAACCAGAAATACGCCGCCTCGACGCCTTCGGCCCGCTGACCACCGAAGCCCATCACTTGACCGGAACCGTTGCTGCTGGCTGTGGCGTAGGTGACCGTGACCTTGAAGCGGCCGTCGTGCAGGCAGGCGGTGTTTGCATCGCGCACGCATGCGGTCGTCGCCGTGCAGGTGGCGCCTCCGAACGAGAAGAGATCGAAGCCCGAGGCGTCATGCACGCCGAGGGAGCTGAAGGTGGCCAGGTCGACGTAGAAGGAGGTCCCGCCACCCACGTCTTCGACGAGCGCGACGGTGATGTAGTAACAGCCTGCCGGCGGCTCCGTGTAGGCCACGTTTCCGCTGTCGACGTTGTTCAGGGCGGAGCCGGCCTGCAGCGGACCAAGGCTGTAGCTCCCGAGCGTTTGGTGGAAGATGCTCTGACCGTAGATGGGCGCCGTGCGCTCCGCCCACAGCTGCAAGCTCAGACTCCCCGAGATGCCGCCGTAGCGGTCGTTGGTGATGCGGCCGATCTGAAACCTGACCCCCGACGGTCCCCAGTTGACAGTGATGCTGTTTCTCATGGTCAACCCGCTGCCGACCTCCTGCGGCTCCAAGATCGGCTCCGGCAGTCCGCCGGAGCGCTCGCCAAGGCTGCCGCCGGGGGTCGAAAGGTGTCTGGCCGGAGAATAGGGCAACATCGTCCGGGTGCCGCCTCCGCTGGCTTCAGCGAGTGAAGCGGCCCAAGCGATCGGCGAAAGTGCCGAACCTACGCAGAGGAGCGCGACGGCGACCGCGAGCCGTGGCAGCCGCGCCAGGGTTGAGCCGCGTTTCGCCTCTTTGCACGGATGATGGTTGCGCATCGGACGAGCCTCCTTTTGTCAGCTGCTTTTCGGGCTGGTGCCCTTCGTTGTACGCGGTAGGCGGCTCGCCGCTGGAGCGCGGCGCCTGGCCGCCTGAAACACTAGACGGACCGGCGCAACGATTTCTCTGAACCGGCAAAAGGGCTGCCGAATCCGCGCTATTGTGTTCCATTAATCGTTAAGTAAAGTTGAGAAAAACGCGTGGGCGCCGGGTGCAGCTCGAAGACGAGGTTGGTCGGGTCGGCGAAGCGGATCGTGAAGAGGTCGGGGCGCGCCTCCGCCCACTGTCGCTCGCCCGGAAATTCGAACTCGGGGTAGCGGCCGAGCAGCAGCCAGCGAATGCCGGCGCGGCGCAGGTTGTCGATCCAGGCGGCGGGCGAGGGTTCGACGCGCGGGTTGCAGCCGGGGTAGCGAGCGGCGTTGTCGAGGTTGGCGCGGTTGACGTTGACGTAGACCGCGCGGCGCTCGAGGTAGGGGCCCATTGCCGGATAGACGAAATAGGTGGTGGGAGCGCTGACCACCGCCACCGCGCCGCCGCCGCCGTTGCGGTCGAGCCACCCCCAGCCGGCGGCGAAAATCCTGGCCGAGGTCGAGTGGGCGGTCCATTCGGCGGCGAGGGCGCGCGGCCGGTCGGCCACCCGGAAGCGAGCGAGCAGCGGCGCCCCGGCCAGCGCCAGCGCGAGGGCGGCCGCGGCCAGCGCGGCGGCGCGGCGCCGGGCGAGGCCGCGCAAGGCCGGCGAGAGGCCGAAAGCGACGGCGCCCAGGTCGGCGAGCGCCATCGTCAACCGCACGCCGTGCGGCATCTCGGAGTGGAGCTGCAGCAGGCTTTGCACCGCCAGCGCCAAGGCGATACCGCGCAGCCAGAGGTCGCTCATCGCGCGGTGCTCGGCGATGGCGACGCCGCCGGCAAAGGTCAGCGCGAAGGCCGGGATCAGGTAGCGGACGTTGGCGAAGATGTGGAGGTTGGCTGAAAACGGCACGATCAGCCAGAAGGCGAGCTCGAACCCGGCCTGGCTCGCGGCCACCCAGGCCTCGCACCGCCGCCGCGGATCGCCGGCGAACGGCAGCACGAGCAGGACGGCCAGCAGCACCAGCACCGGCGGCCCAACCCCCAGCTCCATCGACTGCGGCCGCGTGATGCCGAAGAAGGCGTCGAGGAGCTGGGCTTTGCCGACCGTCGCCCACAGGGCGGCGACCGAGTCGGGGCGCGGCAGGACCGGCATCAGGTGGTGCGGCAGCTTGCGGGTCTGCTCTTCGCAGACCAGCGCCAGCGGCCCGGCGCCCCAGACGACGTTGCGCGCGTAGAAGTAGCCGCCCAGGGCCGCGGCGACCAGCAGGGCGGCGGCCGCCTGCGGCAGGCGCGGGCGCCAGCGCCCGGGCGCCGCGGCCAGCAACGCGGCCGCCATCACCGCCGCGTAGGGGAGACCGAGAATCTTGGTGCCGCAGGCCAGACCGAGCCCGGCGCCGGCGAGCAGCGCCGGCGGCCAGCGCGGCTCCCTGAGCCAGAGCAGACCGAAGAAGCAGCCGGCGCAGAGCGCCGCGGCGACGAAGATGTCGACGTACTCGGTCGCCGCGAAGCGCACCACGGTCGGAGTCAGCACGGTCAGGAACGAGGCGAGAGGCCAATGCCGGCGAGCGCCGAGCTGGCGGGCAAGGCCGCCGGCGGCCAGGCCGAGCAGCGTCAGCTGGGGAAGGAAGGCGAGGTTGACGTAGAGCTCGCTGTGCGACGGGGCCATCCACCACCAGAGCCACAGCGACCCATTGGCCGGCACGAAGCCGTAGTGGTTGATCGGGGCGATGCCGAGGACCGGCCGCAGGTCGTGCTGCTGCAACCAGGTCGCGGCAAGCAGTAGGTGGTACATCAAGCTGTCCCACGACAGCGGCGGCCGCAGCAGACCGCGCAGCGCCTCGCTGCCCACCGCGTGCAGCGCGACCAGGCTGAGCGCCGGATGCTCGCGCACCCGCCCGGCGGTGCAGGCAAGGAGCTGGCGCGCCGGTGTCCTGATGCCGGCTTCGCTGCCGGCGCCCAGTCGCCGCAGCTGCGGCAGCGCGCTGCCGCACTGCGGCGGCTGGCAGGTGCTCGCCTGCCCGGGCAGGCGGCGCGCGGCGCGCAGCAGCAGAAGAACGAGGAGCGCCTGCAGTAGAAGGGCGAGCTCGAGCCGCAGCAGCCCGAGCGCTCCCAGCAGCAGGGCGATGGCGACCGCCTCGGCGCAGGCCGCGAGCAGGGCGGCGATGGCAAGCGCCAGCCGGTCGCGGGCGGCTGTCTCGCGCAGCAGGATCAGCGCCAGCAGGAAGCCGCCCAGCGCGAGGAACGCCAGGGTGAGGAGGGTCAGGGCGGCCCCGAGCAGATCGAAAAGGAACATCAGGCGCCATCTTTAGCATACGTCTGCGGCGCCGCCAAAGCCTGCTATCATGCGCCGCGCCGGCAGCCGCTCGCGGCTGCCTCGGCCGGCCGGCAGGGCCGCAACCTCCGGGCAGGCCGACGAGCGCCACCCTACTCCGAATCGATCGCCAGACGGCAAGATATCGCGCGTGAGATGGACCTACGCTGAAGGATTTGTCGGCAGCCGGCGGCTCCACGCCCGCCAGGCGCTGGCCGAAAAGGGCGTCTCCTTCGTGTTGCGCATGGTGGTCCTGCTGTCGACCTATCCGCTGTGGAAGCTCTTCTACAAGCTCTTTCCGCGGACCTTCACATTTCAGTCGCGGACCTACAGCTATTTCGTTCACGAATACAACTTGACCTGGAGCAACGAGCGCGGAGTCGAGATCCCGATCGTCCAGGCGCTGGTCGCCAGCCATCGCGGCAAGCGCATCCTGGAAGTCGGCAACGTGCTGTCGCATTACTTCGCGATCGATCACGAGGTGCTGGACAAGTTCGAGCGCGGCTGGCCGGTGATCAATCAGGACGTCGTCGCCTTCCGGCCGGCGGCGCGCTATGACCTGATCGTCAGCATCTCGTCGCTCGAGCACGTCGGCTGGGACGAGGGGCCGCGCGATCCGACCAAGGTGCTGCGCGCGATCGAGAACCTGCGCGGCCTGCTGGCGGCGGGCGGGCAGCTGGTGGTGACCCTGCCGGTGGGCTACAACCCCGACCTCGACGCTCTGCTCGAAGCCGGCGCCATCCCCTTTTGCCGGCGCCATTGCCTGCGGCGGCGAGGCCGGAGCGTGTGGGTCGAGGCGGAGTGGGAGGAGGTCCGGAGGGCCGGCTACGCCGCGACCTGGCCGGGCGCGAGCGGCCTGGTCATCGGCGTGATCGAGCGCTGAGCGCGGCGCAGATCTCTTCGATCCGCTGCGCGATCTCCGCCCAGTCGAACTGGTCGGCCCGTGCCAGGGCGTTGCGTCCCAGACGCTGCCGCTCGTCCGGTGCGCCGAGGAGCGCCGCCAGGGTGGCGGCCAGGGCGGCCGGCTCGGGCGGCACCGAGACCCCTTCGATCCCGTCTCGCACCAGCTCGCCGACCGCGCTCTCAGGCGAGGCGCAGTAGACGACCGGCAGCCCGGCCGCCATCGCCTCGAGCGGGAAGAGGCCGAAGCCTTCGCGCAGCGACGGCTGCACGGCCAGGCGCGCCCGGCCGAGCTCGCGCCAGACCTCGTCGTTGCTCTCGACGTGACCGCGGAATACGACGCGCTCCGCGATGCCCAGCTCGCCGGCCAGCCGCTCCAGGCGCCCCCGCTCGGGGCCCTCGCCGAAGACGGTGAGCAGCGGCTGATGATCGCCGGTTCCGCCGGGTCCGCTGCCCGCGCCGCCGCTGCCATTGACCAGCAGCCGCACCGCCTCGAGCAGCAGGTCGAGCCGCTTGTGCTCGAGGATCCTGCCGAGGTAGATGAGCGGCGGTCCTTCACCCGGGGCGCCGGCCGCGGCGCGCACCCGCGCGACGTCGATGCCGCACGGCACCATCTCGACGTGGCCGCGGCGCAGGCGGGCGGCGGCCAGCCGCCGGCGCGTCAGGTCGGAGGTCGCCGTGACCTCCGATCCGACCTGGGCGGTCAGCCACTCGACGGCGCGGTAGGCGGGCGCCCGCCAGCGGCCGACATAGCCGCGCCAGTAGCCGGCCCAGTATTCGTACCAGGTCACCAGCAGCGGTTTGCCGGCGCGCGCGCACTTCCAGGCCAGCGGCAGCAGATGCACGTAGGGCATGTTGGCCGTCTCGACGAGGTCGTAGCGGCCGAGGTCGAGGCGCGCCGCCGCCGCGGCGAAGCGCAGGGCGTGGCGGGTGCTGCGCTTGCCGGCGGCGTTGTAGAGCCGGGCGAGGTCGCCGAGCGAATGGATGCGCAGGCCGGGAGGCTCTCCCGCCAGGCCGGTGCAGAAGCCGCCCAGGGTGACCTCGTGGCCGCGCCGGACGAGTGCCGCGGCCAGCTCGTAGTTGCGGCTCTCGACCCCGCCGATCGAGTCGGGGTAGACCGTCTCGTAGAGGATCAGGAGCCTCAAGCGGGGGGTCTCGAGACCGAGCGGGCGGGCAGCAGCTCGTAGATCTGGTTGCCCGGGTCTTCATAGCGCAGGGCGAAGCGGGCGGGGTTGGCGTGCGCCCAGGCGCTCTCCATCGGGAAGGGGTAGGGCTGGATGCGGCTCAGGTGGATCCAGCGCACGCCGGCGCGCTCGAGGTTGGCCAGCCAGGCGGCGGCGTCGGGGTCGACGCGCGGCTGGCAGAGCGGATAGGCGGCGGCTTCCCGCAGATCGCGCCGGTTGACGTTGACGTACAGCGCGCGGCGTTGCAGGAATGCGCCCATCGCCGGGTAGATGAACACCGTCTCGGGCGAGCTCACCACCGCCACGGCGCCGCGGCCGCCATGGTGGTCGAGCCAGTCCCAGGCGCGCGCGTAGCGATAGGTGCTGATGCCGTGCGCCGTGTACTCCTCGGTCAGCGCCCGGGTCCGGTCGGCGGCGCGGAACCGGGCCAGCCACGGCGTGCCGGCCAGCGCCAGCGCCAGCGCGGCCGCGGCGAGCGCCGGCCAGCGGGCCCGCGCCATCCGCCGCAGCCCCGGCGACAGGGCAAGGGCCACGACTGCAACGTCGGCCAGGCCGACCGCGACACGCACTCCGTCGGGCATCATGGTATGGAGCTGCAGCAGATCCTGGGCGAGCAGCGCGACCGCGCCGGCGCCGAGCCAGGCCGGCGACGCTGCCCGGCTCTCGGCGGCCGCCACGCCGCCCGCCATGGCGAGCCCGAGCGCCGGCAAGAGATAGCGGATATTGGCAAAGACGTGGCCGCTCGCGGCATAGGGGACCATGGCCCAGAAGGCCGCCTCGGCGACGATCTGGCTGCCGACGACCAGCGCCTCACGCCGCCGCCCGCGTGGCAAGACGCCCAGGGCGGGGATGGCCAGGAGCACCAGGAAGGCCTGGGGTCCGAGGCCGAGATCGGCAAACGGCTCCCGGCGCTCGACGCTGCCCAGCAGGGCGCGCGCCAGCTCGCCCTGCCCGAGCATCGCGTGCGGCTGGCTGGCGACCGAGAAGGGGCGCGGCAGGCGCGGCAGGTCGTGGCCGGGTTTCTTGTGTGGCAGCCCTTCGCACTCGAGGGCCAGCGGGTCAACCCCGCGGGCGACGTTGCGCAGGTAGAAGAAGCCGCCCAGGCCCGCCGCCAGGGCGAGCGCTGCCGCCAGCTGGCCGATCCGGCGCCGCCAGCTGCCGGCGGCAAGCGCGACCAGCGAGGCGGCCAGCGCCGCCGCGTAGATCAGGCCGAGGACCTTGGCTCCGGCGGCGAGGCCAAGGCCAATCGCAACCAGCGCCGCGTCGCCGGCGCGCGGCTCCCTCACCCAGCGCAGCCCGAAGCAGCAGGCGGCGAGCAGGCAGGCGGCGGTGAAGATGTCGACGTACTGGGTGGCCGCGAAGCGCAGGACGGTGGGGGTCGCGGCCACCAGGAAGGCGGCGAGCGGCCAGTGGCGGCGCGCCCCGAGCCGGCGGGCGACGGCGCCGGCGGCGAGGCCCAGCAGCGCCCACTGCGGCAGGAAAGCGAGATTGGCGTAGAGCTCGCTGTGCGAGGGCGCCATCCACCACCAGAGCCAGAGCGAGCCGTTGGCCGGCGCGTAGCCGTAGTAGGCGAGCGGGTAGACGCCGAAGACCGGCGCCAGGTCGTGGCGCTGCAGCCAGGTCGCGGTGAGCAGCAGGTGATACATCAAGCTGTCCCACGACAGCGGCGGCCTGACGAGGCCGCGCAGGGCCTCGCAGCCGATCGCGTGCGCCGTCAAGATGGCGAGGACCGGGTGCTCCCGGAGCTGGGCCCACGAGCGATCGAGCACGCCGCGCGCCGGCCCGAGCACACCGGCAGCCGGCCGCCCGCCCGGCCAGCGCAGCAGGGCGAGACAGAGCACCAGGAGAAGCGGCAGCGCCAGCTCGATGCGCAGCTGGCCGCAGGCGCCGAGCGCCAGGCCGATCGCCACCCCCAGGCCGGTCGCGGCGAGCAGCGTCGCCACGGCGAGCTCGAGCGCGTCGAGCGCGGCCCGCTCGCCGAGCAGCCGGAGCGCCAGCAGATACCCTCCGGCCCCGAGGGCGGCGAGCGCCGCCAGGGTCAGGGCAGCTTCGGCTATCGCCACGAGATGAGCGCCGCGATCTCGGCCGAGCGGCGGTTGATCGAAGAGAGCAGCACACCGCAGGTGAGCGACAGAGCGCTCAGGATGAAGAGGGCCGCCGACAGCACGGCGAGCGGCAGCCGCGGCACCAGGCCAGTGCGCAGGAACTCGGCGATCACGACGCCGCCGCCGACGAGCGACAGGAGGAGGAAGAACGCGGCGAGCAAGCCAAAGAAGCTGAGCGGGCGGTAGTCGCGGAAGAACATCACGATGGCGACGAAGATCCGCGTGCCGTCACGATAGGTGCGCAGCTTGCTCGGGCTCTCGCGCGGCCGCGCCCGGTAGCGGATCGGCACCTCGGCGGTGCGGAAATGCTGCGCCAGCGCCTGCAGCGAGAGCTCGGCCTCGACTTCGAAGCCGCGGGCGATCAACGGCGCGGTCGCCAGGAAGCGCCGGGTGAGCACCCGATAGCCGGAGAACAGGTCGCCGGTGCGGATGCCGAACAGCAGCCGCACGAGCCCGTTGAACAGCTGGTTGCCGAAGGTGTGGCCGGAGCGGAAGGCGCCGTGCTCGGCATCGGCCAGGCGAGTACCCACCACCATGTCGGCCCCTTCCCGCGCCGCCGCCAGCAGCCGCACCGCATCTTCGGCCGGGTAGGTGTCGTCGCCGTCCACCATGATGAAGTAGTCGGCCCCCCGCGCCTGCCGGAAGCCGGTGAGTAGCGCGAAGCCCTTGCCGGCCCGCGGCTCGGCGATCACCTCGGCGCCCGCCTCGCGGGCCAGCTCCGCCGTGCCGTCGGTCGAAGCGTTGTCGATCACCACGATGCGGGCCTGCGGCAGGGCGCGGCGGAAGTCGCGCACCACCTTGGCGACGGTCGCCGACTCGTTGTGGCAGGGCACCACGACTGCAATGCGCGGCGCCTCGCCCGCCTCCTGGCGGCGCGCCTCGGCGCGCCTCTCTTCGGGCCACGGCGCCGGTGGCGCGGGGTCTCCCAGTCGGTCCATGCCGAGGCGTACTGTAAGCGTTTCGAGCGGGGGCCTTCAACTCGCGCCTACGTTACCGGACCTCAGTCCTGGACCACTACAACGAAACTTCCGGGAGAAAGAGGGAGGGGGCGTCCCCTTCCCCCCCGGAGGGGTGGGAAGGGGATCGAGGGGATGCGGGGGGCGATCCGATCGATGCTTCGAGTAGGCCTCCATCGCCACATCGCAGCGGCGTTTCATCCTCGGGATCGCCACAGGCCGTGGCAGCAAAGACTAAGGCTCGACCGAGAGAGCCGCCGCGCCGCCGGTTGCCTTGCGCCGCTGGAGAACGCCCAGGCAGAGCAGCCCGAGCGCCGCCTGCGCCACCAGGCCGAAGAGGTGAAAGACGAGCGAGAAGGCGAGCACGCTCGCCTGGCGTGCTGCCGCTTCGGCGTGCGGCGCGAAGGGGCTGATCCAGGTGACCAGCGCCAGCTCCTGCGTGCCGATGCCGGCGGGCGCGATCGGCAGCAGCATCACCAGCAGCACCGCGGCGAGGAGGACGAGGCCCTGGCCGAGAGGCAGCTCCACTCCCCACATCCGCAGCCCGCCCCACAGCCCGACCAGCAGCAGCAGGACGTGCGGCGCGCGCGCCGCGATGGCGCGCAGGAAACCCCCGGCGCCGGCGGCGAAGAGAGGTGCCAGCACCTCGCGGCGGGCGAGCGCGCGCGGCCGCCAGCGGACCAGCGCCAGATAGGCGCAGAGGCCGGCGGCGAGCAGGCCGAGCCAGGGCAGCCAATGGCCGGGAGCGGGCCCGAGGGCGGCAGCAGGGCCGGCAGCGCCGCCGGCAGGCAGGGAAAAACCGCCGCCGGCCGGCAGACTAACCATTGCCGGCACTCCCGGCAGGCCGCTCCCTCCTGCGGCGAGCGCTCCTGCCGTGGCCACCAGGGCAAGCGCGCCGAGCTGAGTTGCGAGGAGGAAGACGATGGTGCCGGTAGCGCGCAGCGGGCCGACGCCGGCGCGGTGGAGATAGAGGCCCATGCCGCCCTGGCCGACCGCCGCGTTGAGCACGCCCAGCAGATAAGTTGCGCCGCGGGCGAGCAGCACCTCGCTCCAGGGGCAGACCACGCCGGTGGCCGCGAAGGCGATGCGGGTCGCCAGCGCATCAGCCAGCAGCGTCGCCGCCATCAACGCCGCCGAGTAGAGCCCGATCCCCCAGCTGGGGCCGGCGCCAAGGGCATCGAGGAGCTGCCGCCGCGGCAGCCGGGTGATCAGGAACGCGAGGATGCCGGCGGCGATGAGCCAGGGCACGACCCGGGTAACCCAGGGCGGCCGGCGCGGCGCGCTCAGTAGCCGGCTCCGCCGTGGCCGCTCGGGCTCCCCGGGCCGTGGCCGTAGACGATCCACACCACCGTCAACCCCCACAGCGCAATGTTGATCAGGAAAGGTGGATCACCCAGGATCGCTTCGGTCGGGTTGCGCTCGCCCTCGCGTTGATACATGAGATAGAGGTAGCGGAAGATGCCGAACAGCACCAGCGGGATGGTGTAGACCAGCGCCTGGGTATGGAACTTGGCGACCGTTTCGGGAGCGACGGCGTAGAGCGCGTAGGACACGACGGAGGAGGCGGTCACCACGTTGATCATCTGGTCGAGGAAGGCGGGGCTGTAGTGGTCGAGCACCGGCCGCTGCCCGGCGGCGGCGCCGGCGAGCAGGGTGATCTCGTGGCGGCGCTTGGAGAAGGCGAGGAAGAGGGCGAGGAAGGTGGTGCACAGGAAGAGCCAGCTCGACACCTCCACCCCGGTCGCCTGCGCGCCGGCCACGACGCGCAGCACGAAACCGAGGCTGATGCACATCACATCCAGAATGACCATGTGTTTGAACGACAGGGTGTAGAGCAGGTTCAAGACCAGATAAGCTCCCACGATCAGCGCGAACCCCCGGCCCAGGCCGACGGCGAGAGCGGCGGCGGCGGCGACCAGCAGCGCGGCGGCGGCGACCGCGGTGGGCACCGCGAGGGTGCCGGCCGCCAGCGGCCGGAAGCGCTTGAGCGGGTGCTGGCGGTCGTCTTCGCGGTCGCGCAGGTCGTTGATCAGGTAGACGGCAGAAGCGAGGCAGCAGAAGGCGAGCAGGGCGCGGAGGGCGCGGAGGACCGCGCCGGCGTCGCCGAGCTTGCTGCCGAACACGAGAGGCGCCAGGACGAAGAGGTTCTTTGCCCACTGGCTCGGCCGCAGCGACTTGACCAGGGGTCCGACCACGGGCGGTATTGTACGGGAAGGGGGCAGGGCGGTTGGCGATCGGTGAAGTGAGCGCTCGCAGGCGCTCGACGTGGCTCTTCTGGCTGCCCCTGCTTCTCGCCCTGGGGGCGATCGCGCTGCCGCTGCTGCGCGGCGCCGAGACGCTCTTTCTACGCGACGTCCTGAACACCCATCTCGAGATGAAGTGGGCGCAGGCGTGGGCGCTGCATCGCGGGTACTTCCCGATCCTCGATCCGTTCCGCGCCGGCGGCCAGCCGCTGGCTGGCAACCCTGACGCGGTCCCCTTCTACCCCACCAATCTGCTCTATCTCTGGAGCTCGCCGTTCTGGGCGCTCAACGCCCACTTCTGGATCCACCTTCTGCTCGCTCCGTTTGCCTTTTTCTGGCTAGCGCGCCGCTGGGGGTTGGCGCGCGAGCCCGCCTGGGTGGCGGCAGCTTGCTATGCGGCGAGCGGTTTCTACCTTTCCCATCTCTCGTTCTACAACCTGATCGCCGGCGCGACCCTGACCCCGGCCCTGATCGCGGCCTGCCTGGCGCTGGGTCAGCCGCCGGTGAGCGGGCGGCGCGTTGTGGCTCCAATGGCTCCAATCATCGCCTTACTCTGGGCGCTGCTCTTGCTGGGGGGCGATCCGATGATGGCCGGCCTGGCGGCGCTGCTCGCCGGAAGCGCTCTGCTCGCCCAGGGAGTGTGGCGGCGGCCGCCTGTGGATGGCACCCGGCCGGCCTTCCGGCTGCTGGCCCAGCTCGCCGCGGCGTTCGGCTGCGGCACCCTGGTCGCCTTGCCGCAGATCGTCGAATTCCTGCGCATCCTGCCAGTGTCGTTCCGCGGCTTTTACGGCTACTCGCCGCTGGTGGCGACGGTCGCCAGCTGGGACCCGCGCCAGGCCGCCGAATGGCTGATCCCCTTCCTGTTCGGCCGGCTCGATCTGCTGGGCGGCGGCAGCTTCTGGGGCAGCCGGTTCTATACCGACACGCCGCCGTACTACCCCGCGCTCTATCCCGGCTTCCTGGCCCTGGCGCTGGTGGCCGCCGGCGGCCGGCCACGGGGACGCATGGCGTGGTGGTCGTGGGGGGCGATCGCCGCCGGCATCTTTTGCTCGCTGGGCCGGTTCAATCCGCTGCTGTCGTGGCTCTTCTCGCTCGGCGGGCACAATTCGCTGCGCTATCCGGTGAAGTTCTGGATGCCGGTCGCGGTGGGCGCGGCGCTGTGCTGCGGAGAGGGGTTCGCGCGGATGTTCGGCGAGGGCGGCGCTGTCGGCGCTGTCGGCGAGGTCGGCGATGTCGGCGATGTCGGATATCGAGCGGCCTGGCGGCGCTGGTTCTTGGTGCTCGCCGCCGTCGCTTGCCTCCTCGGGTCGCTGGCGCTGTTCTTGGCTTTCTTTCCCGACCGCGCGCGGCTCGTGCTGCGCTGGCTGATCCCGCAGGAGAAGACCGCGCTGTTCGTGGCCGCCGAGCGCCTGCGCTGGCTCGACCTCTGCCGCCAGTCGCTGGCGGTGGTGGCGGCGCTGGGGCTGCTCGCCGCCCTGGCCCGGCTGCGGCCCAGGCTCGCCGGCTTGCTGGTCGCGGCGCACGCCCTCACCCAGGTGCTGCTGCTGCGCCCGCTCTATCCGACCGACGCGATCGCTCCCTACCGCGTGCCGCCGCCGGCGCTCGCCTATCTGCCGCCCGGCCTGACCGTGGTCAACCCCGACTTCAACTACCTGTTCGGTCCTTCACGCCTGAAGTCGGGCCGCTTTCCCGCCCCGCTGGCGCTCTGGTTCGAGCGCCGCGCCTTTTACGAGCTCTATCCGTTCACCGGTCCGCTCTGGGGACGCCGCTACGAGCTCAACGAAGGCCCCGAAGGTCTCGACAGCTTCCTCACCCGCATGGCGCAGGGCGCCGTCAAGGGAGTCAAGGACGAGCAGCGCCTGCGCCTGCTCGCCACCTGGGGCATCGGCCGGCTGGTGATCGACCGGCCCCTCGAGCCGCCGGCGGCGGGCGCCCGCTTGCTCGCCGCTCTCCCCAGCTTCGGTCAGGAGCTCTACATCTATGAGGTGCTGGGGCGGGCGCCCGAGGTTTTCCTCGCCCGCCGCATCCTGCCGGCGCCGCACCTCAACGCCGCCGCCATCTATCTGGGGGCGAGTGGCTTCGACCGGGGAGGCGACGTCATCATCCCGGGCAGCGGTCCGCCGCGGCCGGCCGGAGGCGGCACGGCCCGGGTGCTGCGGCGCGGCCCCGAAAGCCTGGAGGTCGAGGTCGAGGTCGGCCGCGGCGGATCGGTGCTGGCGGTGCAGCGCGCGCTGCTGCTCTACCGCGCCACCGTCGACGGCGCGCCCGCCAGCGTGGTCGCCGCCAACCTCCATCACACCGGCGTCGAGGTCCCGGCCGGACGCCACCGGGTGCGGTTATGGGTCGACCGCACCCGGTTTCACCGTGCGCTCGGCGCGGCGGCGCTGGGGCTCGCGCTCCTGCCTGCTCTCGGCTGGTGGCCAGGGACCGGCGGCCGGCGGCCGCTGCTAAGATCGCCAGTGGGGGCTAGGACGTTGGTCCGCGCGCCAGGGGAGGGGGCGTCCCCTTCCCCCCCGGAGGGGTGGGAAGGGGATTGAGGGGTTGCGGGGGGCGATCCGATCGATGCTTCGAGTAGGCCTCTGCCGCCACATCGCAGCACCGTTTTCATCCCTCGGAATCGGCACCCCCTGTGGTAGCTAAAATCGAGCGCATCCGGAAAGTCCTGGTCGCCAACCGGGGGGAGATCGCGGTGCGCGTGCTGCGCACCCTGCGCGAGATGGGGATCCGCGGCGCGGTGGTCTATTCGGAGGCCGACCGCCTGGGCCTGCCGGTGCTGCTCGCCGACGAGGCATATCCGATCGGCCCGGCGCCGTCGCGCGACAGCTACCTCCGCGCCGAGGCCATCGTCCGCCTGGCGGCGGAGATCGGCGCCGACGCCATCCATCCGGGCTACGGCTTCCTTTCCGAGCGCGCCGAGTTCGCCGGCCTCTGCCGCGCCGCCGGAGTGACCTTCATCGGCCCCTCGCCCGAGGCCATCGCCGCCATGGGCAGCAAGATCGAAAGCCGCAAGCTGATGATCGCCGCCGGGGTGCCGGTCGTGCCCGGCGGCAAGGAGCCGCTCCCCGACCTGGCGGCTGCCGCCGCGGCTGCCGCGGCGGTCGGCTATCCGGTCATGATCAAGGCGGCGGCGGGCGGCGGCGGCAAGGGCATGCGCTTGGTGGCGCAGGAAGGCGAGCTCGCCTCGGCGTATCGCGCCGCGCGCGCCGAGGCAGCGGCGAGCTTCGGCGACGACGCGGTGTACGTCGAGAAACTCATCGTCAACCCGCGGCACGTGGAGATCCAGATCATGGGCGATCTCCACGGGCGGGTGGTGTCGCTCGGCGAGCGTGAGTGCTCGTTGCAGCGCCGGCACCAGAAGGTGGTCGAGGAGGCGCCTTCGGCGGCGGTGACGCCCGGGCTGCGCCGCCGGATGGGCGAGGCGGCGGTGCGGGCGGCGGGTGCCGTCGGCTACGGCAACGCCGGCACGGTCGAGTTCCTGCTCGACAGCCACGGCAGCTTCTTCTTCCTCGAGATGAACACCCGCCTGCAGGTCGAGCATCCGGTGACCGAGCTGGTCACCGGCATCGACCTGGTGGCATGGCAGATCCGGGTCGCGGCGGGCGAGCCGCTGGGCACCGAGTTCGACCAGGTCGAACCGCGCGGGCATGCCATCGAGGTTCGCCTCTACGCCGAGGACCCGTACCAGCGCTTCACCCCCTCGCCGGGCCGGATCGAGCTGCTGCGCCTTCCCGGTGGGCCCGGCGTCCGCATCGACTGCGGCGTCTACGAGGGCTCGGAGGTGTCGATCCACTATGACCCGATGCTGGGCAAGCTGATCGTCTGGGCACCCAACCGGGAGCTGGCGCTGGCGCGCCTCGGCAGGGCGCTCGCCGAGCTGCGCATCGAGGGCATCCGCACCACCGTGCCGCTCTACCAGGCGCTGCTTGCCGACCCCGACTTCCGCGCCGGGCAGCTCGACACCGGGATGCTCGACCGCAAGCTGGCTGCCGGCGAGCTGCGGCCGGCCGCGTCAGCTCGGGACGGTGAGCTGGCCGATCTGCCGCTGGTGGCCGCGGCGATCGCGCACTCCGAGCTGGCCGGCCGGACCGCGGCTGCGGCCGGCGGCGCCGGGCCGACGGGCGGCGGCCCGCAAACGCCCGGCGGCCGCAGGTGGCGCTGGGCGGCGGCCGGCCGCCGCGAAGGGCTGCGGAGCGGCTCATGGAATTGATCGCGCGCCGCCGCGCGGCGGCCGGGAAAGAGGCAGGGCCCGACGAGCCGGCGGAGCGGGTGCGGGTGGTTCGCGGCCCGGGCGAGGACGGCAGCCTTGAGGTCGCGGTCGGCTCGCGCACCTACCGGGTCGATGCGGCCCGGGTGGGTGGCCAAGGGTCGCTCTACCTTTACAGCCTCCGCATCGGCGGTGCGCAGCACGAGATCGCGGTGAGCGCGCTGAGCTCGGGCGTCTACCGGGTGAGCAGCCGCGAGGGCGCTTTTCTGGTCGAGGTCGCCGACCCGCTGGCCTATCTCGCCGCGCAGAGCGCGGGCGGCAAGGGTACGAAGCGGCGCCAGCAGGTGACCGCCTACATGCCTGGCAGAGTGGTCGCCATCCTGGTCGCGGAGGGGGAGGAGGTCGCCGCCGGCCAGGGGGTGCTGGTGCTCGAAGCGATGAAGATGCAGAACGAGATCCAGGCGGAGCAGCAGGGCACGGTCCGCCGCCTGCTGGTCGAGCCCGGGCAGTCGGTCGACGGCGGCGATCCGCTCTTCGAGCTCGAATGAGCGAGGCAGCCCGGCCGGCCGGCGCGGCGCCGCCGGCGCTCAGCAGGCTGCTGAACCCCCTCCCGCACCGCGCTTCGCCTAGGCGCGTCGGCCTGGCCCTGACCCTGCTGCTGGCGGCATTCACCGTGCTCTGCGCGCATGGCCTGCGCTGGGACACGCCGACGGTCGACGAGTTCGCCCACCTTCCGGCCGGCTACTACTACCTGCGGACCGGCAACTTCGCGCTCTACAACCAGAACCCGCCGCTGATCAGGGTCCTCTCGGCCCTGCCGCTGCTCGCCCTCGACCCGCCCCCCGCCGTCGACACCGCCGCCCGCCTGCGCAACACCGGCTGGTATCCCTGGGAGTTCGGCACCGATTTCATGGCGCGCAACCGCGGCCGCTACGATCGCATCTTCCTGCTCGGCCGCCTGCCGATCGTGGCGCTCGGGCTGCTCGCCGGGCTGCTGGTCTTCGCCTGGGCGCGCGAGCTCTACGGCGATGAGGCGGGCCTGGTCGCGCTCCTTGGCTTCGCCTTCTGCCCGACGCTGATCGCGCACGCCCATCTGGCGACCGTCGACATCGGCAACGCCACCGCCATCCTGTTGGCGCTCTACCTCTTCCAGCGCTGCTTGCGCCGCCCCGGCCCGGTGGCGCTGCTGGCGTGCGGCGCGGCGCTGGGCCTTGCCCAGCTCACCAAGTACACCGCCATCCTCCTCTACCCGCTGCTGCTGCTGCTCGGCGCGGTGGCGCTGGCGCGGGGCGACGGCCTCGTCCGCTTGGCGTCCGCCGAGCGGAGCGGGCCTGGCCGGCTGAGGCGCGCCGGCTGGAGCGCGGCGGCGCTCGCCGCGGTCTTCGCGCTGAGCCTGGTGGTGCTCGACGCCGGGTATCTCTTCGCGGGCTGCGGCCGGCCGGCGGCGGCGTTCCACTTCCAGAGCCGGCTGCTGCGCGGCGTTGCGGGAGCGCTCCCTTCTTGGTTGCCGTTGCCGTTGCCCGCCGCCTACCTCGCCGGCTTCGACGTCATTCAGCTGATCAACGACGTCGGCGAGTTCCCGAGCTACTTGCTGGGCCGCTGGTCGCGGCACGGCTCGATCGCCTATTACCCGGTAGCCCTGCTGGTGAAGACACCGCTGCCGTTGCTGGCGGCCTGGCTCGCCATCGCCCTCGCCGGCGCCGCGCCGGCCGTGCGCTCGATCGGCGGCTGGCTCGAGCGCGGGCAGGGACCCGCGCGGCAGCCCAGAGGTGAGTTGGGACCCGCACGGCGAGTCATTCGCGAACCGACCGTTCCAGCCGCCGGCGCGTTGGAGTACTGCTTGTGGCTGCCGGCCGTCATCCTGCTCGCCGTCTTCTGCCTGCTTTCGCGAGTCGACTATGGCGTCCGCTACATCCTGCCGGTCCTGCCGCTCGGCATGATCGCGACCGGCCGCCTGGTGCTCTGGGTGCGGGCGCGGGGCAGGGCAGTGCGCATCGCCGGCCTTGCGCTCCTTGTCTGCTATCCGTTCTCGGTGCTGCTCACGACTCCCGACACCATCTCCTACTTCAACCTGCTGGCCGGCGGCCGCGGCGATCGCGTCCTGCTCGACTCCAACCTCGACTGGGGCCAGGGATTGAAGCGGCTCCGCGCCTACATGGACCGCAAGGGGATCGAGCGCATGCCGCTCGCCTATTTCGGCCATGTCGACCCGGCGATCTACGGCATCCGCTGGCAGTTCCCGGATCCCCGGCGGCGCGGTCCGGTGGCGGTCAGCGCCAACTTCCTGCATGGCTATCCCTACGCCACTTACGCTGCCGGCCGCATCGTGCCCGTCCCCGCCGATGCCTTCAGCTGGATCGCGCGCCATCCCCGCGCTGCCGACCTCGGCGGCGGCATCTACGTCTACGAAGTCCCCTGACCCGGCGGGCGCCGGCCCGGGTCCTCGCCGCGGTTGGTCCAGCCGGCCTACCGAGCCGGTGGCTGCTGCGGCTCCCGCTCGGGCGGGTCCCAGCGGCGGTGCATCCAGAGCCACATGTGAGGATGATCGCGAATCTCGCGCTCGATGACCTCGAGGTAGCGGCGGGTGAGGGCGGCGACGATCTCGGAGGAATCGGCGGCGATGCGGTCGCCCTCGGCGATATCGGCGGCATTGGCGGCATGGGCGGCTTGGTCGGCATTGGTGGGAGCCGCGGCCTTGGCGTTCCGCTCCCGGGAGATGGACGGCGGCAGGATCGGCGGGCGGACGACGACGCGGTAGCGGCCGCGCGGTTCGGGATAGGCGAAGACGGGCACGACGGGTGCGCCCGAGCGCAGGGAGAGTCGAGCGAGGACGGGAGTGGTCAGGGCGGGATGGCCGAAGAAGGGAACGAGGATCCCTTCGTGGGGCCTGACGCGCTGATCGGGCAAGATGCCGATGCGGCCGCCGGCGCGCAAGACCTGCAGCATGCGCCGGGCGGCACCGCGCTTGTGGATGACTTCGTAGCCGTGGCGGGCGCGCAGGCGGGAGAGCTCGCGCTCGAAATAGGGGTTGTCGGCCGGCCGGGCGATGGTGTGCAGGGTGCCGCGGTAGAGGCCGATGGGGCGTCCCGAGATCTCCCAGCAGCCATGGTGGGCGCCGAGCAGGAACACTCCTTTACCGAGCCGCTCGGCGGCGTCGAGATGCTCCCAGCCCTCGTAGGAGAAGCGGCGGCAGACCTCGACCGGATCGAAGCGGTCGGCCGAGATGAGGTCGCAGAGCGCGGCGCCGAAGTGGCGGAAGCAGCGCGCTGCAAGGCGCCGGCGCGCCGCCGGCGGCAGCTCGGGAAAGGCCAGCGCCAGGTTGCGCAGCGCCACTCTCCTGTGGCGGCGGTCGAGGCGGTGGGCGAGCCGGCCAAGGGCGCCGCCGCAAGCGCGCGCCGCCGAGTGCGGCAGGCTCTGCAGCACGCTCCGCAGTCCCACGAAGAGGGCGTACTCCAGGCGGTGGCGGACCGGCGCGTCCTTCATGGCCGCGGAGCCTCGCCGTGCCGTAGGCGGTCGATCGCCGCATCCAGCCACGCCCAGAAGGCCGGCTCGGGCTCGGCCTGGATTGGCAGCTCAGCCAGGCGCGCGCCGAGGCGGCCCTGGAGCTTGACGCGGTCCTTGCCGGTGGTGAGCACGGCGGCGGCGCCGGTCGCGGCGGCCAGGTCCTCGATCCGGGCCAGGCTGGCCGGCGGGAAAGAGTGGTGGTCGGGGAAGCGCAGCTCACCCACGACGGCGAAGTCCAGACCGCGGACCGACGCCGCCAAGCGTTCGGGACGGGCGATCGCGGTCACCAGGATCACCCGGCTGCCCGCCGGGAGAGGCAGGGCCGTGCCGCCTTCCGTATCGCCGGCCAGGAGCGGAATGCCCGGTCGAGTGACGCTGGCGAAGCCAGGCCCCGCGAAGCCATAGGCGCGCAGCGCCAGCGCCAAGTCCTCCCCGACGGTCGGCGGCTCACCCGCGGGCGGCAAGTCGGTCGCGAGCGCCGCATCGGCGCGCGCCACGGCAGCCAGCGGCTCGCGCAGGTTTCCGCCCGGCCACAGGCGTCCGCCGGCGAACGGATCTGCGGCGGGGAAGGCGATCAGGTCGAGGTCGCGGCGCAGCGCGAGGTGGGAGAAGCCGTCGTCGAGCACGAAGAGGTCCGGCGACGGATTCAGCCGCTCGAGGGCGAAGAGCCCGGCCTGGTAGCGAGCGGCGCCGACCACCACCGCCACGCCCGGCAGCTGCTCGGCCAGCAGCGCCGGCTCGTCGCCGGCCAGGGTCGCCGGAAGCAGCGCTCCGCCGCCGCTGCTGACAATGCGCCGGCCGCCGCCGGTGCGGCCGTAGCCGCGCGACAGCACACAGACCCGTAGCCCGCGGTCGCGCAGATGGCCGGCGACCGCGGCCACCAGCGGCGTCTTGCCGGCGCCGCCCCAGCACAGATTCCCGACACTCACCACCGGCCGCGGCAGGCGGCGCGCCCGGCGCTCGTACCAGCGCCAGCGCAGCCGGTGCGCCGCGCCATAGAGCCGCTGCCACGGCGAGCGCGGTGGCGGTGGCGCGGCGAGCGCCATCAACCCGCGGCCCCTTTGCGGCCGGCGGGCCTGGCGCGTTCGCTGCGCCCTTCACCCTCGCCGCCCTGGCCGCTCGCCTCGGCGAGCCGGGCGAGCAGCGGCGCGAGCAGCTCGCTCGTGCGGCTCAAGGCGCCGCGGTTTTCCTCCAGCAGGCGGCGGGCGCGCTCCCCCTGCGCGCGCGCCGCCACGGGATCGGCCAGCCACTCGCTCCAGGCCGCGGCCAGGCCGGCCGCATCGCCGACCCGTCGCCAGGCGCCGGCGCGGTCGAAGCGCGCCGCCATGTCGCGGAAGTTGTGCATCGAGGGGCCGGCCGCGATGGGGATGCCGAAGCGGGCCGCCTCCAGCGGATTGTGGCCGCCGGTCGCGACCAGGGTGCCGCCGATGAAGGCCGCCGCCGCATGGCGGTAGAGCGCAGCCAGCTCGCCGAGACTGTCGAGCAGCACGACTGCCGGCTCCGGTCCCTTCGCCGCTCGTGCCGCGGCTCCCGCCGGCCCGCCGGGGGCCGCCCCAACGCCCTCGGTGTCGGCGTCGGGGTCGGGGTCGAGCTGGCTGCGCTGGACCACCGCCAGCCGGCGCGCGCGCAACAGCGCCGCCACCTCGCCCCAGCGCTCGGGATGGCGCGGCGCCAGCACCAGCAGCGCCCTGCCGCCGCCGCCCAGCCTGGCGAACGCGGCGAGCACGGCTTCCTCCTCGCCCGCCATGGTGGAGCCGGCCAGCAGGAGCGGCCGACCGCCCGCCAGCCGCGCCAGCAGGGCGGTCAGCGCCGGACTCTCCGGCGGGTCGGGAGTCTCGTACTTGAGGTTCCCGGTGACGGTCACGCGCCCGGCGGCGACGCCGAGGGCGAGCAGCCGCTCGCGGTCCTCGAGGTCCTGCACCCCGAACCGCTCGACGCCGGCGAACAGCAGGCGGGCGAGCGGCTGCAGCCGGCGCAGGCGGCGGAAGCCGCGGTCGCCTACCCGGCCGTTGACCACCATGACCGGCAGCCCGCGGCGGCGCGCCTCGCGCAGCAACAGCGGCCAGTAGTCGCCCTCCACCAGCACCAGGGCGCGCGGCGCGAAACGGCGCAGAAAGCTGCCCAGCGCCGGGCCCAGATCGAACGGCAGGTAGGCGACCGCCGCCCGCCCGGCGAAAGCGGTGCGGGCGCGCGCCTGTCCGGTTGGCGTCACGGTGGTGACGAGCAGCGGCAAGTCGCGCGGCAGGATGCCGGCGAGCGTCGCCGCCACGCCGACCTCGCCGACCGAGACGGCGTGCAGCCATAACCCTCCCCGCCCTCCGCCACACTCCGCCCCCGGCTGCGAGACGCCGAGCCCGAGCCTGCCGGCCAGCGTTGGCAGGTAGTGGCGCCCCCGGCGGGCGAGCAGGAAAGGACCCGATGCGGCCAGGGCCAGGGCCAGTGCCGCCTGGTAGAGCATCCAGAAAAGCGTGGCCATCTCGGCGAAGAAGTATAATCAGCCGCCGCAGGCCGCGGCCGGCGGGTTGCTTTCCGGTTCAGTCCGGGAAGAGGGCGGCCCCGGCGGACCTTGACCGCAAAATGCGATTCCGACTCCTCGAGGGGCTGCGTGCGTGGCGCCCGGAACGCCCGGCGCGCCCGACGCGCCCGACGCTAGACAGTGAGCCCGGCAACCCCGTATACCCTGAGAAGATGCTAGAGCTCGTCTATTCCAGTCATCGGCAACCGGCGCTCTGGGCGGAGACCTCGGACCGCGACCTGCTGCTCGCCGTGCGCGGTGGCGACGAGGCGGCGCTGAACGAGCTCATCGGCCGCAAGACCCGGCCTCTCCTCCAGATGGTGACCCGCATCCTGGGCGATCTCGAGGAGGCGCGCGACGTAGTGCAGGTGACCTTCTTCAAGGTGTGGGAGAACCGCCACAAGTTCGACGAACGCTGGAGTCCGAACACCTGGATCTATCGCATCGCGAGCAACCTTGCGATCGACCACCTGCGGGCGCGCCGCAGCCGTGAGCGCAGCAACGAGCCGGTGCGCCACCACCTCCGCCAGGTCGCCGACTCGCGCGCCCAGCGCGACCTGTCGCAGCTGCAGCAGACCGAGGTGGGAGCGATCTTCCGCGAGCTTGCCGCCGGGCTCTCCGAGAAGCAGCGGATGGTGTTCCTGCTGCGGGAGGCCCAGGGCCTCTCCTCACCCGAGGTGGCCGCCATCCTCGGCTGCCGCGAGTCGACCGTCCGCAACCACCTCTTCAATGCCCGCAAGGTGCTCCGCGCCGAGCTGCTGCGGCGCTATCCCGAGTACGCGGCCGACCAAGCGCGGGTCGGGACCCGCGCGCCTGATCAACCGCGGGCCGGCCGGCCCATTCACCATTGCCGGCACTCCCGGCAGGTCGGGACCCGCCGCGCAGGCGACGGTCCCCCATCATGAGCTGCCCGGACTGGAAGACGCTCGCGCTCGACTTCCGGCGCTCCTCCGGGCCCGGCCCCGCGCGCTTGGCGGCGGAAGCGGAATGGGAGCTTGCGCTGCGCCACCTCGACGGCTGCCCCAGCTGCCGCCGCGAGGCGCTGGCTGCCGATCCGACGCTCGTCTTCCGCGGCCTGCCGGCTCCCGAGCTTCCTTCCGCCGAGGAGCGCACCGAGGTCGAAGCGATGCGCGCGGCGGTGGTGGCGATGCGCAATGCCAGCCGCCACGGGCGCCGCGACCGCATCGCGGAGCGCCATCTCGACGCTCCGGCCTGGGGGCGGATCTCCCGTCGCTCGCTGGCCGCCGGGCTGACCGCGATGGCCCTGCTGCTGGGCGGCGGCGAGTCGCTGCGCCAGGGCGTCACCCAGCCGGGCGGCTCTTTCCCGGCGCCGGCCAGCCTCGCCGGCGGCCCCGCGTCGGCCCCCTCATTCCACTTCCGGACCCCGGCCGGGTTCTTCGCCTCCTCGGTCGGGGCCGCGCCGGCCGCGGCGCACGGCTCGATCGAGGAGCTGAGGCGGCGGCCGCATGCCCGGGTCTACCAGATCGACGGTCCGCGGCTGTCGGTGGTGATGATTGTGGATGAGAAGCTCGATGTATGAGCCTGCTATCCAGCTGGCCCGCAGTGCGCGCGCCTGCTCCGTCTGGTGGCCGCACCTTCCGCCGCCCGCCCCGTCGCGATAAACTGCCAAGTTTCTCGATGGCTGGTACCGTGCGCCGTTTCGCCGCGATGATCGTAGCTTTTCTCTGGGCCGGCTGTCTCTCGGCCACGGCCCAGGCGGCGCCGTTCCACGCGCAGGCCACGCCGCCGACTCAGATCAACCCGGGCGTGCAGGGCCCCGACCGCGGAGCGCGCGGCGAGCTGGTGCTCCATGCCTACACCCTGCGCTACCAGCAGGCGATCGAAGCGTTCCAGCTCATCCGGCCGCTGCTCTCGAGCCGCGGCTCGATCGAGGTCCAGCCGGCCAGCAACACCCTGGTGATCCGTGACACCGCGGCGGTGCTGGCCCGCGTCGTGCCGGTGCTGCGCTCATACGATCACCCGGCGCAGCCGCTCAGGATGGAGATCCTGATCGTGCGCGCGAGCCGTGCCATGGTGTCGCCGCAGATGCCCTCGAATCTGCCCGAAGACCTGGCCCGCCAGCTGCGCGAGCTGCTGCCCTACCAGGTCTACCAGATGCAGGCGCAGGCGCAGCTGCAGACCCAGGAGGGGCAGGCGGTGTCCTACGAGCTGAGCGATGATTACCTGGTCAGCTTCCGTCTCGGCACGCTGCTCGAGGACCGGATCATCAAGCTCGCCAATTTCGAGGTCAGCCGGCGGCTGCCGAACCACAAGACGGCGGTGCCGCTGGTGCAGACCAACATGAACCTCTGCCTCGATCAGATCTGGAGCCTGGGTCTGGCGCGGAGCGAGAAGAGCCGCGAAGCGCTGTTCATCGTGATGACCGTGCACCGCGACGACAGCCGCCCGCGGAGCGAGAGGTAGACGGCGGCGATGCAGTTCGTGTGCAGAGTCGGAACGCCGGACGGCCGGGTACTCGAGGAGACCTATGCGGCGAGCGACGAGCCCGCCCTGCTCTCCGACCTCGCCAAGCGCGGCTACCACGTCTTCGAGGTGCGGCGGCGCGGTGTGCCGCGCCGGTTGGCGCTGGCCGGCGCGCCGCGCCGCAAGCGCATTCCGGCGCAGGAGTTCGTGATCTGGAACCAGGAGCTGGCGGCGCTGCTCAAGGCCGGCCTGCCGCTGCTGCAGGCCTTCGACCTGATTCTCGAGCGCATGGGGAACCCGCATTTCAGGGCGGTGATGACCGACATCCGCGACCGGGTCAAGAGCGGAGAGGAGCTCTCCGACGCCTTCGCCGCCTATGGCGATCAGTTTCCGCGGCTCTATCCCGCTTCGCTCAAGGCGGGCGAGAGGAGCGGCGAGCTCGAGCTGGTCATCCGCAGGTTCATCCGCTACATGAAATTGGTGCTCGACGCGCGGCGGCGGGTGGTCTCGGCGCTGGTCTATCCCGCTTTGCTGGTCAGCCTGTCGATCACCATGATCATCGTGATGATGGTCTTCGTGGTGCCCAAGTTCATGCTGTTCTTCGAGAACCTGGAAGTCCAGATGCCGCTGATCACCCGGGTGATGATCGGCTTCTCGCTGCTGCTGCGGCGCAACGCCGTGGTGCTGGGCGTGGCGATCGTGGCGCTGGTCTTCGTCTTTCGTGCCTGGCACCGCACCGACGGCGGCCGCTTGTGGGTCGATCGCGTCAAGCTCAAGCTGCCCTTCCTGGGACCGGTGCTGCACCGCTTCGCGATGGCCGAGTTCTGCCGCTCGCTCTCGACCCTGCTGTCGGGCGGCATCCCGCTGGTCCCGGCCTTCGAGATCGCGGCCGGGGCAATCGGCAACGCCGAGGTGCGCTCCCGGGTCGAGCCGCAGATCCAGATGGTGCGCGAAGGCAAGCCGTTTCACGAAGCGCTCGAGCGCAGCGGCGTGTTCACCGAGATGGCGGTCGACATGGTCAAGGTCGGCGAAGCGACAGGAGCGCTCGACGAGATGCTTTCGAGCGTCGGCGATTTCCTCGACGAGCAGATCGAGGCCCGGATGCAGCGCATCCTGTCGCTGATCGAGCCGCTGATGCTGGTTTTCATGGGGCTGATCGTGGCGATCATCCTGGTGTCGATCTACCTGCCGCTGTTCAACGCCCTGGGACAGTCCAAGTTCTAGCCGGCGGCGGCGGCGCAGTCTCGCCGGCCGGCCCGCGGTGATCGGAGGGGCGGAGGGGTGCAGGCGCGGAGTCGAGGCGGCAGGGCGGCGAGCGAGTAGGATTGAGGATCGAGGAGAGCTTGACGATGGTGACGATCAACGGCAATCCGGCGGTTCAGGCCAAGGCGCCGGACGGCGAGACGATCGAGCAGACACGGGCGCGGTTGCTCGCCGAGCGCCGCGAGGCCGAGGCCTTCGCCGAGCGCTACGAGCTCGAGTTCGTGGACCTGACCCGCTTCCGCATCGACAACGACCTCTTCCGGCGGGTGCCGTTCGAGCTCATGCTGCGCTATGGCTTCATTCCCGAAGCCCAGCTCGACGGCCGGCTCGCGGTGGTGATGGCCGAGCCTTCGGACGTGGTCAAGATCGACGAGATGGAGCTGCTCTTGGGCCAGCCGGTCGAGGTCAAGGTCGGAGTGCGCTCGGCAATCGGAGAGATCCTGCAGAAGTCGGAGAGCGCGCAGCGGGTGCTCGACGAAGCCTCCGAGGACTTCCGCATCCAGCTGGTGCAGGAGGACGAGGAGGGCGAGGAGGTGCTGTCGATCGGCCGCATCTCGGCCGACACCAGCCCGATCATCAAGCTGGTCGACTCGACGATGTTCAACGCCATCCAGCGCCGGGCGAGCGACATCCACATCGAGAGCCGCGACACCGAAGTCATCATCAAGTACCGCATCGACGGCGTCCTCTACCAGGCGATGGAGCCGATCGACAAGCGCCACCACCAGACGATCATCAGCCGCATCAAGGTCATGTCGGAGCTCGACATCTCCGAGAAGCGCATCCCCCAGGATGGCCGCTTCAAGCTGCGGGTCAAGGGGCGCACGATCGATTTCCGCGTCTCGGTCATGCCGTCGGTGCACGGCGAGGACTGCGTCATCCGCATCCTCGACAAGGAGTCGATGAACAAGGAGTTCAAGAACCTGCGGCTCGACATCCTGGGCTTCGACGACGAGACCCTGCGCAAGTTCCGCAAGTTCATCCGCGAGCCCTATGGGATGGTGCTGGTGACCGGCCCCACCGGGTCGGGCAAGACGACCACCCTCTATGCCAGCCTGTCCGAGATCATCTCCTCCGAGGACAAGATCATCACCATCGAGGACCCGGTCGAATACCAGCTGCGCGGCATCACCCAGATCCCGGTCAACGAGAAGAAGGGGCTGACCTTCGCCCGCGGCCTGCGCTCCATCCTGCGCCACGACCCGGACAAGATCATGGTCGGCGAGATTCGCGACGAGGACACGGCGCAGATCGCCATCCAGTCGGCGCTCACCGGGCACCTGGTCTTCACCACCGTGCACGCCAACAACGTGGTGGACGTGCTGGGGCGGTTCCTCAACATGAACGTCGACCTCTATAACTTCGTGTCGGCGCTCAACTGCGTGCTGGCGCAGCGCCTGGTACGCAAGATCTGCCCGCACTGCCGGCGCGAGACCCGGGCCTCCCGCCAGCTGCTCGAGGAGAGCGGCCTCGACCCCGAGGTCTACTCGGATTTCGTCTTCTTCGAGGGGACGGGCTGCATCGAGTGCAGCGGCACCGGGTTCTTGGGGCGTTTGGCGGTGTCCGAGCTGCTCGACCTCTCGGACCACATCCGGGAGCTGATCCTGGACAAGCGGCCGGCCTCCGAGATCCGCCGCGCCGCCAAGGAAGAGGGCATGACGTTCCTGCGCGAGTCGGCGCTCGAGAAAGTGCTCCGGGGAGTGACCACGCTGCGTGAGATCAACAAAGTTACCTTCGTGGAGTAGACGGCTGCTCGGCTTCACGCCGCTGCAGTCGCCGCCGCATGTCTTCGCCCTCGACGGGCGCGGTCTGCGCTATGCCCAGCTCGGGCGCGAGCGGCTCGGTCTGCGCTGCCGCGCGGTGCGGCGGGTGGCGCTGCCTCCTGACGCTTTCGCGAGCGGCCTGCTGGGTGGGCCGCTGCGCGACGCGGCGTCGTTTCAGCGCACCGCCGCCGGCCTGGTGCAGGGCGTTCCGGGAGGGGTGCGGGAGGCGTCCCTGGTCGTCCCCGATTCGTGGCTGCGGGTCACCTTCGCGGAGTGCGGCGACCTGCCGCGCGGCGGCCCGGCGCTCGACGAGGTGCTGCGCTGGAAGCTGCGCCGCCTGGTGCCTTTCCGGGTCGACGAGCTGCGCGTCGGCGCGGCGGAGGTGTCAGCGCTCCCGGGGCAAGCGGAGCCCCGGCGGCTGCTGATGGGCTTTGCCATCGAGCAGCTGCTCGCGCAGCTCGAAGACGCCTTCGCCGCCCTGGGCATCCGGATCGGCCATATTTCCAATACCAGCCTGTCGCTGCTCGACGCCCTGCCGCCAACCGGGCCGCGGTCGTTCGTGGCGCTGGCCCTGGTGGACGACGACGGCTACACGCTGGTCATCGCCCGCCGCGGCGAGCCGGTCCTCCATCGCTACAAGGGGTTGACCGGCTCGGCATCGCCGTCGGCGCCGCTCGCGACGCCGGCGAGCGCCGTGCGCGGCGGCGCGGTGGTGCGCGACCTGCGCTTGACGCGCAACTTCCTGGACGAGCACTTCCCCGGCTCGGCGCTCGACGCGGTGCTGCTGCTGGCCCGTCCCGACCTCGAGCCGGAGTGGCTCGAGCTGCTCGAGCGCGGGCTGGGGAGGTCCGCGGCCCCGGTCGATGGGCGGGTGCTGCCGCCGCTGCGGGGTGACGGCGGCGGCGCACTCAACTGGCGCGAGCTGGCGCCGATGACGGGCGCGGCCCGGCGGGAGGTGGCATGAGCCCGGACCCGCAGCCGCCCAAGGCGCAACAGGCGCCGCTGGCTCCGACGCCGGCGACGCCGCCCAGAGCATCGTCGCAGACGCCCTTCCAGCCGGCGGGGCAGGGGACCTTCCAGCCGGCCCTGCCAGCACCCTACGAAGAACCCCCTTCGCTGCTGCCACCGGTACCGCCCGCCGCCGCTGCCGGCGCGCCCGCCCCGCCGCCGGCACCGCCGCTCGAGGAGATCCTGGCGCTCAACCTCGCGCGGCGGCCGTTCGTCAACAGCCGCCCGGTGACCCGGGCGGCACTGCTGATCTGGCTGGCCGGTGCGCTGCTGCTGGCGCTCAACGTCTTGCTCTTCCGCGGCTTCCTCGAGAGCTCGCAGGAGACCCGCACCGAGCTCGCCAAGAGCCAGGCGGCGGCGCAGCAGCAGAAGCAGGAGACGACCGCCCTCGAGAAGCGGCTCGCCGGGCTGCAGCTCGAGCAGCAGAACCGCGAGGTCACCTTCCTCAACCGCAAGATCGACGACCGCACCTTTTCCTGGAGCGTGCTCTTCGACCGCATCGCGACGGTGATGCCGGACGGCGTGCGCCTGCTGCACCTGCGGCCCGAGGCGGTCGGGGCGAAGGACCAGATCCTGGCCCGCGGGGCGGCCCTGCCCGAGGCCAAGCCGCAGCCGGTCAGCGTGATGGTGGCGGGCGAGGCCAAGAACGACGAAGCGCTGCTCCAATTCGTACAAAACTTGTTCGTGCACTCGTACTTCGACGAGCCGTACCTGCTGCACGAAGATCGAGGAGACGACAACCTGGTGCGTTTCGACCTCACGGTTCAGTACCTGCCGGGCGCCGCGGCGCCGGCCGCGGCGGTGCGGCGATGAGCCGGCACGAAGACATCTGGCGCCAGCGCGTCTGGGTGTGGCTGGTGCCGGCGCTCTTCTTGCTCGCCAACGTCTCGGCCCTGGCGGTCTACGAGATTGGCTACGCCGATCGGGTGGAAACGTTGCGCCAGCGCATCCAGGAGCAGCGGCTGCAGAGCGAGCAGCAGCGCTCGGCGCGCATGAACCTCGAGAAGCTGCTGCGCACCGCGCAGCTCAATCGCGAGCGCATCCATACCCTCTACGCCGAGAGCTTCTCGACTCGCCGGCGGCGGCTGATCGAGGCCACCGCCGAGGTCAAGACGCTGGCCGCCAAGGCCGGGCTGCTGCCGCGCTCGCTGTCCTATCCCGAGCAGCAGATCCAGCAGTACGGGCTGATCAAGCACTCGTTCGTCTTCTCGGTCGAGGGCAGCTATCTCGAGCTGCGCAAGCTCATCAACCTGCTCGAGCTCTCCGAGTCCTTCCTGACGCTCGAGAGCGTGTCGCTTTCGGAGTCGGGGGGCAGGGGCGGGAAGGCCGCCGGCCGGCCGCTGCCGGGGGTCCCTGGGCAGGCGCCTCCCGGGCAGCTGCACATCGATCTGGCGCTGTCGACCCTGTTCGCCAAGGCGGAGCCGGACGAGGGCTCGGCCGCGCTGCCCGGCGCCGAGCCGGCGGCGGAGCGCGGCGGCGAGCGGGCGGCGGAGCGGCCAGGCCCAACGAGCTCGGCGGGCCGCACGGCGCCGGCCGGCCGGGGCACCAGCGGGCGGCCGCCACTCCCGCCAACACCGCCGCCGGGACGCTCGCCTCAGGGGCCGCCGCCGTGAGCCGGCGGACGGCGCTGCTCGCCGTGCTCGGCCTGGTGCTGGCGATCACCGTCTGGGTCTATTTCCCGGACAGCGACGGCGGCGCCCCCGCCGGCGGCGTCCAGGGGCGCGGTGCGGCGGCGGCCGGCGATCCGGAGCTGGGCGGGGCAAGTCCGGCGGCCGGCGGGGCGGCGGCGCACCGCGGCGGCAGCGGCGGCGATGCCGGGGCGGGGACGCCGGTACGGGTCATCCCGCTGCACTTCGAGCGGCTGACCAAGGTCGCCGCCAGCTACACTCCGGGGCGCGATCCCTGGCGCTTCGTCGAGCCGCCGCCCCCGCCCCCGCCGCCGCCGCACGTGCCGACCGCGGCGGAGCTCCAGGCGATCAAGGAGGCGCAGGAGGCGGCGGCGCGGCTGGCCACGCAGCAGGCGATCGAGGCCGCCAAGCCCAAACCGCCCCCTTTCACCATGGCCTTTCTCGGCAGCTTCGGGCCGAGCGGGCGGCGGATCGCGGTCTTCTCCGACGGCCCGACGATCTACAACGCGCACGAGGGAGACACGCTCAACAATCAGTTCATCGTCGCGCGGATCGGCTATGAGTCCGTCGACATCCAGTTCGTCGGTTTCCCGCAGGAGCCCGCGCAGAGGCGGGCGGTCGGGCACTAGTCGGGTTAGAGAGAGGAACTCGTACCCATGCGCAAAGCTACTCCGCGGCTGAGAATGCCGGTCCTCCTGCTGGCGCCGATGCTGCTGGCTCTCCTGGCCGCCGGCGCCGGCTGCACCAACGCCAGCTATCGCAAAGCCGAGTCGTCCGCGGCGCTCGGCAACTGGGACGACGCCGTGATCCATTACTTGGAGGCGCTCGAGAACGATCCGCAGAACATCAAGTACCGGGCTGCCCTGACCCAGGCCAAGATGAAGGCCTCACAGGACCACTTCCAGAAGGGCAAGCAGTTCGAGAAGGCGAAGGTCCTGGAGCGTTCGCTGGTCGAATACCAGCAGGCCGTGCAGCTCGATCCGACCAACCAGTACGCCGCGGCGCAGCTCGAGAAGGTGCGCCGCGAGCTTGCCGCGCAGCGCGAGAAGAAGGACTACGGCACCATCGAGCAGATGAAGAACAAGACGCGCGGCGCGCGGCCGCAGCCGCCGCTGCTCAACCCGCGCTCCACCCAGCCGATCTCGCTCGAGTTCCCGCAGCCGGTGTCGATCTTCCAGATCTACCGCGCCCTGGCCCAGGCGTTCGGCATCAACGTGCTGTTCGACCCGAACCTCAAGGACCAGGAGATCGCGATCAACTTGAAGGACGTCACCGCCCAGGCGGCTCTCGAGACGCTGATGCGCGCCGCGGGCCACTTCTACAAGGTGATCGACGAGCACTCGATCCTGATCGCCGCCGACACGCCGCAGAACCGCCGCACCTACGAGGACCTGGTCATCCAGACCTTCTTCCTGTCCAACTCCGAAGTCAAGGACATGACGTCCATCCTGCGCAGCCTGATCGACGCCAAGAAGATCGCCACCAACGACCAGCTCAACGCGATCATCCTGCGCGACACCACCGACAAGGTGAAGGTGGCCGAGAAGATCATCGAGACCAACGACAAGGCGAAGGCCGAGGTGGTGGTCGACGTCGAGCTGCTGCAGATCGACACCTCCAGGATGCGCGAGCTCGGGATCGATCTCTCGTCGTACACGGTCACCCAGAGCCTCGACCTCGGCGGCACCGGCGGCGGCACCACGACCGGCACCGGCACCGGCACGACCGGCAGCAGCGGCGGCGCCACGACCCCGGCCGGCGCGCTGCGCCTCTCCGACATCCCGTTCCTCAACCAAGGGAGCTGGCTGCTCACCATCCCGAGCTTCATCTACAAGTTCATCAAGCAGGACACCGACGCCCAGCTGCTGGCCAAGCCGCAGCTGCGCATCACCGAAGGGCAGAAGGCGAGCCTGGTGATCGGCGACAAGGTGCCGATTCCGCTCACCACTTTCAACACCTCGAACACGCTCGGCGGCAGTATCGTGCCGATCACCTCGTTCCAGTACCAGGACGTCGGCATCAAGATCGAGATCGAGCCGCGCGTGCACCACAACCAGGAGGTGACGCTCAAGGTCAAGATCGAGGTCAGCAACCTGGGCGCTTTCATCCCCGGCACGACGCAGCCGATCATCGGCACTCGCACCATCGACTCGACCATCCGCTTGCAAGACGGCGAAACCAACTTCCTCGCCGGCCTGGTCCGCACCGACGAGAGCAAGGGCGACAACGGCGTCCCCGGCCTGTCGGAGATCCCGATCATCGGTCGGCTGTTCTCGGACAAGTCGCATTCGACCACCCGCAAGGACGTCATCCTGACGCTGACGCCGCACATCATCCGCAACGCCGAGATCACCGAGGACGACCTGCTGCCGATCGGGGTGGGCACCGAAGCCAACATCACGTTCCGGCCCGGCAGCCCGCGCATCGAGGCCGACGTGGAGGGTCCGTTCGACGGCAACGAGGGCACCCCCGAGGAGATCCAGGACGCGATCCGCCGCCGCATCCAGCGGCTGCCGCGCGGTCTGCAGGGCGGCGAGGAAGGCGAAGAGCCGCCGGCGCAGCCGCCGCCGGGCACGCGGCCGCCTCCCCCCGGACAGAACCTGGCGCCGGCGACCGGGCCGAGCGACATCTTCCGCCAGCCGCCGCCGGCGCAGCCGCCGCCGCAACAGAACCCGCCGCCGCAGCCGCCGCCGGAAAATGAAGGGGCCCTGCTGCGGCCCCCAGCCGGCGCCGCGGCAGGCGGCGCGGAGGAGAGTACCGCGGTGGCGGAGTCGGTGGCCACGGCGCCGGAGAATGCGCTCGCCGCCGGCGGGGGGGCGAACGACCCCGGGGTAACCGCCGCCGGCGGCGAGCCTTACACCGACTATGCCTACGCCCTATCGGCCGCCGGCGCGGCGCCCTCTGCCGCCGCTCGCGCTGTCCCGGCGGCGCAAGCTGGCGCGGCCAGCCAAGCCACCTCGGGTGCCACGGCGGGCCAGGCCGCCCAGTTCGGCCAAGCCGCCCAGTCGAACACGAGCGCAGTTGCGTCCGGACCGCCGGGCGCCACGCCCAAATCGGCGCCCTCTGCCGCCACGGCGAGCGCGCCGGCCCGCCCTGCAGTCACCGCGCGCTCGTCCGCCGCCGCCGCGGCAGCCGCCGCCGGGCCGGCGGTCGCGGTGCGGCTCTGGCTGGCGCCGCGCCAGCTGGACGTGGCGGCTGGCGACCAGTTCGAAGTCCAGGTGCAGGTCGCCGCCGACCGGCCGATCTCCCATCTGCCGTTGACCCTGAGCTTCGATCCGGCGAGGCTGGCGGTGGTGCGCGTCGCTCCGGGTGAGTTCTTCGGCGAGGCCGGCCAGGCCGAGGTGCTGGCCGACTACAGCCGGCCCGGCGAGGTGGTGGTCGGGGCGAGCCGGCTGGGCAACGCCGCCGGAGTGGCCGGCGCGGGCACCCTCGTCCGCGTCACCTTCCGGGCGCTCGCAGAGGGCTCCGCGCTGGTCGGCTTTGCCCGGCGGGAGGCGCTCGACCAGGCGCTCCGTCCGGTGCTGCCGATCACCGTCCAGCCGGCGGCGATCGAGGTTGGTGGCGGCGGCGGCTCGCCGCGCAAGCCGAGCCGTCCGGCGCCCCAGCGTCAGCCGGAGGCCGGCGGGAAGGTTGCGCCGCGCGGCCCGGTTGGAAATTGATGGGGAATCGATGATGAAGGCCGGGGCGGCGCGCCGCGCGAGGAGTCAGAGCGACCTGCCGGGAGATCCCTCCGGGGAATGCCGCTCGTCCACGGCGGACGAGCGGCGGCCGCAACAGGCGACAGCTGCGGCCGGGTTCTCGCTCGCCGAGCTGGTCATGGTCTCGGCGCTGCTGGTCGCGCTCTCCGCGGTCGCCCTGCCGGTGGTCAAGTTCACCTCCAAGCGCAGCAAGGAGATGGAGCTGCGGCAGGACCTGCGGATGATGCGGGCGGCGGTCGACGAGTACAAGCGCTTCAGCGACCAGGGGCTGCTGCCGGTCGACCTCGGGACCGAGGGCTACCCCAAGGATCTGGACTTGCTGGTCAAGGGGGTCGAGCTGGTCGGCCAGGTGAATCGGAAGGCCAAGTTCCTGCGCCGCATCCCGGTCGATCCGATGACCGGCAAGGCCGAGTGGGGGTTGCGCAGCTACCAGGACGACTTCGACGCCACCTCGACCGGCGGCGAGGACGTTTACGATGTCTACTCCCTCTCACAGGGGACGGGCCTGAACGGCGTCCCTTACCGGAAGTGGTAGATAAGGACGGAGAGCAGCGATGAATCAGCCCCCGATCCCCCTGACGACGATGGCGCGGCGGGCACGACTCGCCCGCGAGCAGGGCTTCACGCTCATGGAGCTGATCATCGTGATGGCCATCATCGGCATCCTCGCTACCATCGCGATGCCGCGCCTCAAGGACATGCCGCGCCGGGCCGCCGAAGCGGTGCTCAAGACGAACCTGCACACCATGCGCGACGCGCTCGACCAGTACTATGGCGACAAGGGGCACTACCCGGCATCGCTCGACGACCTGGTCAAGGACGGCTACCTGCGCAAGGTCCCGCCCGACATCACCAAGCGCGCCGACACCTGGGCGCTGGTGCGCGAGGAGACCGATCCCGACAAGCCGCCGGCCGAGACCGAGCAGGGCGACAACGGCCCGGGCATCGTCGACGTCCACTCGGGCTCGCCGGACACGTCGCTCGACGGCACACCCTACAGCGAATGGTGATGGCCGACCTGCCACGCAAGGCTGACGCTCGCGCCGGCGATGCCGGAGATACCGGCGAGGCCGGCTACAACCTCGTGGTCCTGGTCATGGCGATCGCGGTGCTCAACGTCATGCTCGCCGCCTCGCTGCCGCTGTGGAGCGACCTCATCAAGCACGACAAGGAGGAGGAGCTGATCTCGCGCGGCTGGCAGTACGCCGAGGCGATCCGGGTCTTCCAGAACCGGTTCCAGCGCCTTCCCATCAGCCTGAAAGAGTTGATCGAGGTCAAGCCGCGCTGCATCCGCCAGCTGTGGAAGGACCCCATGACCGAGGACGGCAGGTGGGCGCTGATCTTCCTCAACCAGGGCTCTCCGATTCGCGTCCCGGGCCAGCCGCAGGTCCCCGGTGCGCCGCCGCCGGGCAAAGGGAGCGGAGGGGGTTCCGGGGGTCCTGGGGGCGAGGGGGGGAGCGGCACGGGCGAGGTGCCGGCGGTCGGTCCGATCGTCGGCGTGCGCAGCCGCAGCGACAAGAGCTCGTCGCTGATCTTCTTCGGCCACGAGCACTACGACGAATGGGAGTTCCGCGCCGACATTCTCCAGAAGGGCGGTGCCTCCACCGACCCATTGCAACGGGGACCCAGGCGCGGCGGCCAGTTGGTGCGCTCGCTCCGCTGGCTGGGACGCCCGTTCCCGTCGTTCGCTCAGCCGGGGGGCGTGCCTGCCGGTCTGTCGCCGCTGCCGGGGGCGCCGGGGGGCGGCACAGCGCCGCGGGGACCGACCAAGCCACCGGGAGGCTGAGTCAGGCTCCCTTTGTCCGCCAGGCACGCCCCCGGCGTACCGGGTCAGTGTGCTGCTACGATCTGCTTGCTAGTTGGCGCCGCCCGATGGGCGACCCTCGAAGCATGAAACGGCGCTGCGATGTGCGGGTGGAGGCCTACTCGAAGCATCCATCGGATCGCCCCCCGCAACCCCTCGATCCCCTTCCCACCCCTCCGGGGCGGAAGGGGACGCCCCCTCCCCTGGCGCATGGACCAATCTCGTTGTCGAGTAGGGCTCCATCGCGGCCGGCCTTCGCGCATCGATAGAATCCTGCTTGAGCTCATGCCCACCACGGTCACCATTTCGGTCCGCCGTCTGCCGGGCGCCGGCGACCTCCCCCTGCCGGCGGCTGCCTCGGCCGGCAGCTCCGGGGTCGACCTCCGTGCCGCGGTCGCCGGCCCGTGCGTGATCCAGCCCGGCCAGCGGCTGCTGGTGCCGACCGGCCTGGCGCTCGAGATCCCGCCCGGCTGGGAGGGCCAGCTGCGCCCGCGCAGCGGCCTTGCCCTGCGCCACGGCATCGGCATGGTCAATGCCCCCGGAACGATCGATAGCGACTACCGCGGCGAGGTGGCGGTGGTTCTGATCAATCACGGCACCGAGCCCTTCACCGTCGAGCGCGGCGACCGCATCGCGCAGCTAGTGCTCGCCCCGGTCGGACGGATCGAATGGGAAGAGGCCGCCACCCTCCCCGACAGCGGCCGCGGCGAAGGCGGCTTCGGCTCTACCGGCGTCTAGCGGCAGCGCTTCCCTTCCGGCGCGAGAGGCCCTCCCACCGTGCAAGACGCCGCCCAACCGTCCAGCGGGCAGGATGCCGCCGCGCCGGCGCTGGTGCCGCCCATCGAGACGCCGCCGGTGGCGGCGCCCGCGGCAGGCGGCACGGCCGCGCCGGCGCTGCGCGAGTCGCGTTTCCTGCTGCTCCTGTTCCTGCTGTCGCTGCTCGTCCAGCTGGCCTACGCCTACCAGATCCGTGACCTGCCGACCCAGCACGAGCTGGTGATGGACGCGCGGTTCTACGACCAGCTGGCGCGCCAGATCGTGGAGCACAGGTGGAGGCTCGGCGGAGCTTTCCAACAGGCGCCCCTCTACCCCTACTTCCTGGCCGCGGTCTACAGTCTCGCCGCGGCGCTGGGCGGCATCGGACCGGCCGCGGGGATCGCGGCGGCGCGGCTGCTGCAAGCCTTGATGGGCGCCGCGGTGCCGGTGCTGCTGGCGGTCGGGGCGCGGCGGATGTTCGGAGTGGTCGCGGGGCGTGCCACCGGGCTGATGGCGGCGTTCTACGGCCCGGCGGTGTTCTATGGCCCTTTGCTGCTCAAGCAGACGCCGCTGCTCGTGCTCGAGAGCTGCCTGCTGCTGCTGCTGGTGCCTCCCGTCGCAGAAGCGGGTGCTGCCGCCGCCAATGATGTCCGGGCCGGCGCGGCCGGCGGCGTGCGCCCGCTCCGTGCCGCGGTCGCCGGGGCAGTGCTCGGTGGCGCCGCGCTGCTGCTCGAGAACCTGCTGCTGTTGGGGGTGATCGCGGCGCTCTTTCTGTTGTGGAGCGAAGGCGGTGAGTCGGCGACCGCCAGCCGGCAGGGGCGCTGGCTGAGCGCCGGCGCGCTGGTCGCAGGCATCGCTTTGGCCGTGGCGCCGCTAATCCTGCTCGGACCGCACGGCGGCGAGCGCGGCGGCGGAGTGATGTCGACCAGCGCGCTGCGTGGCGGCATGAACTTCTTCATCGGCAACTCGCGCTTCGCCACCGGCACCTTCATGCCGTTCACCGCCGGCAGCCAGGACCCGGAGCGCCAGTGGGAGGACGCCGTGCGGCTCGCCGCCGCCATCGAGTCGCGGCGCGTGGGGCGGGAGGTGCGGCCCGAGTCGCTGTCGCGCGCCCAGGTGTCGGCGATCCTCGGGCGCGAGGCGCTGCGCGAGATCGGCGACGATCCCGCGGCGTGGGTGCGGCTGCTGGTGCGCAAGAGCCGGCTGTTCTGGAACGGCTACGAGATCCCGGACTCCGAAGGCTATGCCGTCTACCGCCGCGAGTCGCCGGTGCTGCGCCTGGCCGCGCTCGACTTCGGCATCGTGGCACCGCTCGCGATGCTCGGCCTCCTGCTGGCGCTCTGGCCGGGAGAGAGGTCGGAGCGGCGGCGGGCGGAGCTCCGCGGGGCGATTCTGCTCGCGCTGCTGGCCGCGGGTTGCTGGCTCGCGGCCGCGTTGCTCTTCGTCCTCGCCCGCTACCGGCTGCCGGTAGTGCCGTTCCTGCTGCCGCTGGCCGGCAACGCCGTCTCCCATGCGCGGCAGCTGCCGGAGCTCTGGCGGCGGCGGGCCTGGGCACCGCTGGCGGGCGCCGCCCTGGCGCTGGCGGCCGCGGCGGCGGTGGTCAACGTCCCGATCTTCACTCCGGCCGAGCGGCGCCGGCACGACGCATCGATCTACTACAACCTCGGCGACGCCGCAACCCGCTGGTCGGAGGAGCGCTACCGGGGCTTCCTCGGCGCGCTGCGCAGCGCCGGCGGGGCAGTCACTCCGGACGCCCGGGAGCGCTTCGACCAGGCGGTCGCGGGCGCCTCCCGCGGCGCCGCATATCTCGACCGGGCGATCGCCGACGACCCGCGCCTCTTTCCCGCCCAGATCTTGCGCGCCGTCGCCGTCCAGCGCCGGGGCAGCTATCTCGCCGGTGCCGGCAATACCGCCGAGGCTCTCGCGGCCTACGCGGAGGCGCGGCGGGAGCTGGTGACGGCGCTCGGGAGCGGCTCGGCGAAGGAGATCCCCGAGGTTGCGGAGCGCGGGCGGACGGTGCTCGCCGCCCTCGACGGTCAAACGGCCGCGGCGCTCAACAACCTCGCCGCGCGCTCGATCGAGAGCGGTCAGCTCGGCCGCGCCGAGACGCTGCTCGAGCGCGCCGCCGCGCTGGCGCCGCGCCTTCCGGGTCCGCGCGGCAACCTCGCGCTGTGCTGGCTGCAGGGCGGTCTGCGGGCGCGGCGCAGCGGCGACGAGGAGGCGGCGCAGCGCCTCTTCCAGGCGAGCCGCGATGCCTACGCCGCGGCCGGCGCGCTGGCGGCCGCGGCGGGCCTCGGCGGCCAGCAGGCGCTCTACCGCCACGGTCGCGAGATGGCACAGGCGGAGCTGGCTCGGGGTCTCCGCCCTCGCCCACCATAACTCGATGGCCGGGCTAAGATGCGGCTTGTGAAACTTTCGATCAAGGTTCTTCTGCGGCCGGCGTGGGTGGGGTTGGCGCTGGCGCTGGTGTTGACCCTGCCGTTGGGCGGGGTGCCGAAGCCCAAACCAGTTGGGCCTCCTCCCGGCACGGCGGGTGTCGAAAGCAAGCCGCCGCCGGGCGCGCCCGCGGCCCTGCCCAAGAAGATGCCGGGGCCTCCCAGGCTGGCGCCGCGCGTCCTGCTGCTCAGCCTCGACGGGGTGAGCGCCGAGGAGCTGCGGCAGCTCCATCGCGACGAGCTGCTCGACGAGGGGGGGTTCACGCGCTTCTTTCAGGAAGGAGTGGTCGCCGAAAGCCTGGTGCCGGCGAACCCTACCCTGACCGCGCCCAACCACATCAGCCTGGCGACCGGCTATGCGGCCGACAGGACCGGCATCGTCGGCAACCGCTTCCACCCGGCGGGCGCCCCTTTCGCCGAAGAGGCGAGGGGCTTCAGCTTTCCGATCGCGACCGAGACCCTGTGGGAGGCGGCGCGGCGGCAGAAGAAACGCGCCGGCGTGCTCAGCTGGCCCGGGGCCGACGACACCGGTCCGCGGCGGCGCGGCGACTGGGGCATGACTTATGCCGCCACCCCCGACCATGAGGCGCGGCTCCTCGCCTTCTCCCGCGGCGACTGGCAGCCGGCGAGCAGCAAGTTCGCGAGCAGCCGCTCACCGCTGCTTGCCGCGCACGTCACCCTGGGCGGCGCCGGCGGGACGGGAGCAGCGGCCTTCGATCTCTTCGCCATCGATCGGAGCGATGACGGCAAGGAGAATTACGACGGCCTGATCATGGCCGCCAACCCGAAGGGAGATCTGCTGGCGACCGAGCCGCTGCGCCAGGGCGAGTGGGGGAAAGTCGCCTTTCGCGACAGCCATGGCCCTTCCGCATGCTGGGTGAAGGTGCTCGCGCTCGACCCCGACCTCAAGGCGGTGCGGCTCTACTTCGGAGCCACCTATCACCTCCCCGCCTATCCCGCCGGCTTCGCCGGCGAGCTGGCGCAGGCCGGGCTCGCCTGGCCAGGACCGCCGGACGACAGCCGGCTGGTGGCGGGCTGGAACGGCGAGGAGGGGATCGATCTCGATACCTGGGTCGAGCAGAGCGAGCATTTCGCCGAGTTCTTCGGCGACGTTCTGAGGCTTGCCGCCCAGCGCTCCGACTGGGACCTGCTGCTGGGCTATTTTCCGGTGATCGACGAGGCGGGCCACCGGCTCCTGCTGACTGATCCGCGGCAGCCGGGCTTCTCGCCCGAACGCCGCGACACGCTGGCGAAGGCCCGGCGCAGAGTCTGGCAGGCCGTCGACCGCGAGCTGCGCCGCCTGGTCGGCGGCATCGACCTCGCCCGCACAACGGTCGTGGTGGTGAGCGATCACGGCATGGCGCCGGTCCACACCGAGATCAACCTCGACGCGCTGCTCCGGGAACGCGGGCTGGCGGCCGCCGCCCATGCGAGCGGCGACGGCGGCATGGCGCATCTGTACCTGGCGTCGCCGGCGGGCGCCGATCCGGCCGCCAGGGAGCGGACCTTGGCCGATCTGCGCACCCGGCTCGCCGGCTGGCAGGTCGGCGGCGAAGCGCCGATCGAGCGTGTCCTCACCCGCCACGAGGCCGCCGCCCTGGGTCTCGACCATCCGAACAGCGGCGATCTGATTCTTCTCGCCCGCGACGGCTTTGCCTTCGACTCGGGAGGGGACCGCGCCGCGGGGCTCACGCATCCCGCCGTGGTCTATGGCATGCACGGCTATCCCGCTACCAACCCGCACATGGCCGCCATCTACATGGCGATCGGCAAGGGCATCAAACCGGCCGCCTCGGGGCCGGTCCAGTGCATCGAGGTCGCCGCGCGCATCGCCGCCTGGCTGGGCATCGAGAAGCCGCTCCCGACCCCGCCCGCGGAGGCCGCCGACCGTCCACGACGGTGATCGTTCCTGTCACCTTGGCAAGACTCCAGGACGGTGCTTGGTAAGGCCGGCGCCGCCCGCGAACGCCAGACCTGTAGTATTGCGTTGTTGCTACCACGATTGGAGGAAGAGTCATGAGGCGATCTCGCTGGGCAGCGGGGATTGTCGGCGGCGCGATCGGAGCGGTCGCGCTGGCGGGCGGCTGGTGGGGAGAGGCGGCGCCGGGGCAGATGCCGGCGGCGAAGGTCTTGCCGGGCACGCCGGCGCTGGGGGAGGCCAAGGACCCCGGCCACTTCACGTTCGTGGTGGCGGGCGACAACCGGCCGGCGAAGAAGAAAGACCCGCCGAGCTCGACGGTGGTGGTCAAGATCTTCAGGGCGATCAGGAAGCTTCAGCCCTCGTTCCTGGTGATGCTGGGCGACACGATCTTCGGCAAGGAACCGGACAACAAGCAGAGAGTGGACGACGAGTACAGCGGTTTCCTGGCGCTGGCCGCGGGGGCCGGAGCGCCGGTCTTCAACGCGCCGGGCAATCACGAGATGGACGACCAGAACGACGTGCCCAACGCCACGATGCAGCAGTGGTACGCCGCGACGATTGGGCCGCCCTATAGCGCCTTCAGCTTCGGCAACTCACGGTTCATCCTCCTGGACACCGAGGAGAGCCCGCCCGCCGGCACCCAGCGGGCGCCCGGGGCGCCCGCCGAAGGCGGCAAGACCCTCGATCCCGGCTACGTCAGCGCCGCCCAGCTCGCGCTGCTCAAGGGAGACCTCGACGCCAACCGCGACAAGGCGCATGTCTTCATCTTCATGCACCATCCGATCAAGCCCAAAGACCCGAAAGCGGGGCTCGACCCGCACAGCGCCAAGCAGCTGACCGATCTGTTCAGCGGCTACCCCAACGTCTCTTACGTCCTCGCCGCGCATGAGCACCTCTACTTCAACCCGCAGGACCCCGCCAACGTCGCCACGGTGCCGAGCCGCACCGACCCAGCCGGACCGCCCACCTACCTGGTCTCGGGAGGTGCGGGAGCGCCGCTCAATAAGCACACGCCGCCCGCTCAGGGAGGCTTCCATCACTACCTGGTCTTCCAGGTCGCGGGCAACCAGGTTGGCGTCACCCTGGTCAACCTCGACGCGGCCACAGCCGCGAGCTCGGGCCCGTAGAGGCGCGGCTAACTGCCCCACTTCTGGCGGAACCAGTCGACGGTCTCGCGCAGCCCCTGCTCGAAGTCGACCCGCGGCTGCCAGCCGAGCTCGCGCAGCGCCTTGTCGCCGGAGACCTCCTTGCCGCCGAAGTCGCCGGGTCGCTCGGGGCCGAACTCGATCCGCACCCGCTCGCCGATCGCGCCGCGGATGCCCTCGGCCACTTCGAGAACGGTGACCTTGTGGGTGCCCTCGAGGTTGTAGGTCTGGTTGACCGCGGCCTCTTGCATTGCGAGCACGTGGGCCGCGGCCAGATCGGCGATGTAGACGAACTTCCGGTACTGCTCGCCGCGCCCGGAGACGGTCAGCGGCTCGCCCGCCAGCGCCTTGCGGATGAAGATCGGGATGAGCAGCTCTTCGCGCATGCGCGGCCCGTATGGAATGCCGTAGCGCAGGACGGTGAAGGGGACGCCGTAGAGCTGGCCGTAGTTGTGGCACACCATCTCGCTCGCCATCTTGGTCGAGGTGTAGATGTGCCCCGCCCCGTCGAGATAGAAAGGCGTGTTCTCGTCGACCGCGCCGTTGCCCGGCGAGCCGTTGTAGACCCAGACCGTCGAAGCCAGGTAAAAGCGCCGGGCGCCGTTGATCCGCGCCGCCTCGAGGACATTGGCGGTGCCGAGGACGTTGAGCGCCGTGGTGTAGACCGGGTACTTGAACGCGTAGTTGACGTTGGAGACCGCGGCGAGGTGGAAGACGTGCTCGGCGCCGCGGGTCGCCGCGAGCACCGAGGAGAGGTCCATGAGGTCGACGTCCTCGAAACGGACGTCGCCGCGGTGTGGGCGCACGCGGTGATCGACCACGGTCACCTCGTGCCCCGCCGCCGCCAGGGCGTCGACCACGTGGGAACCGATGAAGCCGCTGCCGCCGGTGACGACTGTCTTGGCCATGACGATCAGCCGATGACCGCGCGCAGGGCGGCGAGCACGTGGCGGGCGTCGCTCTCCTCCATGCCGGAGAAGAGAGGCAGACAGACGTGCCGGGCGCAGAGGTCGTCGGCCACCGGCAGCGGCGCCGCCGCGAACTCGCGAAAGACCGGCTGCTGGTGCAAGCCGAGCTCGTAGACCTCGCCGGCCAGCGAGACGCCGTGCCGCTCCTTGAGCTCCTTCTTGAGCGCCGGGCGGTCCGGACGGGCGCCGCCGCCAGCGCCACTCGCGCCACTGGCTCCGCCTGCTCCGCTCCCTCCGCTCCCTCCGCTCCCTCCAATAATCGCGATGTACTTGTAGTAGTTGCAGACGCCGCCCGCAGGTACTCGAAGCGGCCGCAGGTTGCGGCAGCCGCGCAGCCCCTCGTCGTAAATGGCGGCGATGCGCTGCCGGTCGGCGATCATCGCCTGCAGCCGCTCCAGGTGGCGCAGGCCGATGATCGCGTGCGGCTCGGAGAGCCGCCAGTTGTAGCCCAAGCGGGTGTGAGCGTTCTGATAGAAACCCGCCTTCCCCTGGTCGCGATAGATGCGCGCCTCCTGGTCGAGGCGATCGTCGTCGGTGACGATCATTCCGCCCTCGGCCGAGGTCATGACCTTGGTGGGGTAGAAGCTGAAGGTGCCGGCGACGCCGAAGGCGCCCGCCGAGACGCCGCGGTAGGCGGAGCCGTGAGCGTGGGCCGCATCTTCGACCAGCCAGATCCCCTTGCGCCGCGCCAGCTCCTGGAGCTCGGTTATGCGCGGCGATACCACGCCGCCGATGTGCACCACGACCATGCCGGCGGTCGCCGGGGTGAGGCTCCTTTCCACCTCCTCGGGACTGATGGCGAAGGTGTCGGGGTCCATGTCCACCAGCACCGGTCGGCCGCCGGCGTGGACCACGGCGGCGGCGGTGGCGAAGAAGGTGTTGGTCGGGACCAGGACGTCGCGGCCGGCGACGTCGAGGGTGCGCAGGACGATCTCGAGCGCGCTGGTGCCGCTGTTGACGGCGATCGCGTGCTTGGTGCCGCAGAGCGCCGCGAAGCGCCGCTCGAATTCGGCCCCATACTTTCCGAGGGTGAGCTGCCCGGAAGCCAGCACTTCCTGGATGCGTTCGGCAATCCAGGCGCGGTCTTCGGGCAGGAACTGGATTCTGGCGGCCGGAACGGTCCGCTCAGGGGAGGCGCGAAGAGACTCGGTCTTCATGGGGTCCTTTCTTGTCGGGTGAGGCGTCGCCGGCGCCTCCTCCACGTCCGCCCTGCTCGTAGCTGATCAGCATCACCCCGGCGATCACCAGGGCGATCCCGGCCCAGCGCAGCGGCGTCACCACTTCCTTGAGGAAGAGAATCGCCAGCAGCGCCGCAAACAGGTACTCGAGCGCCGTCAACGGCAGGGCGACGCTGACCTCGGACCAGGAGAGGACGGCGAGGAAGAGGAAGTAAAAGAGGGCGTTGCCGACCGTGCCGGCGACGACGTAAGGGTTGGTGAGCGCGCGCCAGAAATAGGCAACGAGTTGCAGCGGCGCCCAGCTCGTGAGGGGGCCGACCTGCTGCATGCCGCGCCGGACCAGGATCTGACCGACGGCGGCAGAGACACAGGCCGCGGTCATCGCGGTGAGCACTCGCAACATGCTGCTTCTCCTTATAGATCGCTGAAGGCGATCCGCTGCACGCCGGCGGCACGCAGGGCGTCGCGCACCGTATGGCTGGTCAGGGCCTCGAGCTCTGCCTGGTGCCGGTAGCCCGGCATGTGGCGGTCGATCTCGGGACAGCGCGCGGTCGCGGGATGGAAGTAGATCTCGGTGACTCCCTCCGGCAGGCTGCCGAGCAGCCGGCCCACCAGGCCGGAGCACATGTTGCCGCTGTCGTAGAGGCCGAAGGCGAACTGGTTCGACTTGAGGCCGGCGCGCGCCAGCCGCCGCCGCAGCAGGGCGATCCAGGGTCCGAGGAAGGCCGAGGTCAGCACCCGCCGCCCCAGCCCTTTGCCCGCGGCGCGCCACGAGACGAGCGGCGGCTCATAAGGGAGGCGCACCGCCGCGAGGCCGTACTCGCGGCCGACCGCCAAGATCAGGCGCAGCACCGTCGGGTGGAGGTGCATGTGGTTGTGGGCATTGACGTGATCGAGCGCCAGGCCGGTGGCGCTGAAGGCCGCGAACTGGGCGCGGATCTCGGCGGCGAGCTGGCGCCGGACGCGCGGCCGGAAGAAGAAGCGGAAGCCGGAGCGCACCAGGCGCGGCGAGAGCTCGCCGCGCTCGTCGACCAGGTCGGGCACTTCCGCGGGCGGCAGCACCGGCCGTCCCTCGACCAGCACGACGTGCAGTCCGACCCGCAGCGAGGGGAGGCGGCGGGCGCGGTCGACCGCATCGGCGGCCGCGGCGGCGCCGACCATCAGGCTGGCGGTGGTGAGGATCCCCCGCCGGTGCGCCTCTTCGATCGCCTCGTTGACCTCGAGCGCGAGACCGAAATCGTCGCCGGTGACGATGAGCCGCCTCATGCGCCGCGCTCCTCGGCCACCATGCGGCCGTCGCGGGTCAGGCCGTAGCGGGCGCCTCGCCAGACGACGGTAGGCCGCACGAAGGCGAGCAGCGACGACACGAAGCCGGTCAGGTCGCGCAAGGGGAGCAGGGCGAGGCGGCGCACGCCGTCGCGGTCGCCGAGCCCCCAGCCGAGGAAGAGGCCGGCCGTCGCGAGGCGGAGGGCCACGGCGGCGCCGAGCACCGCCAGGCCGAGCACATCGCCCAGGCGCAGCACGGCGAAGAGCAGGGCGAAGGGGAGCGAGCGGACGAACAGCGTTCCGAAGTGCCCCCAGGGGTTGGCGGAGCGGGTGTTCTGGTCCCAGTAGACCTGGTGGTGCCACCACTGCGCGGGCGTCTTCAGGTCGACGATCATGTCGACGAAGTAGGGGACGACCTCGATGCGCTTGCCGGCGGCGAGGATGCGCCGCCCCATCTCGAAGTCCTCGACCAGGTAGTCGGCGAGGGCGGCGAGGCCGCCGATCTCGGCGAGCGTCGCGCGGCGCAGCGCGGTCGAGGCGCCGAGCAGGAAGCTGGAGGCCCCGGTCATGCGCGCAAAGACCAGGTTGGGCACGAAGTCGGCGTTGAGCGTGAGCTGCTCGAGCGCCTCCCACCAGCTGGCCGCCCCGCCCGCGCGGTAGAGGGTGCAGCTGCAGCCGATCGCGGGCCCGGCGGCGGCCGCGGCCGAGTTCGGACCGGCGAGCGGCGCCACGATCGCCTTGAGGTAGTCGGGGCGCAGGCGCACGTCGCTGTCGCTGATCACCAGGATCTCGTGGCGCGCCCGCGGCAGGGCGCCCAGCAGGTTGCGGATCTTGCCGTTGGGGGCAGTGCCCGAGCCGTCGACCACCACCTCGACCCGTTCGGCGCCGAACTCGCGCTGCACCTCGAGCAGCAGCGGCAGCGCCGGGTCATCGCCCGCCTGCACCGAGAGCACCACCTGGAACTCGGGGTAGTCCTGCCGGCAGGCGCTGCGCAGGTTCTCCGCCAGCCCCTTCTCCAGCCCGCAGACCGGCTTGAGGATCGTCACCGGCGGCCAGGCCGCCTTTGCCTGAGCGCGCGGTGCCTGCAATCGGCGCAGCCGGGCCATCGTCCACAGGCAGGCAAGCGAGTAGACCGCTCCAGCCACCATCGGCAGGAGGAGCAACCACTGCAGAGTTGAGGTCGGAAGCCAGGCCGCCGCGCGCATCCGGCAGAGTCTATCAGGCGCTCCGCGGAGCTCCCGGCGGCGCCGGCCCCACTACCCTCCGATGCCTCCGATGTAAGCATTTACACGAGCGCGTTTGACTGTGCTAAGCTCGGGCGATCACGAAGACGTGATTGCGCTGGCGGATGCCCCGAAACGTCTGATGCGCCTGATGCGCCCGAGCCGGGTTCCTACGGCGGTCACTAGGAGTTTGCGATGATCTTGCACGGTGTCCCCGGCCCGAGAAGCCTCGCTTTCTTGATTCCGGCACTGCTCGCGCTAGGAGGGACCCAGGCAGCGGCCGTTCCCGCAAGGCCAGCGCCCGCTTCCTCCAAGGCGGTGGCCGCTCCCTCTAAACCAGTGGCCAGGCCGCTCGTGAACGCCAATCCGGCGTTCGCGTACTTCGCGCTGGCGCCGTGCCGCCTCTTCGACAGTCGGCAGCCGGCGAATGCGCCGGCGCTCCAGACGGGTGTCGTTCGGCTCATCCAGGTCACCGGGAACTGCGGTGTGCCGTCCTCTGCCAAGGCAGTGGCGGTCGACCCGACGGCGGTCCAGCCGACGGATTCTGGGGGCATCGAGCTCTACCGGGGCGATGGTTCGGCGACCGGCCTCGAGCTGATCGACTTCGCGGCCGGCCAGGATCGGTCCGGCAACGGGGTCGTGCAGCTGGCGCTGGACGGAAGCGGCGGTGTCAACGCCTTGCTCTCCACTTCCACGGCGGGGCAGAGCAGTCATTTCATCCTCGATGTGTACGGTTACTTCGCGGATGCGACGCCGGTTGCCGTGGACGACAGCTACACCACGACCCTGAACACGCCCCTCAACCAAGCCGCGCCCGGTGTGCTCGCCAACGACACGCCCAACGGCGCGGCGATCTTCAGCTATGGCGCAACGACCGGCGCCGAGCAGACCACGATCGGCGCGGCCACGCCGACGTCGGCCGCCGGCTCGATCACGCTCAATGCCGACGGCAGCTTCAACTACACACCAGCCACGGGCTTCAAGGGCAACGATACGCTCAAGTACGTCATCAAGAACTCTGTCGGCAGCTCGACGGCCACGGTGACCATCAACGTGGGCAAGGGCAATCAGACGATCACCTTCACCTCGACGGCTCCGGCGGGGGCGACGGTGGGCGGGCCGACCTACAACGTGACGGCGACCGCGTCGTCGGGTCTGACCGTGGCGTTCACGATCGACGCGTCGGCGGCCTCGGTGTGCTCGATCTCGGGCTCGACGGTGTCGTTCATCGGCGTCGGGACCTGCGTGATCGACGCGAACCAGGCCGGCGACGCCAACTACAACCCGGCGCCGCAGGTGCAGCAGTCGTTCGCGGTGGGCAAGGGCAGCCAGACGATCACCTTCACCTCGACGGCCCCGGCGGCGGCGAAGGTGGGGGGGCCGACCTACAACGTGACGGCGACCGCGTCGTCGGGTCTGACCGTGGCATTCACGATCGACGCGTCGGCGAGCGCGGTGTGCTCGATCTCGGGCTCGACGGTGTCGTTCCTCAGCGTCGGGACCTGCGTGATCGACGGCAACCAGGCCGGCGACGCCAACTACAACGCGGCGCCACTGGCGCAGCAGTCGTTCGCGGTGGGCAAGGGCGACCAGACGATCACCTTCACCTCGACGGCGCCGGCCGGCGCGAAGGTGGGGGGCCCGACCTACAACGTGACCGCGACCGCGTCGTCGGGCCTGACGGTGGCGTTCACGATCGACGCGTCGGCGGCCGCGGTGTGCTCGATCTCGGGCTCCACGGTGTCGTTCACCGCCGCCGGCACTTGCGTGATCGACGGCAACCAGGCCGGCAACGCCAACTACAACGCGGCGCCGCAGGCGCAGCAGTCGTTCGCGGTGGGCAAGGGCGACCAGACGATCAACTTCACCTCAACGGCGCCCGCCGGGGCCAAGGTCGCCGGGCCGACCTACACCGTGACCGCGACCGCCTCGTCGGGCCTGACGGTGGCGTTCACCATCGATGCCTCGGCGGCCTCGGTGTGCTCGATCTCGGGCTCGACGGTGTCGTTCATCGGCGCCGGCACGTGCGTGATCGACGCCAACCAGGCCGGCGACGCCAACTACAACGCGGCGCCCCAGGTGCAGCAGTCGTTCGCCGTGGCCAAGGGCGATCAGACGATCAACTTCACGTCCACGGCGCCGGCCGGGGCGAAGGTCGGCGGGCCGACCTACAACGTGACGGCGACAGCGTCGTCGGGCCTCACGGTGGCGCTGACGATCGACGCGTCGGCAAGCTCGGTGTGCTCGATTTCCGGCTCGACGGTGTCCTTCACCAGCGTTGGCACCTGCGTGATCGACGCCAACCAGGCCGGCAACTCCAACTACAACGCAGCGCCGCAGGCGCAGCAGTCGTTCGCGGTGGCCAAGGGCGACCAGACCATCAACTTCACCTCGACGGCTCCGGCTGGCGCGAAGGTCGCCGGGCCGACCTACACCGTGACGGCGACCGCGTCGTCGGGCCTCGCGGTGACGTTCACGATCGACGCCTCGGCGAGCGCGGTATGCTCGATCTCGGGCTCGACGGTGTCGTTCATCGGCGCCGGCACGTGTGTGATCGACGGGAACCAGGCCGGCAACGCGAACTACAACGCGGCGCCGCAGGCGCAGCAGTCGTTTGCGGTGGCCAAGGGCGACCAGACCATCACCTTCACCTCGACGGCCCCCGCCCACGCGAAGCCCGGCGGGCCGACCTACAACGTGACGGCGACCGCGTCGTCGGGCCTCACGGTGGCGTTCACGATCGACGCCTCGGCGAGCGCGGTGTGCTCGATCTCGGGTTCGACGGTGTCGTTTACCGCCGACGGCACCTGCGTGATCGACGCCAACCAGGCCGGCAACTCCAACTACAACGCGGCGCCGCAGGTACAGCAGTCGTTCCTGGTGGATGCGCCGCCGACGGTGACGAGCACCAACCCGGCCAACGGCGCCACCAGCGTGCCGCTCGGGAGCTCGATCTCGATCACCTTCAGCAAGTCGGTCAACGTCACGGGGTCGGCCTTCACGCTGGTCTGCTCGCCCGGCTCGGCGCCGGCCTTCACGGTTACCCCGGCCTCTCCGGCCACCACCTTCACCCTGAGTCATGTGGCCAACCTGCCGTTCGACAGCAGCTGCACGGTGACCGTGGTGGCCAGCCAGGTCAGCTCCACCCATGGCACCCTGATGGATTCGAACTACGTGTTCTCCTTCGCGACGCCCCCGATTGCCAACGCCGACACCTACCCCGAGACGCTCATCGGCAACGTCTCGATCGACTCCTCGGTGATCGGCTACAGCGTCACCGCCAACGACAGCTTCAACTCGCCGATTACGATCACCGCGTTCGACGCCACCAGCGCCAACGGCGGCACGGTGTCGATGATCACCTCGGGCGCCAACATCGGCAAGTTCACCTACAACCCCAAGGCCGGCTACAAGGGAGCCGACTCGTTCACCTACACCATCAGCAACGCCCACGGCAGCACGAGCGCCACCGTGAGCCTCACCCTCTCCGGCATCATCTGGTTCATCAACGACAACGCCGGCGCTGGCGACGGCCGGCTGTCGTCGCCCTTCAACACCCTGGCCGCTTTCCAGGCGGTCAACGACGGCGCCGGCCTGCATCCGGCCGCCAACGCCAACATCTTCCTCTACGACAGCGCCACCGGCTACACCGGCCCGGTGGTCCTGCTCAACGGCCAGAAGCTGATCGGCCAGGACGCCACCTCGAGCCTGTCGGCGATCAGCGGCCTCACCCCGGGCACCAGCAGCGCCGCGCTGCCCGCGACCGGCGGCGGCAGCCCGAACAAGGTCTCGATCACCGCCACCGGCAACGACGTCACCCTCGGCTCGGGCAACACGGTCTGGGGGATGACGCTCGGCAACGCCACCGCCGGCATCGCCCTGTCCGGCTCGAGCGTCGGCGCCCTCAAGCTCCGCGACCTGCCCATCAACACCACCGGCGCCGCGGTGAGCCTCGCCAACGGCGCGCTCGACGCGATCGTCAAGTCGATCTCCTCGGGCGGCGGCACGCACGGCATCTCGCTCACCTCGACCACCGGCTCCTTCGACGTCGAGGGCGACGGCGCCTCCGACCCGGCCAACACCACCCGCGGCCGCACCACCGCCAAGAACGGCGGCGGCACCCTGACGCTGGGCTCTGGCGGCACCATCCAGAGTGCCACCAGCGCCGGCGTCCTGCTCTCCTCCGCCACCAACGTGACGCTGCGCAACATGACCATCCAGAACAACGGCAGCGGCATTCTCACCGGCGGCGACGGTGTCTCCGCCACCAACGGCTCGGCGCTCGTGCTCGACAACGACATGATCACCGGGCATGCCGGCAACTACGGGCTGCACGCGACGTCGGTGGCCGGCGTCACCCTCCAGCACGACGAGATCGCGAACAATGCGACCGCCGCGGGAGTCGAGGACCCGGACCCGGTACATCACACGCTGCCGCACGTATGGGACCTGCGATTCGACGAGTGCACGGGCACCGTGGCGGCGAGCAACTCGACTTTCCACAACTCGCGCGAGAACATCATTGGCGTGCAGAACAGTGGAACGAGCACGCTCAGCGTGACCTTCGCCAACAGCGAAGCGCGCGATACGACGGGCGCGGCGCCGGGGAACGACGGCATCAGCGTCAACATGCTGAATTCGGCGAACGTCTCCCTCTCGGTGAGCAGTAGCAACTTCGTCAACGATTTTGCCAATGGCGTTCAAGTCACCGTCAACAACAGTGCAGGCGGCGGCACCCTCTCGGTGACCGGCAGCACCTTCGACAACAACAACGTCGACGTCAACATCGCGCACCAGGGCGCCGGCAAGACGATCACTTACACGATCGACAGCAACCACATGCGCCAGACAACGGCCGGCAACGGCAACTCGATCAACATCGACCTGGGCACCGGCTCGACCGCGAGCTCGCTGCTCCGAGGCCGGATCACCAACAACCTCGTCGGCACCAATACGGTCTCCGGCTCGACGCAAGGCAACGGCATGGGGTTCTCGGCTGGCGGCGCCGGCACCGTCACGACGCTGCTCGACAGCAACACGGTCAAGCAAGTGGCAGGCAACGACGCCATCAACATCACCCCGGCCCAGTTCACCGGCCAATTCAACGTGACGCTGACCAACAATACGTTCGCCGTCGATGGCACCTCGGGCAACAGCGCCTACGGCATCGACATCATCGCGGGCAACGATCCGGGCGACAACATGACGATGTGCGTTCACGTCTCAGGCAACACGGCAACGGGCAACGCCGGGACCGTCGGCTCCGGCTTCCAGCTCGCGGCGGCGCTCGGCAATGCCACGCTGAACCTGCAGGGCTACCTCGGCGCAGCAGACACCAACAACAGCAACAACACTGCAGTCGCGTCTTTCCTCGACTCCACCAATACCGTTTCGCCTTCGCCCGCGTCGGTCTTCACCGGCACCGGAGCGCAAACGATCCAGGCCGCACCGTCGGCGTGCCCCACTCCGCCGTGATGCGCCAGCCCAGTTGCACTGACTGAGGAAAGGAGGGTTGCATAATGTCGGAGCCGTTTCTTTCGGAGATCAAGATCATGTCGTTTGGCTTCCCGCCCAAGGGCTGGGCACTGTGCGACGGCCAGTTGATGCCGATCAACCAGAACCAGGCGCTGTTCTCGCTGCTCGGCACCACCTACGGCGGCGACGGCAGGGTCAACTTTGGCCTGCCCAACCTGCAAGCCCGGACGCCGATGCACATGGGCGGCGGGCACGTCCTCGGCGAAAGGGGCGGCGAACAGAACCATACGCTCTCCATCTCGGAGATCCCGACGCACGTGCATACGGCGCAGGCGTCGCCCAACTCGACCACGACCGCGTCGTTTGCCACCAACAACCTGCTGGGCGCGCCGGCGGGTCAGCTCTACACGGCTGCCGGTAGCCTGACCTCGCTGCTGCCGAGCGCGGTGGGGAACGTCGGCGGCAGCCAGCCCCATCCCAACATGCAGCCCTTCCTGACCCTGAGCTTCTGCATCGCGCTCCAGGGCATCTTCCCGACGCAGAACTGAGGAGGAGCCATGTCCCAACCCTACGTTGGCGAGATCCGCATGTTCGCGGGCAACTTCGCGCCCGCCGGTTGGAATTTCTGCGAGGGGCAGCTGCTGCCGATTTCCGACTTCGAGACCCTCTTCAACCTGATCGGTACCACCTACGGCGGCGACGGCCAGAGCACCTTCGCGCTGCCCGACCTGCGGGGTCGCCTGCCCATCCACCAGGGCGGCGGCTTCACCCTGGCCGAAAACGGCGGCGTCGAGCAGGTGACTCTGTCGGTCAGCCAGATTCCGGCGCACAGCCACCCCTTCCTGGCGTCGACGAACTTCACCAACCAGACGTCGCCTTCGGGTGCCGTGCTGGGGCAGACGACCAGCATCAAGATCTACGAGGCGATCCCCGGAGCTCTTGCGATGGCGCAGAGCGCCATCGGGTCGACCGGCGGCAGCCAGCCGCACAGCAACTTCCAGCCCTATCTCTGCATCAACTTCATCATCTCGCTGTTCGGCGTCTTCCCGTCGCAGACTTGAGGAGACCATCATGGCGAATCCCTTCGTGGCAGAGATCCGCATCTTCCCCTTCAACTTCCCGCCCAAGGGTTGGGCCTTCTGCGACGGCCAGATCATGTCCATCAGCCAGAACACCGCCCTTTTCTCGCTGCTCGGCACCACCTACGGCGGAGACGGCAAGTCGAACTTCGCGCTGCCTAACATGCAGGGCAACGCGCCCATGCACCCGGGCCAAGGACCGGGTCTGTCCCTCCACGACTTGGGCGAGTCTAGCGGTTCGGACACCGTGACGCTGCTCGAATCGGAGATGCCGGCGCACAGCCACAGGGTGGACACCAGCGGCCAGAGCTCGACGGCTACCACCCCCAGCCCGACCAACATGCTGGGCAAGTCGAACGGCGGCTTTGCCTATATCCCTGACCCAGGGTCAGGCAACGTGCAGCTCTCCGACAGCACCATCGCCCCGGCCGGCGGCGACCAGCCGCACAACAACCTGATGCCTTACCTGACGCTCAACTTCTGCATCGCGCTGCAGGGGGTCTTCCCACCGCGCACATAGCGGGAGCGAGGCCGCGGAAAGCAGGGATGAGGAAGAAAGGGGCGCCGGGCCGAAGCCGGTCCGGTGCTCCGCCCGCGCCCTTCACAGTCCTCCGCCGCGCCGGCCGATGAGCGCAGGCCAATCCGCCAGCCCGCCTTCGGCGATCACCTTCCGGCCGATCGCGGCCGGCGACGAAGCGTTCCTCTTCTCGGTCTACGCCAGCACGCGGGCCGACGAGCTGGCGCCGGTGCCGTGGAGCGAGGAGCAGAAGCGGGCCTTCCTCGGCATGCAGTTCCAGGCCCAGCACAGGTTCTACCTCGAGAACTTCCCCGCCTGCGACTACCTGGTCGTGCTGCGCGACGGCCGGCCGGCCGGGCGCCTCTACGTCGACCGGCGCCCGGACGAGATCCGTCTGATCGACATCGCCCTGCTGCCCGAGCACCGCGGCGCCGGCATCGGCACCGCGCTGCTGCGCCAGCTCTTCGCCGAGGCCACCGCGGCCGCCAAGCCGCTGCGCATCCACGTCGAGCGCTTCAACCCGGCGCTGCGGCTCTACAGCCGGCTCGGCTTCACGCAGGTCGCCGACGAGGGCGTCTACTTGTTGATGGAATGGCGCCCCGGTGAAGCGCCGGGCTGATCAAACTGAGAGACGGCATGAGCTCAAGGTTTCTTGTTGGAGAGCTCCGCCGGGTTCACCCCCCGGCGCTCCCAGAAGGTGCGGAAGCTCGCCTCCTCCCAGACGTTTCGTTGCTGCTTCGCCTCCTCGATCGACCGGTGGCGATAGACGCCGGGGGGAAAGTGCTGCGGGCAGGTCTCGGCCGCGAACCGCCAGACGCGCTCGATCGCGCGCCACAGCTCTGGGTCGCCGGGCTCGCGCCAGAGGGAGTCCTCCATCTCGGTAAGGCTGCGGAACCTACGGACTGGCATCAGTCGTCCTCCAGGTTGAACATTAATACGAGAACGGGTAGAGCCGCCAGTAGGTCTTGATTTTCCGCCAGCGCGCCGCCAGGCCGTCGGGCTCGAAGATCAGGAAGAGAACGATGGCGAGCCCGAAGACTCCCAGCTTCAGAGAGGCGAACAGTCCCACCAGCGCCGGGAAGACGTCGCTCAGCCGCGATGCGCCGAGGCGCAGCAGCTCGGGCAGGCCGGTGATGAAGATCGCGCCCAGGATCGCGCCCAGGATGCTGCCCATGCCGCCGATGATGATCATCGCCAGCGTGTCGATGGCCAGGGTGATGGGGAAGCTCTCCGGGCTGATGTACCTGGCCTGGTACGCCAGCAGCGAGCCCGCCACCCCGACGTAGAACGAGCTGACGCCGAAAGAGATCAGCTTGTACTTGAACAGGTTGACGCCCATGACCTCGGCCGAGATGTCGTGGTCGCGAATGGCGACGAACGCCTTGCCGACCTTGGTGCGGAACAGGTTCTTGGCGAAGAGCACCAGCGAACACGCCAGCGGCAAGATCAGGTAGAACAGCTTGGTGTCGGAATCGAGGGCATGGCCGAACACCGAGGCCGCGGGCACGCTCACCCCGCTCACGCCGCCGGTGACCGCGTTCCAGTGGCTCACCACGAACTCCATGATGAAGTGCGCCGCCAGGGTGGCCATCGCCAGATAGAGCCCCTTCAAGCGCAGCGAGGGGACGCCGAAGATCATTCCGGCCACCGCGGCGAAGAGGCCGGCGAGCGGGATCGACGCCAGGAGCGGCAGTCCCAAATGGCTTGAGGAGTACGCTGTGCTGTAGGCCCCCACCGCCATGAAGGCCGCGTTGCCGAGCGAGATCTGGCCGGTGAAGCCGGTCAAGATGTTCAGCCCGAGGGCGGCGATGACGGCAATCCCGATGCGGTTGGCCACGTCCATCCAGTAGCTGCTCGCGTACAGCGGCACGGTGAGCAGCCCAAGCAGGGAGAGCCCCACGCACCAGCGCCCGGCGCCGGAGTCGAAGATCGCCATGTCGGCCGCGTAGGAGGTCTTGAAATCGCCGCATCGGAATCGACTCATGCCGAGAGCGCCTCACACGCGTTCGATCTGCACCTTGCCGAACAGCCCGTACGGTTTGATCATCAAGATCGACACCAGGATCACGAACGGCGCGACCTCCTTCACGCCGCCGCCCAGGACCGGATCCAGGTAGCCGCCCGCCAGGTTCTCCAGCACGCCGATCAACAAGCCGCCGACGATGGCGCCCGCGACGCTGTCGAGCCCGCCCAGGATCACCACCGGCAGGACCTTCAAGCCGATCAGCGCCAGCGACTGATCGACCCCGGTGCGCACCGCCCCCAGCAGGATCCCGCCTACCGCCGCCACCGCCGCCGCGATCGCCCAGGCCAGCGCGAACATTCTCCGCACCGGGATTCCCATCGACAGCGCAACCTGCTGCGAGAACGCGGTGGCGCGCATGGCGATGCCGAAACGAGAGTACTTGAAGAACAGGCTGAAGAGGATCAGCAGCACGACGACGCAGCCGACGCTCCAGGCGTAGGCCCGCGACACCGGCACCGGTCCGATGCGCAGCGGCGCGCTGGGAAAGATCTCGGGGAAGGGCCGGGTGTCGGTGCCCCAGATACCCTGCACGACGGCCCGCAAGATGCTGGAGAGGCCGAGCGTCACCATGATCACGGAGACCACCGGCTCGCCGATCATCGGTCGCAGGACCAGGCGCTCGATCGCCAGGCCGAGAGCGACCGCGAACGCCAGCGTCATCACGACGGCGCCGACGAACGGCACGTGATAGCGGGTCAGGAGCACCAGGCTGACGTAAGCGCCGAGCAAGAGGAATTCGCCCTGGGCGAAGTTGAGCACGCCGCTCGACTTGAAGATGACCACGAAGCCCAGGGCGACCAGCGCGTAGATGCTGCCCACCACCAGGCCATTGACCACCAGCTGCAGGAAGAAGTCCATGCTCTGATCGTCAGCTCGCGGCCAACGCCGCCGGGAGGAGCTCCCGCACCTGCAGCGTGGTCTTGATGCGCGCGGTCTTGCCGTCCTGGAACCGGATCACGGCGTCGATCGGCACCTCCCGGGCCGCGGAGTAGAGCGCGGCAATCACCTCCTGGTAGCGCTCCTCGACGAAGGCGCGCCTCACCTTGCGCGTGCGGGTCAGCTCTTCGTCATCCGCGTCGAGCTCCTTGTAGAGCAGCACGAACTTCTTGATCCGCGCCGCTGCCGGCAGGGTCTCGTTGACCTTCTCCACCTCCCTGTGCAGCAGCTCGTACACCTCGGCTTTGGCGGAGAGGTCGGTGTAGGTGGTGTAGGAGAGCTTGCGGCTCTCGGCCCACTTGCCCACGATGCCCATGTCGATGCACAGCATGGCGGCGAGATAGGGACGGTCCTTGCCGATCACCATGGCTTCCTTGACATAGGGCGAGAACTTGAGCCGGTTCTCGACGTACTGCGGCGAGAACCGGGCGCCGCCGGCGAGCTGCATCACGTCCTTCATGCGGTCGATGACCACCAGATGCCCGTCCTCGGCGATGTAGCCCGCGTCGCCCGAGTGCAGCCAGCCGCCGGCCAGCGTCTCCTGGGTCGCGGCCTCGTTCTTGTAGTAGCCGGCGAATACCGACGGGCTGCGCGACAGGATCTCGCCGTGCTCGGAGATGGCGATCTGGGTCCCCGGGATGGGCCGGCCGACGGTGTGGAACCGGATGTCGTCGTCTGCATGGATGCAGGAGATGCCGCTGATCTCGGTCTGGCCATAGATCTGCCTGAGCGGCACCCCGAGCGCGTGGAAGAAGCGGAACACGTCCGGACCCAGAGCGGCGCCGCCGGTCGAGCAGCTGCGGATGTTGGTCAGCCCGAGCCTATCCCTGAGCGCCCTGAACAGGAGCACGCCGGCGAAGAAATGGGCGATCCTCCACCGCAGCGGCACCGGCTGCCGCGCGGACCGGAAGTCGGCGATCTTGTAGCCCACCGGCATGCAGAGCCGGTACATGAGGCGCTTGCCGCGCGTGGTGTCCATGATCTTGACCTGCACCATCGAGTTGACGTTCTCCCAGATTCGCGGCGGCGCGAACATGATGTGCGGGCCGATCTCGCGGATGTCCTCCATCACGGTGGCGGGCTCTTCGGGGAAGTTGACCGTGAATCCCAGCGCCAGGCTGCTGGCGAGCGACATCATCTGCTCGCCGATCCAGGCCAGCGGCAGGAAGGAGACGAACTCGTCGTCCGGCAGCTTGGCGTCGACCTGGTTCAGGCTCGCCGCCATGGTCAGCAGGTTGCGGAAGGTCAGCATCGCGCCCTTGGGGAAGCCCGTGGTCCCCGAGGTGTAGCAGATGATCGCCACGTCGTCGGCGCGGCCGGCGGCGACGCTCGCGGCCCACGAGTCGGGTTGGCGGCGCGCCACTGCGCGCCCTCTCTCCTCCACGGCCTCGAAGCTGATCAGCGCCGGGTGCCGGTAGTGGCGCATGCCGCGCGGGTCGCTGTAGACGACGTTGCGGACCTTCGGCAGCTTCCCTATCAGGTCGAGGATCTTGTCCACCTGCTCCTGGTCCTCCGCCACCACGAAGACCGCGTCCGAGTGGTCGATGACGTAGGCCACCTCGTGCAAATTGGAATCCTGATAGATGCCGACCGAGGTCCCGCCGGCGCCCTGGACCGCCAGCTCGGCGTAGAGCCACTCGGGGCGGTTGTCGCCGATGATGGCGACCTTGTCGCCGCGCTGCAGGCCGAGGCTCGTCAGGCCAAGCGAGAAGTCGCGCACGTGGTCGTGGTACTGCTGCCACGTCGTGGCCTGCCAGATGCCGAGCTCCTTCTCGCGCAGCGCCGTCCTGGCGCCGAGCCGGGCGGCGGTCCGGAGCAGCAGCTTGGGGAAGGTATCCAGATCCTTCTCCAGCTCGACCGGCGCGGCGCGCTGCTGGCTCTGCTGGCGCTGCTGGCTCAGCTCGCTCAGCTGGCGCTGATCACCGTCCGCCGTCAACTATGCTCCCCCCATCGGCACCAGCGGCGCCAGCCCGGCATCGTCCTGCCCGAGATAGGCCCTCTGCACGTGAGGATCGCCCTTCACCTCCCGCGGAGTGCCGTCGCCGATCTTCTGGCCGAAGTTGAGCACCACCACCCGGCGCGAGATGTCCATCACCACGCCCATGTCGTGCTCGATCATCACCACCGTCGTGCCGCGCTCTTCATTGGCGTCGATGACGAAGCGCGCCATGTCTTCCTTCTCCTCGGCGTTCATGCCGGCCATTGGCTCGTCGAGCAGCAGGATCTTGGGCTCGAGAGCCAGCGCCCGCGCCAGCTCCACGCGCTTCTGCAGGCCGTATGCGAGGGTGCCGACGATCTTTTTGCGGATCGGCTGGATCTCCAGGAAATCGATGATCTCCTCGACCACCAGGCGGTGCGCCACCTCCTCCTTCTCGCCCGGGCCGTAATAGAGGCCGCCAGCGAGGATGCCGCGGCGCTGGTGGGTGTGACGTCCGATCAAGAGGTTGTCCAGCACCGTCATCCCCTTGAAGAGCGCGATGTTCTGGAAGGTGCGCGCCAGTCCCTTGCGGGTGCGCGCGTGCGGCGAGAGGCGGCTGATGTCCTCACCCTCGAGCAGGATCCGGCCTTGCTGCGGTCGGTACACGCCGCTGACCGCGTTGAGCATGCTGGTCTTGCCGGCGCCGTTGGGGCCGATGATGGCATGGATGGAGCCGCTCTCGACCTCGAAGCTCACGTCCCTGAGCGCGGTGACGCCGCCGAAGCGCAGGGTCACGTTGCTGACTGCCAGCTGCGGGACGCCCATGGCCTACTTCCAGACTCGCCGGTCGTCGATCCTCTTGGCTCCCGCGGCAATGGTTCCGGGCGGCACGATCTCCACTTCGCCGCGCACCTTCAGCTGCTCGCGCAGCGCCTCGGCGATGCGCCCCGCGAGACCCTCCGCCGGCCCCCCCTCGGGGTCGGCGGCGAGCTCCACCAGGTAGTGGAGGCGGTCCTGGTGCGCCGAGCGGGTGACGACCGCCTGGAAGCGAGCCGCCAGGGGGAAGCTCTTGATGACTTCCTCCATCTGGCTGGCGCGCACGAACATCCCCTTGACCTTGACCGCGTCGCCGACCCGGCCCAGGATGCCCGCGAGCTTCGGCGCGGTGCGCCCACAGGGGCAGGGCTGGTCTTCCAGGAAGGCGCTCAGGTCGCCGGTGGCGAAGCGGATCAACGGATATGACTCGTCGAAGATCGTCGCCACCACCTCGCCCGGTTGACCCGGCGCGGCGGGCTCGCGGGTCGCCAGCTCCAGGACTTCCACGATCACCTCGGGGTGCAGGTGCATGCCCCGCTTTTCCGGGCACTCGTAGGCCAGCGTGCCGAGGTCGGCGGTGCCATAGCCCTGCAGCACGCGGATGCCGTAATCGGTCTCCAGCTCGTGGCGCAGCGATTCCGGAAGCATCTCGGCGGTGACGTAGGCGACCTCGATCCGCAACGGCGACCGCGCCTCGGCCGCCTTCTTGAGGATGGCGTAGAGGAAGCTCGGAGTGCCGACGTAGCCGGTCGCGCCGAGGTGGGAAGCGATCCACACCTGCTGCTCGGTGTGGCCGGGCCCGGTGGGCACCACCACGCAGCCTAGGGCGCGCAACCCGCCGTCGAGCATGAAGCCGGCCGGCGTCATGTGGTAGGCGAGAGTGTTGAGCACGACGTCGCCGGCGCGAAACCCGGCCGCCGCGAGCGCCGGCCGGAAGCGCCAGAAATCGCGCCCTTGCCCCTGGGGGTCGAAGATATTGCCGGGCGACATGAAGATGCGCTGCAAGCTCTTCGCCGGCGCTGCCGACAGGCCGCCGAACGGCGGGTCCGCGGCCTGCAGTGCCGGCAGCTCGTCCTTGGCGGTGATCGGCAGCTTGGCCAGGTCGCCCAGACGCTGCACGTCATGCGGCGCAAGGCCCGCGGCGTTCATCGCGGCGCGAAAGCGCGGCGCGTTCGCGTAGGCATGGGCGACGGTCTGGCGCAGCCGGCTCTCGAGATAGGCGATCCGATCGCCTGGCGGCCGCGACTCCAGCTCGCCGTCGAAGATGTTGTCGGGCCGCATGAAAGAAGATCGCTCTCTGATGTCGATTCAGCCGCTGCCGCCGCCCGCAGGCGGCGATCTCGTATCACGACAGCCAGCGTTTCCGCCGCTTGTAGAACTTGAGATCGCGATAGCTCCGGCGCTCGTCGCCGGCGCCGCCGCCGAGGTAGAAGCGCTTCACGTCCTCGTTGGCCTCCAGCTTATCGGACTCGCCGTCGAGCACCACGCGGCCGTTCTCCATGATGTAGCCGAAATCGGCGATCCCGAGCGCCAGGTTGGCGTTTTGCTCGACCAGCAGGATCGTGGTCTTCTCCTGCTGGTTGATCCTGCGGATGATGGCGAAGATGTCTCTCACCAGCATGGGCGCCAGCCCGAGCGAGGGCTCGTCGAGCAGCATGAGCTTGGCCCTGGCCATCAAAGCGCGGCTGATCGCCAGCATCTGCTGCTCGCCGCCGGAGAGATAGCCCGCCAGCTGGCGTCGGCGCTCCGCGAGGCGGGGGAAATAGTCGAAGACCAGGGCATGGTCGCGCCTGATCCCCGCCCGGTCGGCGCGGGTGAAGGCGCCCATGAGAACGTTCTCGTCGACGGTCAGGTCTTCGAAGACGCGCCGCCCCTCCATCACCTGGAAGACGCCTGCGCGGACGATCGCCTCGGGCTCCATCCGGTCGATGCGCTCGCCCCTGAACCGGATCTCGCCGTCGGTGACCTCGCCCTCCTCGGATTTGAGCAGTCCCGAGATGGCCTTGAGCATGGTGCTCTTGCCGGCGCCGTTCGGCCCCAGCAAGGCCACGACCTGCCCCTCCCGCACTGCCAGGGAGATCCCCTTGAGCACCAGGATAGCGCGGTCATAGACGACCTCGACGTTATGGACTTCGAGCATGCCGAGATCTAAGACGAAACTCCCCCGTGCGTCAGGGGAGGGGGCGTCCCCTTCCCCCCCGGAGGGGTGGGAAGGGGATCGAGGGGTTGCGGGGGGCGATCCGATCGATGCTTCGAGTAGGCCTCCACCGCCACATCGCAGCGCCGTTT
>DASZZP010000017.1:0-4401 GCA_035544875.1 Thermoanaerobaculia bacterium | reverse complement strand
CGCCCCCGGACTCGCGCCGCCCACCGTGAACACCGCCGGTGCCGCCTCCGACGCGTTCAGCGGCGTGGTGATCACCGTACCCGAGGTACAGGTCAGGGCCACCGACACCGTCGCGACACTGTGCGGGCTGAAGTTCTTGTTCACCGTGATCGAAGCCGGCGGGCTGCACCCCGCGAAGGTCAATGGCGCTTCGTTAGTCACCGTCACGTCGGTCTTCGCCAAGGCTCGCCCGAGGTAGTTTCCTCTGGTCAAAGTGATGCTGCTACCCGCGAGGATGGTTCCTATGAACTGCGAATCCGTCATCATGGCGGCCTGGGCGGTCCGCCAATACACGTTGCACGGCAGCGCGGTGCCGCCCATGACCACCTGGAAGCTGTTGCCCGTGAGGCCGCCTGACCCGCTGGTCCCGATCTTGAAAACCCAGACGTCGCTCGCGTTCCCGGTGAGCGTAAAAATGACGCCGGCGCCTATCGTGGTCCCTGCAGCGGAGCAGTAGACACCGGGCGGGAGCGTGGTGCTGATGATCGGCACGACGCCGTCGCATGTCGGGTTCAGGCTAGCGAGCGCGCTGTAGGCGTTGTTGAAGTCAGTTACAACCGAACCGGCGACCGGCGCGTTGATCGCCCCCGTGATCGTGCACCCGGTGTTGGTGATCGAGGTGAAGGTGGAGCCCACGTCTCCGTTGATGGTAGAAGTGGTGCAGGTCACCGTCCCCACAGTCGGGATGGAGTTTGTACCCAGGACCGAGTAGCCAAAAGCCGTACCCAGTGATGGCGCGACCGCCGCGGCCAGTGCCGGGGCGGTTTGCGCCCATGAAAGAAGGGCGGCGAATCCTACGCTCGCGAAGAGCCTCGAGGGTTTCATGTTGACTTTCCCCCTTTCCGCGTTGTCGATCGGGCGCAGCCCGGTAGCCGGTCCACGAGTGAGCGTCTCGGCGACCTTACCATGGGCAAATCCCATCCGGGCGACCGGGATCACCTCGTATCTGGTCCACGGTCGCGGCCGATGCCGGCGGCCGCGGCCCGCCGCTTGACGACGCGGAGGGCCGAGCGGGCGGTCAAGGCGTGGCCGGCGAGACTCGCCCGCTCTTGTCGGCGAATCGCCCTACGACGCCTGCACGCACTTCGTCGGTCCGGGCATCGTCCCGGCTCGGCCACCGCCGCGCTGAGTCTCGAAGACTTCTCGAGACCGCCAGGGGCCCCCGCCCCTCCTCATCATCGGGAGCGGGGGCCGCGCCTGGATTTAGTTCTTCTTCCCACCCTCTGTCGTGGTCTTCGTCTCCGTCTCTTTGACGCTCTCTCCTGCGGCATCCTTCTCAGCGCCACCGAGGGGACCCGTTTTCGTCTTCGTTTCGCTGGTCGATGTCGATTTTTCCTTATAGTCCTTGACGTCTCCCATTTTAGCTCTCGTCTTTCTGCGCAGGGCATGCATGCGCAATTAAAACAGCAAGCAATTTGTGTGCCTCGCGGGGGCGCTCGCGGCCCGCTAGAACTTCACCCGCGCGCTCGAGTGTCCCGCCGTGGACCAGGTAGGCGGTGATCCCCGTCGCCCGGCAGGAGTGGCAGCCGAGATCGCGGCCGATGCCGGCCGCGGCGTCCCGCCGCTTGGACGTCGGCAAGCCCGTCGCCCCCGATCGAGGCGAGCAGGGGTCCGCGCTTCGGTCTCCTTGAGGACGGGGGTCTTGCCGGTCCGGATGACCAGGCGCGGACCGCGCACCGCGGCGGCGGGGGTTGTGGGCCAGGACCTGGCCGACGACCAGGTAGTCAAAGAGCATACGCAGGGCCGCGAGGTGTTGCTTGACCGAGGGGGCGGCGAGCTCGCGGCCGAACTTCCTCGACGTAGGCCGCGACGACAAACGGTTGGCAGCTCCTCGAGCAGAGGCCTTCGCTCACGGTGGGCGTGGAGCAGCGTGTCGCGCTGAAGGTCGAGCGTTTGGTCTCCTACCGGAACGGGGACGAGCCAAACGTGCTCGCGGCGAGCACCTGGACGTACTCTTCCAAGCTATTGGACAATCGAGCCATCCGGCCGGATCCGCCCTGGCCGCGGCTCAAGCTACCTCCGCCGGGACGCGGCGGACGCGGCGACTGGGGCTCGCCGCCCCTCTCCCGGCTTCTACGCGCCCTGGCCGGGCTTCTGCCCCCCCGGGCCGGGTTGGCCGGGCTTGTGCGCTCCCGGGTCCGGCTGGCCGGGCTTCTGCCCCCCCTGGCCGGGTTGGCCGGGCTTGTGCGCCCCCGGGTCCGGCTGGCCGGGCTTCTGCCGCTCGGCCGCGCGGAGGCCGGTGCTGCTGGTCCCCTTCTTGGCCATGACCATTAGTATACACGCACTCATCATCTTACGTTTGTGCCGGTATGCCCGCCGGTGCGCTGAATTCACCCGCTCGCCGTGGTCGAGCTCCAGATGCCGGACGGCGCGTGGTCGCCGCTCCCCCCGCGCCGCGACCGCGGTGCTGCAAAGAGGAGCCGCGAGAGTGATCGCCTTCAAGGGCGGCAAGTCGTCAACGGGCGCGAGGGCCGGGCCCGGGGGGATGCTTCAGCGCACCGGCGGGCATACCGGCACAAACCTAAGATGATGAGTGTGTGTTGGTGCGTGTATACTAATGGCCGTGGCCAAGGTTCGGAAGAAGGGTGGGACCAGCAGCACCGCCGATTATAAGGAAAAATCGACCAGCGAAACGAAGACCAGCGAAACGAAGACGAAAACGGGTCCCCTCGGTGGCGTTGAGAAGGATGCCGGAGGAGAGCCCGTCAAAGAGGTCAAAGATACGGTCGGGGACAAGAGGACCAACAGCACCGGTCTCCGCCGCAAGTAGACGATGCGATGAAGCTCAGCGACTTCAAGGCCGATTATCAATGGTTCTCGGCGAAGGCAAGTGACGTCGCTCGCCAGCTGGCGCTCTCCGGGTTCGCCGTAATCTGGGTGTTTAAGGTCGATTGGCCTGGCGGCGTCGCCCGAGTGCCTGCCGCGCTGCTCGGCTCAGCTCTATTCTTGGCGGTGTCTCTGGGTTTGGACCTCATCCACTATCTTGTCGCTACCGTGATCTGGGGCACCTTCCACCGCTACCACGAGCAGCTCCTCAAGGCCGATGATCCGGATCCGGATCTTCGCGCGCCACGGTATTTGAACTGGCCGACACACGGCATTTTTGTGCTGAAACAAATCGCCCTTATCTGGGCATGGGCCGGTATACTCAGGTATCTGTTCTTGCTCTGGCGAAGTCCCTGACTGGCACCGGCTCCCTGGTTTGAAGAAGCCGACCCCGCCCCTCCAAACCGCTCCCTACCGCGATTGGCTCCCCCGCCGCGCTTACCGGCGCCACCGAACCGCCCCCGGCGCGCGGTTCACATGATCGCGCAAGCGCTCCATGGTCTCTCTAAGGCCGCTCGAATATCCCGTTGGGCCTGCTCGATTGTCCGACGCATGGGGCCGGCCACTCTCTCGGCGTTCTCGAACGCCCGTGCGCCGCGGTGAGTTACTGCGGCCGATGCTTCATTGAACCCTGATCGCTGCGGCGCCGCCCGCGGGAGCGCGGAGACGGTGTTCGCTGCAGCGACTTCTTGGCCCGCGCGCCGCTGACGAGTGGATAGGATTCGGGCCGATCGATCGATTCCACGTGTAGATCCACGTCGAGCTCCGGCCAATAGAGGTGGTGGGGCAGCGGTCTCTCCACCTTCGACAACTGCGCAATGGTGGCGTCGGCGAACCACGGAAACTGCCGGAACGGAAGGAAGAGCTCGCGCCCGTCGAGCAGCAGCCAAAGACCGTGCTGCGAGACGTTCGTGACCTCAGGAGTCGAAGTGCTCGTGCCAAGCTGCCCTGATCTCATTCTCATGCTCCGCTACGAGCCGCAAGGCCTCTCGGACCTTGCGCTCGCTCAAACCATAGTTTCTCGCCAACTCGATCTTCGGTTCCAGCCAGAACTTCGCCTCACCGTCTGCGCCAAGCGCGTGAACATGAAGCCGCGTCTCTTCCCGCGAGAAGAAGAAAAACCGCAGACCGCCCGCCCGAAAGATCGTCGGACTCACGAACAGCAGGGTAGCACCCTGGGCTGGGGTCGGCGCAGGCGACAGGACGGGCGTATCACGAAAGGGCGCGGGTAGGGTGGGGGGGCGCTGAAGGTCGAGCGTTTGATCTCCTACCGGAACGGGGACGAGCCAAACGTGCTCGCGGCGAGCATGCTTGACCGAGGGGGCGGCGAGCTCGCGGCCGAGTTCCTCGACGTAGGCCCTCGCAGCCGAGTAGGCCCTCGCAGCCGAGCCCCGTTAGAACTTCACTCTTTCTATCTCATCCGGCTCGACGAGCTCCCGCCGGCGGTCATAGAGCTGGGTCGTGCGCGTCGAGGCGTGGCCGGCGATCGCCGCGGCGCGCTCGAGCGTCCCGCCGTGGACGAGGTAGGCGGTGATC
>DASZZP010000016.1:0-119890 GCA_035544875.1 Thermoanaerobaculia bacterium | reverse complement strand
CGCCCCCGGACTCGCGCCGCCCACCGTGAACACCGCCGGTGCCGCCTCCGACGCGTTCAGCGGCGTGGTGATCACCGTACCCGAGGTACAGGTCAGGGCCACCGACACCGTCGCGACACTGTGCGGGCTGAAGTTCTTGTTGACCGTGATCGAAGCCGGCGGGCTGCACCCCGCGAAGGTCAATGGCGCTTCGTTAGTCACCGTCACATCGGTCTTCGCCAAGGCTCGCCCGAGGTAGTTTCCTCTGGTCAGAGTGATGGCGCTACCCGCGAGGATGGTTCCAATGAACTGCGAATCCGTCATCGTGGCGGCCTGGGCGGTCCGCCAATACACGTTGCACGGCAGCGCGGTGCCGCCCATGACCACCTGGAAGCTGTTGCCCGTGAGGCCGCCCGACCCGCTGGTCCCGATCTTGAAAACCCAGACATCGCTCGCGTTCCCGTTGAGCGTAAAAATGACGCCGGCGCCTATCGTGGTCCCTGCAGCGGAGCAGTAGACACCGGGCGGGAGCGTGGTGCTGATGATCGGCACGACGCCGTCGCATGTCGGGTTCAGGCTATCGAGCGCGCTGTACGCGTTGTTGAAGTCAGTTACAACCGAACCGGCGACCGGCGCGTTGATCGCCCCCGTAATCGTGCACCCGGTGTTGGTGATCGAGGTGAAAGTGGAGCCCACGTCTCCGTTGATGGTGGAAGTGGTGCAGGTTACCGTCCCCGAAGTCGGGATGGAGTTTGTACCCAGGACCGAGTAGCCAAAAGCCGTACCCAGTGAAGGCGCGACCGCCGCGGCCAGTGCTGGGGCGGTGTGCGCCCATGAAAGAAGGGCGGCGAATCCTACGCTCGCCAAGAGCCTCGAGTGCTCGGGTTTCATGTTGACTTCCCCCTTTCCGCGTTGTCGATCGGGCGCAGCCCGGTAGCCGGTCCACGAGTGAGCGTTGCGGCGACCTTACCATGGGCAAATCTTATGGACAAATCCCCTCGGGAGGGCCGGGAGGGCCGGGAGGGCCGCGTCGGTCCCCCGGCGTCAAGGGCTCGCGACGACCCTCGAATGACCTCGTTGTCCCTGCCCGACGCTCGCGCCGGCGGCGCGCGGTCGTGCCGCCCCCCTACGCAGGATCTGCACCGAGAAGTGCAAGCCGCGCGCTCGGCGCTTCCCCGCGGCGCTCTTCGCCATCGGCAGGCGATTTCAGGGCGCGCCGCGCTTTACGGCCCGGGGCGGGCTGCGCTAGCGAGACGCCACGGAAGATGCGCCCTGCCAGGGTGCGCGATGAAATGGTGGCATGCGCCCTGCATAGGCACGGGGTGCAGAGAAGCGCGCGCGCCAGGACTAAGATTACCGCGAATTCGCCGCGTTCTTCCATTTATCGCGGGCGACCGGGTCGCCAAGGAGAGAGACACCATGGGAATCGGCAAAGACGGTGTGAAGAACCAGGGCAAGGGCATCGCGAACGAGGTCAAGGGCAAAGTGAAAGAGGTGATCGGCGCGGCGACGGGCGACCGCGGCCAAGAGCTCGAGGGCAAGGTTCAGAAGCACGTGGGTAGGACGCAGCAGAAGATCGGACGCGCCGAAAAGAGGCTGGCGAAGTAGAGCCCGGCATCCAACAGGGATCTCCGCCGGAACTCACCCGCGAGCAGCTCGCGGGCGATTCTCTTCGGAGCGCACGGCAAAGCAACTTTGACGGCGAAGAATACTCTTCCCGCCCGAACCAGGAGGCTCCAACATGGCCAGTCACAAGCATCCGTCGACCGAGCACCACCTCAACGCGGCCGAGCACCACACTAAGGCGGCCGAGCACCACCATCACGCGGCCCGTCATCACGAGGCCGGCGACCACACCACCGCCAAAGGGCACGCGACCAAGGCCCACGATCACTCCACCCAGGCCCATCAGCACAGCGCCAACGCCCACAAGGAATCTCATAAGTAGACTAAGACCTATCGCTCGGCTCGCTCCTCGCGGCCGGCCCGACTACCTCGGGCCGATCGTAGGTGGTGCGTGCCGTACGATCCTCCTCACCGCACAAAGCCCCGGCACTTTGCCCGCATCGACAACCTCCGAGGGGGTCTACCCATGTCCAATCAGAAAGACCAGCGCAAAGGCGGTGCTGCGCAAGGGGATCGCTCCTTCCAGCCGAAAGCTGGCAAGAGTCCCGCGAGCGGCGACCACTCCCACGAGCAACACCGGCAGGGTGAGCACGGACCTACGCGGGGCCAGGGCCAGAAGGCTGGCCAAGGCCATCATGAACCTGGGCAAGGCAGCAAGAACCCCGGCTCCCACGAGCACCATTAACCAGCTCAGCCCGGAGAGCGCTCGCGGCGGCCGCGGCCCGCCGCTTGACGACGCGGAGAGCTGAGCGGGCGGTCAAGGCGTGGCCGGCGAGACTCGCCGCTCTTGTCGGCGATCGCCCTACGACTACTGCACGCACTTCGTCGGCCGGCATCGTCCCGGCTCGGCCACTGCCGCGCTGAGTCTCGAAGACTTCTCGAGACCGCCAGGGGCCCCGCCCCGCCCCTCCGATCATCGGGAGCGGGGAGCCGCGCCTGGATTTAGTTCTTCTTCCCACCCTCTGTCGTGGTCTTCGTCTTCGTCTCTTTGACGCTCTCTCCTGCAGCATCCTTCTCAGCGCCACCGAGGGGACCCGTTTTGGTCTTCGTTTCGCTGGTCGATGTCGATTTTTCCTTATATTCCTTGACGTCTCCCATTTTGGCTCTCGCCTTTCTGCGCAGGGCACGCATGCGCAATTAAAGCAGCAAGCAATTTGTGTGCCTCGCGGGGGGCGCTCGCGACCCGCTAGAACTTCACTCTTTCTATCTCATCCGGCTCGACCAGCTCCCGCCAGCGGTCGTAGAGCTGGGTCGTGCGGGTCGAGGCGTGGCCGGCGATCGCCGCGGCGCGCTCGAGTGTCCCGCCGTGCACCAGGTAGGCGGTGATCCCCGTCGCCCGGCAGGAGTGACAGCCGAGGTCGCAACCGATGCCGGCCGCCGCGGCCCGCCGCTTGACGACGCGCAGGGCCGACCGCGCGGTCAAGGCGTGGCCGGCGAGCTCGCCCGTCTTGCCGGCGAACGCCTGGAAGAGCGGCGCCTCCGGGGTCGCGCCGATGCCAATCGGCCGAGATCCGCCTTGGCCTTCAGACAGTTGCGGAAACCGGGCGCCGGTCACTCGGCATAATCCGGCACTCGGCATAGTGGCCGAATTCGTGAGCCAGTGAATCGCTGATGGGGGCGCAGCTGGTGCCGTCCGCTTGTGCTCCCAGACCTTGCTCGCCAGGGCGGCGGCTTCCTCGGGCGCCATCAGCATCTCTTCCTCCGGGCTAAACGGCCGCAGTTCGGCGAAGCCGCGCGCGCCCTTCTCGAGCCGCGCCCGCGGAAAGCGCGAGCCCTCGCTCGGCCCAAGAGTGTTGCGCGCCAGCGCCTGTGCTCTGCGGCCCGAAGGCCCCTTGCAGGGCCGATGCCTGCCTACGCAGGACCGGGGGCAAGCGTCCATGGCGGCGATGCGCCGCGCGCCCAAACAAATAGACTAGGATGCGGTTAGATCTTCGCGCGGAGGCCAGGCAATCCAATGACGACCGCGGTCGGCTCGATCGGCGAGAGGGGGCATGGCATTCAGGCGACGGCCGGTACGCGCCGCCTCCACGACCGGCTCCTGCGCCAGGTCGAGCGGCTGGGGGAGCTCGCGGCCGGGCCGGGCGAGGAGCTCCTGACCCACGCCGAGGTGGTCTCGGCCTGGAGCGTCGCCGAACATCTCGAGCACCTGGTGCTGAGCGATCGCGCCATGCTCGGCGGCCTCGACCGGCTGCTCGCCGGCCCGCCGCCCGAGCCGATCCCCGGCGTCAACATCTGGGGCAGGCTGGTCTTGCTCTCCGGCTTCCTGCCGCGCGGCAAGGGCAGGGCGACGAAGCCGTTTCTGCCCAGCTCCGGCGCCATCGAGCCGGTGCGGCAGGGGATCGAGGAGATCGAACATCGGCTGCGCGCCCTGGGCGGGCGGCTCGGCGAGCTGGAACGCGCTCCCGGGCGCTTCAAGCACCTGCTCTTCGGCGGCCTCGGCAGCGTCCAGTGGCTGCGCGTCCTCGAGATCCATCACCACCACCATCTGAAGATCATTCGCGATATCCGCGACACCCTGGGTTTCACGACCTAGCGGCCGTTCGAGGCGTGCGCTCGTACTTCGTCTTCTTTCTCTTGTTCCTGGTCAAGGTCTTTGCCCGGACCTTCTATCGGATCGACGTGCGCTGGATCGGCGAGCCGCCGCCCGATCGCTGGCGGCACGTCCGCCTGGTCGTCTTCCTCAACCACACCAGCCTGTTCGAGCCGCTGTTCGCCGGCGGCGTCCCGAACCGCTTCCTCTGGCGGATCGCCCGCCACGGCGTAGTGCCGATCGCCCGCAAGACCGCCGTCCGGCCGCTCCTTGGGATCTTCTACGGCCTGATCGCGGGGCGGGTCATCCCGATCACCCGCGAACGCGACGACAGCTGGTACCGGGTCCTCGCTCACATCGATCGCGACGCCATGGTGGCGCTGCTGCCCGAGGGGCGGATGATGCGCGCCACCGGGCTGGACCTGGACGGCCGGCCGATGACCGTGCGGGGCGGCATCGCCGACGTCGTGGAGTCGATCGGCTCGGGCCCGATGCTGCTCGCCTACAGCGGCGGGCTACATCACGTCCAGGTTCCCGGGGAGCGCTTTCCCCGCCTGTGGAAGACCATCCGCATGCGCTTCGAGCTGGTCGACATCGCCGACTACCGCGCCGCGCTGCTCGCCCGCGCCGGCGAGGCGGGTTTCAAGCGCGAGCTGGTCGCCGATCTCGAGCGGCGGCGCGACCTCTACTGTCCGGTCGAGCCCGGCACCACGGCCGCCGCGGGATAGGCCGCTGGGTCCCGGCGTGAATCGGCGCCTGCGCGGAGCCCCGTAGGACAGGCGCGGGCCTCGGGCTCCTCCGGGCAAAACAACTTCTTGACCTGCAGGGAATGGCGGCAATGCTGGAAGGGCCGGCCAGGAGCTGGCGCATGACGACGGCACATGCGCGCGACGCATCGGCGCGGTGACAGCGCGGGGGCGGCGTCGCGGAACGGGCGGCTTTCGCACATCAAGTTGTAGGAGATCGCTGACCAGCTGCCCGGCCTGACAGATGGCGCGCGGCGGCAGGTTCCGCTGTCCACTGGAGCGCCCACCGATGCGCAAGATCAGGGGCCAGGCGCTGGGGATCTCGGCGCTCGAGGTCACCTTCGCCAGGCGTGGTTTCCGCTGCGACTCGAACGCCGTGCGCGAACGGCTCGAGTCCGCGGCCGCGTGCTGGCGGGCAGCGGCGTCCAGACCGGCCTGCCGGCCGGCAGCGGCGTCCGACCTGGCGAGCCGCTCATCTTCGTCGCCCTTTTCCCTGCCCAGTCGCTGCCCGGCCTGCCGGCCGCCTGCGCCCTTCTTCGCCGGCCGGGGAGCTTCGAGCTGCGGCGGGTTCCGGACGGCATCTATCACCTGCTGGCAGCCGCCGTGCCGCACCCCGGCCGCCTGTGGGCCGAGTTCCTGGGCGACCATCAGGGGCTGGTCGGCGGCTCCTTCCGGCAAGTGATCGCCGTCTCCGCCGGCAGCGTGCTCGGCCCGACCGACCTGCGCCTCCGCACCGCCAATCTCAGCGACCCGCCGCTCCTCACCTGCCTGCCCCTCCTTCTCCGGCAAGACGAGAGGCTCGCGCAACTTCTCGACGGCAACGACGAGTCGACCGGCGATCTCCTCGCTACTTGTAGCGCACTCCGTGCTTGATCACCAGGTCGACGTTCTGGAGCAGGTCGATGTGGCGCAGCACGTCGCCGCGCACCGCGACGAGGTCGGCGTACTTGCCGGCGGCGACGGTGCCGGCTTCCTTGTCGGCCTTCATGAACACGGCGGGCCAGTAGGTCGCGGCGCGGATCGTCTCCATCGCCGGGACGCCAAAGGTGTTCACCCAGGCGTCGAGCTCGCGCCAGGTCGAGTCGCTGTGGAAGTTGAGCGGCACGCCGCTGTCGGTGCCGATCAACATCACCACTCCGGAGTCGCGGAGCTGCTGGAACTTGCGCGCCAGCGCCGGCTGGCGCTTGCCGACGAACTGGAAGTAGGCCAGCCGGTCGAGGTGGGCGAGCGAGCCGCGGATGTCGGCGATCACCTCGGCCGGCAGACCCAACTGCCAGCGCGGGTCATCGATCCGCTCGGGGAACTCGTCGCGGGTGTAGGCGTAGAGCAGCAGGGGGGCGATGGTCGGCGTCCAGTACAGGGTGCTGGCGCGCCCCTTCATCAGATCGTAGACGTCGGGCGGATACTCGGGCGAGCTGCCCAGGCCGGTGTGCTCGAAGCAGTCGACGCCGGCCGCGATGCCGCGGCGGATCTCCTCCGGCCGGTGGGCGTGGGCGACCACCGGCAGCGAGTGCTTGTGCGCCTCCTCGACCACCGCCCGCACCTCGTCCATCTCCATCTGGTCCTGATCGATCAGCTTCACCACGTCGACCTTGGCGGCGGCGAGCTTGCGCACCCTGGCTTGGGCGTCGGCCGCGCCATGGATCCCCCAGCGGTAGGCCTCGGTGCCAGGGTAGGGCTCGTGCTGCAGGAAAGGGCCGGCGACGTAGAGGGTCGGCCCCGGGATCTCGCCGCGGCGGATCGCCTCGCGCACCGCGAGGATGTCGTCGAGCGGCGCCCCGAGGTCGCGGGCGCTGGTCACCCCGGCCAGCAGGAGCTGCCTGGCGGCCGCCGGCATGATGGTCGAGCGGAAGAGCGGCGGATAGGTCTTGTCCCAGTGGTCGTAGTCGGCGTGGCCGACGATCATCAGGTGGACGTGCATGTCCCAGAGGCCCGGCAGCACGCTCATCCCCGCGGTCGAGATCATCTCCGCCCCGTCCGGCACGGCGAGCTCGCCCATCCGACCCGTCGCCCGGATGCGCTCGCCGGCGATCAGCACCACGCTGCGGTCGATCGGCCGCCCACCGTAGCCGTCGATCAGCCGGCCGCCGACCAGCGCGACCACCTTCTCGCCCGGCGCCGGCGCGGCGGCCGGCTCGGAAGCCCAAGCGGCCGCGAGGCCGGGCAGCCGCGGCACGGCCAGCCCCAACACGGCCAACGTGGCCAACGCGGCCGACGCCATGATGGCGAGCGGCATCGATTTCCTCCTCCTCCTCACGACTCTCGTCATGGCGGGCGCCTCCTCTCGAGGACATCATCGACAGGTGAAGTTGCGGCTTCCGAGCTTACGCCAACCGGCGGCGCCCGGCTCGACGGCCCCTACAAGCGCGCGATTCGGCGGCTCGGGGAGGGCTTGGCGCCGTACGCCGTCAGAGGCCGGCGTAGCCGCCGGCGCGGGCGGTGTGGGCGTAGGGACGGAGAGCGTCGCGCAGCCGCTGGGGAATGGGCGACCAGGTTGGTCTCCTCGAAGCCGACGACGTGGGCGTATTCGTAGGCGCGCAAGGCTCGCTCTCGCCCGCTGCTCGAAGCGAGCAGCGTTTCATCATGGGTGGTGCGGCCGGTCCACCGCTCGTGGACGCCGGCGCTGCGGCCGGCGGCGGCTGCCGCCGCGGGCGGCCGCGCGGGCGCCGCGGGCGGCGCCTCGCGGCGCGGCGAGCCGCTGCTGTATCTCGGAGTTGACCTGGCCGCCGACCAGGATGGCGAAAGCCGTGAAGTAGAACCAGACCAGCAGCAAGATCACGGCGCCGAGAGAGCCGTAGGTGGTCGAATAGCCGCGCGCCTGGTAGAGGTAGAAGCGGTAACCGAACGACGCAGTCAGCCAGAGGGCGACGCCGGTCACCGCTCCCGGGGTACCCCAGGCGCGGCGCAGGCGGCCGCCGAGGCTGGGGGCGAAGTTGTAAACCAGATCGAACGACAGCAGCACGATCAGCAGCAGCAGCGGCCATTTCAGCACGTGCCAGGCAAAGAGGAAGGTCGATTCGAGCCCCACCCGGTTGGCCAGCGCCTGCCCGATCTCCTCGCCATAGAAGATCACCGCCAGCGCCGCGACGATCACCGCGGCGAAGGCGGTTGTGATCGCGACAGCCACCAGGCGGCGCATCCACCATGGCCGGGTTTCCCGGAGCCCGCAGGCGGAGTTGAGCGTGCGCGCCACCGCCAGAATGCCGCTCGATGCCACCCAGAGCGCCGCCAGCAGCGACAGCGACAGCTTGGCGCCGCCGCGCCCGCGCGCCACCTGGTCGAGCGTGCGGTGCAGCAGACCGGTGATCTCCGCGCTGGGCGAGACCCGGTCCAGGTAGTCGAAGAGACTGGCGCGCAGCGCGCCATCGGCGCCGGCCAGATACCCCAGCAGCGTGGTCAGGAAGAGCAGCAGCGGGAAGATCGAGAGCAGGAAGTAGTAGGCCAGCTCGGCGCAGCGCCCGAACAGCTCCTGCGCCCACATCTGCGTCCAGACTCGCCGCCCGAGCTGCCACCAGCTCAGCCCGCCGCGCGTCCACAGCGAAGTCACGCTGCGCCTCCACCCCCTCTCCAGCGCGGTCTCCCTCCCGGCCTGCGCCGGGCGTCCGCTCCCGCGACAAGCTTATCCTCGATGATAGAGTGCGCCGCCATGGCACGCCCGCCGGACCGCTCCCCGGATCGCGCCACCGCCGCCGCGCGCATCGCCAAGCTCAGCTCGGAAATCCGCCACCACGACTACCGCTACTACGTCCTCGACGCGCCCGAGATCGCGGACGAGCAGTACGACCGGCTGTTCCACGAACTCGAGGCCCTCGAGGAGCGTTTTCCGGAGCTGCGCACCCCCGATTCGCCGACCCAGCGGGTCGCCGGCCAGCCGGTCGCGAGCTTTCCGACCGTCGAGCACGCCGCCCCCATGCTGTCGCTCGACTCCGATCAAGACGTCGCGGCGCTCCAGCGCTTCGACGAACGGCTGCGCAAGGCGCTCGGAGAGCGTGTGAGCTACGTGCTCGAACCCAAGCTCGACGGCGCCTCGATCGAGCTGGTCTACGAGCGCGGCCTGCTCACCCGGGCCTCGACCCGCGGCGACGGCCGGCGCGGCGAGGGGGTCACGGAGAACGTGCGCACCATCGCCGCGGTGCCGCTGCGGCTGCGCGACGGCGAGCGGCCGGTGCCCGACTTCGTCGCCGTGCGCGGCGAGGTCATCATGCGTGCCGGCGCCTTCGAGAAGCTCAACGAGAACCTGCTGGCCCAGGGCAAAGAGCCGTTCGCCAATCCGCGCAACGCGGCGGCGGGGGCGCTGCGCCAGCTCGACCCCCAGATCACCGCCGCCCGGCCGCTCGATCTCTATGCCTACGACATCCTGTCGTGGGGCCCGGCGGGAGGCGCCGCCGGCCGGCGTGATTCGGAGGACGAGCGCGCCCCCGGCGAAATCGCCACCCAGTGGGAGGTGCTGGCGGCGCTGCGCGCCTGGGGGCTGCGGGTCAACGGCCTGGTGCGCCGCGCCGGGAGCAGCGAGGAGATCCTGGCCTACCACGGCGAGCTCGAGAGGCAGCGCGACGACCTGGGCTACGAGATCGACGGCGTTGTGATCAAGCTCGACGAGCTCGCGGCGCGCGAGGCGCTCGGCTGGACCACCCGCCATCCACGCTGGGCCTTCGCCTTCAAGTTTCCGCCGCGCAAGGAGGTCACGCGCATCCTCTCGATCCTTCCTTCGGTGGGGCGCACCGGCGTGGTGACCCCGGTCGCCCTGATGCTGCCGGTCGAGATCGGCGGCGTGACCGTCGCCCGCGCCACCCTGCACAACCGCGAAGAGGTGGCGCGCAAGGACGTGCGCGAGGGCGACAGGGTGCGGGTGCAGAGGGCCGGCGACGTCATCCCGCAGGTGATCGAACGGATCGAGGAACCGGAGCGCGAGCGCGCCGCGCCCTGGCGGATGCCTGCCGAATGCCCGTCGTGCGGCACACCGCTCACCGAGCGTGGACCGTTCACCGTCTGTCCGAACAGCTTCGAGTGCCCGGCGCAGCTGGTCGGACGGATCGTCCATTTCGCCTCCCGCGGCGCCCTCGACATCGAGGGTCTGGGCGAGGAGAGCGCCAGGCTCTTCGCCGCCCAGGGACTGGTGCGGCAGCTGCCCGACCTCTTCGACCTGCGCGCCGAGCAGCTGGCGCTCCTCGAAGGGTTCGCCGAGAAGTCGTCGCAGAAGCTGGTCGAGGCGCTCGGCCGGGCGGCGCACGTCGAGCTGGCCCGCTTCCTCTACGGGCTGGGCATCCCCGAGGTCGGCTCGGCCGTCGCCCGCGATCTGGCCCGGCATTTCGGGACGCTGGCCGCACTGCGCGCCGCGGGCGAAGCGGAGCTCGAGGAGGTGCGCGGCGTCGGGCCGCGGATGGCCGAGCAGATCGCCGGCTTCTTCCGCGATCCGAAAAACGCCACCATCCTCGACCAGCTGCTGGGCAAGGTCGAGCTGATCGAATCGCCCCCCGCCCGTCCCCCGGACACCGCCGCCTCCTCCGCTGAGGCCGCTCCGGGGCCCGCCCCGCCGCTCGCCGGCCTCAAGTTCGTCTTCACCGGCTCGCTGGCAAGCATGTCGCGGCGCGACGCGCAGGCGCTCGTCGAGTCGCAAGGCGCCCGTGCCCCCGGCTCGGTCAGCCGCGCGACCGACTACGTGGTGGTCGGCGAGGAGGCCGGCAGCAAGGGCGAGAAGGCGAAGAAGCTCGGCGTCCAGACCCTCGACGAGGCTGCGTTCCTCGATCTGCTGCGCGGCAAAGGAATCACGCCGCCGGCTGGCTGATGCTGAGGCGAAAACGAGCAAAGATTGACCTCTCGTACGCTTTTTGGTACGATTCCCATCCATGAAGACCATCACCGCGAGCAAGGCCAGGGCCAATCTCTACCGGCTCGTCGAGGAGGCCGCGCAGTCGAGTGAGCCCGTGCAAATCACTGGCAAAAGGGGCAGCGCGGTCCTTATCTCGGCGCAGGACTGGGACGCACTCCAGGAGACCGTGTATCTGCTGTCAATCCCGGGGATGCGGGAGTCGATTCGGGAGGGCCTCGAGACTCCAATCGACGAGTGCTCCGAGAATCCAGGTTGGTAAGCTCCTGGCGAGTAGTGTTTACGAAGCAAGCCCAGAGGGATGCCAAGAAGCTCGCGGCAGCCGGGCTGCGTCCCAGGGCAGAACGGCTGCTTGCCCTGCTCGCCGAGAATCCATTCCGGACACCCCCGTCCTACGAGAAGCTACGGGGCGATCTCGCCGGTGCCTACTCGCGGCGGATCAACATCCAGCATCGGCTTGTCTATCAGGTAGACGAGGACCAGCGGATCGTGAAGGTGATCCGGTTATGGACTCACTATGAGTAGCGGGTCCCGGGCTGGCAGGGTCGACGCCGTAAATCAGGGTGCTGGGGAAGAAGGAGAACCAGCCGAACCAATAGGCCAGGTGGCCGGGTAGGCGTGGCAGGGTTTCGCCGGCGGGACCGACGAGGCCCTCTTCGAGAAGGCGCCAGCTCGCCCTGGTAGCCTCTTCCCGCAGGCGCAGCGAGCCCCCGTCGCTGCTCAGCTCGGGCAGGAAGGTGTGGTTCCCTGGGTCGTAGGCGCGCACCGCCTCGCTGCCCGGCTCCCTCACCACGAGAACGGCGTGTCCGGAGAGTGTGTCGTGGACGACCGGCCGGGTTGCCAGCCGGTCGAGCGGATAGGCCTTTGCGGCGCCGTCGACAACAATGGCAAAGACCCGGGACTTGGCGGGGAGGGCCTGGCTTCGGCGTGCCACCGGGAACATGGTGTAGGGGCTGGCGGCGTAGTTGCCGTAGGCCCTGCCGGGAGCATAGTCGCGCTCGAAGCCTGTGGCCGGCGAGAGCACCCGGGTGCCGGGGTTCTCGGCGAGCCAGCTCTTCCAGGAGGTGACGACGACCGGCAGGCGTTCGAGCTCGAGGCGTCGGCTCGCCAGCGGGCCGTTGACCGCCTCCCCGGTGAGCTGGTTCCAAAGGCTTTCGGTCTGGCGGTCGTACATCAGCTTGTTGCTCTCGTAGAGGAGGCCGGAGGTGCCGAAGGAATACGTCGTTCCCGAGACTGTGGTCCGATAGAGGACGCCGGAGCCGCAGAGGGCACAGTAGGTGAGCGACACCGGCATCCCGCCAACCACATCGTTGACGATCTCGTGCCAGTCGAGGATGCGCAGCGGATAGGCGCGCGCATCGCCAAGGATGGAGACGCCGAAGACCTCGTCGCCGGGGGTGAGGTAGGTCGCCGCCGCGGCATCGATGAGCTTGGGGCCGTCCAGCGCCGGAATGCCGTCGACCTTGACCCCGCCCCATTCGACCAGCTCGATGCGCAGGCGGGAGGGGCGGCGGCTGTCGAGGAAGCGCTTGAAACGACGATCGATGAAGCGGGCGTACAGGTCTCCCTTCCAGGTGGCCAGCTCCGCCGGCAGGGGGACGTCGCGACGCTCTCCAAGCCACTCAACCCAGTCTTGCCAGCCGTTGCCGAGCGTTTCGCCGGTCAAGGCCGCGAGCGCCTTGGCGACCTCCGCGCGCTTGGCACCGGGGGTGGGGCGCAACAGCTCGATGAGCGGCGCGACGTAGCGGCGGTCGCGGTGGGCGACTGGTCCGGCGAGAAGCTCCGCGGTCGTCGCGGGATCGGCGTCGATGAGCTGGTGGAGGGCGGCGGCGAGCCGCGGGTCAGGCGGGGCCGTAGAGAGGGTGGCGCCGCCACCGTCCGCGGGCCGTCCACCGACCAGCGCCGCGACCGATGCCAGACCAAGGACGAACACAAGTGCCGCCGGCGCCGCGCCAGGTCTCAGCGGGCGCTCCTTCGAATGTCTCATCCCGTATCGATCTTAACTGCCTTGCGCGGCTTCAGGGCACCGCCATCCGTGGCCATGATCACTACAGGGACTTCAAGAACTCGACCAGATCGCTCTTCTCTCGATCCGTGAGGTGCAGTGTTTTCACGGCGTCGTAGTGATCGACGACGTCCTTCAGCGTGGCGAATCTACCGTCGTGGTAGAAGCCCCCCTTGCTGTGAGCCCACAACCCGGCGAGCGGAGCCGTCCGATAGCGTAGATCAGGAGATCTGCTGGATTGGAAGTCGTCGATTCCGATCTCCTCAGGCTTGTGCAGGTTCCACCCGGGCTCGGTATAGAGGGGCGGCACGTGACATTGGGCGCAGGCGGCCTTCCCTGAGAAGAGGACTTCGCCCCGCCTGGCGGCCCCCGTCTCGAAACTTCCTGCCGGCGGGGCCGGGGCTGGAATGGAGAGCTGGTAGAAGTGGAGAGCCGCCAGCTTCGACGTCACGAGATCGGGGTTGCTGCGCACGTTGTCGAAACCGGCCTTGGCGGCGACCGGGAAGCGGGCCGCGTCCTTGAGGCGAGGATCGAAGAAGGTGCCCTTGCCATGCATCTCCAGGTTGGCGACGAAGGCGTTCCAGTGCGTCACCGACCCCCAGCCTGTCCAGGTGTGGAGGTTGATCCCTGCGAGGCCGAAGGCGGGAGGGATCAGAGTGGCCGCGGATTTCCCGTCCGGCCTGAATGCCTTGCCGTCCATGAAGAGCTCGGCGTCGAATTTCCCCGGTCCCCAGCTGTTGAGAACCTTTCTGACCGTGGGCTCATCGACTCCCAGAAGACTGCTGACCGTGCTGAGGTCAGGAGCCAAGGCGGCGATGGCGCCGACGTTGAGGTCGCGGTTGGCCCAGCCGTCCAAGCGGCGGCCGATCCCCGGAGCGAACGAGTCGTCGACCGTGGAATGACAGAAAGCGCATTGGATACCCACGGAACGCAAGTTCCCTGCCTGGCTGAAGAAGCCGGTGAGACCAACCACCGAATTGACCTTCAGCAGCGTGAGGGTGGTGGCCGGGGCGTCGAGATCGACCTGACCCTTCTTCAGTGCGGCGACAACTTCCTTGGGCAGAGCTTCGACATCTACCTTGAGACCGACCGCGAGCGCCGTGCGCGGGCTGACGCCGCCGCCGACGCCGCCGAGCTTCGCGCCGGCAATCGCTTGATGCAGTTTCAGCGCATCCCCCCAAAACGCCTCATCGCCAAAGGTGTCGAAGCGAAAGACCCTTCGCCCTTCGTCCAGAAGCGTTTGCGCATGGCGAGAGATCGCGTCGTCGAAGCGAGAGGCGGGAGTTGAGGCCGCCCGAGGTTGCGGTTTGGCGGAAGGGCTTGCCTTGGGCGGCTGCAAACCAACGACCGCCGTCAGTGCCACCACCAGCAAGACAAGGCTCGCGAGGAACAAGGGTTTTCTGCGTGCGGACATGAAGTGTCCTCCTTAGATACAAGAGTCGCGAGGGCCGGAAAGGTTACAGCGCTCGGGTGGTCTGCGCCGATTGGAAAGCCGCGAGCGTGGCGCGAATCGGTGAGAGTGGGCTCCAATGATGTTCGATGATGTAACCTATGGCTCGGCGCCGACTTGCCATCGCTCGAACGGGAGGAACAGCTCGTGGAATCCGAGAAGGATGCGAACGCGCAAGCCCCGGTCATCGGGTCGACGCATCAAGCAGTGAGCGACGAGCAGGCCGTGACGCGGGTGCTCGCTGGCGAGCGCGAGCTCTTCGAGCTGCTGATGCGCCGCTACAACGAGCGGCTCTATCGCGTGGCACGTGCCATCGTCGATGACGACAGCGAGGCCGAAGACGTCGTGCAAGACGCCTTTGTGCGGGCGTATAACCACCTCGGCCAGTTCGCCGGCCGGGCCCAGTTCTCGAATTGGCTCACGCGCATCGCAGTGAACGAGGCACGCGCGCGAGCTCGCCGCCGGCGGCGGGTCTTGGAGATCGATTCCTTACCGAATGCGCAACGAGATCTCATTTTGAAACAGAGTTCCGAGCGCGACCCCGAGCAGCGCGCCGTCGACCAAGACCTGCGGACGGTCCTCGAAGCGGCCATCGGCTCTCTATCGGCCCCCTACCGCGTTGTCCTCGTTCTGCGCGATGTCGAAGGCCTGAGCACTGCGGCCACCGCGGAGTGCCTCGGCGTCAAGGTCAGCGCGGTCAAGACCCGCCTCCACCGCGCCCGCGCCATGCTCCGCCGCCGGCTCGTGGAGCAGGCCCGAGCGGCTTGCCGAGGCACGTTCGACTTCCCCGCCTCACGTTGTGACCGAGTGGTCGCTGCGGCTCTCGCTCGCATCCCACCTGCGCATTGAGTGCGATGCCGAGTCCCTTGTCAATCAGGTAGACGAGGACCAGCGGATCGTGAAGGTGATCCGGTTAGGGAGTCACTCCCCAAACGCGCTGGTTCTCCTGAGGAGAAGCGGGCCGGCCGGTCAACGGGGGCCGGCGGCGGATTCGGCGGCCTGGCGGGCGAGCGGCGCGAGTTTCTCGATCTCGGCCAGCTCGGCGTCGGTGGGATCGGGCCAGGCGGCCTGGCGCGCGGCGACGGCGGCACCGAGCCTCTCCCAGAGCGCGCGATGCAGGACCGGTTTGCCCTCCTGCGTCTTCCAGCCGCGGAGGCGCCAGGCGGGGAGCCAGATGGTGGCGCCCTGGCGCAGGTTGCTCGAGTTGCTGTAGACGGCAACCTTCAGCCCGCGCGGCAGGCTGTCGAGCGCCGCCGCCGCCGCCTGCAGCTCGAGTGCCGCGGCGCTGGTGGGCGCGGCGGCGCCGCTCAGCGATGTCTCGCGCCCCGCGTGGCGCACCAGCGCCGCCCAACCGCCTTTGCCTCCGGCGCACGAGACGCGCAGGAAGACTTCGCCATCGGAGGCGGGGGCGGCGGAAGGGGGCGCGGTGGTGTCCAGCGCGGCGCCGGTTGGGCCGGCTTGGGGCGCCCTGCCGAAGGGGTTCGGAGGCACGCGGCGGGACCGGGCCGCCGCCCGCTGCTCGGCGATGGCGGCGGTGGCCAGCTGGTCGGCGCGCTCGTTGCGCTCGTCGCCGGCATGACCTTTGACCCAGTGCCAGCGGATCTGGTGGCGCCCCGCCAGCTCTGCCAGACGCCGCCACAGGTCCTCGTTCTGCAGCTCCCCGCTCTTGCGCCGCCAGCCGCGCGCGATCCAGCCGGGGAGCCACTCGGTGATCCCCTGGCGGAGGTACCGCGAGTCGGTGAACAGCTCGACCCGGCAGCGCCGCTGCAGCGCTTCGAGCGCCCGGATGGCGGCGGTCAGCTCCATGCGGTTGTTGGTGCTCAGCGGCTCGCCGCCGCTGAGCTCCTGGGACTTCCCGCTTTCAGGGTGCAACAGGATGGCGCCCCAGCCGCCGGGGCCGGGATTGGGGTCGGCGCCGCCATCGGTGTAGATGACGACGGAGGGCAAAGAGTTGGGCGCGTCTTCGGGCATCGTCTCGGACTCCAGCTCGTCGCAGTCGGCGCATGATAGCTTGCCGCTTGCACCCCGATATGGACAACCTCGAGATCGGCCGCATCCTGGCGGAGGTCGCCGACATCCTGGAGATCCAGGGCGCCGATTCGTTCCGCATCCGTGCCTACCGCAACGCGATCCGCACGGTGGAGGTCCAGACTCGCCAGCTGGCGGAGCTGGCGGCCGAGGGCCCGGCGCTGACCAGGCTACCGGGGATCGGCAAGGAGATGGCTTCCCACATCCGCGAGATGCTGGCAACTGGAACGCTGGCGCTGCGCGACGGGCTGCTGGCCGAGGTGCCGCGCTCGCTGGTCGACCTCATGCGCCTGCCGGGAGTGGGACCGAAAAAAGCGCGCAAGGTCTGGGACGAGCTGGGGATCGCTTCGGTCGACGAGCTGGAGGCCGCGGGACGGACCGGACGGATCGCGGCGCTGCCCGGCTTCGGCGCCAGGAGCCAGGAGAAGATCCTGGCCGGCATCGCCGATTTCCGCCAGCGGCGCCGCCGCTTCCTGCTGAGCGAGGCCGAACACGCCCTCGAGCCGCTGGTGGCCCACCTGCGCGCCAGCCCCGAGCTCGAGCGCCTCGAAGTCGCCGGCAGCTATCGCCGGCGGTGCGAGACGGTGGGCGATGCCGACCTGCTGGGCATCGCCGCCCAACCGGAGCCGGTGATGGAGCGCTTCCTTCACCATCCGCAGGTCGCCAAGGTGCTCATGGCCGGCCCCACCCGCTCCTCGGTCTGCCTCGGCTCGGGGCTGCAGGTCGATCTCCGCGTGGTGCCGGCGGAGTGCTACGGCGCCGCCCTGGTCTACTTCACCGGTTCCAAGGAGCACAACATCAAGCTGCGGCGGCGCGCTGTCGAGCGCGGTCTGCGCATCTCCGAGTACGGCGTCTTCGGAGTTGCGGCAGCCGGGGCGGCAGCTGCGGCGGATGCTGGCGATGGAGCCGCCGCCTCCGTGGCCGCGCCAAGACCCTCGCCGGCCGGCTCTCCGGCCGCCTCTATTGCCGGGCGCGAGGAGGCGGATGTGTACGCGGCAGTCGGCTGCGCGTGGATCCCGCCCGAGCTGCGCGAGGACCGGGGCGAGATCGAGGCGGCAGCCGCCGGGCGGGTCCCCCGGCTGGTCGAGACCGCCGACCTGCGGGGCGACCTGCAGATGCACTCGACCTGGTCGGACGGCCGCAACACGCTCGCGGAGATGGTTGCCGCCTGCGCCGCCCGCGGCTACGAGTACATGGCGATCACCGACCACAGCAAGGCGCTGGCGATGATCAGCGGGCTGGACGCCCGGCGCCTGCGCCTGCAGTGGCTGGAGATCGACGCCGTGCGCGCCCGCCACCCCGGCATCCAGCTGTTGCGCTCGCTGGAGGTCGACATCCTGCCCGACGGCAGCCTCGACCTGGAAGACGAGATGCTGGCCGGCCTCGACCTGGTCGTGGCGTCGGTCCATTCGCGCTTCGAGCTGCCCAGCGACCAGCAGACGGCACGCATTCTCAAGGCCCTCGAGCACCCGGAGGTGAACATCCTCGCCCACCCCACCGGGCGCTTGATCAACCGGCGCAAGCCGATCGCCTTCGACCTCGACGCGGTGCTGCGCCGCGCCGCCGAGCTCGGCGTGGCGGTCGAGCTCAACTCCCAGCCGCACCGGCTCGACCTCTGCGACACTCACCTGCTGCGCGCCCGCGACCTGGGCTGCAAGATCGTCATCAGCACCGATTCCCACCGCGTGCAGGAGCTTGCCCTGGTGCGCTATGGAATCGATCAGGCGCGGCGCGCCGGCCTCGAGCCCAGGCACGTGCTCAACACGCTCCCGTATTCCGAGTTCCGCCAGGCGATTGATCGGAATGGCCGGCGGGCTCGAAGCAGGGGGCGGGCTCGGAAGGGTCGGCCGGGCCGGCGGCCGGGCATGTAACCGATTCGGCGGCCTACCCGTCTCACCTGTTGACGGGGGGTGGCGGCCCTCCGGAGCGCCGGCGAACCGAGACCGAACCTGAAGCTGCCACCGAACCCTTGACCACGACCTCAGGAGGTGCAATGAACCATCCACAATGGACCAGGACAATGCTTCCGGCTGCCGCCGTCGCGCTGCTGGGATTGCTGGCGGCGCCGCTGCTCGGACAGGGCGCCGCCCCAACCCCGGCGGCGCCTGGCGGCGGCTTCCACCACGACCACGGGATGATGATGCGTGGCGCGATGAAGGCGCTCAACCTGACCGACGAGCAGAAAGCCTCGGCCAAGCAGCTCTTCCAGGAGATGAAGGCGAAGTCGGCGCCGCTCTCGGAGGCGCAGCGCGCCCTGCACCAGCAGTTCGCGGCCGCCTTGAAGGCGGACTCGCCCGATGCGGCCGCGGTGGGCCAGCTCGCCATCCAGATGCACCAGAACCGGCTCAAGATGAAGCCGCTCCACGATGAGCTCCAGCAGAAGCTCCAGGCGTTGCTCACCCCCGAGCAGCAGACCAAGTTTCAGGCTCTGCAGCAGTCCCGCCAGTTCCACCACCCCTTCTCACCACCTGCGCCCGACACGCAGTAGCACCCCGTCCCCCATCCGCAGCGCCCTCCTCTCTCCTCCGCCCGGCTCGCTGGGCGGAGAGAGAGGGGCCAGCCTGGCTAGGGCCAAAGGTGCCCCCCGGGGCCCCGGTCGGGTCAGGCTCGAAAACTGCATATGAAATCCGCGGGACGGGTGCGCGGGACGTCGTAAACGCAATCAGTCGGCAGTCGAGACCTCCAAGAGCGAGGAGAGGGAGTGTGTTGTGCAGGTGCAGCGAGGAGTGCGTCTGTCGTGATGCAACAACGAGCTCGCTCGGCAGCCTCCTTTCCAGCTTCGGCACGCCTGTCGCTGGCGCTGCTCGCGATCCTTGCCACCGGCGGAGCCTTGGGCGCGCATGCCTCGAGTGCCCGCCTCGCCGCCGCCGTGCCGCCGCCGGCGATCCCGGCGATCCCGGCGATCATCGAGGACGACCGGGTGCCCCTCCCCGGCAACGTCCATCCGCTCGCCCGCCCCGAGCTGGAGGTCGGACCGACCGACCCCGATCTGCCGATGCAGAGGATCATCCTCGTCCTCGGGCGGCGCCGGGGCGCCGCGGCCGAGCTGGCGCGGCTTCTCGATGAGCAGCAGGATCCTGCTTCGCCGAGCTTCCACCGCTGGCTGACGCCCGAGGAGTTCGGCCGCCGGTTTGGGATCTCCGACGACGGTCTGGGCACCGTCGCCGGCTGGCTGGGGGCGCACGGCTTCTCGGTCGACGAGATCGCCCGCGGGCGCGGCTGGATCCAGTTCAGCGGCACCACGGCCCAGGTCGCCGAGGCGTTTCGCACCCCGATTCGCGACTACCAGATGGCCGGCCGAACCCATCACGCCAATGCGGCGGAGCCCTCGATGCCGCGCACCCTCTCGCCGCTGGTGGCAGGCATCGTCTCGCTGCACGATTTCCCGCGGCCGCTCCTGCATCGCGGGGCGCGGCCCGCGGTGCGCCGCGCCGCGGGCGAGGCCGAGTCCGCCGGGAGCCAGCACTTCCTGGCGCCGGCCGACTTCGCCACCATCTATGACGTGAAGCCGCTCTACGCCGCCGGAGTGACTGGCAGCGGCGTCAAGATCGCCATCGTCGGCCGCAGCGACCTCAATCTCGGCGATGTGCAGTATTTCCGCAGCCACTTCGGCCTGCCCGCCAACGACCCGGTGATCATTCACAACGGGACGCCGCCAGGCGACCTCGGCGGCGACGAGGAGATGGAGGCGGACCTCGACGTGCAGTGGTCGGGGGCAGTCGCACCGGGCGCGACGATCGACTTCGTGGTCTCCGCCAGCGCCTTTCCGAGCGATGGCTTCGACCTCTCCGCCGCTTACATCGTCGACCATGCGCTCGCCCCCATCGTGAGCGCCAGCTACGGCTCATGCGAGGCGTCGATGTCGGCCGGCGGTCTCGCCTTCTACGACGGCCTCTGGGCGCAGGCGGCCGCCCAAGGAATCTCGGTCTTTGTGGCGGCGGGCGACTTCGGCGCCGCGGTCTGCGCGGGGCGGCCGACGGTCTCGGACGTGTGTGCCACTCCCTATGACGTCTGCGTCGGCGGGACGCAGCTCGACGACCACCCGGCTTCGAGTTACTGGGCGGCGAACCCCGACACCGCGACCCAGGGCTCGGCGCTCTCCTACATCCCGGAAGTGGCGTGGAACGAAGCGGGGATCGGAGCGACGGGCGGCGGCGCGAGCGCCGTCTATCCCAAGCCGCGATGGCAGGCGGCGCCGGGCGTTCCCGACGATGGCCGGCGCGACGTCCCCGACGTGGCGCTGACCGCGGCGGTCCACGACGGCTACATGGTGGTGATCGGCCACGGCGCGAGTGCCACCGGCCTCATGGCGGTCGGCGGGACTTCCGCGGCGTCGCCCTCCTTTGCCGGCCTCATGGCGCTCGTCGTGCAAAAGACCGGCAGGCCGCAAGGCAACGCCAATCCCACCCTCTACAAGATGGGCAGCGCCCAGTACGGGGGCGGCGGACCGGCGGTCTTTCACGACGTCACCGCCGGCAACAACAGCTATCGCGGCGTCAGCGGCGGCTCGTGCGGCAGCGGCTACGACCCGGTGACCGGGCTGGGGTCGGTCGACGCCAATGCGCTGGTCAACAACTGGAGCCCGGCCGGCGCCCCGGATTTCGGCCTGGAGGCCCAACCCGCCGACCTGACGCTCGCGCCCGGCAACTCGATCACTCTCCAGGTCCAGCTCGCCTCCTTCAATTCCTTTCAGGTGCCGGTCGCGCTCGCGCTCGCCGGCGTCCCGGCTGGAGTGACGGCTTCCTTCAACCCCGCGACCGTCTCCGGCGCCGGCTCCTCGACGCTCACCTTGACCGCCGCGGCGGGCGCCGCGACGGGGTTCACCGCCTTCACCTTGACGGGCAGCGGCGGCGGCCTGACCCACTCCGTGCCGGTCGGCCTGCGCCTGCTGCTGGACACCGCGCGGCCCGCTCTTTCCTTCTCCGTCACGCCGTCCGCGCTGGCGCCGATCCAGCTCGCCGCCGGCCCCGACGGCGCGGTCTGGTTCACCGCGATCTCGAGCACGGGCGGCGGCGACCGGATCGGCCGCGTCACGACCGGCGGCACCGTGACCGAGTTTTCCCTGCCCAGCTGCGCTGCCGTCGAATGCTTCCCGCTGGGGATCGTCGCCGGCCCCGACGGCGCGCTCTGGTTCACCGAGGCCGACGTCGCCAGGATCGGCCGCATCACCACTTCCGGCTCGGTCAGCGAATTCGCCCTTCCCGCCGGCGACGCGCAGAACGGCGTGCCGAGCATCGCCGCCGGCTCCGACGGCGCGCTCTGGTTCCTCGAAAACGGTCCGGCCCCGAAAGTCGGGCGGATCACCACCGCGGGGGCGATCACGGAGTTCCCCCTGCCCACGGCCGACCGCCCGGCACCCGGGATCAGTCTCGAGCCGACGATCGCCGCCGGTCCGGACGGCGCCCTGTGGTTCACCGAGGTGACCGCGAACAAGATCGGCCGGATCACGACCTCCGGACAGGTCGCCGAGTACGCCGTGCCGACGCCGCAGGCCGGAGTGACGACCATCGTCGCCGCCCCCGACGGCGCTCTCTGGTTCGCGGAGTCGGCGGCGATGAAAATCGGCCGCATCACGACGGCGGGAGCGATCACCGAGTTCGCCACCGGCTTTCCCTACGTCGACTTCGGCTACGGCATCAGCGCGCTCGCGGTCGGACCTGACGGCAACCTCTGGTTCACCGGCTACGACCGGCTGGGCCGGGGTCAGCTACAGCCGCTGCTCGGGCGTCTCACACTCAGCGGAGGGTTCACCTGGTTCCTGTTCGTTGACGTCGTCGACCTGGCGCTTGGCTCCGACGGCAATCTCTGGTACATCAGCGGCACCAAGATCGGACGATTTGCGCTCCCGACCCAACCGGCGCCATGCTCTCCGACCGATTCGACGCTCTGTCTCGACGGCCAGCCGGGCGACCACCGCTTCCAGGTGCAGGTCGCCTATCAAACGGCCGCGGGCAGCGGGCTCGCAGGCAGCGGACACGCGATTGCGCTCGCGCCGGTGGGTATCGCCCACGGCGGGGCGTTCTGGTTCTTCTCGGCGGACAACCCGGAGATGCTGGTCAAGGTCATCGATGGCTGCGGCGTCGACGGCAATCAATGGTTCTTTGCTTCCGCCGGCACCAACGTCGGCATGACGATTACGCTCACCGACACCCGCTCGGGGGCGAGGAAGATCTACCGCAACCCCGACGGCAACGCCGCCGTTCCGATCCAGGACACCGCGGCCTTGAGCTGCTCCTCCTCGCCGGCAACAGGAAACAGCAGCCCCCCCATCGGCGAGGCTCGCCAGGCAGCGCCGCCAGCGCTCGAAGCGGCGGCGGCAGCGTCGGCGCGACCTGCAGGGAGCTCCGGCAATAGTGGAATTGGCGGCTCCGCCGAGATCCGGCAGACCGCCCCGGCTGCCTGCGCGGCAAGCGACACGACCCTCTGCATCGACGGCCGACCGGGCGACCGCCGCTTCCAGGTGCAGGTCGCGTATCACACCACCGAAGGGGGCGGGCTTGCCGGCAGCGGGCATGCGCTCCCGCTCGCGCCGGTCGGCATCGGCCACGGCGGAGCTTTCTGGTTTTTCTCGGCCGACAACCCGGAGATGCTGGTCAAGGTCGTCAACGGCTGCGGCCTCAACAATTACCAGTGGTTCTTCGCCTCCGCCGGCACCAACGTCGGCCTCACGATCACCGTCACCGACACCCAGACCGGCGCCCAGAAGATCTACCGCAATCCCGACAACGCCCCCGCCCAACCGATCCAGGACACCTCCGCCTTCCCCAGCTGCCCCTAGAGGGGACCGAAGCGTCGGCCAGCGGCTGCCGGCCAGCAGCTAGTGCACCGGGGGGAGCGCCGACAGTCCGCGTCCCGGCGGCGTGGAAAAGCGAACGCAGCCGGGACGCGGACTGCGGCGCTCCTCGCCGGCGGGGGGGGCTCGGCGGCCTGCTTGGGAACTGAGGCTCGGGACGCAGCAAACCTCGAGCTGGCTTGGGCGTACCAATGCGTTAGTCTGCTCGGCAAATCGAGAGGTGTTCTAAGGGAGAGGACGGTCGGATGAGCGCAATCAAGGCAGGAGAGCGACAGGCGCTGACGCGGCGTGGATTCGTGGTTGGGGGTGTGGCTGGCGGGCTGGCAGCAGGGCTGGGCGCGGCGGCGCTGGCGGAGGCGCACACGGCCCTCGGGCCGGCGCCGGCCGGGGAGGCCGGTCCCGCTCCCGCCCCCTTCGAGCTCGACGAGGCGACGATCGCCGAGCTGCAGGCGTCGATGCAGGCGGGCCGCGCCACGGCGCGCGCGCTGGTCGAGAAGTATCAGGCGCGCATCGAAGCGCTCGACCGGCGCGGGCCGGCCTTGCGCGCGGTCCTGGAGGTCAACCCCGAGGCGCTGGCGATCGCCGACGCCCTCGACGCCGAACGCCTCGCCAAGGGGCCGCGCGGTCCCTTGCACGGTATTCCGATCCTGCTCAAGGACAACGTCGCGACGGCGGACAAGCTGACCACCACCGCGGGCTCGCTGGCTCTCGCCGGCTCGATTCCGGCGCGCGACGCCACGATCGCCCAGCGCCTGCGGGCGGCGGGAGCGGTGCTGCTCGGCAAGACCAACCTGAGCGAATGGGCCAACTTCCGCTCCACCCACTCGTCGAGCGGCTGGAGCGGCCGCGGCGGACAGTGCCGCAATCCTTATGTTCTGGACCGCAACCCTTCGGGTTCCAGCTCGGGCTCGGCCGCGGCGGTGGCTGCCAACTACGCCGCTGCCGCGGTCGGCACCGAGACCGACGGCTCGATCGTCTCGCCGTCGTCGATGTGCGCCCTGGTCGGGATCAAGCCGACGGTGGGTCTGCTCAGCCGCGCCGGCATCGTGCCCATCGCCCACAGCCAGGATACCGCCGGCCCGATGGCGCGCACGGTCGCAGACGCGGTGGCGCTGCTGGGCGCCATGGCGGGCCTCGATCCGCGCGACGATGCGACGCTCGGCAGCCGCGGGCGGGCGGCTGACGACTACACACGGTTTCTCGATCCGCGGGGGCTGCGCGGCGCGCGCATCGGCGTCGCCCGCAAGCGCTTCTTCGGCGCGAGCCCGGCGGCCGACCGGGTGATCGAGAGCGCGATCGAGGAGATGAAGCGCCAGGGGGCGGTGATCGTCGACCCGGCCGACATCGCGACCGCCGGCCAGTTCGACGACGCCGAGCTCGAGGTGTTGCTCTACGAGTTCAAGGCTGATCTCAACCATTACCTGGCGGAGCTCGGTCCCGGCGCGCCGGTTCATTCGCTCGCCGAGGTCATGGCCTTCAACGAGACCAACCGCGAGCGCGAGATGCCGTTCTTCGGCCAGGAGCTGATGCTCCGGGCGCAGGAGAAGGGGCCGCTCACCAGCAAGCCTTACCGCGAGGCGCTGGCCAAGTGCCAGCGGCAGGCGCGCAAGGAGGGGATCGACGCCACCCTGGCCCGCCATCGTCTCGACGCCATCGTGGCGCCGACCGGCGGCCCGCCCTGGCTGACCGACCTGGTCAACGGCGACTCGGTGACGGGCGGCAGCTCGACGCCGGCGGCGGTAGCCGGCTACCCGAGCATCACGGTCCCCGCCGGCCAGGTCTTCGGGCTGCCGATCAGCCTCTCGTTCATCGGCCCCGCCTACGGCGAGCCGACCCTGATCAAGCTGGCCTACGCCTTCGAGCAGGCGACGCGGGCCAGGAGGCCGCCGAGGTTCCTGGCGACCGCGGAGATCCTGCTTCAGGGTTAGTTTGATCAGACCGCCGTGAACGAAAATCTTCGCAGCATACTTACGGGAACGGCCGGGCTTTCGGCGGGAGCTGTAGTGGCGCTTCTCCTGACGATCCTGCGGAAGCCGGTAGACGGCGACCTGGTCGGCCGAGAGCGAACAGATGGCGTCTTCATGGCTGAGCGTTTGGATCCTGTCGGCGGTCGGCCTGCAAAGAGGGTACCGGTCCGCTCTGTTCCCGGCGTGGTTCTTCGCTATTGGATCGATCGTCAATGGCATCGCACACCCCGTGCTCGCGTTCGTAGCTCGAGGATATTTCCCTGGCCTCATCAGTTCTCCAGTGGTTGGAGTATTGGGTGTGTTGCTCTGGCTAAGGCTGCAAGCGCTGACCAGATCCTCGGCATAAGTGATCTCAGCTTATTCGAGGTGACACACGAAGGTTAACTGGATCTCAAGGCCTGGTGTGGACTCTCGACAGCGCCGCCTTGAGGGCGCCGGCGATCTTCTCGGGGCTGCCGACCCCCCAGAAGTGCAGGAAGAAAAGGCGCGGCGTCTCGGCGAGCATGTGGGAGTGCAGGGCGGTCACCGCGATGCCGTGCGATCGCAGCTCGCGGATCACCGGGTTGACCTCGGTCGAGATCAGCACGAAGTCGCCGGTCGTCGCCACCTGGTTGCCGACGCGCTCGAAGTTGAGCGCATTGGCCATGCCCATCGACGCCGGCACCTCCATGCCGTTCTCTTCGATCTTCTCGGCGCGCGGCACCCCGACTTGCAACACGGTGCCGGCGAGAGCACCTTTGTGCCCCAGCACCTCCTGCACGGTGTTGAACGCCTGCTCGTCGGCCGGCAGGGGCTTCGCCGGCGGGCCGGCCGCCGCGAGGGGCGTCGCCGTCTGCCCCAGCGCCTGTTTCAAGGTCGCGGCGAGGACCGCGGCATCGCCATGGCCGGAGAAGTGCAAGTAGACGACGTGCGGCGACTCGCCGACGAGGTGGTTGTGGATGGCCGCGACGTCGATGCCGCCGGCCTGGAGCGCCGACACGACGGGCGTGAGCTCCGACTCCAGCAGCACCAGGTCGCCCATCGCCATCGCCTGATCGCCGTGTCCGGTTTTCACGAAGGCGCCCCAGGAGCCGAGCCCCAGGGCCGCCTGCACGGGCACGTCCCCGATTTTCACCTGCAGGTCGCGGCGCGGCCAGCCGAAGCGATGGACGCCACCGGGGAGGTCTTTGCCGGCGGCGCCGAAGACGCCATCGACCTTTTTCCATGTCGCGTCGGTGGCTTCTTCGGCGCGGAGCGAGAGCGCGGCCAGGCCTGCCAGGCCCAGAGCCAGCGCCACGAGCTTGCCGTTGCTTGCCATTCAGTCTCTCCTTGTCTTGCCACGCGCCAGTGCGCCCCGCGACCCGCGAGGAGTGCCGGCTTGGCCGCGGGAAGCGGCGCCGGCCGGCAGGCGTTGGCGGAACGATTCGTAAAGGTCGTCGAGAAGCGCGAACCCCCGGTCGAGGCGGTCGAGGTCCCCGGGATGGGCAAGCACGATGCCGGTCACCAGCTGCGAGATGCCCGGCGCATCGGCACGGCCGAACTTGCCGTCCTTCAAATCGACGTCGTGCACGATCTCGGCGATCTGGGCGAGGGCCCGATCGGCAAGTCCGAGGCGGCCGACCAGCGTCTCGAAGCTGCAGCGGTCCCCCTCATGGGTGAACTCGCCGCCGACGGTGTCGAACCGCACTTCGCCCGGCGCCGCCTCCGGGCTCTGCGAATCCGCGAAGCGGAAGCGCGCCGTGGGATCGATGAACCGGCGGATCAGCCATGCCGAGGCGATGCGGTCGATATGCACGCCCTTGCGCGTGACCCAGGTCAACCCCGCGAGCTCCGCGAAGCGCTGGCGGCCGGCCGCGGCGCTTGCCGGCGGCGGCGGCTGACCGGCGTGCACCCGGGCCTCGAGCTGCCGCAGCTGCCGCAGCAGGGCCTCGGCGGCCTGCCGCTCGGGCGCGGCGAAGAAGTCGAGCGCGATCACCTCGCCGAGCCGCTTCTCGAGGCGGCTCGCACGCGCCAAGAGCTCTGCCTCGGGAGCCACCGGGGCGCCGCGGCGCCGGACCTCGCGCAGCAGCTCGCGGGCCCGGGCGGAGAGCTCCTCGTACTCGGCGGCGCTCCCGCGGCGGAAGCGCTCCTCGATCTCCTGGTCGGAGGGCCGGCCCAGGAAGTCTGCGGCGCAGAGGAACGCTTCGCCGCCGCCGGCCACCGCCTCCTCGGCGATCCACCGGAAGTCCTCGACGCTGCTCTCCGAGTGCGGTAAGACGTAGACCGAATTCTTGAGCGCCACCGCTCCGACCCGCGCCAGGCGCTGCCGGATGCGCGCCCGCAGGTAGAGCGGCTTCGGCGGCAGCTGGTGGATCAACAGGCACCACCGCGGCGGCACGCTCAGCGGCCTCCCTCTTCATCCGCTTCATTCGCCGGAGCAAGGCGCCGGCGCAGGTGGGCATAGAGGGAGTCGTAGAGGAAGGCGGCGCGCTCGACGATCTCGGCGTCCCCTCCAGCCACGCTCGCGACCTCGGTAAACCCCTGGCTGATCGCCCACAGCCCCGCGGACTCGGGCGTCGTCGCGATCTCGGCGGGAAAGTCCGCCCCGTGGACGATGCGGGCCAGCTTCTGCAGCGCCGCATCGCCGGCGAGCCGCTCGTCGACCAGCTGCTCGAAGGAGCACCGGCCCCGCTCGTCGCGGTGCGGATAGCGGGCGCCGGGGGCGTCGAAGCCGAGGGCGCCGTCGCGAAGCTGGACGGCCTCGACCTGCTCCGGCTCGACGAAAGAGATCTCCGCCCGAGGATCGAGAAAACGCCGCACCAGCCAGGCGGTCGCCGCCCGGTTGACGTGCACGTGCTTGCGGGTCACCCAATTCATCGAGATCCCTCGATGCCACCCGGCCACCCGGCGAGGCGCTATCATCGGTATTTTCTAGCAGTTGCCAGCACTACCTGTCAACTGTTAATCTCATCGGATAGGGCCGCCCCACGGGAGCCGGCAGGTGAGCAGAGCCTCGGGCAAGGAGGACAGCCGGTGACAGCTCCGCCGGGCCGCGCCTGGACGGAGCGGCTCCACCTGCGACCGGGAGTGCGCGCGCTCGCCGCCGCTCTCTTCGTCTACGGCTTCGGCGAGGAGCTCTGGTTCCGCTACCTGCCGGCGTACCTGCGGGTCTTGGGCGCGTCTCCTTTCCTGGTCGGCCTCTTTGGCACCTCCAAGGACCTCCTGGATGCCGGCTATGCCTACCCCGGAGGCCTCATCGCCGATCGGCTCGGCAGCCGGCGCGCGCTCCTCCTCTTCGGCGTGCTGTCCACGGCAGGATTCGCCCTCTACCTCGGCCAGCCATCGGTGCCGGTCCTCTTTGCCGGGCTGCTGCTGGTCATGGCCTGGCAGTCGCTCGGCCTGCCGGCCACCTTCTCGTTGATCCGCGAAGAGCTCGCCGGCGGCGGGCGGCTGGTCGGCTTCACCGTGCAGTCGGTGGTCAAACGGCTGCCCATCATCCTGGCGCCGCCGCTCGGCGGCTGGCTCATCGGCCGCTACGGCATGGGCGGCGGCATGCGCATCGGCTTCGGCGTTGCGGTCCTCACTTCGCTGCTCATGCTCTTCGGACTGCGGCGCTCTTTCAAGCTCGCCCCGGCAGCCGGCGCCGCCGGACCGACCGCGCGCCGGCCCAGGGTTGGTCTCCATCCGGCGCTCCAGCGCCTGCTCGTCGCCGACTGTCTCATCCGTCTTTGCGAAGGGCTTCCGGAGGTCTTCCTGGTGGTCTGGGCCCTGGAGATCGCCAAGGTCTCGGCGGCGCGGTTTGGCATCCTCACCGCCATCCTGATGGCGACCGCGATTGCCTCGTACCTTCCCGCAGCGCTGCTGGCCGAGAGGGCCGAAAAGAAATCCTTCGTCGTCCTCACCTACGCCTTCTTCACCCTCTTCCCGCTCGCCGTGGTGCTCTCCCACTCCTATGCGGCGCTGGCGGCGGCCTACGTCGTCGGCGGGCTGCGCGAAATCGGCGAGCCGGCCCGCAAGGCCCTGATCGTCGACCTCGCCTCTGGAGATCCCGGTGCGACCGTCGGCCTCTACTACTCCATCCGCGGCTTCGCGGTAGCGGGAGCCGCCGCCCTCGGTGGCACCCTGTGGACGCTCCGCCCCAGTCTCACCTTTCTTGTCGCCGCCGGGCTCGGCGCCGCCGGCACCCTCTGGGCGGCGCTGTCGCTGCCCTCCCAGGCGGCGCGCTCGCCGCTCGCTTGAGCATAGGTTTAGGGTGGGGAGCCGCGAAGGGTTCCGCCCCAGCCGTGGGGTGAAGCGAACACGGCTGGGGCGGAACCCTTCGAGGCTCCTCGCCGGCGGCCGGGCTCGGCGGCCTCCATTGGTTATTAAAATGTTTCATGGATGAAGGGACCGTGCCGCAGGGCAAGGCTCGAGGCATGACAGGGGGCCATCGGTTAAACTTGCTGCTCTGGTGAATGAGGTGTCATGACAAAAGCCCAGATCCGGAAGATGACCGTAGGTCGAAAAGCCGTATCAAGTTCGTCGCAGGCCCCGGAGCCCGGCCGCCGGCGAGGAGCGTCGAAGTCCGAATCCCGGCTGCGTTCGCTTTTCCACGCAGCCGGGAGGCGGACTTCGGCGCTCCCTTCCCTCGCAGTCAGCTTTTTCGCTCTCCTCGCCCCGCTCGCTCCCGCTGGCGCTCAGGATCTGGCGGCTTTCGAGGCTCGCACGACGGTGCGTGTGCTGGCCAACGGGTGGACTTTCATCCTGGTACGGCGGCCGGAGGCGCCGGTCTTTTCTTTCATGACCATCGCCGACGTCGGCTCGGCGCAGGAGGTGACCGGGATCACGGGGCTGGCGCACATGTTCGAGCACATGGCCTTCAAGGGCACCGCGCACATTGGCACCCGCGACCCGGGCGGGGAGAAGAAGGCGATGGACGAGATGGAGGCCGCCTACCAGGCGTACCAGCGCGAGCGCCTGGCGCCGCGGCCTGACGAAAAGAAGGTGGCCAGCCTGTTCGCCGAGTTCAAGCACAAGCAAGAGCAGGCCGAGCGCTTCGTCGTCAGGGGCGAGTTCGACGAGATCCTCTCCCGCGCCGGCGCGGCGGGGGTCAACGCCTCCACCGGCGCCGACGAGACCCAGTACTTCTACTCGCTGCCCGCCAACAAGATCGAGCTCTTCGCCTACCTCGAGTCGGAGCGCTTCTTCCAGCCGGTCTTCCGCGAGTTCTATGAAGAGCGCGACGTGGTGCAGGAAGAGCGCCGCCTGCGCGTCGAGGGCGAGCCGCTCGGGCGGTTGGTCGAGCAGTTCGTCAGCACCGCCTTCGACGCCCATCCCTACCATCACCCCGCGATCGGCTACATGAGCGACCTGCAATCGATCACTCGCACCGACGCCGAGGCCTTCTTCCGCACCCACTACGTGCCGGCCAACCTGGTGACGGCGATCGTCGGCGACATCGATCCGAAATCGCTGATCCCGCTGCTCGAGACCTATTTCGGGCGCATCCCGGCGCGGCCGCCGGCGCCGCCGCTGCGCACCGTCGAGCCGCCGCAGGCTGCCGAGAAGAGCGTGGCGCTGGAGGAGCCGTCGCAACCGCAGCTCCTCGAGGCCTACCACCGGCCGGCGATCACCCACCCCGATCAGGCGGTCTACGACGCGATCGACGACATCTTGAGCGGCGGCCGCACCTCGCGCCTCTACCGCTCGCTGGTGCGCGATCAGAAGCTGGCCATCGAGGTCAGCTCCTTTTCGGGCTTTCCCGGCGACAAGTACCCGAACCTGTGGGCGGTGCTGGTGGTGCCGGCGGTCGGCGCCGGCACCGACAAGGTGCAGGCAGCGCTGCGCCGCGAGATCGAGCTCCTCAAGGTGGAGGAGGTGAGCGACCAGGAGCTGGCCAAGTTCCGCGCCCGCGCGCGGGCCAGCCTGATCCGGTCGCTCGGCGACAACCAGGGGCTGGCGGGCCAGCTGGCCGAGTACCAGCGCCTGTTCGGCGACTGGCGCGAGCTGTTCCGCTACGTCGACCGCCTGGAGCGGGTCAGCAAGGCCGACATCCGCCGCGTCGCCAACGCGACCTTCATCAACTCCAACCGGACGGTCGCCACGATCGTCACCCGGCAAACCGCCCAGCCAGCCGCGGGTAGCGCAGGGCGGGAGCGCTGATGCCCACCCCCGCGCCATCGATTCCTCCCCGCCGCCGCCCGCGCGTGCTGATCTGGCTCGCCCTGCTGCTCCCGGCTGCGGTCGTGGGGCCGGCGACGGCGCAGGTGGCCCAGCCGGGCGATCTGCGCTATCCCCCGCTGCCGCGCTTCGACATCCCCCAGCCGCAGCGGGTCGCGCTCGACAACGGCCTGGTGGTCATGCTGCTCGAGGACCATGAGCTGCCGCTGATCTCGGTCACCGCCTTGCTGCGCGCCGGCTCGCGGCTCGACCCCCCCGAGGAGGTCGGTCTCGGAGCCATCACCGGCGGCGTGATGCGCGCCGGCGGCACCGAACGGCTGAGCGGCGACGCCCTGGACGACTACCTGGAGAGCCATGCCGCCGAGCTCGAGGTTGGGGTCCACGCGGATTCGGGACGCGCCTCCCTGCACGTCCTCAAGCAGGACTTCCCCGATCTGCTGCAGCTCTTCGCCGACGTCCTGCGCCGCCCCGCCTTCGATCCGGCGAAGCTCGAGCTGGCCCGGCGCCAGGCGATCGCCGCCGTGGCGCGGCAGAACGACGATCCGGACCAGATCCTCGACCGCGAGTTCCGCAAGATCGTCTACGGCCCGGAGTCGCCCTACGCGCGCACACCGACCTTCGCCACCCTGCAGAAGATCCGGCGCGAGGACCTGATCGCCTGGCATCGCGCTCATCTGCACCCGGACCGCATGGTGCTTGGGCTGGCGGGCGATTTCGACTCCGCCGCGGCGCTGGAGGCGGTCAAGCGGGCGTTCGGAGACTGGCCGCGCGGGCCGGCCGGCGAGCCGCCTCCGTCCGCCCTCCGCCGGCAGCCTTCGCCCGGCGTCTACTATGCCGAGAAGGACGACATGAGCCAGTCGAAGGTCGAGATGGGCCACCTGGGCGTGGAGATCAGGGACCCCGACTACTTCGCGCTGCAGGTGCTCAACGAGGTGCTCTCGGGCTCGTTCGCGTCGCGCCTGATCAAGCACGTGCGGACGGAGAAGGGGCTGGCCTACGACGTCGGCGGCGGAGTCGGCGGGGCCTGGGACCATCCCGGGATCGCCTCGCTCGAGATGTCGACCAAGACCGAGACCACGGGCGCCGGCATCGCGGCGCTGCTCGCCGAGGCGCGCGACCTGACGGCGCACCCGCCAACCGATCAGGAGGTGGAGCTCGCCAAGCAGAGCATCCTGGCCTCGTTCGTCTTCCGCGCCGACTCGAGGAGCAAGATCCTCGGCCAGCAGCTGACTTTCGAGCTCTTCGGCTACCCTCTCAACTGGCTGTCGCGATATCGGACCGGCGTCGAGTCGACGACCACCGCGGCGGTGCGCGACGCGGCAGCCAGACACCTCCACCCCCAGGATTTCGCGATCCTGGTGGTCGGGCCGCAGAAGGGCCAGGACCGGCCGCTGTCGGACTTCGGCAAGGTGACTCGCATCGACATCGCGCAGGAGAATACCGGGGCTCCCGGGGCTCCCAAACGATAGAAGCAGCTTCGTTCGTCCGGGGGGAGCGGCGGCGGGGCTTTGGGGCCTTCAGCGGGACTCAGATGGGAAACCTGGCGTAGATGCGCGCGTTCGCGGAGCCCCGCAGGTTCGTTGAAGCTCTCGGGCTCCTCCGGGCCAAAAAAAGATTTGATTTTCGGCATGGATCTTGCGGCCTCTGGGGAGTGCAACATGCGTCCCCGCATCCCTAGCCGGCGCGAGGATTGACAACCCCGGAGGCCGCACTCAGCCGCCGCTAGGCGCGCGACACGCTTTGTAAGAAGTGCAGGACGGCTCGGGGTCGCCCGCCCCCGCCTCATCCCGCGGCGGCTTCCTGCTTCTCCGGCGTGCATTCGCGTGCCGGCGGGCAGGCTTTGGGCGGGGCGGATGGGTGGCATGCAACCTGCTATGTGCCGAACGTCGGTCATCGGATATTGGACAACTGGCGCGGTCGGCCGCCCGGAGGTTGGGCCATGAAGTCGATCAAACCGATGGAGCCGGAGCCGATCGTGGCCTCGCCTGCAGCGACGACCGATTCGGAGCTGGCGGCCGCGCTGCAGCCGGGAGTGATCCTGGTGCGCGAGGAGGGCACGGTCGCTTTCGCCGATCCGCGGGCGCTCTCCTTGCTGCGCTGCGCGAGCGCCGGCGAGCTCGACAACTGCTGGGAGGAGCTGCGCGGACGGCTGGAGCCGCAGGGCATCCGTCTTGCGCCCGGACGCCCGGGCCCGACGGCGGCGGGACGCGCCGAGCTCGAGCTCGGCGAGGCGGCGGAGGGGGGGCGGCGGCTCGCCCTTCATGCCTTCCGCAACGGCGCCGGCGGCGCGGTGCTGCTGGTCTACGACACCCAGGTGACCGAGGCGTTGGAGACCGATCTCCGGCTCGCCGCGCAGATGCGCTCGCTGTCGCAGGTCTCCCCGGCCGTGGCGCACGACCTGCGGGCGCCGATCAACGCCATGGTGCTCAACCTCGAGGTCTTGCACGAGTCGCTGGCCGCCGGCAAGGGCGCCGAAGCGGCCGGCCGCGAGCGCCAGCTGCGCTACGTCGACATCTTGCGCCGGGAGCTGGCGCGCCTGCACCAGGAGCTCGAGGTGTTCCTCGCCCACACCGCGCCGCGCGCGGAGCGCTCCGAGGTCCTCGACCTGCGCCAGCTAGTGCGCGAGCTGGCGGCTCTGCTGGTGCCGCCGGCGCGCAAGCAGCAGATCGCGGTGACCACCGTTCTGCCTGACGAGGAGGTCCCGGTGGAGGCGCAGCGCTATCCGTTGCGGCAGGCCCTGCTCCACTTTGGACTGGCCGCCCTGGCGCGGGTGCCGCGGGAGGGGAGGATCGAGCTCCGGCTGGAGCGGGCTGCCGGCAGGGCGCTGCTGCGGATCGCCGCGGCCATCCCAACGCCCCCAACACCGGGGGCGGAAACGGCCGCTGAGGGCGAGGCCGCCGCCGCCCGCCAGGGAGCCGCGCCCGCCGGGCTCGAGCTGCGCTTCTCCGCCGCCGGCAGCGAGGCGCAGCTCTACGTGGCCCGATCCATTCTCGCGGCGCAGCGAGGCGACGCGCGGCTGGGCAGCGGTCCAGCCGGCGATCATCCCGAAGCGGCCCCGAGCTTTGAGCTAGAATTGCCGCTGTCCTGATTGGGAGTATGGGTGAGGAGATGATGCCACACGCACTCGCGGTCGACGACGATCCCAATTTCCTTTCCGCACTCGCCGAGCTGATCGAGGGACAGGGTTTCACCACCAACACCGCCTGCACTTTGCGCGACGCCCGCGCCCAAGTCAGCCACAAGGCGCCGGACGTGGCGCTGGTCGACCTGTACCTGCCGGACGGCCGCGGCATCGATCTGCTCAAGGATCTGGATATCGGCACTTCGGCGATCGAGGTCGTGCTGATGACCGGGCACGCCGACGTCGAGAGCGCTGTCGAGGCGCTGCGCCTGGGCGCCAGCGATTACTTGACCAAGCCGCTCGACATCGGCCGCTTGAAGAGCATCCTGGCCAACGTGGCGAGCGTGAAGCCGAGCCTGGCCGCCGGCTCGCAGCACGAGGAGACCGAGGAGGTAGGCCGGTGCGGCCTGCTGCTCGGCGCCTCGGCGCCGATGCTCGCGGTCTACGAGATGCTCAAGCGGGTCGCCCCGACCGACGCGACGGTCTTCCTGGTCGGCGAAAGCGGCACCGGCAAAGACCTGGCGGCCCAGACCCTGCACCACCTCAGCCGGCGCGCCAAGGCGCCCTTCCTGCCGCTCAACTGCGGCGCCATCTCGCCGACCCTCATCGAAAGCGAGCTGTTCGGCCACGAGCGGGGCAGCTTCACCGGCGCCCAGCGGCGGCACAAGGGGTATTTCGAGCGCTCCCACCTGGGCACGCTCTTCCTCGACGAGATCAGCGAGATGCCGATCGAGCTGCAGGTCAAGCTGCTGCGGGTCCTGGAGACCGGGACCGTCGCCCGCATCGGCGGCGACCAGCCGGTCGACGTCGACGTCCGGGTGATCGCCGCGACCAACCGCGACCCGCACAAGGTGGTGGCCGACGGCAAGCTGCGCGAGGACCTGCTCTACCGGCTGCAGGTCTTCCCCATCCAGATGCCGCCGCTGCGCGATCGGGCGGGGGACGTCGACCTGCTGGCGACCTACTTCCTGGGCCAGCTCAACGAGCGCCAGGGCACCGCCAAGCGGTTCACGGACGAGGCCGTCGAGCGCCTGCGCCACCATTCCTGGCCGGGCAACGTCCGCGAGCTCAAGAACGTCATCCATCGCGCCTTCATCATGGCCGACGAGGAGATCAGCCCGCGCTGCCTGCCGCGCGAGGTGGCCGGCGAAGCCGGCGACGCCGGGTACCTGCGCAGTCTCAACTTCCAGGTCGGCGCTTCGATCTCCGACGTCGAGCAGCGCCTCATTCTCGCCACTCTGGACGCGTACGCCGGCAACAAGAGGAAGGCCGCCGAGGTGCTTGGGGTAAGCCTGAAAACTCTGTATAATCGCCTCAACCTGTACCGCGAGGTCTGAGACCGGCCAACCAACTCCAGAAAGCGGGACACGTCAGCTCCGGCAGCCCCCCCTGCGGAATGGCTGAGTCAACCGGCCCCTCTTGAGCAGCCGGCCGGGAGGTTGTATACTCCCCGCTCGTCCAACGACTTAGATGTACGACCTGGACAGGAGGCTGTGGCACAGAACCTGCTTTCTAGCGCATCGAGCGTGCACGGTCTGCCGCCACAGACCCGGAACAAAGCAGCCTTACCCAGGTCGACTCTGGGGAGAAGGATGAAGATGAGCAGCAGCCCACAGAAGGTCCTCATCGGTCCGGCCTGCCAAGCGCTCCTGGCCTTCATCCTCACGCCTCTGCTCGCGGCGGGCATGACGGCGGGTATTGCCGCCTGTCAGACGACCCAGCCGGCGCACAAGCAGATCGACCCTGCTGCGGATGCCGCGATCACCACCAAGATCAAGGCGAAGCTGGCGGCCGACGGCGACATCAACCCGTTCAACGTCGACGTGACCACCAACCAAGGCGTGGTAACCCTCCTGGGGCGAGTCGAGAAGGAACAGGCGCGCACCAAAGCGGAGAGGTATGCTCGTGAGACGGACGGAGTCGTGAAGGTCATCGACCTGGTCAAGGTGGGCGATCCGCGATAAATCGCCCTATCATCTTCAATCCAGTTACATGTCAGAAGGGAGACAAACCAAAATGAAGAAGTCACTCGTTTACCTGTCCTTGATGTGCTTGCTGGTCGGCGTGCTGAGTCTGGCCGGCTGCAAGAAGGATGAACCCCCGATCGAGGAGACCACTCCCGCGGCGGCGCCGGCCATTACCGAGCCTCTCGGGACCGGGATGGGCACCGATCTGGCGCCGCTGAGCACCGACATGGGCACCGACCTGGCCAAGCCGCTGGGCACCGACGCGGCGCCTCCCAAGTAAGGGACCCGCTGGCAGTAACCCGCTCCGCAATCCGGCACTTCCAAAAGGCGCTCGCCACGGCGGGCGCCTTTTTTCTCCTTGGCGCCGGGGCACGGTCACGCGCGCTGGGGCGCGCCGACGTGGAGGCGGGCGAGGGTCGAGGGCGGAGCGCGGAGGGGTGGAGCGCGGAAGGGCGGGGTTGCGAGCGCGGCTCAGGACGCCGGCCGGCTGACCTCGCGCAGGAAGCGGCCGGCGGCGGCGCGAAACTCGTCGGTCCACTCGTGTCCGCCGGCAAAGATGAGGGGATGGATCTCGACCCCTTTGCCGCGCAGCAGCAGCACGTCGTGCTCCATTTTGGCGGCGTCGTACCACTCCTCGCTGCTGCCGCGCCCGAGCAGCACGGGGGGGAAGCCGGCGAGCTCGCCGAGGGCGAGCTCGGGCGGCACGTCGCCGCCGAGCACGATCACTCCCTGGCAGGAGTGGCCGGCCAGGGCGGCGGCGCGGTATGCCATCGCGGCGCCCTGCGAGAATCCGAGATAAACCAGGCAGCTCGGCCCCGGCAGCTCCTGCCTGAGCCGCGTCACCACGCTCGCCACGAAGCCGACGTTGTCGGCGATCGCCTGCTCGCGGTCGAGGCGCGTCATCCAGCTGGCGATGACCTCGCCTTCGCGGTTGTAGAACGGGTGCAGCGCTTGGATGGCGCAGAGCGCCCAATGGGACGCTCCGGGGATGCGGCGCAGCTCGGCGAGATGACGCTCGGCGTTCTCGCCATAGCCATGGAAGCCGACCAGCAGGGGGCAGCCGGCCGGCTCGGCCGGGGCCTCGAGCAGATAGCGGCCGTGGATCGTCGCCGGCAGGGTCGTGATGGTCGGCATCGGCTGGGACCAGACCGAGGGGGCGCGGCGGGTCCGCGCCTAATCGGCCGCGGCGCGTCGCGCGCCGCTGGGATGGCCGTGGTGGAGGGCCGAGGCGAGCTCGCGCACGCGGTTTTCGAGCAGGGCCGGGAGCCTGGGGTCGGCGCCCCACTCCTCGACCAGGTGCACCAGGGCGCTGCCCACGACCACTCCATCGGCCACGTCGCCGAGCGCCGCGACCTGGTCCGGCGAGGAGATCCCGAAGCCGACCGCCAGCGGCAGGGCGAGGCGCCGGCGCAGGCGCTTGAGCTCGCGCACCAGCTCCGGGGGCAGGGCGGAGCGCTCGCCCGTCACGCCGGTCCGCGACACGTAGTAGACGAAGCCGGAGGAGACCGCGGCCACCAGCCCCACCCGGGCCCTGGTGCTGGTCGGCGCCAGCAGGAAGATGGTGTCCAGCCCGCGCTCGCGCAGGGCCGGCACCAGCTCCCGCTCTCCTTCCTCGGGAGGCAGGTCGACGCACAGCACGCCGTCGACTCCGGAGGCCGCCGCCTGCTCGGCGAAGCGCGCGGCGCCGCGGGCATGAATCGGGTTGTAGTAGGTGAAGAGAACGATCGGGATGCCCAGGCGGTCGCGGTGGCGGGCCACCAGCTCGAGGATGCCCGACAGCTTGGTGCCCGCGGCGAGCGCCCGGGTCGCGGCCCGTTGATTGACCGGCCCGTCGGCGATCGGGTCGCTGAAGGGGACTCCGAGCTCGATCAGGTCGGCGCCGCCGGCGGCGAGCGCGTCCAGCAGATCGGCGGTCGCCGCGAGGTCGGGGTCGCCGGCCATCAAAAAGGGGATGAAGGCGGCCCGGCGCTCGGCGGCGCAGCGGGCAAAGACCTGGTCGATGGCGCTCATTGTCCGGCTCCGCGTGGCGGCCGAGCCGCCGCGGCCGCGGCAGGAAACTGCCGCACGGAAGCGACTGGCGCCGCCTCGCCGCCCTCGTCCTCGCCCGCCAGGTGGCGGTCGAAGGCGAGGACCGAATCAAGGTCCTTGTCGCCGCGCCCCGAAAGATTGACCAGCACGATGCGGCGCGGCGACAGCCGCGGCGCGTGGCGCACCGCTTCGGCCACCGCATGCGCGCTTTCCAGGGCGGGAAGGATGCCCTCGGTCTCCGCCAGCAGGTGAAACGCGGCGATGGCCTCCTCGTCGGTCGCGTAGGTGTACTCGACCCGGCCCGATTGCTGCAGCAGGACGTGCTCCGGACCAACCGCGGGGTAGTCGAGGCCGGCCGATACCGAGTGGGTGGCGGAGATCTGCCCTTCTTCGTCCTGCAGCACCAGGGTGCGGGTGCCATGCAGCACGCCGAGCGCGCCGGATAGGAAGCGGGCGGCGTGCTCGCCGCGGCCCGGGCCGCGCCCGCCTGCCTCGACGCCGATCAAGCGCACCCGCTGATCCGCGAGGAAGGCGCTGAACAGGCCGATCGAGTTGCTGCCGCCGCCGACGCAGGCGACCGCAAGGTCGGGCGCATCGGTGCCGGCCTGGCGCCTGAGCTGCGCCCGCGCCTCCAGGCCGATCACCTTGTGAAAATCGCGCACCATGCGCGGATAGGGGTCGGGTCCGAGCACCGAGCCGAGCACGTAGTGGGTCGTGCGGACGTTGGTGACCCAGTCGCGAAGCGCCTCGTTGATGGCCTCTTTGAGAGTGCAGCTGCCGGCCTCCACCTCGACCACCTCGGCGCCCAGCAGGCGCATGCGGTCGACGTTGAGCCGCTGGCGCCGCATGTCCTCGCTGCCCATGTACACGACGCAGGAGAGACCGAGAAACGCAGCGGCGGTGGCAGTGGCCACGCCGTGCTGTCCTGCCCCGGTCTCGGCGATCACCCGCTCCTTGCCCATGGCGCGCGCCAGCATGGTCTGGCCGATGGCGTTGTTGATCTTGTGCGCGCCGGTGTGCAGAAGGTCCTCGCGCTTGAGGAAGATCCTGGCACCCCCCAGCTCCTTGCTCAGGCGGGCGGCGAAGTAGAGCGGGGTGGGGCGCCCGGCATAGTGGCGCAGCACCTGCGCCAGCTCACGGCGAAACGCGCGCCGCCGGCACAGGTGGTCGTAGGCCCAGCTCAGCTCGGCCAGCGGCCCCATCAGCGTCTCGGGAACGAAGCGCCCGCCGAAGGCGCCGAAGTAACCCGCCGCGTCAGGAAGAGTCTCACGCTTCGTCATGCCTTACCTCCTGGAAGAGGCGCCGCAGCAGCTCGCGGTCCTTGCTTCCCGGGGTCGATTCAACAGCGGAGCATACGTCAACCGCGAACGGCCGCACGGCGGCGACGGCGCGGCGGATGTTGTCCGGCCCCAGGCCGCCGGCCAGGAAGAGGCGGCGCCCCCCCAGCGCCAATGACCTGCCTGCGGTGCTTGCGGCGCGGGCGAGCGAGCCGTAGTCCCATGCCAGCCCGGTGCCGCCATAGAGCGTGCGGTGAGCGGCATCGACGAGCACCCCGAACAGCCCGCCGAAAGCCGCCAGCTCGGCAGCGGCGGGGGGTCCCGCGCTGCGGAATGCCTTGATCGCCCGCGCCGCGACCGGGCGCAGGCGCTCCGGCCCCTCGTCACCGCTGAACTGCAGCAGGTCGAGACCGGCGCCGAGCGCGAGCTCCTCCACTTCGGCGGCGGGCTGGTTGACGAAGACCCCGACGAGCTCGACCCGTGGCACCGCGCCGCGCACCGCCGCCGCGATCTCGCGCGCCCGGGCCGCGGTCAGGCAACGCGGGCTGGCGTGGTAGAAGTTGAGGCCGAGATAGTCGGCGCCGAGCTCGGCGGCGAGGACGGCGTCCGCGGCCGAGGTGATGCCGCAGATCTTGACCCGCACGCGCTCGTTGGGCGCAGGTGTGGGCGCACTCTGCGGCGCGCCGGCCGGCGCGGTCACGGGCGCGCGCATTCGGGCGCTCACTCGGCGGCCCTCGCCAGGCGGCCGGCGCCCGCGAGCTCGCGCAGCTTGGCCGCCGGGTCGGCGGCGAGCAGCAGCGACTCGCCGATCAAGACCGCGTCGAAGCCGCTGTCGCCGAGCAGCGCCACGTCGAGGCCGTCGCGGATGCCGCTCTCGGCCACCTTCAAGGCGCCCGGGGGAAGCGACGGCAGCAGGGCGATCGAGCGCTCGAGATCGACCTCGAAGCTGCGCAGGTCGCGGTTGTTGACCCCCACCAGCTCCCAGTCGGCGGCGGCAAGCTTGGCCAGGTCGGCGGCATCATGGGCCTCGATCAGCGGGACAAGGCCGAGGCCGCGCGCCTGCCGGGCGTAGCGCTCCAGCTCGTCGCCTTCGTAGAGGGCGGCGATCAGCAGGACCGCATCGGCCCCCGCGTCGCGCGCCCACAGCAGCTGGATCGGATCGACCACGAAGTCCTTGGCCAGCGCGGGCAGCCCGGAGGCGGCGCGGCAGGCGGCGAGCAGCTCGTAGCCGCCATGGAAGAAGTCGGGCTCGACCACTACCGACAGGGCCGCCGCGCCGTGCGCCGCGTAGATCCTGGCCTGCGCCAGCGGATCGACCCGCCCATGGAGATCGCCGAGCCTGGGGGAGCCCATCTTGATCTCGGCGATGATCTTGGGCCGCGCCGGCTCCGCCGGCGACGGGGGTCTGGCAGAAGCCGGCCGTGGGGCCGTCGCCAGGGGCGAGGCTGGCGCCGGTCGAGGCCGGGCCGGACCCGCGGGGCGCCCGCTGAGCGCGGCCAGGAAGCGGTTCTCGGCGGCGGTCAAGATCTCGCGCTCGGGGATCGAGCACGCCGGCGTCCTCTGCGTGGCGCCGGCGGCGGCGGCTGCAGCCAGGCGGCGGCGGCGGACCTCGGCGATGCGCAGCAGGATATCGGCCGGCGCCGCCGTCACGCCTCGAACCTCTTCAACTGGAGGAGCTTCTCGGCCGCGGCTCCCGAGGCGAGCGCCTGGCGGGCGCGCTCGATCCCCTCCGGGAGGTCCGCCGCGAGGCCGCCGACGTAGATGGCCGCGCCGGCGTTGACCACCGTGATGTCGGCGAGCGGGCCGGCGCCGCTTTCGAGCAGCTGGCGCATCAGCTCGGCGTTCTCGTCCGGCCCGCCGCCCGCCAGCTGCTCGAGGGTGGCACGGCGGACGCCCAGCGCGTCGGGTGTCAGGGTGTAGGAACTGACCTCGCCGGCGCGCACCTCGCATACCCGAGTGGGGCCGGTGGTGGTGATCTCGTCGAGCCCGTCCTGACCGTGCACCACCAGGGCGTGCTCGGTGCCCAGCTCGCGCAGCACCTGGCCGATCGGCTCGACCAGGTCGGCGGCGTAGACCCCGAGCAGCTGGCGGCGGGCGCCGGCAGGATTGGTCAGCGGGCCGAGGACGTTGAAGACAGTGCGCAGGGCGAGCTCGCGGCGCACCGGCATCACCTCGCGCATGCCGGGATGGAAGTGCGGCGCGAAGAGGAAGCAGATCCCCACCTCTTCCAGCGCCCTGGCCGCCGCAGCCGGGCTCTCTTCCAGCCGCACGCCGAGCGCCGCCAGCACGTCGGCGCTGCCCGAGCGGCTCGATACCGAGCGGTTGCCGTGCTTGGCCACCGGCACGCCCGCCGCCGCCGCCACCAGCGCCGCGGCGGTCGAGATGTTGAAGGTGCCGCGGCCGTCGCCGCCGGTGCCGCAGGTGTCGACCACTCCCGTCCGGCGGTGCAGGATGCGCCGTGCCCGGCGGCGCATGGCGGCGGCGGCGCCGGCAATCTCCGCCACCGCCTCGCCCTTCATCCGCAGGGCGACCAGCAGCGCGGCCTTGAGCGCGTCGGAGACCTCGCCGTCCATCATGCGGCCGAACAGCTCCTCGGCCTCCTCCCGCTTCAGGCTCTCGCCGGCCGTGAGGCGGCGCAACGCTTCCTTGGGCTCAAGCATGGGCGCGGTCTCCGGGGTCCGGCTGGCGGCAGATCTCGAGGAAGTTGGCGATCAGGTGCGGGCCGCATCGGGTCAGCACCGACTCGGGGTGGAACTGTACTCCGAAGTAGGGCAGCTCGCGGTGGCGCATGCCCATCAGGGTGCCGTCGTCGCTCCAGGCAGACGGCAGGAGCTCGGCCGGCAGCGAGCTCTCGGGCACGTCGAGGCTGTGGTAGCGCGTGGCGGTGAAGGGGTTCGGCAGGCCGGCGAAGAGCCCCTCGCCGCGATGCCGCACCTCCGAGGTCTTGCCATGCATCAGGCGCGGCGCCCGGCCGACGGTGGCGCCGAATGCGACCGCCAGCGCCTGATGGCCCAGGCAGACCCCCAGCAGCGGCAGCGGCGCGCGGCACCGGATGAGCTCGACGCAGACCCCGGCCGCCTCGGGGCGCCCGGGACCGGGCGACAGCACGATGCCGCGCGGGCGCCGTTCGAGGATCGCGGCCGGAGCGGCGGCGTCGTTGCGCAGCACCTCGACCTCCTCGCCGGCGCCGGCGAGCATCTGCACCAGGTTGTAGGTGAAGGAGTCGTAGTTGTCGATCATGACGATCATGGAGTGATCACCTCTCGGCCTCCCGGGTCCCAGTCCCAGTTTGCCTTGTCATCGGCGCCGGTCCTGCAGCGCCTCGGCGAGGGCCACCGCGGCAAAGATCACCGCCGCCTTGCTCTCGGTCTCGCGCTCTTCCGCCGCCGGGTCGGAGTCGGCGACGATGCCGGCGCCGGCGGTGACCGAGACCTCCTGCGGCCCTACCACCATGGTGCGGATCGCAATGCAGGTGTCGAGGTCGCCCGAGTAAGAGAGGTAGCCCACCGCCCCGGCATAGAGGCCGCGGGCCACCGGCTCGAGCGCATCGATGATCTCCATGGCGCGAATCTTGGGGGCGCCGGAAACCGTGCCGGCCGGGAAACAGGCGAGCAGCGCATCGAGCGCGTCGCGCCCGCCGGCGAGCTCGGCTTCGACGCTCGAGACCAGGTGCATGACGTGGCTGTAGCGCTCGACCTCCATGAAGGTCGGCACCCGCACGCTGCCGGCGGCGGCCACCTTTCCCAGGTCGTTGCGCCCGAGGTCGACCAGCATGACGTGCTCGGCCCGCTCCTTGGCGTCGTGCAGCAGGTCTGCCGCCAGGCGCAGGTCGCCCTCCGCGTCCATGCCGCGCGGCCGGGTGCCGGCGATGGGCCGCGCGGTCAGGTGGCGTCCCATCTTGCGCACCAGCATCTCGGGCGAGGCGCCGACCAGCGACACGTCGGGCGACTCGAGCAGCACCATGTAAGGGCTCGGGTTGACGATGCGCAGGGCGCGATAGAGCAGCAGCGGCTCCACTCGCCGCGGCAGGCAGAAGCGGCGGGCGAGGACCACCTGGAAGATGTCGCCCGCGGCGATGTGCTCCTTGGCGACCCTGACCGCGCGGCGGTAGGCGGCGCCGTCCAGGCTGGCCGGCTCCGGCCGCAGCGGCGGCGGCGGCGTGCCGGGCATCGCCACTCCGCCGCTATCCTCGGCGGCGGTCAAGAGCCGGGACAGGCGCGCGAGCTCGCGCTCCGCCGCGGCGACGTCGACCTCGCCCTCGATCTCGTTGGCGATCGCCAGCACCCGCTGGTAGGCATGGTCGAAGATCACCACGGTGTCGAAGCGGGCGAGCAGGGCGACTGGCAGGTCGTACGGGTCCGGCGGACGATCGGGCAGCCGCTCGACGAGCCGCACCAGGTCGTAGCCGAAATAGCCCACCAGGCCGCCGGTGAACGGGATCGGGCCGGGCTCGGCGGCCACCTCGCCCACCATCCGGCGCAGCGCCGCCAGCGGGGGGCCGGGAAGCGGGCGCCGCCGACCGTCGCGCTCGACCTCGAGACGGTCCGGGTAGAGGCGGAAGACCTCCCGCGGGCCGGCGCCGAGAAAGCTGAAGCGCGAAACGCGCTCGCCGCCGCTGACGCTCTCGAAGAGGAAGCGGAATCCCGATACTTCGGCCAGCCGGCGGTAGACGGCGAGCGGCGTCAGGCTGTCGGCCAGGAACTCCCGGATGTGCGGCACGGCGCGGCGGGGGGCGGCGGCCGCGGCGATGCCGGCCTGGGCGGCGACCGCGGGTGGGGCGGCCGCGGTGGCGGAATCTCGACGCGTCCGTCGAGGGTGGCTGGCCTGGCCCGTCCGGCCGCGGCCGCTCATCGGTCGCGCTCCGCGGCCGAGGCTCGATCGGCTCGAGGAGAATCCGCGGCGGCTGGCCGGCAGGAGGATGGGGAGGCAGCGGCCGGACCGAAATGGCGGCGGGCGAGCTCGGCGCCCACCTCTTCCGGGGCCACGCCGCCGGCCAGCAGCAGGACGAGCAGGTGATAGAGCAGGTCGGCAGCCTCGCGCACCAGCTCGGCCCGGGGCGCGGCGGTGCCGCCTGCTGCCGCCTCGCCGCCCGGGGGCGGAGGGCTCTCGGCCGCCGGAGCGTGCGGCGGCGCGGCAGCCGCGCCGGCCTGCAGGGCGGCCACCACCGTCTCGACCGCCTCCTCGCCGACCTTCTGCGCTATGCGGCCGAGGCCGGCGGCGAAGAGACGGGCGGTGTAGCTGCCGGCGGGGTCGGCGCCGCGCCGCGCCTCGAGCACCGCCGCGAGCCAGCCCAGCTCGAGGCGCGCCGCGTTGGGCTCGAAGCAGCTGCGAGTGCCGCGGTGGCAGGTCGGCCCGGCGGGCCGCGCCCGCACCAGCAGGGCGTCGCCGTCACAATCGGCCGTCACCTCGACCACGGCGAGAGTGTTGCCGGAGCTCTCCCCCTTGCGCCACGGCGCCTGCCGCGAGCGGCTCCAGAAGTGGGCCTGGCCGGTCGCCAGGGTCGCCTCGACCGCCTGCCGGTCGGCGAAGGCGAGCATCAGGACGGCGCCGCTGCCGACGTCCTGGACGACCACCGGCAGCAGACCTCGGTCGTCATAGCGCAACGCGGCTGGATCGACGAGGCTCATCGTGACCTCCTGGCGGAGCGTGTCGGGCGCGGCCCGGCGGCGGTATTTGGCGGCGCCGCCTGCGCGGCGTCGATATCCGGCGGCGCCGCCTGCGCGGCGGCGATATCGGGCGGCGCCGCCTGCGCGGCGCCTTGGGGCTGCCGCTCCTCGCGCACCGGCAATCCCGCCGCGGCGAGGGCGCGCTTGACGTCGCCCACGGTGTAAGTCCCCTGATGGAAGATGGAAGCTGCAAGGACCGCAGCGGCCCCGGCCGCCAGGGCCGCCGCCAGGTGCTCCGGGGTGCCTGCGCCGCCCGAGGCGATGAGCGGCACCGTCACCGCGCGCGCCGCCGCCGCGATCAGCTCCAGGTCGTAGCCGGCGCGGGTGCCGTCGTGGTCGATGCTGGTGAGCAAGACCTCGCCGGCGCCGCGCGCGACTCCTTCGACGATCCAGGCGAGCGCCTCGCGGCCGGTCGGCCGGCGCCCGCCTTCGATCACCACTTCCCAGCCGCCCGCCGCCCGCCGCGCGTCGACCGACAGCACCACGCACTGGCTGCCGAACCGGCGGGCCAGCTCCTCGACCAGATCGGGGCGCCGCACCGCCGCCGAGTTGACCGCGACCTTGTCGGCTCCGGCGCGCAGCAGCCGCTGCGCATCCTCGGCGGCGCGCACGCCGCCGCCGACGGTCAACGGGATGAAGACCCGTTCGGCCGTGCGTTGCACCCAGCCGAGATCGGTCGGGCGCCCCTCGGGAGCCGCCGTGATATCCAGGAAGACGATCTCGTCGGCGCCCTGCGCGGCATAGCGCTGCGCCGCCAGCGCCGGGTCGCCCTGGTCGGCGAGGTTGCGGAAGCGCACGCCCTTGACGACCCGGCCGCCCGCCACGTCGAGGCAGGGGATCACCCGCCGCGCGAGGCCGCTCCAGCCGCCGCTGTGCGGCAACTTGTTGCCGCAGCTGCGGCGACTGGCCGCACCGCCGCCCGGTCTCCCTGCGGCAAGAGCGCTCATCGGATCCCCCTGCGCGACCGCGCCGCGGAGTCCACCGCGCCACGAGCCGGCTGGGCGTCGTGACCCTGGGTCGTCGCAGTAGTCGAAGCGGGGGCGGCTGACGCGCCGCCCGGTCGCTCAGCCGCCGCGCCGGGACTTTCTGCGCCAGCCGCGGCGACTGGTGTGCCAGTCTCTTGCCGCAGCCGCGGCAACTGGCTCAGCTCGACGGCCGCCGCGAGATCGAATCCGCCCTCGTGCAGGGCGCGCCCGACCACGACCCCGGCGATCTCGGGCACGGCGGCGGCGGCTTCGAGATCGGCGAGCCAGCGCACGCCGCCGGAGAGCAGGGCCGGCAGCGCCGCGGCGCGGGCGGCCCGCCGGGTGAGCTCCAGGTTGGGGCCGCCGAGCATGCCGTCGCGCTCGACGTCGGTGACCAGGACGGCTGGGCAGGGGAGCCCGGCGAGGCTCGCGCCGAGCTCGTCGAGACTCTGTACCGCCCCCTGCCGCCAGCCGGCGACGCGGACCACGCCGGCGGCGACGTCGAGCGCCGGGACGACCCGCCCGGGGAAGCGCCGCGCCAGGGCGCGGAAGGCCGCGCCGTCGCGGGCGAGGAGCGAGCCGAGCACCACGCGCTCGCAGCCGGCGCCGAGCGCCCACTCGACGGCCTCGCGGCCGCGCAGTCCGCCGCCGAGCTGGATGGCAGGGCCGCCGGCGCAGGCCGCCAGCAGCCGCTCGACCAGCGGGCGCTGCGGCGGCTCGCCCAGCGCCGCATCGAGGTCGACGACGTGCACCCACCGCGCGCCGGCGCGGGCGTAGCTCTCGACCAGGGCGAGGACCGCCGCGGCATCGCCGGCGTGGACGGTCGCCCGGGCGTCGTCGCCCTGGCGCAGGCGGACGGCCTGACCGCGCCGCAGGTCAAGCGCCGGCAACAGATCCAACGGCGATCTCCAGGAAATTGGCCAGCAGGCGCAGGCCGGCTTCGCCGCTGCGCTCGGGGTGGAACTGGGTGCCCAGTACTCTGCCGCGACCGGCGATCGCGGCGAAGGGGCGGCCATGGGTTGCCAGCGCCAGGCAGAGCGCGGGCGGCACCCCGTCGGGCGCGTAGCTGTGGACGAAGTAGACGAAGCGGCCCAGCGCCGCCGGCCCGGGCGGGTCAGCTTCGGTGCCTTCGTCGGTGTCGAGCAGGCCGGCGAGCAGCGGGTGGTCGGCGAGATCGTGGAGACGGTTCCAGCCGATGTGCGGCACCGGCACGTCCGCGGGCAGCCGCGTCACCCGCCCCGGCAGCAGCCCCAGGCCGTCGGTCGATCCAAACTCGTCGCTGGCTTCGAACAGCAGCTGATAGCCGACGCAGATGCCGAGCAGCCAGGCGCCTGCGGCGAGCGCCTCGGCCAGCGCCTGCTCGAGGGCGCCTCGCAGCGCCGCGCGGGGCGGGGCGAAGGCGCCGACGCCGGGCAGCAGCAGGCAGCGTGCCGCGGCGACCCGACGGGGCTCGGCGGTGATCTCGGCCGCCGCGCCAAGGTGCTCCAGGGCGCGTGCCAGGTTGCCGAGGTTGCCGACCCCGGCATCGACGATGGTGGCCGGTCCGCGGCTGATCATCGCGACAGCGTCCCCTTGGTGCTCGGCACCTCCGCGGTGCCGGGGCGCAGCGCCACCGCCTCGCGCAGGGCCAGCGCCACCGCCTTGAACGCCGCTTCGGCGGCGTGGTGGCCGTTGCGCGCCGCCAGCACTTCGAGATGCAGCGTGAGGCGGCCACGATCGGCCACCGCCTGGAAGAAGTCCGCGACCAGGGTGAGCGGAAAATCGGCTGTGACCCAGCTCGCCGCGATCTCGCGCGGCGCGCCGTAGCCGAAGTGGCCGCGTCCCGAGAGGTCGACGACCGCGCGGGCCAGCGCCTCGTCGAGCGGCGCGTAGGCATGGCCGAAGCGGACGATTCCGCGCCGCTGCCCGAGCGCCGCGGCCAGCGCCTCGCCGAAGGCGATGCCGACGTCCTCGACTGTGTGATGCAGGTCGACGTGGCGGTCGCCGGCAGCCACCACCTCCAGTCCCAGGCCGCCGTGCGACGCCAGCGCCTCGAGCATGTGGCCGAAGAAGCCGTCCGGCACCGCGATGCTCCGCCCGCCGCCCGCCAGATCGAGCGCCAGGCGCACTTTCGTCTCCGCCGTCGTGCGCTCGACCGCGCCCCGCCTCCCCGGCAGCGCCAGACCCGGCCTTGGCGGTTCCCACCCTGCAGTCGTCTGATTCTCGGCGTTCTCGGAGCCGGGCTGCGGCTCGGCGGCTCGAGCAGCAGCGGCAGGACCCGCCCCGGATCGATCCGAGGCGTGAGGCTCCGAGACTTCCGCGCCATCCGCCGCGGCGGGACCCGAGGCGGAGGTCTGATCTTCCATCCCAGCCTCCACCGGCGTGCCGACCCCGAGGGATGCCGCAGCTTTCGCCTGTTGCGGCACTTCCGGCAGGTCGGAAACGGCTCTGCGATGTGGTCGAGGCCTACTCGAAGCATCGATCGGATCGCCCCCCGCATCCAGTCGATCCCCTTCCCGGCTGTCCGAAGCCGCCGGGTCCCTGCCCGGCGGCGCCGGGGGGGAAGGGGACGCCCCCTCCCCTGGCGCACGAGGGAGTTTCGTCTTGGCGGATCGATCGGCAGCGCCGGGCGCCAGCCCGGCGCGGGGGCCAACCTCGCGCAGCGCCTGGCGGGTGGCGCGGAGCGCGGCGCCGCTGCCGACCGAGACGCGCAGGCAGCCGGCGAGGCCGGGGTAGGAGCCGACGTCGCGCACCCGGATGCCGCGCTCGGCCAGGCCGGAGAGCAGGGCGCGGGCGCCGGCCGGCGTGGCGGCGCGCACCAGCAGGAAGTTGGCCTCCGAGGGAAAGACCTCGAGCCCGGCCTCGGCGAGCATCGCCGCCCACTGCGGGCGGCGCCCGACGAGCGCGGCGATGCGCCGCCGCGCCACCGCCGCGGCCGCCAGCGCCACCCCGCCGGCGAGCGCTCCGGCGTGACCCAGGTTGTAGGGGAGCTTGACCTTGAGCAGCTCGGCGACCAGGCGCGGATCTGCCAGCAGATAGCCGAGCCGGATGCCGGCCAGCGACCAGGCCTTGGAAAAGGTGCGCAGCAGGACCAGCTGCGGATGGCGCGCGAGCAGCGGCCGGTAATCGTGGCGGCAGAACTCGCCGTAGGCATTGTCGAGCAGCAACGGGCCTTCGAGGCGCTCGAGCAGGCGCTCCAGACGCTCGGGCGCGGCGGCTTCGCCGGTCGGGTTGTTGGGCGAGCAGAGCACGAGGGGGCGGCGGGGGTCGCGCTCGATCTCCGCCTCGAGCGCCGCCCACGGCAGCCGCAGATCGCCCGCCGCCGGCAGGAAGCGCGGCACCCCTGCGGCGCGGTGGACGAACAGCCGGTAGAGGCCGAAGCTCGGCTCGCATCCCAGCACCTCGCCGCCTGGCGGCACGAGCGCGGTCAGGCAGACGTCGAGCAGCTCGTTCGAGCCGTTCCCAGCCAGCACTCCCTCGGCCGGCCAGCCGTGGAGGGCACCGAGAGCGCGGCGCAGGGCCTCGGCGTGGAAATCGGGATAGCGCGCCCAGTCCTCCGCCAGCAGGCCGGCGACCACCTGCCGCTTGAGACGCAGCGGCAGATCGAAAGGCATCTCGTTCTGGTCGAGCTTGTGCCGGCACGGCGAGCGGTCGAGCCGGTAGGCGGCCAGACGCCGCAGCTCGGGACGGACCAGCAGCGACGGATCGGCCCGCAGGCTCATCCCATCCTCCTGCGGGCCGCCGCGGCGTGCGCCGGTAGCCCTTCGGCGTCGGCCAGGCAAGCCGCCGCCGCCGCCCAGCGCGCGGCGGCCGCGGCGGTGAAGCGCACGCAGTGGCTGCGGCGCAGGAAATCCTCGACGCCAAGCGCCGAGGCGAAGCGCGCGCTGCCGCAGGTCGGCAGCACGTGGCTGGGTCCCGCGATGTAGTCGCCGAACACCTCGGGGGTCGCGGCGCCGACGAAAACGGCGCCGGCGGCGATCACCAGGTCGGCCCGCGCCTCGGCTTCGGCACCGACCAGCTGCAGGTGCTCGGGGGCGAGGCGCTCGACCAGCGCAAAGGCCTCCTCCCAGCCGCCGACGACCAGCGCGGCGCCGTGCCGCGCCAGGGCGGCGCGCGCGGTCGCCGCCGTCGGCAGCGCCGGCAGCTGCCGCGCCACTTCCACCGCCACCCGCTTCGCCAGCTCCCGCTCCGGGGTGATGAGCACGGCCGTCGCCAGTGGGTCGTGCTCGGCCTGCGCCAGCAGATCGGCGGCGATCAGCGCCGGATCGGCTCCCGCGCCGCCGGCCACGACGATCACCTCGCTCGGCCCCGCCAGCCCGTCGATGCCGACATCGCCCGCCACCAGCCGCTTGGCCGCGGTCACCCAGGCATTGCCCGGACCGACGATCTTGTCCACCCGCTGGAGCGTCGCGGTGCCGTAGGCGAGAGCCGCGACGGCGTGCGCCCCACCCAGACCCCAGACTTCGCGCACCTCGAGCCGGCGCAGCGCGTGGCGCAGCGCCGGGCTGCCGCGAAAGGCGGCCGGCGGCGTGGCCACCACGATCTCGCGAACCCCGGCGAGGCGCGCCGGCACCACGGTGGCGACCACGGTCGAGGGGTAGCTCGCTCGCCCACCCGGCACATAGACGCCCACCCGGGCAAGCGGCGCCACGCGCTCCTCGAGCTCGACCCCATCCTCGGCCAACCGATATCCGTGCCGGGCCGGCGGCGCCTGCGGCGCATGAAACCGCTCGGCCGCCGCGATCGCCCGCTCGAGCGCCTCCGCGAAACCGGCCGGCAGCGCCGCGCGGTCCGCCCCCTCCTCCGCTTCTCCGGGCGGCGCACCGCCGAGCACCAGGTCGCCCGCGGCCTTCGCATCGGCGCCGTCGTGGCGCCGCGCCAGGCGCAGCAGCGCCCGGTCGCCGCCGCTCCTCACCTCGGCAACGATCCTGGCGGCGCGGGCGACGGTCCTGCCGTCCAGCACCGCCTCGGAGCGGCGGCCGAGGGCGGCAATGACGCGGCGGCCGCCGCGCGAGGCGCTGGCTTGGATCGCGAGCGGTCCCTTCACCATATCGCCTCGGCCTCCTCCAGCCGGCGGAGCCATTCGTTGAGGCGGGCGCGGTGGCGCTGAAAGGAGGCCCGATTCACCACCAGGCAAGGGGCCACCTCGGCGATGGTCTCGATCTCCACCAGCCCATTCTCGGCGAGAGTGCGTCCGGTCTGGACGATGTCGAGAGCGAGCTCCGCCAGCTCGAGCACCGGCGCCAGCTCGACCGAGCCCGAGAGCCGGAGGATCTCCGCCCCCCAAGGCCGGCCGGCGATGGCGCGCCGGGCTGTCTTGGGGTACTTGGTGGCGAGACGCACCTGGGCGCCGGCTGGAGGCGGCTCGGGGTGGCGGCCGATCAGCACGAATCGGCTGCGCCCCTGACGCAGGCGTGCCGGCACTAGCAGGTCGCCGTCGAGCTCGCCGAGCACGTCGCTGCCCACCACGCCGCAGTCGGCAACCCCTTGCTCGACGTAGAGCGGCAGGTCCCAGTCTTTGAGCGACAGCACCTCGATCCCATCTTGCGGCAGCTCGGTGCGCAGGCTCCTGCCGCCGCCATCGAGCCCGGCGAGCTGCAGGCCGGCAGCGCGGAAGGCGGCCAGCGCCGGCTCCAGGTTGCGCCCCTTGGGGAGCGCCAGCCGGATCATGGCGAACCCCCGGGGAGCGGCCGCGCGGCGCCGCCCTCCTGGATGGTGCCTCTGGCGCCCACCTGCAGCAGCCGATCGAGCCCCAGCGAGAAGCCGACCGCCGGCACGTCGGCGCCGAGGCTGCGGAAGAGCCGATCGTAGCGCCCGCCCCCGCCCACCGGCAGGGCGGCGGCGCCGCGGTAGGCGCGGAAGACCAGGCCGTCGTAATAGGGCCGCTCGCCGCTCGCCTCCCCCAGCCGCGCCAGGCGCGGATCGAGACTCTGGCGGGCGAACTCCGCCAGATCGATCGTCAGCTCGACCCGCGGAAAGCGCGCCGCCAGCTCGGCGGCGAGCGCCAGCAGGCCGCGCAGCCGCTCGGCCGCCGACTCGCCCAGGTCGCCGGGCCGCTCGGGCACCCCGTGCTCGACGATCTCGAGCAGCGCCGGCAGCCGCGGCGCGGTCCGCCGCACCTCGCCCCGCTCGCGCCGCGCCACCGCAGCCGCCAGGCGCGACGGGTCGTCGCCGCCCGCCGCGAGGAGCAGTACGTCGAGGGCGCCGGCGAAACCCAGGACGACCTGGGTCTCATTGAGCGCTCCCGCTGGCGCGGGAATCTCATTGGACGCTCCCGCTATCGCGGGAGCTTGGTCTTGCGGCGGCGGCTCGGTTTCGGCGAGCGCCAGCAGCTCGAGGAACAGCAGCAGCATGTCATGCTCGGCCTGCTCGCCCGGCAGCCCGACGAGCTCCGCTCCCATCTCGTAGAACTCGCGCTGCAGCCCGGCGCGCTCCTCCTGGTAGCGGACCACGTCGCCGCGATAGAAGAGCCGGAGCGGCAGCGGCAGGGTCGCGATGCGCGGCGCCAGCAGGCGGGCCAGCATCGGGGTCGAATCGGCGCGCAAGGCGAGCAGCTCGCCGTCGCGGTCGACGAAGCGGTAGAGCTCCCCCCGTCCAGCCGGCGTCAGCAGAGGCTCGTAGGGCTCGAAGTAGTCGAGGATCGGCAGAATGACCTCCTCGAACCCTGCCGAGCACAGCCGCTCGGCCAGCACCCCCTCGAGCCGCCGCCGGCGCCGCGCCGAGTCGAAGAGCAGGGCGCTCACGCCGAGCGGCAGGGCCGCCGAGACCCTCATCCGGGCACTCCCGCGGGCACCGCCAACCCCAGGCGGCGCCGCGCCAGATCGACTGGCAGCTCGCGGCCGGTCATCATGCGGAACTGCGCCAGGGCCTGGCCGAGCAACACCTCACGGCCGTCGATCACGATCGCGCCGCGCGATGCCGCGGCAGCGAGCAGCGGCGTCGGCCGGTCGAGATAGACCAGATCCAGGACTACCATGCCGCGCCGCAGCCGATCGAGCGACGCGGGCGGGAGCGGCAGCGGATCGGCGGCCGAGCGGCCGAGCGTCGTGGCATTGACCAGCAGGTCAAAGGCGCCGGCATCGAGCTCGGAAAGCGGCAGGAACGGCAGCCCCAGCTGCCCGGCGGCCAGCGCCCCGCGCTCCACGCCGCGGTTGACCAGGGTGACCCTGGCGCCCGCCAGCGCCAGACCGACCGCCGCCGACCGGCCGCCGCCGCCGGCGCCGATCACCGCCGCCGCCATGCCGGCGACCGCGATGCCGCGTGCGCGCAGCGGCGCCACCACGCCGTCGGGATCGGTCGATTCCGCCTCCCACACCCCCTGGTTCCACACCAGCGTGTTGGCGGCGCCGATGCGGGAGGCGAGCGGGCTCTCCGCCCCGGACACCGCCAGCGCCGCCTCCTTGAACGGCGCGGTCACCGACAGGCCGCGGAGCGGCATCCCCAGCGCCTCGAGCACGCCGCTTTCCACCACCTCGAGCCAGAAGTCGCCAAAGGTCTCGGCGTGAAACGGCAGATACAGGGCCGGCAGACCGAGCTCGCGGTAGCCGGCGTTGTGGATGCGCGGCGACAGCGAATGGACGACCGGGTTGCCGACCACCCCGAAGAGCGCCTCGACCGGCGGCAGCGACGGCAGCCCATAGTCGTCGCGCAGCGCGGCCAGCGCCGGCTGGCCCGGCGCGCCTGGCGCCTCACCCGCCGCGGCGTAGACCACCGCGGCTCCCAGATAGGGCGCCACCAGCCGGGTCCAGGCGCCGGCCGGACCGGTCGCGAAGGCGATCACGTCGCGGCGGGCCAGCGCCTTGAGCAGCTGCAGCGGCGCCAGCTCTTCGCCCGGCTGCACCGCCGCCGGCACCAGTTTGTAGAGCGCCGCCTCGGTCGACGCCATCTTCTCGAAGCAGGCAGTGAGCCCGTCGAGATCCGTCGCCGGGCCGTGCCAGGAGAGCAGCCGCCGGCCCGGCGCGATTTCGGCAAGCAGCTCGGGCTGGAGATCGCGCGCCGCCTCCAGGTCGACGAAGTCGTAGCCCGCCGCCGCCGCTTCCAGCAGGCGCCGCCGGCAACGCTCGGCGGAGCCGTCGAAGAGGCCGCCCTCGGCGCGGCTGCGCAGGGTATAGAGGAGCTTGCCGGGGAAGGCTCGGCGCAACGGCTCGGGATCGAGATCGCCGAGCAGGTCCGCCCGCAGCTCCAGCCCGTCGGCCCCCAGGGCGGCGCTGCGCGCGGCCAGCTCGGTGGCGGCAGCGAGCGTACCCGGGGCGGTGCCGCCCGCGAGAGCGGTCAGGGTGGCGATCACGGAGACCCTCGCGGGCGGCTCCAAACGAAAACTCCTTCCGGACTCGGAAGGAGGCGACGAGCGCTGTGGCAGGCTGTCTCTCGTCCCGGGTCCGCGGTGGCCGGGACGTCAGCGACCCGGCTCAGACTGTGGCGGCGGCGTGATGGGCATGCCCACGCCATCCGGAGGCCGCGGCAGAAGTCGCGCTCGCCAGGCGAGCGCCACTCGGGCGGTCGGAAGTCGGGACAGTCCTCATGGCGGGAGCAGGTTATCCAGCGCGCGGAAAGGTGTCAAGGGCGGATGGTGAGCCCGGTGAGCCCGGCGAGCACCGCTTCAGAGATACCTCGCCATGGCTCGATAAGTCTGCGCTTTGTCAGAAAGGCTCCTGGCGTGGACAAGACCTCAAACAGATCGAGATCGCGAAGCTGCCCTGGTGCGTGGAGCCGGCACCTGCGAAGCAGCAGATCTCGGGCCGTAACGAAACGCTCGCGCGACTCGCCTCACTTTCCAAAAGGCGAGTTGAAGGGCCGAAACGCAGCTCTCTTCCCAAAGAGGACCCCATGCCAGTCACAGTCAGCTATCCAGGTGTCTACGTTGAGGAGATCCCGAGCGGCGTCCGCACCATCACCGGGGTGGCGACGTCGATCACCGCCTTCATCGGCCGGGCGTCACGGGGGCCGACCGACGAGGCGGTGACGATCAACAGCTATGGCGACTTCGAACGCACCTTTGGCGGGCTCTGGAAAGACAGCACGTTGGGGTACGCCGTGCGCGATTTCTACCTCAACGGCGGCAGCCAGGCGATCATCGTGCGCCTCTACCATCCACCATTCGCCACCGCGACGGAAGCAGCGACGGCTGCGACAGCCGCAACCGCCGCGGCCCAGGCCGTCGTCGACGCAGCCAGTGCAGCCAACGTGACCGGTGCCACGAAAGACACCGTGGCCGCGGCCGCACGCACCAGGGCGGACGAACTCAAGACCGGCACCCTGGCACAGAAAACCGCCGCGGACGAGGTCGCCAAGGCAGCGGAGGCCGCAGCGTCAGGGGCTGCCGGCGTGGCCAACGCGGCGACCAACGCAAAGGACGGCGCGATTACAAGTGCCACAGCCGCCGCGCAGGCGCAGGACACATCAGATGCTGCCACCGCGGCGCAGGCAGTCGCCGACGCAGCGAAAGCAGCCAATGTGGCCGGTGCCACCAAAGACACCGTGGCCGCGGCCGCGCGTACGAGGGCAGACGAGTTTAAGACCGGCCCCCTGGCAAAGAAAACTGCCGCGGACGCAGTTGCCCAGGCAGCGGCCGACGCGGCGGCAGGGGCACGTGCGACTCCTGCCAGCGTGGCCAACGCGGCGACCAGCGCACACGACACTGCCGTTGCAACTGCCACAGCCGCAACTCAGGCGCAGGACACAGCAGACGCCACCGTCGCTGCGAAGGCTGTCGCCGACGCGGCGAATGCAGCGAATGTGACCGGTGCCACGAAAGACGCCGTGGCCGCGGCCGCACGCACCAAGGCGGACGAGTTCAAGACCGGCCCCCTGGCACAGAAAACTGCCGCGAACGCGGTCGCCCAGGCAACGGCGGATGCGGCGGCAGGGGCACTCGCGACCCCTGCCAACGTGGCCCAGGCGGCGACTGACGCAAAGGGTACAGCCATTGCCATAGCCACACCCGCCACTCAGGCGAAGGCCACAGAAGATGCCAAAGCCGCGGCGAAGGCCGTCGCCGACGCGGCGAATGCAGCGAATGTGACCGGTGCCACGAAAGACGTCGTGGTCAGGGCCGCCCGCAGGAGGGCGGACGAGTTCAAGAGCGGCACGCCGGCATCGAGGACTGCAGCAAACGAGGTCGCCAACGCGGCGAGTGTGGCGGCCGCCGCGGCAGACGCGAGCCCTACCAGCGTGGCCCAGGCGGCGAGCGGTGCACAGGACTTCGCGATCGCCACCGCCGTAGCCGCCGCCAAGGCGACCCTCAACGTCAAGAAACTCAAGCTGGAGGCGGCGAGCGAAGGTGCCTGGGGGAACAGCCTTCGCGCCAGGATCGATCACGACGTGGTTGGCGACGGCGCTGCCGACCTCTTTAACCTAGTGGTCCGCGACGGTGACAAGGGTCCGGTGGAGATCTTCCGCAACGTGTCGGTCGTCGTCGGGCACCCGCGGCAGGTCGACAAGGTCCTGGCCAACGAATCCAGCTTGGTGCGGGTGCAGGACGGAGGACTGCCCGGGACGAAGCCGGACGCTCATCTCGCTGCAGAAGCGGACACTACGGTCTCCCCGCCAAATGCCAGCGACGGCAGCTTCCTGGAAGTCACCGACTTCACCGGCCCGGGGAAGGAGGGAAACAAGCAAGGGCTGTTCAGCCTCGAGCAGGCCGATCTCTTCAACCTGCTCTGCATCCCGGCGGACAAGCGGGACGACTCGACCAAAGTAACCGTCTACCAGGCGGCCCTCGCCTACTGCCTGAAGCGCCGGGCCCTGCTCATCGTGGACCCTCCTGTGGAGTGGAAGAGCACCAACGACATCACCAAGGACAAGAGCAAAGCGCTGACCGACCTCGGCCTGTCCGGCGAACAGGCCCGCAACGCCGCCCTCTTCTTCCCGCGCGTGCAGGAGTTCGACCCGTTGCGCGACAACCGGCTCGAGGAGTTCGTCCCCTGCGGCGCGGTGGCGGGCATCTTCGCCCGCACCGACACCCAGCGCGGGGTCTGGAAGGCTCCCGCCGGACTCGACGCCACGCTGGTGGGGGTGGCGCAGCTGAGCGTGAACCTGACCGACGGGGAGAACGGCGAGCTGAACCCGCTGGGCGTCAACTGCCTGCGCAGCTTTCCGGCCGCCGGGCGCGTGGTCTGGGGCTCGCGCACGCTGCAGGGCGACGACCGGCTCGCCTCGGAGTGGAAGTATGTCCCCGTGCGCCGGCTCGCCCTCTACCTCGAGGAGAGCCTCTACCGCGGCACGCAGTGGGTGGTCTTCGAGCCCAACGACGAGCCGCTGTGGGCGCAGATCCGCCTCAACATCGGCGCTTTCATGCAGAACCTCTTCCGCCAGGGGGCGTTTCAGGGCCAGACGCCGCGCGACGCCTACTTCGTCAAGTGCGACAAGGAGACCACGACGCAAAACGACATCAACCTGGGAAGGGTAAACATCGTCGTCGGCTTTGCGCCCTTGAAACCGGCGGAGTTCGTGATCCTCCAGATCCAGCAGATAGCCGGCCAGATCGTGACCTAAGGAGAACGGCAAATGGCCCAATTCACCGTCAACGCGCAACGCTTCGATCCGTACAAGAACTTCAAGTTCCGCGTCAAGTGGGACGGCCGGTACGTGGCGGGGGTGAGCAAAGTCGGAGCTCTCAAGCGCACGACCGAGGTGGTCGAGCACCGCGAGGGGGGCGATCCGAGCACCGGCCGCAAGTCGCCCGGGCGCAGCAAGTACGAGGCCATCACCCTGGAGCGGGGGGTGACCCACGACACCGAGTTCGAGAAGTGGGCCAACAAGGTGTGGAACTACGGCTCCAACACCGAGACGTCGCTCAAGGACTTCCGCAAGGACATCATCATCGAGGTCAGGAACGAGGCCGGCCAGACGGTGTTGTCCTACAAGATCTACCGCTGCTGGGTCTCGGAATACCAGGCGCTCCCCGATCTCGACGCCAACGCCAACGCCGTCGCCCTCCAGCACATCAAGCTGGAGAACGAGGGCTGGCAGCGCGACGTCGAGGTGCCGGAGCCCACCGAGCCCACCTTCACCGAACCCGCGGCGTAGACGATGCACGCGCTCGCGGCGAGGGAGCTGCTGGAGGTCTGGGAGCGCGGCGCCGACCAGGCCCCGGTCGAACAGGCGTTGGCCCTGCTGGCCGGCGCCTGCCCGGAGACTCCCGGCGAGGAGCTCGCCGGCCTTTCCATCGGCCGGCGGGACGCCCTCCTCCTCGAGCTGCGCGAGGGGACCTTTGGACCGGACCTGGTGAGCGTCGCGAGCTGTCCCGCCTGCGGCGCGCGGCTGGAGACCGCCTTTCGGGCGGCCGACATCCGCGCCGAGCCCAAGGCTGGGGCGGCCGGACCGTTGGAGCTGACCGGCGACGGCTGGACGGTGCGCTTCCGCCTGCCGAACAGCCTCGACCTGGCCGCTCTGAGCGCTCTCGATGCGGCCGGGGAGGCCGCCGGCCGCGAGCTGCTGCTCGGCCAGTGCGTGCTGTCGGCCGAGCTCGGCGGCCGCCCCGCGGCTGCCGCCGATTTGCCCGAGGAGGTCGTCCGCGCCGTCGCCGAGCGGATGGAGCGGAGCGATCCTCAGGCCGACGTCCGCATCGCGCTCGGCTGTCCGGCCTGCGGGCACCGCTGGGAGCCGGTGTTCGACATCCTGTCGTTCTTCTGGACCGAGATCACCGCCTGGGCCGAGCGCACCCTGCGCGAGGTGCACCTCCTCGCCTCGGCCTACGGCTGGCGAGAGGCGGAGGTGCTGGCGCTCGGTCCCCGGCGGCGCCAGGCCTACCTGCGCATGGTGGCCGGATGAGCGACTTCCTGGGCAGCCTGGTGGCGAGGAGCCTGGGCCGGGCGGACGCCCTCGAGCCCCGACTGCAGTCCCGGTTCGAGCCGGCGGCCCTCGCCGCCGGGCCGGGCATCGAGGACGAAACCGCTCCCGGGGAGGAATCTGGCGCCCAGGGTGCCGCGGCGGCATTGGCGGCATCAGCGGCATCGGCGGTGCAATCGTCCTCTCGTCCGTCCTCCCTCTCCCCTTTGCCCCCGCCGCGGTCAGCCCTGGCCGGCGCAGAGCCTCGCGGAGACCGGGTGCAGCCGGCGCCGCTGCCGGGCGCCGCTGCCGCGGAGCCCGAGTCAGCGCTTCGCGGTCCGGAGGCAGCGGCCTCCACCGCGCCCAGCGCCAGGTCGCCGCAGTCGGCTGGGCTCGCCGAAGAGCGCGTCCCGCCGCGGCACCGGCGGCCGACCGCCACGCGGGTCGAGCCGGCCGAGCTCGAGCTCTCGCCCCTTCCTGCCACTCCGGTGCCTCTTCTTCCGGCCGCGTCGTCACCACCACAGGCCTCGAAGACGCCGCCGGCAACGCCGGCCGTGCCCGAGCTCCCGACCCCGCCTGCAGCTCCGGTGCCTCTCGTTCCGACCGTCCTTTCGGCGCCGCCGGTCGAGGGGTTGACGCGGCGAGCAGCTCCGGCCATGCCCGAGCGTCCGGCCTCGCCTGGCGTTCCCGCACCTCTCTTCTCCCCCGCCTCGTCACCGTGGCCGGTCGCGGAGTTAGCGCTGCCAGCAGCGCCGGTCGACGCGCCCGCCCGGCCGGCGTCGCACGGCGAAGAGAGAGTGCGCAGCGAGAACAGGGAACATGGCGAGAACCACGAGCACGCCCCGGCCGCGGTTCGGCTGCAACCGCGGGTGACCTTCGCCCCGCCCGTTCCGCCCCCTGCCAGCGCCGCGCTGCTCCCGCCAACCTCCCTGCGGGGGCGACTGGCGGAGGCACCGGCGCCGACCATTCAGGTGACCATCGGACGCCTCGAGGTGCGGGCCATGCCAGCGCCCACCGCCCCGGCTCGCAAGGGGGCAGCGGCCGCGGCGCCGGGGCCGAACCTGGAGGAGTACCTGCGCCGGCGCTCAAGAGGACGAGAAGGATGAGCAACGCACTGGCGATCGCCGCCACCACCGCGACCCTGCGCCAGGTCCTGCTGAGCGGCGGGATCGGCAGGGTGACCCTGCTGCCGCCCGACGCCGCGGGCAAGAACGTGACCAGCGACCAGGTCAATCTCTTCCTCTATCAGAGCTCGCTCGACGCTGCCTGGCGCAACCAGGACGTGCCCGGCCGGGCCAAATCCGGCGAGGCGGTCGCTCCGCTGCCACTCAACCTCTACTACCTCCTCACCGCCTACAGCGGCGACCCGGAAGACCTGCGTAGCCACAGCCTGCTCGGCCAGGCGATGCGGATCTTCCACGATCACCCCGTGCTCGGGGCGGCCGAGATCGCCAGCGCCACCGCCGCGAACCTGCCCGGCAGCGATCTGCAGGACCAGGTGGAGCGCGTGCGGATCGTCCCCCAGCCGCTGTCGACAGAGGAGATCTCGAAGCTCTGGACCGCCTTTCAGACGCCCTACCGGCTCTCGGCCGCCTACCTGGTCTCGGTGGTCCTGCTCGAGAGCCAGCGGCCCCTGCTGGCACCGTTGCCCGTTCTCATGCGCGGCGAGGGCGACCGCGGGCCAACCGTGTTGACCAGCTTCCCGCCGCTGCTCGAAGCGGTCCGCCCGGTCACCAAGCTGCCCGGCGTGCGGCTGGGGGAGGAACTGTTGCTCACCGGCGAGCACCTGGCGACCGGCACGCAGGTCGTCTTCCGCGGCCCGCGCGACTTCCGACCCTTCACGCTCTTGGCGCTTCGGGTGGTGGGAGACGGCGAGATCGTCGCGCGCCTCCCCGGCCCCGACGAGCCCGCCGGCAACCCGTCGAAGACCAGCTGGCCGGCGGGAATCTACACGGCGCAGGTGATCGCTCGCCGGCCCCCTGAGCTGGACCTTTCGAGCGGCGAGCTGCCCTTTTCCCTGGCACCGCAGATCGTCGTCTCGCCGCTCTCAGCGCCGAAGGGAGACGTGACGGTGACGGTGACTTGCACGCCTGAGGTCCATCCCGAGCAGCGGGTCTCCTTGCTCTTCGGCGACCGCGAGGTGCGGGCCTCCGCCCATCCGGCGCAAACCGGCACGCTGAGCTTCAACGTCGCGGGCGTGGCGGCCGGCACCTATGTCGTCCGCCTGCGGGTCGACGGCGTCGACAGCATTCCGATCGATCTCTCCGCGGCGAAGCCGCAGTTCGCCGCCGACCAGACGGTGGTGATCTCGTGACCGATCCCGTGGCGGCCTGGGAGCAGGGCAACGACGCCTACCTGGGGGCGGCGCTCACCTGGCTGCACCTGCGCCTGAAGCGGCTCGCCCCGTCCGGCCAGTCCGGCCAGTCCGAGCTTGCCAGACCGCCCGTGCCGCCGCCATCGTCCGCGCCGCCGGCCGGTGGCCCGGCGCCCGGCAGGCCCGCAGCGCCCTCGGGCAAGGACCGGCCTCTCTCCCGGTCCTCCGCCAAAGCCGCCGCGACCGCCGCCGCCGCGGCTTCGTCCCGGCCAACCGCGCTCCCCCTGCCCGCGGCCGGCCAGGCAAGCCTCGAGCAGCAAATCGAGGCGGCAGCGGCGGCAATGGCGGCCGCCGAGGCGGCCGATCCACCGCCGGCCCTGGTGCTCCTGGGCCAGCGGCTCGGTTTGGCGCGCTTCGAGCGCGAGGTGCTTCTCCTCTGCGCGGCGATGGAGCTCGACACCCGCACGGCCGCGCTTTGCGCCCGGGCTCAGGACGACCCGTCCCGCCCCTACCCGACCTTCGCGCTCGCCCTCGCCCTGTTCGAGGATGCGGCCTGGCAGGTGCTGTCGCCCGAGGCGCCGCTGCGGCGCTGGCGGTTGATCGAGATCAACCAGCCCGGCGCCCAGCCGTTGACCGCCAGCCCGCTACGCGCCGACGAGCGGATCGTCAACTATGTCAAAGGGCTGAACTACCTCGACGACCGCCTGGCGACGCTGCTGCTGGAGCTCGCTCCGCGCGCCGAAGAGGAGGGGGAAGCGGAGCTGCCACCCTCCCAGAGCGCGGCGGTGGAGGCCATCCTCCAGCGTCTGCAACAGACCGCGGCGGGGCGGCGGCTGCCGGCCGTGCAGCTCGTCGGCCCGGACCCGGCGAGCAAGCAGGACGTCGCCCGCCACATTGCGGGGACCCTCGGCCTGCGGCTCTACCGCCTGCCGGCCGAGCTCCTGCCGGTCCAGGCCGGAGACCTCGAGACCCTCGCCCGGCTGCTGCAGCGCGAGGCCGCCCTCTGGCCGCTCGCCCTCTACCTGGACGCCCACGACCTGGACCGGTCCGCGTCGGCCGAGGGACAGCCACCTCCCCTTGCCCGCTTCCTCGCCCGCAGCGGGGGCCTCTTCTTCGTGGGAGTCCGGGACGTGCGGCCCGAGCTGGGGGAGGCCGGCGAAGGCGCCTTTGCGCTCGACGTCGGCAAGGCGGCACCGGCCGAGCAGCGGGCGGCCTGGGCCGCGGCGCTCGGCGACGCCGCGCCCGGCAGCCCCGCCCTGCTGGCCGGTCAGTTCAGCCTCAGCCTCGCCGCCATTCGCCGCGTCGCCCGGGAGGCGCTCGCCGTGCCAGTCGCGGACGAGCAGGATCTCCACCGGCGCCTCTGGGACGCCAGTCTTGCCGTCTCCCGGCCGCGGCTGGACGCCCTGGCGCAGCGCCTGGAGCCCAAAGCGACGTGGGAGGACATCGTCCTTCCCGCTACGCAGAAAGCCCTGCTCGAGCAGATTGCCGCCCAGGTCGAGCAGCGCAGCAAGGTGTACGGGGAGTGGGGATTCGCCGACAAGCGCAACCGCGGGCTGGGGATCAACGCCCTCTTCGCGGGCGAGAGCGGCACCGGCAAGACGATGGCCGCCGAGGTGATCGCCAACGAGCTTCGCCTGAGCCTCTACCGCATCGACCTTTCGGCGGTGGTCAGCAAGTACATCGGCGAGACCGAGAAGAACCTCCGCCGCCTCTTCGATGCCGCCGAGGACGGCGGGGCGATCCTCTTCTTCGACGAGGCGGACGCCCTCTTCGGCAAGCGCAGCGAGGTCAAGGACAGCCACGACCGCTACGCCAACATCGAGGTCAACTACCTCCTCCAGCGCATCGAGTCGTACCGCGGCCTGGCGATCCTGGCGACCAACATGCGCAGCGCCCTGGACACCGCCTTCCTGCGCCGCCTGCGCTTCATCGTCGAGTTCAACGCCCAGAGCCCGGTCGAGCGCCGGGAGATCTGGCGGCGGATCTTCCCGCCAGCCACACCCACCGCGGGATTGGATCTCGACCGCCTCGCGCGCTTGAACCTGAAGGGGGGCGACATCAACAACGTGGCGATCAACGCCGCCTTCCTGGCCGCCCGGGCGGGCACGCCGGTCAACATGCCGCTGGTGCTCGCCGCCGCCCGCACCGAGTGCGAGAAGCTGAAGCTGCCGATCAACCACGACGACTTCGCCTGGCGCGAGCCGGCTGCGGTGACGGCATGAACGTCCGCCTCCACATCGAGCGCCTGGTCCTGGACGGCATCGCGGTCGAGCCCGGCCACTGGCCAGTGCTGCTGGCCGCGCTCGAAGGCGAGCTCGGGCGGTTGCTGGCGCGGGGCGGGGTAGGACCGGGCTTGGCGGCCGGCGGGGCGGTGCCTTCGCTCAAGGCGGGTGGCTTTCAGATAGGTGGCGAGGGGAATCCACGGCAGCTCGGAAAGCAGATCGCCGGGGCGGTGTACGGGGGGATCGGGAAGTGAATCGACAGACGCTGACACCCACCCATGCCAAAAGCGTCAACCAGGCATCTCGGAGATTCCTGCAACGCAGCTGTTCATGTGGCCAGCGCGACAGCGGTGGGGAGTGCAAGGAGTGCAACAAGAGGAAGCAGGAGTTGCAGCGTCGGAAAGCCGCATCCGCAGAGGCCCACGGCGTGCCAGCCGTCGTGCACCAGGTGCTTCGCTCTCCGGGGCAGCCGCTCGATCCGGCTTCGCGAGCCTTCATGGAGCCATGCTTCGGCCGGGATTTCAGCCGTGTGCGTGTGCATACAGACGCAAAAGCGGCGGAGTCGGCCCGGGCGGTCAATGCGCTTGCCTACACCGTCGGGCACGATCTCGTATTCGATGCCGGCCAGTATGCACCGCAGACGATGGAGGGGCGAAGGCTTATCGCGCATGAGCTGACGCACGCCGTACAGCAGGGGCCCGCCACCGCTCGATACCCACTCGAGATCGGGCAGCCCGGGGACTCTTTCGAGCGAGAAGCGGATGTCATCGCCGAGTGGATCGGCGAAACGGCGGGCCCCAGCTCTCTAGTCCCCGTCTCTCGCCGATCCACCGCCTTGATGCTTCAGCGGTGGTCCTATGGATCAGGAGCTCCTCCGATCCCCAGCTATATTGAGGTGCCCAAGGACGAGAGGAAGCGTGTCACAAAAGCCATGGACATTGTGAGCAAGGTTGTGAACGATCCGAAGACCTTTTCCACGTGCCATGGGTTTTTCAAGAAGCATTGTCCAGGTGAAACAAGCCATACGCTGCCCAGAATCTACAACGACACCCTTCTATGGAAGCGCACGACCCCTGGTGCAACGCGGCTCGCGTCCAGCGTCCGTCCCAACAACGTCGCCTATACCAAGAATTCATATCAAATCGGCCGATGGGCGATCGCCGCCTCCATGTTCCACGAGTTCATTCACAATTGCGGCGTAGATAGTCACAATGTCGGAGATGACGCCAAGGCGGCCTGCGGCAAACTTCCGAATCTCTAAACTCGGAGCTGGAATGCCATGAACATCCTATCGCACAGTAAGGGCCCTAGAATTGGCGACGGGCTGCAGGCGTCGCCGGGCCTGTTGCGGCGACACTGTTCGTGTGGCCACCATACGGGAGGCGGCAAGTGCGCGGAATGCCGCAAGGATAAACAGAGCCTGCAGCGCCGGAGGAGCAACGGCCCCGGAGCCAATGCCGTTCCGCCCAGCGTTCACGCCGTGTTGCGCTCGCCTGGGCAGCCGCTGGAGCCGGCGACGCGCGCGTTCATGGAGCCGCGCTTTGGGCATGATTTCAGTCAGGTGCGCCTGCACACCGATGCCAGAGCCGCCGAGTCGGCCCGCAGCGTCAATGCGCTGGCTTACACGGTAGGGCCCGATATCGTCTTCGCGACTGGACAATACGCTCCCGGAACCGCCCATGGAAACAGGTTGCTCGCCCACGAGCTGACGCACGTTGTGCAGCAGGGGGCGAAGAGTGCCACTGGCCCCCTCGAGATAGGTCACACGAATGATCCTCATGAGCAAGAGGCTGACAAGGTTGCTTCGGCTATGGAAGAGCGGGGATCCGAGCGGCCTCGCCTGGGGAGAGTGGCGCCAGGCCCGGTGCGTCTGCAGCGGCTCGGCGCCAATCCGAACTGCACCAAGCAGGAGATCAACAAAATCCATCAGGCGATCTTCGACGCGCGCGGCTGGTTGAACAAAGCCATCCCCAAACTCGAGGAGTCGCAGTTGAAGCCTGCGGTACTCGCGGCCCTGCGACGGAACTTCGGTCCTACCTACGGAGTTGCAGAAAATGCATCGCTGATCAGCGGCCGCCTAAAGGTTGCAAGGGTGGCACTGGGGCGGATTCCGTTCTCCTGTGACAGCGCCGAGACTCCGAAGTGCCAGGGAGCCTGCGGATGGGCGGCCTTCGGGTCGAATGCCGCGGCGATATGCACCAACCCCAAAGATGTGAACACACTAAGCCATCCTTCCCCATTCCCGGCTTACTGCGTTCTGCACGAGTCTTTGCACGCCGCCATGAGCTTCATGACCGCGGATGTCTACGAAAATTCCCCAGGCTACCCAGGAGTAGGTACGCAGCCATTGCTGAATGCGGACTCCTACACCCATCTCGCCATGGATTTGTCGTGAGCCGCTCTGGCGACGGTAGCGCATCATGACCAGCTTCCCCGGCTCCCCGCGCTTGCTCAAGGGCGGCATCGTGCTCATCGATCTGGTGAGCGGGGCCGTGCTCCGCATCATCACGCTGCAGTACAACCCGGATTCGTTGTCGCGCACGTTGCAGGTGCAGGGGGTCGGGGCCGAGGGGGGCGACCGGTCGGAGGCGCTGCGGCTGAAGGCGCCGCCGATCGAGACGTTCAAGCTGGAAGCGGAGCTCGACGTGACCGACCAGCTGGAGAAGCCGACCGAGGGGCAGAACCAGATGGCGGCGCAGCTGGGGCTCCATCCAGTGCTCGCCGCTCTGGAGACGATCCTCTACCCGACCAGCGCCCGGCTGCTGGCCAACAACAGCCTGGCGCAGGCGGGCACGCTGGAGATCGCTCCCATGCTGGCGCCGCTGACGCTCTTCGTGTGGAGCGAGGTGCGCATCCTGCCGGTGCGCATCACCGAGCTCAGCATCACCGAGGAGGCCTTCGATCAGAATCTCAACCCGATCCGGGCAAGGGTCAGCCTCGGCATGCGGGTGCTGAACGTCAACGACCTCGGCTTCGACAACAAGGGCGGCGATCTGTACATGACCTACCAGAAGGGGAAGGAGCGCCTGGCGGCCCAGGCCCAGGCCGGGACCTTCGGCGCGCTCGGCATCGGAGGCATTCCATGATCGATCTGCTGCAGGCCGTCCAGCAGCTGGGCATCCCGGCGACCGATCCGTTCCCGGAGACCAGCCGCTATCACGGTCTGGGGACCGCCAAGCTGGAGACGGCGGCGGGGAAGATCATCGTCTACCTGCTCCGGCGCTTCGCGCCGCAGCCCGAGAGCCTCGTTCTGCTGCAGGTGCACACGGTCACCCAGGGCGACCGGCTGGACAACGTGACGGCGGCCTACCTGGGCGATCCCGAGCAGTTCTGGCGCATCTGCGACGCCAACCGCGCATTGCGGCCCGATGAGCTGACGGAAGAGATCGGGCGGCGGCTGCGCATCACCCTGCCACAGGGGGTCCAGGGGCAGCCGGGATGAACCAGGGTTTCTATCTGACCTTGCTGGTGGGACCGGTGGTGGCAGTGCCGGCGCCCCAGGTGGTGATGGACGACCTGACCAGCGTCCAGGTGACCACCACCGCGGAGTCGCGCACCCCGAGCGGCTTTCAGCTGACCTTCAACCTCAGCAACCGCTCGCCGCTGCACACCCTCTTCCTGCTCGCCGGCGGCAGCGTGCCGCCGGTCCTGCGGGTCATCCTGGTCGCGACCATCGACGGCACGCCGGAGGTGTTGATCGACGGCGTGATCACCCGGCAGGACGTGAGCCCCGGCAGCACGGCGGGCATGTCGACGCTCACCGTCACGGGAGTCGATCTGACCGCGGTCATGAATTGGATCGATTTCAGCGGCTTCCCTTTTCCCGCCATGCCGGCAGAGGCGCGGGTGCTGCTGATGATCGCCAAGTACGCGATGTTCGGGATCATCCCGCTGGTCGTCCCCAGCGTCCTGCTCGACGTGCCGATCCCGACCAAGGAGATCCCGCGCCAGAAGGGCACGGACCTCCGCTACATCCAGGAGCTCGCGGACGACGTGGGCTATGTCTTCTATCTGAAGCCCGGCCCGGCGCCGGGGACCAACGTCGCCTACTGGGGGCCCGAGATCAAGGTCGGAGTGCCGCAGCGGGCCTTGAACACCAACATGGACGCCGAGACCAACGTCGAATCGCTCACTTTCAACTTCAACGCCGAGTCGGCGACGCTGCCCGTCCTGTTGATTTACAACCAGGAGACGAAGGCGCCGATCCCGATCCCGATCCCCGACATCACGCCGCTCAACCCGCCGCTGGGGCTGGTGCCGCCGCTGCCGAAGAACATCGAGTGGATCGAGGGCACGGGCAAGTACGGGCCGGTGCGGGCGGCCCTGATCGGCCTCGCCAAGGCGGCGCGGTCGGCGGACGCGGTCTCGGGGTCGGGCACCCTCGACGTGCTGCGCTACGGCCGGCCGCTGCGTGCCCGCGAGCTGGTCGGGGTGCGCGGCGCCGGGCCGGCCTTCGACGGCCTGCACTATGTCAAAAGCGTGACCCACAACATCAAGCGCGGCGAGTACAAGCAGAGCTTCACGCTCGCCCGGAACGGCCTGATCTCGACCCTGCCCACGGTGCCGGCATGAGCGAAATAAAGAGGTATTACGGCCTCTACCGGGCGACGGTGGTCAACAATATCGACCCGTTGCAGATCGGCCGCATCCAGGCGATCGTCCCCGACGTCTCGAACCTCATCCCCACGAGCTGGGCCATGCCGTGCGTGCCGATCGCCGGCAAGCTGATGGGGACGTTCGTGGTGCCGCAGATCGGCGCCGGCGTCTGGGTGCAGTTCGAGCAGGGCGACCCGGACTTCCCCGTCTGGACGGGAGGGTTCTGGGGGACGGCGGCAGAAGTGCCGACGCTCGCCTTCGCCGGGCTGCCCGGCGACCCGAACATCGTCCTCCAGACCACCGGGCAGAACGCCATCGTGATCAGCGATCTGCCCGGCCCCAGCGGCGGGATCATGCTCAAGAGCAACAGCGGGGTGTTCCTCATCGTCAACGACTCCGGGATCTATATCCAGAACGGCAGGGGGGCGAGCCTAGTGATGGTTGGCCCCTCGGTGACCATCAACGACGGCGCGCTGGTGGTCACCTGAAGGGAGCGAGCGATGCCCGGATTCCTGCTCCATGTCGGCGCCACGGTGCTCTGCTTGCACGGCGGCCAGGCCCAGCCTACGGCACCCAACCCGCGGGTAACGGTGAGCGCGCTGCCGACGGTGACCATCGCCAGCCCCTACCTGGTCGCCGGCTGCACGCTGCCACCGCCGCTCGCCGGCAACGGCCCTTGCCTCACCGCGCAGTGGGTGAGCGCGGCGACGCGGCTCACCTCGGACGGGCAGCCGCTGCTGCTGCTCGACAGCCAGGCGATCTGCGCACCGACTCTCACGCCGCTGGTAGTCACCGCGACGCAGAACCGCGCGACGGGAGTGTGAGGCGGCGATGAACGTCGGTTTCCCCTTCCACTTCGACCGCCTCGGGCGCACCGCCACGGCCGCGGACGACGACCACATCCGGGAAATGATCGAACAGCTGCTCTTCACCAACCCCGGCGAGCGCGTCAACCGGCCCGACTTCGGCAGCGGCCTGCTGCAGCTGGTTTTCGCGCCCAACAGCCCCGAGCTCGCGGCGACCCTGCAGTTCACCATCCAGGCCGCACTGCAGCGCTGGCTGGGAGACCTGATCGATCTCAAGGCGCTCGAAGTGACCAGCCGGGATTCGACCTTGCAAGTGGTCGTGCAGTACGTCGTGCGCGCGACCGGCTCGGCGCGCGCCGAGTCCTTCGCCCGGAGCGGCCCATGAACGGCCGGCCCGCCCTGACTTGCCGTGACGAGCGGCGCCGCCGCGACGTGCGCGCGGCGGAGCACCTCAACGGGTTGGATTACCTGGAGGTTGGCGACGACCAGCTGACGCTCACCGTCTTCTTGCTCGGCAAGGCGCCGGAGTCGATGGGGCCGGAAAACGTCGTCATCCGAGGATGCGAGAGCGGCGCGCGGGAAGTGCGGGTGGTGGACCTGCGCCTGTTCCGCCTGGCGGACCCGGAGCAGGACGACTACCTGGTCTTGACCGTCGACCGGCCCGGCAGCTTCTCCCCCTACACCCTCTGCCTGGTCGAGTTGGACGAGCGCGGCCGGCCGACCGGCAACCCCTTCCCCGGCTTCGATCCGCGCTACGACTGCCTGCCGCTCGACTGGAAGATCGGCTGCCCGAGCGATCTCGACTGCAAGGTCGAGCCGCCCTGCCCGCCAGAGCCGCGCGAGGAGCCGGAGATCAACTACCTCGCCAAGGACTACTCGAGCTTCCGGCAGGCGATTCTCGACCGCCTGGCCGTCATCCTGCCAGACTGGCGGGAGCGCCACGTGCCGGACCTGGGGATCGCCCTGGTGGAGTTGCTGGCCTACGCCGGCGATCACCTGAGCTACTACCAGGACGCGGTCGCCACCGAGGCCTACCTGGGCACGGCGCGGCGGCGGATCTCGGTGCGCCGCCATGCACGGCTGGTCGACTACCCCATGCACGAAGGGTGCAACGCCCGCACCTGGGTGTTCGTCTGCGCGGACGGCGATTACCAGCTCCCGGCGCAGGACTTCTATTGCATCACCGAGCCCGATCCCGCCCCGCCGCCTGCTGGCAAGCCGCTCGCCGACGACGAGCTGAGCCATCTGCCCGGCGCCAGCTACGAGGTCTTCGAGCCGCTGGCGGCAGACCCCGGCAAGGCCATCAAGCTGCGTAAGGCGCACAACGAGATCCAGCTCTACACCTGGGGCGACCGCGAGTGCTGCTTGTCGCGCGGCGCGACGCGCGCAACTTTGTGCGATGGGCCGCCTCGGCGGCGGCCCTTGTGCGACGGGGCGCCTGGAAACCGGCTCTACCTGGAGAAGGACGACCTTCTCCTCTTCGAGGAGGTGAAGGGCCCGCAAACCGGCATCGAGGCCGACGCCGATCCGGCCCACCGGCACGTCGTGCGGCTGGTCCGCGTCACGCCTGGCGTCGACGCGCTCTACGGACGGACGGAGGAGCAGGAGGGGCAGCCGGTGCTGGAGATCGACTGGGCGCCCGAGGACGCGCTGCCCTTCCCGCTCTGCCTGTCGGCGGTCGGCAGGCCATCCGAATGCGCGCTGCTTACGGGAGTGAGCGTGGCGCGCGGCAACCTCTTCCTGGCGGACCACGGCCGCACAATAGTCGAGGAGCCGCTGTCCGACTCCGCTCGCAGGGACCTCGGGGAGCCGCCGTGGACCGTGCCGCCCGCGCCGAGCGTGCCCCGGTGCGAAGCAGAGGGCCAGCTCTCCGAGGTGGCCGCGAGCCCGGGCCGCTTCAACATCAGCCTGCAGCTGGGGCCGATCACCTTCTGCCAGCCGCTGCCGGCCGGCGCCAAACAGATGCCGGCGGCGCGGCTGCTGGTCCAGGACCCGCGGCAGGCGCTGCCCGCGGTGATCCTCACTGCGAAGCTTGCCCCCGCCGCGGCGGGGGCCTGGAGCGCCCAGCCGGACCTCCTGGGCAGCGGGCCGGACGATCCCCATTTCGTGGTCGAGGTGGACGACGACGGCCGCGGACAGCTGCGCTTCGGAGACGGCGAGCTGGGCCGCCCGCTGCTGCCCGGCATGGTCTTGACCGCAAGGTACAGAGTGGGCAACGGACCGTCCGGCGACATCGGCGCCGGCGCGCTCCGCCACCTAGTGCTGCGCAATGCCGCGCTCTCGGGAGCGAGCCTTGCGCCGCGCAACCCGCTGCCCGCGCGGGGCGGCACCGCCCCAGAGCCGCTCGCGGAGGTCCGGCTGCTGGCGCCCGACGCCTTCCGCGCCCAGCTCGAGCGCGCCGTCACCGCCGACGACTACGCCGCCCTCGTCGAGCGCGACTTCGCGGGACGGGTGCTGCGCGCCGCGGCCACCCTGCGCTGGACCGGCAGCTGGACCGAGGTGCTGGTGGCTGTGGACCCTTCGAGCGCCGAGACCGACGTCTCGGGCCTGCTGGAGGAGATCCGGCAGGCGCTCCACCGCTACCGCCGCCTCGGGCACGACGTGGTGGTACAGCAGGCGGCGAGCGTGGCGCTCGACGTCGGGCTGACCGTCCATGTGCTGCCCCACTTCCTGCGCGGCCACGTCGAGGCTGCCCTGCTCGACGAGCTCGGCAACCGGACGCTGCCGGACGGCCGGCGCGGTTTCTTCCATCCCGACAACCTAATCCTCGGCCAAGGGATCGCCCTCTCCCGGCTGGTGGCCGCCGCCCAGGCGGTCGCCGGAGTGGAGAGCGTCGAGGTGACGAAATTCCAACGGCTCAACCAACTCCCCAACCAGGAGATCGAGAACGGCTTCCTGCCGCTCGGCCCGCTGGAGATGGCCCGCCTGGACAACGATCGGCGCTTCCCCAACCACGGCCGGCTGCAGCTCGAGATTCGAGGTGGGCGATGAGCGAGCCGTGCGCCTGCCATGGCGGCGGCGACTGCGGCTGCTGCGCTGGCACCGAGCCGCTGACGCCGCAAGTGGTCGCCAACCGCCCCAGCCTCGACGCGCTCGCCTACCGGGTGGGGACCCACTCTTCCTTTTTGGAGACGATGAAGGCGGCGCTGTCGAGCAACCAGGCGCCCTCCGATCCCGCCCAGCGCCAGCCAGGCGACCCCGATCCGGCGCTCAACCGCCTCACGACGCGCGCGGCGAGCGACCCGGCGATCGCCCTGCTCGACGCCTGGGCGGTGGTGGCGGACGTGCTGACCTTCTACCAGGAGCGCATCGCCAACGAGGGCTATCTGCGCACCGCGACCGAGAGGCGCTCGGTGCTGGAGCTGGCGCGGCTGGTGGGCTACGGCTTGCGCCCCGGCGTCGCCGCGAGCGTCCACCTGGCCTACGACCTCGAGGAGAAGCGCAAGCCGGCGGCCGCGCCTGGGTCGCCGATCGTGCCGGTCTCGACCAGCGTCGAGGAGCCCGAGACGGTCATCCCCGCCGGCGCCCGCGCCCAGAGCGCGCCCGGCCCGGGCGAGCTGCCGCAGCCGTTCGAGACCTCCCGGGACCTGACCGCCCGCGCCGCCTGGAACAGACTGGCGGTGCGGCTCAACCGGCCGCAGCAGCCGAAACAGCTCATCCTGGTCAGGGAGAAGCCGGTCGCGGTGAGCGTCACAGTGGGCCTGCTGACGACTCAAGAACCGAGGGCGCACTACCTTCTGACCCAGGTATTCCTGGACGATGCCAGCAACTCCACCAAAGTTGACCGACGGCAGCTGATGAACGGCCCGTTCGAGCTCAAGCTTCCAGTCAGGGAAGAGACCGTCGCCGTCGAGGTCTCCGGAGCCCCGGCCGCCGCCGCCATCCCCGTCCATCTGAGGCTCAACTTTCCGGCGCGCCGGTGGGTGATCGAGATCGACCTCGACGCGCAGCGGCGGCTCGCTGTGGCGATCTCCGGCCTCGATAGCGCGAGCCTGATCACGGGCGTGCGGACCCTGCAGGACGACCTGGGAATGTGCCAGCTGGTCACCGTCGAGTCGCCCCGCCGCACGCCGGTCTATCTGCAGGGGATCGCGACCCAGCTCAAGCCGAACGATCCGCTGCTCGTCGACACCGGCGCGAGCGGAAAGCCTGACCTCTACCGGGTCGTCGCCGTCGCGCCCGATGCGCCGCAGGACCGCACCCGCGCCGAGGTCGAGCTCTGGTGGCGGCCACGGGCGCCGGTGTCCGGCATCGTACGCGAGCTGGAGGCGATGCAAGCCGCAGACAGCCCGCCGGCTCCGGCGGCGGTCCACGCTCGGGCAGTAGGACAGACTCCGGCGGCGGGCCAGGCTCGGACCGCGGGACAGGCTCCGGCCGCGCTTCGCGACACCACGCAGCTCTCGGCGGTGCTGCCAGCGCTCGGCAAGCGCCCGCCGCCGCAGCCGCGCAACGATCTGCGGCTGCAGCGCGACGTCCGGACGCTCTTCTCCCCCGGGTCGGACCTCGCCGCCCGGCTGCTGACGGTGGTGCGGCCGGAGCTGGGCAACGTCCTCTACTCCGCCTGGGCGAACGTGCCCGTCACCCCGGCACCGGAGCTGCAGGTCGCGGCGCTGCGCACCAAGGCTTCCCCATTCGGCAGCAACGCGCCCCTGGACCTCGTGCGCGGGGACAACGGCGCCATCACCAACACCAAGGAGTGGGAGCTCATCCTCACCGGCAAGAAGGCCACCGAGGAGACGAACGTCCTCTGGCTGGATGCGGCTTATCCGCAGATCCTTCCGGGGAGCTGGATCGTGCTCGAGCGGCCGAGGTGCCTGCCCGCGCTCGATCCCAGCCCGCTGGTCATCGCCCGGGTCGCGGCGGTGAGCCAGAGGGCGCGCGCCGAGTACGGCCTGTCGGCGAAGAGCACGCGGATCGAGCTGGACCGCGATTGGCTCGCCGAGAGAGACACCTTTAGAAACACCTTCAGAGACACCTTCGAGGTCATCCGCGGCACCGCCGTGTACGCCGAGAGCGTGCCGCTGGCACTGGCCGAGGAGCCGATCGATCCGGTCGCGGAGCCGGTCTGCGGGCAGAACATCGAGCTGGCCGGGCTGTACGACGGCCTGGACCCCGGCCGCTGGTTGATCGTGAGCGGGGAGCGCACCGACGTCGGGGAGCTCGATCCCCAGGGGCGAGCGGCGGTAGCTGTTGCCGGGATCCCCGCCGCCGAGCTGGCAATGCTGGCCGGGGTTTCGCAGGGGGTGGCACCACCGAGGGTGGCGCAGCCGGGGGCCAACGGCGAAGCGGCCGATCTGCCGGGCGAGCGGACCCATACGACGCTGGCCCTGGCGACGCCCCTTGCCTACTGCTACAAGCGCGACACGGTCTCGGTCTATGGCAATGTCGCGGACGCCACGCACGGCGAGACCAAGCTCGAGCTGCTGGGGAGCGGCGACGGCAGCCGGACGCTGCAGCAGTTCACCCTGCGCCAGCCGCCCCTAACCTACGTCTCGGCCCCCACGCCGTCGGGCATCGCGAGCACCCTCTCGGTGAGGGTCAACGACCTTCTCTGGCACCAGGCGGAGGGCCTGGCCACGCTGGGGCCAACCGACCGCAGCTACCTCCTCTCGACCGGCGACTCCGGGGCAACGACCGTGATCTTCGGCAACGGCGAGCGGGGGGCGCGGCTGCCCACCGGCTCGGCCAACGTCCGGGCCGCCTACCGCAGCCGCATCGGCAAGGAGGGCAACGTCAAGGCCGGTCAGATCAGCCAGCTGGCGACCCGCCCGCTGGGCGTCAAAGGGGTGATCAATCCGCTGCCGGCAAGCGGCGGCGCCGACCCGGAGAGCCGCGACCAGGCGCGCCGCAACGCGCCGCTCGCCGTGATGGCCCTGGAGCGGCTAGTCTCGGTCCAGGACTACGCGGACTTCGCCCGCACCTTTGCCGGCATCGGCAAGGCGAGCTCGGCGCGCCTGGCCCAGGGGCGGGTGCGGCTGGTCCACGTCACCATCAGCGGCGCGGACGACATCCCCATCCTCGAGAGCTCCGACCTCTTCCGCAACCTCGCGGCGGCCTTGCGGCGGTTCGGCGACCCGCGCCAGCCGGTCCAGCTGCAGCCGCGCGACCGGCGCCTGCTGGTGGTCTCCGCCGAGGTCGAGGTGCTGCCGGACTACGCCTTCGAGACGGTGGCGCCGCGGGTGCGCGCGGCGATGCTCGACGCCTTCGGTTACGCGCGCCGCGAGCTCGGCGAGGACGCGGTGTTGAGCCAGGCCTACCGCATCATCCAGGGGGTCCGCGGCGTCGCTCTCGCCGACCTGCGGGTCTTCGACGTGGCGACCGGCAGCATCGTCCCCGAGGACCTGAAAAAGCAGCTGGCGGAGCTCACGACGGGAAAGCCCAAACCTCGGGTGCCGGCCTATCCGGAACGGGTGGGCAGGGACGGCGTCATCCAGCCGGCGCAGCTGGTCTATCTCTCGCCCGAGGTCCCCGACACGCTCATCCTCAAGGAGCGCAAACCATGAGCGGCCGCCAAGACCGCCTGTACCAGCTGCTCCCCAGCATCTACCGGCAGCGCGACGCCGAGCAGGGCTTTCCGCTGCAGGCGCTGCTCCAGGTCATCGCCGAGCAGGTCAACGCCGTCGAGGACGACATCGCCCAGCTCTACGAGAACTGGTTCATCGAGACCTGCCAGGACTGGGTGGTGCCCTACATCGGCGACCTCGTCGGCTACCGGCCGGTGCACGACGCCGGCGAGCCGGGCGCCGTCCGGACTACCGCCGAGAGGCGGCGCCACGAGATCCTCATCCCGCGCCGCGAGGTCGCCAACACGCTGCGCTACCGCCGGCGCAAAGGGACACTGGCGCTGCTCGAGCTGCTCGCCCGCGACGTGGCTGGCTGGCCGGCGCGAGCGGTCGAGCTCTATGAGCTGTTGAGCTTCACGCAGCACCTCAACCACTCCCGGCCCGAGCACGGCCGGACGGTCGATCTGCGCCGGGGCGAGGCGCTGAACCGTCTCGACGGTCCCTTCGACGAGCTGGCCCATACCGCGGACGTGCGCCACGTCGCCTCCTCCCGCACGCCCGGCCGCCCCAATCTCCCCGGGCTCGGCCTGTTCGTCTGGCGGCTGCGCTCCTACGCCGTCACCCGGGCGCCGGCCTACTGCGCGGCATCGGGAGAAGGGGGAGCGCCGAACCGCTACAGCGTGAGCGCCCTGGGCAACGACACGCCGCTCTACGTCCGGCCGCAGACGGAGCCCGAGCCCGCCGGCGTTGGCGCCAAGGCCGCCGGGCGCAACCTGCCGATCCCGCTCGGCAGGCGGACCTTCGCGGCCCACAAGAGCGATTACTACGGCGACGGCAAGAGCCTGCAGATCTGGGTCGGCGAGCCAGCGGCCAACGGCTCGCAGGAGGCCGGGCGGCGCGCGGTCGAGGAGAAGGAAATCGTCGTCGCCGACCTGACCGGCTGGCGCTATCAACCCCGGAGCGGACAGGTGGCGGTGGACCCGGAGCTGGGCCGCATCGCCTTCCCGCCCAGCCAACCGCCGCAGAAAGGCGCCTGGGTCTCCTATCAGTACGGCTTCAGCGCCGACCTCGGCGGCGGCGAGTACGACCGGCCGCTCTCCGAGCCGGCGGGCGCGACCCACTACCAGGTGGGAGAGGGAGAGCCGTACCGAACCCTTGGCGCAGCGCTCGAACAGTGGTGCGACAAGCCGCCTGCGCATGCCGTCATCGAGATCACTGACGATGGAGTCTACGTCGAGGTCGAGCAGGTCAACATCGTGCTGCGGGAGGGACAGACGCTGCAGCTCCGCGCCGCCCGGCGCCGGCGCCCGGTGCTGCGGCTCGTCGGCCAGAAGACCTCGCTGCCAGGCTCGCTCGCCGTCAAAGGCGGCGCCGGCAGCGCTTTCACCCTGGACGGGTTGATGGTGACCGGCGGGAGCGTCCTGGTCGAGGGCGGCCTGACGGCCGTGACGCTGAGCCATTCGACCCTGGTGCCCGGCTGGGAGCTGGCGAGCGACGGCACGCCTTGCCGGCCGGCGGAGCCAAGCCTCGAGCTGGTCGATTTCGGAGGGCGCGGCGGGCGCGGCGGGCGCGTCGTCATCGAGCATTGCATCCTGGGTTCCATCCAGATCGAGAGGGACGTGCCAGCCGAACCGATCCCGATCCGGATCAGCGACTGTATCCTCGACGCCACCAGCCTCGAGCGCCTGGCCTTGAGCAGCCCCGGTCATCCGGTCGCCCCCGCCCTGCTGACGGTGCTGCGCAGCACCGTCTTTGGCCAAGTGCAGGTGCACGCCCTGGAGCTGGGGGAGAACAGCCTCTTCACCGGGCTCCTCCGGGTGGCGAGGCGCCAGATCGGCTGCCTGCGCTTCTCCTCCTATGTCCCGGGCTCGCGGACTCCGCGCCGCTTCGGCTGCGAGCCCGACGGCGTCGAGGCGGCGGCGGCCGCGAGCTTGACCGATCCCGCCACGCGTGAGCGGGTCGAGCAGCGCGAGCGGGAGAGGGTGCGCCCGCTGTTCCGCAGCACCCTCTACGGCACTCCCGACTATGCCCGGCTCGCCGGCGGCTGCGCCGGGGAGATCCGGCGCGGCGCCGACGACGAGTCGGAGATGGGCGCCTTTCACGACCTGTACGAACCCCAGCGGACCGCCAACCTGCGCGCCCGGCTCGACGAACACACACCGGCCGGTCTCGACGCGGGTCTGATCTTCGCCGGCTAGGAGGGCATCATGAAAGGCGACTTTTCCCGTCTGACCTTCGATCCCAGCAAGCGTTTCAGGCGCGTGCTGATGCAACAGGGCCGCGTTCAGCTCGACGCCGACTGGAACGAGCAGGCGGCCATCCTGCTCTATTACCTGGAGAGACTGACGGCGGACCTGATCGGGCCGCACGGCGGGCCGGAGGGCCAGGAAGGTTTCGCGATCGGGGTGTGCGCCGAGGGGACCACGATCACCGACCTGACGCTCGGGACCGGCCGCTACTACGTGGACGGCTTGCTGTGTGAAAACCTGGACGCGAACGCGACCTACTTCGCACAGCCCGACCTGCCGCGCGACCGGAGCCAGGACAAGCTCCCGACGACATCCTTCCTTGCCTATCTGGACGTCTGGGAGCGCCACCTCACCAACATCGAGGACGACAGCATACGCGAGGTGGCCCTGCAGGGGCCGGACACCGCGACGCGCGCTCGCCTGGTCTGGCAGGTGCGAGTCACCGATCAGGCGCCGGCCGACAAGACTCCCTTCCCGGCGACGGCCAACGACGCCACCGGCAAGATGTGGCGGGACTGGGTCGAGGTCTGGCAGCCCGCCAACCGTGGCTGCTTGAAGGCGAGGGCGAAGCTGGGCGGCGATCCCACCAAGCCGTGCGTCGCCTCGCCCGACACAGGCTTCCGGGGGCTGGAAAACCAGCTTTACCGGGTGGAGATCCACAGCGGAGGCAAGGCGGCGGAGGGCGGCGCGACGTTCAAGTGGTCGCGGGACAACGGCTCAGTGGCCTTTCCCATCATCGACCTCACGACGGAGAGCGGTTCGTCCGACATCATGTTGACCCTGGAGCACCTGGGGAGCGACGGCCGGGCGAGCCTGGCCCCGGACGACTGGGTCGAGATCGTGGACGACGACGTCGCCCTGGGCCAGAGACAAGGGGCACTGGCGCAGGTCGCCACGGTGGATGCCGAGCGCACGCAGGTCACCTTGCGGAAGCCACACAGCTCCAAGGTCGGCCAGGACAAAACCAGGCATCCGCTGCTACGCCGCTGGGACTATGGATCGGCCGCCGTCCAGCCGGCCGCGAATGGCGCTCTTGCCATCGTCGAGGGGACGGACGAGGGCGCCTGGCTCGATCTCGAGGACGGCATCCAGGTCTGCTTCCAGCCCGCGAAGGCAGGGGCCAGCCACACCTACTGCTCGGGCGACTACTGGCTGATCCCGGCCCGCACCGCCACCGGCAGCATCGAGTGGCCAGGCAAGCCAGACGACCCGACGGCCCTGCAGCCGCACGGGGTACGGCACCACTATGCGCCGCTCGCCCTGCTGGTCTGCGGCGAGGCCACGTCCTTGCGGAAGAGCTTCAAGCCCCAGGCCACGGAGCCGGGTTGGCTGAGTCGAGAGCTCGAGAGCGTAGAAGTCGCGTCACAGGACCTGCTGCGTCGCAAAGCTCGGCACCTGGACCGCCTGCTCGCACGCATTAAACATGCTCTTGGTGATTCCGCCGGCGGCGGCTGAAGAAGAATACGCTCCGCTTTGCGTCTGAGCCGCCCGTTGAAGGAGAGCGGCTCTATCGTTAGGTGTCCCGGCATGCCACAATAGGAATGTCGCGCCGGCCCCTTGCGCCGCCCCGCGGCGCATGTCATGGAAGAGCTCGTCACGCAGCTCGGCCGACACGGCCTTGCACTGGTCTTTGCCAACACGCTGCTCGAGCGCGTCGGCGTGCCGATCCCCGCCCTCCCCCTTCTGCTGGTCGCCGGCGCCGTGGCGGCGCGCGGCGAGATTGCGCTGGCGGCGCTGCTGGCGGTCGCGGTCGCCACCCCCTTCGCGGTCGACGTCGCCTGGTTCGTGCTCGGACGGTGGCACGGGCAGCGCGTCCTGCGTGCCCTGTGCCGGTTCGCCCTCTCGCCGGAGGCGTGCGCGCGCCAGACCGAGGCGATGTTCGAGCGCCACGGGATGGCGTCGCTGCTGTACGGCAAGTTCATCCCCGGCTACTCGATCGTCGTACTGCCGCTGGCCGGCGCGGCCGAGGTGCCGCTGACCACCTTTCTGCTCTGGGACGGCCTCGGCAACCTGCTGTGGGCCGGCTCGGCGGTGCTCCTCGGCTTCGCCTTCCGCGACGCCATCCGGCGCCTGATCGGCTATGTCGCCGCCCTCGGGCTGTGGGCGCTGGTCGCCGCCGGCGCCGTCCTGGTCCTGGTGGTGGCAACCAAGTGGTCGCAGCGCCGCCGCTTCTACAAGCTGCTGCGGCTGGCGCGCATCTCGGTCGAGGAGCTCAAGCGGCTGATCGACGGCGGCGAGCCGCCCACCATCGTCGACGTGCGCACCCATCCGAGCTTCGCCAGGAGTCACATCCCGGGCGCCCTGCGCATGACGCTGCAGGAGATCGACCGGCAGCTCCAGACACTGCCCCGCGACCGCGAGATCGTGCTCTACTGCACCTGTCCCAACGAGGCCACCGCGGCAAGGGTGGCGCGCTCCCTGATGGATCGCGGGTTCACCAAGGTGCGCCCGCTGCACGGCGGTCTCGAGTCGTGGATCGCGGCCGGCCTCCCGGTCGACGACGAAACCTTGGTGACCCTCGTCGCCACCACCGCGAGCACCGCGAGCACCGCGAGCACCGCGAGCTCCCACCCCTCCATCCCGCTCCCGGTGGCGGTCGTGCCGCCGGAGAGCCCTGCCGAGGGATGACCGGCGAGCGCGAGACGCTGGAAATCGACGTCCTGTTCGTCGGCGCCGGTCCGGCGAGCCTGGCCGGCGCCTTTCACCTCGCCCGGCTGATCCGCGAGCACAACGCACACGGCGCGAGCCCGCTCACCGCCACGATCGCGGTGCTCGAGAAGGGCCGCGAGATCAGCAGCCACGCCCTGTCGGGCGCGGTGCTCGACCCGCGCGCCTTGCGCGAGCTCTTCCCGGCGGACTGGCAGAGCGCGCCTTTCGAGGCTCCGGTCGGCCAGGAGCAGCTGCTCTTGCTGACCGCCAGCCGCTCTTTCTCGCTGCCCATCCCGCCGCCGCTCGACAACCACGGCAACTACGTCGCCTCGCTGGGCAAGCTCCTCAAGTGGATAGCACCGCGCGTCGAGGCCGCCGGGGTCGACATCTTCTACGAGTTCCCGGCGGTCGCGCCGCTGCTCGAGAACGGCCGCGTGGTCGGGGTGAGGACCGGCGACCGCGGCCTGTCGCGAGACGGCCAGAAGAAAGCCAACTACGAGCCGGGCATCGACATCCGCACCCGGGCCGTGGTGCTGGGCGAGGGTCCGCGCGGGACCCTGGTCAAGGAGCTCGACCGCCAGCTCGGCCTGGGGCAGGGCAAGAACCCGCAGGTCTATGCGCTGGGGCTCAAGGAGGTCTGGGAGCTGCCGGCCGGGCGGATCGTCCCCGGACAGGTCATCCATACCCTCAACTGGCCGCTCGGCCGGGAGACCTTCGGCGGCGGCTTCCTCTATGGCATGCAGGACGACCAGCTGATCGTCGGCCTGGTCGTCGGCCTCGACTATCGCAATCCGCTGCTCGACCCGCACCTGGAGTTCCAGCGCTGGAAGACCCACCCCGCGGTCGCTCGCCTGCTGGCGGGCGGCAAGATGATTTTCTACGGCGCCAAGGCGATCCCCGAAGGCGGCTGGTGGTCGCTGCCGCGCCTGGCTGGCGACGGCTTCCTGATCGCCGGCGATTCGGCGGGGCTGCTCAACAGCCAGCGCCTGAAGGGCATCCACCTGGCGATGAAATCGGGCATGCTCGCCGCGGAGACGGTCTTCGAGGCGCTGCTGGCCGGCGATGCCGGCGATACAGCCCTGCGGCTGGCGGCTTACGAGACCAAGGTCGGGGCGAGCTGGATCCGCGACGAGCTCTGGCCGGTGCGAAACTTCCACCAGGCGTTCGACCACGGCTTGCTCGCCGGCATGTTCCAGGCCGGCGCCGGCCTGCTCACGGGCGGCCGCGGGTGGGGGCTGCGCAACCGCCTCGCCACCCGCTCCGGTCCCGAGCACCTGCTGCGCCTCGACCGCGCCGAGGGGAGGCGCCTGGCCGCGCCGCCGCCGCTCAAGCCCGACGGCCAGCTCACCTTCGACCGCCTGGCCGACGTCTACAACTCCGGCACCGCGCACGAGGAGGACCAGCCTGTCCACCTGCTGGTCGCCGACACCAGCATCTGCGTGACGCGCTGTGCGGAGGAGTACGCGAACCCCTGCCAGCGCTTCTGCCCCGCGGCCGTCTACGAGATGGTCGCCGACCCAGCCTCCCCCGCCGGCCGCCGCCTGCAGATCAACGCCAGCAACTGCGTCCACTGCAAGACCTGCGACATCATGGACCCCTACGGCATCATCACCTGGGTCCCCCCCGAAGGCGGCGGCGGCCCGAACTACAGCAAGATGTAGTGGCTGCTGGTCCTTGGGCGCGCGGAGCTCGAGCCCTTGCAGGATCTCCTCAATGGTGCGAATCAGGCGGCCGACATCGTAGGCCCATCGGGCTCGCTCAGCTCGATCGCGTTGCGCCGCGCCAGCTTGACGAGATCCGGAGGCAGCTCCTCGGCTCGCGAATCTCGCCCTGGCGCACTTCCTCTCTCGGCACACGCGGGGTAAACTTCCACCGAGGAGGTAGTCATGAGCAAGCCGGCGACAGCCACCGCTCCCACATACCCGCATCTCACCATCAACGCCGATGGTGCGCCGCTGATCGCCGGAACCACAATGAAGGTGGTTGAGCTTGTGATGGCTCACCAGGCTCACGGATGGAGCCCGGAAGAGCTGCATTTTCAGTTCCCCTACCTATCTCTCGGCCAGATCCATGCAGCCCTTGGCTACTATTGGGACCACAAAGGCGAACTCGACGCAGACATTGATCGGCGGGCGAAGTATGCCGAGCAGGCTCGTCGCGAAGCCGGTCCCTCCGCTGTCAAAGCCAAGCTTGGTCGCATGTCACCTTGAGTATTGCACTCTACCTTGACGAGCACGTTCCGTTGGCCGTGGCACATGGACTGCGCCTGCGGGGCGTCGATGTGCTTACAGTCCAAGACGACGACCGCAGAGGCATTGCCGATCACCTACTCTTAGACCGTGCGACCGAATTGGGCCGCGCCCTTTTCTCCCAAGATGAGGATCTCCTGGCCGAAGCCAAGCGGCGCCAGATGGCGGGCATCCCGTTCTCAGGGGTCATCTATGCTCACCAACTTCGTGTAACGATCGGTAACTGCGTGACCGAACTTCATCTGATAGCGGAGACTATGGAGTCGTACGATCTTGCGAGCCGCGTCGAGTACCTGCCCCTCTAACGATTGGGCATACCGCGAGGAATTTCTCAATAGGAGGTGGCCGCAATGGGTTACCAGCTTACGGATTTTGGCGCAGGAACGATGTCCGAAATCGATCTGACGGCACAAGAGTACCTAACCATCAAAAAGGCGCGCGATGGCGTGATACTCATCTCCGAGATCGAAGACAAGTTCGATTTGTTTGTTGAAAATTTTGCCACCCTTGAGCTGACGCTTCTTGAGGCTGCGCTGCGCAATTCGCTGTTTCGAGACGATGATCATGCGAGTATGATGCATACTCGCCAGCTATTTAATAGGCAGCTCGTCAATCTCCTCTCGGCGGCATATCTCTACACTGAACAGCTCAAGGTTGATGCGGCCAAAGGATTTGGCAGAGACTTCCTAAATAGACTCAACGAGAAGGTTCAGGCGCAGCGCAGCGAGCACCTTGCATTTCGCTTCATCGAGGCTCTACGTCATCACGCACAACATAGAAGTCTTCCAGTGGTTGGGGTGCGCGTTAATCATCATGCGGAAAGGAATACACCCAAGTTTCACCTCCGCGTTTCCGCCGAAGCCCTTATCGACATTAAGGAGTTATCTGCCGACAAGAAGTTTGATAAGACTATCTCATCTGACCTCGCACAACGCAGTGACCACGAGGATGATTTTGATATCATGCCCTTCGTCAGAGAGTACATGCAAGCCACCGCGATTGTGCATGATTGGCTAAGAGGTGAAACTCGCGACGAGTTGGACTGCTGGAAGCGAACAATACACGAAGCCATCGAGCGTGTAACAGTAATAAGTACGCCCGACGCAATTGTTGCAATGGTGAGCCGCTCCGACGGGACATGACAGCCAAGCAGACCCAATTCATCTCAACTCAACGCTCTATGAACGCGTTGATTTGCTAAGAAAGAAGAACGTCGCTCTTGAGCACGTGGCCACTAAGTATGTAGCCAGCATCAAAGGCTCATGAGCAAAGCCCCAAGGGCGGCGCGGCGCTAGAATCGATTGAGAACTCGGAACGTTGGGGTCTCGGGAAAGGCTGGCGCTTCAGTGCCTTTGAGGGGTCAGGGGTGGAGAAAGTGTAGGGAGGGGTCTTGGTTCCCCGAGCGAGAAGCGGCAGCGGACACTCGGCGCCACTCCGACGCCAACCCATTCGCCGACCCCGAAGGAGCCGCGAAATCCGTCCTCAGGGAGCCCATGGGGAGCGCAGATCGAAAAGCGACCTCGCGCCGAAATTCGGCGAGTCGGACAAGCTATTGATACTATTTGGTTTATTTGGTGCCCAGGGACGGAATTGAACCGCCGACACCGTGACTTTCAATCGCGGGTATCAACGGAGCCCGAGCGTACCTGCCAGTGGGCTGCTAAGGGGCGTCCACTCTTTGTCCTGGCAGGTCGAGGTCCCTCCCCGGCGAGAGCGCCGCCTCGCAGGGGCTCGCCCACTGCCGATCAGCCCCCTGGCACAGATCAGTCAGTCGAACGGCGCAAGGGCTGGGGCAGTGGGGAGCCCCTGCGAGGCGGCGCGGCCCGAACTGTACGAATCTGAGGGAAGAAGAGGTGAGGATCAATGCCAGAAGGCGGTCGCTTCCGGATCGAGCCTGGCGTGAAGCGCGCCTGCGCGCAGCCCCGCAGGTCGCTCGCAGTCCTCGGGCTTCTCCGGGCAACCAGCTTTTTACCCCGGCGCGGGGGTTGCGGTCAGCTCTTGGCGGCGTGGGGGGAGATGGTGCAGTCGCCGCTGCCGGTTTCTACCCGGATGGCGGTCTTGCCGTCGCCGCGGCGGGCGCCGACGACTTTGTGGCCGGAGCGGCGCAGGGTGGCGTCGCCGTAGTCGACCCGCAGCTCGCCGCTGCCCTGATCGGCGGCGACATCGAAGGCGGCCGCGGGACCGGCATGGATTCGCACATCGCCACTCCCCGTCTTGACCGTCACGCTGCGGGCGTTGGCCAGCGAGCTGACGATCTCGACCTCGCCCGAGCCGGTGTCGGCGAGCAGCTCCTCGACCTCGACCCCGAGCACCTTGACCGTGCCCGAGCCGGTGTCGGCCTGCAGGCGGCCGGCCACGCCGCCGCGGATCGCGACGTCGCCCGAGCCGGTATCGATCTTGAGCTTGCCGACGGAAACCTTCTCGACCCGCACGTTGCCCGAGCCGGTGTCGATCGAGCCGTTGCCGACCATCTCGTGGACCACGACGTCGCCCGAGCCGGTGTCGATCGAGGTCTCGCCGCGGGTCGCGCCCACCATCACGTCGCCCGAGCCGGTGTCGAGCCGGAGCTTGCCGCAATAGGAAGCGAGCTGGATGTCGCCGCTGCCGGTGTCGAGATCGAGCGTCCCCTCGAGGGCGCCGCCATGAATCGCGCCGACCACGTTGCGCAGCGCCACGTTGCTGCCCGCGGGCAGCGCGATCTTGAGATCGGCGTAGAGGGTGGGCGAGGAGGGGGAGCGGCGGCCCGAGTAGACGCGCACCTTGACGCCGCGATAGATCGTCGAGCTCGAGCTGCTGTCCAAGAAGCTCCAGAAGCTGGTTTCGTCCTTGGCGCCGGCGCTGGGATAGTGGAAGGAGTGGTAGGTCTCGACCGGATAGGAGAGGGCCCACTCCTCGCGCCCCTTCTTGTCGTGCGCCCGCACCCACTTCATGGCCGCGAGCTGGCGCTCGCTCTCGCCGCTGCCCGAGAAATCCGCATGGAGGGTCGCTTCGACCACGACTTCCGGGCCCTGGCCGGGGATCAGCTCCACGCGCCCCGCCAGGTTGGCCAGACGCAGCTCGGCGCCGGGAGTGAGCGGGAAGCTCTGGCGCAGGGCGCGGGTCTGGGTCTCGGCGGCGAGGGCACCGGCCGCCGCCAACGCACCGGCCGCAGCCAGCACGGCAAGGAGCGCGATGCGGACCGCGGCCGCCGGGCGCCTCGGGGTGTGGAAGAGCTGGTTCATGGCGAAGCCCTCCTGCAGATCTCCTGCATCCGCCCCCCACTACGGGCGCCTGGCGAAAAAGGTTGCAACGCCCCCCGGGGACGAGGCTAGCCGGCGCGAGTCTGATCAGGCGCGGCGGGTCGCTGCCCGCCACCTTGATCGGGCGCGGCGGGTCTCTGCCCGCCACCTTGATCGGGCGCGGCGGGTCTCTGCCCGCCGCTTTGATGGCGCTTCATGATCAGCGCGCCGTTGGTGCCGCCGAAGCCGAAGGAGTTGCTCAAGGCATAGGCCAGGTCGACGCGGCGGGAATGGTGAGGGACGAAGTCGAGGTCGCAACCCTCCCCGGGCTGGTCGAGGTTGATGGTGGGGGGCAGGATCTGCTCGCGCACCGCGAGGGCGAGGACGCCGCACTCGAGGCCGCCGGCCGCCCCCAGCAGATGACCGGTCGCCGACTTGGTCGAGGAGACCGCCAGCCGATAGGCGTGCTCGCCGAACACCCGGTGAATCGCCCTCACCTCGGAGAGGTCGCCGAGCTGGGTCGAGGTGCCATGGGCGTTGATGTAGCCGATCTGCTCGGGCACCAGGCCGGCGTCGCTCAGGGCGGCCTTCATGACGCGCACCGCACCATCGCCCTCCGGGTGGGGAGCCGAGATGTGGTAGGCGTCGGCGCTCATCGCGTAGCCGACGATCTCGGCATAGATCGGGGCGCCGCGGCGCTCGGCCGCGACGAGGTCCTCGAGCACCAGGATGCCGGCCCCTTCGCCGATGACGAAGCCGTCACGCGCCGCGTCCCACGGGCGCGAGGCCCGCTCGGGGTCGTCGTTGCGGTGGGAGAGCGCCCGCATGGCGCAGAAGCCGGCGAGGGCGAGCGGCGAGATGACCGCCTCGGTGCCGCCGGCGATCATGGCGTCGGCGTAGCCCATCTGGATCTGGCGGAAGGCGTCGCCCACCGCGTTCAAGCCGGTCGTGCAGGCGGTCGAAGGCGTGCTGTTGGGCCCGCGCGCGCCGCAATGGATCGAGACCTGGCCGGCCGCCATGTTGACGATCAGGCCGGGAATGAAGAACGGACCCACCCGGCTGGGCCCGCGCTCGAGCAGGATCTTGCAGGTGGTCTCGATCAGCGGCAGCCCGCCAATCCCCGAGCCGATCATCACGCCGACGCGGTCGGTGTTGGCGGCATCGATGACCAGACCCGAGTCGAGGACCGCGAAGCGGCTCGCCGCCAGGGCGAAGTGGATGAACAGGTCGCTCTTCTTGACGTCCTTCTTGTCGACGTAGTTGCGCGGGTCGAAGCCCTTCACCTCGCCGGCAATGCGCGACGGGTATTCGCTGGCGTCGAAATGGGTGATCGTGCCAACGCCGCTCTTGCCCTGCAGCAGGCCGTCCCAGGTCGGAGCGGTGCCGACACCCAGGGGCGACACCAATCCCACCCCGGTGACGACGACGCGGCGGCGCTCTGCGCTGCTCAAGGTCTCGGCTGTTGCGGTGGTCGCGGCTGGTTGGACGTGGAAGGGCCTCGGCTAGTTCTGGTCGCCGGCGTTCTGCTCGATGTAGTCGACCGCCTCCTTGACGTTGCCGATCTTCTCGGCCTCCTCGTCCGGGATCTCGATGCCGAACTCCTCCTCGAAGGCCATCACCAGCTCGACGATGTCGAGCGAGTCGGCGCCCAGATCGTCGGTGAAGCTGGCCTCCATGGTCACTTCCTCCTCATCCACACCCAGCTGCTCCACGATGATGCTCTTGACCCGCTCAGCTACAGGCATCGCTTACGCCCTCCATGGATTGATCGGCTGCGGTGGCCATGCCTCCGCACACAGGTTCCGGTTCTAGCACAAAAGGGCGAGGGGGGCGAGCCCCCTCCGTCCTGGACCTCTGGCGAGAGGAGCGCCGCAGGCCACCGTCCGACGCGGCTCCGCCCGCGGGGCAGGCGCGATCTGGAAAACGCTCTGAGGGGTTGAAGTGGCGCTGGCGGAGCCGCGTCGGACGGTGGCCTGCGGCGCTCCGTGCCGGCGGCCAGGCCTCCTCCAACCCTCCCGGATGGGACAGTCGCCCACTGCCGACTTGGACTCGAGAGGTCTCTCGAACATCCGCTCCGCGACGGCAGCCAGGCCTCCTCCCCCCTCCCGGAGAGGACAGTCGCCCGCTGTCTACTCGAAGGAAGAACGGGGCGAAGGTCATATGTAGAGGCCGCCCGAGACGTTGAGGGTGTGGCCGGTGACGTAGGCGCCCTCTTCGCTCGCCAGGTAGAGCACCGCGGCGGCGACGTCGTGGACGGTGCCCAGCCGCTTGAGGGCGATGGCCGCCGCCAGCTCCTCGCGGGCGGCGGGCAGCAGCTGCTCGGTCATCGCGGTCTCGATGTAGCCGGGGGCCACGACGTTGACGGTGATGTTGCGGCTGCCCAGCTCGCGGGCCAGCGACTTGCTGAAGCCGATCAGGCCGGCCTTCGAAGCCGCGTAGTTCGCCTGCCCGGCGTTGCCCATCATGCCGACGACGGAGGAGACGTTGATCACCCGGCCCCAGCGCCGCTTCATCATGCCCCGCACCACCTCGCGGGTGAGCGCGTAGGCCGAGGTCAGGTTGGTGCGCAGCACCCGCTCCCAGTCGTCGAGCGGCATGCGCGCCAGCAAGTTGTCGGCCGTGATGCCGGCGTTGTTGACCAGGACGTCGATGCCGGCGAACTCCTCCGGCAGCTCCTTGAGCCGCGCGCCGACCGCGCCCGGCTGCGAAACGTCCAGCACCAGCGGGATGGCGCGTCCACCTCCGGCCACGATCCGCTCGGCGAGCGCCACCAGCTTGCTCTCGGTGCGCGCCGCAACCACCAGGCGCGCCCCGTGCGCGGCGAGCCTCGCGGCCACCGCCTCGCCGATCCCCTGCGAGGCCCCGGTGACCAGGGCGGTCCTGCCATCCAGGCGAAAGCTCATCTGATCTCCGCCGGCGGACCGCCGCGCCCGGCGGCCGGCGCCGGTACCCGCCAGCTCTCGAGGAGCCTCCCGGCGAGCTCGGGCTCTGACACCGAAGCGGCCTCGACCCCGGTGGCGATACGCCGGTTGAGCCCCGAGAGCACATTGCCGGGCCCCACCTCGACGAATGACTCCACCCCGGCCTGAGCGGCCATCCAGGCGACCGATTCCACCCAGCGCACCGGGCTGTCGATCTGCCGGATCAGGGCGTCGCGCGCCGCGGCGCCCGACGTCACCGGCGCCGCGTCGACGTTGGTGACCACCGGCACGCGCGGGTCATCGAACACGGTCTTCGCGAGCAGCTCGGCCATCCCCAGCCTGGCCGGCCGCATCAGCGGCGAGTGGAAGGGGGCGGAGACCGCCAGCAGGGTCGCCTTGCGGGCGCCGCGCTGGCGCGCCAGATCGACGGCGCGCTCGATCGCCTGCCGATGGCCGGCCAGCACGGTCTGGGCCGGCCCGTTGAGGTTGGCGACGGCGCAGACCTCTCCCTGGGCGGCATCGGCGGCGATGGCGGCCACCGCGGCGGCATCGAGGCCGATGATCGCCGCCATCGCGCCCCCGCCGACCGGCACCGCCTCCTGCATGAGCTCGCCGCGCCGGCGGACCAGCCGCAGCGCATCGCCGAAGTCAAGAGCGCCGGCGGCCACCAGGGCCGAGTACTCGCCCAGGCTATGGCCGGCCATCGCCACCGGCAAGGGAAGGGCTCCCCCGGACGACGCGGGAGCGGCACCGGGCGCGAATCCTTCCTCGAGGGCGCGGTAGATGGCGACCGAGACGGTCAGCAGCGCCGGCTGGGTGCTGGCAGTCAGGTTGAGCTCGCTCTCCGGACCTTCCCAGCAGAGCCGCGCCAGCGCCATTCCGAGCACCGTATCGGCCTCGGCGAAGGTCTGCCGCGCGGCGGGGGAGGCCACCGCCCAGGCACGGCCCATGCCGACCTTCTGCGACCCCTGACCCGGGAACACCAGGGCGATCCGCCGCATGCGCCCGCTCAGCTCCCCTGCTGGCCGCTCTGTTGACCGCCGAGCAGCCCTTCCTCCTGGCTGTGCAGCTCGACGAGCTTGTCGCCGATCTTCTTGGCCAGCTGGGCATCCGAAAACTCGACCGCGCGCTGGATGGCGCTGTGGATGGCGCGGGCGTTGGAGCTGCCGTGGCCGATGAAGCAGCCGCCGTTGATCCCGAGCAGCGGCGCCGCCCCGTACTCGGAGTAATCGACGCGCTGGCGGAAGCGGTCGAAGGCCGGCCTGACGAGGAGGTAGCCCAACCTGGTGCGCGGGCTGCGGCTCAGCTCCTCGCGCAGCATGCGCGACATCAGCTCGACGAGCGCCTCGGCGCTCTTGAGCATGACATTGCCAACGAAGCCGTCGCAGACGATGACGTCCACCGAGCCGTTGAAGACATCCCGCCCTTCGACGTTGCCGACGAAGTTGAGGCCGGTGTTCTTGAGCGCCTTGAAGACCTCGCGGGTGACGTCGGTACCCTTACCCTCCTCTTCGCCGATCGACATCAGGCCAATGCGGGGGGAAGGCGTGCCGATCACTTCCTGGGCATAGAAGTGGCCCATGACGGCGAACTCGCGCAGGTGCTCGGGCTTGGTGTCGACGTTGGCGCCGACGTCGAGCACCACGGTACGCCCCGTCGGGTTGGGGAAGACCGCCGCCAGGGCGGGCCGGTCGACTCCCGGCACCGTGCCGATCACCATCTTGGCGGCGATCATCACCGCGCCGGTGTTGCCGGCGGAGACCATGGCCCCCGCCCGCCCGGCCTTGACCAGCTCCGCGCAGATGCGGATCGAGGAGCGGCGCTTCTTGCGGATCGGAGTGATCGCCGGCTCGTCCATCCCCACCACCTCTTCGGCATGGACGATCTCGAGCTTGCCATTGCGGCTCGGCGGCCCACCGTGCCCGCCGTGCTCTCCAAAATGGCGCAGCTCGGCGTCGAGCCGCGCCCGGTCGCCGACGAGCAGGATCGACGCTCCGTTCTCGGCCACGGCGCGCACCGCTCCCTCGACCGCGCTCCGCGGTGCGAAGTCTCCACCCATGGCGTCGACCGCTATCGGCATGCTTCTCCCCGCCGGTCCGTTGACGGCCGGCTGCGCGCGGGAAATCTGAAGAAATCGGCCTCCGATGCTACCGGAGATCGCCGCGGCGGTCGAATGCCGCGCCGGGGCGAGCCCCCGTCCGGCGCCGTCCGCCCCCGCACCGCCATCTCTTGCAGGACACTAGGTTAGTCTAAGTTGCGTCTTTGCCTTCGATCACCGGCCTGCCGTTGTAGTAGCCGCAGTGGCCGCAGACGCGATGCGGCAGCTTGGCCTCGCCGCAGTTGGAGCAGGTGGAGGTGGCGGGGCGCTCCAGGGCGTCGTGCGACCTCCGCCGGTCACGGCGGGCACTCGAATGGCGTCGCTTGGGATTGGGCATTTTGGTCGAGCCTCTCCGAATTGGCTATGAGCAGGTGAATAGGGACTCGTTTGGCGTCTGACGGGCGCGGCCAGCGGCAGCTCAGGCGCGGGCCGGGAGGGGCGCCGACGGCGGCCTCCTGGCGGGCCTCGGTCGCCTCTACTCGGGATCGCTCCCTGAGCCGCCGACGCGGCTCCTGATCGTGGCCAGCGCCGCCCAGCGCGGGTCGGCGGCCGGCGCGCCACAAGAGCAGGCACCGGGACGGTTGCGGTCGGCGCCGCACTCCGGGCAGAGGCCCAGGCAGTCGGGGCGGCAGAGCGGTTTCATCGGGATGTTGAGCTGCAGCTGCTCGAGCAGGAGCGGCCGGGTGTCGAGGAACTCTTCGCCGAGCACCACGACGCCCAAGTCGTCTTCCAGCAGCTCTTGCTCGATCTCCCTGGAATGGCGGCCCTCCGGCGCTTTGGTGGGTTTGGGCGTTGGTCTGGCTGTCTTGGGCGTGCGCGGCAAGTCGAGCATGATCAGCAGCTCGACCTCGCCGCCGGACTTCACCGCGTGGGGCATGAGGCACCGGATGCAGCCCAGGGTCTGGTCGTAGGAGAGCCGCGCGCGCAGCAGATAGCCCGGATCGACGAAGCTCAGTTCGCCATGCCATGAAACCGGACCGATCCCGAGCAACTCGGGCCGGTCCAGCTCTTCGACGGCGACGCTCTCCGTTTCGTCCCAGCTGAAAGGCTCTTCGCGTACCTGATCCAACCAAACCCGCATCAAGCCAACCTCCAACCGGGCAAACGCGAAGGCTAAGGGATTCCTTCCCCCCTGTCAACGGGGCGAGCGCCGCTCAACCGCCGCATTACCGCCTGCCCCTCCTCTTCCCAGGGAGGCGGGCAAGATCGAGGTTTGCTCGGTTCGGCGATCACCAAGGATGCGTGATCTGCCACTCGGACACGCACCAGGCGTAGTCAACGTAGGTTAGCTCGTCCCGCGAGAGGCGCAGCTCCTCGCACATTCTGGGTAGGGCAGCGAGAAAGAGGGCGTATCTGGCCGCGATCTCGCTCCCGCCCGGAATGTTGATGCGGGGACGAAGGCTGCGCAGCCAATCGCGGACCGCTCTAATCGCCTCTCGCGGCTCTCCCTGGTGAGCGCGGACTTCCTGGCCGGCGATGTCGGAGATGAACGCCTGGTAGCGGTTGCGCTCGCGGTCAAGGATCAGGCAGACCTTCTTCTTCTGGCGACCTTGCCCGAAGCGCTTGGCGCCAAGGAACATCCCAAGCTCGAGCGGCATGTTGAACCGCGGCAACCCTGTCCGGTCATCGGATTCGGTACGCGAGATATCGTGGATTCCAAACCTGCAGTTGCCGATGAGCTCGAAGATCTTGTCGATCCGGACCTGGCCTCCGTCGTCGACCTCGAGCGCCATGCGCGGGCGGAAGCCGCAGTCGAAGACCGCGAAGGTGATGGCGTCGCCCATCGCCTGGTACTGAGGGTCGAACGGACAGTTGATGAAGACCTGAATCTCGTACGGGATGGGCGTCACGTCCGTCCGCCCTCCGGTCCGCGGTCTCTCGCTCGCTCCTGATCAACGCTTCGGAGCGACTACTCTCTTCGAGCCGCAGCCCTGGGTCCTATCACGTCTTGGCCGCCGCCTTCTTGAACGCCGACGGTTTACGGGTGCCTTTCTTGGCGGGTCTCGCAACCACTCGTTTCTTGGCTGCTGCCTTTCTTGCTGCCTTCTTTATTGGTGCCATGAATTCATGATACGCCCTGCGATCGGAGGAAACAAGGCAAGCATGAGCGGTCTCATCGCCTGCAGCGGAGCTGCAGGGTTGGGGGAGAGCGGCGGGCGGTGAGGTCGAGGTGTTCGCAGGCGGCGAGCGGGGCGAGGACGGTCTCCCAGTCGCGCCAGCGGCTCACCTCGCGGCGGGGAGCGAGCGGAAAACGCTCGAGGAAGGCGTGCACCCGGGCGACCACCCGCAGCGCCGGACGCGGTTCGAGCCAGAGGCCGAGGGCGAGGCCGGCATCGGGCTCCGCCTGGCTCCGCTTGGCGGGATCGGCGGGACTGGCGAGATTGGCGCTGGCGGGAGCGGCGGGATCGACGAGATCGGCGGACGGGGCGGGGGCGCCCGCCGTGGGGGAGACCAGCGCGGCGAGCGCGGGGGCGAGGGCAACTGCCTGGCGCAGGCTCTCGCGGTCGAGGGCGACGACCGTCCAACCGGCGGCTTCGGCCGCGGGCAGTGCGCCGCCGAGCAGTGCGGCGATCCCGCCGGCCGGCAACCCCCACCGCCGGCTGCCCGGGGCGTTGAAGACCGCCATCCCGGGCAGCCCACCGAACGAGCCGGCGCGCCAGCCGCCGGTCTCGAACAGCGCCAGCGCCGCCGGCTGCGCCGTCCGGGCCACCGGCTCAGGCTGGGCCAGGGGAGAGCCGAGCTCCGGCTGCGCCAGGGGAGAGCGCGGCTCGCGGCGCGTCCAGATCTCCTCCTCGCGAGGACCCGCGACCACGAGGAGCACGGTGCCGGGCGGCGGCGCGGCATCGGCGGAGCGAGCGACCGCCTCTCCCGCGATGCCTGCCGGTGTAGACCTGCTCACCAGGCTCAGCGCGAGGTCCCGGCCCTCGCGGCGCAAGAGATACGAGCCGGCCGGGAGCTGCGAGTCCGCCACCGACCAGCGCACCACTGCCAGGCTTGGCGGCAGCGGCGGCCTGGGCGGAGATGGCGGGGGCGGCAGAGACGGCGTGGGCTGAGGGAAGGCCCCCGCTGGCGGCCGCGGGACGTTGCGCCCGGGGAGCGTAGAGGGCTCGGGCGCGGCGCCGCCGCTGACGCTCCACAGGCCATCCCGCCAGCCGACCTGCAGCCGGCCGACCTGGCCCCCCGCCAGCCAGGGGTTGCCGGCCAGCCGCCCGGCGAGCCTCGCCACCATTCCGAGAAGCGGATAGACCCTGGCCAGCACCTGCAGGCGGCCGCCCGCGAGGTCGGCGCAAGCGACGATCTCGCGGGCCGGCGGCACCGCAAAGGGGCCAAAAGTGCGGATCTCCTGTGCCGCGGTGGAGCCGGCAAGCCGCGCCGCGGCGGCCACCACTCCCGGCAGGTCCTCGACCGCGCCGCTCAACGCCCCCAGGTTCTGATGCGGGTAAGGCACCCAGAGGCAGACATCGTAGCCGCCAGCGGACAGCAGCGCCGCCGCCGCGCCTCCCGCCTCCGGCACCGCCGGCCGTTCGCGCGGCGCGTACCAGTAGAAGACGTGCGCCGCCAGGAGCAAGGCCACGGCCACAGCGGCCTCGAGAAGGAGCAGCCGGCGCTTCATCGCCCGGCCTCGTCGAGGCCGAGCTCCACCATCGCCGCCGCGACCGCGCCGAGCGCCTCGTCGTCGGCCTCGGAGATGCCGAGGTCGGAGAGCTCCGCGCTGACCGAGAGCAGCAGGTCGGAGAAAACGTCCACCTCCGGGTAGGGAGCGAGCGGCGGCAGCGCCGCGAACGGCGCCGGCCGCTCCGCCGCCGTCTGGCGCAGGAACTCAGCGTAGAGGCGGGCCGATGCCGCCAGGCTGTGATGGCTGGCGGCGTAGCGCCGGGCGTTGTCGGCCATCTGCCGCCGCAACGGCTCGTCCGCGGCCAGCCGCCGCAGATAAGCGAGCAGGAGCTCCTCCTCGGTGTCGTCGAGGTCAACCTGGGCGCAGCAGTCTTCGGGGATCTCGGCGAAGGCGCCGGTGCGGCTCACGATCACCGGCTTGCCCAGGCCGAGCAGCCGGATCAGCGTGCCCGAGGTCTCGCCGCCCGTCGGGTGGCGCAGGTTGACCGCCAGGTCGGCCGCCGCCATGTAGAGCAAGAACTCGCGCTTCTCGAGGCGGCCGGTGACCGTGACCCCCGCCATCAGACCGGCGAGCTCGCCCTCGATCAGGCTCGCGAAATCGTAGTGCGGCGACACCTCTCCCACCAGCAGCAAGCAGGCCTGCGGCGCTTCGCGCCGGAAACGGGCAAAGGCGCGCAGCAGCACCTGCGGCCGCTTGGCGGCGGTCAGGAAGCCGAACGAGGCGACCGCAAAAGCCGCCGGCGGGATGCCCAGGGCGGCCCGCGCCGCCTCCCGCTCGGGAAGCGGCCCGTCTCCCAGGCTGAGGTGGTGGGGGACCGTGGCGACGCGGGCCAGCGGCCGGCTCGCCAGCAGCCGCGAGCGGCAGTAGTCGTTGTGCACCAGCATGCCCAGGCTGCGGTCGACCACCCGCTCGAACAGCGGATAGCGCCACGGGTCGAGCGGGATGGAGGTCGCGAGGCAGCGCCGGGCGAGCGCCTCGCCACTCCGTCCGTAGGCGTAGCGCAGCTCCCGCGCATAGCCCTCCGGATCGCCGGCATAGAGCGTGAGATCGCGCACCAGGTGGTGGAGCACGAGCTCGTGCAGCATGACGACCCCGGGATGCTCGAGCAGGGCGCTGTAGATCGAGGCGTGATAGTCACGATTGTTGCCGAGATGATAGAGCGCGGCGTCGTAGTGGCCGCCCGCGAGCAGCGCCGGGAGCTCCGCTTCGGAGCGCACGGCAAAGCCGGCTGCCACCTCGGCCGCGGGCCGGAAGCCCGCCGGCACGATCAGCTCGACCTCGAGGTGGCGGGCGAGCTCGGGCAGCAGCTCGGCGCTGTAGTCGGCGATCCCCGAGCGCATCGGCGGCAGGGGGCTCAGATACGCGATGCGCATGTCCGCCACCCTAAGACGAAACTGGTCCGTGCGCCACGGGAGGGGGCGTCCCCTTCCCAACCGGAGGGGTGGGAAGGGGATCGAGGGGTTGCGGGGGGCGATCCGATAGATGCTTCGAGTAGTCCTCCCCGCTAGTCGCAGCGCGTTTCATCCTCGGGATAGAACGAAACTCCTCCGAGCGCCGCCGGGCGCTCGCCCTGCTGGCCGCCGTCCCGGCATTCAGGCGGTCAACTCCGCGATGACGTGGTCCCAGTCGATCGCCGCCACCTGCGCCCGTCCCGCCTCGCCCATGGCGCGCGCCGCAGCGCGGTCGCGGAAGAGGCGGTCGCAGTGCGCGGCGATCTCGCGCGGCGCGTCGGGTGCGCAGACGAAGCCGTTGACGCCGTCCTCGACGAGCTCGAGCACGCCGCCGGAGTCGGCCGCTGTCACCACCGGCTTGCCGGCCTTGAATGCCTCCACCGTGACATAGCCGTAGTCTTCGTCGTAGGGGGCATAGAAGACGCCGCAGGAGCCGGCGTAGAGCTCGATCAGATCGCGTTCGTCGACCCAGCCGAGCAGCTCGACCTTGCCGCCCGGCCCGCCCACCCCCAGCCGCTGGGCGAGCTCGCCCAGCGCTTCCCGTTCCGGACCGGTCCCGGCGATGCGGCAGCGCACCGGCGTCTCGGTGTATTGCATTGCGCGGACCAGCAGGTCGAGGCGCTTGAGCGTGTCGAGCCGGCCGGCGGTGAAGACGTAGTCGCCAAACTCGCCGGTGTGATAGGCGGGCTCGAGCCTGGGCGGCGGATAGAGGACGCGGCCGGCCAGCTGATTCGAGCGCCGCAGCCGCGCCGCGACGTTGTGCGAGATGGTGAAGAGGGCGCGGGCCTCCGACAGGCTGCGGCGGTCCATCGCCTGCACCATCTCCATCACTCGGCGGTCGCGCGGCTGCGTCGAGAAGTCGCTGTAGGTCGTGCCGAACAGGTCGTAGACCTGCCTCAGCTGATGCACCAACCAGACGATCTTGTGCGGATGGCGGACGAGGTACGAGGGAAAGCGCGTGGCGATGACGCGGTCGATCTTCTTTTCCGCCGCGTCGGTCAGGTCGATCAGCCGCCAGGCGAGGCAGCCGCGCAGCAGGTCCACCCGGGTCGGCCAGTTGAAGGGGAGCGTCACCACGTCGGCCTCGAAGCCGCGCGCCGCGAGCTCGTCGCGCAGCGTCGCCACCAGCAGCTCCGCGCCGCCGCGGGCGAACGGCACCTGGGCATCGCAGATGCAGATGCGCATGCCTTTCACGGCCGGCCGGAGCGCCGCTGTTGGTCCAGCTCTTCGAGCAACGCGGCGAGCTGATGCGTCTCGCGCAGCAGGCGCTCCTGCGCCTCCGCCAGCTCCTGCAGCATCCGCCCGGCCGCTTGATTGAAAGCGTTCTGCTGCTCGAGCAGCGGCCGCAGATACCACTTGAGGAAGATCTTGAAGAACGCCTTGCGCGACCAGACGATCAGCCGCCCGAACCGCGGCCGGTGCGAGAAGGCGACCGGCTCCTGGACGAACTCGCGCGACTTGACGGCCAGCAGCTGATGGGCGAGAGCGTCGCCCAATCCCGCGCCGGCCCGGGCGAGGTCGCCGCCGGCGTTCGCCGCCTCGGCGCGGCGCTGGCGCACTCCGGAGCGCAGCCGCTGCAGCACCTCGGCGACGCGCGGCTCGCCGGGCGCGCCTTCAGGATGAGGGAGACCGGGGGAAACCTCGGCGGCGGGGGCCGGGGCCGCGCGGGCCGCCGGCGGCAGGGCGCTCGGATCGTCGGAGCTCATCGGGGGGGTCATCGCGAGCTCCTCAGGGCGCTCCCGGAAAGCCGAGGAAGACGCCCAGGTAGCGCAGGTCCTGGCTCTTGGGGTCGCGGTGCGCCGGGACGACGCCGTCGCTGATCGCCAGCGTGAAGCGGTAGAAGTACTCGCTGCCGCCGTCGGGGAAGAACCCCAGGTCGCGTGCCGCCGGCCGCAGCGCCAGCGCGACCGGCGTTCCCTGCCGCTTGGCCTCGGAGTCGAAGCGCACCGTCACCCGTTCCACGCCGCTGTCCAGGGTGAGCAGGTTGTCATCGGACAGCGAGTAGGCGGTGAAGCGCACGGTCGAGATCGGCGCCGCGCTGACCAGCACCACCTCGGAGCGCGAGGCGCCGCGCACCCACATGCCGCGCGGATGGCGCTCCTCGGCGTAGAAGTTGTATTTGGGGACCACCCAGCAGGCGTCCCCCCAGGCCGGCATCGCGTAGCCGGGGATCTTCCTGATCAGGGTCAGCTCGAGCGGCAGCTTCTGGAAGCTCCAGCCGCGCACGTGCGCCTGCAACGTCGCCGCGGGCGCGATCTGCAGCAGCGGCACGGCGACCACCGACGCGGTCCACAACCCCGCCGCCAGATAGGGCAGCAAGAGGGTGCGGCGGGCGGCGATGCGGCCAGGCAGGAAAAGCAGCGCCGGATAGACGCTGGCGAAGTAGCGGTTGCCAAGGAATCCCTGGCCGCCGTGGTAGTTGTTCGGCCGCAGCAGCAGCAGCACCACGCAGTAGCCGGCGATCGCCGCGAGCAACAGATGGCGCGAGCGGTCGCGCGGGCCGCGCAGGTAGAGCGCCAGGGCGAAGAGCGCGAACGGGAAGTAAGGCAGCAGGCCGGTGTAGCGGCCGGCGAAGAAATAGGCCACGTTGCGCGCCAGCTGGCGCGGCGTAGTCTCGATGCCGAGCGCCGACCAGGAGCCAAAACTGGTGCCGGGGTAGAGCTCCCAGGGATCGCGGCGGCTCTCGAACGGATACTCGCCCTCGAAGGAGCGCCGCTGCATGCCGCGGTAGGGGCTGAAGCCGCCGGTCATGTGGCGCTGCGCCGCGAACATCAGCGCGAGCCCGACCAGCAGCGGCGCCGCCAGCGCCAGGGTCGCCGTCCACCGCGGCCGGTGCGCGGTCGCCAGCTCGGCCAGGCGCCGCAATCGGGAACCACCCGCCGCAAGTGCGGCAGAAGTGCGCGGCGCCGCCCCACGCCACCAGAGCAGCCCGAACAGACTGGCGGCGACCGGCCAGAGCAGGTCGGCGAAGATCGGCGCGCCGAGCAGCACGGTCGGCTCCTTCGAGACATAGGCGGCGGCGAGCAGGACGCCGGCCGCGCCGAGCAGCAAGTGCTCGCGCCAGCCCCACGCCGGCCGCCGCCGGACGACCTGCCAGATCAGCAGCGGGAAGAAGACGCAGGCCATGTTGAACACTTCGGGCTGCATCCAGAAGACGTAGGAGAAGGCGGCCGAGGCGAAGAAGAAGCCGCCGACGAAGAGGCCGACGTGGCCGCTCTCCTTGCGCCAGAACCACCACGCCGACCAGAGCATGGCGAGGAACAGCGCCATGTTGAAGACCACCAGGCCCTGCACTCCCAGCAGGGCATAGAACGGCACCGCCGCCAGCGAGTAGACGAACGGCTTGGCATAGCGCACCGTCTTGCCGCGGTCGGGCGTGCCGAGGACCACGCCGATCGGCCCCTCGTCCCAGATCCGATAGGCGCGCTGCAGGTCCTCGGCACGATAGACCAGGTCGTGGTCGTGCCAGATGCTCTGGGTCATCATCACGTAGGCGGCCTCGTCGGCGATCGGCCCGGGCGGGAAGTGGACCTTGTAGAGGGTCCAGGCCAGGCCCAGCAGGAGCGCGGACAGGCAGGCGGCATGAAAGAGGCGCAGGCGCATGGCGAAGGGGATCGGCGGCCGTAAAGATACACTCTAAAGCGTGACCCTGGCGAAGTCCGAGCCTGGCGAGATCGGGAAGGAACGGGACGCCGGCGGCGGCCCCCGACCCGCTTTCGGCCGCGCGCGGCTGCTGCTGCGCGCCCTCCTGCGGCTCGCTTCGCCGCGCCGCATCGCCGCCACCGCGCGTTTCCTCGCCGCGCTGGCGCGCGTCGTGCGCGCCCGCCGCGCCGAGCCGCGGCTCACCGTGGCGGTGGACGTCAACTCGCTCTACGAGAGCCTGACCGGCGTCGGCTGGTACGTCCACCAGCTGCTCTCCCACCTGGCCGAGCGCGACGATCTGCGGCTGCGCCTCTACGGCCAGGGGTTGGTCGAGGCCCCCGGCGCGCCCCGGCCGGCGGTCGCCCTGCCCGCGGGACCGGCGCTCGAGCGCGTGCTCTACGCGGCACCCGACGGCATGGTGGTGCCGCCATGGCGGGCCAACCAGCTGCTGCGGCGGGCAGCGCCGCTGCTGCTTGCCGCGGACGGCAATCGGATTCTGTTCGCGCCCAACTACCTGCCGCCGCCGCTGTTCCGGTTCGCCGGCGGCGCGCTGGTCGCGACCATCCATGACCTCTGCGTCCGTCACTTCCCCTGGGCGGTGCGCCCCGATGCGGCGCGTGCCCTGGCCGCCGGCCTGGACCGCACCCTTCTCGAGGCCGACCTCTTGCTCACCTCGAGCGCCGCGGTGCGCGACGAGCTGATCGCGGCCGGGGTCGCCGCGGCGCGGACACGGGCCATCCACCTCGGGCCGGTCCAGGCGGCGCCCCCGGGCGAGCTGCCGGCGCGCACGCCGGCGCGGTTCGGCCTCTTCGTGGGCACGCTCGAGCCGCGCAAGAACATCGGCACGCTGCTGGCGGCGTGGGAGCTGCTGCGCCGCGACTCCCCTGACGCTCCGCCCCTGGTGGTATGCGGCGCCCATGGCTGGCGCGCGCCGGAGCTGCGCCGCTCCCTGGCGGAGGCGGAGCGGCGGGGCACGGTTCTCTACCTGGGCTACGTGACGCCGGCGGAGCTCGCGGCGCTCTACCGCGCCGCGCTGGTCGTGGCGCTGCCGTCGCTCTACGAGGGCTTCGGACTGCCCGTGGTCGAGGCGCTGGCGGCCGGCGCGCCGCTCCTCCTCTCCGACATACCTGCCTTCCGCGAGGTGGCTGGCGATGCCGCCCGCTACGCGGCGGCCGAGCGCCCGGAACAGTGGGCCGAGCTGCTGGCGGCGCTGTTCGCAGACCAGGACCTGCGGCGCGAGCTGGCACGCCGGGGCCGCGAGCGCGCCGCCGCCTTCGACTGGCGCCACACCGCCGACGAGACCGCCGCGGCATGGCGCCAAGCGGCCACGGAACGCGGCCGCGCCCCATTGAATCCGGCCGCCACGGGCACCGGTCGCGCCCGATCAGATCCGGCCGCTGTCTCGTCATGAGCCCGCGGCGCCGCCTCCTCCTCGCCGCCAGCTTCTACCTCGTGCTGTCGATGCTGTATCTGCGCCCGATCTGGCAGGTGTTCGGCACGCACATCGCGCCCCACACCGGCGACCCGCTCTTCAACCTCTACCTTCTGCAGTGGGGATCACACCAGCTGCGGCTGGGCATGCCGAGCTTCTGGGACGCGCCTTTCTACTACCCCGCCCGCCACGTCATCACCTACTCCGACCATCTGCTCGGACCGAGCCTGATCGCCACCGCCTTCACGGCGCTGGTGCCCAATGCCCTCGCCGCCTACAACTTCCTTCTCCTCGCTTCTTTCGTGCTTTGCGGCTTCGGCACCTACTACGTGCTGATCCGCCGCGGGGTCTCGGCCACTGCCGCTCTGCTCGCCGGCTGCGTCTTCGCCTTCTCCCCGTTCCGCTGGGAGCAGCTGTCGCATCTGCAGGTGCTCCTCATGCAGTGGATCCCGTTGACCTTGTGGAGCTTCGACCGCCTCCTGGAAGAGGCGAGCTGGCACCGCGCCACGCTCTTCCTGCTCTTCTACCTGCTCCACATCTCGGGCGGCAACTATCTCGCCTACATGATCCACGTCCCGCTGCTCGTCCTGCTCGGCAATCGCATCGTCTGGCGCCTCCGCTCGCCGCGGCCACAGCGCCTCTTCACCGCTTCCGAGCTGGCCGTCCTGTCGACCACCGCGCTGGCCGCCGCCGCCGCGCTCGCCGCGCTCTACGCACCGTACGTGGCGGCGGCCCGGCAGACGACGCTAAGCTGGACCCCGGGGATGACGCGCGTCTGGGGAGCAAGCGCGCTCTCCTATCTCACCCCCTCGCCATCGAACCTCTATTCGAGCCTCTGGCCGGAGTCGCTGCGGCGGCCCGAGAACTCGCTCTTCCCCGGCTGGCTGCCGAGCATCCTCGCCGCCTGTGGGCTCGCCGACCTCTGGCGGCGCCACCACCAAGCGCGGGGCGCGCCCGTTCGACTGCCGGCCGCACGCCGACTCACTCTCGGCATCCTCATTGCCGTTTCCGCCGCCGGCTTCCTCCTCGCCGAGCTCCACACCTGGAGCCTGCAGGCGCCCGCCCTCGGCCGCCTGGTGCCGGGCGGCGGCTATCGCCTGCCTCGGGCGCTGTGGGCCGGCGGGCTCCTCGCCTGGCTGCTGCTGCGCCGGCGGTGGCGCGGCAGCTGGCCGCGGCCGCTGGCCGGGATCGAGCCGTGGACGCGCGGCGTCCTGCTCGCGGGCGCGCTGTCGGCGCTCCTGGCGCTGCCGATGGTCTATGCGGCCGCGCGCGGCATTTTACCCGGGCTCACCGCGATGCGCGTGCCGGCGCGCTTCAACGCCTTCACCTCCTTTGCCATCGCCTATTTCGCGGCGCTCGGTTTCGACGGCCGGCTCGCCGCCTGGCGCGGCCGGAGGCGCACGCCGCGTGCCGAAGGGGTAGCGCTGGCGAGCGCGGCGTTCGCGTCGGTGGCGGCGTTAGCAGCATTGGCCGCGCTGCTCCTGCTCGAGCTCACGCCGCGCCCGATCTCCTGGGTCCCGCTGCCGGCCGAGGCCGATTTCCCGGCGGTCTACAGCTGGCTGCGCCGGCAACCGGCGGTGACGGCGCTCCTCGAGCTGCCGCTGCGCGAAGAGAACGAAGGCGACCTCGACTACATGCACTACGGCACGCTGCACTGGAAGCCGCTGGTCAACGGCTACAGCGCGCGCATGCCGCACGACTACGAGGAGCTGCGCGACGTCTGCTGCTGGCCGGCCCCGGAATCGGCGGCGCTCGCCATGCTGCGCCGCTGGCGCGTCAGCCACGTCTTGATCCATACCGCCGACATCCGCCCCTGGGGGCTGCGTGCTCTCCCCGCCTGGGAGGCGAGCGGGGTGGCCGTGCGGGTCTACGCCGACGAGGACGGCGACCTCGTCTACCATCTTCTGCCCTGAGCCCGGCGTGGCAAGGCGCTAGAATCCTTTTCATGCCGCCCGCAACCGCGCGGACCGCCGTGGAGAGCGCCCACGACCAGGCTCCCCCGGCGCCCGCCTTGCCACGGGTCGCGGTCGATCTGCGGGCGCTGGTCCCCACTCCGACCGGAATCGGGGTCTACACGCGCTCGCTGCTCGCCGCCCTCGCCCGGCGCGGCGGCATGCGCTATCTCGGCCTTGCCCACCGCCCGCTCGCGCCAGCGCGCGGCACCGGCGAGCTGGAGGCCCTGGGCGTCGTTCTCGAGCATCAGGCTGCACGCGGCTCCGGGCTCCGCCCGCGACTGCTCGGGGTGGCATGGCAGCAGCTCCTGCTCCCCCGCCGCCTCGCCCGCGGCGACGTCGATCTCTTCTGGTCGCCGCTCATCACCCTGCCGCTGCGCTGCCCGGTGCCGGCGGTGGCGACGGTGCACGACCTGACGGTCTTGCTGCTGCCCGAAGCGCACCGCTTCAAGGTGCGCTGGAGCCTGCTGCCGTTCCTCAGCGCTTCCCTCGAGTCGGCGCGGCGGGTGGTGACCCTGGCCCGCGCCACCGCCGACGACCTCGCCTTCCACTTCCCGCGCTGCGCCGCCAAGCTGCGGGTCGTCAATCCGGGGATCGATCCCGAGTTCCGGCCCGCTCGGCCGGAGCAGATCGCGGCGACGCGCGAGCGGCTCGGAGCGCCGGATGGCTATCTGCTCTACGCCGGCACCCTCGAGCCGCGCAAGAACGTAACGGCGCTGCTCGACGCCTGGGAGAGCCTCGCCGGCGACGATCCCAGCTTTCCACCGCTCGTGCTGGCGGGTCCCTACGGCTGGGGCAGCCGCGGCCTGGCGGAACGTATCGCCGCGCTCTCCGGCCGCGGGGTGGTGGCGCTCGGCCACCTCGAGCGCGCGGTGCTGGTCGAGGTCTTTCAGGGCGCCAAGCTGTTCGTCTATCCGTCGCTCTACGAAGGGTTCGGCCTGCCGCCGGCCGAGGCGCTCGCCTGCGGCGTGCCGGCCGTGGCCGCCGCGAGCTCCAGTCTGCCCGAGGTGGTGGGCGACGCCGGCGTCCTGGTCGAACCGGGCAGCGCCGCGGCGCTCGCGGCCGCCCTCCACCAGCTGCAGGCAGATCCGGCGCGCCTCGCCGCGCTGGCCGCCCGCGCTCGAGCCCAGGCCGCCCGCTTCACCTGGGAGCGGGCCGCGCGCGAGATGGAAGAGGTCTTCGGCGAGGCATTAGAATGACCGGCGACCGGTGAGGAGTCTCGTCTTTGGCATATACGATCGGCCTCGACGCCCGCAAGCTCCAGGACTTCGGCATTGGCACCTACATCCGCAACCTGGTCCGCGGGCTGGCCCAGATCGATCGTGAAAACCGCTACACCCTGCTCGTCCGCCCGGAGGACCGCGAGGCGCTCGCCGAGCTGCCGGAGAACTTCGCGCTGGCCACCGAGACCGCGCCGGCCTACTCGGCGCGCGAGCTGATCAATCTCTCGTGGCGGTTGTGGCGCCGGCACCTCGACCTCTATCACTCCACCCATTACGTGCTGCCGGCGGTGCTCACCTCGCGGGTCGTGGTGACCATCCACGACATCATCCACCTGCTCTACCCGGAGTTCTTGCCCAGCCGCTTCGCCTTCCTCTACGCCCAGCGCATGATCCGCCGCAGCTTGAGCCGCGGCGACCGCATCATCGCCGTCTCCCAGAACACCAAGACCGACCTGGTCCAGCATTTCGAGGTCGATCCCGGCAAGATCCAGGTGGTCTACAACGGCGTCGAAGACAGTTTCCGCCGCAGGCTGCCGCCGGCCGAGATCGAGCACTGGCTGCGCTCCCTGGAGCTGACCCAGCCCTACCTGCTGTTCGTCGGCAACCCAAAGCCGCACAAGAACCTCGATACCGTCGTCCAGGCGTATGCGCGCGCCCGGCAACTGTCCCCGTTCACGGCGCAGCTGGTTTGCGCCGGCAACCGGAGCGGCTCGGAGTTCAAGATCCGCCAGCGCGCCCAGCACCTGGGCATCGGCGATCAGGTCCGCCTGCTCGGACACGTGGCGCAGGAAGCGTTGCCGGCGCTCTATCAGGGAGCAACGCTCTTCCTCTACCCCACCCTCTATGAGGGCTTCGGCCTGCCGGTGATCGAGGCGATGGCGTCGGGCGTCGCGGTCGTCACCTCCAACAATTCGGCGCTCAAGGAGATCGCCGATGGTTACGCGCACCTGGTCGATCCGCTCGACATCGCCGGCCTGGCCAAGGCGATCGCGCAGTGCATGGGCGACGCCGAGCACCGCGCCGCGCTCGCCCGGCTCGGACTGCGCCGGGCCGAAGACTTCCGCTGGGAGCAGACCGCCAAGAAAACGCTGGAGGTCTATCTCTCGGCCCTCAGAGGGCAATCCGGCGCCCAGGGGGAGGCCGCATGACCGGGCCGAACGGCCCGCGCACCGCCTTGATTCACGATTGGCTGACCGGAATGCGCGGCGGCGAGAAAGTCCTCGAGGCTCTGGCCGCGCTCTTCCCCGAGGCCCCGATCTATAGCCTGTTCCATTTTCCCGGCAGTGTCAGCGCGGCCATCGAAAGCCACCCGATCCGCCCGAGCTTCTTGCAGCGGGCTCCCTTCGTGCAGCGCCATTACCGAGCCTACCTGCCGCTCTTCCCGGCGGCGATCGAGGAGCTCGACCTTTCCGGTTTCGATCTCGTCGTCTCGTCGAGTCACTGCGTCGCCAAGGGCATCATCCCCGCTCCCGGCGCCTTCCACCTCTGCTATTGCCACACGCCGATGCGCTATGCCTGGGACCAGGAGCATGCCTACTTTCCGCGGCGGCGTGGCGTCGTCGCGCACCTGCGCTCCCGCGTCCTCTCCGCTCTGCGCACCTGGGACAGCGCATCCGCGGCGCGCGTAGACCTGTTCGTGGCCAACTCCCGTTTCGTGGCACAGCGCATCCGCAGCTACTACGGACGCGACGCCGAGGTGGTGCCGCCGCCGGTCGCGGTCGACTTCTTCACCCCCGGGCCGGCGCCCGAGAGCGGCTACGCCCTGATGGTCTCGGCGCTCGCTCCGTACAAGCGGATCGACGCGGCGATCGCCGCTTGCGAGCGCGCCGGCCTCGAGCTGCGGATCGTCGGCGAAGGACCTCTCAGGCGGCACCTGGCCCGCCTCGCCGGGCCGCGCACCCGCCTGCTCGGACGGGTCGGCGGCACCCGCCTGCGCGACCTCTACCGCGGTGCGCGATTCTTGCTGCAGCCGGGCGTCGAGGACTTCGGCATCGCCTCGGTCGAGGCCCTCGCCTGCGGCATACCGGTAGTGGCCGCGGCCCGCGGCGGCGTCCTCGACGTGGTCGAAGACGGCCGGCACGGCGTGCTCTACGACGACCGGTCCGGGGAAACCGCGCTTGGCGACGCGATTGACAAAGCCCTCGAGATGGGCTTCAATCCATTGGACCTTTGTCACCGCGCGGAGTCGTTCTCCGCCAGCCGCTTCACCGAACGCATTCGGTCCGTTCTGTCTGCTGGTCTGTCGAGGGCGCGCTTCCGTTGATCCGACAACGCCACCGCATCACCGCATGGATCTACCTGGCGGGCGACCTGGTCGCCACTCTCGCCGCCTTCGCCGCCGCCTGGTTCCTGCGTTTCGAGCTGGCGGTGATTCCGATCACCAAGAACGTCCCGCGCCTCGGGCCGTACCTCCGCCTGCTGCCCATCGTGCTGCTGCTATGGCCGATGGTCTTCTACTTCCACGGTCTCTACCAGAGCCGCCGCGGGCGCAGCCGGGTCGACGAGGTGCTGACCATCTTGCTGGCCGTGTTGCTCGCCACCGTGCTGCTGTCGGTGGTGATCGCCTGGTACCGCCCCTCCGCCGCTCCCGGCAGTCATGAGTACTTCACCTACAGCCGCGCCTTCGTCGGTCTGTTCGCGCTGGTCGACCTGCTGTTCGTCGCCACCGCCCGGATGATCGCCCGCGGGGCGATGCGCCGGGTGCGCCTGTCGGGCCACAATCTGCAGCGCATCCTGGTGATCGGGGCCGGCGCGCTGGGGCGCGAGATCACGCAGAAAATCCTCGCCCACCGCGAGATGGGATTCGAGGTGGTCGGGTTCCTCGACGACGATCCCGGCAAGGCCGGGAGCGAGGTCTGCGGCGTGCCGGTGCTGGGCACGCTGCGCCAGGCCGAGGAGGTGCTGGCGGCGCGCAACATCGACCAGGTGTTCCTGGCCCTGCCGCTCGAGGCGCACAAGAAGCTGCTGCAGCTGCTCGAGCTGATGGCGCGCGAGTGCGTCGAGATCAGGCTGGTGCCGGACATCCTGCAATACGCCACGCTCAACGCCACGCTCGAGGACGTCGAAGGGACGCCGGTCATCAACCTTTCCCAGGTGCCGCTGCAGGGCTGGAGCAGCATGGTCAAGCGCGCCATGGACATCGTCATCTCGGCCGCCGCGGTCACCGCCCTGCTGCCCGCCGCGCCTTTCATCGCGCTGGCCATCTGGCTCGAGGACCGCGGCCCGATCTTCTACTGCCAGGAGCGCATGGGCTTGGACGGCAAGCCGTTCATGATCCTCAAGTTCCGCTCCATGCGCGTCGACGCCGAGGCGAGCAGCGGCCCGGTGTGGGCGATCAAGGACGACCCGCGCCGCACCCGCGTGGGGAGTTTCCTGCGCCACTGGTCGCTCGACGAGCTGCCGCAGATCTGGAACGTGCTGGTGGGCGACATGTCGATCGTCGGTCCGCGGCCGGAGCGGCCCAGCTTCGTGCGCGAGTTCAAGCACAAGATCCCCCGCTACATGCTGCGCCACCGCGTCAAGTCGGGCATCACCGGCTGGGCCCAAGTCCACGGCTGGCGCGGCAACACTTCGATCAGGAAGCGCATCCAATACGACCTCTACTACATCCAGAACTGGTCGCTCGGCCTGGACTGCAAGATCCTCTGGATGACGCTGCGCCACGCGCTGCGCTGGAACGCCTACTAGCCAAGCTAGCCCTTCGCCAGCAAGCGGCGCGCGGCCGGCAGGTCAGTGGCCGCAGCCGCGGCGGCGCCGCGCCTTGGCCAGCCGCCGCTGCGCGCGCGCCGGCGGTTTCGCGCCGCAGCGGCGGCTGGCCGCCTCGTTCCGCATCGGCCGTGATGTCGGCAAACCCGCATTCCACCTGGCTTTCCTGACGGCCTCGCAAACGCCGGCCGCGACCCCGCCGTGGCTGCTTCCAGGCGGTGGGCGGCGGCTCGCGGGCGGCGCGCGCCGGGCTGCACAATGATCTGGTCACCTGCACTAAGGGTAGAGGTATAAAAATTCTTGACACCCAACATGTTGTGGATGTACCCTATTTCTAAATCCCGGCCCAGGGTCCGTGGGCACATCCTGAAAGGAGACTGTGCATGGCGACAAAAGGTGGTACCACGAAGAAGGCGGCGGCGAAGCCGAAGAAGGCTGCTGCCAAGGCGAAGCCCAAGGCGGCGGCAAAGAAGACCGCCAAGGCGCCCGCCAAGAAGGCTGCCGCGAAGAAGGCTCCGGCGGCCAAGAAGAGAGTGACGGCCAAGAAGCGCGTCAAGAAGGCGCCGGCCAAGAAGGCCACGGCTCCGGCCGCGGCGCCGAAGAAGGTCTAGCAGAACCGCGACCTCACCCGGAGCGCATCCCGGGTGAGCGCCGCGGCAGTGTTCTTTAGAGGCGACGTCCTGGCTCTTTCTGGGTCGCGATTTCTTGACCGTGTTCCCAGTGCCTGCTATCCCAGCGTCGCCGTTCCGCCGAAGAGATCCCCTCCCCTTTATTCCAGCCTGCCGAGACGGCTTGCGGCGTCGCGATCGACGAGCCAGAGCAGCCGGCCGCGCTCCGGCCCGACGATCTGCGCCGGGTAAAGCCATGGCCGGCGCTCACCTTCGAGAACCTCGGCGAGCGCCGCCGCCTTGGCCTCTCCAGCAACCAGGAAGACGACCTCGGCGGCGGCGTTCAGGACCGGCGGCGTGAGCGTGATGCGGAAGGTCGCGTGGGCGGGCACCCACGGCGCGGCAACCAGACGACGCTGCTCGGAAAGCGCCGGGCTCGCGGGGAAGAGCGAGGCGGTGTGCCCCTCTTCTCCCATGCCGAGCAAGAGCAGATCGAAGCGCGGCAGGCCACCCACGGGCAGCGCGAAGCAGGAGCGCAGCTCGGCTTCGTAGCGCTCCGCCGCGCGCTCCGCATCGGGTTCCTCGGCTGCGATGCGATGGACGTGCGCCGCCTCGACCGGCACGCGGTCGAGCAGCGCCTCGCGCGCCATGCGATAGTTGCTTTCGGGATGGTCGGGCGGGACGTGCCGCTCGTCGCCCCAGAAGACGTGCAGTTGCGGCCACGGCACGGCGCCGCGGAACGGCTCGCCGCAGTCGGCGAGCAGTTGATAGAGAGCGCGCGGCGTGCCGCCCCCGGCCAGCGCCACGCTCGGCCAGCGCCCGGCGGCGCCGCGCATGGCGCGCACGAATTCCTCGGCGGCGGCGCGGGTGAGCACCGCGGCGTCGGGGAAGACGCGGACCTCGCGCTGCCTGGGGCGGGCGCTCAGCTCTTCCACCGACGGCCGTCCTGCTGGATCAGATCGTCGGCGGCCTTGGGCCCCCAGGTGTTGGCGCCATAGTTGGGGAAGTTGCGCGGCGCGAGCGCCTTCCAGACGTCGAGGATCGGCATCACGGCGTCCCAGCCCACCTCGACCAGGTCGCTCCTCTGGAACAGCGTCGAGTCGCCCGTCATGCAATCGTAAAGCAGCGTCTCATAGCCGGTCTCCGGCGTGCTGCCGAAGTAGTCGGCGTACTGGAATTGCATCTTGACGTTGCCGAGGCGCATCGCGGGGCCTGGCACCTTGCCCTCGAAGCGCAACGAGATCCCTTCGTCGGGCTGGATCTGGAGGACGAGCACGTTGGGCTCCAGCTTCTCGACCGGCGTGTCGCGGAACATGATGAATGGCGCGCGCTTGAACTGGATGACGACCTCGGTCACCCGCCGCGGCAGCCGTTTGCCGGTGCGCAGATAGAACGGCACGTCGGCCCAGCGCCAGTTGTCGACGTAGAGCTTGAGGGCAACGAAGGTCTCGACCGGCGAGGCGGGGTTGACGTTGGGTTCGCCGCGATAGGCAGGCACCGGGCGGCCGTCGACCTGGCCCTCCCCGTACTGGCCGCGCACCGTCACGCGCAGCACCTCCTCGGGGGTCAGCGGGCGCAGGGCGCGCAGGATCTTCACCCGCTCGTCGCGCACCACCTCGGGGGCGAACGAGATCGGCGGCTCCATGGCGGTGAGCGCCAGTAGCTGGAACATGTGGTTCTGTACCATGTCGCGCAGCGCTCCCGCCTCCTCGTAGTAATGGCCCCGCGACTCCACCCCCACGGTCTCGGCGACCGTGATCTGGACGTGGTCGATGTAGCGGCGGTTCCAGATCGGCTCGAAGATGCCGTTGGCGAAGCGGAAGGCCAGGATGTTCTGCACCGTCTCCTTGCCGAGATAGTGATCGATGCGGTAGATCTGTTGCTCCTCGAGCACCTCGCGAATGTCGCGGTTGAGCTGCCGCGCGCTGTCGAGGTCGTGACCGAACGGCTTCTCGATGACCACCCGCCGCCAGCTGCCGGCCTGCTCGCGGGTCAGCCCGCCGGCACCCAGGCGGCGGATCACCGGGGCGAACTGGCTCGGCGGGACGGCGAGATAGAACAGGTACGAGCCGCGGGTGCTCCATTTCTGGTCGACCTCGGCGAGTAGGCCGCGCAGCTTGTCGTAGAACTTCGGATCGTCGAGGTCGCCGGCAATGTAGGAGAGACGGCTGCGCAGCCACTTGACCCGCTCCGGCTCGACCGGGCCGGTCTCGAACCGGTGCAGGTCTTCGCTCATCTTGCGCTGGAACTCTTCGTCGTCCATCTCCGAGCGGCTGACACCCACCACCGCGAACTCCTCGGGCAGGAAGCTGCCGGCCGCCAGGTTGTAGAGCGCCGGGATCAGCTTGCGCTTGGCGAGGTCGCCGGAGGCGCCGAAGATCACCAGCACGCATGGCGGCGCCGGTTCGCGGGTCTCGGCCGGCTGCGCCTCTTTCTCAGCTGTCGATGGCATGGCTCCTCTTTCCTCTGCGGTCGTCAGCGCGCCGCGACCGCTCAACCCCCCGCCGGGCGCTCGAGATGGCCGCCGAACTTCTTGCGCATCGCCGAGAGCATCTTCTCGCCAAAGGTGTGCTCCTGGCGCGAGCGGAAGCGGGCGAAGAGCGACGCCGCCAGCACTTCAGCCGGCACCGCCTCCTCGAGCGCCGCGCTGATCGTCCACCGCCCCTCGCCGGAATCGTGCACGAATCCCGAGTACTCGGCGAGGTCGGGGCTCTCGGCCAGCGCCATCGCCGAGAGGTCGAGCAGCCACGAGGAGACGACGCTGCCGCGCCGCCAGAGCTCGGCGATGTCGGCCAGGTCGAGCGCGAAGCGCTGTTCCTCCGGCAGCTCCGGCGAGGCCGCGTTGCGCATGATGTCGAAGCCCTCGGCGAAGGCCTGCATGAGGCCGTACTCGATGCCGTTGTGGATCATCTTGACGAAGTGGCCGGAGCCGGCCGGACCGCAGTGCAGGAATCCCAGCGACGCGGTGCCGCCCTTGCCCTCGCGGCCGGGCGAGGGCGCGACGTCGCCCTGTCCCGGGGCGAGGGTGCGCCAGATCGGATCGAGCCGGGCGACACTCTCGCGGTGGCCGCCGATCATCAGGCAATAGCCGCGCTCGAGCCCCCAGATGCCGCCGCTGGTGCCGGCATCCAGGTAGTGCACGCCCTGGGCGGCGAGCTGCGCGGCGCGGCGCACGTCGTCCTTGAAGTAGGAGTTGCCGCCGTCGATCACCGCGTCGCCGGCCGCGAGGCGTCCCGCCACCTCGTGCACCGTCGCTTCGGTGATCTCGCCGGCCGGCAGCATCAGCCAGACGGTGCGCGGCGGCTCGAGCTTGCCGATCAGGTCGGGCAGCGATTCGGCGCCGGCCGCCCCTTCGCGGGCGAGCTCCCGCACCTGGTCCGGATTGCGATCGAACACAACGCACTGATGCCCTCCCCGGAGCAGGCGCCGCACCATGTTGGCCCCCATCCGGCCCAGCCCGATCATCGCGATCTGCATCTTCTCGGTACCTTTCCGGCTCCCGCGGCGGGGAGCCAACCGCGGCGCGTTCGCACGCCCGCACACTGCAGAACGGCCGCGCGCAGCGCCGGCAGTCTACTACCTCTGCTCTCGACGGCGCCCGGCGCTGCGGCCGTGGGAGATACGGGGGCGGCGGTAGTGCGGATTTGGCGCCGGCATCGAAGCCCTCGGACGAAAGAAAAGAGCGGCGAACGTGAGGTCGCAGAGAATAGTCGCCATGAGAGACGACGCAGGGGATCGTGATCTTCAAGGTGTCATGCAGAGGAACCGATGCCACTCGACCCCCCCAGGAAGGGCCACCGCAGGAGCGAACTCGAAGTGGAGGGTGCGGCGGTGACGGCTCGTGCCAGGCCGAGACGGAGCGGATCGATGCACCAGCAACGGGCGGATGAGAAGGACATCGCCGGCCCGGAGGTGGATGGGATGGGCTCTTTCCGAAAGGTCCGTTGCGCAAGGCAGGTCTTCGATGCGGGCATCCTCATGCGAGCCAGGAATCACCAGCAGGGGTCCGTTCTCGTCAACAACATCATCGAGCGCAACGCGAGCGGTGAGCATCTCCCTCAGGAGCCACGCTGGCGCCTCGACGTGCGGAATGCCCGCCTTGACCGTCGGCCGTCGGAAGTCTTCATCTGCGCCCTCCAGTTCCCGCACGGCGATGGTCAGGTCCCGATGCCAGGGGAGCGACCACGTCCTCCCGGGCGGCTTGTCGAAGAAGATCGAGCGCACAAGACCGAAACCTCTCCCCAGCACCGCGCCGACGGCCTCGCACAGGGCCGACTCATGGGCAACCGTGAGTGCGGGAGGCCAAACGTCGATCAGGTTGCGGACGCCATACAAATGGCCGCGGCTCCGGAGCACCGAGCTGCCCGCGTGCGGCAGCGCCTGGGCGAGGTCCGCCACCAGACGAGCGACCCGGTTGGCACTGAGAAGCCCCGCTAGGATGGCGAAGCCCTGGCGATCGATGGCTGGTTCAAGGGTGTTCATCACGGGGCTCAACCGGACAGCCCTCAGGGATGCCGCGCGTCTTACACCCCACGTGCGGCCACGACCAGAGGATACCGCCCTGGCAGCCGACCCCAGGATCTTCACCGCGTTTCGCCCTACTGGTGCGCTTCTTGCTGTCTGATCGTCGTCGCAGGTGGCCGGAAAGGTGAAGCCGCGGCGGCATGGCGCCGGGCGCGGCAGACGAGGCAGAACGGGTGCAGAGATGCGCGAGCTGAAGAGATGGGAACCAGAGTTGGCACGCGGCTGGGGCAGGCTGCATGGAGGGCCGATCGGGGCGGCGCTGGTGCTCGGCGGCGCGTTGCTGCTGGGCGCGGCGGCGCCGGGATGGAGCCAGACGGGCGGGGTGGGGGTTTCGCTCAAGGCGGGAACGCTCGGCATCGGGGCCGAGGTCACGCTGCCGGTCGCCGCCCAGCTGGCGGTGCGGCTGGGGGGCAACGGCTTCAGCCTTTCGCGCCGCGGCGAGGCCGCGGGCGGCAACCGCTACGACGCTCGTGCCACTCTGAGGACGGGGACGGCGCTGCTCGACTGGCACCCCGGGGGAGGGGCTTTCCGGCTGACCGCCGGAGCGGCCTATGACGGAACGAAAGTCGAGGGCGACAGCATCCCGCCCGCCTCCGGCTTCTACAACATCGGCGGGATCGCGGTGCCGGTCGCGCTGGTCGGTACGCTGCACGGCAAGGTGGACTTCAACTCGCTCGCTCCCTACGCCGGCCTGGGGTGGGGCTCGCGGCCGGCTGCCGGTGGCGGCTTCGGCGGCTTCCTCGACCTCGGCGTGATCTTCCAGGGCCGGCCGCGCGTCAGCCTGACGGCGCTGCTGCCGGCCGGCAGCCCGCTCGCCAACCCCGCGCTGCGCAGCATTCTCGACGCCGAGCTGGCGCGCGAGGCAGCCCGGATCGAGAGCAAGATCGACCGCTACCGCTACTACCCCGTTCTGGCGCTCGGCGTCTCGTACCGCTTCTAGTCTGGGTAAGGACCGGGCGGTTCCAATTGAATTGGCCCCGGGGGGGCCCGGCCGCTGTGATCAGATCAGAACGGATTTGCTGCCAGGTCCTTCAGCTTCTCGTTGTAGGTGCGGCCGGAGCGCAGCCGGACGCCGCTGTGGCGGGTGATCAGATACTCGCCACGCGCCCCGCGCGGAGCCCGACGAGGATCGACGAGATCGTCGCTCAACTGATCAAGTTTCAATCCACGCGCCCCGCGCGGGGCGCGACAGGCGTACCGGGTGCCGCTCACGGTGATGACCAGGTTTCAATCCACGCGCCCCGCGCGGGGCGCGACTCGGCGAAGACCATCGCGCCGACGTTCTGCAGGTTGTTTCAATCCACGCGCCCCGCGCGGGGCGCGACGGGCGACATCTCGCGCGATAGGCGCGTGCCAAGAGTTTCAATCCACGCGCGCCGCGCGGGGCGCGACCCGCCTCCGCCGCCACCCGGCAGCCCTCCGTCCGGTTTCAATCCACGCGCCCCGCGCGGGGCGCGACCTGAACTACGATACCAGCTGCCGCCAACGCCCTGTTTCAATCCACGCGCCCCGCGCGGGGCGCGACGGCCAGGTCGCCGAAGCGCAGCGGGTCGCGGCTGGTTTCAATCCACGCGCCCCGCGCGGGGCGCGACGGCCGAGCCCGTGAGTCATCTAGTCGAAGTCCGGGTTTCAATCCACGCGCCCCGCGCGGGGCGCGACGTCGGCTTCACCCACGCCGGGCAGAGGCACCCGATGTTTCAATCCACGCGCCTGTTGGGCGAGCGAACCGTATGTGGAGTGTGTTTCAATCCACGCGCCCCGCGCGGGGCGCGACGCTCGTCGGTCGCGCCTCTGGCATGGCCCACGTAGTTTCAATCCACGCGCCCCGCGCGGGGCGCGACCACGCCGTTGATGACGGCCTGGAGCCGCAACACGAAGTTTCAATCCACGCGCCCCGCGCGGGGCGCGACTGTGTTAGCCGGCGGCCATCACCTCCTCTCGTTGAGTTTCAATCCACGCGCCCCGCGCGGGGCGCGACGACGTCGCCATTGCGCAGCACAAGAGCCGAGAGGTTTCAATCCACGCGCCCCGCGCGGGGCGCGACGTCCAGTCCTGGAGGTCCGAAACGCTCCCCGGCTGGTTTCAATCCACGCGCCCCGCGCGGGGCGCGACTCGGCGCTGGAGTTATCGTTGAGCGAGGGCAAGGGGTTTCAATCCACGCGCCCCGCGCGGGGCGCGACGAGAACGCCTTGCTGTAGACATTGCTGCGCCCTTGTTTCAATCCACGCGCCCCGCGCGGGGCGCGACCGTCGCCGTACATCAGGATCAGCGCCGTCGTCGGTTTCAATCCACGCGCCCCGCGCGGGGCGCGACGACAGCACGTCGTCGCCGATCTTTGTTGGCTGAGTTTCAATCCACGCGCCCCGCGCGGGGCGCGACGGCCGTCAAGGCGTGGCAGAAGGCCGCGAAAGTGTTTCAATCCACGCGCCCCGCGCGGGGCGCGACAGCATACCGCCCGTGATCTTCTCGATGTTCGTCAGGTTTCAATCCACGCGCCCCGCGCGGGGCGCGACGTGAACCGTGTCGAGGTCTACCTCAACTCCGACGAGTTTCAATCCACGCGCCCCGCGCGGGGCGCGACGCCGATGTACAAGGGACCGGCGGGCGTCGACGTGTTGTTTCAATCCACGCGCCCCGCGCGGGGCGCGACGTGAGGGGCGCCAACTCCAATGAAGAGAAGGAGGTTTCAATCCACGCGCCCCGCGCGGGGCGCGACCGCCAGGCCGTGTCCAGCGCCCCGCGGCCGGCCGGTTTCAATCCACGCGCCCCGCGCGGGGCGCGACCGCTGGCGACGGCAGACTACGCTTCGGAAACCAGTTTCAATCCACGCGCCCCGCGCGGGGCGCGACCCCTCGGCGCCTATACGATCCACTCGCATTTCGTGTTTCAATCCACGCGCCCCGCGCGGGGCGCGACCGACTTCTTGCTCATGGTGCCCCCTCGGTGATCTCGTTTCAATCCACGCGCCCCGCGCGGGGCGCGACACCTCCTGGCTCACGATCTCGGTCGCCGCCGCCTTGTTTCAATCCACGCGCCCCGCGCGGGGCGCGACGCTGGGCAGCCTCGGCGACGAAGGCTTCCTGCCCGCGTTTCAATCCACGCGCCCCGCGCGGGGCGCGACCACCCCACCCAATGCCGCCCTGGCGACCCAGTAGGCGTTTCAATCCACGCGCCCCGCGCGGGGCGCGACTCCATTTCGCCGCGCCTTCGACTGCACGCAGTACGTTTCAATCCACGCGCCCCGCGCGGGGCGCGACGCCGAGAGCACCTCGGGATGCGCCAAGCGGATCGGGTTTCAATCCACGCGCCCCGCGCGGGGCGCGACGAGGCCTACCGGCAGATCCTCACTGCCTGGCTGATGTTTCAATCCACGCGCCCCGCGCGGGGCGCGACACTTCGTCTCCGGCGACGCGACCTCGGCGCCCGAGTTTCAATCCACGCGCCCCGCGCGGGGCGCGACCGAGCTGTTGCAGGCGACCGCCAACGCTGGCGAGTTTCAATCCACGCGCCCCGCGCGGGGCGCGACGCTGTGCCGAGCAGCTCAAGGAGCCGCGGCCGGAGTTTCAATCCACGCGCCCCGCGCGGGGCGCGACCTCGAGCACCAGGGTGTCGCCGCGATCATACTGGTTTCAATCCACGCGCCCCGCGCGGGGCGCGACGAGCGAGCCCGTGGCGTCTCAACCGCAAGTGATCGTTTCAATCCACGCGCCCCGCGCGGGACGCGACATGGCGGCCACGGATGGCCGGTGCTGGGTGCTCATGTTTCAATCCACGCGCCCCGCGCGGGGCGCGACCACGGCGGACCGGACTTCTTCGCCTGCGACGGCTTGTTTCAATCCACGCGCCCCGCGCGGGGCGCGACGCGAAGCTGCTTGCCGGAAGATCTGGCTCCCGCTGTTTCAATCCACGCGCCCCGCGCGGGGCGCGACCGAGTCCCGATGAGCGCACCAAATCGTAGCACCCAGTTTCAATCCACGCGCCCCGCGCGGGGCGCGACATCACCACCTGGCCGCCGACCCGCTTGCTCATCTTGTTTCAATCCACGCGCCCCGCGCGGGGCGCGACTAAGACGACCTGTCTGGTGATCCCTACGCTACTGTTTCAATCCACGCGCCCCGCGCGGGGCGCGACTGGCGCGGATCGTGCCGGCTCCGCTCCTCACCATTCAATTTCAATCCACGCGCCCCGCGCGGGGCGCGACGCGAGACGGCGCACGGCGTCGGCGCCGGCGGCCTTGTTTCAATCCGCGCGCCCCGCGCGGGGCGCGACACAAGTCCAACGTCATAGTTATAGGTCAGACCAAGGTTTCAATCCACGCGCCCCGCGCGGGGCGCGACCCAGCTTTCTGGAGAGTGCCGTCGCCGTTGGACTGTTTCAATCCACGCGCCCCGCGCGGGGCGCGACCCTTCCGAAGGTCTTCGACGGTTGGCAGGGTAAGTTTCAATCCACGCGCCCCGCGCGGGGCGCGACCGGACGGCCCGGCCGCCTCGTTGACCAGCGTCTTGTTTCAATCCACGCGCCCCGCGCGGGGCGCGACGGCGAGCGCGTGCATGACGCCGGCGCGCACCCGGTTTCAATCCACGCGCCCCGCGCGGGGCCCGACTGCGCAGCGCCAGGCGATGCCCAATGACCTCCTGGTTTCAATCCACGCGCCCCGCGCGGGACGCGACTTGATGAGGTTGTCGCGGGTCATTGCAAGCATGGTTTCAATCCACGCGCCCCGCGCGGGGCGCGACCCGTTCTTCCCGGGCGTCCCGGTCTATTCCGATTGGTTTCAATCCACGCGCCCCGCGCGGGGCGCGACCGCCGTCCGCTTCCTTTGGCAGCCCTACGTCCCGGTTTCAATCCACGCGCCCCGCGCGGGGCGCGACTTGTCGTGAGGCGAGACCGCCCAACCTTCCGAGAGTTTCAATCCACGCGCCCCGCGCGGGGCGCGACGCGGTCGCCGAGCCACTGTTTGGCGTGGAACGGGTTTCAATCCACGCGCCCCGCGCGGGGCGCGACCCGACCGGCTCGTCGTGACCGGGCCGATATGGGAGGTTTCAATCCACGCGCCCCGCGCGGGGCGCGACAATACGGCATCTGGGAGTGGACACTGCTCGATATGTTTCAATCCACGCGCCCCGCGCGGGGCGCGACAGCGCTTGACCGTACCAGAGCTGATCACTGGGCTGGTTTCAATCCACGCGCCCCGCGCGGGGCGCGACGCACACGCGAGCTGGCGGACGCCATCCGCCAGATCGTTTCAATCCACGCGCCCCGCGCGGGGCGCGACGGCGCAGTTCAGCCCTCAAACTTGAGAAGGGAGCAGTTTCAATCCACGCGCCCCGCGCGGGGCGCGACCCCACCTGCGGCGGCGCGCCGGTGCCCCCCCACATGTTTCAATCCACGCGCCCCGCGCGGGGCGCGACTCCACGGCGTCGCCCGTGGCCGCGATGAGCGACTGGTTTCAATCCACGCGCCCCGCGCGGGGCGCGACATAGGCGTGCTGCCTCAGCTTTCCGCAGTCGCGTTGTTTCAATCCACGCGCCCCGCGCGGGGCGCGACGGTGGCAGAGGGGGCGGCGGATCGTTCATGAAAGTTTCAATCCACGCGCCCCGCGCGGGGCGCGACGACGTTCCCTCGCCGACCAGGGGACCGTGGACGGTGTTTCAATCCACGCGCCCCGCGCGGGGCGCGACCAAGATGGATGATCGCATGGCATGTCGGGCAGAGTTTCAATCCACGCGCCCCGCGCGGGGCGCGACGGGATTGGGCTGTCGAGCCCGTCACCAAGGTCTGGTTTCAATCCACGCGCCCCGCGCGGGGCGCGACCAGTACGGCGCAGGGCCGATCGGCGTTGGCGCCCTGTTTCAATCCACGCGCCCCGCGCGGGGCGCGACCCCGGGGATCTGGACCTTACGATCTATAGCCTAAGTTTCAATCCACGCGCCCCGCGCGGGGCGCGACCATGTCCGTCGTCGCCTCAGGCCTAGCCTGGCTGGTTTCAATCCACGCGCCCCGCGCGGGGCGCGACCATCCCGTCGTCGCCGGCACCGCTCGCTCCGTCAAGGTTTCAATCCACGCGCCCCGCGCGGGGCGCGACCACCTTTCTCCATGCCTACCTATCGCGCCCCGAGTTTCAATCCACGCGCCCCGCGCGGGGCGCGACGCCCCTCCCTCCGAGAGCCGCCGCAGCCGCATCTGGTTTCAATCCACGCGCCCCGCGCGGGGCGCGACGAAAAGGCGGCGGGTCAAAAGCAACGTGTCACGGGGTTTCAATCCACGCGCCCCGCGCGGGGCGCGACCAGCAGATCGCCTCCGGTGCCGCAGCGAGGATAGGTTTCAATCCACGCGCCCCGCGCGGGGCGCGACCCACACTTCCATCGCCTCGCTTGCGCTCTCGCAGTTTCAATCCACGCGCCCCGCGCGGGGCGCGACGAGCCCATCCATTTCCACGGCAAGGGCGTAGACCAGTTTCAATCCACGCGCCCCGCGCGGGGCGCGACACGTCGCCGCTCGGCGTCCAGGTCCAGATCTACAAGTTTCAATCCACGCGCCCCGCGCGGGGCGCGACTCGTAGGGCCAGCCAGGACGGGACAGTGGCGGCAGGTTTCAATCCACGCGCCCCGCGCGGGGCGCGACTCCTCGATCCGGACGAGGTCGGGGAGTGGCGACTAGTTTCAATCCACGCGCCCCGCGCGGGGCGCGACATGGCCGCCACTCCTATGGCAGCGCTCATCTGTCGGTTTCAATCCACGCGCCCCGCGCGGGGCGCGACTCGGGGGGACCGACCGCGTGATAGGGCTCGGGATGTTTCAATCCACGCGCCCCGCGCGGGGCGCGACGCTGGGCCTCGACGACGATGACACGGCTCGCGAGGTTTCAATCCACGCGCCCCGCGCGGGGCGCGACATCGCGGCCATCGCCATCGGGCGGAAGGTGACCGAGTTTCAATCCACGCGCCCCGCGCGGGGCGCGACAGTCACGCCGAGGAGGAGGTCGATTTCGATCACTTGTTTCAATCCACGCGCCCCGCGCGGGGCGCGACGCCCGCCCCCTCAAGGCCGAGCACCTGGTTCAGGTTTCAATCC
>DASZZP010000015.1:0-133887 GCA_035544875.1 Thermoanaerobaculia bacterium | reverse complement strand
GGGTACGGAGATGGTGATGCCGGGCGACAACGTGAACCTGGAGGTGGAGCTGATCGCGCCGATCGCCATGGAGAAGGGGGTGCGCTTCGCGATCCGCGAAGGGGGCCGCACGGTCGGCGCCGGCACCGTCACCGACATCGTCAAGTAGCGGGGAGGCGGGGTGCGACTGCAAGGCTGTGCTAGTGGGGGAACCAACGAAGGCCAGTAGCTCGAACTGGTAGAGCATCGGTCTCCAAAACCGAGGGTTGGGGGTTCGAATCCCTCCTGGCCTGCCAATCTTCTCGAGTCAAGGATCAGGCGCCAAGAATGAACTGGTGGAACAAGATCAGAGAGTTTCTCGCCGAAACGCGGTCCGAGATGAGGAAGGTTTCCTTCCCCTCCCGCGATGAGGTGGTCGGGACGACGGTGGTGGTGTTGATCACCAGCTTCGTCTTCGCGATCTACATGTGGATTGCCGACGTCCTGATCCAGAAGGGCTACGTCGCGATCGTCAAGGTGTTCAATCGATGAACGACTCCAAGCATGACGCCGCCGCGGTGGACGTGGCGACCACGGAAGTCCCGGCGCCGCCCACCGTGGAAGCCGGGGAGACGCCGGTCTCCGCCGGCTCTCCGGAGCCTGCGCCGGCGCCTGCGGCCGCCTCGTCCGCCGGCTCTGCCGCCGCCGCGGCCGAGACACCCGAGGCCCATGATGCGGCCGCGACCCCCGAGGACCATCCGGCGGCCGAGGCGCCCGGGGACCGGGAACCGGCCGTCGCGTCCCGGCTCGCGCCTCGCCCCGAGACCTCGCGCACCTCCGCGCTCTGGCCGCCGGCCGCGGCCCGCGTCGCGGAGCCGCCGCTGCCGCCCACCATGGTCGGGATGGCCGAGAGGTCGGAGGTTGGTGGCGAGCGCGACGAGCGGGGGGCACGGGGGGAGGCTCGAGCCCAGGGGCCGCGTGACCGCAAGTGGTACATCGTGCATACCTACTCGGGCTTCGAGGAGCGGGTCAAGGAGACGCTGCGCCAGCGCGGCGAAGCGCTCGACATGGGCGACGCGTTCGGCGAGATCCGTATCCCCACCGAGACGGTCGTCGAGTACAAAGGCGGCAAGAAGCGCGAGACGCAGCGCAAGTTCTTCCCCGGCTACATCCTGGTCGAGATGGAGATGTCCGACGCGGCCTGGCACGTGGTCAAGAACACCCCGAAGGTCACCGGCTTCGTCGGCACCGGCCGCAAGCCGACGCCGCTCTCCCAGGAAGAGGTCGATCAGATCCTCGAGCAGGTGGTGACCGCCAAGGAGAAGCCGAAGCCGAAATACGTCTTCGAGAAGGCCGAGCCGGTCCGCATCACCGACGGCCCCTTCAACAACTTCACCGGCGTCGTGGACGACGTCAACCTCGACCGCAACACCTTGAAGGTCATGGTGACGATCTTCGGCCGGCAAACGCCGGTCGAGCTGGACTTCTCGCAGGTGCAGAAGATCTAGCGGACGCGGGCGGCGGGTTGCTGGCGCCCTGGCGCCCTGGCTTCCTGGCTCCAATAACGCCGAGCAGCCAGCCCGCCTCACGAAAGGGGTCCTAAGCGATGGCGAAAAAAGTCGTTGGCATGATCAAGCTGCAGATCCCGGCGGGTGCGGCGACGCCGGCCCCGCCGGTGGGACCGGCGCTTGGCCAGGCCGGCGTCAATATCATGGACTTCTGCAAGAACTTCAACTCTCGCACCCAGGGACAGCCGGGGATGATCATTCCGGTGGTCATCACCGTGTATGCCGACCGCAGCTACACGTTCATCACCAAGACGCCGCCGGCGGCGGTCTTGCTGCGCAAGGCGGCGGGCGTCGAGAAGGGCTCGGGCGAACCGAACAAGAAGAAGGTCGGCAAGCTCAGCCGGGCGCAGGTCGAGGAGATCGCGAAGACCAAGCTGCCTGACCTCAACGCGGCGAGCCTCGAGGCGGCGGTGCGGATCATCGAGGGGACGGCGCGTTCGATGGGCCTGGAGATCCAGGCCTGAAACCGCGGGCTGGGACGGCCGCGCCAAAGCTCGGGTAGTGATCAGGAGGACATCGTGGCGAAGCATGGAAAGAAATACCGCGCGGCGGCCGAGAAGGTCGAGCACCGCCCCTATCCGCTGGGCGAGGCGATCGCGCTGGCCAAGGACGCCGCCTACGTCAAGTTCGACGAGACCCTGGAGATCGTCATGCGCCTCGGCGTCGATCCCAAGCATGCCGACCAGATGGTGCGCGGCACCGTGGTGCTGCCCAACGGGCTCGGCAGGAAAGTGCGCATCCTGGTCTTCGCCAGCGGCGAGAAGATCCGCGACGCCCAGGAGGCGGGCGCCGACTACGTCGGGGGCGAGGAGCTGGCCAAGAAGATCGAGGGCGGCTGGATGGATTTCGAGGCGGTGGTCTCGACCCCGGACATGATGCGGGTCGTTGGGCGGTTGGGCAAGGTGCTCGGCCCCCGCGGGCTGATGCCGAACCCGAAGGCCGGCACCGTGGCGATGGACGTCGGCAAGGCCGTGCAGGAGATCAAGGCCGGCAAGGTGGAGTTCCGGGTCGACAAGACAGGCATCCTGCACGCGCCGGTGGGCAAGCTCTCGTTCGGCGCCGAGCAGCTCAAGGAGAACGCCGACGCGGTGATCGGGGCCGTGCTCAAGGCCAAGCCGAGCGCCGCCAAGGGGAAGTACGTCAAATCGATGAGCCTCTCGTCCACCATGGGACCCGGCATCAAGGTGGACGAGTCGGCTCTGGCGGCGGCGGTCGAGGTCTAGCGGCGGGCGGAGCCAGCGCTTCTGGAGGGTTGAAATGCCTCTGAGTCGGAACGAGAAAGAGAAGCTGGTCAGCGAGTACCAGCAGGGCCTCGGAGCGGCGCCGCATGCCTTCCTGCTCGGCTTCAAGGGAATCACCGTGCCGCAGGTGACCGAGTTGCGCAACCGCGTGCGCAGGAGCGGCGGCTCCTACCTGGTGGTGAAGAACAACCTCGCCCTGCGCGCCATCGACAGCAGCGCCCTGGGGGCGCTCAAGGAACACTTCATCGGTCCGACCGCGGTCGTCTACTGCGACAAAGACCCGGTCGCCCTGGCCAAGGCCTTGACCGACTTCGCCAAGGAGACCCCGACGATCGAGTTCAAGGCCGGAATGGTCGAGCGGCGGGCGGTCGCCGCCGGGCAGATCAAGGAGATCGCCCAGCTGCCCAGCCGCGACCAGCTGGTCGCCAAGCTGCTGTTCCTGCTGCAGTCGCCGATCATCCGCCTGGCGCGGGTGCTCAACGCGCTGCCGCAGAGCCTGACCGCGGTGCTCGACCAGGTGCGGCGCCAGAGAGAAACGTCCGCCGAGGCGAGCTCGAGCGCCGCCGAAGAGCCCGCCGAAGCGGGCTCGATCCGGGAAACGCCCGCGGAAGCGGGCTCGATCCGAACCGAAACGCCCGCGGAAGCGGGCTCGATCCGAACCGAAACGCCCGCGGAAGCGGGCTCGATCCCAGCCGAAGAGCCCGCGGAAGCGGGCTCGATCCCAGCCGAAGAGCCCGCGGAAGCGGGCTCGATCCCAGAAGAAGCGGCCGGAGAGGCCAGCCCGCCGGCTGTAGAGACATAGCAACCCGCCTAGCAAGGAGAGAAAATGGCAATCTCGACCCAAGAGTTCATCCAGCAGATCGACACCATGTCGGTGCTCGACCTGAACAACCTGGTGAAGGCCCTCGAGGAGCACTACGGGGTCTCCGCCGCGGCCGCCGCGGCGCCAGCCGCCGCCGCGAGCGGTGGCGCCGCCGCCGCCCCGGTCGAGGAGAAGACCGAGTTCGACGTCGTCCTGAAGGCCGCCGGCGAGAAGAAAATCAACGTCATCAAGGCGGTGCGCGAAGTCACCAGCCTCGGCCTCAAGGAGGCCAAGGACCTGGTCGAGTCCGCTCCCGCGACCGTCAAGGAGGGTGTCTCGAAGGACGAGGCCGCGTCGATCAAGAAGAAGTTCGAAGAGGCTGGCGCCACCGTCGAAGTCAAGTAAGCGTGGAGCGAGGCGACACGTTTACTCTCACTGAGCCGACTCCGATCGCCGGCGCAGCCTCGGCGGTCCCGGCGGTCCCGGCGCTCCCGGAGGTCATCGGCGGCTGCTTGGAGGCCGCTGAAGACCCCGCCTGGGGAAGTCTCGCGCGCCGGCAAGGTCCTCCGGGCCGTCCGGGCATAAATCGGGCGTACGTGTTGTTATGGAGGCCGTGCACCATGCCAGGATCCCTGCTGCGGCGCAAGAGCAGGACCGGGTGTGGTGTCTGCATTGGGGCGGACGGATGCCAACCCGGCCTTGGCTTTCGGACCTCCACGCGAGGCCGGCGTAGGCGTAGTGGTGCAGGCGCGGCTCGGGGCGGGCCGCCTCTCGCCAGCTCCCGGGGTGCCCCGGCGGATGGGGATCACCCAGCATCGGATCGATCGCGATAGCAGGCTCTCAAGGCATCGAGGAGAACAAGGACCCACTCTATGGATCATTCCCCGAAAATTCCAGCGCGCAACGGCCACCGGAAGGACTTCTCCCGGATCCGCACCTCCCTGCCTATTCCCAACCTGATCGACGTCCAGCGGAGGTCGTACGAGCGGTTCCTGCAGATGAACTTGCTGCCCGAAGAGCGGGCCAACCACGGCCTGCAGTCGGTCTTCACCAGCATCTTCCCGTTCTCGGACTTCCGCGAGACCTGCTCGCTGGATTTCGTCAAATACTCGATCGGCGACTGGCAGTGCAAGTGCGGCGAGCTCAAGGGGCTCGAGTACCTGCGCATGACCTGCACCAACTGTGGCGCCAAGATCATGACCGACCATCCGCACGAGGAGACGGTCACCTGCACCGAGTGCGGCTTCGTCAACAAGAACCGGGTCACCAAGTGCGACATCTGCGGCAACCCGGTCGACCTGCAGCTCAAGTATTCGATCTCGGACTGTCAGGAGCGCGGCATGACCTTCGCCGTGCCGCTCAAGGTGACCTTCCGCCTGTTCGTCTACGACCGCGACCCTGACACCGGGGCGCGGATGATGCGCGACGCCAAGGAGGAAGAGGTCTACTTCGGCGACATCCCGCTGATGAGCGACAACGGCACGTTCATCATCAACGGCACCGAGCGGGTCATCGTCAGCCAGCTCCACCGCAGCCCGGGAGTCTTCTTCACCCGCGAGGCGGCGCGCTCGTTCCTGGCCAAGATCATTCCCTATCGCGGCTCGTGGGTGGAGTTCGAGTACGACCAGAAGGACGTGCTGTCGGTCCGCATCGACCGCAAGCGCAAGTTCCATGGCACGGTCTTCCTGCGCGCCCTCGGGCTCGAGACCGACGAGTCGATCCTGCGCCAGTTCTACACCGCGGTGCCGCTCTCCGCTCAGGGCGGCGGCAAGTTCGTTCTCCACGTCCCCCCCAAGGTGCTCGAGCCGGAGCGCTTGAAGGACCGCCAGAGCCGCGGCCGGCGCGAGGCGTACCCGATCTTCGCCGGCATCACCCTGGGCAAGGAGCAGACGAGCAAGCTCGACGCCGGCAAGACGCTGGCCTTCACGGTGGGCGCCGAGGACCTGGAGCGCGCCTTCTTCATCGCCGACGTCGTCGACCTCGACACCGGCGAGGTGATCTTCGAGTGCAACGAGCTGGTGCCCGAGGACCTCGAGGAGCGCCTCGACGGCCGCAACGCGACGCCGGTCGAGGTCTTCTTCCCCGACTGGGAGCTGACCGGCTCGACGCTGTCGAACACGCTGGCCAAGGACACCACGACCAACGCCAAGGAATCGCTGATCGAGATCTACCGCCGCATGCGCCCCGGCGATCCGCCGACCCTCGAGAGCGCCCGCTCGCTCTTCTACGGCATGTTCTTCGACGCCAAGCGCTACGACTTCTCGCGCGTCGGGCGGTTCAAGTTCAACATCAAGCTCGACACCGAGGTGCCGGTCGACCAGAAGACGCTGTCGGCCGACGACTTCTTCCGGGTGATCGAGTACCTACTGCGCCTGCAGAAGGACGGCGGCCGGGTCGACGACATCGACAACCTCGGCAACCGGCGGGTGCGGGCGGTGGGCGAGCTGCTCGAGAACCAGTTCCGCATCGGCCTGGTGCGGATGGAGCGCGCCATCAAGGAGAAGATGTCGGTGCATCAGGACATCGACTCGGCGATGCCGCACGACCTCATCAACTCCAAGCCGGTGATCGCGGCGATCAAGGAGTTCTTCGGCTCGTCGCAGCTGTCGCAGTTCATGGACCAGACCAACCCGCTGTCGGAGGTCACCCACAAGCGGCGGCTGTCGGCGCTCGGACCGGGCGGCCTGTCGCGCGAGCGCGCCGGGTTCGAGGTGCGCGACGTCCACGCCACCCACTACGGGCGTATCTGCCCGATCGAGACGCCGGAAGGCCCCAACATCGGCCTCATCTCGTCGCTCGCCACCTACGCGCGGATCAACGACTACGGCTTCATCGAGAGCCCCTACAAGAAGGTCGAGAGCGGCCGCGTCCTCGACCACTTCCGCATCATGAAGGTGGGCGACGGTCCGTTCCGCCTGGGTCAGATCGTCACCGGCGACGAGCTCAAGAAGGAGAACGGCAAGCTCGCCAAGGCGGGCAAGCGCGCCATGGAGGCCGAGCCCCAGGCCTTCTACCTCTCGGCCTGGGAGGAGGAGAAGTACATCATCGCCCAGGCCAACTCGCGCCTCGACGACAAGGGCAACCTGATCAACGAGCGGGTCACCGCCCGGGCCGGCGGCGACTTCGTCACCGTCGAGCGCGACCGCATCGACTTCATGGACATCAGCCCCAAGCAGCTGGTGTCGGTGGCCGCGGCGCTCATCCCGTTCCTCGAGAACGACGACGCCAACCGCGCCCTGATGGGCTCGAACATGCAGCGCCAGGCGGTACCGCTGCTGCGTAGCGAAGCGCCGATCGTCGGCACCGGCCTGGAGGCGATCGTGGCCCAGGACTCGGGGGCGGTGGTGCTGTGCAAGCGCGGCGGCATCGTCGACTCGGTCGACGCCGAGCGCATCATCGTGCGGGTGGAGGGCGAGGATCTGGACACCGGCGAGACCAAGGACTTCGGCGCCGACATCTATCAGCTGATCAAGTTCCGGCGTTCCAACCAGAACACCTGCATCACCCAGAAGCCGGTGGTCGCCGAAGGCACCCGGGTCAAGAAGGGCGACGTGCTGGCCGACGGCCCCTGCACCGACCTGGGCGAGCTGGCGCTCGGCCGCAACGTCCTGGTCGGCTTCATGCCCTGGCGCGGCTACAACTTCGAGGATGCGATCCTGATCTCGCAGAAGCTGGTGCGCGAGGACTACTACACCTCGATCCACATCGAGGAGTTCGAGATCGAGGCGCGCGACACCAAGCTCGGTCCCGAAGAGATCACGCGCGACATCCCCAACGTCTCGGAGTCGGCGCTCAAGGACCTCGACGAGAGCGGCATCGTGCGCATCGGCGCGACGGTCAAGGCCGGCGACATCCTGGTCGGCAAGGTGACGCCCAAGGGCGAGACCCAGCTGACGCCCGAGGAGAAGCTGCTGCGCGCGATTTTCGGCGAGAAGGCCGGCGACGTCAGAGACGCCAGCCTGAAGGTGCCGCCGGGCATCGAGGGCACCATCGTCGACGTCAAGATCTTCTCGCGCAAGGGAGTCGAGAAAGACCAGCGGGCCAAGGACATCGAGCAGGAGGAGATCGCCCGCCTGGAGAAGAACATCAAGGACGAGGTGCGGATCCTGACCGAGGAGCGCAACAAGAAGGTCAAGGACCTGCTGCTCGGCAAGAAGGTGACTGCCGCGGTCAAGTCGCGCACCGGCCAGGAGCTGCTCAAGAGCGGCGGCGCCATCCGCGTGGAGACCCTCGAGCGCTTGACCCGGCAGGAGATCATGCGCCTGCCGGTCGGCGAGAAGCGCCTGCTCGACGCGGTCGAGATCGTCTACCGCAAGACCGATTCCCACATCGAGGTGCTGCACCGGGTCAACGAGGAGCGGATCGGACTGCTGCAGAAGGGCGACGAGCTGCCGCCGGGCGTCATCAAGCTGGTCAAGGTCTACGTGGCGATGAAGCGCAAGCTCCAGGTCGGCGACAAGATGGCCGGCCGCCACGGCAACAAGGGTGTCATCTCGCGCATCCTGCCCGAGGAGGACATGCCCTACCTGCCCGACGGCACCCCGGTCGAGATCGTGCTCAATCCGCTCGGCGTGCCGAGCCGGATGAACGTCGGCCAGATCCTGGAGACCCACCTCGGCTGGGCCGGCAAGGCTCTCGGATTGCGCTTCTCGACGCCGGTCTTCGACGGCGCGCGCGAGAAGGAGATCAAGGACCTGCTGGCCGAGGCCGAGCTGCCGCTCTCCGGCAAGACGACGCTCTACGACGGCATGACCGGCGAGGCGTTCGAGCAGAAGGTCACCGTCGGCTTCATCTACATGCTCAAGCTCTCGCACCTGGTCGACGACAAGATCCACGCGCGCTCGATCGGGCCGTACTCGCTGATCACCCAGCAGCCGCTGGGCGGCAAGGCGCAGTTTGGCGGCCAGCGCTTCGGCGAGATGGAGGTCTGGGCGCTCGAGGCCTATGGCGCCGCCTACACGCTCCAGGAGCTGCTGACGGTCAAGAGCGACGACGTGGAAGGGCGAAGCAAGGTCTACGAGGCGATCGTCAAGGGCGACGTGCCGGAGGCCCCGGGGCTGCCCGAGTCCTTCAACGTCCTGGTGCGCGAGCTCCAGAGCCTGTGTCTCGACGTAGAGCTCCTCAAGGTCTAATGGGAGGAAACCCAGTTGCAACCATTCAGCAGCTTTGACAAGCCTAGGTCGCTCAAGGATTTCAACGCGATCAAGATCTCGATCGCGTCGCCGGAGAAGATCCGCTCCTGGAGCTACGGGGAAGTCACCAAGCCGGAGACCATCAACTACCGGACCTTCAAGCCGGAGCGCGATGGGTTGTTCTGCGCCAAGATCTTCGGCCCGATTACCGACTGGGAGTGCCTGTGCGGCAAGTACAAGCGCATGAAGCACCGCGGCGTGATCTGCGACAAGTGCGGCGTCGAGGTGACCCGCTCGCGGGTGCGCCGCGAGCGCATGGGGCACATCGAGCTCGCCTGTCCGGTATCGCACGTCTGGTTCTTCAAGGGGCTGCCCTCGCGCATCGGCCACTTGCTCGACATCAGCCTGCGCGATCTCGAGCGCATCCTCTATTTCGAGAGCTACGTGGTGATCGATCCGGGCGAGAGCGAGCTCAAAGAGCAGGAACTGATCTCCGAGGAGCGCTACCGCGAGCTGCGCGACCAGTACGGCGAAGGCGCCTTCGAAGCGCGCATGGGCGCCGAGGCGATCAAGGAGCTGCTGTCGCGCATCGACGTCGACGAGATGGCTGAGGAGCTGCGCATCATCATGCGCACCGAGACCAGCCAGATCCGGCGCTTGAAGGCGGCAAAGCGCTTGAAGGTTGTCGACGCCTTCCGCAAGTCGGGCCACCGCCCGGAATGGATGATTCTCGACGTCATCCCGGTGATCCCGCCCGAGCTGCGGCCGCTGGTGCCGCTCGACGGCGGCCGCTTTGCCACCAGCGACTTGAACGATCTCTATCGCCGGGTGATCAACCGCAACAACCGGTTGAAGAAGCTGCTCGAGCTGCGGGCGCCCGACGTCATCGTGCGCAACGAGAAGCGCATGCTGCAGGAGGCGGTCGACGCGCTGTTCGACAACGGCCGCCGCGGCCGGGTGCTCAAGGGCTCCAACAACCGCCCGCTCAAGTCGCTGTCCGACACCTTGAAGGGCAAGCAGGGGCGCTTCCGCCAGAACCTGCTCGGCAAGCGCGTCGACTACTCGGGCCGCTCGGTCATCGTGGTCGGACCGGAGCTCAAGCTCCACCAGTGCGGGCTGCCCAAGAAGATGGCGCTCGAGCTGTTCAAGCCGTTCATCTACAACCGGCTCGAAGAGAAGCAGCTGGTCGGCACCATCAAGGCCGCCAAGGAGATGGTCGAGGCCGAGGTCGACGAGGTCTGGGACGCGCTCGAGGAGGTCATCCAGGACCACCCGGTGCTGCTCAACCGCGCGCCCACCCTGCACCGGCTGGGCATCCAGGCGTTCCAGCCGACGCTGATCGAGGGCAAGGCGATCAAGATCCACCCGCTCGTCTGCGCCGCCTTCAACGCCGACTTCGACGGCGACCAGATGGCGGTGCACGTGCCGCTGTCGCCCAAGGCGCAGATCGAGAGCCGGGTGCTGATGCTGGCCAGCAACAACGTGTTGTCGCCGGCGCACGGCCGGCCGCTCGCCGTGCCGTCGCAGGACCTGGTGCTCGGCGGCTACTACCTGACGCTCGCCAAGGCGGGCGCCAAGGGCGAGGGCCTGATCTTTCCCGACTCCGATTCGGTGCTGCTGGCGCTCGAGTCGGGCGAGGTCGAGACGCTGACCCCGGTCAAGCTGCGCTACACCGGCCCGTGCATCAACCTCGAGACGCAGCTCGACAAGCAGAACATTGTGCACGCCGAAATCGACGAGCTCGACAAGCAGCTGATCGAGACCACGGTCGGACGCGTGATCTTCAACCAGCACCTGCCCAAGGAGATCCCGTTCATCAACGGGCTGCTCAAGAAGCGCGGGCTGCAGGACCTGGTGGGCTACTGCTTCATCAAGCTGGGCAACGCGGCCACGGTCGAGATGCTCGACGAGATCAAGGAGGTCACTTTCCAGTACGCGACCCGGGCCGGCATCTCCTTCGGCGTCGACGACATGCACGTGCCCAGCCGCAAGGCGGAGATGCTCGACACCGCGCGCAGCGAGGTGCTGGAGATCGAGAACCAGCGCTCGGCCGGCGTGATCACCGCCGGCGAGCGGAAGAACAAGATCATCGACATCTGGCACCGGACGACCGAGAAGGTCTCCGAGGAGATGTTCAAGGAGATGCGCGACGTCGAGCGCGACACCGGCGAGTTCAACCCGATCAACCTGATGGCCGACTCCGGCGCCCGCGGCTCGCGAGAGCAGGTGCGCCAGCTGGCCGGCATGCGCGGCCTGATGTCGAAGCCCTCGGGCGAGGTCATCGAGCAGCCGATCACCGCCAACTTCCGCGAGGGGCTGTCGGTGTTGCAGTACTTCATCTCGACCCACGGCGCGCGCAAGGGACTCGCCGACACCGCGCTCAAGACCGCCGACTCCGGCTACCTGACGCGGCGGCTGGTCGACGTGGCGCAGGACGTGATCATCAACGAGGTCGACTGCGGCACCATCGACGGCATCTACGTGTCGGCGATCATGGAAGGCGGCGAGATCCTCGAGCCGCTGCGCGACCGCATCGTCGGCCGGGTGAGCCAGGAGGACATCTACGATCCGATGACCGGCGAACTGGTGATCGGCGTCGGCCAGGAGATCACCGAGACGCTCGGCAACGCCGTGCAGGCGGCCGGCATCGAGCGGGTCAAGATCCGCTCGGTGCTGACCTGCGAGGCGCGGCGCGGCGTCTGCGCCTTCTGCTACGGGCGCAACCTCGCTTCCGGCCAGATGGTCGAGATCGGCGAGGCGGTCGGGGTGATCGCGGCGCAGTCGATCGGCGAGCCGGGCACCCAGCTCACCATGCGCACCTTCCACTACGGCGGCACCGCGTCGCGGGTCTCCGAGCAGTCCAAGCACGGCGCCAAGAACCCGGGCAAGGTCAAGTTCCTGAACGTCTCGACGGTCGAGAGCAAGAAGGGCGCCCTGGTGGTGATCAACCGCAGCGGCAAGCTGGTCATCGTCGACGAGAAGGGACGCGAGCGCGAGCGCTACGCCCTGACCTACGGCTCGCAGCTGCTGGTGCACGAGGGCGACGATGTCGAGCCCGGCGCCGAGCTGGTGACCTGGGACCCCTTCACCTACGCCATCCTGTCGGAGATCGGCGGCAAGGCGGAGTTCCAGGACATCGTCGAAGGCGAGAACGTGCGCGAGGAGACCGACAAGGTCACCGGCCTGTCGCAGAAGATCATCGTCGAGGCGTCCGCCAACGAGAAGCGGGTGCCGGCGATCCTGATCCACAGCAAGGGCAAGGAGAAGCGCTACTTGCTGCCTTCCGGCTCCCACCTGGTGGTCGCCAACGGGCAGCAGGTCTACCCCGGCGACACCCTGGTCAAGATCCCGCGCGAGACGACCAAGACCAAGGACATCACCGGCGGTCTGCCGCGCGTCGTCGAGCTGTTCGAGGCGCGCAGCCCGAAGGAGCCGGCGATCATCACCGAGATCGACGGCGTGGTGCACCTGGGCGAGGTCCACAAGGGGATGCGCAAGGTGCAGGTCGAGAGCGATCTCGGCGACTCCCGCGAGTACCTGGTGCCGCGCTCGATCCACATCAACGTGCAGGAGGGCGAGCGGGTGCGGGCCGGCGAGCCGTTGATCGACGGCGCGATCAATCCGCACGACATCCTGCAGGTGCTGGGCGAGAAGGAGCTGCAGCACTACATGACCGACAAGATCCAGGAGGTCTACCGGTCGCAGAGCGTGGCGATCAACGACAAGCACATCGAGGTGATCGTGCGCCAGATGATGCGCTCGGTGAAGATCGAGGAGGTGGGCGACACCGAGTTCCTGATCGACGAGCAGGTGGACCGCTGGAAGTTCCAGGAGGAGAACGAGCGCGTCATCGCTGCCGGCGGCACGCCGGCCATCGGGCGCCCGCTGCTCCTCGGCATCACCAAGGCGAGCCTGTCGACCGACAGCTTCATCTCGGCGGCGAGCTTCCAGGAGACCACCCGGGTGCTCACCGAGGCGGCGATCAGCGGCAAGGTCGACACCCTGCGCGGCTTGAAGGAGAACGTCATCGTGGGGCGGGTGATCCCGGCCGGCACCGGCATGGACTTCTACCACAACTTCCACATGGCCGAGGACTTCGTCGAGCCCGAGGCCGAATCCGAAGAGGAGCTGTTCTTCGAGTTCGGCGAGGAGGAGATCAGGAGCCTGCCGCAAGAAGTCCTCGAGGGCGACTGATCAGGGTTTTGCGCTTGCTTCGGTGACTGACAGGGCGGCTCATCGCGCGACGATGGGGCCGCCCTTTTTCTTGCGTCTTCCAGGTGACGATCCGCGACTATCGGAGCGCCGACTTCGAGCGGCTGCTGGCGATCGACCAGGCGGCCTTCGCGCCGGAGCTGGCGTACTCGCGCTACGAGCTGCGCACCTACCTGTCGGGGCGGCGCAGCCGGACGCTGGTGGCGGAAGGGGCGGACGGGGCAGCGGTCGGCTTCGTCGTCGGGCGCCTGGCGGCGGGCCGGGTGGGCTACCTGATCACCCTGGACGTGGCGCCCGGGCACCAGGGGAGCGGGATCGGCGGCCGCCTGCTGGCGGCGATCGAGCGCTGGCTCGAGGAGAGCGGCGCGCGCGGGGTCGCGCTGCACACGCCGGCCGACTCGGCGGGGGCGCGGCGCTTCTATGAGCGGCACGGCTACCGCGCGCTCGATCGGCTGGCCGGCTACTACCACGGCCGGCTCGACGCCTTCCTGATGCTCAAGCGGCTCGGACCCGAGGGCGGGGAGCCGTGATCGCCGCGCGCGAGCCGCCGGCCGCGCGGCGGCAGCTTTGGGCGCCCTAGCAGAGGCTTCTGAGAAATGGAGGCTAGGTCAATCCGGGCGGTGGAGCGGAGTGCCGGTCGCCGCGGCTGCACGGATCTGCGGGCTAGGCTGGAGGCCGAAGCCGTCGGCGAGGCGTGGGAAGTAGTTGAAGATGCTGATCAGGTGGGCCGCCTCCAGGAGACCGGTGTCGTCGAACCCGAGATCGCGGAGCGGCTGCCAATCGGCCGCGGTCATCTGGGTCGGGGTGCGGGTCAGCTTCTCGGTCACCGTACAGAGCGCTCGCTGCCGCTCGGTGAGGTGCGGAAGATCCCGCCAGCGGCGGCGCTTGATGGCTTCGACCAGGGCCGGATCGTTCTTTTCGACACGCAGAAACTCTGCGTGAGATTCGGTTCAGTACTCGCAGTCCTGGGCCGCCGAAGCCACGGCCGCGATCATCTCGCGCTCGGCGCGGTCGAGAGCTCCCGGCGCGAACATGATCTCGTAGAAGGCCCGCCGCATCGCTGAGCCGATCCGCTCATGGGCCGCGAGCAGGCGCGACATGTCGCCAAGGAACCCGAAATCGTAGGGGTTGCGGGGTGCGTCGGGCGGCATCCGCGCCCGGATCTCCGCCTCCGAGGGTAGGGCGATGAACGGCTCGGATTCTTTGGCCATGGGGCGCTCCTCTCTTGGGAGAGTGTCGCGGCGAGCGGCCCGCGTGTCAAACCTGTGCCCGCGGTGACGGCCGGGGCTGCGGCCCGGCAGCCCGTTTTGCCCGGCGAGACGCGGCTCTTTCAAAAGGCCGAGGTGTCGGCGACGCTGGCGAGCTGTCCCGCGGGATTGGAGTAGACCTTGACCGCGCCGGTCAAGGTGTCGGTGACGGTGAGCGTATAGCCGACGTCGGAGAGCGCGCCGTAATAGAGCCAGAACTTACCGTTGACGGCGCGTCCATCGATCACCTTGAGGACCACTTCGACGCTGCCGGGGTCGAAGAACCAGAAATAGCCGCTGCCTGAGGCGAGCCCCACCGCGTTGCCGGAGCCGCTGCGGCCGTTCGAGTCGGTCCAGGCGGCCTCGACCGCGAAGCGTGCACCGTCGAGGCAGAGGCGGGTGGGGCCGGGCTGGCACCCTTGGCTGGTCGAAGCGGAGCGGTCCGGTGCGCGGCCGGCGGCGGGAGGGGTGGAGCGCCGCGGCCGCAGCGAGGCCGGCGCCGATCCACCGTCAAGACGGCCGGCAGTTGTGGCCGCGCGGCCCGCCGCCGAGCTCTCGCCGGCGCCGAGCGGGCCGAAAGCGTGGGTGTCGCCGACGCTGGCCAGCTGGCCCGGGGGGTTGTAGTAGCGGCGGGTCAGACCGGTCCGCGTGTCGGTCACGGTGAGCGAGTACTCGACGCTCGACAGGGCGCCGTAGAACACCCAGAAGTGACCGTCGAGCGGGCGGCCGTCGACGATCTTGGCGACGATCTCGACCTCGTCGGGGTTCCAGAACCAGAAGTAGCCGCTGTCGCCGGTCAGCGGAACCGCCTGACCAGCGCCGCTCGCGTGCTGAAAGTTGCGCCACAGGACTTCCACCCGGAAGCGGCCGCCGGCGAGACAGAGGGCGGTGGCGGTGGGCTGGCAGCCTGCGCTGCCGCCGCCGAGCGGCAGCGCCCAGAGCTGAGGGCCGATCAAGCCATCGTCGGCGGAAAAGTAGAGTGTGTCGCCGAGCTGGGTCATGCTGGCGGGATTGGACGAGAGGGGGCCGGGCGCGATGTCCTGGACCATCCTCGTGCCGGCCGCCGTGCCGTCGCTCTGCCACAGCTCGAATCCGTGCACGCCGTCGTTGGCAGCGAAGAAGAGGCGTCCCGCTGCCGCCATGAGCCCGCTCGGGCGCGAGCCGTCGCCGCCCGGCAAGATGTCGGCCAGCATGCGAGTGCCGGCGGCGGTGCCGTCGCTGATCCACGGCTCGAGGCCGTGCACGCCGTCGTCGGCGACGAAAGCCACGCCCACGCCACTGCCGAAAGGCGTAAGAGAACGAGGCGCGGCGTCGCCGCTGCCGCCCCGAAACGTCGCCAGCTCAGAGGTTCCCGCCGGCGTGCCGTCGGTGCGCCAGAGGCTGCGGTCGCCCTGGGCGGCGGCATCGGCAAAGAGATAGAGAGTGCCGCCCACGGCGAGCAGGCCGGTCGGATTGACGACTGGAGAACCCTTGAGCTCCACCCACCCGGTGCCGGCCGGGGTGCCGTCGGTCTGTCTCAGGTAGGACTGGCCAGGCCCGGTGTAGGCGATGAAGTAGACCGTGCCGCCGATGCGGATGAAAGGGGTGATCGCGAAGTCAGGAGGACAGCAGGAAACTGCGAGCTGCACCGTGCCGGCCGTGGTTCCGTCGCTCTTCCAGACCTCCAGGGGCCCCGCCTGGAGATGGTTGGTGAAGTAGAAATCGGATCCAAGCGAGGTCAGGTCCCGGACGCCTCCGCTGACCGCGACGGCAGGCGGCAGGTCGAAGGCCTTGCCGGTGCCCTGCGGTGTGCCGTCGCTCCGCCACATCGCCGCCGGGTCGTCACCGCCCCACCCGGCCACGAAGAAGACCTGTCCCGAGGCCGCGACCGGGCCCGAATCGATCGACTCGGTCACCTCGGCAAAGTGGGTCAGCTGGCGGACACCGCCAGGAGAACCGTCGGCCACCCAGAGCTGCATCCGGTTCTGGTCGTCGAAGGAGAAAAAGAAGGCCGCGCCCGCGGCGGCCACGATGCCGCCGTTCACAAAGAAATCGGTCACCGGCAGCGTGCCGGCGGCGGTTCCGTCGGTGCGCCAGATCCCGCCGTAATTGAAGAAGAGCTCGTCGCCGAGGCGTACGAAGGCGTAAGGCCCGAAGCCGCCGTAGCGCGAAACGTTCAGATCGGTCAGTTGCCGTGTTCCTGCCGCCGTTCCATCGCTCGCCCAGAGCTCGTCGCCAGCCTCGCTGTCGGAAGCCACGAAGAAAGCCAGGCCGGCGATCGCGGCAATCTGGAGAGAGTAATCGATCGGCCGGTCGGTGAAGCGCAGCGTGCCGGCACGCGTCCCGTCGCTGCGCCACAGCTCGACGGGGCCTTCGTCTTTTTCCACGCTGATGAAGGCCGAGCCGTCCTGGACGAGCAAGATGTTCCCGCCGTCGCAGTTGCCGTGCTGAACCCTGGGCCCCGGCGTCGGCGGGCAGACGTTTTTCAGGCGCACCGTGCCGCCTACGGTGCCGTCAGTGCTCCACAGGTCGAAGCCCTCCCACTCGTCGCCAGGCAGGTACAGGACGCGGTCACCCACCTTTACCAGCGGCGGTCCGGCCGGGCCGCAGCTGGCTGGGCAGAGCGCTTGGAGAGATTCGGGGGATTCCGGAGAGAGCGCCCACAGACCCGCTGATTCCCAATTGCCAAAACTCACGAAGACCAGCCGGCCGCCGATCTCCTCGGGCCCCGAGAAGTTGGAGTACCCGGGGAACGACGTCAACCGGTGGGTGCCCGCGGCTGTGCCATCGGTCATCCAGAGCTGATTGCCATCGACGCCGTCGTCGGCCTGGAAGTAGAGCCGCTCCTGTCCGGCTTTGAGCGCCACGCTCGGGATGAACAGCGGCAGGGGTGTCAAGGCCATCGTGCCGGCCGCCGAGCCGTCGCTCACCCAGAGTTGATCGGCCGGGCCGCTGCCGGCAGCAGTGGCGACGAAGAAGATCCGCTCACCCAGCGGCGTGAGCTGACGCGGCTGGATAGGTCCGGCGGCGCTGGCTGGCCGCGTCCCTGCTGCCGTGCCGTCGCTCACCCAGAGGGTCGAGCGGGCGTCGCGCGGCGCGGCCCTGGGTGCGGCAAAGAAGAGCTTGGCCCCGGCCACTGCCAGCGCATCGGCGCGCGCGGAGAAGAGTCCGGGCCCGAGGTCGGAGATCCGCACCGTGCCTGCCCGCGTGCCGTCGCTGCGCCAGAGCTGCTCGGACGGATCACCTCCCCCTGCCTGGTCGGCGTAGGCGATGAAGTAGACGCCGCGCTTCCACACCGCGAAGACCTTGGGGTCGGCAATGAGCCGCAAGCGCCCGATCAGGCGAAAGGTCCCGGCCGGCGTGCCGTCCGAGCGCCAGAGCTGGTCGCCGTCTGCTGCCGAGCCTTCGATGAAGAACGCGACTCTGCCCAGCGCGGCGACGAAAACCGGTCCGTGGGAGCAGGAATCCACGCACAGATCGGGCAGCGCCTGCGTGCCGCCTGCGGTGCCGTCGCTCACCCAGAGCCTGGGAAGGCCGGCGCCCGAGCTGCGAGGATCGGTGTCGTTGCGGAAGAACAGGCGGTCGGCGGTTGGGAAAAGGGCTGTCAGAGAAGGCGAGCCATCTGCGATGCCTTGTGCTAAGTCCTTGACCAGGTACGCGGATTGGGCGGATGCTGGCACCGCGATGGCCGACGGCAGTCCAAGAAACACGAGGGTGGCCAGCGCCACGAGCCGGCTCATCGGGTTGCCCGGGACGCCGTGGCCGGCGCAGCACCTCCACCGACACATAGACATACATGGTATAAGGTCTTGGCCGGAAGGTCAAGGCCGAGAGCCGGTAAGCGCTTGGTGGGGAAGCGCGGGCGGCCCGTGCTCCTCACGCCGTCCCGACTTGCACCGAGAACGGCGCGCCGGCCAGCATCGGCCAGTTGAAGGGCAGCCTGCCGTGACTCAGCGGGTAGATCGCCAGACCGCACGCCGCCCAGAGCGCGACCGCGACCTGGACGCTGCGCTCCCGTGCGAGGCTGACGATCCATGAACTGCCGTGCGCGGTCATCGTTCGTTCCTCTCCTGTTCGAGTTGCTGCATGCCTTTTGGGTTGACCGGCCCGCTTGCCCGCGCGGGCCGAGCTACGGTGTCGCCATCTGACCCTGGGGAGCGCCACAGTGGGAACAGAACAGCTGTCCCGCCGCGATCCCCAGGCCGCAGTGAGCGCACGACTCGAGGAGAGGCTTGCGCAGCAGAAAGTAGAGCAGGAGCCCGATCAGGTTCGGCACCATGAAGACTACCAGGAGCCAGAGCACGGCCGGCATGCCGCGCCGCCTCGCGTCGCCATAGATGTAACCCAAGCCGAGGATGGCGGCGGCGATGAGGGCGCCGGCGGCAAAGCCCCGCCAGGTCGAGGCAAGAACGGACTGGCCAGCTTCCCAGGAAGACAACCCGGAGACCAGGGCCCGTCCCTGGCGCTCCGCGCTCAGAAGGCCATAGATCACGGTGGCGAAGAAGGCGAGGCTCGCAAGCAGCAGCGCCGGTTTGGGCACGACTCTTCGGACTCCTCTCTTGAGGCACACCAGGCTGACCATGGCCGGGCCGACGAGCAAAGCGATCAGGACCAGAACCCAATGCAAGATCACGACGCCAGCTCCTTCCCGCGCGCCGCGCCGCCGAGCAGGTCCGAGAGCAGGAGCGGGAGAGCCGCGCACAAGGAAGGAAGCGTCCAGAAGATCAACACTCCGGCATGCAGCGGCAGCGGCGAGACGTGATGGGTTCCGGCGAACCAGCCGGCCGCCAGCCAGGCTGCGAGGGAGCCGGCGGCCGTCATCAGGACCGCGGCCACGAAGCCGACGCGCAGCCGCCGGCGCTGTTTGCGATCAGCGCGCTCGTTCTCGAGCTCCCTGGCGCGCCGGGCCAGGGCGGCCTGCACGCGCGGAGTCAACGCCGGGTCGAGCGCGAAGGAGAACCCGCCGAGCGCCCGCAGCGCGCGCCGCGACAGCTCCATCTCGCGCCTGCACTCCGCGCAGCCGGCGAGGTGCTCGGCCAGGCGCCGCTGCTCCTCTGGCGCGGCGTCTCGCGCCAGGCAGCGGGCCATCGACGCGCGGACCTGCTCATGAACGTCGGTGCGCATTCTCATTCCTTTCCAGCTCGGCTCTGAGCGCCGCGAGGCCGCGATAGATCCGCGACGACACCGTGCTCACCGGCGCCTCCACCACCCGCGCGATCTCCTGCAATGACATTTCCTCCTGGAACCGCAGCAGCAGCGCCTCCCGGTACAGCGGCCCCAGGGCGCCCAGGCAGCTGGCGAGGCGCGCCGCGTCCTCGGTCCGGGCGGCCGCCTCGAACGGCGAAGGGTAGCCCGGCGACGGCCGCCGCGCGAGCAGCGCGTCGCCTCCTCCTCCGGGCGCCGTAGCGAGGCTACGCGAATCCCGGCGGCGCAAGAGATCGACCGCGAGGTGGCGAGCGATCGCGAAGAGCCAGGGCTCGAAGCGCAGGCGGCTGTCGTACTGCCACCCGCGCTCCAGAACCCTGAGCCAGATCTCTTGCACCAGGTCTTCGACCTGCTCTCGCCGCCCGAGCAGATGAATCAGGTAACGGACCAGGCGCACCTGGTACTGCTCGACCAGCCCGCCGAGCAGCTCGATGTCGCGCTCTCGCAAGCCGCGCGCGATGCGCTCCGACTCAGTCTCCGCGGGTGGCATGAAAGTCATGGCGGCGGCCGGCATACACCACGTATACGGCCGCTCGCGCCGAGGTTACGCATCGAGGCGCCGGGCCTGGCACGTGGCCGACTCTCCGGTGGTGAGTCTAGGCGATGGGCAGCGCGTCGAGGGCGGCGAGCAGGTCGCCGGCGGAGCGGTAGCGCTCGGCGGGTTTCTTGGCCAGCAGCCGGCCGAGCAGCTCGGGCCAGCCCGGCAGGAGGTCGGGGCGCCGCCGGCGGATATCGGGCGGCGGCTGCTGCAGGTGCTGCACTGCGATCGCGGCGCCGGTGGCGCCGTCGAAGGGCTCGCGGCCGGCGATCAGGGCGTAGGCGACGACGCCGAGCGAGTAGAGGTCGGAGCGGCCGTCGAGCGGGATGCCCTGCAGCTGCTCGGGCGACATGTACATGGGGGAGCCGACCGCGAAGCCGGTCTGGGTCAGCCTGGTGTCGAAACCGGCCATGCGCGCGATCCCGAAGTCGAGGATCTTCAGGCGGGTGGACGTGATGATGATGTTGCCTGGCTTGAGGTCGCGGTGCACGATGCCGAGGCTGTGGGCTTCGGCGAGGCCGGTCGCGATCTCGATCAGGATCGAGCGCACCCGCGTCAGCGGCAGCGGCGAGGCGCGATCGATCAGCGAGTCCAGGCGCTCGCCCTCGAGCAGCTCCATGGTGACGAAGATGCCGCCCGCGAAGCGACCGAGGTCGAAGACCCGGACCACGTTGGGGTGGGTGATCTTGCGGCAGATCTGCACCTCGCGCAGCAGGCGCTCGGCCTCGGTCCCGCCGTCGTCGGCTTGGCCGAGCAGGGTCTTGATCGCCACCAGCTCGCCCACTTCGCGGTCATAGGCCTTGTAGACCCTGCCCATCCCGCCCCGTCCCAGCTCCGCCACGATGTCGTAGCGCCCGGCTAGGAGCTGGCCGACCGCCAGGTTGAACCCCGCCCCCGCCGCTCCGCCCCCTCCAGCTACCGGCTCGCCTCCGGGCAGGCTGCCGCGCGGCGCGTCGACCAGGGTCGCCCCCTGCGCGGCGGTGGCGGCCGGCGGCGGCACCGCCACGATCGGCTGGCGGCGCGCGAGCAGCCGCTCCAGGCGCTCGGCGGCGTCCTGGCTGTCGGGGTGGTCGGGCGCCAGCTCGAGCAGCTTGCGATAGCAGCGCTCGGCGTCGCTCGGCCGATCGAGCCCTTCGTCGACCCGGCCTTCCCAGTAGAGCCGCTGGCGCGCCCGCTCCGCCGCCGCCGAACTGCCGGCGCGCAGGGTCTGCGCCGCAGGCACGGCAGGAAGGCGACGCAGCCGCTGCTGCGCCTCGGCGTGCAGCCCTTCTTCCACCAGCAGCGGCGCGAGCAGCAGGGTCCCTTCTTCGTAGTCCGGACTGCCCGGCGCGACCTGCATCAGGACCTTGGCGGCTTCGACCCGGTCGCCCATGGCGAACAGCTCGTTGGCCGCCGCCAGCGGCTGCCCGGACTTCAGGTACTGGGCCGCCGCCGCGCCGTGGTCGCCGGCCTTGGCGAAGGAGGCCGCGGCGAGCTGGGGCTTGCCCGCCGCCGCGAAACAGCGGCCGGCGTCGCGCGGCCGGCCGGCGCGCAGGTAGGCGTGCGCCGCCCGTTCCTGGTCCTGGGCGGCCTCCCAGCGCGAGCCCGCGAGCGCCCAGTCCTGCCCCGCCTCATAGGCTTCCGCGGCTTCGCGCGGCCGGCCGAGCGCCGCCAGGATGTGGCCGGCCTCCTTGGCCTGGCCGCAGCGCAGATAGACCTGGGCGGCCAGCCGGCGGTCGACGTCGGGCGCCTTGCGCAGCAGGCGGGCCGCCTCCTCGACCTCGCCGATCTCGAGGCAGGACGAGATCGCCTCGTCATACTTGCCGGCCTCCTCGAGCATCTTGATGGTCTGCTGGGTCGGCCGCGCGTCGCGCAGCAAAGCCACCCCCTGGTCCCCCTTGCCGAGCTTGCGCATCAGCTCGACGCGCCTGAGATCGACCTCGCGCAGCCGGCCCTCGGCCGCGCTGTCGGATTGGGCGTGGGAGGGGCGCGACTTCCCTTCCTGGCGCAGGCGGTTCGATTCCATCTCGAGCAAGCGCAGCGCCTCCTCGAGCATGCCGGCGCGCTGGTAGTAGAGCGCCGACTCGGCCCACGCCTTGGCCCGCTCGTAGTAGCGCGCGGCGCGCGGGTACTGGTGCAGCTTTAGCGACGATTCGGCAGCCTTGCGGTAGGCCTTGGCGAGGTCGAAGAGCGCCACCGCCTCTTTGTGGTGGCCGCTCACCGCGAGCAGCTCGGCCGTCTGCTGCGCGCTGGCGCCGGCGTAGCCCTCCGGGATGTGGCCCAGGGTCGCCCGCAGCGAGTAGTCGACGGCCAGCGCCTCGTCGCCCATCTCGATCGCCAGCCGGGCCGCCTGGTGGAAGTCGCCGCCGCGGGCATAGAGCTCTGCCGCCTTTTCCTTCTTGCCCTCCTTGGCGAGGGCCTCGGCCCGCTGCGCGTAGTCGCGGGTCAGGAGCGACATGAACTTGGATTTGGGCGCCATGGTCCAGCCGATCGCCCGGCTGCCGCCCGCCTGCTGACTGGCGCGCGACGCGGCCGGCATGGGCTGCAGCTCGAGCCCACCGCGGCGGCCGGGAATCCTTCGCCAAGTATAACTTACGGCTTCGCGCGGCCCTCCGCCGGCAGGCTGACCGGGAGCTTGCCGCAATCTTACGCGGTGCGTCCCAGCGCCTCAGCGCGCCTCACCGCCCCCGCGCCCTCCGCACTGCACCGCACCGCGCTGCACGCAATGGTAAGATCGACATGTCCCGCTTCGGCGGTGAAAGGAAGCGTCCATGCGGACTCCTCGGCTGCTCTTCGCTGCGCTTCTCGGCGCCTGGCTAGCGGCCCCGGTTCTGGCCGACACCGTCTACCTCGCCAACGGCAGGTCGTTCGAAGGCGTGATCGCCGAAGCCGGCGACACGCAGGTCAAGGTCCAGATGCCGGGCGGCACGATCACCCTGCCGCGCAACGCCGTGCTGCGGATCGAGAAGTCCGACTCGAGCTTTGCCGCCTACCTGCGGCGCCTCGAGGAGCTCGAGCGGGCGTCGGCGTCCGGGGCCGCCCGCGCCGCCGACTGGCTCGAGCTGGCGCGCTGGGCGCGGCAGAACGGCCTTGCCCAGGGCAGCCGCGAGGCGGCGCTGCAGGCGGCCGAGATCGATCCCCGCTTGCCGGGTCTGGCGCCGGTGTTGCGCGGCTTCGGCTACGTCTATGACGAGGCGCTCGACCGCTGGATCCCGTACGCCGACTCGATGCGCCGGCGCGGATTCGTCCAGGACGAGGGGCAGTGGATCAGCCGCGAGGAGCATGCGGAGCGGCTGCGCGTCCGCGACCAGGAGCGGCGCGAGCGCTGGGCCGTCCAGGCGGCGCAGGCGGCACAGGCGGCGCAGACCGCGCAGGCCGCCCGGGCAGCGCGCGCGGCCGAGCTGCTCAGCGCCCAGCTCCAGCTCTATCAAAGCTCGGTCAACACAGGCTTTGCCTACGGCTACGGCTATGGGTTCTTCCCGACCGGCTTCTTCTTGCCCAGCTTCAGCGCCCGCCATTCGATGGGCGCCGGCCATCGCCTGCGCAACTCGGACTTCGCCGAGGACCTCGCCGAGCAGCGCGCCTTTCGCGGCCTGCTCGCCCGCCCGCCGGGCAGCCTCCTGCCTCCGAGCGCCTTCGTCCCGCATTAAGAGAAGAGGCTCGCCGACCCGCGCCGGGGCTCCGATCGCGCGCCCCGCGCCCATGAATGATTAGGCGCGCGGGAGAGGGCCCGCAATCTTCTGCAGCCGGGGCGTCCCAGAGAAACCTTGAGCGGTCCGTTTGAATCCGGGGAGGGAGTCGGACGAGTGCAGGCGATCGAGGTCAACGGGCTGCAGAAGACCTATGCCAGCGGGATCGTGGCGCTCGCCGGCATCTCCTTCAGCGTCGCGCCCGGCGAGATCTTCGCCCTGCTCGGCCCGAACGGGGCGGGGAAATCGACCACGGTGCGCATCCTCGCCACCCTCTCGGCGCCAACCGCGGGCACGGCCGCGGTGTGCGGGCTCGACGTGGTGGAGAAGCCGCGCGAGGTGCGGCGCCGGATCGGCTACATCGCCCAGGCATCCGGCGTCGACCCGACCGCCACCGGCCGGGAGAACCTCGTCCTGCAGGGCCGGCTCTTCCGGATCCCGACGCCCCGGCTGCGCGCCCGGGTCGACGAGCTGCTCGCGATGTTCGAGCTCACGGCGGCGGCCAACCGGGTGGCGCAGACCTACTCGGGCGGCATGAAGCGGCGCCTGGACGTGGCCATGGGCCTCATCCACCAGCCGGAGGTGCTCTTCCTCGACGAGCCGACGACCGGGCTCGACCCGACCAGCCGGGCGGTGATGTGGGAGGAAGTGCGCCGCCTGGCGCGCCAGGGGCTCACCCTGCTGCTCACCACCCACTACCTGGAAGAAGCCGACCAGCTGGCGCAGCAGCTGGCCATCATCGACGGCGGCCGGGTGGTCGCCGCCGGCACCCCGGACGGGCTCAAGGCCGAGCTGCGCGGCGACCGCGTCTCGGTCGAGCTGGCGGACCGCCAGCGCCTCGCGGAGGCGGAGGCGCTCCTGCGCGCCCTCGCCGAGGTCTCGCACGCGCTGGTGGACGGCGCGGTGCTCTACGCCCACGTGGCCTCCGGCACCCGCGCCATTCCCGCGGTGCTCGCCACGCTCGAGAAGGCGGGCCTCGCAGTCACCCAGGTGGCCTTGAGCCGGCCCTCGCTCGACGACGTCTACCTGCGGGCCACCGGCCACGCCTATCGCCAGGCAGGGCAGGGCCAGCCGCCGCCTGTGCGCCAGGGACCCGCCGCGCCACCCGGCGCTCCCGCCGCTCCCGGTGCTCCCAAGTCCGGGAAGTAGGCGACGGCAACGGAGAGGGGAGGGCAATACGATGGGGTTTCTCGAGGATACCTGGTACCTTTTCCTGCGCCTGGTGCGGGCCACCACCCGCATGCCGGTCTTCCTGATCATCTCGATCGTGCAGCCGATCATCTGGGTGCTGCTGTTCGGGCAGCTCTTCGGCGCGGTCACCTCCATCCCCGGCTTCGGCGCCACTTCCTACGTTCAGTTCCTGGCGCCCGGGATCGCCATCATGACCGCGCTCTTCAGCGCCGCCTACTCGGGGCTGGGGCTGCTGGCCGAGATCGACCGCGGCGTGCTCGACCGCCTGCTCGCGACGCCGGTGTCGCGCGGCGCGCTGATCGCCGGCCGCCTGCTGCATTCGGCCGCGCAGGTCATCGTCCAGTCGGCGATCATTCTCGCGGTGGCCACGCTGCTCGGCGCGCGGCCGCGCGGCGGCGCCTTCGGCATCGCGGCCGTGCTGCTGGCCGCCGCCCTGCTGGGAGCCGCTTTCTCCTCCTTCTCGAGCTCGCTCGCGCTGCTCGCTCGCCGCCAGGAGCTGGTGATCGCGGTGATGAACTTCACCATCCTGCCGATGACCTTCCTGTCGACCATGATCATGTCCGGCAACCTGATGCCGGGCTGGATCCGCTCGGCATCACGCTTCAACCCGGTCAACTGGGCCGTCGTGGCCGCCCGCGCCAGCTTCGAAGGCCGCTGGGAGCGGCTGCCGCAGAGCATCGCCCTGCTCGCCGTCTTCGCCGCGCTCGGCGCCGTGCTGGCCACCCTTTCGTTCCGGCGCTACCGCCGGGCGCAGTAGCATGCGGCTGGTGCTGGTGGTGCTCGGCGCCGAGGAGGGTCAGATGGAGGAGAACAAAGCGGGTGGTGCGGACGGCGGCGGGGCGGGCGCGGGCGGCAAGCGGCCGCGCGCCGCCAAGCCCTCGGGCGGCGCCAAGACTTCAGGCGGCGCCAGGGCGAAGGCGGGCGCCCGCGGCGGCAGGGCGCGCGCGGGCAGCGGCAGCAAGGCCTCCGGCACGGACCCGGCCGGCGACCTGGCAGGCGCCAGCGCCCCCGGCACTGACGCGGCCGGCGACCCCGCATCCGCCGGCGCCCCCGGCGCGGATGCGGCGGCCGCTGCCGATCCGGAGAGCCAGCGTCTGGCCGAGGACCAGGCGCGGCGTCAGAACTGGAAGCGCTGGGGCACCTACCTTCCCGAGCGCCAGTGGGGCACGGTGCGCGAGGACTACTCGGCGACCGGCGAGTGCTGGACCTACCTGCCGCACGATCATGCCCGCAGCCGCGCCTACCGCTGGGGCGAGGACGGCCTGCTCGGCCTCACCGACCGCGAGTGCCGCCTCTGCTTCGCGCTCGCCCTGTGGAACGGCCGCGACCCGATCTTGAAGGAGCGCCTCTTCGGGCTCGCCGGCCCCGAAGGCAATCACGGCGAAGACGTCAAGGAGCACTACTTCTACCTCGACGCCACGCCCACCCACTCCTATGCCAAGGCGCTCTACAAATACCCGCACCAGGAGTTCCCCTACCGCTGGCTGGTCGAGGAGAACCGGCGCCGGGGCAAGGAGGCGCCGGAGTTCGAGCTCGCCGACACCGGCATCTTCGAGGGCGGCCGCTACCTGGACGTCTTCGTCGAGTATGCCAAGGCCGGCCCCGACGACATCCTGATCCGCCTGACCGCCGTCAACCGCGGCCCGGAAGCGGTGACCAGCCATCTGCTGCCGACCCTCTGGTTCCGCAACTGCTGGAGCTGGGGGCGCAGCGGCGAGAACCACTGGCCCAAGCCGCGCCTCGCCCTCGCGCCGCGCCGGCCCGAGCGGGGCGCGGGCGCGACCGAGAGCGCCGAGAGTGCCGCGGGTGCCGCCGAAAGTGCCGCGGGTGCTGCGGGCGCCGCGGGCGCCGTCCACATCCTCGCCGACCACGCCTCCCTGGGCCGCTTCCTGTTCAGCGCCGAAGCGGCGCCCGGGGCGGTGCTGTTCACCGACAACGAGACCAACGTCGAGCGCCTCTTCGGCGCCCCCAACCCGTCGCCCTACGTCAAGGACGCCTTCCACGAAGCGGTCGTGCACGGGCGCGAGGCGGCGGTCAACCCGGCGTCGGTCGGAACCAAGGCGGCGCTGCACTACGCCGTCACCCTGCCGCCGGGCGGCGCGGTGACCCTGCGCCTGCGCCTCTCGGCCGCGGCCCCGGCTCCGGCCGATCCGGCCGATCCGGGCGAGCGCTTTGGCGCGGGCTTCGAGCAGATCTTCGCCGAGCGCCAGCGGGAGGCCGACGCCTTCTATGCGGCGCGCATCCATCCCGGCTGCGGCCCCGAGGAGCGGCTGACCTACCGCCAGGCCACCGCCGGTCTGCTGTGGACCAAGCAGTACTACGAATACATCGTCAAGGACTGGCTCGAGGGCGATCCCGCCCAGCCGCCGCCGCCGCCCGGCCGCGCCGCCGGACGCAACGCGTCGTGGACCTACTTCCACAGCCGCGACGTGCTGTCGATGCCGGACAAGTGGGAGTACCCCTGGTTCGCCGCCTGGGACCTCGCCTTCCACATGATCTCGTTCGCCAAGATCGATCCCGCCTTCGCCAAGGAGCAGCTGATCCTGCTGCTGCGCGAGTGGTACATGAACCCGCAGGGGCAGATCCCGGCCTACGAGTTCGCCTTCGAGGACGTCAACCCGCCGGTGCACGCCTGGGCCTGCTGGCGGATCTACAAGATGACCGCGCCCAAGGGGGAGCGCGACCGCCTGTTCCTGGAGCGCGTCTTCCAGAAGCTGCTGCTCAATTTCACCTGGTGGGTCAACCGCAAGGACGCCGACGGCAAGCACCTGTTCGCGGGCGGCTTCCTCGGGCTCGACAACATCGGCATCTTCGACCGCTCGCGGCCGCTGCCCACCGGCGGCCGGCTCGAGCAGGCCGACGGCACGGCGTGGATGGCTTTCTTCTGCACCACGATGCTGTCGATCGCCCTCGAGCTGGCGCGCAAGGACCCCGCCTACGAGGACGTCGCCTCGAAGTTCTTCGAGCACTTCGTGGCAATCAGCGATGCCGCCAACACCCTGGGCGGCACCGGGCTGTGGGACGAGGAGGACGGCTTCTACTACGATCAGCTGACCCTCGGGCAGCTGCGCATCCCGCTGCGCGTCCGCTCGCTGGTCGGAGTGATCCCGCTGATCGCGGTGTCGACGCTCTCGGCGGCGATCAACCGCCGCCTGCCCGGCTTCAGCAAGCGGCTGCGCTGGTTCTTGACCAACCGCCGCGACCTGGCCGAGCGGGTGACTTTCTTCGAGTCGCCGCAGCATCCGGACGACACCATGCGCCTGCTCGCCGTGCCGTCGCGCGACCGGCTGGTGCGAGTGCTGCGCTACGTGCTCGACGAAAACGAATTCCTGTCCCCCTACGGCATCCGTTCGCTGTCGCGGGTCTATGCCGGCAAGCCCTACGTCTTCCAGGCCGGCGACGAGCGCTACAGCGTCGACTACGAGCCCGGCGAGTCGCGCACCGCGCTGTTCGGCGGCAACTCCAACTGGCGCGGCCCGATCTGGCTGCCGCTCAACTACCTGCTGATCGAGGCGCTCGAGAAATACCACCACTTCTACCGCGAGACGCTCAAGGTGGAGTGCCCCACCGGCTCGGGGCGCCTGCTCGACCTCGACCAGGTCGCCGCCGAGCTGCGGCGCCGGCTGGCCGCGCTCTTCCTTCCCGACCCCGCCGGCCGCCGCCCCTGCCACGGCGGCGACCAGCGCTTCGGCGACGACCCGCACTGGCGCAACCTCCTGCTCTTCCACGAGTACTTCCACGGCGACGACGGCCGGGGCCTGGGAGCCAGCCATCAGACCGGCTGGACCGCCCTCGCCGCCCAGATCGTCAACGACCTGGGCAAGAGGGCGCCCAAAGAGCCGCCGCCGCCACCGCCCGGCTACTAGGCGCCTTGCCCGTTGCATAGCGGCTCTACCGGGGCCAGGTGTTAAATCTTGGTGGCCCGGAGGAGCCCGAGGACCGCGAGAGACCTCGTGGGCTCCGCGGCGGCGCCGATGCACGCCAGGCCCTGGGCGCCGCCAGCCTCGAGTGGCGCTCTCCGGAAAGGACGCCGGTGAGCGCCGGACAGGACACCGCCCAGCCTCGAATCGAGCAGTTTTCATTTTTCCGGGGCTCTTCGCAGCAGGAGAAGTTGTCTTAACAAGCGTTCCAGCTCAATCTCGGAACGTTGGCACAAGTCTGGCTAAGGTCTGTTTCGGAAGGTTTGCTTTCGGAAGGCAGCGGCAGCAGCGCAAAGAAACCGAAAGATGCCGAAAGGTGGGATCTATGAAAACCCGCAGCGCCGTACTGATCGCAGCGCTCGCAGCCGGTGTGTGGGGCGGCCCCGTGTCCGCCCAAGGCTCCCCGGATCCCCCCGCCGTTTCGCCGCCTGATGCGCCGGCCGTCGCGGGGGGCTCCTCCGGCAACGACGACAGCCGGACGGCCCTCGGCAGCTATGACGCCGCGGCGCCCACCCTTGCCCCTGCCGGCACCTACAGCGATCAGCCGGCCGACGGTCCCTATGACGTCCGGCAGCCGGCTTCGAGCTACGACAACCAGCAGCCAGCCCAGGGTTACGACAACCCGGCGCCGGACGCGCCGTACTCCACCGACCCGGCGCAACCGGCCGATGCCGGCGCCGTGCCGCTGGACCAGATGCCCGACGCCGACACCGGCGCCGGTTACCCTTACCCGAGTTCTGCCGGCGCGGCCTATGACGACCAGGGGCCGCCTGACGTGAGCATCTTCTACGGCGAGCTCGCTCCCTATGGCCGCTGGATCGAGCGCCGGGGCTACGGCTGGGTCTGGTGGCCGTTGCGGGTAGAGGCCGGCTGGCGGCCATACTCCATCGGCTGCTGGAGGATGACCGACTACGGCTGGACCTGGATCTCGGAAGAGCCCTGGGGCTGGGCCACCTATCACTATGGCCGCTGGCTGTTCGATCCCCGCGACGGTTGGCTCTGGGTGCCCGGGACCGACTGGGGCCCGGCCTGGGTCTCCTTCCAGGAAGGCGACGGCTACATCGGCTGGGCGCCGCTGCCGCCGTCGGTCGCCTTCCGCGGCGGCTTCGGCCTGGTCGTCGACGGCCCGCCTTTGACGGCCGCGATCGATCCCTCCGCCTACTCTTTCGTCGAGGAACCCTATTTCGATGCGCCGCGGGTCAGGCAACACATCCTGCAGCCGGCGCGCAGCCTGACTATCGTGCGCAACACGGTCAACATCACGAACATCAGGGTGATCAATGATCGGATCGTCAATAACAGCATTCCAGTCGCGCGCGTCGCCCAGGCGACCGGCCGGCCGGTGATGCGCTACGAGATCGCCGCCGCCCGCGTTCCCGCCCAGAACGGGGGAGTCCTGCTCCAGGGCAACCAGGGCAACCGGATCGCCCTCTTCCGGCCCGCCGTGACCCTGGCCAGCGCCAAGCCCAGCGTCACCCCGCAAGTGGCCATCGAGCGCCGCCAGCTACAGCAGCAGCAGGCACGGCAAGGCCCGCCGGCCCAGGGAGAGCCCGGCCGGCCGGCGCGAATTTCCGTCCAGCAAGTCCAAGGCGCCGCCCAACCGCGTCAGGGCACCGCCCAGGGAGCTCAGGGCTCCGCGCAGGCCCAGCAGGGCCCATCAGGCCAGCAAGTCCAGCCAGGCGAGCGCGTGCAAAGGGGAGAGCAGGCGGTGCGGCAAGTCGAATTGCAGCCGTCCGCGGCCGGCGACCTCGCGCGCCAGCGCCAGGCCGAACAGGAACAGCAAGCCCGCCAGGCCGAGGAGCGGCAGCGTCTCGAGCAGCTCCGCGCCAGCGAGAGGAACAACCAGGAGGCGCAGGCGAGGGCCGACGCCGCCCGTCACCAGGCCGAAGCGCGAGCCCAAGACGAGCAGCGCCAGCGCCAGCAGCAGGCGCTCGCCGCCCGCCAGGAGCGCGACCGCCAGGACTCGCAAGCCCGCGCCGAAGCCCAAGCCAGGCAACAGTCCGCCGCCCGCGCCCAGGAAGCCGAGGTCCGTGCCCGCCAGGAGTCCGACGCCCGTGCCAGGCAGGAGGCCGACGCCCGTGCTCGCCAAGAGGCCGACGCGCGCGCCCGCCAGGAGGCCCAGGCACGTACCCAGAAAGAGAAGGAGAAGCACAACCCGCCGCCGCACTAGGCTAGCGCTCCAGGAAACCTGGCGGAGCTGGAGGCGGTGGCCGAGGAGGAGGCAAGCCCCATTCTCCAGCATCGGCTTGTCGCGGCATGCACATGCTCTTGCGGCGGTGGACGCCCACAAATAGGCTGCTTCTGGTGTCGAGCTTCACCTGGAATTGCCGACGACCCTTGCGCAGGGTTCACCGTGCGGATCCCGAGGGACAGTGGAGCCGCGCAGCGGCTCATCCTCAGAGCGCCAACCCGCCAGCCGATCGGCCGGGCCCGCTGCGCGCGCGCCTCGCCGCCACCGCTCTCGCCGCGGCGCTGGCCTCGCGTTGTCTGTGCGCCGGCCTCCCGCCCGCTGCCGGGCCGCCCGCCCCGACGCGCGGGGAATGGGCGGTCTCCGTCCAGGTCGAAGACCGCGACACCGGCGAGGCGGTCTCCGGAGCGGCGATCGAGCTCAGCGCGCCCATCCCCTTCGCCGCCGCCGGACCGTGCCATCCGCTCGCGCAAGGGCCGGTCGCGGCCGCGGGTTTTTCCGGAGAGGAGGGCGGCGCCGTGCTACCGGTGCCGCATCCGGGGCTCTGGCGCCTGATCATCCGAGCTCCGGGCAGGGTCCCCGCGGAGGCGTTCGTCGCGGTCACCTCCGCCGAGGAGACCGTGCCGGTGGCGGTTCTCGACTCGAGCGAGGAGTGGAAGGTCCAGCTCCTGGACGCCGCTGGACACCCGCTCGCCCGGGCGGCGATCGTCGCCGCGACCGGCGAGCTGCCGATGACCGAGCGCTTTCCGTGGAGCGATCCGGTGCTGCTGGGGGAAAGCGCCGCGGGCGGCGGCTGGTCGCTCCCGTACGGACCACGAAACTGGCGGGTCGGTGCGAACCTGGCCGGCTACCAGCCGTCGAGCGACTTGATGCCGCATCACATGAGGCTGCGGCCGGCGGCGCCCCGCCTCCTGCGGCTGCTCGACCCGCTCGGCGGGCCGCTCGCCGGGGCGCGCCTCTGGGACGCTGCGAGCTGTGTCCCGCTCGGGACCACCGACGGCGGCGGCGAGGTCGCCCTCGCTCCGGCGCTGGCCCGCGGTGACGGCCGAAGTCAGCATCGAGCGTCTCGGCCTCGAGACCGGCAGCGACGCCGAGGGCCGCTTCACGCTGGCGCCCCTCCGTCCGGGTGACGAGATGGTGAAGGCCGGGGCGGGTTGGCTCACGGTTTTCCGCCTCGTCTCATTGCATGCCGGAGACAACGAGCTCGAGCTGGTCCTGCCCGTGCACCCGCTGCGCCGGGTCTCCGGGCGCCTCGTCGACGCCGGCGGCGCCGCGCTCGCCGGAGAGCTGCTGCAGCTCGCAGCCGCCGTTTATCGCGATCGCACCCAGTGGCTCTACACCAACCCCGACGGGAGTTTCCTCTTCGACCTGGTGGAGGAGGGCGAGTACCGATTCGAGCCCAAGGAAACCTTCATCGAGCACAGGATCGAGCCCGCGGTCGTCGAGGTCGAAGGAGGCGATGTCGTCGACCTGGTCATCCAGCTCCTCCCCGCCGCCGACATCACGGTACGCGGCCAGGTCGTGGGAGCTGACCCACGGCGCGCGTTGGCGGTCACTGCGAGAGGCCCGAATGCGCAATCAAGAACGGTCGAGGCCGGTGCCGACGGCAGCTATCGCATCGAGCACCTGGTCCCCGGACAATGGGTCTTGAGCGCCGCCGATGGCGAGGACAGTGGTGCCGAAGCGCGGGTCACTCTCGGCCCGGATTCGACTGAGGTCGTGCAGGACCTCGTTTTCTCTCTGCACGAGGTGAGTGGACGGGTCGTCGATCGTAACCGCAACCCGGTGCCGGGCGCCTTCGTCGACCTGAGCCCCGGCTGGAACGGGGCCACGACTTCAGCGGACGGTAGCTTTTCCTTGCGCTCGCCAGAGGGATCTTACAAGGTCCGGATTTTCCGCAACGAGCAGAAGCTCAGCCTCGCTGCCCCTCTCGAGGTGCGGGGCGAGCCGGTCATCGGGGTCGAGCTGGTTTTCGCCATCGCCACCCTTCACGGCAACGTGCTGGGCCTGGAACCTGGCGACGAGCTCCGGAGTGCGTATATCGAGGGTGGCATTAAGTCCGCCAAGATCGATCCGGAGGGAGACTTCACGTTCGACGAGGTTGCCCCTGGGAGATGGTCGGTGGAAGCGGACCTGGCCGGTGGCGAGAAGGCGAGCGGAGAGGTCACGGTCCCGGTCGAGGCGACCGACGTGGCGGTCGAGCTGACGCTCGAGCGCGGCAGCCTCGAGCTCTCGGGACAGATCACTGGGGACCAGAATCCGGCGCTCTACTCGGTCGAGATCCAGCGCCAGGACGGAAGGTACGGGGCACGCTCGCCGATCGACTCGCGGGGAGCCTTTCGCTTCATGCGGCTGGCGCCGGGAGACTATGTGGTGATCGTCACGGCATACACTCCGGAGGGGGAGACGGTTGCCGGACGGCAGGAGGTCGCGCTGGCGGGGAACGACGAGGTGGCGGTCGCGGTCGATCCCGCCGTGCACGCCATCCGGCCGGCCCCCGCCGCCCTCCCCGACTGAGTGGATGCCGCATCGGACCTATCATCGGATCTATGCCGTCGTCGAGCGGATTCCCGCCGGCCGCGTGGCCACCTATGGGCAGGTGGCGGCGCTGGCCGGCCTGGCGGGGCAGGCGCGCCAGGTGGGCTATGCGTTGCATGCCCTGTCCGACGGCAGCCCTGTGCCATGGCAGCGGGTGATCAATGCGCGCGGCGAAGTCAGCCCGCGGACGGAATCTGACGCCGGAGGACCGGGCCCCGAGATCTATCAGCGATTTCTGCTGGAAGAGGAAGGGGTGATGTTCGGCGCCGCCGGGCGGGTCGATCTCGGCCGCTACCGCTGGGACCCGGACGAGGAGGGCGGCTTGCGGCCGCGCCGCCGCCGCAAGGCTCGAAGGGGACCCGCCCGCCGCGAAGGAATGGACCGTCTGGTCGCCGAGATCGAGGCGAGCCTGCGGCCGCTCGGCTCGCCGCGGCGGGCGGCCGGCGAAAAGGCATACCTCAAGAGCGATCTGGAGTTCCTGGGGATCGGCACGCCCGCGCTCCGCAGTGCCGCCCGCGCCTGGCTTGCCGCGCGGCCGGCGATCGATCGCACGACCCTGACGCGGCTCGCCGTCGCCCTCTGGCGGGTCGAGATCCACGAGCTGCGCGCCTTCGCGATCGAAGTACTGTTGGCCCGCCAAGAGCTGCTGCGGGCGCCGGACCTCGCGCGGCTCGAATGGATGCTGCGGCGCTCGCGCAGCTGGGCCTACGTCGATGCGATTGCCATTCGCCTGGTCGGGCCGCTCGTCGAGCGCACGCCGCGGCTGGCTGGCCGCCTCGACCGCTGGAGCGCCGACCCCGATTTCTGGCTCCGCCGTTCCGCGCTGCTCGCCCTGCTGTTGCCGCTGCGGCGCGGCGGCGGCGACTGGGAGCGCTTCGTCGGCTTCGCCGACGCCATGCTCGAGGAGCGCGAGTTCTTCATCCGCAAGGCGATCGGCTGGGTGCTGCGCGAGGTGAGCAAGAAGCGGCCGGAGCTGGTGCGCGCCTTCGTCGAGCCGCGCCGTGGCCGCCTCTCCAGCGTCACTCTCCGGGAAGCCGTGAAATACCTGCCGGCGCGCGGGCGCTCGTCGCCGCCCGCCGGCGCCGCTTCGTCCCGGCGCCGGCCAGGACGATGACAACGGCGCCGGCGGCAGGCCCGCCAGCGCCTCCCGTCCCTGTGTACTAGATCAGTGATACACTCTGGCTCGTGCTGGCGCTGGAGAGGGCCGTGCCCCTCGCGGTCGAAGGGCTGGCCAAGACTTACTCCGACGGTACCCGGGCGCTTCGCGGCGTCGATCTGCGCCTCGACCGGGGACTGTTCGGGCTGCTTGGACCGAACGGTGCCGGCAAGACGACGCTGCTCTCGATGCTGGTGCTCGCCCAGGAACCGACCGCGGGCCGGCGGCTCTACGAGGGCCGCGACGCCGCAGTGCTCGCCCACCGCCCGCAGATCCGCCGCATGATCGGCTACCTGCCGCAGGATTTCACACCGATCCGTCAGCTGACCGGCCTCGAGTACCTGCTGCACTGTGCCCGGCTGCGCGAAGTGGGTCTGACTCGCCGCGCCCTCCAGTCGCGGGCCTGGGAGCTGCTGGCGGTTGTTGGCCTCGAGGGCGATGCGCGGCGGCGCTCCGGCACCTACTCCGGCGGCATGGCGCGGCGCCTGGGGCTCGCGCAGGCGCTGATCCATGCTCCGCGCCTGGTGGTGGTAGACGAGCCGACGGCCGGCCTCGATCCCGAAGAGCGCTTCCGCTTCCGCAATTACATCGCCGAGGTAGCGGCGGGGGCCACGGTCCTGCTCTCGACCCACATCGTCGAGGACGTCGAGGCGACCTGCTCGCGCCTGGGGGTGATCGCCGGCGGCGGGCTGCTGTTCGAAGGGCGGCCCAGCGAGCTGATGAGCCAGGCCCTGGGGCGGCTCTGGCTGCTGCCGCTCGGCGCCGCGCCGCCCGCGGGAGCGCGCCGGGCCGGGCGGCGGGTGAGCTCCGGCGGGGAAGTGCGCGAGATCGTCGAGTGGACCGGCTCGCGGGAAGGCGAAGACTCCGGCAGCGGCGACTACCGATCGCAGCAGTCGCAGCAGTCGCAGCAGGCATTGCAGGCGTTGCACGTGCAGCAGGGATTCGCCGCCGCCGAGGAGCTGCGCGAATTCTCGCTTGAGGAGGCCTACTCGGCCTTCCTCGCCCGCCATGAGGCGCCGTCCGGCGGCGAGGCGCAGGCGTGCGGCTGACGCTGGCGCTGATCGTCCACGAGTGGCGTCTGCAGTGGCGCTCCTGGCGCTTCCGGCTGCTGGCCGCGGTCTATCTGCTGGCGGTCACCGCCCCGGCGGCGGTGGTCTATTTCACCAGGGACAAGACCTTCGAGGTCTGCGGCGGCGCCACCTACGCGGCGTCGGTGCTCGCCCTGCAGCCGGCGTTGACCGTCTGCCTGGCGCTGGTGCTGGCCGCCGACGCGATGGCGCGCGAAGTCCAGGAGGGATCGTGGCCGGTGCTCAGCCTGGCGCCGGCGAGCAACAGCGGCCTGCTCCTGCGGCGCTGGCTGGCGGTCTCTTCCGTGGTCGCGCCGCTGACGGCGTTGCCGCTGGCGGCGGCCGCCGCGCTGGCCGCCGCCGCCGGCGAGCTGCCGGTAGGGTTCGGGCCGTTTCTCTGGCCCTGGGTGCTGCAGGTGCTGCCGCTGGCGCTCGCCGCCACGGCCTTCGGCCTGGGGGCGGGCACGATCGGCCGCAGCCTGGTCGCCGCGGCGGCGGCCACCGCGGTGCTTGCCGGCCTCGCCGACACCCTGGCCGGTAAGCTGCTTGCCGCCACCTCGCGCGCCCTGGCCGGGCCCGCCGATTGGCTGGGCGTCGCGCCGCTGCGCGCCTTGTGGACCGATGCCTATCTCGCGCTCAGCTGGCAGATACCGTGGCAGAGGATGCTGGAGGCGGCGCCCGAGGCGCCCTACCCGGTCGGGGCGGCGGTCGATCAACTGCTCCCCCGCTGCGTGCTCTTCCTGGGCCTTGCCGCGGCGGTCCTGGGCTGTGCCGTCGCCTTCTTGCGCCGCTCGCGCCGCGACCTTGCGCCCTGGGCGCCGCGGCCGAACCATCCGCTTCAGACCTTCCTGCGCCTCGCCAACCGCTGGCGCGAGGAGTTCTCGCCCGACGCCGGCCTGGCGCGGCTCGACCGCCTGGTCATCGCCGCCGGTCTGGCCGCCCTCGCCGCCGCCGGCGCCTACTTAGCCGTGCGCGACGGCCACTACCGCGCGCTCGGCGCCGAACGCTACGCGGTCGAGACCGTCGGCGGTCCGCCGCCGACCCCGCGCGAGGTGGTCGCCACCCGCTGCCGGCTGCTGGGCGAGCTGGCGGCTGGCGGCAGCGTCCGGCTGACTGTCGAGACCACCCTGCGCAACCGCGGCGCCGCCGCCCAGGCGCAGCTGGCGTTCAGCCTCAACCCGGGCCTCCGCGTCACCGAGCTGGCGGCCGATCGCGGCCGGGCGACGCCCAGCCGGCGGTGGGACCGCCTGGCGGTGCGGCTCGAGCCGCCGCTGCCGGCCGGCGCCGAGCGGCACCTGCGCTTCGCGCTGAGCGGCGCGCCGCGCACCGAGGAGCTCGAGCTGCCGGGCGCGGGCAGCGCCTCTTTCGCCCTCCGCTGGGGAGCGCTGCGCGGCGCTCGTTTTGCGCACGACCTGACCGACCTTTCGCGCTCCTGGACGCGCCTCGCGATTTCCCCCGCCCGCGTCGACCTCGCCGCGGCGGACCTGGTGCCGGTGCCGCGCTACGCCGCCTGGACGCTCAGCCCGCCGCCCGCCGGGCCCGAAGCGCCGGGCCGCGAGGTGCCGCCGGAGAGTTTCTTTCCCCAGACCGCGGTCGAGATCGATCTCAGGGTCCCCGCCGGGCTCTGGCTGGCCGACGCCTGTGGCGATGTGGCGGGCAGCAGTCCGGCCGCGCCGCGCCTGCTGGGCTCCTGCCGGCTGCCGCTCGGGGAGCTTGGGATCTATGGCGGTGATCTGGAGGGGCAGCAGCCGCTGGAGTCGCAGGAGCCGCTGCGGCCGCAGGAGCAGCAGCCGCAGCCGGCGCCTGGCGCAACCCCGGGCTTCTCCTTCGCGGTGCTGCCCAACCACCGGTCCCGCGGGCGCTTCCACCTCCCCTCCCTGACCGGCGTGGCGCGCCTCGCGGGCCGGGTCTGGCCGGGGATCGAACCGCTGCGCGGCGTCGCGGTGCTCGAGTGGCCGCGCCCCTTTGCGCTCACTTATCCGCGCCGGCGGCTCTGGTGGGAGCGCTGGAGCCGCGCCGAGGCGGCGGCGGGGGTGGCCGCGCACGGCCAGGTGCTGCTGCTCGACGAACAGCTGCTCGCCGGGCGCCGCCGGCTGCCGCCGGAGCTGGTGGCGGCGGCGACCGTGCCGCTGCGGCTGCAGTCGCGGCGCGTCATGGCTCCGGCAGACCAGTTCGTCATCGGCAAGATCATTGCCAGCCTGGTGCTGCGGCGGGTGGGGGCGCAAACCGGGTCGGAAGCGGCGGCTGCCGGCGGTGCCGGGGAAGGCGCGGGGGGGGTGGCGCCGCCCTCTTCGAGCGCCGTGCTTGGCGGCCAGAGCGACGAGCCCTTTTGCGTGGCGGTCGTGGCCGCTCCCGCCCGGGGCAACGCCGCCGGCTGGCAGCGCCGTTTCGATGCGCTGATGAGCGACCTCGTTCAGCGCGTCGGCCTCGAGCGTACCGTCGACGCGGTCGAGGAGCTGCTCGGTGGTCGATCGGCGGCGCCGCCCGCCCCGCCGCGCGCCGGCGCCGCCGGTGCCGCCGGTGCTGCGAGTGCGGTGGGCGCGTCGCATCCCCCGGAGCAGGCCGGCTCGCTGCGCGAGCTGTTCGGTCTGCTCGAGCGCCGCTCCGGGCAGCCGCTCGGCTGGCTCTACGACGACTTCTGGGCCGGCGAAGCGGTGCCCGAGCTGGGCCTGAAAGAGGTTGCCGCGCGCCCGGCCGGCGCGGGCGGCCGCGGCTGGCGGGTCACCGGCCTGCTGCTCAACCGCGGCACCGGCGCGATCCGCTGTCCGGTCGTCGTCACCACCGTGGGGAGCCCGGTCGAAACGCTGGCGAGAACAGCCAGCCGCGGTACGGGTTCCTTTACCGTGAGCACCGCCTTTCGGCCCCTGGCGGTGGCGCTCGATCCCGAGCAGCGCTGCTTCCGCTACCAGCGCATGACCCGCGACCTGGCGCAGCGGGTGGAGCTGCACGCGCCATGATCGGCGCGGCAGCGTCGCGCCGGCGCTGGGTGCGGCTGGGCGAGATCCGGCGGCAGGCGCGCGACGCGCTCGCCCTGCTGCTCGAACGCCGCCTGATGATGGCCGCGGCTGCCGATGCGCTGATCCTTTTCCAGGCCGCGATCCGCGCGCTCGCCGGCGGCGGCGAGGCCGACAGCCTCTTCAACTGGGGGGTGCTGCTGCCGCTCGTCGTCCTGGGCACGCCCGTCATGGCCGAGGTCGTCGCCCTCGAGCGCCGGGCGGGGACGCTGGCGCTGGCCCTGGGCACGCCGTCGCCCGCCCGTTTCTTCCTGCGCCGCCTGAGCGTGCCGGCGCTCCTCCTCACCGTGCAGGGCGCCGCGCTCATGGCGCTCGCCTGGCTCTCTTCGCCGGCCCCTTTCCCGCTGCTCACCACCCTGGTCCAGATCGTCCTGATCGGCGCCCTGCTCGCCACCGTGGTGCTGTTCTGGGCGGTGACCCTGCGCGGCGAGGCGGGCGCGGTCATCTTCACCTCGCTCGCCACCGTCGCCCTCCTCGGCCGCTGGTTCTTTGCCAGTCCCATCCCGGAGCGCTTCAAGGCGGCTTCCGGTTGGCTGCTGCCGGCGCCGCCGGAGCTGCTGGCATGGGCCGCCAACGCCGCGGTGCTGGCCGCCGCCACGCTGCTCTTTGGTGCCTATTCTTTCCGGCGACTCGCTCGCCCCGAGAACCTGCTATGAGAGTTGCTTCGACGTCCCATCGCCATCTCCTTCGCAGGTGCCGCCTAGCGCTTGCACTCGCCCTGCTCGCCGCGGGTTGCGCGCGTTCGCCGTTCGACGAGCAGGAGCCGCCGGCCGTGGCCGTCACCTCGGAGGTCCTGCATCGGGCCACCTTCGTGCCCGAGCTGGCGTGCTACGGCACCGTGACCCCGGCCGCCACGGTGGCGATCGCGGCCCCTGCCGGCGGCATCGTCACCTACCCGCGGCGGTTCGGCCCGCGGCTCGCCACCGGCGAGCAGGTCGCCCTGGGCGAGGTGGTCGCCGAGATCCACAGCGAGGCCTCGCTCGCCAGCGTCGAGCAGGCGCGCATCGACGCCGAGGACACCCAGATCGAGCTGGCGCGCTGCCGCAAGGGCGATGAGCTGGGGATCGAATCGAAGCAGAACCTGGCGCGCTGCGAGCACGAAGCCCGGATGGCGCAGGCACGCCTGGTGGAGGCGCGGCGCGCGGCGGCGCGGCTGCAGGTGCGGTCGCCGGCCGCCGGCCGCCTGGTGGTGACCCGCGAGCTGCCCGCCGGCTCGGAGGTCGTGGCCGGCGCCCTGCTCGCCGAGGTCGCCGCGGCCGGTCCGTTGCGGGTCGTCGCCTTCGCGGCGGCGGCCGATCGCGCGCTGCTGCGCCCGGGATTGGCGGCGACGCTGCTGGGGCGGGCCGCCGAGCACCCGGAAGCGCAACAGGCGGCGGTGGGGAAGGGGAGGGTGGTCGAGGTCGCGCCGGTCGTCGACGCCGCGGGTACCGTGCGGCTGGTGATCGAGCTCGCGCCCGCGGCGGCGCCGGGCGCGGGCGAGGGGGTCGAGGTGCGGATCGCGCTGCCGGCGCGGCCCGACGCCATCACCGTCCCCGAGGCGGCGGTGGCGGTGGCCGGCGACGGCGACGCCGTCTACGTCCTCGAGCCGGCCGGCGAGTGGCTGCGCGCCCGCCGTCGCGCCGTCTGCCTGGGCGGGCGCGGCGGCGGCCGCATCGAGGTCACGGCCGGCCTGGCGCAAGCTGACCGGGTGGCAGTGGCCGGCGTGGCCGGCCTCGGCGACGGAGGCCTGGCGGTCGAGGCTGCCGCGCCTCCGGAGACTCCGCGATGAGGGAGCGCTGGCCGTGGGCGGCGCGGGAGCCCTCCGAGGAATGCCGCCCGTCCATCACCGGCCGGGCGGCCGGGCGGGCCGCCGAGCAGCGTCAGGTCTCGACCGCCGCGGCGGTGGTGGCCGTGGCGGCGCTCGGCGGCATGGCGCTGGCGCGCCTACCGATCGTCTCTCATCCGCTGCCCGAGCGGCACCGGGTCCTGGTCACCGTGCTCGCCGATCTGCCGCGCGACGCGCTGGCGGCCGCGGTGACCCGGCCGCTCGAGAGGGGCCTGCTGGCGCTCCCCGGAGCGGCGGCCGTGGCCAGCCGCACCGCCGACGGCATGGTGCGGCTGCAGCTCGACACCGGCTGGGGCGCCGACCGCGACCGCCTCCTGGCCGAGCTCGACAGCCGGTTGGCGGCTCTCGATCTCGACCGCGGCCGCCTCCGTGTGCTGCGCGTCGAGGCCGGTGAGCTCAACCCCCAGCCGCTGCTCGAGGTGGCGGTGCTCGGCGGCTCGGCGGCGGCGCGCACCGCCTTCGCGGAGGAGGTGCTGCTCCCCGAGCTGGCCAGGACGGCTGGCCTCGGCCGTTTCGAGACCATCGGCGGGCAGCCGCTGCGCGCCACCGTGCGCCCCTGGGGAGCCGCCCTGGCGGCGCGCGGTCTGACCGCCCTGGACCTGGTGAACCGCCTCGAAGACCTCGGGCGCTCGCTCTCCGCCGGCCGGGTGCGCGACGGCGCGGCGGTGCGGCCGCTGGCCGTCCGCGAGTTGGTCACTTCTCTCGCCGGGCTGCGCGCCCTCGCCGTGCCGGTCGGCGGCGGCGGCGCGACGCGTCTCGACGAGCTGGCGGCGGTCGACCTGGCCGCGGAGAGCGACGGCAGCTGGTTCCGTCTCGACGGGCGGGATGGCGTGCTGGTGCGAGCGTTCGGCGCCCGCCATGGCGGCGTGCTGGCACCGGCCCGGGAGGCGCGCCGCCGGCTGGCCTCCTTGCTGCCGCGCCTGCCGCGCGGATTGCGGATCGCGGTAGTTGCCGACCGCGGCATCGAGCTGCAGGGCGCGCTCGAGCGGCTCGCGATCGCCGCGGTCGCCGGCTGGCTGCTCGGCGGCGCCCTCTTGGGCTTCCTGCTGGCGCCGCGCGCTTTGGGGGCGAAGGTCGCGCCGGGCGCTGCGGGCACGAAGGGCGCCGCGGGCCCGTCGGGCGCCGCTGCCGTCTCCGGCAGGCGCGGCGGCCGGCTGGTTGATCTCTTCGGCCGGCTCGGAGTGCCCGCGACGGCCCTCGTCGTGGCGGCGGCCACATGCGTGCCGCCGCTCGCCTGCCTCGCGGCGGCTGCGGTGCTCGGGCCGGCCGGCCTGGCGGCCGACCCGGTCACGATTCAGCTCCTCGCGCTGGGTGGCGGTCTGATGGCGGCGCAATCGCTGCTCGCCGGCTGGGCCGTGGCCGGCTTCCGCAGCGGGGGTGGGCCGGCAGCGGTTTCGGGAGGGACCGGCGGAAGAAAGGCCTGGCAGGCCGGCACATCTACCATTGCCGGCACAGCCGCAGCTGTGCGGCAGCAGGCTGCCGCAGCTGCGGCGACTGGCTCGTCCGCTGTGGACGAGCGGCATTCCCCGGAGGGCTCTCCCGGCAGGTCGGGACCCGGCCGCCAGACCACGCGCGCGGCGGCGGGGCCGGGAGCGAGGACGGCAACGGTGGCGTGGACCCTGGCCGCCGGCTGGCTGGTCGTGGCGGCAGCTCTGGTCTGTGTCAAGACGTGCGGCGGGGTGCTCGACGCCTTCTGCGCGACCCCCATGACGGTGCTGCTCGCGGTGCTGGCCGCCTCCGGGGTGCTCTGCCTGACTGTCCTGCCGATCGTCGCCGGCCGCTGCCGCCACACCGCGGATACCCAGGACGACGGAGGGAAAGACGAGCTCTCGGCCGGTGCGCAGAAGGAGGCGGCGTGCTCGCCAGCGTGGAGCTCCGCGGTCCTGGTTGCAGGTACGGCGCTCGCCGGCCTGGGCCTGCTCGGGGGAGGCCTGTTGCCGCGTCAGCTGACGCCGGCGGACCCGCGGGTGCTCAGCGTCGACTTTCACCAGCCGGACGACCTGAGCCGCGAGGCGGCGGAGCGCCTCGGACGCGAGATCGAGCGCGCGGCGACGGCGCTGCTGGGCCGGGCTCTGCCGGCCGGCGCGCTGCGGCGAGTCACGGCGCGCACGGTCGGCGGGGCCGATCCGCTGCTGGCGCCGGAGGCCAACTCGGGAGTCGACGGCCGGCTGGAGCTCGGCTTCGCCGATCCCGCGTGGAGCGGCGCCGCCGGCGTGGTCCTGGCGCGGCGTCTGGCGCGGGATCCTGGCGTCGCCGGTGTCGAGTTGCGCTCGACCCGCGGGCCGGGCGAGGGCGGCAACGCGCTCTCCTCGGCGTTCGGCAGCCGCGACGGATGGCTCGATCTCGAGGTCGGAGGGGCGGTGGATGGCGAGGCGGCGGCGCGCGCCCGCCTCCTGGTGGCCGGCCTCGCCGGCCGCGGCTGGACGGTCGTTCCCGACCCGCGGCGCCAACGTCCCGGAGTCGCCGGCCTCCTGGCGGTATCCTGGGATGGCGACCGGCTGAGCCGGATCGGCATCCGCCCTTCCCAGCTCGAGCCGCAGCTGCGGGCGGCGCTGGGAGAGGTCTACGCCGGGCGGGTCGAGATCGCCGGCGTCCGGCCCGAGGTGCGGCTGGCGCCGGCCACGGTGCCGCGCCCCGAGTTGATCCCCCTGCGCGGCGCGGCGGAGCTCCAGGGCGGACGGGTGGTGCCGCTGGGTGCGCTGGCGAGCGTGCTGCGGCGCCAGCCGGCGCCGGCCCTGGATCGCGGGCAGCGGCAAGCGGTGCGCCGGCTGCGCCTGCTGGAGATCGCCGGCCGCAGAGGGGGGCCGCTCCCGCCGCCGCTGTCCGGCTGGGGCTGGGGCCGGGGCTGGCCTTCGTCGCCGCCTGGCGGCGACGGGCCGGTGTGGCCGGTCGGACGGGCCGCCGACCTGGCGCAGCTCGGCGCCCAGCTGCGGCTGGCGCCGAGCCTCTGGCTGGCGCTGGTTTTCGTGGCGCTGGCGGCCGTTTCGGGATCGCTGCGCCTGGCCGCGGTCGTGCCGGCGGCGATGGCGGTCGCCCTCGGCGGCGCCGTCGCCCTGCTGGCGGCGGCCGGAGAAGAGCTCGATCTGCTGAGCTGTCTCGGCTGCGTACCGGCCATGGGGCTGGCGGCGTTCACCGCCCTGGCTGCGATGACCGCCATGGCAGCCAAGGCGCCTGTGCCGCGGCGATCGCCAGCCGCGCCGCCCGCCGCCGCCGCATCTGCCCCCGGTCCCGCCGACGGCATGTCGCCGCGGCCGGAATGGTGTGGGGCAGAGGGGCTCGATCGGCGAGGCCGGCTTGCACTCAGCGGTGCCGGCCTGGTCACGGTCTTGCCCGTGCTGCTGGCGAGCGGAGCGGCCTCGGTTGGCCTCTATCGCTCGCCGGCCATCGCCTGCCTCGGCGGGGTGCTCGTCTGCCCCTTCATCTCGGAGCTGCTGGTGCCCGCTCTCGCGCGGCTGGGAGGACGGCCTTGCCCCCTCGGCTCCTCGGCGCCAGGGGCCGCCCTTGGCGCCGGAGACGGTGTGAAGGATGCCCGCTAGCCAGGCCCCGACGCAGGAGTTTGGCGGCAAGACTCTTCGTGCCAGGATGGTGGCGGCTGCCTGCGTGCTGGCGCTCGGCCTCGCGGCCGCGCGGAGCCTGCCGCTGGCGCTTGCGCCGCATGCCGAGCTGCCGCGGCTGCGCGTCGAGCTGCGGCTGGGCGAGAGCACCGACCCCTTTGAAGTCACCAGGAAGTGGGTCGAGCCGATCGAGGCGGCCATCCGCGCCGGCGGCTCGATCGCCAGCCTTTCCGGCAGCGTGGCCTCCGACGGCGCTTCCCTCGACGTGCGCTATGCCGCCGGCGGGGCTGGCGGCGCCGTGGGCGATCCGCGCCAGCGCGAGCTCGCCAACCTGCGCCGGGCAGCGCGGTTGCGCGCCGAGCTGGCGCCCCTGCTGGCCCGGCTGCCGCCGGCGGCTGGACTCGACGTCGCACCGGCCGCGGGCGGCGTCGGCGAGCTCGCCACGCTGCTCTGGGTCGACGGTGGGGCGGTGGTGCGGCTGGGCGCCGAGGAGCTCATCGAGTCGCTGCGCGCCGTGCCCGGCGTGCGCTCGGTCGCGCTCGCGGGGGCCGCGCGCTCGCGCATCACCGTGGCCATGCGCGCCAACCTGCCTGCCGCCCGCCGGGCGGCGGCCGAGGTCGCCGCGGCGATCGACGGCTGGCAGTCGTTCGCGCCGCTCGGTCAGGCCCTGGCGGGTGGCCGCCGCCTCGCGGTCGTGGTCTCGCCCGGTGGCGGCGGTGGCGCCGGTGGTGCCGCCGCGGCCCTGGCTGCCCTCCCGGTGACCCCGGTCGGCGTGGCTGCCGCTGCGCAGGTCGCGGCCCCCGGCGTGGCCGGCGTGGCGATCGGATTGCGGGGAGCGGTGCGTCTCGACGCCCTGGCCGAGGTCACGGCCGATCCCGCGCCCCCCGAACGTCGGGCCCACTGGCACGGGCGCAGCGGCTGCCTGCTGGAAGTCCGGCGCGAGGCCGCCGCCTCCCCGTTGGAGCTCGACCGCGCGCTCCTCGACCGGCTGCACATCGTGCTCGCCCAGGCCCCGTCCTCCGCGCCGCTCGCGAGGCCCACCGCGGCGCTGTTGGCGGCCGCGTCCCGATTGCCGTTGGCGGCGGCTCCATCCGGGTCGCCGCGCCCGGCCATGTCTTTGGCACCGTTCGCGGCCTCGGCTGTGACGCCGGATGTGGCGGTCCTCTACAGCGAGGCGGCCGGCCTGCGCCGGCTGCTCGGCGCCACGGCGGTCGGGGGTCTTTTGGCGTGCCTGGTGCTCGCCGCCGGCGGCTGGCTGCTCGGAGGGGCCGTGGGCGCGCTGTCGCTGCTGGCGCTCCTGCCGTTGGCGGCGGCCGGCGGGCTGGCGCTCTTCCGGCTCGCCGGCATCCCGCTCGATCCACCGGCCGTGGTGGCGCTGCTGCTCGCCCTCGCCGCGACCGCGGCCGGGGTTTTCACGCCATCGTCGATGCCGCGCTTCCGGGGTGGCGCGATGGTTGCCGCCGTGGCGGCCGTGGCGGCGGCGGCGGCCGTTCCTCTGGCGGCGGCCCAGGCGGCGAATACCGGCGACGAGCTGGCGGCGCTGGCCGAGCCGGCGCGGGCCTTCGTGCTTGCGATCCTCGGCGGCGCGGCGGCGCATGCCCTCCTGGCGGTGCCGCTGCGGTCGCCCGACGGCCTGCGCCGCGCGCTGGCCGGTGCGCTCCGGCGCCTGCTGCGCGATCCGCTGAGCGTGGCACTCACCGCCGTGAGCCTCTCCGTGGCGCTCGTCATGGCCTGTGGCTCCGCGCTCGCCTTCCAGACCGGCGCGGCGGCGGCGGGCGCCGAGCTGGCGATCAGGCTCGCCATGCCCGAGGGCTCCGACCTGGCGGCGACCGAAGCCGAAGCGTGGCGCGTGGAGGGCCGGCTGGATGCCGTTCCCGCCGCCTCCTCGCACTGGAGCCTGCTCGATCGCGGACATGCCACGGTCTTCGTCGAGCTTCGCGACCGCGAGCGCCAACCCGACCGGCTGGCCGTCCTGCTCTCCGAGCTGCCCTTCCTCCTGGGGCGCGGGGCGGCGGCGATCGAGGTCGCCGCCAATACTGGTATAGCGGCCGGCTGGATCGATTCCGGATTCGACGCCGCCGGAGCGCCCGAGGGAGCCGCGGCCGACCGGCAGGCGAACCGTTACCGGTTCCTGTTGCGCAGCACCGACGGAAGCGGGCTGCTCGAGGCATTGCGCCTGATCCAGAACCGGCTGACCGCCGTCCACATCGCCCGGCTCGTCGGCCGCGGCTTGGGAGAGCCGGCGCTGCGTCTGGAGATCGATCTTCCTGCCGCGTTGCCGCCACCGGCAACCGCCGCCGCGGCGAATGGGCGGTCGTACGCGGCGGCGCTGGCCTCCGCCCTCGCCGAGCGCACCGCGCCGCCCGCCGCGCGCTCGCGCCAGATCTGGCTCCCGGGCGGCCGCGCCTCGGATCTCCGCCTGCTGGCGGCGCGGGCGCCGCGCGATCCGCACGAGGTGCGCCAGCGCGCCGCGGTGCTGGCGCCGCCCTGGCTTCCCGGCGACGCCATGGCCGCGCCGGCTATCGGGCTGGCCGCCGTCGAGCGGCTCGCTCTCTCCGAGCTGCCCCGCCAGTCCGGCCAGTTCGTCGCCCCTTTCGAGGCCGCTTTCGGCGACTACAATGTCGAGCACCGGCGGGAGGCGCGGCGCAAGCTCGACCGTAGCCTGGGCCGGCTGGTCCTCCCCGCCGGCTGCGCCCTGGAACGGCCGGAGCTGAGCCGCGAGCGGGGTGCGCTCGACCTCTGGCCCCAGGGGAAATCGGCCGCGGCGGCGGCCGTCTTCACCCTGGTGCTGGTGCTTCTCTGGCTCGCCATGGGCGTCTGGCGCCTCGACTCGCTGGTGCTCGGCGGCCTGTCGCTGGTCCCGGCCGTGGCTGGGCTCGCCGTCGCTACCCCCGCCATCTTTGCCGTCTCCGGGACTCTCGATGGACTGACCCTGGCGGCGCTCGCCATGGCGCTGGCCGGCGCGCTGCCGGCGGCGATCGTTGGCGCGGGCAGCGGAGGCGGCGGCTGTTATGTAGGCGGTGCCGCCTGCGGCAGCACCTTGGCGGCGCTCGCCGCCGGATCGGCCGGCCCAGGACCTGCTCTCTACCGCGCGGCCAGCGGGCAGCTCGTAGGTCGGCTGGCGGCGCTCGCCGCCGCGCTGCCGCTGCTCGGGGTGCCGGCGCTCGCCGCGAGCGGCGGCAACGGCCAGAGCTGGAAGGCGCCGCTCGCCGCGGGTCTGCTGGCCGGCAGCGCCTCGCTCCTGGTTTCCTGGCTGGTGCTGCCGGCGGCGCTCCAGCTACTCGCCGCCGCCCGCCGCCGGCGCGCTCCCCAGCACCGCATCGCCGCCCATCCCGCCGCCTGGGCGCGAGCGGGAGGCGCGGTGGAACCGGGCTCGGTGGAGCCCGACCGGCTGGTGGCGCGGCGCCTGAGCCGCCTCTACCCCGGCGGTGTCAGGGCGCTATGGCGGGTGAGCTTCGAGCTTGGACCCGGCATTACCGGCCTGCTCGGCCCGAACGGCGCCGGCAAGACCACTCTGCTGCGCACGCTGGTCGGCCTGCAGCGTCCGACTCGCGGCACGGTCTCGTTCCGCGGCGTGCCGGTGCGGGCCGCCAACCTGGCGGAATACCGGCGCCACGTCGGCTTTCTGCCGCAGGAGCTCAACGCCTATCCAGGTTTCAGCGCGGAGCAATTCCTCGAGTTCTGGGCGGTCGAACGCGGGCTTGCCCAGCGCGCCGAGCGCCGCGCCGAGGTGGCGCGGCTGCTGGCCGCCGTGGGGCTGGCGGAGCACGCTACCCGGCGGGTGCGCGACTTCTCGGGCGGAATGCGCAAGCGCATGGGCTTCGCGGTGGCGCTGCTGGGCAATCCGCCCGTGCTGGTGGTCGACGAGCCGACCACCGGTCTCGACCTCGAGTCGCGCCAGCGCTTCCGCCAGGCGCTCCTTGCGCTGGCGGGCGATCGGATCATCGTCTTCTCCACCCACCTGGCCTCCGACATCGAGGCCACTGCCTCGCGCCTGCTGCTGCTCTATCGCGGCGGCCTCCTCTTCGACGGCGCCCCTTCGGCCCTGATCGGCCAGGCCAGGGGTAGGGTCTTCGAGGCGGTGGTGCCGGAAGACCAGCTGCCGCGGCTTGCCCGCCGCTACCGGCTGGCAGCCCGGGTGCAGACTCTCGAGGGCATCCGGGTGCGCGCCGTCGCCCCGCCCGGCGAGCCGCTGGCCGGCCGAGAAGTCGACCCAACCCTCGAGGAGGCCTACCTGGCGATCATCTCCGCCGCGGCCGGCGCGGCCGGCATGGCGGCGGTCTCCGACGACGCCTGACAACGAAATCGGTCTGTGCGCCAGGGGAGGGGGCGTCCCCTTCCCCCCCGGCGCCGCCGGGCAGGCCGCCCGTCCGGCTATGGCCGGGCGGCCGCCGCACGTCCGGCTGTGGACGTGCGGCATTCCCCGGAGGGCTCTCCTCGGAAGTCGGGACCCGGCGGCTTCCGACATCCGGGAAGGGGACTCGCGGGGGTAGCAGGGGGCGATCCGATCGATGCTTCGAGTAGGCCTCCACCGCCACATCGCGGCGCCGTTTCCGACCTGCCGGAAGTGCCGCAACAGGCGAAAGCTGCGGCATCCCTCGGGATCGGCATCGCCGGTGGGACCCCAAGGAGAGGTCGTGTTGAGGTGCGATTCCGGCTGCGAGCAGTGAGCAGCCGCCAGGCGGAATGGGCGGAGACGCCAGCAAGGTTATCTCGTTTGAAGCGTAGAGGAGGCGCAGCATGGAGCGCGGCGGTTTCGTGACCACCTGTCCCGCATGCGGAAAGAAGAATAGGGTGCTCTACACCCGGCTCGGGACGCCGGCCAAGTGCGGCAACTGCGGCATCGATCTGCAGCCCTTTTCGGAACCGGTCGCGGTCGATGAGGCGAGCGAGCTGGAGCGGCTCATCCGCGAGGCCTCGCTGCCCGTCCTGGTCGACTACTGGGCTCCCTGGTGCGGTCCCTGCCGCCAGGTGGCGCCCGAGCTCGAGAAGGTGGCGCGGCGCAACGCCGGCCGCTTCCTGGTGGTGAAGGTCAACACCGAGGCCGACCCGCAGGCTGGGGCGGCGCACCAGATCCAAGCCATCCCGACGATGGTGGTCTACGCTGACGGCAGGGAGCTGGCGCGCAGCAGCGGCGCACGCCCCGCGGCCGCCATCGAAAGCTTCGTCGCCCAGGCGCTCGCCGAGCGCGGCTCCGGCGGCAACGATACCGCCCGCCACGCGGGCCAATCGCGCTATCCCTAGCGCTACCCCCCATTTCTTTCACCGGCTTGTCGCGAGGCGCCGCGACCTGGCGTAGCTCCAAGGCGCTTGAAGGTCGGACGACCGAGGAGTGCTCGAAACACGTTGAGGGAGTCCGACCGAGCGCAACGCAGGAGATAGGCCAAGACTCGGCTTCCCTCGGCGCCTCCGGCCCGTAGCTTCAGATGTCGCCGGGCTTGAGTCCCGTACTCTTGGCGATCCTGGCGAGCATCCTGGGGCCGATCTCAACCGAGTCATGGAACGCCCAAATTTAGTCAGGCCAGCCGTCGCGCTGGAGCGTCCTATGCGAGCCAGATCTACGTTTGATGGTCCAGCCTTTGCGGAGAAGCGCTGCCAGAACTCGACTCGCCTTCGCTGAGGGCCAGGCGGTCAAGCCGCGTTGACGACGAAGGAGAGATCCAGCGGGGCGGCGAGGGCCGCGCCATCCTCGAGCTGGTCGGCGACGACTCGCAACGCCAGTGCTTGCGCGCTCGCGAGCGCTTCATCGCGAGTGGAGCCATAGGCTAAGACGCCGGGCAAGTCTACGACCTCGGCGATCCAGCGCCCATCGGTCTCTCGGTCCAGCTCTACCGTGAGCTTCATCGTGATTAGGGTAACAATGAACTTGACTCACCGGCAGGAATCGGCTAGAGTAGAGTAGGAGACAAGCCGGCCGCACATTGGCGGCCGGGTCATGGCAGGCTTTTCCGTTAGCTCCTGGCTTTCGCGGTGCTGGCACACCGCAAGGGCACTCTAGGCGTAGTGTATCACGCACTACGGCGGAAAGGCGCCAGATGCCCGCGTTGGAAGAGATTTGCGATTACGACGATAGCAACCATGATGAGCCGCCCGTCCTGCCATGGAGCGGTGGTCCGCCAAGACTTTGGAGCTTGTGGGATATGGAAAGATTCCTTTTCCTGCACTTTCTCTCCTTCATTCGACGCCTCGACGAAGAGGCGACAAAGGCAGCAAAGCGTATTCCGGCCGAACAGGTACCAGAGCCAGGGCGGATGGAGCTCGCTGGCGTTGTGCAAGCGCTAAGGGAGCAGTGCGTAGACATCGGCTTGCTCAAGCAGTCCCCTGTCTTTTCGCTTACCGTAAATAAACTGATAAGTGGGTGCAGTTTTGAACTCCTCAGCACTCGACTTCTGGATCTCAGGTTTGCCGTTATTCAGGCGCTCTCCGAGCAGCAATTCGCCTTCATTCCGGCTGCGCGAAGTGCATGCTTCGAGCAGGACGCGCTATTTGGTGAGAACGTCGCGAAAGCCTTCCGATCTGCCGCAGCCGACATCAAAGGGGCCGGCAACTGCTTTGCCTCTGGGCTCTACACCGCTACCGTCTTTCACCTGATGAGAGCAGTCGAGATTGCCCTACGTGTGCTCGCAAGAGATTTGAAGATTGAATTTCATGAGCCGCTCGAATTTCAAGAGTGGGCGACCCTCATCGACAAAATACAAGCAGAGGCGAACGAGTTTTGCGATAAGAGAATTCAGGGGCGGAAGGCGAAGACGGAGGCACGCGATTTCTATAACGGCGCCATCGGGGAGTTTCGCGCCTTCAAGGACGCTTGGCGTAACCACGTAATGCACACTCGCGAGAGCTATGATATGGACCTGGCGCAAAGCGTAATGAATCATGTCAGGGAGTTCATGCAGCGGCTTTCAAGGAGGCTTTCGGAGAGCAGAAGAACCTCTTTGCGCTGGAAGTAGCCGCGGCTTCAGCACGGGGCATTCTGCCCTCAGCCCCAAGCGCAAGTGGTCGGCCGTCACGTCTTCTGCTCTGATCGCTCAAGACCTTTGAAACCGAGAGCGCTGGCGTGTTCGTCAGACACGATATAAAGGACGAATCCAACGGGAATCGAGACCTTGAAGTCTTGCAGTTCTCCGGCCTGCTCAACTTGGACCGTCATGTCTAAGAAAGCACCATCTTGCTCTATGGCTCGGCAAATGAAGTACTCGCCCCTCTTCATGGCGAACTGGATCGGTTCGTCCTTGAAGATTCCTCTCGCTTCTCGCGTAAGCACTACCTCGACATTTTGCTTCATTTTGGTACGCACCTGAATTCGAGTGTTGCGCTCGCGGGCCTAGCAAGTCCAGAATCGGTCATTTTGAGAGACACAGTTTCAACATTCTTGTTCTGCTTCGCACAAAACGCGTTCGCCTGACGGTACACGTCAGCCTTCTCGTCATCCGCCGAGACGAAGCCGATTTTGCCGCTTCTCTTGGACACCATGTATGTGCCCTTGTCCATGGGTACAACGCCAGTGCTGGAGCAAGCGGTGAAGGCAAGCAGCAAAATAACAACACAGGTTCTCAAGGTATCTCCTCTTTTCTGACCTCATGCTTACGGTGCGGCTTGCCTTTTTGGTAGGCGGCTTCCTGCTCGTCGATCTCCGCCTTGGAAACAGAGATGATGCGGCGGGCGAAGTCTACGAATCTGTCAAACGTGGGAGTTGACGGGAGGGGCGGAAGGGGGGGAAGCTCATCGCTTCCCCTTCGGGCCTTTCCGCCGGCCGCGCCGTCCTTTTTGCGCTTCACGTCCCTGTCACCTCTGCGCCGGTCAATTCCGAATAGGTAAGGCGCTTGCCGATGATGCCCGCAGCCGCACGCAGGAAGCGCAGCCCGTCGGTCATCTTGCGGCTGTTGAACCGGAAAACCTGCTCGTCCAGGTAGCGGAACAGGTGGAAGGGCTCGACGCTGACATAGGTGCCCTTGAGTCTCCGTTTTAGCAGGCTCCAGAAGTTCTCAAGCCCGTTGGTGTGGATTTTCCCCTTAGCGTAGCTCTCGGCGTGGTCGATCACCTGGTGGGTGTAGTCCTCGGCCGGCTCGTTGTAGGAAGGAAGCGCATCGGTGAAGAGTTCCGATCCTGCGACAACCTGCTCGCGCACGGCTGGCGCCAAGGTCTTGCGCCGGACGTTCGGAACCACCTTAGCCTTGACCCTGCTATGGCCGTCCTCGCCGTGGCGCTCCAAGAGGCCCATAACGGCCGCCTTGCCCATTCCACCAGTGCCGGTGATCTTCTCGGCGCGCTTGTCCTTGTGCATGAACCGGGCCTTGCCGCCGATGTAGGTTTCGTCCACTTCGACCTCGCCCGAGAGCATTCGAAACCCGCCGGCCTGTACGGCAAGGCGCAGGCGATGCCCCATGAACCATGCGGTATGCTGGCTTACGCCGAGCGCCCTGCCGAGTTCATAAGAGCTGATGCCGTTCTTGCAGTTCACCACGAGCCACAAGGCCGGCAGCCACTTCTCAAGAGGGATCGGGCTGTCCTCGAAGATGGTCCCGACCTTGGCAGAAAACTGCTTCTTGCAGGAGCGGCACTTCCAGAGGCGGCGGGTGCTCAGGAAGGTAGCCTCTGCCGCCTCGCAGCGGGGGCAGGTCACGACACCATCCGGCCAGCGCAGCCGAGCCACGAATGCTAGGCTGATGTCCGGGCTAGAGAAGAACTGAGCGGCTTCCAGGAGGGTGTCGGGCACTTGGTTCTTGACGTCCATACAGGCACTCTAGCAGGTAAGTGGCGGTGAGTCAAGTTCATTGTTACCGTGCTTAGGGTAGCACACCCATTAGTTGGCACGGCCACGGTCCCTCTGCCGGGTAGTGAACTATTAGTGTGTCGCCGGCTTAGAGGCGAGCCTGTCTAGGGTTCTGGCGATGTCATGGATACGGAGGCGCAGTTGTTCCTTCTCTGTGGGTTCCAGGGTCTTGCCGGAAGCAGAGGAATCTCCGGCTTCCGGGTCACTGATCTTCTTGCGGGTCTTCGTGCCCTCCCTGTGGCGCACGTAGCCCAAACCTTGGCCGCCTGCAGATTCTGGACGGCGACTCCCCGGACCATGTCGGCGAGCAGCCGTTCGCAGCAGGCGCCGACTTCGGCGAGGAGCTTGAGGACGGTCGCCTTGTGGCAGCCGGTCAGCGTCGATGGGCCGAAGGCGACCAACCCGTAGAGGAGCGTCACCGCCGCTGCCTCGGTGGAGAAGCTCGCCTGGGCCTTGGTCCGCCGACGCAGCTCGCGGTTGAGGTTCTCCAGGGCGTTGGTCGTCCGCAGCGACTTCCACATCGACTTGGGGAACTCGTAGAAGGTGATCAGCTCGAGCCCCGACTCGGCGAGCGAACGCGCCACCGCCGTGCAGAGCTTCGACCACTTCGTCAAGAAGGCGTCGTAGGCCGCCCGAGCCGCAAGGCCGTCGGCGGCGAAGACGATGCGGTGGTAGTCGCGTTTCATCTCGGCCCGTGCATGCGCAGGACAATGATCGGCAAGGTTCCGCGCCTTGTGCGCAGCACAGCGCTGCACCTTGACGCCGGGCCTAGGCCTCGCCGTCGCGTCTTCCCACCGGCCCCGCTGATTCAACGCCGCGATCATCGGTCAGGCGACGCTTATTCGTCGCGCAGGACGACGGCCGGGGGGGTGGCGCCCGCCCGCAGGGCGGGAACGAGGCTGGCTGCCGCCGCGAAGGCGAGCACGAGGAGCGCCGCCAGGCTCAGGGTTGCCGGGTCGGTGAGCTCGGTGCCATAGAGCAATCCCCGCAGCACCCGCGCGAGGGCCCAGGCAGCCAGCACGCCGCCGGCGACCCCGAGCGCCCCGAGGCGGGCGCCGCCGCCGAGGACCCCGGCAACCACCTGACGCACCTGGGCGCCCAGCGCCAGGCGGATGCCGAACTCCCGCCGCCGGCGGGCCGCGTCGAAGGCGACGACGCCATAGGTGCCGACCGCCGCGATCAGCAGTGCCAGGCCGGCGAAGAGAGCTGCCAGCAGCAAGCTGAAGCGGCGCGGGGCGAGCTCCTCCGAGAGAGCCGCCGCCAGCGTCCGGGCGCGCGTGACTGGCTGTGCGGGGTCGACCTCGAGGATGGCTCTCCTCACGGGCTCGGCAAGCAGTGCGGGATCGCCGCCCGGCGCCTTGCCGCGCACGATCAGCGAGGCGAGATTCCACGGCTCGAAGTCTTGCTGGTACGGCACGTACATCACCGGCGGCACGGGTTCCGCGAGACCGTTCTCGCGCACGTCGCCGCAGACGCCGACGATAGTTCGCAGCTGGGCCGGATCGCCCTCGCGCCCGAATCCGATGCGCTTGCCGAGCGCCTCCTCGCCGGGAAAGTAGCGGCGCGCCAGCGCCTGGTTGACGATTGCCGCTCCCGGACCGCCAGTATCCAGGGCCAGGAAGGCGCGTCCGCGCAGCAGCGGCACGCCGAGCGCCTGGAAGTACCCCGCGCTGACTTCCTGGAAGGCGACGATGTCGACCTGGTTGGGCCCGCCGTGCGGCCGGCCCTCGATCCAGAATCCGCGGCTCACCGGGCCGTCGAGAGGTGGGGTGAGGGTGAGCTCGGCCGCGCCGACGCCCGGCACCGTCCGCAAGCGGGCCAGGACCGCGTCGTAGAACCGGTTCTTGCGCTGCGGATCGGCTTTCTTCGAATCGGCGAGGTTGAGATCGACGACCAGGACTCCCGCGCTGCGCACGCCCGGATCGACAGCCCGCAGGCGCGCGAAGCTCGTGCTCAGCAGGACGGCGCCGACGACCAGCGCCTGCGCCAGGGCGAGCTGGAAGATGGTCAGCCCGGCGCCCAACCGGGCGGCGCCTCTGCTGCCCCCGCCGCCGCTGCCGGCGGCGCGCAGCACCACCGCCGGCGACACCGCTCGGCGCTGGAGCAGGGGGACGATGGCAAGGACGACCGCCGCGAGGGCGGCCAGCGCCGCCCCGAGAGCGAGCGACGCCGCGCTCAGGTGGATCTCCTCGAGGCGCGGCAATCCTTCCGGTGCGGCACGGACCAGCCACCGCGTTCCCAGCCAGGCCATGGCGAGCGCCGCCGCCGCCGCGGCCAGACTGAGCACCGCGCCCTCGGCGAACGCTTCACGCAGCGCCGCCGCGCGCCCGGCGCCCAGTGCCTGCCGGATCGCCACCTCGCGCGCCCGCTGCACCGCGCGCCCCAGCAGGAGCGCCGCGACGTTGGCGCCGGCCACCAGGAGCAGCAGGGCGGCGCCGGCCTGCACCGCAAGCAGGGTCGGCCGCGTGTCGCCGGCCATGACCGCCTGCAGGGTCGTGACGTTGGCGCCGAGCAAGTGGTTGGTGTCGGGATAGGCCGCCGCCAGAGCGCGGGCGATCGCCGCCATCTCCGACCGCGCCGACTCGATGCTCACTCCGGGACGCAGCCGGCCGAGCACGCGCAGGAAATGCGAGTCGCGCACCGTCGTCGCATCGCCTTCGATCGACGAGCCGCCCGGGATGCCGCGCCGGCCCACCGTCCAGACCTCGCTGCGGCGCAGGAACTTGAAGCCGGCGGGCAGCACGCCCACGATCCGATAGGGCTCCTCGTCGAGCATCATCGTCTTGCCGATGGCATCGGCGCGGCCGGCGAAGCGCTGGCGCCACAGCGCTTCGCCGATCACGACCAGGCGCGAGTCTCCGGTCTCGTCGGCGCGATCGAGCAGGCGGCCCGCCGCCGGACGCGCGCCGAGCAGCCGGAACAGATCGCCGGAAACGAACTGCGCCGCCAGCACCTGCGGCGGCCCGCTGGCGGTCCAGCTCAGGCGGCCGAAGCGGAAGGCGGCAAGGCCGTCGAAGGAACGTGCCTGGCGCCGCCAATCGAGAAAATTCGCCGGCGCCGCGAGCCGCCGCGAATCGTCACCCATGGTCTCCCACACCATCACCAGGCGCTCGGCCGCCGGGAACGGCGGCGGCTGCAAGACGACGCCTCGCAAGACGGTGAAGATCGCCATGTTGGCGCCGATTCCAAGCGTCAGCAGCACGACCACCGACGACGCCCACAAGGGCTGGCGCAGCAGCGCGCGCGCGCCGCGGCTCACCTCCGTCAGGAACCTCATCAGCCACTCCTTTCGCGCTCGCGCCTCTGGCGCTGGTCGCGCGATGAACGGTGTCGCGGTTGCCGCGTTGCCGTCTTTGCCGCCGTTGCCGCTGGCACTCAGGAATACTCGTCTCGGCGCGCAAGGTTTCATCGCGAACCGGCGCCTCCGCTTGCGGCGCTCGAGGCGCGGCCACACCTCGGGACGGTCGGTTCAGCCCGTCGGCCCTCTGATGTATACTCAATTAGCCATACGACTCTGAGTCTGGTCTTGCTGCGGTTCGCACCTGGTCGATGGCCCATCACCGCGAACGCGCCGGAGGGCTCGCTTCGCGGCTTTGAAGAATGGGGCAAGAATGCGGTTCACTGGAGCCGAAGGCGCCGACGATGCGGCGTAGATCCTGGCCGCCGATCGTCACGACCCTGGCGCTGCTCGGGCCGGCGCTCCTCATCTCTCTGCCTCTCGGCGCGACCACGGTCATCGCGGCGAGCGATCGGGAGTTGGCCGATCAGGCCCCGGTCGCCCTGGTGGCAACCATTGCGGCCGCCCTTCCCACGCCGGCGGAGCGGGTGCCGCGATCCGGACTGCCGACGACCGACTACCGCTTGCGCGTCGAGCGGGTGCTCAAGGGGCAGGCGCCGCGCGGCGCGCTGGTATTGCGCGTCCTCGGCGGCCGCGAGGGCTCCGGCCTCACGCTCAAGGTCTGGGGGGCGCCGGAGTTCCGGCCCGGCGAGCGCGCGCTGCTCTTCCTGGTGCCGTCGGCGGACGGCTCGTTCCGCCCCTTGCACTTGGTGCTGGGCGCCTTCCGCGAGCGCTGGAGCGGAGGCCGCCGGCTCGCGGTCAGCGATCTCTCGGAGGTCGACGTCGCCGATGAGACGGGGGGCCTGCGGCCGGGGACGGTCCAGGTCCGCGACTTCGGGCGCTTCGCAGACTGGGTGGCGGAGCGGGCACAGGGAAGGGAGCGCGCCGCCGATTATTTGATTGAAGGCGCGGGACCCGACCCCCGCTTGGAGTACACCTACCTTTCCAACCAGAAGCAGCGCTGGTTCGAGTTCGACAAGGACATCGACGTCCACTGGACCATGTACGAGACCGGCCAGCCGGGGCTCGACGACGGCGGATTCGGCGAGCTCCAGACCGCCATCGGGGCTTGGAACGGCAACCCCGGCACCAACATCCGCTACCGCTACGACGGCACCAGCGCCGACCGCACCGGGTTCCTGCGCTTCGACGGCCAGAACGTCCTGGTGCCCGATGATCCCAACGACGACCTTCCCGGCAGCTTCACCTGCTCGAGCCCGGGCAACGGCTCGGGTCTCCTGGCGGCGGGCGGGACGTGGTTCACGGCCGGCGGCCCGGAGCCGCTGGCGATCCGCGCCGCCACCATCGTGATCCAGGACGGTGCCGGCTGCTGGTTCAACCACGATGGCAGGCGGGGCGAGCAGATCTACACCCACGAGCTGGGCCATACCCTGGGGCTCGGCCACTCCTGTGGTGATTCGGCTTCGGGCGCCTGCGATACCTCCGCCAAGAACGACGCGCTGATGCGTGCGCAGGCGCACAACGACGACCGCGGCGCCTCGATCCGCGGCGACGACGAGGCCGGCATCCAGAGCCTCTACGGCCAGGGCGGAGGCGGCACTCCTCCGGGCAATCCGCCAGGGGGCAACGGTCCGGGTTTGCCGCTGGCCCCGGGGTCGCTCTCCGCCCGCGCGCTGTCCACCTCCGCCGTTGCCCTCGCCTGGCAGCCCGGCTCGCCCGGCCCGCCCGGCCAGGGCAGCGCGAGCGAGATCCGGATCGAGGCCAGAATCGGCGGCGCCTTCCAGGAGATCCAGATCGTGCCGGCAAGCTCCACCGGCTTCGACGTGACCTCCCTCGCGCCGCAGACCGCCTATACCTTCCGGGTTCGCGCCCACAACGCGGCGGGCTTCTCGGGCTATTCGAACGAGGCCAGCGCCGCCACCCTCGCGCTGCCGCTGCCCGCCGCGCCCTCAGAGCTGAGCGCCGCCGCGCAGCCGGCGAGCCAGGTCCTCCTCCGCTGGCAGCTCAACTCGACCGACGAGACGCGAATCGAGGTCGAGCAGAGCTCGCCGGCGGCGGGCTTCCTCCGCATCGCGGCGCTGCCCGCGGCGACCACCACCCTGCTGGTCTCCGGCCTCGGCGCGGATACCCCTTACACCTTCCGCGTGCGGGCCAGGAACGCCACCGGCTCTTCGCCCTTCTCCAAGCTGGCCAGCGTCACGGCGCGGACCGGCTCTCCCCCGGGACCGTGCGCCGCCGCCGCCGAGACGCTCTGCCTGTTCGGCGGGCGCTTCCAGGTCGAGGTGCAGTGGCGCAACTCCGCCACCGGCGAGCACGGAGCCGGCAGGGTGATTCCCAGCTCCGACCAGACCGGCATGTTCTGGTTCTTCGATCCGGCCAACGTCGAGCTGATCGTCAAGCTGCTCGACGGCCGCCGCGTGGACGGCTTTTTCTGGACTTTCTATGGCGGCCTCTCCGACGTCGAGTACTGGATCAGCGTCGCCGACACCCAGAGCGGTCAGGCCAGTACCTACCACAATGCGGCCGGCAACCTGTGCGGGGCGGGCGATGTGAGATCTCTCCCCAGCCCGTCGAGCGCCTCCCCCGCCTCCCGCGTGTCGCGCGCCCCGTCAACCCGCGCTTCGGATCGAGCCGCGCAGGCCCCCGTTCTCTCCGTTCGCTCTCCCTCGGCGACCGCCATCGAAACCGCCCTCGAGGCCGCCGCCGCCCCGTGCGCCGCCGGCCCGGCCACCCTCTGCCTGCTCGGGGGCCGCTTCCAGGTCGACGTCACGTGGGCCAGCGCGCCGCCCGGCGCCAGCGCGGTCCAGGGGGCCGGCAGCGCGGTGCCGCTGACCGATCAGAGCGGCCTGTTCTGGTTCTTCAGCGCGGACAACATCGAGCTGGTGGTCAAGGTGCTCGACGGGCGGCCGGTCAACGGCCGCTTCTGGTTGTTCTACGGAGCGCTCTCGGACGTCCGCTACGACCTCCGGATCACCGACACCGCGACCGGAGCGGTCCGCACCTATCACAACGCCGCCGGCAACCTCTGCGGCCTCGGCGATACCAGCGCGTTCTGATTAATCCCAGCGCCCGGAGGCGACCCGAGGGATGCCACAGCTTTCGCCTGTTGCGGCACTCCCGGCAGGTCGGAAACGGCGCTGCGATGAGGCGGTGGAGGCCTACTCGAAGCATCGATCGGATCGCCCCCCGCAACCCCTCGATCCCCTTCCCACCCCTCCGGGGGGGAAGGGGACGCCCCCTCCCCTGGCGCACGGACCAAGTTCGTTGTAGCGGCCGACCGGGGCCGGTGGGCCTCGATTCCTCCGCCTCGCGGTCGCGGGAAGCGCAGGGCGCGGACTGTGGAGGCTCCGCCGGCGTCCTCCCGGGAGGTCACCGGCGGGCGCTGCCTGCCCGCTTTGCACCCTTCCTGGCGTCTGGCATCGTCGTTGCTAAAAGCTCCCTCCGAACGGCTGCACCTAGAGGAGACAAGACATGAATCTGGCAAGGCGCACGATCTTAGGGCTTGCGGGTGTCCTGGTGGCCGCCGCGCCGGCCTTCGCACAGGATGGCTCCAGGTACACGCGCAGCTACGGCAGCTTCGGCGAGTTCCGGCTCTGGTTGGGCGGCTTCAGGCCCGACGCCAGCTCGACGTACTGGAATGACAAGTTCAGAGACTTCACAGGCAGCGCCAACGACTTCCAGAACGTTATCGGCGGCGCCGATTTTCTCTATCACTTCGACCAGCACAACGCGCTGATGATCAACGGGCACTTCTACTCGGGAAACGCCACGCAGTCGTACCGCAACTTCCTCGATCAGAACAACAACCGCATCCGGCACGACACCAAGCTCGACATCTCGGCCGGCGAGCTGGCTTACGTGCTGTTCCCCGCCGGGGAGCGGGCGCCGGTCCTGCCCTACATCGGGGCCGGGATTGGCATCTACGGCTGGCGGCTGCGCGAGTCGGGCGATTTCATCAACTTCAACGACCAGCCGCCCTCCGTCTTCAGCTCGACGCTGGCGGACAGCGGCACCGCCTTCGGCTACTTCTTCCTGGCCGGCATCGAGGTCCCGCTCAGCCGCCACTTCGCCATCTTCGGCGAGGGCCGCTACACCAAGGCGAGCGCGACCCTCTCCGGCGACTTCGCAGGGTTCGGCAAGCTCGACCTCTCCGGCGGCGAGGTCGCGGCGGGCTTTGCCTGGCATCTCTGATCGGCGTCAACCTCTCGGCGCCTGATTCCGAGCTCGGCAGCTCCGTGGCCCGTCCGTGGCGGTCCGTCCCCGGCGACCCAGGCAAGCCGGCCGCGGCTCTTCTTTCATAGCAGGCCAGACAGGCCCGGCAGGGGCTCTCCCCGCCGGGCCTGGTTGCATTCGAAGCGCACTAAACGAAATTCATCCGTGCGCCAGGGGAGGAGGCGTCCCCTTGCATCGCAGCGCCCTTTCATCCCTCGGGGTCGGCGCAGCCGGTGGGGACCATCTCGCGGGGCGTTTGACTCCCAGCCTAGTGCAGGCCGCCGGCGAAAGGTACGGCGTCGCCGACCGTCCCCAAAGACACGTCGTCGGCAAACAGCAGCTTGCCTTCGCGGAACGAGGCCCCGCGCAGCGTCAGCGCCAGCACCTCGCCCAGATCTTCGGCGAGATAGATGTGCAGCTGGCTGCGCACCTCGTCGGGCAGGTCCTCGAGGTCGGCCTCGTTGTCCTTGGGCAGCAGGATCGTCGAGATGCCGGCGCGGACCGCGCCCAGGACCTTCTCCTTGACGCCGCCGATCGGCAGCACCTTGCCCGAGAGGGTGATCTCGCCGGTCATCGCGATGTCGTGGCGCGCTGGACGTCCGGAGAGCGCCGAGACCAGGGCGGTGGCCATGGTGACGCCGGCCGAGGGACCGTCCTTGGGGATGGCGCCCGCCGGGACGTGGACATGCACGTCACGGTCGAAGCGCTCCTCTTTGATCCCCAGCGACTCGGCATGGGAGCGGGCGTAGCTCCAGGCGGCGCGCGCGGACTCCTTCATCACGTCGCCGAGCTGGCCGGTCAAGGTCAGCTCGCCCTTGCCGCGCATGGTCGAGGTCTCGACGAACATGATGTCGCCGCCGGTCGGGGTGTAGTACATGCCCGTGGCGGTGCCGACCTGGTCCTGGCGGTTCGCCTTCTCGGGATGAACCTTGGGCCTGCCGAGCAGCTCGCGCACCGTGGGCGCGTCGACCTCGGTCGCGGCGATCTCGGCGCTCGCGATCCGCCGCGCCACCTTGCGCGCTAGCCGGCCGATCTCGCGCTCGAGCTGCCGCACGCCGGCCTCGCGGGTGTAGCCGCTGATCACTTCCGAGATCGCGCCGTCGGCGAAGCTCAGCTGCTCGGCGGCAAGGCCGTTGTCGCTGACCTGGCGCGGCACCAGGAAGCGGCGGGCGATCTCCAGCTTCTCGCGCTCGGTGTAGCCCGAGAACTCCACCACCTCCATGCGGTCGAGCAGCGGCCCCGGGATGTTCTGGATGAAGTTGGCGGTCGCGATGAACAGCACCTCCGAGAGGTCGAAGGGCACCCCCAGGTAGTGATCGGTGAAGGTGTCGTTCTGGGCCGGGTCGAGCACCTCGAGCAGCGCGCTCGCGGGGTCGCCCTGGTAGGAGATGCCGAGCTTGTCGACCTCGTCGAGCAGGAACACCGGGTTCTTGGTCCCCGCCTGCTTCATGCCCTGGATGATCCGGCCGGGCATGGCGCCGACGTAGGTCCGGCGATGGCCGCGGATGTCGGCCTCATCGCGCACGCCGCCGAGCGAGATGCGAACGTACTCGCGGCCCATGGCGCGGGCGATCGACTTGGCCACCGAGGTCTTGCCGACGCCAGGCGGACCGACGAAAAGCAGGATCGGCCCCTTGGTTGCCCTGTGCTCCTCGCTCCCGGGGACCGCGGGCGCAGGCGGCCGGTGCGGCTCCGGTGCCGGCGGTGTGGCGGGTGCCTCGTCCGGCACGGTTGCGGCGCGGGAGGAGATCTCGCCGTCGGCGGAGACCTCGGCGGTGCCCTGGGTCGGGGTTGCGGCGCCGCCGATCGAGTAGGGGTCGGCACCGACGGCGGGCTCCTCGTCCTGCTCCTGGGCGCGGCGGCCATCGGCCGCCGCTTGGCGCAGCTGCCGGACGGCCAGGAACTCGAGCACCCGGTCCTTGACGTCGCCCAGGCCATAGTGGTCCTCCTCCAGGACCTCGGCGGCCAGCGGGATGTTGAGCGACTCTGGGCTGCGCTCGTTCCAGGGCAGCTCGGCCACGGTCTCCAGGTAGGTGCGGATGACCTGCGCCTCCATCGCCTCGCGTCCCATCCGCTTGAGGCGGCCCGTTTCGCGGTCGACCTCCTTGCGCACGGCGGGCGGCAGCTTGAGCTTGGCAAGCCGCTCTTGCAGCTCGTCGGCGTCGCCGGCCGGATCGTCCTCGCCGAGCTCCTTCTGGATCGCCTTCAGTTGCTCGCGCAGGAACATCTCGCGCTGCCGGTCGCCCAGCTCTTCCTGCACTCTCGACTTGATGTCTTCCTGCGCCTCGAGCACCTTGAGCTGGCGCTGCACGTGCACCAGGACGCGGCGCACCCGTTCCTCGACCGACAGGGTCTCGAGCAGCATCTGGCGCTGCGAAGGAGTGACGTCGGTGTAGGCGGCGACCAGGTCGGCCAGGCGGCCGGGTTCCTTCACGCCCTCGAGCACCTGGTGCACCACTTCCTCGGGCAGACCCGATTTCTTGCCCAGCTCCGACGCACGCTCCCGCAGCTCGCGGAAGAGGGCGACGAAGGCGGTGTCCTGACTGTTGATCGGCAGCATCTCCTCGGCTTCGCGGACGACGGCCTGGAAGTAGCCGTCGTGCTCGCTGATGCGCATTGCGATGCCGCGGTGCTCTCCCTGCAGCAGCAACTGCACGCCGGCCAGGCCGCGCTGGATCTGGCCGATCCGGGCGACGGTGCCGATGGTGTACAGGACCTCCGGGGTGACTTCGGCCGCGTTCTCGCGCTGCGACACGGCGAAGATCAGGTGGTCCGGCTTGGCCAGCGCCGCCTCGATGGCGCGCAGCGTCGCCGGACGGCCCGCCTGCAGCGGGGCGGTCACGCCGGGGAATAGCACGAACTCCCGCAGGGGGAGCACAGGTAGGTTCAGGCGTTCGGACACTCAGCTCACCTCTCTCCTCGGGAAGGCCTCCGCGATCGGGAAGCTCGACAGCTCCGGTCGGAGAAGGACCGTTTTCACATCCGCCAAAACCTGCGGCCGGGGACTCAATATTCCGGGCCAGTCTCGGAGATTTTAGCGGCGCAGACTCAAGGTTCTCGACGGTACTCGATATACCGGGCCGTCTCGTCGGCGACCTCTCGACCGCATAGCGTTTCGACGATGTAGAAAGCCATGTCGATGCCCGAGGCGACCCCGGCCGAGCTCACCACCCCGTCGTCCACCACCCGCCGTTCTCGCTCGACCGTGACCCCGTTGCCCATCGACTCGAGCAGATCGAGCGCCGCCCAATGAGTCGTGGCGAGGCGACCGGCAAGCAGGCCGGCCTGGCTCAGGAGCAGCGCTCCGGTGCAAACCGACGTGACGCGCTCGGCGCCGGCGGCGACCCGCCGGATCCACTCCAGCACCTCCGGATCGCCGACCATCGTGCGCGTCCCGAAGCCACCCGGCACCACCAGCAGGTCGATCGGCGGCGCGTCGGAGAAGCCGTGGGCGGGCGTGACCACGAGGCCGCCGGTGGCGGTGACCGGACGGCGGTCGCGGGCCACCGTGAAAACCCGGAAAGGCGCGCTTTCCTCCGAGCGCCGGGAGTCGGCTCCGGCGACCAGCCGGGTGCGCGAGAAGACCTCGAACGGCCCCGCGAAATCGAGCACCTCGACCCCATCGAAGATCAGAATGCCGACCGTCCTCACCCGGCCTGCCCTCCGTGCCCCTCGCTTGTCCATGCGTCTCGCTCCTTTACTCGCCTTCGTAGCGCCCTCCGCCCGCCCTCCGCATGAATCCACTGCGGGAGTGGGGGGGAGTCCCTGCTCCATTCCGGGGGAGGGCCGAGAGCCCTGCTCGCTGGGAGCGCCCTCTGCAGGGCCTCACTCACTGCGATCCAGCCCTGGCAAGACCCCCTCGCCACCTCGACGAAGCTGGTGCAGTGAGGGAGGCCCTGCAGAGGGCGCGGCCCACCCGCCAATTCGGGGCTCCATCATCATCATCATCTTCTTTTTCTCCCGAGGACCAGGCGGGGACGGAGGGGGCCTCACTGCCCGCCCCGCGCCAGCTCCTGCACCCAGAACACCTGGTACGGATGCTCGTAGCTGCCGACCGCCACCCCTACCCCCAGACTGGTGAAGCGCGGATCGAGCATGTTGCGGCGGTGGTCGGCGCTCGAGCTCCAGCCGGCCATGGCCTCCCCGACCGACACGTGGCGGGCGGCGATGTTCTCGCCGACCAGGCTGGCCGCAAACCCGCCGGCGCGCACCCGCTGTGTTGGCGACGAGCCGTCGGGGCTCTCGTGCGCATAGTAGGACCGCGCCAGCATGTCCTCGGCATGCTGCTGCGCCGCCTGGTCCAGGCGCGGGTCGGCGGCGAGCGGCGGCCTGCCGGCCTTGCGGCGCAGCTCGTTGACGCGCTCGAGCACCTGCCGGCGGATGCTCTCGAGATCGGCCAGCGGCGCGGTCTCGCGCCGCCAGTGCTCGCTCTCCGGCCAGGCAAAGAGAAAGAGGTACAGCGGCACGCCGCGATAGTGGGCGACCCCGATACCGATGTCGGAGAAATCAGGGCGCATCGCCTGCTCGAACTCGGGCTGCCCTTGCCAGTAACCGACCACCTCCTCGAGGCTGCCGGCCGCCGCCGTGACGCTTTCCGTCCACAGGTGCGCGACATAGCCCGCCCGCGCCAGCTTGCCCTGGATGCGCCCGAAGATGGCGAGCCCTTCCGACTCGTCAGGCAGGGTGCCGGCGGCGCCGATCTCCTCGGCGCGCCCCTGCGCCACCTCGTCGAGGGCGGCCACCTGCCGCAGCGCCGGCGCCGCGGCGGTGCCCCGCAGGACGTTGATCCGTTCGACGAGTGCCCGGCGCTGCGCCGCCGGATCCTCGGCCGCCGCACTGGATGAGACCGCGGATGAGACCGCGGATGATGCCGCGGATGAGGCGGCCGGAGCGGCGGCGGTGACGGCGGCGGCTCCCGCGGGGGCGCCGCTGCCTGTGCCCGCGACGGCGGCCTGCACACCGGCGAGCGCGGCCAGGGTCGGCCGGCCGGCGCCGCCAGCCAGGCGCTCGCCTGACGCCGGCGCCGCGAGCGGCAGCGGCAGCAGCAGCAGCGTGGCGGCCGCAGCGGCGCCGGCGCGGCGCCGGCAGCAGCGCCTCGGGCCCCGACACGCCGGCTTCTCCGGCACGCGCCGTCCGGGAGTCACCTCGCCCAAGATTCGAGCCCGAATTCGCCGAGCCGCCAGAGAGCGAGGCTCTTGTCGCGGTATTGCCCCTCGTCGCCGGTGTAGTCTTCGGTCACCAGGGCGAGCGGCGGCGGGAAGTTGAAGGGCGCGATTTGCAGGTTGAGCGGCCGCCATTCGCCGGTGACGATGTCGCGGTTGGCGCGGCGCTCCGGGAAAGTCGTGGTCAGCAAGAAGGCCGCGCCGGCGCGCCGGAAGGCGCGCAGAGCGGAGGCCGCGTCGCGGTAGGAGAAGTGGACGAGGCAGTCGCGGCAGAGGACGAGATCGGCTGCCGGCAAGGGATCGCGCAGCAGGTCGAGCCGGAGGAAGGTGCGGCGGGGATCGCCGTAGAGCCGGCGATTGGCCTCGATCACCGCCGCCACGATATCGACCCCAAGGTAGCTCTCGATCGGCAGCGCCATCGCGCTCATCCAGCGGAAGTCGCCGCACGGCGCGTCGAGCAGCGTCCGGCAATCCAGGCGCGCCAACAGCCCGGGCAGCTCCTGGCGCAGAGCGGCGGTGGCCTCGAGGCTCGAGCCCGGGCCGGAGAGCGACTCAGTGCCGCGCCAGGCATTGCGCCGATAGATCGCGTTGAACCGCTGCTCGGTGCCGCGGAGCCGCAGCGGGACGGTGCGCAGCAGGTGGAGGAGCGCGCCGAGCTGCGAGGCGAAGGGGAGGTGGCGCCGCAGGAAGCGCCGGGCCGGGATGGCGCTCACCGCGGCCGCCCGAGGTTTTGCACCCAGAGAATGCGATAGCTGCCCGTTCGTGGATCGCGGCCGAAGGCGAGCCCCAGTCCGAGCTGGGTGAATCTGCCGTCGAGGAGGTTTTCGCGATGGGCGCGGCTGTGCATCCACGAATCGACCACCTCGTCGACCGTGGTCTGGCCCTCGGCCAGGTTCTCGCCGATCGTCGCCCAGTTGTAGCCGGTGGCGCGCGCCCGCTCGCGCACGCTCTTCCCGTCCGGGCTCTGGTGGGCGAAGTAAGAGCGCTTCAGCATGTCTTCGGCGTGCCGCTGCGCCGCCTCGTCGAGCCGCGAGTCGACCGTGAGCGGCCCCACGCCGGCGTGCTTCCGGACGGCATTGACCTTGGTCAACATCTCGGCGCGCACCCGGGAGAGGTCGCGCAGCCCGGCGGTCTGCCGGGCGAACGCCTCCTTTGCCGGCACTGCGAAGAGGAAGGTGTAGAGCGGCGCCCCGTCCAGGCGTCCCAAGCCGATGCCGAGGTCGCGATAGTCGGGGTCCAGCAGCTTGCGAAACGTCCCTTCGCGGTCGTACTCCTTCCAGGCGGGGAGCACGTCGGCCAGCTTCTCCGGGCCGCTGGTCACGCTCTCGGTCCACTCGTGGGCCTCGTAGCCGGCTTCCTTGAGCCGACCGTCCATGGAGTCCTCGGCCCGCGGCTCGGCGCGCAGCGAACCGCGCTGGCCGATCTCGTCGGCGTGCTGCTGCGCGGCCCGGTTGAGGGCCGCCGAGAGCCGGAGGTCGGAGGCGCCGGCGGCGCGCCGCTCTTCGTTGATGATCAGCAGCAGCTCGCCGCGCACCTTGTCCGGCTCCGCGGGGCGCGCACCAGGGGGCTTACTAGCAAGCCTGCCGCCTTCGACCGCGCCGCCATCGCCGCCCGCGGCGCCAGCGCCGCCGGCAGGGATGGTGATGCCGGGGGCGCCGGTCAGGAGCAGCAGCGCGGTGCAGAGTCTGCGGAGCGGGAAGAGCGGAAGGCGTCGCATGCGGCAGCGTCTGGAGTAATCGGAGCGGGAAGCGAGCAGCTTGATAGGATAACTCGCCTTGACCTCCGCCGCTTTGCCCACGCGCCTGAGCCATCACCCGCGTCCCGTAGGCGCGCATCGGACCATTCTCGCCCTGGCCTGGGGGACATGGACGGCCGGCTTCTACTCCCTGATGCTGCTGTCGTTCGTCTTGCAACCGATCCAGGACGCTTTCGCCCTCGGCGAGGGCGAGCTGGCGCGCCTCACCGCGGTCGGCGTCGGCATGACCGGCGTCGGCGGGCTGCTCTTCGGCTGGATGAGCGACCGGCTCGGCCGGCGCGCCTCGCTGGCGGCCGGCATCGCCGCTTTCTGCCTGGGCAACGCGGGCTGCGGGCTGGCGCCGGGGCCGCTCTGGCTGCTTGCCGCCCGCGCCCTGGCGGGACTGGGGATCGGCGGCACCTGGGGGGCCGGCCAGGCCCTGCTGGGGGAGACCTTTCCGCCCGCCCTGCGCGGCCGCTACGCCGCCGTCGCGCAGACCGGCGCCCCGATCGGCCTCGGCCTGGCCGCGGCCGTCGGTTCGTTCGTGGTGCCGGCCATCGGCTGGCGCGCGGCCTTCTTGCTCTCGGCGGCTCCCGCTCTCGTCCTGCTCTTCTACCGCCGGCTGCCGGAGTCGGACCTCTGGCTCGAGCACCGCCGCCGGCTGCTGGCGCGCGCCGCGGGTGCAGCGGGCGGTGCGGCCGGTGCCGGGGGAGCGGGTGGCTCCGCGGCCGCCGAGGCCGAGATGGCGCGCGCCCGACGGCCGATCCTGGCGCAGCTCGTCGCCCCCGACCTGCTCGGGCGTTTCAGCGGCGCCTTCGTGCTGACCGCGCTCAACATGTCGGCCTACTGGTTCGCCATTGTCTGGCTGCCGCGCTACCTGCAGAAGCAGCGCGGACTGTCGATCTTCGGCTCGGGCTGGTGGACCCTGACCTTCGTCGCCGGCTCGCTGCTCGGCTATCTGAGCTTCGGCTGGGCCTCCGATGCGATCGGCCGCCGCCGCGCCTTCGCGATCTACTCCGCCATCACCGCCCTGGGTCTCGCCATGGTGACCCTCTTCTGGGGCCTCCTCGAGAGCCGCCCGCTCGCCGGACTCGGATGCATGCTGGTCGCCGGCCTGGGGACCGGCACCTGGTCGTGCTACGGCCCCTTCTTCTCCGAGCTCTTTCCCACCCGGGTGCGTGGCGCCGCGATGTCGGTGATCATGAACGTCACCCGCGGCGTGCAGTTCGCGGCGCCGCTGGTCATCGCCGCGGTGGCCGGACGCTGGGGCCTCGCCGGCGGGGTCGCCCTCGCCGCCGGTTTCGCGCTCCTCGCCGGCGCCTGGGTGTGGACGCTGCCGGAAACCGCGGGAGCGCCGATCGAGGCCTGATGCCGTCGTCGCCGCCGCCGTCGCCGGCGCCCCCTGCCCCTGCCCTGCGGCGCGCGGTCACGCGCTGGGAGATCGTCGGGCTGGCCTTGAACGACGTGATCGGCAGCGGAGTCTACCTGCTGCCGGCGGCCGCGGCGGCGCTGCTCGGCTGGGCCAGCATCGGCGCGGTGCTGCTCGCCGGCGGCGCGGTGCTCCTGCTGGTGCTCTGCTTCGCCGAAGCGGCGAGCCATTTCGACCGCCCCGGCAGCGCCTACCTCTACGCCCGCCACGCCTTCGGCGACCTCGCCGGGTTCGAGGTCGGCTGGATGACCTGGCTCGCCAGGGTGGCGTCGGTCGGCTCGCTGTCGGTCGGGTTCGCGCAGGCGGTGAGCTACCTCTGGCCGGCGGCCGGCGCCGGGTGGGGCAGGGCGGCGGCCATCGTGCTGCCGGTCCTGGCGCTGACCGCGGTCAACGTCGTCGGGATCAAGTCGGGGGTGCGGACGGCGGTCTTCCTGGCGGTCGCCAAGACGCTGCCGCTGCTGCTCTTCGTCGTCGCCGGAGCGGTCTACGCGCTGCACGCGCCGGGCGGCACCACGCCGTCGCCGCCGCCGTCAGCGCTGCCGGCGGGCGCGGCCGGCTGGCACGAGCTCGGCCAGGGGGCGCTGCTGCTGCTCTTTGCCTACGCAGGCTTCGAGAACACCGCCGCACCGGCGGGCGAATTCAGGAACCCGCGCCGCGACGTGCCGTTCGCGCTGCTGGCCCAGATCGGCATCGTGACCCTGCTCTATACCGCCGTGCAGTGGGTTGCCCTCGCCACTCTCCCCGGCCTCGCCGCCTCGGCGACGCCGCTCGCCGACGCCGCCCGCCGCGTGCTCGGCCCCTGGGGCGGCTGGCTGCTCACCGTGGGCGCCGCGGTCTCGATCCTCGGCACCAACGGCAACACGGTCCTCGCCGGTCCGCGCTACCTCTTCGCGCTCGCCGAGGCCGGCTTCCTGCCGCGCGCCCTGGCCGCGGTGCATCGCCGCTTCCGCACCCCGGCGGTCGCCGTCGTCGCCCAGACCGCCCTCGCCCTGCCCCTCGCTCTCAGCGGCACCTTCAAGGAGCTGGCCGCGCTCTCGGTCGTGGCGCGCCTGGCCACCTACCTGGGCACCGTCGCGGCCGTGCCGGTGCTGCGCCGCAAGCTCGGCAGCCCGCCCGGCGCCTTCCGCCTTCCCGGCGGGTTGGCGATCCCCATCGCCGCCGGTCTCCTCTGCCTAGCACTCGCCGCCAGCGCCACCTCCCGCGACCTCGCCGCCGGCGCCGCCGCCATCGGCGTCGGCCTGCTGGTCTTTCTCCTGCGCCGCCACCCGCCACCCGCCGCCGAAGCGCCGCCAGCCGCCCCGCCCGCCTGAGCGACATCCTGGCCGCGGGGAGCTTCGCTCAGATCTGGTCTTCCGGCTTGGGGAAGAGCGGCGAGTTGCGTGCCGTGACCAGCAGGAGCAGGACACCGCTGGTGATAGCGGCGTCGGCGAGGTTGAAGACGCCGGAGCGGAGGGGGCCGAAGCCGACGCTGATGAAATCGACCACCGCGCCGCCGTGGGCCAGGCGGTCGATCAGGTTGCCCAGGCCGCCGCCGGCGAGCAGCGAGAGGGCGACGAGCGGCAGCGAGCCGTTGACCTGGAGGCGCAGGGCGAAGACCAGGGTCAGGACCAGGGCGGCCGAGACCAGCACCACGAACAGGAGGTAGCGCAGGCCGTCCGGCAGCCCCTCGCCGAGGCTCAGGAAGGCGCCCCGGTTGTGCGCCAGCTCCAAGTGCACGAAACCGCTGAGCAGCGAGATGGGCGGCGAAGCGGCGAGCGACGCCCTGGCGATCGACTTGGTCACCTGGTCGCAGCTGACGCACGAGAGCACGACCCCGGCGACCAGCGCGAGACGCAGCGCGCCCGCGGATCTCATCGTGGCCGCCGGCCAGGTTCCGGGCTTGCGGGGGGGCGCCGATTTCGCGTGCGCGGGCTCATGATGAGGTGATGGGGGGAAGCACCTGATCCGCCCCAGGCCCACATTGTATCGATCGGGCGCGGGGCCAACCGGCCGGCCGCCTACTGGATGCGCAAGAAGCGGATAGCGGCCGCCGCGGCACAGCGGCTAGAGTGCCCACAGCTCGGCAAGAGCGGCGGAGGTGCGACGATGAACAAGACAGGGACAGCGGCGGCAGCGGGGAGTAGCCCGGGCGCGCTCGCATCGGGGATGCCCATTCCCGACCACGCCTGGGAGGCGGTGCTGGCGCGCGACCGGGGGAGCGACGGCAGCTTCGTCTTCGCCGTTGCCTCGACCCGCGTCTACTGCCGGCCCTCCTGCCCGGGGCGGCATCCGCACCGGGAGCGGGTGGCCCTCTACGCCACCCCCGAGGCCGCCGAGCAAGCCGGCTTTCGCCCCTGCAAGCGCTGCCGGCCGCAGAGCCAGGAGGCGCCGCGGGCCGAGCAGAGCGTCGCCCGGGCGCTGGCCTATCTGGAAGGCCATCTCGACGAGACGGTCACCCTGGTGCATCTCGGCCGCCTGGTCGGGATGAGCCCCACTCACTTGCAACGGACGTTCAAGCGTGAGACCGGGTTGACACCCAAGGAGTACGTCCAGGCACTACGGGTCGAGCGCCTCAAGGCTCGGCTGAAGAAGGGAGACGACGTGACTACGGCAACCTATGAAGCGGGATACGGGGCGGGCAGCCGCCTCTACGAACAGTCCGATGCGCGGCTCGGCATGACCCCGGGGACCTTCAAGCGCGGCGGCCTCGGCATGCGCATCCAGTACACCATCGTGGCCTCACCCCTCGGGCGCCTGCTGGTCGGTTTCACCGAGCGCGGCGTCTGCGCCGTCCGGCTCGGCGATTCCGACCGCGAGCTCGCCCAGGGGCTGTGGACGGAGTACCCGCGGGCGTTCCTCGAGCGCCAGGACGAGGGCGGCGATTGGGTGCAGGCGATCGTCGACTCGCTCGGCGGCGCGCCCGACCCGCTGCGGCTGCCGCTCGACGTGCGCGGCACCGCCTTCGAGTGGCGGGTCTGGAAAGCCCTGACCGAGATCCCCCGCGGCAGCACCCGCAGCTACGGCGAGGTTGCGTCGGCGATCGGCGCGCCCACCGCGGCGCGGGCCGTGGCCCGCGCCTGTGCCGCCAACCGCGTGGCGGTGGTGATCCCCTGCCACCGCGTGGTGCGTGCGGACGGCGGCCTGGGCGGCTATCGCTGGGGGGTCGAGCGCAAGCGCCAGCTGCTCGCCGCGGAACGCGAGAGCCCGGACCCCGCGCGCGCCGATGCCTGAGCCGCGCCGCCCCGGCGCCGAGCTGTTGCGCTCCCGCGGCAAGCGGCCGGCGCCGAGCGAGGGGAGGTCGCTGGATTTGTTGCCCGGAGGGGCCCGTGCCAGGCGTGGCGCCGGAGCGCGAGGCGCCGAACGTGGACCGCAGAGCGTGCCGGAGCCCGGAACGGTTGCGGTCGAGCTGCGGCTCCGGCTGCCGGCCGACTACGACTTCGGCTGGGTGATCGGGTTCCTCGCCGCTCGCGCTGTGCCGGCGCTCGAAGCGGTCTCGGCCTCGACCGGAGAGCTCGCGCGCGTGGTGCGGGTGGGCGCCGGCCTGGCCGTTCTCCAGGTGCGCGCTGGGCCGCCGGGCGGGCGGCCGCGCTGGCTCGACGTGCGTGCCGACCTGTCGGCGGCGCCAGCCGACAGGGCGCCTACCGTCGTCCGGCTGGTGTCGCGGATGTTCGATCTCGACACCGACCTCGGCCCCTTCCTGGAGCTGGCGCGGCGCGACCCGCTGCTGCGGCCGCTCGTCGCGCGTGCTCCCGGTTTGCGCCTGCCGCAGGTGCCCGAGCCGTTCGAGGGTGCGGTGCGCGCGATCCTCGGCCAGCAGGTCAGCGTCGCGGCGGCACGGACCATGGTTGACCGCCTCGTGCGGCTGCTCGGCGGGCCGGTTGCTGGCGGCCGCCACGCCTTTCCTCTTGCTGAGACGGTGGCCGCGGCCGGGCCGAAGCAGCTCGCCACGATCGGTCTCACCCGCGCCAAGTCGACGGCCCTCGCCGGGCTCGCCGCCGCCGTGCTCGCCGGCACCATCGACTGGGAGCGGCTGCGCGCCGCGCCGCCGGAAGAGGCGCAGGCCGCGCTGCTGGCGCTCCCGGGCGTCGGCCCCTGGACCGCTTCCTACATCCGCATGCGGGCGCTCGGCGACCGCGACGCCTTTCCCGCCTCCGACCTGGGGATCGTCAAGGCGCTGGGCGCCCTGTGGCAGCGGTCCGCCAGCGGCCGCGCCCGCCGCCCACCCGAGGCGCGCGACATCGCCGCCGCGGCGGCAGCCTGGCGTCCATGGCGGGCCTACGCGGCGCTGCACCTCTGGCACTCGCTGGTGGCTCCCACAGCGCCCTAGACCGGTCCAATTGCTCCGCTCCTTTCCGCGCTCTTGACCGGCAGGCCCCCGCGGCATAGCCTCCGCCTAGAGCTTTTCAAGAGTGGGTGCGGCGCCGCGGCTCGCCGCCTTCGCGCTCTCGGGAGCGCTACAGCGGAAGAAGGAGACGACAGAGACGAGCAGGTCTCGATCCCACTCCTGCTTGCTTTCTCGCGCCTTCGTGGTGCCCTCCTGCCGCGGTATAATCGCTTCCTAGGAGAAGCCAAATGCCCCGCAAGCTCGAAGATGTCGAAGAAGAAGCTCTGGAATTGAAGCTCGATGACCGTGCAGCGCTCGCCGCGAAACTCCTGCGAAGCCTCGAAGGAATGTCGGAAACGGAGAACGAGAGGCTTTGGCTTGCCGAAGCGGAGCGCCGGCAGCAGGAGATTCAAAGGGGGCAAGTAGAGGCGCTGCCGGGCGAGGAGGTTCTCCGGCGGGCAGCCGCCGAGATCTCGTGACGGGCTACTTCTTCCACCCTCTAGCGGAGTCCGAGCTCTTGGACGCCGCAAAGTTCTATGAAGCACGCAGCACCGGTCTTGGCCATTCGTTCCTCGCGGCTGTCAGCCACGCCATAGAGCAGATCCGGGCCAACCCGGAGTCTTCGCCTGTCGTCCGCGGTAGTCTGCGGCGTAAGGCCCTGCCACGGTTCCCGTACAGTTTGATCTACGGAGCCGAATTCGGCGCGATCAAGATCTTCGCGGTCATGCACCAGAGGCGTCGGCCCTACTACTGGAAGGGCCGCAATTAAGCTTCAGCTCCATTGGTCAGCTCCATTGGGCAGCGGACCAAGCGAGGAACCCCCGGAGGGGCCTGTCTGCTGCGTTGCACTCGGTCGGACTCCCTCGACGTACATCGAGTACGCCTCGGTCGTCAACCTTCGCACGCCTTGCATCCAGGCCTATTTGCGACCTGCCGGGAAAGCCCTCCGGGGAATGCCGCTCGTCCGAGCGGCGGCCGGCAATGATCGATCTGCCGGCCGCCGCCTCGCGACGAACGCGTGTGAGCTAGGGTGGCGATCAGGCGAGGATCTGGCGCAGGCAGAAAAGAGGTGGTGGCAGCGGCTCTTGCCACAGCCAGGCCACGTCGATCCAGAAACCCGGGGCCACGGCCGTCGCCAGGCGTCCCGTAGTGAGGATCTGGGTGTCGTAGCCGTCGGCCGCGAGGATGTCCACCCGGGTCGATCTCGTGAAGGGGTCGATCGTCCAGATCTCGGGCACCTGTGCCTCTCGGTACCGCGGCAGCTTACGCCGATGCGCGATCTCGGGGTGCGCGCCTGACACGATCTCGATCACCAGATCGGCGGGTCCTTCGAGGCGTTGCGGACCGATGAGGTGGCGTCGCTCCTCGCGCACGACCAGCAAATCCGGCTCCGGCGACCACTTCTCGTCGAGGCGCATCGGAAAGCGCGAGCCCATCGCCACAGCGCCACCCCGCTCGCCGAGGTAGCCCCGCAGGAGGGTTATCAGGAATGCGAATAGATCCTCGTGCCGGAACGACGCCGGCTCCATCACCAGCTCCCCATCCAGGTACTCCCAAGGGCTGTCTTCGTCCTGGGAGTAGAACTCCTCCTCGCTGACGCCTGGGATGACGAGCGGCGCTTCCTGCTCGGTCTTCATGCTGACAAGATAGCATTCGGATCTCGGCCCGTGCACCGCCTTGGTCTGGGTCTCAGGGGCTAGAAAACATCATTGCCCGCGGCACACCGATGACCCTTGGCGTCGAGCAACGCACGCACCTTTTGTCCGTGACGCACCTGGTTCGTCGATCGTGCCGGCAGCGGTTCGTTGCCCTGCCGGCTTTGAGTATGGTGCTCGCCGCTTCTCCCACGCACTTTCGCCCGGATCTGCTCGCCCTGCTGTCGCCGCATGACGCCGGGCCGGCCAGGGCCGCCGGCGAAACTCCCCGCTACCTGGCGCTGGGCGACTCCTACACCATCGGCGAGTCGGTCTCGCCTGAAGGGCGCTGGCCGGTCCAGCTCGCTGCCTTGCTGCGTGCCCAGGGGCTGGCGGTTGCGGAACCGCAGATCGTGGCGCGCACCGGCTGGACCACGGGTGAGCTTTCCGCCGGCATCGACGCCGCCGCGCCGCGCGGCCCGTTCGACCTAGTGTCGCTGCTGATCGGCGTCAACGATCAGTATCGCGGCGGCAGCCCCGAGGCCTACGTAGCCGGCTTCACCGCCCTGCTGCGCCGCGCCGTCGCCTTCGCCGGCGGCACCCCGGGGCGCGTGCTGGTGCTGTCGATACCCGACTGGAGCGTCACTCCCTTCGCCCGGGAGAGCGGCCGCGACCTGGCGCGGGTCGCCGCCGAGATCGGCCGCTTCAACGCCGTCGCCGCCGAGGAGACGCAACGCGCCGGCGCCCGCTTCGTGGCGATCACGGTCATTTCCCAGCGCGCCAAGGGCGACCGCTCGCTGCTCGCCGCCGACGGTCTCCATCCCTCGGCCGCGATGTACGCCGACTGGGCGCGCCTCGCCCTGCCAGCGGCGCGCGCGGCGCTGGTCGGTTCAGGTAACTAATTAACTTAGCTATCCCTCGCGCAGCACGGCTGCCGGATCGACGGTGGCGGCGCGCCGCGCCGGCAGCCAGGCGGCGACCAGGCCGCAGGCCCCGAGCACGGCGGCGGCCAGGGCGTACGGTACGGCATCGGTCGGCCGGGCCTCGTAGAGGAGAGGCGCGAGGGCGCGGCTGCCGGCCAGCCCGAGCGCGATGCCGAACGCGATGCCGTAGCCGATCATCCGCCCTGCCTCGCCGAGCACCAGGGCAAGGACGTCGGCGCGGCGCGCGCCGATCGCCATTCGCACCCCGATCTCGCGCGTGCGCTGCGCGACGGTGTAGGCGAGGACGCCGGAGATGCCAATCGCGGCCAGGCCGAGCGCCGCGGCCGCCAGCGCTCCGAGCAGCAGCGACAGCGCGCGCGATCCTCCCAGCGACCGGTTGCGCAGCTCCTCCATGGTCGCCACGTCGGCCAGCGCAAGGCTGCGATCGAGCGCGCCGATCTTTCCCCGGGCGGCCTGCACCACCTCGCCGGCGGGCAGCACGCTGCGCAGGGCCACCGTCATGCCGGACCATGCGCACTGCGCGTGCGGCACGTAGACCAACGCATGGCCGCGGTCTTCGACGCCGTCGTAGCGCACGTCGCGCACCACCCCGACGATCTCGCGGTAGACGTTCTCGTCGCGCCATGACCGCACCCGATGCCCGAGCGGGCTGGCGCGGCCGAACATCTGCCGCGCGAACGACTGGTTGACGATCATCACCGGGCGGTCGTCGGCGCGGTCCTCCCTGCCGAAGTCGCGTCCCGCGAGCAGCCCTTCGCCGGCGGCGCGAAACCATCCCGGCGTGACCACGTTCCAGCCCGCGTGCACCTCCTGTCCGGCCGGAGGCTCCGCCTGGCCGGCAGCCAGAAAAGCCCTCCCGAGATAGAAGCCTCCTCCTCCGAGAGGCAGTGCCGACGCCGCCGCGCCCGCGCTGACGCCGGGCAGCGCGTCGAGCCGCGCCAGCGCCTGGTCGTAGAACTGCGCCACCGCCGCGGGGGTCTCGTAGCTCTTCGGCAGGTGGAGCGAGAAGGTGATCAGGTGGCTCGTATCGAGCCCCGGATCGGCGCGCAGCAGGGCGCGGAGGCTGGCGAGCGCGAGGGTGGCGCCGGCGAGGAGCGCCAGACAGGTGGCGAGCTCGGCGACGACCAGCGCGTTGCGGGCGCGCCGCTGTCCCGGCCCGCCGGTGGAACGCGGGTCCGCCCCGGCCAGCCCCGCGCCCGGCCGGGTCGCGCCGGCGCGCAGCGCCGGGAACAGCCCGCAGCCGAGCGCGGCGCAGACCGCTACCACCGCCGCGAAGACGACCGCCCAGCCGTCGAGGTGGACCTCGCCCAGGCGCGGCGTGTCGGGCGGCGCCACCGCGAGCAGCCCGCGCAGCCCGGCAGCCGCCAGCGGCAGCCCGGCGATGCAGCCGCCGAGAGCGAGCAGGATGCTCTCGCCGAGAAGCTGCCGCACCACCCCGCCGCGGCTCGCGCCGAGCGCCAGCCGCACCGCGACCTCGCGTTGCCGCCGTGCGCCGCGCGCCAGCAGCAGGTTGGTGATGTTGGCGCAGGCGATGAGCAGCACCACCCCCACCGCGCCGAACAACGCCCACAGGATGCGCCGCAGCTTGGCGCCGGCGACGTAGTCGAGCAGCGGTACCGCGGTGACCGTGACGTTGCGGCGCGCCGCCGGGTAGTCCCGCTCCCCGCGCCCGGCCAGGGCCGCGAGCTTCGCCTGCGCCTGCGCCAGGCCTTCCCCGGGCCGCAGCCTGGCGACCGACTCGAAGATGTAGTTGTCGCGGCGCTCGACATCCGCGTCCGGAAGCTTCAGGCGCAGCGGCCGCCAGGCCTGGACCGACAGCGGATAAGCCGCTCCGGGAGCCATGACGCCGGCCACGTAGGCCGGCGCGCCGCCGAAGCGCAGCGGCCGCCCGAGCGCCCGCCGGTCGCCGCCGAAGCGGCTGGTGAAGAAGCTCCAGGAGAGGACCAGCGGCACCGGCTGTCCGGGCCGGTACTCCTCGCTGGCGAAGGCGCGGCCGATCGCCGGCGCAATCCCGAGGGTGCGGAAGAACTGCTCGCTGACCGCGCAGTCGGTCATGCGCACCGGCTCGGCGGCGCCCGCGAGGTCGTGGTTGCCGCACTGATAGACGGCGACCGAGGCGAACACCCCGGCGCGCTGCCAGTCCTCGAAGTCCGCGTAGTCGACGTCCCACTGCTGGTGCGAGAGGCGGTCGAGCGACTGCGGCGCCACCAGCCGCTCCGCCCGGGGCAACGGCAGGGGGCGCAGGATCAGGCCATCCACGAGGCTGAAGATGGCGACCACGCTGCCGATGGCAAGCGCCAGGGTGGCTCCCGCGATCAGCGTGAAGCGCGGATCGCGCCGCAACCCGCGCGCCGCCCAGCGGAGATCCTGCAGCATCCTTGCGGCCATCGTGCCTCTTCCTTTCCGGTGCGTGACTGCGCCACTCCCTTATACCCAGCGGCGGCGCCTTGGTTTCAAGGCTGCCTCCCTGCCTGCGCGCCGCGGGCCTCAGGGAGCCGGCGGCCCGACGGGCTGGCCGCGCGCCATGCGCTCGAGCAGCTCGAGCCTTGACGGGCCGGCCGCCGGCAGCGGCTCGACCGCGACCGGCCTGCCGCCGCTCAGGGTCAGAGCGCGGGTCGCCCGCTCCGCGAACGGCTCGATGTCATGGGAGGCGACGACCACCACCGCGCCGCCGGCGACCAGGCGATCGATCCAGCCGAGGATGTCGTCGCGGGCGCCGCGGTCCATCGCCTCCAGCGGCTCGTCGAGCAGCACGTGCTGCGGCATGCCGACCAGCGCCGCGGCGAGGATGCCACGGCGCCGCTGTCCCATCGAGAGCTCGCGCACCGAGCGGTGGGCGAGCTGCAGGAGGCCGACGCGGGCGAGCGCCGCCGCGCCGCGATCGCGCGGCTCGCCGCGCAGGCGGCAGACCAGGTCGAGGATCTCGCCGATCGTGGCGTAGGGAGTGAGGTCGGGCTGCTCCGGGACATAGGCCAGGCCGCGGCGCGCCGCCACCTCGTCGCGGCGCAGGTCGTGGCCGTCGATCTCGATCCACCCCTGGTCGGGAACCTCGATGCCGGCGGCCAGCTTGAGCAGCGTGCTCTTGCCGCAACCGTTCGGGCCGAGCAGCAGGGTGAGCCCGGGGAGGAGCGTGAGATCGACCCCGGCGAGGACAGTCTCGCCCGGCCGGTAGTCGAACGATGCCTGGTGGAAGCGAATCATCAGGCGCTCCACGACTGCGGGTCGCCGGCCGCGAGGTGGTGCAGCTCGAGCCAGCGGCTGACCTTCTGCCGTTGCTCGCGCGCCGCCGCCAGCCGCAGCAAGACAGGGGTGGCGAGCAGCAGCAGCCCGGCCACCCAGGGGAGAAGGGTGGCAAAGGCGGCCGCGAACGCGCCCTCGACCAGGATCTCTCCCGCCGCCCCCGTCCGCCTCTCCGGCGCGCGCCGCAGGGCGCCCGCCGCACGCACCGCGAGCGGCGGCAGCAGGGCGAGCAGCGCGAGCAGGGCGCCGGCCGAGGTCGCGACCAGCACTGCCGCGGCCGCGACCAGCGGCAGCGCATGGGCGCCGAGAAATAGGGCGTCGCCGCCGATCCGCTGTGCCGCCGACCAGGGCAGCGAGCGCGCCCAGGGCCAGGCGGGGCGGAGGACGGCCAGGCTCTCGCCGAGGCTGGCCAGGAGCAGGGTCGCCGACGCCGCTCCCGCCAGCAGCGCGGCGCGCGCCTGGTAGAGCGGCACGAGCTGGTTGTGGGCGACGAAGGCCCAGCCCATGGCGATCGGCAGCAGGGCGCCGCCATAGGCCGCTGCCAACCTTCTCGCCCCCAGGGCGCGCCAGGCAACCCGTGGCAGCAGCAGCCGCGGGGAGCCCGGCCGCGGGCGCGCCGGTCGGCCGGAATAGCGCAGCGGCCCGGCCCCGAGGTCGGCGGCCACGAGCAATGCGCCGGCGGCCGCGAGCTGCCAGCCGCTGGCCATTCCGGCGAAGACACCGGCGACCAGGGCGAGAGGGGCGGTCAGCCCGCGGCGCGCGACCGGCAGGGCGATTGCCGCCGCCGCCAGGGCGCGCAGCGGCAGCCCCAGCAGCAGCTCGCGCAACGCGCCGCTTCCCCGGGCGGCGAGAGCGAGGAAGGCAAAACCCAGCAGCACCGGGAGCTGGGCGGCGGCAACCGCGAGCAGGGCGGCCCGCCGGTGTGCCGCCCCGTCCGCCGGCAGGTGGCGCAGCCAGCCGTCGAGGCCGCGGCAGATGCGCGCCGCCGCAACCCTGGCGACGCCGAGAAGGACCAACAGGACCACGACCGCCGAGTCGATCCCCGCGCCGGCGCCAAAGAGCGCTAACGCCAGCGAGTGCAGGAAGTCGGGGCCGAGCAGCCCCCCGGCCGCCACCGCCGCGGCCACCGCGGGTACCAGCACGCGGAGGGCGAGCCGCGCCCCGGTTCCGAGATGGAAGAGCAGAAGGGCCGGCAATGTGCCGCGGGCACGCCGCACGGCGAGCTCCGTGCCCATCGTTCTTGCCCCTCCTGTCGCGCCGTTCGGCGGTGAGCCTCCGCTCAGCGCAGGTGCGCCGAGAACAGCTTGTAGATCCGCCGGTACTCGTCGAGCCAGCTGTCGGGCCGCTTGAAGCCATGCGACTCGACGGGAAAGATCGCCAGCTCGAAATTCTCTTTCTGCAGCTCGATCAGACGCTGCACCAGCCGCACGTCGTCCTGGAAGAAAACGTTGTCGTCCACCATGCCGGCGCAGATCAGCAGCGGCCGCTTGAGGCCGGCCGCGAACTCGATCGGCGAGCTGCGCTCGAACGCCTGCGGGTCGACCTCCGGCGTGTTGAGGATGGCCGAGGTGTAGCCATGGTTGTAGTGGGTCCAGTCGGTGACCGGCCGCAGGGCGGCGCCGGCAGCAAAGAGATCGGGACTCCTGAACAGCGCCATCAGGGTGAGGAAGCCGCCATAGGAGCCGCCGTAGACGCCGACCCGGGAGCGGTCGACTCCCTGCTGCGCGACCAGCCAGTTGACCCCGTCCTCCAGGTCCTCCAGCTCGGGGTGTCCCATCTGCCGGTAGATCGCCGTCCGCCAATCGCGGCCGTAGCCGGCCGAGGCTCGGTAATCCATGTCGAGCACCACGTAGCCGCGCTGCGCCAGCAGCGTATGGAACATGAACTCGTGGAAGTAGAACGACCAGCCGAAGTGAGCGTCCTGCAGGTAACCCGCGCCGTGGATGAAGACCACCGCAGGCCTGCCCGCCGGTCCGCCCCCCATCCGAACGCCTTCTCCCGCGGCGGCTCCCTGCGCCGCCGGCTTGTAGAGGCGCGAGTAGATGACGCCGGCGCCGTGGCTGGAGGGGACCGGCACGATCTCGGGCACGGTCCAGGGCTGGGCCGAGAACGCGGCGCTCACCGTATCGGTCACCCGGCGCGCTTCGGCGCCCGGCTGGTTGCCCTGGACGTAGAGCTCGTTGTGCCGCGTGAAGCTCGAGTGGATGAGCAGCAGCTGGCTCTCGTCGCGGGAGAGCAGGAAGCTGGTCAGCCCGCCGAGCCGGCTGAGCTGCTCGGCCTTGCCCGTCGCGACCTCCACCCGCCAGACGTCGTACTGGCCGGGGTGCGACGCGTTGGCGTGGTAGTAAAGGTAGCGTCCGTCCCAGCTGGCGACCGGATTGGAGACCTCGAACCGGCCGCTGGTGAGCGGCCGGGCGCTGCCGCCACGCTCCGAGGTCGCGTAGAGGTGAGCGTAGCCGGTCTCCTCGGACAGGTAGTAGAGCGTCTCGTTGTCGGCCAGCCAGCCAAAGTCGTCGTGGTCCCAGTTGATCCAGGCGTTGTCGGCAAGATGGTGGCGGGGCAGAAGCTTGCCGCTCTCGAGATCGAGCGTGGCGATCCAGCGGTCCTTGTTGTCGGCGGCGACCAGCTCGACGGCGACGCGCCGGCCGTCGTCGGTCCACTCGACACTGCTGACCTCTATCGGCCGCATCGCGGGGCCTTTCTTGTCCTTGTCCCCTTCCTCTTTGCCGGCGCTGGCGCTTTCGTCGCCCGCCTTGCCATGCCTCTGAGCGCCGCTGTCCTCCTTGTCCTGGTCTTCCTTCTGCGTGTTCTCCTCCTGGTCCTTGTCCTTGACCTTTCCGTCCTTGTCCTTACCGTCCTCCTTGTCCTCGTCGTCGATCGAGGCGCACGACTTGGGCTTGGCCGGCTTCTTCGCTTTGACGCGGGCGCCGCCGCCCGCGGCGCCGCTGCCCGCGGCCCCTGCCTTCGATTCGGCGCGCGGCTCTCCGCCCGCGCCTTCGCCGACCGCGGCGGCGGCGGCGGCAACGGCTGCCTTGGCCAACCGCTCCGCTTCCTCGCGCTGGCTCTTGAGCGGGTCGTCCTTGCTGCCGGGCAGCGCGGCCAGGTCCACCGTGCGGCGCTGGTGCGAGCGCAGGTCGAGGAGCAGCAGGCAGTCGCCGGTGCCGTCGCCGGTGCCGACCAGCGAGCGCACCTCGCGCGGCTCGATGTAGCCGCTCTCGCTGACATAAGCCGGCATGATCGCCTTCTTCCCCTCCTTGGCCTCCTTGGGGCGGAAGACCACGACCAGCCAGTTGCCGCTCGGGCTCAGCGACACGTCCTGGAGCTTGATCTTGTCGCCGAGATACCAGGGAAGAGGCGGCCGGGTCGGGTCGGCTCGCTGCTCGGCGCGCGCGTGCTCGCGCACCTCGCGGGCCTTCGTCTTGGCCTCGCGCACCGCGGCCAGCAAGCGCAGCTGCTGGCGCTCGAGGTAGCCGAGCTCCTCCTCGTCCGGGTCCTTGGCGAGCAGCAGCTCGGCCGGCTGGCTCAGCAGGCCGGTCGCCCGGTCGTAGACGTAGTAGGTGTTCTTCACCCGGAAGGAGATGCGCGTGTCACCCGCCATGAAGCGCGGCTCGCTCTTGGCCTCCGCGGTGCGGGTCAGCTGCCGGATGGCGCCGCTGTCCAGGTCCTTGAGATAGAGGTCGCCCTCGCGCACGTAAGCCTTCCACTTGCGGTCGCGCGAGACGGCGCCGCCGCCCACGTCGACCGCCCCCTTGTCGGGCTCGGCGATCCGCTGCGGCGGCGTGCTCTCGCTAAGCCGCTGGCGGAAGAGGTCGCGCAGCTCCTTGCCCTGCTGCTTGCGCTCGTAGTACACCGCGCGGCCGTCGTCGGACCAGTAAGGCTTCTCTGGCGGATTCCCCATCCAGTCGGGGTCGGCCATGATCATCTCGAGCGTCACCCCGCCTGCCGAAGCCGGCGGCCGGCCCGCCGGCGCCTGATCGACCGCCGCTGGCGCGCCAACGGCCCCGGCTCCAGCGAGCGGGACGAGGAAAGCGAGAGCAGCGAGCACCGGCAGCGCTGCGCAGAGCGACCTGCCGGGAGTGCCGACAATGGTAGATCTGTTGGCCGACCTGCCGGAAGTGCCGCGACAGGCGAAAGCCGCGGCCGACCTGCCAGGAGTCGGCCGAGCGGTGGAGACGAGGTCATCGACCATGCAGGGGTCCCTCATGTCCAGCGCGGTGGGGGAGACCGCCGCGCGATCCGGAAGAGAGCCGCGCCAGTCTACCGCGCGGGGGAGCGCTAAGGATTCGCGGACTCCAGCCGCGCCAGCGCGCGATCGAGCCGGGCCCTGACGTCGTCCCGGTCAACGGTCCGCTTGCCGAGCTCGCTTTCGAGCTCCTCGACTCGTGCGCGTTGCGTCTGCAGGCGAGCCTTGCTCTGGCGAAGCTGCTGCTCGAAGTGGTGGGCCGTCTGCTCTGCATCTTTCAGCTCGACCTCGGTCGCCAGCCGGGGAAGGTTCTCCATGCGATCCGTGAAATCCTTCACCTGCTGTTCGATGATGTGCTGCTGCTCCTCTAGGTTGTCACGGTAGTTCTTGGTCTGGCGAAGCTCGGTCTGGAGTGGAAGCACCTCTTGATTGACCAGGTCGGCGCGTTTCAGCAGCAGCTCGACACGCTGAATCTCCACCTGGGCGCGCAGCAAGATCTCGATTCGCCGCAGGGAGGCCGCGATGTCTTCTAGTCCCGTAGCGGCCGCCGGCAACGGCAGGCCGGAAGGAGCCGCGGCGCTCTGGGCGGCTGCGGCTCCGGCGAACGCGGCCTGCGTCATCGTGAGGAAGAGGGCGAGTAGACGCATGGAGTGCTCCTTTCCTGCTTATTTTTTCATGTCAATCCGTCAGCCTGCCGGCGCGCCGCAGCCGCGCCAGGTGGGCCACGATCTGGCGCTCGGCCAGGCGGTGCGCCTCGGGCGGCGCGTCGTCGTAGACGGTTGGCACCATGGCGGCGGCTTCGCGGCGCCCGGCGCGCCACGCCGCCATCACCTTCTCTTCCCGCCACAGCCGGTGCGCGCGGTATTCGCGCAGCTTGGCGGCCGCGTCCTTGACTGCCGGCCCATGGCCGGGGAAGAGAGTGCCGGGCGCGAGCGCGATCAGCTTGTCGAGCGAAGCGAGGTAGTCGTCCATGTCGCCCTCGGGCGGATCGATGACGATGGTGCCGATGCCGGCCACCATATCGCCGGCGAGCAGCGAGCGCTGGCCCTCCTCGAGGAAGCACAGGTGGCCGCGCGCATGCCCCGGCGTGTGGACGACCGCGACCGCCATCTCCGGCGCGCCGGCGAGCGCCACCCGCTGGCCGTCGTGCAGCTCGCCGTCGACCGGAACCCCATGCCTCGCCAGGCGCTCGGCGGTCAGCGCGTGGGCGAGCACCGGCACGCCCAGGCGCTCGCGCAGCGCCGCGGCACCCCCGACGTGGTCCGGATGGTGGTGAGTGAGCCAGATGGCCGTGACCCGCCGCCTCAGCCGCTCGCGCGCCGCCCGCAGCGCCTGCTCCAGGCGGGCTAGCGCATCGCGGTCGCCACTGCCCGGATCGACCAGCACCGCCTCGCCCGCGCCCAGCAGGTAGGCGTTGGTGGTCGAGGCGGGAGGCAGCGTCGCGGTCGGGAGCGGGAACATGATCACCCCGGGGCGCAGCTCGACCCGGCGGATCGGCCCGAGATCGGCCTCCGCCGGGTCGCGGAGCCGCCCCAGGCCAGCCTCGGGGCCGTCCTGGCGCAGCACCTCCAGGAGGTGCAGGATCGGTGGCGCCGCCAGGTTCTCGCCGCGATGCCAGCTTTCCCAGGCCGCGCCGGGTTCGATCCAGCTCCCGGATTCGAGCTCGCCCGGCAGCACCTCAGGCTGCGCCGCCTCCTCCGGCGGCCACTCCAGGAGGAAGAACCGGCTGTCGAAGCGCAAGGGGGAGAAGGGCGGCGTCAGCCAGCGGCCGGCATAGACCAGCCGCGATGCATCGGCGACCGCGCCGAGCCGGCGCAGCACCTCCGCGAAGGGACGCCCGGCCAGCAGCTCCCGGCGCGCCGCCGCCAGCTCCGCCGCTCCCTCTACCAGATGCCCATCACACCCTCCGTGCTCGCCCGAGGCCGCGGCCGGTTCGGGACAGGCGAGCAGGATGCCTGTCTCCTCGAACAGCTCCCGGATCGCGCACGCCACGATCCCGGGCATCAGGTCGGCCTCGCCGCCGCCGCCGCCGTCCGCGCGGTCGAGCGCGGCGCGGTCGGGCTCGGCGCCGCCTCCGCCGCCCTCGGGGCCGCGGTCCCCTCGCCGCCCTCCGACCTCGCGGCCGCCGGCGGGCCTGCCGGCGACCGGCACCTCGGCATCGGCGCGCGCCAGCCCGCCGCCCGGGAACGCGTGCCACCCGCCCATGAACGGCAGCGTCTCGCTGCGCTTGACCCAGAAGACCTCGATCCCCCCTGGGCTCCTCCCACCCCCCTCGTTCCGCCGTCTCCACGGCACCACCGAGGCCGACGCCCGCGCCCGCGGCAGCGCGCTCGCGCCGGCCCCTCGGCCCGCTCCTCCGCCAGCCGCCGCCAGCTGCCGCAGCGCCGCCTCGTACAGGTTTCCCTCCTCCAGGTCGCTCGCTTCGCCCGCGCCCATGGCGCGCTTATACCAGGAGAGCGCGAGACCGCGAAATCGCCGTCCCGCCGTGCCGCTGCGGCCGCCCGCCGCGCCGCCCGGCGAAGACCTCCGGCCGTAGCCGGGGTTAGAATACATGGAGGGTTGGCGCGGGGCCGCCGGCAGCCGCCGGCCGTCGCCGCCACCCGGCCCGCCCAGGGGTCTTGCCGCTCAGGAGGAGCCTGCGTGATGAAGCCGCCAGACATCGTCAGCTTGACCCCCGGCAAGCGGGTCCTCTTCCTCACCAAGGACCCCGAGCTGATCCGCCGCCAGCTACGCGGCGACCTCGACCTGCGCATGGACGAGCTGACGGTCGACGACCTGCTCGACGACATCAACACCGACGTCATGACTCCTGCCTGGGTCTGCTTCAGCCATCGCCCCGAAGACCTGGCCCGCGACGCCTACGCCGGCCTGATCGTCGAAGGCAAGCACCTGTTCGAGCGCGACGCCCTGCGCGACGGCAACTTCGAGGTCATCGTCTCGGGTCACCGCAAAGGAGTCGGCAGCTCCCGCGAAACCGCCGTCCAGGCCGAGAAATGGTCCGGCATCCGCATCGCGATCGCCGCCTCTTTCGCGCCCATCCACGCCCGCAACAACATCAGCCAGGGCGTGCTGATGGGCAACCACGAGCAGCTGCGCCGCCTGCAGGCGGGCGCCGGCATCCCGCTCGCCGAGTTCGAGCAGGGATACGACCCGATCACCCGCATCGTGATCGAGCGCGGCGGGCTCTTCCCGTTCTCCAAGGCGCTGGCCGCCGGCGCGATCGACCTGCCGCGCCCGCAGACCCCGCCGCGGCCGATGACCATGGCCGAGAAGCTGCTGGCTCGCCACATCGCCGCCGGCCCCGACCAGTCGGCCCGCCCCGGCCAGCCGGCAGGGAGGGCCGACGCGCCAGCCGGCAGAGCCGACGCGCCGGCAGCGGAGGCCGCCGAGCGCGCCGAGCGCTACGTCAAGCCGGGCGACGCCGTCGTGGTGCGCGTCGACGGCGGCTACTCGCACGAGTTCACCACCGCCCAGGTCCACTACTTCCTCACCCAGGAGCACGGCGCCGGCTACCGGATCAAGAACCCTGACCGCTTCGCCGTCTTCGAGGACCATCTCATCTATGCCGACGAGGTGCCGAAGATGCGCCCGTTCGGCGACAAGATCGAGACCCTGCGCCGCCTGCAGCGCGAGTTCCAGGCCCACACCGGGGTGCACAACTTCGCCGCCCGCGACGGCGTCTCGCCCGGCATCTGTCACGAGCTGGCGCGCGAGCAGCTGATCGGCCCCGGCGACTTCATCCAGGCGACCGACAGCCACACCTGCATGGGCGGCGTCAACAACGCCCTCACCTGGGGCATCGGCGCGACCGAGTACGCCGACCTCATCCACTCCGGTTTCACCCAGGTCGAGGTGCCCGAGTCGATCCGTTTCGAGCTCACCGGCAAGCTGGCGCCGGGGGTCACCGCCAAGGACCTGATGCTCTACATCCTGCTCCACTACGCCAAGCGCGAGATGACCCTCGACCGGGTGATGGAGTTCGCCGGTCCGGGGATCGCGACCCTGTCGATGGACGAGCGCGCCACCCTCACCAACATGGCGACCGAGTGCTCGGCCAAGGCCGCCATGGTGATCGCCGACGACGAGACCTTCCGCTGGCTCGCCGAGTGGCGGCCCGAGCTCTCCGCCGCCGACCTCGAGGCGATGCGCCGCCGCGCCGTCGCCCCCGACCCCGGCGCGCGCTATGACGGCGGCGTCCACGAGATCGATCTTTCGGCGCTGCGCCCGATGGTGGCGCACCCGGGCGATCCCGATCACGGCATCCCCTCGGACCCCACCAACGGCGCCTGGGTCGACGAGATCGGCGAGGTGCGGATCGACATCGCCTACGGCGGCAGCTGCACGGCGGGCAAGATCGACGACCTGATCTTCTACCACCAGGTGGTCAAGGAGGCGCTCGACGCCGGGCTCAAGGTGGCCGACGGCGTCCGCTTCCTCATCCAGTGCGGCTCGCAGGCGGTCGAGAAGTTCGTGCGCGACAACGGCTTCGCCGAGACCTTCGAGCGGGCGGGAGTGAAGCTCATCCACCCCGGCTGCGGCGCCTGCATCGGCTGCGGCCCCGGCGTCTCCGAGACTCCGGGCGAGGTCACCGTCTCGGCCATCAACCGCAACTACAAGGGTCGCTCCGGCCCCGGCCGCCTCTGGCTCGCCTCCCCCTTGACCGTCGCCGCATCCGCCTTCACCGGCACCATCACCGCCTACGAGCCCGGAATGTTCCAGCGGCTCGCCGCCCGCCGGCCGGCCCTCAGCCCCGCCTGAGCCGCCGCCGCCTGCCGGCTCGCACTGCTAGAACCGCCAGCGGATGGCGCCCGACCAGACCCGGTCGTCGCTCGAATAGGAGCCGGCGATCGCCGGGTTGCGCTCCTGGCCGCTGACGCTGTGATTGCGATGGCTGTAGTAGGAGCCGCCGGCGTCGAAGGAAATGCGCGGGAAGTTGACGCTGAATCCGGCGCAATAGACGTAGGCGTCGCCGCGCGCGAAGCCGGGCTCGATGGTGCCCAGCGGGACCGGCGACGGCTCGTAGCCGATGCCGCCGAACAGGGTGAGCTTGTCGCTGACCTCGCCCTCGATGCCCAGCCGCACGCTGTCGGTGTTGTGCCAGTTGCGCGCCCGCGCCACGGTCTCGAAGCCCTCGATGGGATTGGGCGTGTAGGTGATGGTGGTGGCCGCCAGCGACGACCAGTTCTGGTGCGCCACGTCGAGCTCGAGGCGCAGCTCGGGATAGGGCGCGATCCAGATGCCGCCGCGCGCCTCCCAGGGGATCTTGAACGATTGCGACGTGCGGCCGTCAGGGAAGGGGCCCTGACCGGCCGTCGCGCCGGGAAGGGCGGGGAGGCGGTACTGCACGTCGCCCGTGCCGCTCAGGTTCGACTCGCTGCGGTAGGTCGCTCCCCACCCCCAGGCCGGGTCGACGTAGTGCACGCCGACGTCCCAGGCGAAGGCGTCGACCGTGACGTTGCCGTTGCGCAGGAACTCGATCGGGCCGGGAGGACCGAGGTTCTCCAGCACATGGTTCTCGCCCTGCTTCAGGTTGCCGTAGTCGTAGCGCAGACCGCCGCCGATGCTCCAGCCGAGGCCGAGGTCGTAGGCCATGACCGGATGCAGCTCGCCGATCTCGAGCTGGAACCGGTTGGTCAGGAAGCGCCCCGGGAAATTGAGCGGCCGCCAGTCCTCGTCGTACCAGAACGGCTCGTCGAGGCCGATGCCGAACGCGAACGGACCGCCCTGCGGCCGCCAGCTGACATAGACCGCCGGGAAGATGGTGATCACATGGTGCGCCGAGACCGCGCCAGCGGTCGGGCTGTTGTAGTCGTCGACCCCCTGGTCGAAGTCGATCCCGGCCTGCACCTGCAGCCCCTTCAAGTGGGCGATGGCCGCCGGGTTGTACGACAGCGCCGAAGGGTCCGAGGCGCGGCCGACGAAGGCGCCGGCCTGGCCGGTGGCGCGCCCGCCGTGCTGGAAGACCGAGAAGGAGCCGGCGACAGCGGCGCCGGCCGCCAGCCACCCGCCTGCGAACATTCCTGCGGCGCGCATCGATAGTAGAGCCGAGCGTGACTGACGCATCGTTCCTCCTGGAGCGGAAAGACTGTCGAAAACAGCGTTCGTGAAGGACCGGGGAGCTGCGGCTAGTTGTCCAAAACCGCTCCCGCCCGCCCGTCCCGCGGCCTCAGTCCACGGCCAGGATCTCCGGCACCAGCCGGTCGCCGGCCACGCTGAGGATAGCGAGGGTCAGCGGCAGATCAAAGCGTCGCGGTCCGCAGCTGCCGGGGTTGAGCAAGAGGCAAGAACCTTGCCACTCCAGCTCCGGCCGGTGCGAGTGACCGAAGATGATCACCCGCGACACCCGCCGCCAGTCGGGGGCGGCGTCTTCGCGCCGGTGCACCATGTAGTAGGGCAGGCCCTGGTCCCCAAGCACTCCGCTACGCGTTGCCGGGAGGTCTGCAGCCAGCGCTCCCGCGTCGGTATTGCCGCGCACCGCCAGCACCGGAGCGATGCGGCCCAGCCGCTCCAGGATCTGCGGCTCGCCGACATCGCCGGCGTGCAGGATCAGCCGGCAGCCGGCCAGCCGCTCGAGGACCCGAGGACGCAGCAGGTTGTGAGTGTCCGCGACGACGCCGACCCGCATGCCGCGACTCTATCGTGAGGTGGCCGGCGCAGGTTTTCTTTTCTTGCCCGGAGCGCGCAATGCCCTGCGCCGGCCGGCGAGTCGGGCAGGGACGGCAGCCTGCTAATGTCTCGTCTTAGCTGCCACCGGCTGCGCCGACCCCGAGGGACGAAACGGCGCCATGGGCTCGCTGCCGTTGCTCCCTTGACTACCGCGACCAGCTATCAATAGCTCGCCGCCGCGGCGCGCGGAGCCGGCTGGCGGATCACTCCGCAGGGGTTTCGGCGACGCACTTCGACGACGACACGGCCTTGCCGAGCGGCACGCCGTAGGCGAAGAGCTCGAGCGCCGAGGGAGCGAAGACCGCGTTGTCGGGTCCGCTGTGCCCCGCGGCGAGCTCCATCGCCTTGCGCAGATTCACGCTGAAAAGCCCGAGCAAGAACTGGATCTGCTCGCCCGCCTGCAGCCGGGCGGCAATTCTGCTGCCATCATTCGCCACCACGCGGAGCCCGGAGAAAACGAGGTTCTGGTGTTGCTCGTCGGAGAAGACGTCGACGACTGCTTCGACCCCGCCGGTGACCTGGTGCACATCGTTGACGGTCACCGGGAGCTGATAGAAATTCTCGGCCTTTTGCAGTTCGACGTAGACGAAGCGGTCGTCCTCGTAGACGTGCAGCCACTGCTCCTGGCTCAGCGCGGCGAGCAGGGGGCGAAACTTTGACGCCCCGTAGCCGCTGTACGCCTTACCGCCGCTGCTCTGCATCGGCCGGATCGAGGCCGGATCGTTGAAGTCTTCCGCGTCGCCGTGAAAGGCCCAAACGGGGTGCAGCTCCAGGACGTGGTGGGGGTTGCTGGGAGCGGCATTCCCCCGGTCGTGACCTTCATTCCAGAGTCGATAGTAGCCCTCGAAAGTCGCTGCCTGCCCGGCCAGGGCTTGAGCCGCCGCTTGCGTGCTGGCCTCGAGGTTGACCGGCTCGGCGACGACCCCGAAGTCGCTGCTCTCCTGGCCGGCGGGGGCCGACAGCGGCTCTTGATCCGCCTTCGTCCATACGATGTCCTTGCCCTCGATCCCGACGTGAAGCTCGCCGTCGTTGCCTCCGCACGAGACACGGTGCACGCTCTTGGCCGGGGCGACGGCATTGGCTTCGAGCTCCCCGATTGCGCTGTCCTTCGCGAAGTGGCTGGCGACGAAATCCTTGCTGAACTTGTACCACTGGCCCTGTGCGGCGGCGCCGCGGGCGCCAAGAGCCGTGGCGGCAACGGCGAATCCGACGATCAAGAAACGCTTCATTCTGAGCCCCCCTAGCCTGGAGAAAAGAGTTGCCTGGAGAAAAGAATCCCTGAGAGCCTTTTCTACGCTGAAGTCTACCAGGCCGCCGCTTGGCGTCAACAGAGACTTGGCCATGTTCGCATACGAGAGTCGAGGCCGCCCCAATGGAATGCGGGCCGTTGCCCTGCGCGATTCAATGTCGTGATGGATTACGGTTCAATTTCTCGCATTGCTGCTCGCCGCGGGGGTCCTTTCCCTCTCGTCTTCGCCGTCCTCCCATGGGTATGCTTCAGGACGGCCAGCTGCGGCGAGGGCAGGCAGACTACCCAGGTCAACATCCAGCAGTCGGGTGAGCAGATCTCTTTCTTGCTCGGGGTCGACACCGGCTCGGTGAGCGGCACGATCATGGGCAGGACGGTGGCGCTGAGCTGGGAGGAGGGCGTGGATGCAGGGATCATCTGTCACGGCACCCTCTCGGGGACAGGCTCGGTCGACGGGAGAGTGATTTCGGGAACCGTCTTCGGGCCGACCACCTGCTGCGGCCCCTCGGCGACGATCTCCTTCACCTTGACGCCGCGCTAGCAGGCCAGGCAGCCGAGCGCCAGGTTGCCGGACTCTCGCTGCGGACCAGGCGCGCGGCTCAGGGCTCGACCGCCTGGCGTGGCGATGGCGAGGCGCTGCGCAAGGTGGTCCGCATGACCGTCACTTCATAAGGATTCCAGGTCGAGATCAGCCAGTAGATGGTCGCGCCGCGGCTGGCGCCATCGCCGGCCGCCGCGGTGGTGTAGCGGTTGAGCACATACGGAGCGTACAGTCCTCCGCCGACGAACTTGCCGTTCTTGCGCTTTCCCGGCCAGAAATCCCGGCGGCCGCCGCAGCCGTTCTCGGTCATGACCAGACGGCAGCCCAGACCGTCGTCACCGCTGAGAATCGTGCTCGGCTCCGACCACGGACCCCACGGCGCGCGGGCGACCCGCGCCACGATGCCGCGCGCCGAGCCATGCAGCATGAGCCACATGCCGAGCGGCCGGTTCCAGGTGACCGAAAGCTCGCCCACCGAGCGTTCTCCCGGCGGGCCCGCGGCCAGCAGCTCAGGCTCTCCGGGGGCGTTCCACGGCGCGGTTCGGGCGGCGTTCGGCGGACCGGAGGGACCAGCCCAGGCGTCGCGGCTCACCCATTTCGGTTGCCCGTCTGCCGCGCGTCCGGTGAAGAATCGCCACGATCCCGGGTCGGCGAAGGATTGAGCCGGCGCATAGGCGAGGTAGGGCGCGCTCGCGCGGTAGCGCGGCGACGCGAAGATGAAGACCCCGAGGCGCTGGGCAGCGGGAAGCTCACGCAACGGCTCGGCGTTGACCGCGGTGGCATAGACGAAACCGGTTGGCATGGCGACGACCTGGCTGAACGTCCGGCCAAGGTCGTCGGAGCGGGCCAGCACGCCCCTGCCGAGGCTGTTGCGGTGATCCGTTTCCGGGCAATCGTGAGCAGGATCGGTGGAGGGGCGGGCCAGCGGATCGCCAGGCGACGGTTTGAGCCGGTTCGGGTCGGAGCAGTGGTCGGTCCAGAAGAACGCGAACAGCGCTCCGCCGGCGCTGACCCCGCCCGCGGGCACGTTGAAGAAGCCCTGCTTCACCAACGCGGGGCCGACGATTGTCGCCGGCGCGAAGCGGGGAGGGTGCGCGGCTTGGGGCTGCCGCGCTCCGGCGCGGGCGTGACCCGCCGGCAGCATATCGTGATGCACCTCGAGCTCCAGGCATCTGCCGTCAGCCCCGGTGGGCGGGGCGCTGCGAAGGCTCACCCCCACGGCATCGTCGGCAGGAATCTCGCCGGCGGCCCCGCCGCCATGGGGTGGCGGCCAGCTGTCGCCAAACAACAGGATCAGCTTGCCGCCGTGCTCGACCGGGTAGCCGAGGTCGGCCGCGTCGAGCCCGGCGTTGGCGAACGTTCGTGCCGCCGTCGGCCGGCCCGTCTCCCAGTCGGTATCCCCGGTCAGCTGGCAGATCTTTTCACTGCGCCCGATACGCACCACCGCAACCGGGGCGCCAGGCTCCGCCGCACGCAGGTGAGGCAGCCCGAGAGCGGTGCTCAGCGCCACGGCCGCCGCCATCTGCTTGCGAGTCATTGCCGGTCTCGACCTCTCTACTGGCGCTGGCGGTTGGGGCTGTCCATGTCGGAGAAGATCAACCACCGTCCGCCGGTATCCTTGCGCAGGGTCAGGGTGAACTTCCCGCTGTCCGCATCCCCTTTCTGCCGCGCAAACCCGCCGATGATGTAGCCCGCCGCGCCGTCTGCTGCGAACGCGATGGCGCGCAGCGCGAGCGGTCCGCCGGCGCCGCTGTAGAACTGCTGGACCGCGGCGCGGCTGCGCACCGGGGGCCGGCCGTTCGGCAGCACGAGCCCGTCCTCCGCGAAGAGGCGCGCGAGCGCCGCGGCATCGCGGCTCTGCCAGGCGGCCTCGTAGTCGGTCAACACGCGCGCCAGCTCGGGCGGCAGCTCGACGCTCGGCTCTTGCGCGACGGCAGGCTGCGGTCCCGCCGCGCCGGCCGGCGCCCCCAGCATCATGGTGATCGCCAACACCGCAATGGACATATCCGATCTCCAGCCACGTCTGAGTTCGCGCGGCGACCGCACCGTTACTCGTCGTCCGGGTCGGTTTGCGCCCTCTTGTCCCTCAGGAAGAACGCCGCGTCCTTGGGGGCGCCGACGTGCCGGTACTGACGCGGCGCGCCTGGCGCGCCTAGTGACCAGCGGGGCCAGCTGCTGGTTGGCCGAGCGGCGCGGCAGCGCCGGCCGCTGGCTCTACGGCCGGCTGAGCGGCTGCGGCCGGCGATGGAGCGCCGCCGCCGGCGTCGCGGGTGGGACTGGGCGGTTCGCCGAGGTTGGCGGCGGTGCGGACCGGCTCCGCGGCTTCGGCCGGCTGGGAGACCCGGCGCGCCCCGGCGTAGCGGCGCTTGTAGTACGGCTTGTCGAGCGCGCTCACGATCACGCCGAAGCGCCGGCCGGCGGCGTGGAGGAACCTGCCGTCGCCGATGTAGATGCCGACATGAGAGATGCCGCGCTTGTAGGTTTCGCGGAAGAAGACCAGGTCGCCGGGCAGCAGCTTTTCCGGCGCGACCGCGACCCCTTCGGCGAACTGCTGGGCGGCGGTGCGCGGGAGTCCCACGCCCTGCTGACCGAAGACCATGCCGATCAGGCCCGAACAATCGACGCCATGGCGCGACGCGCCGCCATGCCGGTAGGGAGTCCCGAGAAAGCTCATCGCCTGCTCGACCAGCGCCTTGGACCCCGCCGACATCCGGTTGAGGAAGGTGTCGGCTTCGCGGAACGAAAGCTGATACTCGATCCCGTACTCGCCGCCGGCATCGCCCAGCGGATCGCCCGTCTCCCGCCGCCCCCCCTCCAACATCGCGCCGGCGCCGGCAGCGGCGGCGGCCCGGCCGGCGCCCCGATCGTGCCCCGCCTCGCCGCCGGCAACGAACGGATCGGCATCGACAACGATGATTGCCGATTGTGGCGATAGGGGCGATGCTGGTGGTGGCTGCGATGACGGCGCTGGCGGCGCTGTTGGAGCCAGGGACGCTACTGGCGCCAGGGGCGATCGCGCCGCTGACGGCTCGGCTCGGCCCGGCAATGAGCTCGCTGCGAGCTGGGGGTGGTTGGTAAGAGCGCACAGGAGCGGCTCGAAGGCCACGGCGCGTTGACCCGCGAGAGTTGCCAGGAGGGCGAGAGAGAGGGGTGGGAGGACAGCGATGAGCCGGCGCCGGGGCCGGCCTGAGGCCGGATCGTGAGATCGGTCACGCACCGCCGCCTTTGCTTTCCCCTCTGCCATCCGTTGTTCTCCTGTTTTCCGAGCGTTGCGGCGGGGTGCCGGAAGCGTTCCGCCGCGGCTGGTCCGCTCGAGCTCGAGCGCAGCCAAGGCGAAGTCTTCAGGAGGAGCCGCCGTACCGCTGGCGGCTCGGCCCATTCGCAGGCGAACAGGACGCGAACAAGAGGCCCTTTCATATACCTGCCCACTCGAGCTGTCAACCTCATGGAGAGAATCCGCCCACCCGAATGAGAAACGGCCATAATCAGCCCGTTTTCATGACTATCTATGCGATAGAAGCAATGCCCGGCGGCGTGCGGCGCTTTCGGCGCCCGCCGCAATCGGCTGCCTGGGACGACCTCCTCGGTGCGCCCCCACGGCGGAGGACATGGGATAATTGAGCGATGAGGGCGATGGTTCTCGAGGCGCCCGGGCGGCCGCTGGTCGAGAGAGATCTCTCGCCGCCGGCGCCCGGGCCGGGCGAGCTGCTGCTCCGCGTCCATGCGTGCGGCGTCTGCCGCACCGACCTGCACGTCGCCGACGGCGAGCTCGCCGATGCGAAGCTGCCGCTCGTCTTGGGCCACCAGATCGTCGGCACCGTGGCAGCCGCCGTTCCCGACCTCACCGGCGCCAGCCGTTTCGCCGCCGGCGACCGGGTCGGCGTTTCCTGGCTCGGCTGGACCTGCGGCGAGTGCCCCTTCTGCCGCTCGGGGCGCGAGAACCTCTGCGACCGCGCCCGCTTCACCGGCTATCACCGCGACGGTGGCTATGCGGAGCTCGCGCTGGCCGACCAGCGCTTCTGCTTCGCCATCCCTTCCTGCTACCCGGATCTGCAGGCGGCGCCGCTGCTCTGCGCCGGCCTGATCGGCTACCGCGCCTTGCGCCTGGCCGGCGCCGGCGAGCGGCTCGGGTTCTATGGCTTCGGCGCCGCTGCCCACATCCTGATCCAGGTGGCGCGCCACCAGGGGCGCCAGGTCCATGCCTTCACCCGCGCCGGCGACCTCGCCGGCCAGCAATTCGCGCGCGACCTCGGGGCGGTCTGGAGCGGCGGCGCCGAGGAGACGCCCCCCGCGCCGCTCGACGCGGCGCTCATCTTCGCCCCGGCCGGCGCCCTGGTGCCCGCCGCGCTGCGCGCCGTCGCCAAGGGCGGCACGGTGGTCTGCGCCGGCATCCACATGAGCGACATCCCCTCCTTCCCCTACCAGATCCTCTGGGGAGAGCGAGTGCTGCGCTCGGTCGCCAACCTCACCCGCCACGATGGCGACGAGTTCCTGGCCCTGGCGCCCGCCGTCCCCGTGCGCACCGAGGTCGAGCCTTTCCCCTTGCGCGCCGCCAACCAAGCCCTGGCCGCCTTGCGCGCCGGCCGCATCCGCGGCGCCGCCGTCCTGGTCGTCGATTAGCGCGGGAGATCGAGCCCGCGGGCGCGGCCCCCGCTCAGGGCGCGGCCCTCGCTGGTCTCGGGGACGCCGTCGAGCTCGGGCACCCGGGTCAGGTCGTTGTCCGAGCTGACTTCCGGCACGCCGCTGATGTTGCCCCGGTCGCCGCGGTCGCCGAAATCGCCGCGCCTGCCGCCGAAGTCTGGGCCGGGGGCGACCGGCGCCACCTCGCGCCTATTGGAGCCAGTGCCGCCAGCGGCGCCAGTGCCGCCATTGCCGCCCGTTCCGCCGTAGCCATCGGCACCGGCCGGCGCGGCCGCGGCGCGCTCTACCTGCAGCTCTTCGCTGCGCGGCGCGCAGAGCAGATGCTCGACCGCCTCGCCAACCGCCTCGGCGATCAAGTCGACGTGCTCTTCGGTGTAGCGCTCGTTCCAGGGCAGGACGAGGATTTCCTCGAGCCCCTGGAAGGTGCCGGGAAAGAGCGCGTGCGAGTAGTCGACCGCCTCGGGCCGGGCGAGAGTGAACGGGAACCGGCTGCTGCCGAAGGTCCGCTGGTGGCGGAAGAGCTGGCACTGGAAGGCGGGCTTGCGGATGTAGCGCGGCAGCGAGGCGACGCCGTGCTGGGCCAGGATGCGCCCCACCGCTTCGCTTCCCCCGGCGAGCACGCGGCGGTCGACCCAGAGGCAGAACTTCCAGTAGGAGTGCTCGCCACCCGCCGGCACCCAGGGCGCCTCGATCCCTGGCAGCCCGGCGATCTGCTCACGCAGCCGTTTGGCCATGGCGATGCGCCTGCCGACCGCAGAGGCGAGCCTGTCGAGCTGGGCCAGCGCCACCGCCCCCTGCAGCTCCGACATGCGGTAGTTGAGAGCGAGGAACGAATGGTCGGGCCATGGTTCGCCGTGGACCCACGCCTTGTTGATGAACAGGAAGATGCGCCGGGAGAGGAACTCGCTGGAGGAGACCGCGATTCCCCCCTCGCCGGTCGTGATGTGCTGGCCCTGCCCCAGGCTGAAGCAGCCGATGGTGCCGATCGATCCCACCGGCCGGCCGCCGTAGGTCGCGCCGTAGGCCTGCGCGCAGTCCTCGATCACCGGCAGGCGGTGGTGTCGCGCCAGCTCCATGATCTCGTCCATCGGGCACGGGTTGCCAAACAGATGGGTCACGACGATCGCCCGGGTCCGCCGGCTCAGCCGCTCCGCGAGGGTCGCGGCCGTCACGTTGCAAGTCCGCGGATCGACGTCGGCGAACACCGGGATCGCCCCCTGGTAGAGGATCGGGGCGAGCGCACCCATGTCGGTGATCGGCGTGGTCACGATCTCGTCGCCGGGCTCGGGGTCGATCGCCGCCACCGCGGCGTGGATGGCCGCGGTGCCCGACGAGCAGGCATGGGCGTGGCGCGCCCCGAGCAGCTCGGCGAAACGGCTCTCGAAGGCGCGGACCGCGCTGCCCCTGGTCGACGTCAGGACGCCGCTTGCCAGCACCTCGCGCAGGCGCTCGAGCTCTTCATGGCCCAGCGTGCGGCCGGAGGCGTCCTGGTCGGGTGGCAATCTCGAGACTTCCTCGCCCAGCGCAGTGGATGTCATCTTGGCCCTCCTGTCGATGTCACGGTGGCGGGATGCGAGGCCGGCGCTGACCGCGCCGCCGGCGCCGCGGCGGTCCCGGCCTGACCAGCGACGCGGATCACGGCCAGCCGGGCGAGCCAACGCCGGTGTGCCGCGATGGCTGGAACGACCGCAAGAATTGCTTGCCCGGAGGGGAGCGGGGTCTGCCTTGGCCGGAGAGATGATCGCACCGCGGCGGCCCGCGAATCGCGGTTGTCCTCGAGGACCACTCTCGGGAGGTGGCGGCGAATCTCCGCTCGCGGAGTATTGGTAACGGGTCTGGAGAAGACCATACGCTGCTCAACCGCCCGCCGGGGGTAAACCGCAGACCCGACGGAAGAGGGCGAAGCAAATCCCGCGCCACCAGAGCGGCTGCTTCCGGTGGCAGCTAAGAAGCTGTCAGGGGAGGCGCAGGAGCTGGGCGGCGTTGCCGCCCAGGATGCCGGCGCGGTCGCTCTCGGAGATGGGGAGGCCGCGGATCGAGTCGAGCATGGCGGGAATGCTGCCGATCTGATGCGGGTAGTCGCTGCCGGCCAGGAGGTGGTCCGCACCGGCGAAGGAGAGGGCGAGCTCGAGCGCTCCGCGGTCGAAATTCACCGTGTCATAGAAGAACCGCTTCAGGTACTCGCTGGGCGGGCGCGCGATGTGGGCGCGGCATTCACTGAAAGCATGGAAGCCGCGGTCGAGGCGCGCGGCCACATAGGGAATGGCGCCGCCGAGGTGGCCCAGCACCCAGCGAATGCGGGGGAACCGCTCGGCGACGCCGGAAAAGACCAGCTTGGCCGCGGCGAGCGTGGTCTCGAGCGGGAAACCGACCAGCGGCATCAGCCAGAAGTCGGTCATCGCTTCCACACCGGCCGGAGCCGTCGGATGGAGGTGAAGAACCGCGTCGAGCGCATCGGCCGCCTCGTACAGCGGCCAGAAGCGTGCATCGGCCAGGGCCACGCCGTTGACGTTGCTGAACAGCATGGCGCCGCGCATGCCGAGCTGTGTCATCGCGCGCTCGAGCTCGCGCACCGCGGCGGCGGGGTCGTTGAGCGGCAGCGTGGCGAGCGCGGCGAAGCGGCCGCGATGATCGCGCACCGCCGACGCGAAGGAGTCGTTGACCAGGCTGGCCAGCCGTGCCGCCGTCGCCGGCTCCTCGACGTGCGTCCCGGGCGTGGTCAGCGAGAGGACCTGGAGATCGACGCCCAGGCTGGCCACGACCTCGGCACGGTACTCGATGTCGCGGTGACCGCGCACGGCGATGTTGTAATCGCCTGGATAATGCAGCAGCGGATTGCCGTTGGTGTCCACCGTGATGCGCACATTGCTCCTGCCGGAACGGAGCGCATCGAGATAATCCGGAGGATAGTAGTGATTATGAAAATCAATGATCGCCATCGTGTCAGGCTCCGCGCGGAAGACACTATACCGTGTCATCTCGACGGGCTGCGCCGGCCGCCAGGGGTCAGCGAATCTGCTGCCACAGGGTGGCGCAGCGCGACGGGAGGTCCCGCAGATGTTCCTCGACCTCCGCCACGAGACGCTCACGGTCGCCGGCGGCCAGCAGCTGGGTGACGTCCCAGGCGTCCTGCGGTCCGCCGGCGAAGAGCTTGAGCAGGATCAGGTCGGCCGCCCGCAGCACAGGCAGTGCGATACCGATGAACTCTCCGGCCAGCGAGCGGCCCAGTGCCAGACGCTGCCAGGGCCCCTTGCCCACGACCAGATCGACTGGACGCTCGCCGGGCGCGTTGAACCGCACGACGCCGGCCAGCGGATCGACCGCGTCGCCACGCCGAGCATCGACCTCGACCCCCTGACGCCTCAAGTTCGACCAGAACTCCGGCGCGAGGCAATCGGCCTCGACGGTCAGCAGATCGATGTCGTGGGTCGAGCGGCTCACTCCGTGCGTGGCGAGCGCCGCCGCTCCGATCAAGGCATGGGAAACCTGACGCGTCGCGAGCTCCGCGCAGACGCGCCCGAGCAAGCTCAGCCGATCATCGCGCTCATGCATGCGGAGGGAGTACGGTCGGTCTGGCGCTGCCGCTCGAGCAGGCGGATGGCGGTGGCGCGGTCGATCCGGCGCGCCCTGCACAAGGCGTCGAGGTCGGCATCTCCCAGCCGCAGCGCCAGCGCCACCCGCTCCCCGGGCGAAAGACGCGCGATCATTTCGCGGTCCGCGACCCGCAGCTCTTCGACGACCGATCTCATCGTCTCAGTATAGGGTATGGGGCGCAGGACAGCGCCAGAGCGATCAGACAAGCTCCGAAGCCGCCCGGTAGCTTGCGCAGACCGCAGTCTCCCCGCGCTCTCTATGGCTGGGCAGTGTTGAGAAGCGGCGAAGCTCAGTCCGCGGGACGCCGCGCGAGGAGGAGCCGCAGGCGGCGGTGGAGCCGGTCGATCGGGGCCGGCCACTGGCGATAGGCATCCAGGACGAAGGCCAGCGCCGCGCGCAGCGCCCGCCTGGGCGCCGCGCGCCGGCCGCTCTCCTTCTTGCGCGCCTGGCCGAGGGCGGCGCCGAGCTCGCGGTAGAAGGTCTCGTCGCCCCGGAAGTACATGTTCTTGAGGAAGCAGCGGTGCGGCACCACGCAGTTCGAGTCGAGGACCTTGAAGCGCTCCGGCGAATAGGGAGTCTGCCCGCCCGAGATGAGGATTTCGCGCATCTCGGTGCGCAGCCGGCGGAAGGTCTTGCCGTGCCAGTGTTCGCGGAAGCTCCCCGTCCGGGTGTTGCCGAGCGGCTTGTAGGTCGGATTCATCAGCATGCAGCACGGGTAGAGGTCGCCGTTGCCCCGGATGGTCGTCGTGTACCAGGCGAAGAAACACTGGCCGTTCTCCAGCGTGAAGCTGCGCGCGGTCTGGAAAGACGCCGGCGCCGGGGCGGCCTCCAGGCGGGCGCGCAGCTCCGCCAGCTGCGTGTTCCATTCGGCGAAGGGGAAGAACAGCTGCAGCAGTTTCGCTTCGCGATCGGCCTGCACGATCTCGGCGAGGTAGGGCTCCAGCAAGTGGAAGTCGTCGACATGCAGCAGGACGTCGAAGTCAACACGCAGCAGCGGGATCTGGAGCACCGGAGTGATCACGATCCGGTCGGCGTCGAGACGGCGGCCGAGATCGTACATCTCGGGAATCCTGGAATAGTTCTGGCGATCGATCAGGAACTGCACGGTGATCGCGGGCCGCGCCGGCGCGGTGCGGCACGCGGCGAGGCGGCGCACGTTCTCGACCACCCGATCAAAGGTTGCGGGGCGGACGCGCATCATCCGCTGGTAGTCGGCGGGATCGGCCGCATTGAGCGAGAAGATCACTTCGCGGCAGCCGTTCACGACCAGCCGCTCGGCGATTGCCGGCCCCAGCAGGGCGCCGTTGGTGGTGAGGTTGTCGATCACCACGCCGTGCTCGGTCAGGAGGTCCATGACCTTGCCGGCGTCGCGGTGCGCCAGCGGATCGCCGCCGCCCGACAGGCGCACCGAGCGCAGGCCGCCGGCCACCAGCTCGCCGATCAGCTCCGTGAGCCGGGCGAGCGGCAGCTGCTGCGTGGTGCGGACGTCCTGCTGGTTGCAGAAGTAACAGGCCACGTTGCAGCGATCGGTCAGGTCGAGCTCGACGTGCGCCGGTCCGCGGGTGGCGCGCCCGCTCGCGATGGCGGCGATGATCTCCCGCTTGCGTTCGCTTTCCACCAGCGCCCAGCCATGCCCGCTGAAGCTCATGACGTTCTGGTCTACGCGGCCGGCCGCGGGACTGTCCAAGGGGCGGCTCGGGGCCCCTCCGTCGTTGCCCCAGCAGGTCGGGTTTTGCTTTTCGGGCCGCGCCGCCTCGAAGGGCTCCCCCACCTGCACCAACCCTGGCGCAACACGGCCACGCCTCCCCCCCATCCCGCGGGGATTCTCGAGGAGGGATCGGATGGCTTTCTGAGCAGTTCGGGCGGCGGTCAGGATTGATGGCGGGGTGAGGCTTGGCGGCGGCGGGCCGGCTGCGGGCGATCCCGCAGGCGGCGGACGAGCTTGAGGCCCGACCAGGTGTCGTCGATCGCGCAGACCTTCACGTCGACCAGGCCGGCGCCGAGTCCGACGCTGCGCACCCGGTCCTCGGTGAGATCGGTTGCCGCGCGGGAGCTCTTCTTGGGCCACGCCACCCACAGCATCCCGGCCGGGGTGAGCCGGGCCGCCGCCGGCGCGAGCTCGGCCACCAGGCGGGCGGCGCTGGTCGCGAACAAGACTACGAGATCGAGCTCGCGCTCGCCCGGCGCCACCAGGTCGATCCCGTGCGGCAACGGGCCCAGCAGCTCGGCGAAGCCGGCCGGCGCGCCCAGCCAGGCGATCCGCTGGCCGGCGCGCAGCCCGAGCTTCTGCGCCAGCGGCTTGCCGCTATATCCGGCCGTGACCACGAACATCATTCTAGTCCCCGCTCCCGACTCCAGGAGGGCAGTCATCCGGCCAGCCGACTTCTCCGTACTAAGTTGCGAACCCGATCACCTGGAGAGGAGGAAATGCATATGAGGAACCATTGCAGACGTTCGCTGGCCGGCGCGATGCTGACGACCCTGCTGGTCTCCTTCTGGTGCGCCGGCGTCTTGCATGCGCAGGGCGCCTCGGTGTCGCTCTACAAGCGCCTGGGCGGCTACGATGCGATCGCCGCGGTGACCGATGACTTCATCGGCCGCCTCGCCGGCGACCCGCAGTTCGTTCGCTTCTTCAGCGGCCTGAGCAAGGACTCGCTGGGGAAGCTGCGCCAGCATGTCGTGGAGCAGATCTGCAACTTCGCGGGCGGCCCCTGCGTCTACATTGGCCGCGACATGAAGACATCCCATGCCGGCCTGGGGATCACCGAGGCCGAATGGAACGCCAGCGTAAAGCACTTCGTCGCCTCCCTCGACAAGTTCAAGGTGGGGGAGAAGGAGAAGGGCGAGCTGCTGGCCGCAGTCTCGAGCCTGAAGAAGGACATCGCCGAGAAGCCCTGAATCGATCTCGTCTCCCCCGGTAAGAGATTCCACGTCAGCTCGTGCCGGCGCCGCTGTCGTGCGCGGGCCCGGGAGCGCCGTGGGTTTTTCTGCGCAGCTTGATCCAGAGGCGGGAGAAGCGGCCGGGCGCCGGCGGGCGCCCTGCGGCGGCGTTCCCGTCTGGCCGGCCGAACCGAGCAGGCGCCGAGCTCGCGGGAGCGCTGCCGCCCTCCCCGTCGTGGCGCTCCTCCTCCAGCGGTGTGCGGAGAGCAATTGGCGAAGCCTCGCGCGGCGGGCTCTCGATCCCGGCGGGTGGCGTGCGAAACCAGCCGACTGCGCGGGTGCTGGGGTGGATCTCGAAATCAGCGACCAGCCTTCTCAGGGTCTCGACCGTGATGTCGAGCGCCAGCGAGCGGTAGCGGAGATCGCCGTTCATCGGCGCATTCCGATCGTGCAGCAGCTGGCGGCGTTCGTCGTTCAGGGCGCAGGCGCCGCGCAGCGCCCCGCACGCGGGGCAGATCGCGGTCCACGACGAGCGGCCGGGCCGCGGGCGGTGCCGGTTCGGGGAGCAGAGGCGGATCACGGTCAAGGAGCTGTCGCCGTCGTTCCGCCAGCGGTCGACCGCCGCGGCGAGCGCCCGCGCCAGCGGGTCCGGGAGCTGGGCGAGCGGCAGCAGCCGGTGGAAATACGGCCATTTGCCGCGCGGCCGGTCGAGATCCGGCGCGGCGCCGGGTTCGGATGACGGAGCCGGCGGTGCCGGTGGAACAGGCTCGGCTGGCGCGATCGTGTGCCCCGGGGCGCCGAGGTCCGCCGAGCCCGCCGCAACGGCCGCCGGGGCCGATGTCTCGCGGGAGAGCGCGGGCGGCGGCAGTTCGGGCGAGTCGAGCGAGTCGGGAAAGACGATCCCGGTCACGGTCTCGACCTGGGTGCCGCAGCGGCAGCAGGAGTCACGCATGATCTCGACGCCGACTCTCTGCTCGCCGGCCCGCGGACCGGAGTAGCTCAGCTCTCCCGACCAGAGATCCCGGATCGTGGCCGCCAGCTCCTCTTGTCCCGCCGCGGTTGGCGCGACGGTCCAGCTGCCGGCCGCACCGCGGGCACAGGGCAGCACGAGCAGGCGCGGTTCGGGCCGCTCGACGAGCCTCTGGATGAACCCGCCGAGCTCGTCGAGCCGCAGATGCGACTCTTGCTCATGGAGTAGCAGCAGCCGCGCGCCCTGGGCGAGGATGTGCTCGACGAGCGCCGCCAGCTCGCGCCCCACCCGGGCGGCGCTCGCGGGCCGGGTGCCCGACGGCGTCCAGCTCCTCCCGTCCCCCGCAGCCGCCTTTTCCTGGCCGTCCGCGATCGCCGCTCCCGCCGCCGGCAGCCCGGCGCCGTCCGCGGCTCCCTCGACGCTCTGGTGCGGCGCGCTCCGCCCGCCGTTGTCCGCCGGGTCCTCGAGATCGATCCGGCCGACGGCGACGATGGCGAGGTAGGAGGAGGCTCCCTCGCCCGTTCGCATCCGGAAGCAGTGCCGCACCCGGGTCCTGCCCCGGCCCGGCAATCTGGCCTGCGGTACGCGAGCCCATCCATGAGGCAGCGCCTGGGCCAGGGCGCTGTCGACCGCCGCAAAGAAACTGGACTTCATGACGAAACCTCCGGGAGCCTGTCGCCGCCCCTCTCACCTGATAGACGGAAGATGGAGCCCGGAAATGCCAACCTGTCCAGCGAAGTTGGTCAGGCGGCGGCTTCGGCCTTCGCCCTGATCGTCTCCAGGTTGATCGCGACCTTGACCTCGTCGCCGAGCAGCAGTCCGCCCTGGTCGAGCGCGACGTTCCACTGCATGCCGAAGTCCTTGCGGTTGAGGGTCGTCTCGAGCTCGAAGCCGGCCCGGGTGTTGCCCCAGGGGTCGCCGGCCATCCCGAGGAACGCGACCGGCAGGTTGATCGATCTGGTCACGCCGCGCAGCGTCAGGTCGCCGGTCACCTCAAAGCGGCCCTCGCCGCGCACCCGGATCGCGGTGCTCTTGAAGACCAGCTCAGGGTGCGCCTCGGCGTCGAAGAAGTCGGCGCTGCGCAGCCGCGCGCTCCGCTCAGCCGGATGTCGTGGGCTTCGCGCCCGAGATCGCGGGAGCGGACCCGGCAGCCCCGACCCAGCCCTCCTCGCGCGCCACCTCGGCCAGGGCGCGGACGACCCTGGGATCGAACTGGCGCCCGGCCTCGCGCTCGAGCTCGGCCAGCGCCAGCGCCGCCGGCCTCCCGCACCTGTAGGGCCGGTCGTGGGTCATGGCGTCGAAGGCGTCGACTCCGGTCAAGACGCGGGCCGCGAGCGGAATATCTTCACCCGCCAGCCCGAAATAGCCGGGGAAGGCCACCCCGTGCCGCACCCCGTCCCAGCGCTCCTGGTGGAAGCGGATGATCGGTGCGACGTCGCGCAGCCGCTCGATGTTGCCGATGATGCGCAAGCCGATCTCGACGTGCCGCTCCATCGCCGTCCTCTCCTCGACGGTGAGCGGGCCCGGCTTGCTGAGGACCGCCTCGGGGATGCCGATCTTGCCCACATCGTGGAGCAGCGCGCCGAAGCGCAGCAGCCCGAGCTCGGCGTCGCTCAGGCCGAGCTTCTCGCCTACCCGCGCCGCCAGCTGCGCGACCCGCTGCACGTGCCCCTCGGTCGTCGGGTCCTTGGCCTCGACGGCGGCGGCGAGCGACGCCACCGTGGTGTCGAAATCGCGCTCGAGCTCGAGCTGCTGGCTGCGGATGCGGCCGGCCAGCCTGCGGTTGCGGCTGCCCAGCCAGCCGCCGATCAGCGCGAAGCTGGTGCAGACGCCGAGCGTGGTGTAGCCCGGCGCCAGCACCTCCTCGAGCTGGCTGCCTTCGCTGACCGTGGCCGAGAGGAGGGTTGCGATGTAGCCGATCGAAGCGATGGCGTTGACGACCAGCGCCGGCCCGAGCCCGCCGCGCTGCGCCGCAAAGGCGATCGGCGCCAGGATGCCAAAGACCAGCCAGTGCGGGAAGCCCCAGCCGAGCGCCTCTACCCAGAGGATGGCCGCCAGCCCGACCCCGATCAATCCGGCCGCGGTGCCGACCCGGCTCGGGCTGCGGAGCCAAGCCATGAACGCCGCGCGGTCGGCCTCGATGACGATGACTTCGGGGCGCAGGAAGAGCAGCAGCGGCAGCCCGAGCACCAGCGCCGCGATCGTGTCCGCAGCCCACCAGAGGCCGAAGTTGTGCGCCAGCGGCGCGGCGGCGCGCGGCAGGTCGCCGAGGCCGGCGAGGATGGCGGTGCCGGCGGCCGCCGAGACCAGGTTGGCGAGCGGTCCCCCGACCACCACGGCCCGCCGCAGCCGCCGTCCCGCCCCGCCGCCGGGGCGGCGCAGCGCGACCGCCGGCACTGCCGCGGTCAACGTGTGCACCAGGGTGAAGAGCGCCACGTGGGGCCAGGTGTAGGCCGCTCCCCAGCGCGAGGCGAGCGAACCGAGCGCCACCCCCAGCACCCCCCAGCCGCCCAACCCGGCGCTGGCGGCCAGGATCACCGCCGCCGGCGGAAAGAGGAACGAGGCGCCGGACGAGCCGGCGAAGCGCAGCGCGATGTCCGAGGCGATCCGAAAAGCGAAGGCGGTCGCCAGCGCCTGCAGCGGACCGCGCCAGCTCCTCCCGCCCGCGCCCACAACCGCGCCACCGTCAGGGAGCGGCGAGCTCGGATCGGGTTGGGAAGCGACCCGCCGCGCGCGATCGGAACCGGCGGGAGCGGGCCCGCCATCGCTCGTGCCTGGCACCATAGAGAAGGCTAAACGAAGAATAGCACGGACCCTGACGGCGGCCCGAGCGTGATTGGCGTCCCCGGCGCCCCCGGCGGACCCCGCGCCGCCTGCAGGCGCATGGGGTTCGTTCCTCCGTCCGGTTCCAGCGCTTCCGGCGACAGGATACGCAGGCCGCGCCCGGAGGTTGCGCGGCCGTGGGTTCCATGGGCCATACCCCGCCGCCCCGCTATTGACGCTCTTTGCCGCCTGCTACACACTGTTGCCTGGTCCGGCGAGCCCCCCACTGCGAGCAGCGAGCAGCGAGCGGCAAGCGGCGGGCGGCGGACCGAAGAGAGGACGAACCCTGAGCGAGCATCTGACCAGGCGCCGAGGCGCCGCCGCCCGTCGCGCCGACGACGAGAGCCTTCGCGCCCACGCCCGGCAGCAGGAGGTGCTGGCCGCCCTCGGCCAGCGGGCCATCGCCTCCGGCGACTTCGGGCGGCTCCTCGACGAGGCCGTCTCCCGCGTCACCGAGACCCTCGCCGTCGACTACTGCGCGGCGCTCGAGCTCGCGCCCGGCGGCGAGACGCTGATCCTGCGCTCGGCGGCGGGCTGGGGCGACGGCCTGCCGCGGCGGCTGCCGGTCGGGACCGGCCGCGACTCGATGTCGGCCTTCGTGCTGCTGGCCGGCGAGCCGGTCGTGGTCGAGGACTTCCGCAGCGAGACGCGCTTCCACGTGGCGCCGCTGCTCGGCGAGCACGGGGTGGCGAGCGGGATGGGCGTCGTGGTCCGCGCGCGCCGTGGTCCGCTGGGGGTCCTGACCGCCTATACCCGGCGGCTCCGGGACTTCTGCGGCCATGACGTCAGCTTCCTGCAGTCGGTGGGGAACCTGCTGGCGCTGGCTTTCGAGCGCGACGAGCTGGAGCGGGCCGAGCGGCGCAAGAAGGAGCTCTTGCAGGCGATCTTCGACCACATCCCCGTGATGATCTCGCTCAACGACCGGTCGGGGGCGTTCCAGCTCGTCAACCGGGAGTGGGAGCGGACCCTCGGCTGGACGCTCGAGGAGGCGCGGCGGATCGACGTCCTGGCCGAGATCTACCCCGATCCCGAGGTGCGGCGCCAGGTGCGCGAGTTCACGCAGCGGGCGGAGAGCCGGTGGGCCGACTGGCGGTCGCGGACCCGCGATGGGCGGGTGATCGAGACCTCCTGGGCGCGCATCACCCTCTCGGATGGCACTCGCATCGGCTTCGGGCTCGACGTCACCGAGCGCAAGCGGCTGCTGCACGAGGTGACCGCATCGCACGCCAGGCTGGAGGATCTGTCGCGGCGCCACGTGCGCCTGCAGGAGGAGGAGCGCCGCACCATGGCGCGGGAGCTCCACGACGAAGTCGGCCAGCTCTTGACCGGCCTCAAGTTCATGCTCGAGACCAGCGCGCGCCCGGGGGCGGCCGTCGACAAGGAGCAGCTGCGGCAGCTGGCCGGCCAGCTCCTCGAGCGGGTGCGGGACCTTGCCCTGAACCTCCGGCCGCCGATGCTCGACGATCTCGGCCTGGTGCCGACGCTGCTCTGGCACATCGAGAACTACCGCGCCCAGACCGGCATCGACGTGCGCTTTCGCCACCGCGGCTCGCTCGCCCGGCTGCCTGCCGAGACCGAGATCACCGCCTTCCGGATGGTCCAGGAAGCGCTCACCAACATCGCCCGCCACGCCGAGGTGAGGGAGGCGGCGGTGGAGCTCTGGATCGACGACGGCTGGCTGCGGCTGCGCGTCGAAGACGGCGGCCACGGCTTCGACCAAGCCGCGGTCCGGAGCGCCGCGAGCGGCCTGGTGGGAATGCGCGAGCGGGTGCGGTTGCTCGGCGGCTCGCTCCAGATCGAGTCGCGGGCGGATGCCGGCACCCGCCTGCTGGCCGAGCTGCCGCTCGCCGCCAACCTCGCGCCGGACGACGGCGAATGACGGCGGCTGAGGGCGACTGACCGCGCGCATGAGCGACCGGATCACCATCGTGCTCGCCGACGACCACAACGTGGTGCGGCAGGCGCTGCGGGTCCTGCTCGAGACCGAGCCGGAGCTCCAGGTCGTGGGCGAGGCTGCCGACGGCCTGCTGGTCGCGGAGCTGGTGGAACGGCTCAGGCCGGACGTGCTGGTCGTCGACCTGATGATGCCGGGCCTCGGCGGCACGGAGGTGACCCGCCAGGTGGTCAAGCGGACGCCGGCGACGCGGGTCGTCGTCCTCTCCATGCACGTCAACGAGGCCCACGTCCTCGAAGCGCTGCGCTGCGGCGCCCGCGGCTACGTGCGCAAGGACGCCACCGCCGCCGATCTGCTGCACGCCATCCGCGTCGTCGCCGCCGGCCACCTCTACCTGAGCCCGCCCTTCTCGGACCGCGCCATCGAGGCCTACCGCCAGCGGGCCGAAGAGGCCGGAGCCGACCCCTACGAGAGCCTGACCGACCGCGAGCGCGAAGTGCTGCACCTGGCGGCCGAGGGTCTGAGCAACGCGGAGATGGCCGAGCGCTTCGGGATCAGCCCGCGAACCGCCGAGACGCACCGCGCCAACGTCATGCGCAAGCTCGGCCTGCGGCGGCAGGCTGACTTCGTCCGCTACGCCCTGCGCCGCGGTATCGTCACGCTCGACGAGGACGCCGGCCCCGCCAACTAGCTCCGCGGCCGTTCTTGTCGCTTCTGTTCTTTTTTTTGGCCCGGAGCGCTCCGAGAGCTGCCTCGGCCGGCGCCTTGAGCACGCGGCCCAGCCCTGCCGAAGCCGGCGCCCGAACCCAGCCCGCTCCCCTCGAACCGGGGCCGGGACCCGCTGCCATCGAACCGGGCAGGGCCCGGCCCTCCGGGTCGTCGGTGTCCGGAAATACGGCCAGCTCTCAAGAAAATACGCTCATGTAGAATAGATACCGGTACGCGGAAGGCGCTACCTTTTCATGCAGGTCGTCCCGATGGGCAGCGCGGATCGGGGAGGGCGAGACGATGTCGCAACCGTTGCCTGGCAACCTCACCGGCGACCAGCACTTCCGCCAGCGCGTCGAGGCGCCGCCCGCAGCTCGCCAGGCCGCGCCGCCCTGGCCAAGATGACCGTGCCGCGATGACCCGCATCCTCCTGGTCGACGATCACGCCGTCGTGCGGCAGGGCCTGCGGCAGATCCTCGAGGAGTCGATCCCCGGCGCGGTCTTCGAGGATGCGGCGAGTGCCGAAGAGGCGATGCGCAAGGCGCAGGCCGACGAGTGGGATGTCGCCATCCTCGACCTCTCGCTGCCGGACATGAGCGGGCTCGAGGCCCTGAAAGAGCTGCGGCGGTCGCGGCCCAGGCTGCCGGTCCTGGTGCTCAGCCTGCACCCGGAGGAGCAGTTCGCCGTGCGGGCGCTGCGGTCGGGGGCGGCCGGCTACCTGGCCAAGACGACGGCCGCCGCGGATCTCGTCGAGGCGGTCAAACACGTGCTGGCGGGAGGCAGATACGTGAGCCCCAGCCTGGCCGAGAGACTGGTGGGCGAAATCGGTCTGGCACCCGGGCGCGCTCCGCAGGAGCTGCTCTCCGACCGCGAGTTTCAGGTCTTCCGCCTCCTCGCCGCCGGAAAGACGGTCACCGCCATTGCCAGGGTGCTCGGTCTTTCGGTCTCCACGGTCAGCACCTACCGCACCCGCATCCTCGGCAAGATGAAGATGACCGACAACTCGGATCTGATCGAGTACGGGATGCTCCATCGCATCTTCGAGTAGCCAGCATCGTCATTTGTAGGGCCAAGCCTGACAGTACCGACGGGCGCTTCCTACCCGAAAGCGAGGCTCTTGCCGGCTGACTCCGGCCGGCGCCGCAACATATCCTGCTTTCGGAAACAAGCATGGAGGCACAAAGCGATGCAAATGATCAAAGTCCTGCTTGCCGATGACCACCAGATCTTCCGCGAAGGCGTCAAGAGCGTCCTCGAAGCTGCGGGCGACCTGGTGGTGACGGGAGAGGCGAGCTCCGGCGAGGAAGCCTTGGAGAAAGCGGATGCCCTGAGCCCCGACGTCGTGGTGCTGGACCTGTCGATGCCTGGCAAGGGAGGCCTCGAGACTACCCGCGAGCTCAAGCGGCGAAACCGGCGGCTTCGCGTCCTGATCTTGACCGTTCACCCGGAGGACCACCATGCCATCCGCTGCTTCGCGCATGGGGCGGACGGCTACATGGTGAAGGACGTGGCGCCACAACAGTTGGTTGCGGCCATCCGCATCCTCCACGGCGGTGGCAAGTACATCGCGCCGTGCCTGGTCGAGCGACTCCTCGGTGCCCTCGGGGCGCCGGACCGTGCGGCGATGATGCCGCACGCCGCGTTGTCACGGCGCGAGCTCGAAGTGGCGCGTCTGATCTCGTCGGGCTTGACGCCCGGCCAGATCGCCTCCAGGCTGGGCCGGAGCGCGACGACGATCCGCACTCAACGGGCCAGCATCCTGAGGAAAATGAGGATGCGGACCACCGCCGAGCTCATGCGTTATGCGCTCGAGCACCAACTCGGTTTCGCACGATCGTGAGGGCGGTCATGGCGCCCGCTCCCGTGCCTGGCTCGACCGGCGGCGGCAGCGAACCGCCGGCCCAGGCGCTCGGGGGACCGGGTGGACGCCTCGGCCCGAAACATTTCCGCCGGCTGGGGCGTAGGGCCTTTCAGACGACGACGAGGAGGTCCGGGCCATGGGAACCCTGGCGGATCTGAAGTACGCGGCGCGCGCTCTGGCACGGGAGCCGGGTTTCACTGCGGTGGCGGTTCTGACCCTGGCGCTCGCGATCGGCGCCAACACCGCCATCTTCAGCGTCGCCGACGGCCTGCTGCTCAAGCCGCTGCCTCTGCCGCGGGCCGATCGCCTGATGGTGCTCATCCGCCAGTGGCCGAAAGGGGAGGCCGATTCGCTGTCGGTGCCTAAATTCTTCTTCCTGCGCGACCGCATGCAGCGCGAGCTGGGCCGCCTGGCGGCTTACGACACGATCGGCGGCGGCTTCAACCTGGCGGGCGGCGGTCAGCCCGAGCGCCTGCGCGGCGCCTACGTGAGCCGCGATTTCTTTGCCACCGCCGGCGTGGTGCCGGCGCTCGGGCGCGATTTCCTGCCCGAAGAGGACCGGCCCGGCGCGCGCCGTGTCGTGGTCTTGAGCCAAGGACTCTGGACCCGGCGCTTCGGCGCCGATCCCGGCCTGCTCGGCCGCCAGCTGCTGCTCAACGGCGAAGGCTATACGGTGGTCGGCGTCATGCCCCGGAGCTTCCGCCTGCCGAGCACCGCCGAGCTCTGGACCCCCTTCCGCTTCGATCCGGCGAGCGCCAACCCGGGCAACTATTTCGGCGTGCTCGGGCGGCTGCAGGAGGGGGTGCCGCTCGCAGCCGCCGCGGCCAAAGCCAGGGCGTTGGGGCGGGCGTTCGACGCCGCCTTTCCCCACCACCTGAGCCCCGATGAGAGCTTCTCCGTGTGGCCGCTCCAGCAAGTGCTCTACGGCAGCACCAGGCCGGCGCTGCTGGTGCTGCTGGCGGCGGTCGGCGCGGTGCTGCTCATCGCCTGCGTCAACATCGCCAACCTGCAGCTGGCGCGCGCCGCGGCGCGCCAGCGCGAGATCGCCATTCGCAGTGCGCTCGGCGCCGGCTCGTGGCGGGTGGTGCGCCAGCTGCTCACCGAAAGCTGCCTGCTGGCACTGCTCGGCGGCGGCGCCGGCATCCTGCTCGGCGCCGCCGCCATCCGCCCGCTGCTGGCGGCGAACCCGTTCCAGATCGATCGTCTGGCCGAGATCGGCATCGACCTGCGGGTGCTCGCCTTCACCCTCCTGCTGTCGCTCGCCGCCGGAGTGCTCTTCGGCCTCGCGCCGGCGCTCCAGGCGCTGCGCTCCAACCTGCACGAGCCGCTCAAGGAAGGCTCGAACCGGACGGCCGGCAGCGCAGGCGGCCGCTTGACGCGCCGCCTGCTGGTGACCTCCGAGGTGGCGCTGGCCCTCGTCCTCATCATCAGCGCCGCGCTGCTCATGCGCAGCTTCGTCGGCCTGGTCGCGACCCAGCCCGGCTTCGACAGCTCCCAGCTGCTGACCATGAAGCTCTCGCTGCCGGCCGCCAGATACGGTTCGGCGGCCGCCCTCGAGCGCTTCAGCTCGCAGGTCCTGGAGCGTATCGCCGCCCTGCCTGGGGTGCGCGGCGCGGCGGCCGCCTCGACCCTGCCGCTCGAGGAGGGCCCCGACCTCCCCTTCCAGGTCGAGGGGCGCCAGGGCGGCGGCGAGGACGGCAGGGGCGACTACAACGCCGACTACCGCGCGCTGACCCCCGAGCTCCTGCAGGTGCTGCGCATCCCGGTGCTGCGCGGCCGCGGCTTCACCGCCGGCGACCGGGTCGGAGCGCCGCTCGTTGCGCTGCTCAACGAGACCGCGGCCCGCCGCGCCTGGCCGCACGAGAATCCGATTGGCCGCCGCATCGTGATCGGCCTCGCGGGGTCCGAGGAGCTGGCCGACCGCGGCCCGCGCACCGTCGTCGGCATCGTCAGAGACGTGCACGAGGAGGGCGTCGCCCGCAAAGTGCCGGCCCTGCTCTACGTCCCGCTCGCGCAGATGCCCGACCCGCTGGCCAAGATGTTCGTCGGTCTGCTGCCGATCAGCGTCGTGGCCCGCACCGGGGCCGCTTCTCCGGGCCTCACGGCGGCGATCGAAAAGCAGATCTGGGCCGTCGACCCGGGCCAGCCGATCACCGACGTCAAGACGATGGACGAGATCCGTGCCGCATCGCTCGGCACGCCGCGTTTCACCGCCGTCTTGCTCGGCCTGATGGCGCTCCTCGCCCTGACCCTCGCCTCGGTGGGCATCTACGGCGTCCTTTCCTATCTCGTCCAGATGCGCCGGCGCGAGATCGGCATCCGGATGGCGCTCGGCGCCCAGTCCGCACAGGTCCTGGGCCTGGTGCTGAGCCAGGGGATGGGCACCGTGTTGATCGGGATCGCGGCCGGCCTGGCCGGCGCCCTTGCCGCCACCCGGCTGCTCGCCAGCCAGCTCGTCGGCGTAACCGTGCACGATCCGCTGATCTACGCCTTGACCCCCGTGCTCCTGGCCGCGGTCGCCGCCCTCGCCAGCTTCGTGCCGGCTCGCCGCGCCAGCCAGCTCGATCCGATCATCGCCCTCCACCAGGAGTGAGGCCTGCGATGCTGCGACAGCTGCGGTACGCGTGGCGGGTGCTGGCGTGGCGGCCGGTTTTTTCGCTCTCCGTGGTGGCGATCCTCGGGCTCGGGGTGGGGCTCGACACCGCGATCTTCAACTTCATCGACGCCATGCTCGTCCGGCCGCTGCCCTACCTGGACGGCGACCGGCTGGTGGCGCTGCACGGTGCGCGCGAGACGGCGGGCACCGACTGGGAGCCGATCTCGGTCGCCGACTACCGTGATTGGCGCGACCAGAACGGGGTGTTCACGGCGGTCGGGGCGCTGGCGCGGCGGAGCTTCAACGTGAGCACCGAGGAGGAGCCGGAGCGGGTCGAAGGGTGCGAGGTCTCGGCCAACCTGTTCGCGATGCTCGGGGTGGCGCCATTGCTCGGGCGCGGCTTCCGGCCCGAGGAGGAGGAGCCGCACCGGGCGGCCGTGGCGCTGCTCGGCCACGAGCTCTGGCAGCGCCGCTTCCGCGGCGACCCGCGGGTGGTGGGCAAGACGCTGCGCCTCGACGGGCGCCTCTTCGAGGTGGTCGGGGTGATGCCGGAGCGCTTCGCCTTTCCGGAGTTCGCGCAGCTCTGGAAACCGCTTGCCCTGGGCGGTGAGCCGGGACGGCGCGACGCGAGATCGCTAGGAGGTCTGGCGCGGCTCGCGCCCGGGGTGACGCTCGGCCAGGCGCAGCGCGCCATGGACGGGGTGGCGCGCCGGCTCGCCGCGCAGTACCCGGCGACCAACGCGCGCTGGGGAGCGCGGGTGCGGCCGCTGCGCGCGGAGATGATGCCGGCGGGACCGCGCATCGGCATGTACATGATGCTGGCGGCGGTGGTGTGCGTGCTGCTCATCATCGCCGCCAATGTGGCGACCTTGATGCTGACTCTGGCCGCCGGCCGCGCCACCGAGAGCGCGGTGCGCGCTGCGCTCGGGGCGAGCCGCGGCAGCCTGGTGCGCCAGTCGCTCTGCGAGAGCCTGCTGCTGGCCGGGGCGGCGGCGGTCGTGGGGGTGGCGGTGTCGGGAAGCCTGGTGCGGCTCATGGTCTCGACCGTGCCGGTCGCGATCCCTTACTGGATCCATTTCGAGCTCGACGCCAGGATCGTCCTTTTCGGAGTGCTCGCGGCGCTGCTCTCGACCGCGGTCTTCGGCCTCGCGCCGGCCCTCTGGGCGGCACGCCGCGATGCCTTCGCGGCCCTGCGCGCCGGCGGCGTGGGCTCGCCGGGGGCGGGCGGCTCCCGGCTGCAGCGCGCCCTGGTGGTGGGCGAGTTCGCGCTCTCGGTGGTGGTGTTGATCGGCGCCATGCTGATGGCCAAGAGCTTCGTGCACCTGCAGTCGGCGCCACGCGGCTACCGCAGCGCCGGCCTGCTCACCGTCCGCCTGTCGCTCTCCTCCGACGAGTACCGCGACCCGGCCCGGCGCCGGGTCTTCTTCCACGACCTGCAGCAGCGCGTCGCCGCGCTGCCGGGGGTGCGCGGCGCGGGGCTCGCCGAGTCGCTGCCGATCAGCCACGACGGCTATGCCGAGGTCAGCCTGGCCGCCCGCGACCGGACGCTGCCGCGTGGCACCGAGCCGGTCGCGGTGCACCATGCCGCGACCGCGGGCTATCTGCGCACCATCGGCATCCCGATCGTGCAAGGGCGCGATTTCACCCGGGAGGAGGCCGATGGCGCGCAGCCGCTGGTCCTGGTCAGCGAGTCGCTGGCCCGCCGGCTCTGGCCGGGGGCGGAACCGCTGGGCCGCGAGCTGCGCTGCGTCGGCGGTGGGGCCGCCGCCGCCACGCCGTGGCTGCGGGTGATCGGCGTGACCGGCAACGTCGACCGCTCCTTCCACCTGGCCGGGCTCGACGCCATCCCGCCGGCCCAGATCTACCTGCCCTACCCGCTGAGCCTGTCGCCCAACATGACCCTGGTGGTGGCGGCGAGCGGCCCGCCGGGCGAGCTGGCTCCGGCGATCCGCGCCCAGGTGCGCGCCGCCGGGGCGGGGGTGCCGGTCTTCCACCTGCTGACCATGGACGAGGTGATCGGCCGCGAGCTCTGGCTGCCGCGGCTGTGGGGAGAGTGGTTCACCGTCTTTGGCGCGCTGGCGCTCGCCATCGCCGCTCTGGGCGTCTACGGCGTGACCGCCTTCGCGGTCGCGCAGCGCCAGCGCGAGATCGGCATCCGGATGGCGCTCGGCGCCGGCCGGGCGCGGCTGCTGGCGATGATCACCGCGCAGGGGGCGCGGCTGGCCCTGCTCGGCGTCGGGATCGGCGTCGCCGTCGCGCTGCCGGCGATGCGCTCCCTCTCCGCGCTGCTCTACGGCGTCAGCCCCGCCGATCCGCTGATCTTTGGCGGCGTCCCCCTGCTGCTGCTCGCGGCCTCCCTGCTCGCCACCTATCTGCCGGCGCGCCGCGCCAGCGACCTCGACCCGAGCCGCGTGCTGCGCGCCTGAGCCGCAGCGGCCAGTTCCCCGCCGCGGTGCGATGCGCCTGCTACTGGTGGCGCAGCGCCGCCATCGGATCGACGCGCATCGCGCGGCGCGCCGGGATCCAGCACGCGCCGAGCACCGCCAGCGCCAGCAAGACCGCGACGGCGGCGAAGGTCAGCGGGTCGGTCGTGCCGACGCCGAACAGGAGGCTGGCCAGGAGGCGGGTGAAGGCGAGCGCCCCCACGATCCCGGCGCCGATGCCCAGCAAAGTCAGCCGCGTGCCCTGCTCGAGCACCAACCGGAGCAGGTCGCGCCGCTCCGCGCCGAGCGCGATGCGCACGCCCAGCTCATGGGTGCGCTGCGCTACGCTGTAGGTGACGACGCCATAGATGCCGACTGCCGCCAGCGCCAGCGCCGCCGCGCCGAACAGGCCCAGCAGCAGCATCGTGAAGCGCGAGCGGGCGAGCGAGTCCCCCAGCAGCCGCTGCAGCGTGGTGACGTTGGCGAGCGGCAGCTGCGGGTCGAGCTGCCGCACCTCGCGGCGCGCGTCGGCCACCAGCGCCAGCGGATCAGTCGCCGTGCGCACCAGGATGCTCATGCGCGAATAGACCAGCTCCGGGAACGGCCAATAGACCGTCGGCTCGGCCGCCGTGTCGAGCCCCAGCTCGTGCACGTCGCCGGCGACGCCGATGATCTCCGACGGCTCGTTGCCGCTTTCTTCCAGACTTTTCATGAAGATCACGGCCTTTTTGCCGAGCGGGTTCTCGCCCGGCAGGTATTTCTCGGCGAAGGCTCGATTGACGATCACGACGTGCCGCGCCTGCTCCATCTCGACCGAGCTGAAGGCCCTTCCCGAGCGCAGCGGGATGCCCAGGGTGCGGAAGTACTCCGGACCGACGACGCGCACCGCGGCCGGCGGCAGATCGTTGAGCGAGCGCGCCGGCTGGCCGAGAATGTGAACCGAGGTCCCCGGACCCTGCCCGGCGAGCGGCGCGATGTTGCTCATGCTGACCGACCGCACTCCCGGCAGCCGGCCGGTCCGGGCCAGCAGCTGCTGGAAGAATGCCGCCCGCGCCGGGTCAGTGCCGTAGCGCGATGCCGGGAGCGCCACGGTGAAGGAGAGCAGCCGGTCGGGATCGAAGCCCGGGTCGACCCCCAGCAGGCGAACGAAGCTGCGCACCAGCAGCCCCGAGCCGACGCAGAGGACGAGCGCCAGGCTGATCTGGGCGACCACGAAGGCGCTGTGCCCCAGCCGGCGCCGGCCGCCGCCCGGCGATCGGCCGGCTGCCTGCCTGAGCGTGTCGGCGAGGCGCGGGTGCGCCGACAGGTAGGAGGGCAGGCAGCCGAAGACGAGGCCGGCGAGCAGGGTTACGCCGGCCGCAAAGAGCAGCAGTCGCCCATCGATCCCGACCGACTTCAGGTCGAGCAGGTTCTCCGGGCTCGCGGCGAGCAAGACGTTGGTGCCCACGATTGCTGCCGCCGCTCCGAGGGTGCCGCCGATCGCCGCCAGCACCAGGCTCTCGGTCAGCAGCTGGCGCGCGATCCTGCCGCGGCTGGCGCCGATCGCGGCGCGGATCGCCACCTCCCCCTCGCGGCTCGCGGCGCGCGCCAGCAGCAGACCCGACACGTTGGCGCAGGCGATCAGCAGCACCAGGGCGACCGCGCCGAGCAGGATGAGCAGCGCGGGACGCAGATCGCCGGCGATCTCTTCGTGCAAAGGAACCAGGTTGACACCCGCGTGACGGTTGGTCTCGGGGTTGTCTCGGGCGATGCGGGCGGCGATCGCATCCATCTCGCTCCGCGCCCGGGGGAGCGGCACGCGCGGCGCGAGGCGGGCGACCACGGTGAGGAAGCCGCCCACCTGCCGGCGGTCATGGAACGAAGGCGGGAAGACGAAGGGTGCCCAGAGCCGCGGCTTGGCGGCGGTCAGCGCACCGCGTTTGATGAACCAGGTAAAGCTCGCGGGCGCGACGCCGACCACCGTCTGGCGGTGGCCGTTGATCTCCAGGGTCTTGCCGACGATCGCCGGGCTGCCGCCGAAGCGCTCCTGCCAGAGGCCGTAGCTGAGCACGACCACGCGGTTCTTCCCGGGCTGCACCTCCTCGGCGGTGAAGCTGCGGCCGAGGACCGGCTGCACGCCGAGCAGCGAGAAGAAATCCGTCGTGACCAGCTGCACGACTACCTGCTCGGGCTCGCCGTTGCCGGTCAGGTTGTCGCGCTCGTCGGCCACGGCTGCCATGCCGCCAAAGGCAGTGCTCTGCCGCTGCCACTCCAGGAAATCCGGCGGCGTGACGGTCCCGTGCTCGCTCCGGTCCGGCTCCTTGGTCTCCCAGGCCAGCACCAGCCTGGACGCGTCCTTGTACGGCAGCGGCCGCAGCAAGACCGCATCGATCACCGAGAAGGTCGCGGTGGTTGAGCCGATGCCCAGGGCGAGGGTGAGAACGGCAATCGAGGTGAAGCGCGGATCCCGGCGCAGCATGCGCAGGGCATAGCGGAGGTCGCGCTGCAGCGTCTCGGCCCAGCCCACCCCGCGCGCTTCACGGCAGGCCTCCTTGACCTGGTCGAGGCCGCCGATCTGGAGCCGCGCCTGCCGCACGGCTTCCTCGCGCGTCAGCCCGGAGCGCAGGTTCTTCTCGACCTGCCGCTCGTAGTGAAAGCGCAGCTCCTCGTCGAGCTCCGCCTCGACGACCTTCCGCCGCAAGAGGGCGCGTAGACGAATCCAGAGATCGGTGAGCATGGCCCACACCCTACATCCTCTCTTGTCGAAGCGCAAGGGGAGGGAGCCGGCAACCCGCTGACCGTGGCGGATTCAGGGCGCCAAGATGGTGCAGTCGAGGGCGACGATGCGCCCGAAGTCGCCGTCGAAGGTCAGGAGATGCCCGCCGCAATCCAAAGCGGTTGCCGCGATCCAGACATCGTTGACCGGGACGGGCGTACCGGCTCGCCGCAGGTCGGCGAACAGCCGGCCGTAGCGGCGGGCCACCGCGGGTGTCACCGGTAGGATGGAGACGAAGCCCTCGGCAAGGAATTCGGTGAGGATCGAGCGGTTTTCCCGTTCGCGCCGCCCCAGCGTGAAAGCAGCCTCCAACTCTCCCAAGACGATGGTCGGGAGACCGACGATCTCGGCCACAGCGATCAACTCGAGGACTCGTTCGTCTCCCGCCCTGAAGTGAGAATAGGCGGAGGTGTCGAGGACCAATCGACCGGCAGCGTCAGCGCCAGAGGGGATCATCGGTCGACCGTTGCGCCGCCAGTGCCTGGTTGAGCTCTTCCAGATCCTCCAGGTTCCAGGTGACGTAACGAGTCAGCCTGCGCCGCCGCTCGTCCACTCCGACAGCGGCCGCGAGGATCTCGAGCACGGTGGCGTTGACGCTCTGGCCTCTCTCTCGGCTGACGCTCTTCAGTCTGCTCCCGACCTCCTCTGAAACGCCGCGAATCGTCAGTTGCTTGCCCATGACAGCACGATATCATGAGAGTGCAGGCATGCAAGCTCGGCAAGAGGATCGCCGTTCATGGCGGGCGCCTGGACCCGCTTGCACGTTCTCTCGCGGCGTTCTCCACACCCCTTCGGGGGCGGCTCTAGGAAGGCGTGTCGCGCGGCAAATCGTGCGCTGCGCTCGCGGCGGCTTTGGCCCTGCCCGGGACCACGCTGATCGCGCCGTTGTTCTCGAGGATGGCAGAGCGCACCTCCTCCACGCAGCTGCAGCCTGCCCGGCGCAGCGCCGCGTTGAGCTCGTGGCGGGTCAGCTTCTCTCTCGCCATCACCTCCTCGAAGAGCTTGCCGTTGTGGATCAGCACCTGCGGCTGGCCCTCGACGATCGTCTCCAGCCGCTTGCTGCGGTAGGTGGCCAGGCCGACCAGGTAGTTCAGCCCGACCAGCGTGGTGGCCGAGACCAGCCCGCCGACCAGCGAGTTGTCGCCGGCATTCATCGAGTTCTGCACCGCGTTCGAGAGCACCAGCAGAAGGACGAGGTCGAAGGGGGCCAGCTGTCCGACCTGCCGCTTGCCCGTGGCGCGCAGCAGCACGAGCAGAAAGCCATAGACCACGGCCCCCCGGACGACCAGCTCCCACCACGGCACCGCGATCTTCCACATGCGAATGGCTCTCGGGCGGACCTCACGCAAGAAAAGAGAATCCGGCAGCCCCATTCAGCTTGCGGTCGAAGGTCACCGTGGCGGCGCAGCCAGCCTCGAGGTTTTGCCGTCCGAGCAGGTAGTCGGCGAAATCGGCCCGGCCCGGGCGATACTCGGCGAGCGCGCGGCGGACGAGACCTCGGTCCTGCACTTCGAGCAGGCTGGTACCGAGGATTCTTTCCAGGACGGCGGCGATCTGGCCCCGAGCGAGGCGGTAGGGCTTGCCGCGGAGCGTCCACGAGAGCTCGCAGAGCGCGATGATGCTGACAAAGAGGCGCTCGCCGGTTCGCTCGGCCTCTTCGAAGAGGGCAGCCACCCGTTCGGCCTGAATTGGATCGTCAGCGGTGAGAAAGCGAAGCAGGATGTTGGTATCGAGCCCCCTCACAGACCGCCCCTGCGGATTCGCTCATCGTCCTCCGCCAGCAGCCGCGTCATCTCCTGGTCGAGGGCCTCGTCCGAAGGCGAGAGTTTCCCAGGCCGTCGGACCATACCCCGCAGGTCCCGGTAGGAGCCGGCGACCGGCTGGACATGAACCTCGCCATCGCTTCGGATCACGAATTCCAGACGGTCTCCTTCTCCAAGATGAAGGTGCTCCCGCACTTCTTTGGGAAGCGTAATCTGTCCCTTGCTGGTGAGAGTGGCTGTAGCCATGCTCCTTTCCTCCGGTAAGGAGGATAGCATGACTGAGTGTCTGAGCAGCTCCCGAGGTCTATTTTGGATTCACCGCGAGTGCGCCGCCGGGAGGGTATGGAGCGGATGCAGAGGGCTTGTTTTCAAGCGGTTACGGTCTCTGGCCGCAAGCCTCTCGGGCGCCGGCGGCGGCTTGGGCGGGCCGGCTCCCGCTTGCCGTCGGCGAGGCAGCTTGCTAGGTTCAATCGCGATAGCAAGACCTTGCTTCAGCAGTTGACCGGCCGCCGGCGGCGCAGAGGCCTAAGTGCAGCCTCGCCGCGGGGAAGGCTCGCCTCAGCGGGCTTTTTGCGAGCGGCCAGGGAGTCGCTGATGATCCAGAGGCGCGATTGCTTGAAGATCGGCCTGGTGGCCGGCGGTGGCGCCTTGTTGGCGCGCCGCGGCGTCGAGGCCGAGGACCCGAAAGAGCTGCTGAAGTTCCTCTGCGCCCCGGACGGAGAGCCTCCCGACGCGCAAACTCCGAGCCCCAAGGCGCGGCCCTTCGTCGCGCCGCTTTTCGTGCCGCCGATCAAGCAGCCGGTCGCGGCGCTCGATCCGCCCCCCGACCCGCGCGCCCACCAGCGCTACGAGGAGTTCCCGCCGAAGAAGCTGTACGAGGTCCGCGAGCAGGAGTTCCTCTGGTTCTATCACCCGGACCCACCCTACAACGCCGGCAGCTGGTCGTGGGGTTTCGACGGCTCCACCCCCGGGCCCACCTACCACGCACGCTACGGCGAGCCGGTCCTGGTGCGGCGCGTGAACGGCCTGCCGCCGGTCGGGTTCGGCCGCGTCGGCTTCGCCCTGCCCTCCACCAGCACCCATCTCCACAACGGGCACACCGCTTCGGAGAGCGACGGCAGCCCCCAGGACTGGATCGATTCGGGCGAGTTCTGGGATCATCACTATGCCAACTTCCCCTCCGGACGCGACCCCCGCGAGAAGCTGGCGACGCTCTGGTACCACGATCACCGCCTCGACTTCACCGCCACCAACGTCTACGCCGGGCTGGATGGCTTCTACCTGCTTTTCGACGAGCAGGACTCGGGCGACGAGAACGACCCGAACCCCGAAGCCTGGCACCTGCCCAGCGGCAAGTACGACGTGCCGCTCATCCTGCATGACGTGCTGTTCGATGCCAACGGCCAGGTGCGGTGGAGCCCGTTCAACACCAACGGCATCTTGGGCGACCGCTACACGGTCAACCGCAAGATCCAGCCCTTCTTCCAGGTCGAGAGGCGCAAGTACCGCTTCCGCATCCTGAACGGCGGGCCGTCGCGGTTCTACCAGCTGTTCTTGAGCACGGGCAAGAACTTCACCGTCATCACCGGCGACGGCAACTTCCTCCCCGGGCCGCTCGAAGCCGAGAGCATCCTCCTGAGCGTGGCGCAGCGCGTCGACGTGATCATCGATTTCGCGCAGTACAACGTGGGCGCCAAGGTCGAGCTGCTGAACAAGCTGCGGCAGATCCAGGGCCAGGGCCCCTCGGGCGGCCTCTGGGACCGCGGCGACCCCCTCATCCAGTTCCAGGTCGTCGCGGCAAGCGGCAAGGACCCCAGTCGCGTTCCCGAAAAGTTCCGTCCGCTGCCGCCCGTCGACATGAGCCTGGTCAGGCAGGAGCGGACCTGGGTCTTCGACTACGTGGGCGGCCTGTGGACGGTGAACGGCCAGATCTTCGATCCCAACCGCATCGACGCCGGCATCGAGCGGGGCACCTCGGAGATCTGGACGATCAGGAACGGCGGCAACAACTGGTCCCATCCCATCCACAGCCACTTCACCGAGTACCTGCTGCTCGAGGTCAACGGCAGGCCGGTGAGCAACAACCAGGTCCAGGCAGGCACCCACGAGAGCGGTGATAAAACCAAGCTGCAAGCCTACTTCAGCGAACCCAGCTCGGAGAAGAAACCGGTGATGCGCTTCATGGGCGGCAAGCGGCGGGACATCGCCACCCTGATGCCGGGCGATGAGATCAAGATCTACATGCACTGGACCGATTTCCTCGGCAAGTACGTGATGCACTGCCACAACGTGGTGCACGAGGACCACGCGATGATGGTGCGCTGGGACATCGTGGAGCCGGGCAAGGGATTCACCGGACCGCGCTCCGCCGCCGAGGTCTACGGCAAGCCCGACAAGCCCCCGCACGCGGAGCCGCGGCCGGCGAGTCCCACGGCGGAGCAGGACCAGGGGCCGCCGCCGACGCCGCCGATCAAGCCCTGATCCTGGCGCTGGGCGAGGCGCCGCGCCGGCCTCCCCCCGCCCTGTCTCGAGCGCGGCGCAAACCGCGGAGAGGAATGCGGCCATGAACAGACGAGAAATGTTGACCTCCATCGCCAAAGGGGCGGCCGTGACGACGCTCCCCGGCATCGGCTCCGCCGGCGCCGCTGCGCGGCAGCCCGGCGCCGGGTCCGACGGCGACGGCTGCAGCGCGGCCGCCGGCACCTTCCCGAACGTCCTGGTCCGCTCGCACGAGAACCGCGAGGCGCTTTTCTATCGCGACCTGATCCAGGGTAAGACGGTGATGATCAATTTCATGTCGATCGCCGGCGAGGCCGCGAACCCGGTGACCGCCAGCTTGGCCGAAGTCCAGAGAGCGCTCGGCGACCGCTTGGGGCGCGACGCCTTCATGTACTCGATCACCGTCGATCCCGAGCACGACTCGCCGCGCGCGCTGCGCGACTTCGCCGCCCGGCACGGCGCCCGGCCGGGCTGGCTCTTCCTGACCGGCGAGCCGGCGACGATCGAGGTCCTGCACCGCAGCTTCTTCGCTCACCCGGGCCGTCACGGAGCGGCGCCGGTCGAGGACTGCTCGCTCGGCATCGTGCGCTACGGCAACGACGCGGTCGGCTTGTGGGGCTCGGCGCCGGCGCGTTCGAACGCCGCCTGGCTGGCCGCCCGCCTCTCCTGGGTGGCTACCGGGAGCCGGGTCGAAGGCCCGCCGCGACGCCGCGGACCGGCGCCGCTCGCCCTGCTGCTCGCCGGCCTGCTGGCGGCGTCTCTTGCGGGCGGCGCAGGCTCCGTCGCCGCCGCCACTGCCAGCTCCGGCGCGAGTGCCGGCACCGCCTCCGGAACCAGCCCCTACCGCCATCCCCATCCGCAGGGGTCGCCTCCCCGATCGACGGTGACGACCAGCGGCGACACCACGAAGGTGTCGAGCGGCGCGAGCCTCTTCGCGCCCAGCAAGCCGTTTCTCGACCCACCGGGCACGAACTTCCTGCCGACCATCTATACCGACCTTTTCGACAGCGCCGGCAACTCCATCCCCAACACGCTGCCGTCCACGCCCCGCCGTGCCCTACAACCTGCTCGACGGCGATCCGCTGGTGAGCTCAATCAACTCGGCCTCGCCGCGCGACGACCTGGCGCGCGTCTGGGAATCGATCGAGAAGTATGTGAGCGCCGGCCGCGATCCGGAAGCTCCGGTCAACGAGCCCGTCGTGCTGTACGAGATCCAGCGCGGCATCGACATCTTGGAAGGCAATCCGATCGTCGGCCGCGTCTACAGCGGCTTTCCCGTGCTGCACTACGACGGACCCGACAAGTTGAAGCAGGTCCGGCCGATCCACGATGAGAAGGGCGCGCTCGTCGGCGGCGAGGTCCATGTCCACCAGGTCTGGTACGACAGCCACCTGGAATCCGACACCGCCATCCTGGACCGGAGCCTGGTCCCGAACGTCCCATGGACGATCGTCTACACCGTGGACGTGCTGAACCGCGGCGAGGATGACTTCTCGCCTTTCGTCATGTATTCCGACCCGACCGCCGGCACGCCGCCCTCGCCCCTCGCCGCGATGGATCAGACCTTTTTCCCGATGCGCGACGGGACGCGCACCGTCTTCAGGGTCAAGATGGCTCCCGGCGAGTACTACCACCTGGTCTACAACTGGGGCTGGCGCATGCATCCGCCGCGTGCCCAGGTGATGGAAGATGCCGCGACCAAGATCAACGGCCTGAGCCTCCTGCAATGGGAGATCAACGTCTTTGGCCCGTCGCCGCGATCGAGCGAAGCGGCGAAGCGGACGGCGATCGGCCAGATCGGCGACAGGGCGCCCGAGAAGCGGATGTGGAACGCTTTGTACCAGGCGCTCGAGGCCGCCCGCAAGGATGACATCCCGGCGCTCACGGTCCTGCTGCAAGAAGGGCGCTCGGCCTTCTTCGACTGGACCGATCGCACGCAGCTGCCGAGCGGCGTCGAGGTCGATCAGTCCTCCGACCTCACCCTCTTCTACGCCAACAACACGATCTACGGCGAGTGGCGAGACGGCAACCTGCGGATCTTCCCGCGCTGGCAGACGCGCGGCGTTTCGGTCAAGGTGACCCTCGTCAACGGCGACTTCTTCGACCATGGCTACGCGGTGGTCGACTTCGGCGGCGCCCGCGGTTGGGAGAACCAGTTCAAATCGTCGGTCAAGGTCGGCGGCTCGGGGTGCTGGTTCACCTTCGGCCGGGTCTACTGGTATCCGGTGGCGGCGCCGATGCCCGCCATGGGGACGATGCCCGCGCTGCCGCTGATCACCGTGCCGGCGGCCGACCCGCGAAATCCCACCCGGTTCGGCAAGCACAACGTCGAGATCACCTTCAACTTCGATCCGTCGCGCCGCCTGCGCTTCTATCAGTTCGATCCGGTGCACCACGACGAGGCCATCTTCTCGGTGCATTAGCCATGATGGCCGCAGACCGCCCGGCCGCGCGCCGCCTGGCCGTCTTGGCGCTGCTCGGCAGCCTATTGGTCTGGGCGCCCGCTCCGGCGCGGGGCACGGAGGCGCGCTACACCCGCTCGGCCGCCGACTACCGGCCTCCCGACGTCACGCTGGTGGACCAGGCCGGCGCGCGGGTGCGGCTGGCCGACGAGCTGGCTGCCGGCGGCCCGGTCCTGCTGCAGTTCATCTTCACCAGCTGCTCGACGATCTGCCCGGTCTTGTCTGGCACTTTCGCGGCCGTCCAGGAGAAGCTGCCGCGAGCCCGCCTGGTGTCGATTTCGATCGATCCCGACTTCGACGCGCCGGTGCGGTTGGCGGCGTATGCCCGCCGCTTCCAGGCCGGGCCGCGCTGGCGGCTGCTCGGCGGGCGGCTGGAAGACGTGATCGCGGTCGAGCGCGCCTTCGACGCCTACCGCGGCAACAAGATGCGGCACGAGCCCTTGACCTTCGTCCAGGCCGGGCCGCGGCGCCCCTGGCTGCGCCTGGAAGGTTTCCTGAGTGCCGCGGAGCTGGCGGCCGAGGTCCGTCTGGCCGGCTCCGCAGCGGCCGCGCCGGATGCCGCCCCGGCTGCGGCTGGGGCCGCTGGCGGGCTGCCCGGGGAAGCGGTCTCCGGGGAAGCGCCCGCCTCGGCGGTGGAGCGGGGCCGGCGAATCTACCGCGAAGGCGTGCTGCCGTCCGGCCGCCCGCTGCGCGGCCTCACGCAGGGCGACGTGCCGATCGCCGGCGCGCAGCTCGCCTGCGCGAGCTGCCACCGGCCGAGCGGCTTCGGCGGCGTCGAAGGGGGAACTCTGGTGCCGCCGGTGACCGGTCCGGCGCTGTTCTCCGGCACGCCGCCCTCGGCCGCCGAGCTGCTCGGCAAGCTCTACCAGGAAGAGCTCTCCCAGGCCTCGTGGACCCGGCTGCGCGCGGCGCGGGAGCGCCCGGCCTACACCGCCGCGAGCCTTGCGGCGGCGCTGCGGCGCGGCATCGACCCCGAGGGCCGGGCGCTCGACCCGCTGATGCCGCGCTATGAGGTTGACGAGCCCGACCTCGGCGATCTCATCGCCTATCTCCGCACGCTCTCCGCCGCGCCGGCGCCAGGCGTGGGTGCGACCGCGATCCATTTCGCGGTGGTGGTGGCGCCGGAGGTCGATGCGGGCAGGAAGCGGGCGATGCTCGACGTCGTGGAGGCGTTTTTCCGCTACCGCAACGCCGAGACGCGCCACCTGCTCGATCGCCCGGCGGCGTCGCCCGGGACAAGGGCCAGTTTCCGCCAGACCTGGCGCGAATGGGTGCTCCACGTCTGGCAGCTCGAGGGGCCGCCGGCGAGCTGGGCGGCGCAGCTCGCCCGGAGCTACGGCGAGCAGCCGGTCTTCGCCCTGCTGAGCGGCTTGGGCGCCGGCGAGTGGCGGCCGGTGCACGAGTTCTGCGAGCGCACCGCAGTGCCCTGCGTCTTCCCGAACGTCGATCTGCCGGTGGCCGCGCCGGCCGGCGCCTGGACCCTCTATCTGTCGGCCGGCCTGACGCTCGAGGCGCGGGCCCTCGGCCGCCACCTGGCGGCTTCAGCGGTGGCGGGCCGCCCAGTGAGGATCGTCCAGCTGTTCCGCGACCAGCCGCCGGGGCGGGTGCCGGCCGCCGCGCTGCGCGAGGAGCTGCGAGGCGAGAAGGGCGTACGCCTTGCCGACCTGGCGCTCGACGCCGCCGGCACAGCCACGACCGGCGCCAACCTGAAGGCGCTCGCCAGCCTGCTGCCGGCCGACCCCGAGGCGCCCACGGCGCTGGTGCTGTGGCTCGACCGCGCCGACCTCGTCGCCCTGGCGCCGGCGGTCGCGGCGAGCGGCGCCGCGAAGCTCTATCTCTCCTACAGCCTGCTCGGCGAGGAGCTGCCGCCGCTGCCGCCGGCGCTCGGCGACCGCACCTTCCTGACCTTCCGCTACGCCCTCCCCGGAAACCCCGTCCCCCATGCCCGGCGGGCGCACGCCTGGCTGCGGGCCCGCGGCGTGGCGAGCGCGCACGAGCGCATCGAGCTGGACACCCTGTTCGCGCTCGCCGCGGCCGACGACGCGCTCGACCGCATGGCCGGCCGCTTCTCCCGCGACTACTTCGTGGAGACCCTCGAGCGTGAGGCCTAAAGAGACGCCAACCCCGGGGTCTTCCCGCGCCTCGGCCTGGGCGCCGGGCAGCGCTTCGCCTCGCAGGGCTGCTACATCGTCAAGCCCGCCGCGGGCGCTCCCGGCGGGCTGGCGGCCGCCAGCGACTGGATCGTGCCCTGAGCGCGGGACGCCGAGCGCGGCGAGGGTGAGTGGCTGCGCTTCATCGGCGAGACGACGCGCGCCGTCGCCCGGCTGCTGCTCGGGCAGGGCGCGTTGAAAGCGCAAATCCCACTCTGGGCTAATTGAAGGTTGGATTTTGAATCTGCCACCCGTCGAGCAACGAGCAACTTTTCCCTTGCGCAAACGTATCTCGCCAGCGTATCTTGGCCCACCCGAGCTGATTCGTCGAGGAGGACTCATGCACAGACCACTGCCGTCAGCCGCGCTGCTGGCGCTCTGCCTCTTCCTGCCGGGGCCGGCCGCCGCCGCGACCGCCGCCGCCGCCGCGCAGGCGCCGCCCCCGCCCGCCTGGCGGCTGCCCATCGCCGTCAAGACTTTCCCCAACGGTCTGACGGTCGTGGTCTCCGAGGACCACGCGGCCCCCACCTTCGGCATCTCCACCGTCTACCGCATCGGTTTCCGGCTGGAGCCCAAGGGGCGCACGGGCTTCGCCCACCTGTTCGAGCACGTCATGTTCGAGGGCACGCCCAACGCTCCCAAGGGCGTCCTCGCCCGGGTCATCGAGGGCGGCGGCGGCCTGCACAACGGCTCGACCCGCTACGACTACACCAACTACATCGCCACCGCGCCGGTCTCCGCCCTCGACCCCATCTTGTGGCTCGAGGCCGACCGCATGAAGACGCTCGACTTCTCGCAGAAGAACCTCGACAACCAGCGCGACGTGGTCAAAGAGGAGATCCGGGTCAACGTCAAGAACCGGCCCTACGGCATCTTCTACTGGACCGACCTGTCGGCCAAGGCGTTCGACAGGTGGGAGAACAACCACGACGGCTATGGCTCGTTCGCCGATCTCGACGCCGCGACCCTCGCCGACGTCGAGTCGTTCTACAACAGCTTCTACGGCCCCAACAACGCGGTCATCGCCATCGCCGGCGACGTCACGCCAGCCGACGTCTTCGCCAAGATCGAGAAGTACTTCGGCGGCATCGCCCGGCGCCCGACCCCGCCGCCGCCCGACACCAGCGAGGTGCTCAACACTGCCGAGCGGACCCTTACCCAGAGCGATCCGCTGGCGCGTGTGCCGGCCGTGGCCGTCGGCTGGAAGATGCCCGCGCGCGGCTCGCGCGACCATGTCCCGGCCGCGGTGCTCGCCGATCTGCTCGCGAACGGCGAGACCTCGCGCCTCTATCTCGGCCTGGTCAAGGGCAAGGAGCTGATGCTCAACGTCCAGGGTGGTCTCGCCTGGCCGCTCGGCGACCCCTGGTCGTTCAACGGGCCGACGCTGCTCACCGTCTTCGGGCTCTACAAGCCGACGACCGACGCCAGGTCCGTGGTCGCCGCCATCGACGAGGCGGTCGCCAGGATCGCCAGCGGCGGCGTGCCCGCCGAGGAGCTCCGGCGCACCACCACCAAGATGGTGTCGGACCTCTACTCCAACCTGGAGCTGCCGCTCAACCGCGCCAACTCGATCGCGCTGCTGCAGCTGTTCACCGGCGACGCGGCGCTCATCAACACGCTGCCCGCCAAGATCTCCGCCGTCACCTCGGCCGACCTGCAGCGCGTCGCCGCCACCTACCTGACCGCCGCCAACCGCACCGTCGTCGACCGCCAGCCGGCCGCGGAGAAAAAAGGAAACGCGCCATGAATGCCGCCAAGAAGACGTCAGGCCTGCGCGCCGGCGCGGCCGCCTTCGCCTTCGCGCTCGCCCTCGCGGCCTCCCTGCTTTCGCCCGCGGGCCTCCGGGCGGCCGCGGACCCGCCGCTCCCCAAGGAGCTGCCGCCCTTCGGCGCCGACCGGCCGCTGCCGGTTCCCCCGATCACCCACTTCACGACCCCCGAGGGGCTCACGGTCTGGATCGTGCCGCGCCCGGGGTTCCCGAAACTGACCGCGATCCTGGTCGTCCGCGGCGGCGGCGCCGCCGACCCCAAGGAGCTCCCGGGTCTGTCGGAGCTGCTGGTCGAGACCGTCAAGGACGGCACCGCCACCCGCACCGCGAAGCAGCTCGCCGAGGAGCTGCAGGCGGCAGGCGGCCAGATCTCCGCCGACGCGACCGAGGATGCGCTCTTCGTCACCGTGAACGGTCTCTCCTCGGGCGCCGAGCGCATCCTGCGCATCCTCGCGGACGTCGCGCGCCATGCCTCGTTCCCCGCCGGCGAGGTCAAGCTCGCCCAGTCCAATGCCCTCCAGGGCCTCCAGGCGCGCCTCTCGACGCCCGAGTTCCTGGGCGCCAAGGCATTCGCGCGGGCGCTCTACGGCGACCATCCTTACCACGTCGTCGCGCCCACTCCCGAGTCGATCGCCGCGACCACGCCCGCGATCCTCGAACGCGAGTTCGCGCGCCGTTTTCGCCCTGAGCGCGCCCTGCTGGTCGTGGTCGGCGACGTCGCCGCCGCCGCCGTCAGCAAGACCATCGCCGCCGGCTTCGGCGGCTGGAAAGGCGTTGGCGAGGCGGCGCCAGCGACACCGCCCGCACCGGCCTCGGTCGCGCACGCCATCTATCTCGTCGACCGCCCCAACTCCGTGCAGTCGCTCCTCCTGGTCGGCGCTCCGGCGCCCAGGATGAGCGATCCCGACTACTATCCGATCGTGGTCGCCAACACCGTCCTCGGCGGCTCGTTCGTCAGCCGGCTGACCAAGAACATCCGCGAGGACAAGGGCTACTCCTACTCGCCCGCCTCGGGAGTGACGCCGCGCCAGGCCGGCGGGCGCCTGCGGGTCCGCGCCGACGTGCGCAACGACGTCACGGCGCCGGCGCTCAACGAGATCTTCTACGAGCTCGACCGCATGGGCACCACCCAGCCGACCGCCGAGGAGCTCGCCACCGCCAAGCGCTTCCAGTCCGGCCTCTACCTGCTGCGCAACCAGCTGCAGGGCGCGATCGCCAACGTCCTCGCTGCCAACTGGGTCAACGGCCTCCCGCCCGAGGAGCTGAGCGAGTTCGTGCCCAAGATCAATGCCGTCGCCGCCGCCGACGTCGAGCGGGTGGGGAAGGGCTACCTCGCCTCGCGCAAGCAGCTGGTGGTGGTGGTCGGCGACGGCGCCAAGGTCAAGCCGGATCTCGAGCAGTTCGGTCCGGTCACCGACCTCAAGCCCTAGCCGGGCGCACACCATCGGTTAGAGTTAGAGGGCCTAGTTGTGTTTTTTTTGCCCGGAGCGGTCCGTGGTCTGCTCGTCGCCGGGCGCTGCCGGCCCGGGCGCGGCCTGCAAGTGATCGATTGGGACGCGGCGGTTGTGCCGTATTGATTAAGCTCCGCCGACAGCAGGCATGGAAATAATGTCTCCGCCCCCCATCCTGGTCATCGATCTATTCCCGGAGTTGAGAAAGCAGCTCTTGTCGTTGCTCGACGCTCTTGGCCCGGATGAATGGCTGCTGCCGACGGCGGCGGGAACTTGGAATGTCAACGACGTAGCATTACACCTGCTTGGCGGCGATATCGGGATCCTCTCGCGCCGTCGTGACAGGTACACGCCGCCGGGTGCTTCGATCACGACCTGGGAAGACCTGGTGTCCCTCGTCAATCGCCTCAACGCCTCGTGGGTCGATGCGGCGCGGCGGATGAGCTCGCGTGTGCTGCGCGACTTGCTGGCGTTCACGGGGCCCCAAGTGGAACGGTACTTCCTGTCTCTCGATCCCCTCGCCGTCGGCGAAGCGGTGAGCTGGGCGGGGCCGCAGCCGGCGCCCGTATGGCTCGATCTCGCGCGCGAATACACCGAGCGGTGGCACCATCAACAACAGATCCGGGACGCCACGGGGCGGCCGGATCTCTATGAGCCGCGGCTGTTCGCTCCGGTGCTGGAGACTTTTGTTCGCGCATTGCCACACACATATCGCGACGTACCTGCATCTGACGGAGTCGAGGTACAGCTCACGATCTCGGGTCCCGCAGGCGGCCAGTGGATCGTAAGGCGGGATGCGGCGGCCTGGAGACTCTTCGCCGGCGGAAGCGCCACCGCCGCCGCGCAGGTGACGATTGCGGCGCAAGACGCCTGGAAGATCTTCACCCGTGGAATTCGGGGCGCAGAGGCGCTGAGGCGCGCCGAGATCAGCGGTGACCGCGCACTTGGTTCGAAGGTGCTCGAAATGGTCTCGGTCATTGCGTGATCATGCCCGGCCCGATCGGGGGAGGCGGGTCTCGAGGACGAGCGCATCCGAGCCGCGCTCGCAGGAGCGGTTGCGGATAGACTCGCCCTGAGGATCGGGAGTTTAGGATGCGCGAAATCACCAGCGTAAGCCGGCGCCGCGTTGCAGTCGGGCGCCGGCTCGCGGTGCTGCTGGCCGTTCTGATGGCGGGGCTCCCCACGCCAACCGCCACGGGTCTCGGGCTGCCCGTCGCAGCCGGGCAGCACGCCGGCGCCGTCGGCGGCCAGCCGCGGGCGCCGCAGGCGGACGAGGCGGATCCGGCGCCGAGCTTCGAAGAGATCGATGCCCAGCTCCGCAGGGCAGAGTGGCCGGCGGCCTTGCAGCGGCTGCGGGCGCAGGCGCCGCGTATCGCCGTCTGGACCGGGTACCGCGGCGACTGGCTGGCGAGAGTGGCCGTGGCGGAAGCCGGGTCGGGACAGACCGACCAGGCCTTCTGGCACTGGGCGGTCGCGCAGGAGCTCTCCCCAGGGCTGTTCCCTGCCGGCGATCTGCTTACATTTGGGCCGGCGGGAGCGCTCCTCGCGGCACACTCGCGGCGCCAGCCCGGCCAGGCTCCTGACGGGATGAGCGTCGAGCCTCCCGGACCCGCGGTGCAGGCCGCCGTCAGGACGCAAGGCGAGCTGCCGCAGCTGGCCCATGGAGCCTGGGACCCGGTGCAGTGGCTGCGTCTGGAGGCGGTCGTGGATACGCAGGGCAGGTTGCGCGACCCGGTGGTGCTGTCGGCGCGCTCCGATGAGGCCGCCTACACGGCTCTCGAGGCGATGCGCGACTGGCTTTTCGAGCCGGCGAAGAAGAGCGGCCAGCCGGTGGCGATGCTCTACTCTCTGGTCCTCAACCCGCCGGGAAGGCTCCCGCTCGACAAGCTCATCAAGCTCTCCGCGGAGGCGGCGTCGATCGAAAGGATGTTGCGCCAGCAGCACTGGCTGCCGGCCTCCGAACAGGCAGAGCGGCGCTGGTACCGCCTGCTCGACGACGCCGGCCTGAGGGGTGGGCAAGAAGCCGAGCGCGCCGCCCTGGGATTGACGCTGGCGTTGCGCGCCCTGGCGCGGGCGGGCCAGGATCCCAACGAGCAGGCGTGGGTGTGCCGGTGGCAGGCGGCGCAGAGTCTTCTCCCCGGACTCTACCAGCTCGATCTCGCGCCCTACGGTCCAGCCGGCCAGGCCGTGGCGGCCTGGCGCTGGGCGGCGTTCAGCGCTCCCCGGCAGCGGTTTCCGGCACGGATAGGGGCCGGCGACAGATCCGGGCGTATGGTGAAGAAGCCGGAGAAGATCGAAGCGCCGCCGCCCTATTACCCGGAGGCCGCGCGCAAGCAGAGCTTGAGCGGCAAGGTGCTCGTCGAGGCGATCCTGGATGACGAAGGGACGGTCCGCAACCCGGTGATCCTGCGCGGGCTGGGCGCCGGCGCCCCGGTGATCCTCGCCGCCAGTGCCCTCGACGCGGTCTGCGGCTGGCGCTTCAAGCCCGCGACCCTCGAGGGCAAGCCGGTCAAGGTCTATTACACCCTGACGATCAATTTCGCGGTCCGTCCGCGCTGAGCCCCGCGGTATCCGAGCCGGCATGGTGGCCGTCAGTGCAAGCCGGTTGTCATTTGAGGCACACCCCTTGGCAGAGCCGAAGGGCTGCTGTAGACTTAATCACATGTCGAAATCAGAGGGCGCTCGCATTACGGCGATGTTGCAGTCGGCCATCCGGCTGTCCAACCTGACTTACCGTGATGTGGAACGGGAGCTCGGCTGGAGCGTGGGGACGATCACCCGCTTGATGCGCGGTGGGCTCGAGTTCAAGCTCAAGCACCTCCTCGCCATCCTGGGGGTCATCCACTTCTCTCCGGCGCGGCTTTTCGCCGTGGCTTATCCGTTCACGAAGGGTGACAACCCTTCCGAGGACCGCTTGCAGAGGCTCCTCGAGAACATGCACGGTGAGCCGGACGCCTGGGAGAAGCCGGCGGCAGCCGCTCCCGGCCGCCCCAAGCATGCCGTGACCCAGGAGGACGTCGACTCGATGGTCCTGGTGTCGCTGCGCAAGCTCATCCGCTCGGTCGAAGGCAAGGCGGCGGCAGGCGGCGGCGCGGCCGGCGAGGAGTAGGGCTTAGTTCTAGCCCACACGGCGGTGCCGATCCCGAGGGATGCCGCAGCTTTCGCCTGTTGCGGCACTTCCGGCAGGTCGGCCGCACGTCCGGCTATGGACGTGCGGCACTTCCCGGAGGTCGGAAACGGCGCTGCGATGTGGCGGTGGAGGCCTTCTCGAAGCATC
>DASZZP010000014.1:0-28980 GCA_035544875.1 Thermoanaerobaculia bacterium | reverse complement strand
TTACACGGCGAACCAGACGAATTGCTCGAGTGTGGCGCTGGGTGGCAGCTGCACGATTACCAATACGCTGATCGCTCTTATCCCCGCGCTCTCCGGGTGGGCAATGACGATGCTCGCGGTGCTCCTGGCCCTGTTGGGCTTCGCAGCGATCCGCAGGCTGGCGACGTAGCCGGCAATCGCTCTTCTGACCTCGAAGCGATCACGGGGCGCACAGGCGCCCCTTTTGTTTGCTCTGCGAGGATGTTCGAGCTGGAAGAGGTCGACCGCACCCGGACCTATTCCGTCATCCCGGCGGCGAGGCTCGCCGATTGCGCAGCGGCCCGTCTCGCGGCGCGGGGACCTGGGTGCTGATGGCATCCCCGGCGCCGGACGGAACGTCCGGCATGGCCGGGGCGCCGGCGAAGCCGGCGGGTTCCTCACCGGCTGAGGCTGTGGCCGAGGTCGAGGGCCTTTTCTACGGCGCGGAGGGCGAGCTGCGCCGGCGGCTGGAGGGCCGGCGGGAGCTTCGCCACGACGGCCCGCGCCGCGGCGTGGCCCATCGACCGCACGGCCGTCTCGAGGGCCTTATCGGACTCGAAACGGAGGGCACATGACCCGCCACCCGAAGCCCACGGAAGACCGCCAAACCGCATTGGCGCCCCGCAGAGCCTCGATCGCCCGCGGCGACGGCCTCTTGCTCCCCTCCCTCATCGCGCAGGCCGGCGAGCGGGCCGCACGGCGCTTTGTCGACTATCCGGAGGCCCCGCTCTTCCAGGCGATTGCCGGCAAGAGCGGCGCGCTCGCCGGCCATGCCTTGAGCACCCCGCTCGGCGCTCCGCGTCGTCAAGCGGCGGGCCGCGGCGGCCGGCATCGGAGGCGACCTCGGCTGCCACTCCTGCCGAGCGACCGGGATCACCTCCTACCTGGTTCACGGCGGGACGCTCGAGCGCGCCGCGGCGATCGCGGGCCACGCCTCGACCCGCACGACACAGCTCTACGACCGCCGGCACGAGCTGGTGGAGCCGGACGCGCGTCCTCAACAACGCACCGGGTGTGCTCGCACAGCGCAGCCGCCGGCCGCTGGTTAACTCCGGGCGGCGGCGGCGAGCTTCGCCAGGGGAAGCACGAACTGCCTGGGGCGACGACCGAAGGCGGCAAAGCCGTGATGACGGTAGAAGTTCGCGGCCTGCTCGTCCTTGGCATCAACCACGAGCGCGAAAACGGCGAGCTCCGAACGCAGAGCCCGCAATCCGGCATCCCACAGCAGGCCGCTACCGAGACGACGTCCCCGATAGGACCGGTCGACCGCGAGGCGGCCGACGCGCGCGACCGGCACGGAGGGGTAGCGGGGGAGCTTCTTGGCAAGCTCCGCTGGCACCTCGGTCAGGGGAACGCCGGCGGCGGCCAGCGTGTAGTACCCCGCAACCTTGGCCTTGTCTTGATCGAGCGCCACATAGCAGGCGGTCACCCGGCGCCGGACATCCTGGGTCACCTGCTCTCGGAAATACCGGTCGAGCGCGTCGACACCGCTTGCAAAGCCCGCCCTGTCGTGACCGGGGCCCAGGGCCTCGATGAGGAATGGGGCGGTCAACGCGACTCGATCAGCTCAGCATGGGCCTGCTTCGCGCGTTTCATCGCCAGGGCCAGCTCGGGCGGATTGAGCAGTAGCTCGACGAACCGGCGCTGATCCTCCGCAGAGAGCCGGATGATGGAAGTCTCCTCGATGGTCCGGTGCGCTACTTCCTGAGCCGCGGCGACCACAAAATCACTGAGGCTGCGGCCCTGGATTTCAGCGGCGCGCTTCACCACGGCGAGCGCCTCCGGAGCGATGCGCGCCTCGATGCGGGCGGTGCGTTGCTGGGGCATCACGGTTTTCCTCTCGGTCCTTCCTTACTGTACGGCTAATATCCGTACAAGTCAAGCGCCTTCAAGGTGGCCCGCCAGTGCGGAAAACCTCCGGCAGGTCCGCCGGACGTAACTGAGGCGATAGCCAAGCTCGAATTGTATTCGCCTGCCGCAACCCGTGCCGCTGCCGCATTTGCGGTGTAGTTTGAAACTACATCGGGCGCGCAGCTCGGAGCGGGGCCGGCGGCGCGAGCAGCGCTAAGTCGCGGCGGACGCGCCAGGCGGTGGCGAAAGAGCCATAGGTCTTGCGCGCAAGAGCCGCGGCCGACAGCGTCGGATCGTCCGCGAGCGCCGCCCACATGTCCGCGCGGTAGGTGGGGCCAATCAGCACTCGGCAGCGGTAGGCCTGGTGGCTACGGGCAAGCTCGGCCGGCCCCTGGACATCGGCAGCGCGGTCGCGCAGGACGTTCGCCGGCGCCCGCAGAGCGCTCCCCGCGAGGCGCGGGTCTTCACCGTGTCGCCGCACCTGAAAGTCAGTGCCCGCGGAGAGCAGGTCGAGGCGCTGACCGGCGTAGATCTTCGCGAGGCGCGCGAAGCGGCGGTCTTTCCCGTGCCAGCGCGCAAGCGCAGACCAGAGCGCTCGCACGCGCGCCGACTCCTGCACGGCGACGATCTTCGTCAGGCGGTCGGCGTTGACCCACGGTGCGTGCATGCCGAACCAGGTGACAAGGATCGCGAGCACGCGCAAGTCGTCTTCCTCCATCGCCTCGAGCGAGGCGAAGAGCAGCGTGTCCTCGATGTTGGGATCCCGGGCGGTCGCGGCGGCGAAGTTCATCCCGATGCCGACCATCGCGGAGGTGAGAGCGTCCGGCCCCGCAGGCACCAGCGGTACGAGGACGCGGCTAAACGGCATGGCCGAGCTTCCTCTCGAGGTCCGCCACCGTGGCGCGGACGTGGGCCGGCCACTCGGGGTTGAGGTCCTGTTGCTCGAGCCAGGGTAGGAGGGCCGCGAGCTCCTCCGCCGCGGGAGCGAGCGCCAGACAGTTGGCGAGATCGAGGCCCCGATCGCAGAGGGCGAAGAGCTTCGCGCGCAAGAGATCAGCGATCGAAAGGGGTGAGGATCTGGCGCGGGTTCATGTTGGCTCACGCCCCTGACCGGTTTCCGGCGAGCCGCTGCCAGGTCTTCCGGAGAGATCCGCCATAGCCCGTCACGCACCAGCCGGCCGCCGAGCCAGATCTCGTCGCCGATCAGCGCAGCCGTCATGGGACCGGAGGACACTTGTCCCACAAATGCACCGCGCGCAGCTTTCCATCCGAACCAGTAGCAATCGTGACGTCCCAATATTCGCCATTTGGGCCAAAGGGGTGCTCGAGCCGATCCTGGTCCGACCGCGCTTCGCCGCCCCCCAGGGTCTCGTCATCGACTTGCAGGGTTACGCAATCCGTGGCGGCTGCATCGACCTCAGGGCAAGGCTTCGTGCGTACCGCCCAAAGCGCCTGCGGTTTCAGCGCTGCTAGCCGGGCACGCGCGTCAGCGCAGGGCCGGCCACCGTTGTCACATCTGATCGTCAGCGCGAAAAAGAGGTGGGATCGCCCCTTTGCCGCCGAAATCGCCGCCTTGAGCTGAGTCACCGCCGAGATCGCCGCTTCCGGCGACGGGGCATCAAATATATTGCGGGCCGAGACCGGGTTTTCGCAGCTTTCGGGCGTCAACGCCGCCTCGCTCGGCGCCTTTGGTTTGGCGCCCGGTATGAGTGGCACAGCGGGGGCGGGGCCTGCGGCGAAGTAGCGACGTGACCGGTCGACCCTTACCCACCGCAATGGCCTCTGCCCATAGGGAAGCTTTTCTGCCGCCTTTTCGTCAGCCGAGGCTCCGGGCGTCGGGGCAGTGTCGAACGTGACTGAACCCAGGGTGACCGCGCAAACGCTCGCCCCGATTCGCTCAGGGCGCGTGAAGAACGACATCCCGAAAAGATGAATCGAGTTCAGCACGTAGTTCGGCTCAATGGCGTTCCAGGGCGACCGCTCAACGAATTCCTCTGGGCCAGGTCCCAATGCTATGCTGGCCGCGTCCTTCACCGGCAGACGGTAAAGGGCGTCGAGGGTGGGCGGATTAGCCAGCGCCGCCGCTGGAGCGACCGCCATGAGCAGCGCGAGCGCCCGGCCGGGCATCCTCTTTTTTCGGGACCGCAGTTCCAGCCGGGTCTTTGACATTGGTGCAATCTACCCGATCAATGGCCTCGTTGTCGAAACCCCCATCGCCTTAGGCGGACGAACGACGTGATTGGTAGCCCGATCTTGGCCCTCGCCACGGACCAGCCTCCACCGTGATCGCGCAAGACTGTGGTCTTCCACCTGGCGGACCTCTTTGGCCGGCGCTCACCCCTAAGTCGTCATTCCGGTTGGAGGGACAGGAACCGTCGTGATTTTCCGCGCCGGTCTCATGGGAGTCGCTCCGGCCAAGCGCTTGCCATCTCGAAAGAGGCAGAGCACTCGACCCTTGGGCCGTGCCGCGCTCGGCGCGATCAGGCCTGACCAGCCCTCCCTGAAGAGTGCTTCACCAAGAGCCTGGAAGGGTGGCCACGTAAGGCGGCCCGGTTTGGGTGGGAGGAGCCCCACCCTTTTGAGCCGCGCCTGGCTTTGAAGATTCGCGACTTCAGCTTTGACTCACCACGTCCACAGGTACGTAGGTAAACGTTTGTTGCGGAGGAATTCCGCTCTCCGCAAGGTAGCGGAACCATTCAGCCCACGCCGTAGGCCGCGGAAGGTGCGCAGCTCGCCGCGCAGCTGGCCGTAGGCCGCGACGAGTTCGTGCGACCTCTTGCTGCCCAGCGCCTGGCGATCGGCCGCGCGGGTGACGGTGTCGAGCCGCTCGGCGGCGTGCGGGTCGGCGGCGATGGCGCGCGCGGCCTGGGCGGGGTTGACGTAGACGCGCGCCGCGGCCTGCTCGAGGTTGGCCTGGCTTTCGGCAACGTGGCGCGTCGCGGTGGCGGCGTGCTCGACCGCCGCCCGGGCGTTGCGCAGGATCTGCTGGTCGGCGCGGAGCCGGCGCGTTTCTTCCCGGAGCGGCGCGAGGCGCGCGGCGTGGCGCACGATCGCCGCCGCGCCGTAGTCGCGGGCCAAGTCCTTGGTCGAGGCGCGGGACAGGGCCTGGTCGAGGTCCTCGCGGGTCGCGAACGTCTCCCTGCTCGAGGAGCTCGGCGCGCGCGCTGTGGCGGGTGTCCGAGATCTTGAGATCGCCGGCCTGGTGGTAGGCGTCGAGGGCGGTCGCCACCGGAACGAGCGCAGTGAGGGCCGGCGAGGCGGGGGCGTGGTAACATACGACCCTCGATCCCAACCGCTTCCTGGTCCCTGTTCTGATGGCATCGCAGCCGACGCCCCGACCCCCGCTCCCCGCCATTGCGGCGATCGTCACCACCTTCAACGAAGAGCAGAACATCGCCGGCTGCATCGAGTCGCTCCTCTGGTGCGACGAGATCCTGGTGGTCGACTCGTTCTCGACCGACCGGACGCCGGAGATCGTGCGTGGCTACCCGAAAGTGCGTTTTCTGCAGCGCACCTATTACGGCTCGGCCTCGCAGAAGAACTGGGCGATGGACCAGGTGCAGCACGACTGGATCGTGATCTTCGACGCCGACGAACGGTGCACGCCGGCGCTGCAGAAGGAGATCGAGACCCTGCTCGCCTCGGGCCCCACGCGCGAGGCCTACACCATCAAGCGGCGGGTCCACTTCCTGGGCAAGGTGATCCATTTCTCCGGCTGGCAGCACGACCGGGTCGTGCGGCTGGTCAAGCGCGGCTTGGCCCGTTACCCGAACCGCAGGGTGCACGCCGACATGCTGACCCGGGACCGCTCCCCGATCCTGCGTAATCCGATGGAACACTTCATGACCGATACGCTCGACGAGTACATGCGGCGGATCGAGAAGTACAGCTTCTGGGGGGCGTCCCAGCAGTGGAAGGAGGGCAAGAAGGCGGGCTTCGTCGAGGTGCTCGGACGCTCGCTCTGGCGCTTCCTGCGCACCTACGTCTTCCAGCTCGGCATCCTCGACGGGATGCACGGGCTGGTGTTCTGCATGCTGCAATCCTACGGTACCTACCGCAAGTGGTCGCTGCTCTGGGGATGGCACACCAATGCCGCCCGCGGCCACCTCCCGACACTGCCCATCTTCGACGAGGACGAGGCCATCTGGCGCGGCCTCGAAGACGTGCGCGCCTGGCGCCCCGCCCCCCCGCTGGCCCCGGCCTCGCGGGCACCCTCCTCTCCGCTCCCGGCCTCGCGCGCGTCCTCCGCTGCGCTCCCTGCCGGGCCGCCGCCGCCCTCGCCCGCCGCCGCATCGCCGGCCCCTGCCGTCCTGGCCAGCCACGGCGGCCGGGACCCGCGCGCCTGAGACTCGTCGGCCCGGCCGGCCTGCCGCCCCCTGGCGCTGGTTTCGCCCGGCCCGCGCGCGCCGCTCCGTGCGTCGCACGCCTGCCGCGCGCCAGCTGCCGCGCCGGCCGCGCGCTGTAACCTTTGCGCTCCCTCCTCCGTAAGGTGGATCAGCATGACTTCCGGACGATCCGGCCGAACCGGTCGCTAGCGTTCTTCAGGCCCCGTGAAGTGAGGTTCAATGTTCGAGATGGCTTCCTTCTGGCGAGATGTCCGCTACGGCGCGCGCATGATGGCCAAGGTGCCCGGCCACACGGCGGCGGCCGCCATCGCCCTTTGCCTGGGCATCGGCCTGACCACCGCGACCTTCAGCATCGTCTACGGCGCCATGCTGCGCGGCCTCCCCTTCGAGCATGGCGAGCGCATCATGTCGCTGGTCGTCGAGAACCCCGCGCGCGACGTGCAAGAGCGCGAGCAGGGGGTCGACGTGCACGACTTCCTGGACTGGCGCCGCCGGCAGAAGTCGTTCGAAGGGTTGGCGGCCTTCAACAACGGCACCGTCACGCTGAGCGGCAACGACAAGCCCGAGCGCCTGGATGGGGCCGCCGTGACCGCGGAAATGTTCGATCTTCTGCGGGTCAAGCCGATCCTTGGGCGCGCCTTCCGCCGCGGTGACGACCGGCCCGGGGCGGAGCCGGTCATGCTGCTCGGCTATCGGGTGTGGAAGAACCGCTACGACGGCGACCCGCGGATCGTGGGCAAGGCCGTGCGGGTCAACGGCCAGCCGGCGACGATCGTCGGCGTGATGCCCGCGGAATGCCAGTTCCCGTTCGTCGAGCAGCTGTGGACGCCGCTGACTCTCGATCCGGGCAAGACCGAGCGCGGCAAGGGCGACTCTTTCGGGGTCGTGGGCCGGCTGCGCCCGGGAGTGACGCGCCAGCAGGCGGCGGCGGAGATGGCGGCGATCTCCAACTCGCTGGCCGCCGAGTACCCGCGCACCAACCGCGGCTTGCTCGCCACGGTCGAGCCCTTCACCGACCGCTGGCTGGGCAAGCCGGCGCGGCTCATGCTCCTCGCCATGTTCGGCGCCGTCTGCTGCGTGCTGATGATCGCTTGCATCAACGTCGCCAGCCTGATCATGTCGCGCGCCTTGCAGCGCACGCGCGAGATCGCCATCCGCGCCGCCCTGGGCGCGGGGCGCGGCCTGGTGATCCGGCAGATCCTGACCGAGAGCCTGCTGCTGGCGCTGCTCGGGGCCGGCGTCGGCCTCGGTCTGGCCTGGCTGGGGGTGCGGCAGTTCAACCGGGCGCTGGTCGAAAGCAATGCCCCGGTGGCATTCTGGATCCGCTGCGTCGTCGATACGCCGGCGCTGCTGTGCGCGCTCGCGGCGACCGTCGCCGCGGCCGTGATCGCTGGCCTGGTGCCGGCGCTCCAGGTGTCGCGGACGCAGCTCAGCGAGCTGCTCAAGGACGAGGGGCGCGGCTCGACCAGCCTGCGGCTCGGCTTGTTCAGCCGGACTGTGGTGATCGCCGAGATCGTCCTTTCCTGCATCTTGCTGGTCGGCGCCGGGCTGATGGTCAAGAGCGTCATCCGCGCCGAGACGGTCCCGTACGGCTTCGATACCTCTCATCTGCTCGCCGTGCGCGTGCCGCTGTTCGAGGCCAACTATCCCAAGCCGACCGACCGTGCCGCCTTCTACCAGCGCTTGCTCGAGCGCTTGCAGGAGCAGCCGGGCGTGCGGGCGGTGGGCGCCACCACCACCCTGCCCAGCGTCAACTGGGGCAGCGATTTCTTCGCCGTCGACGGCCGGGCCTATGCGACCGAGAGCGACTACCCGCTGGCCCACAGCGACGTGATCTCGGCCGGCCTGTTCGCGGCGCTCTCCGTGCGGCCGATCGCCGGCCGGGAGTTCGAACGCCTCGACACCGCCGACTCGCAGCCGGTGGTCATCGTCAACCAGAGCCTGGCGCGCAAGATGTGGCCGCTCGACAGTCCGCTCGGCAAGCGCCTCCGCCTCGCCAAGACCCGGCATACAGAGCCCTGGCGGACGGTCGTCGGCGTGGTGCCCGATCTGCGCCTCTACGGCCTCGACACCAAGAAGCTCGACGGCTTCTACCTGCCCATCGGGCAGAGCGGGCCGACACGGCTCTCGTTCCTGATCCGCACTCCGGGCGATCCTCTCGCGCTGGTTTCGGCGGTGCGCGCCCAGGTCACCGCCCTCGACAAGGACACGCCCATCTACTTCGTCAAGACCATGGAGAGAGCGATCCTCGAGGACCGCTTCTTCAACCACCTGTTCGGCACACTCTTCTCGCTCTTCGGCCTGTGCGCGCTGCTGCTCGCGGCGGTCGGGATCTATGGCGTCATCGCTTTTTCCGTCCAGCGGCGGACGCAGGAGATCGGGGTGCGCATGGCGCTCGGCGCGCGCCGCGGTCGCGTGCTCGGCATGCTGATGAAGCAGGGAGTCGTCCAGCTGGCGATCGGGCTGGCCCTGGGCTTGCCGCTGGCCTTCGCGGGGTCGTTTCTGCTGGGCGCCGTCCTCTTCCAGGTCGAGCCGGGAGATCCCGAGGTGCTCACGTTGGTCGTGGCCGGCCTGTCGCTGGTGGCCGTGGTCGCCTGCCTGGTGCCCGGCCAGCGGGCCATGGACGTCGATCCGATCGTCGCGCTGCGCTACGACTGACCAGCCTCCAAGCCGAGCGACATCGTCACCATCGACTGCGCTCGGCGCGCCCCGCCGGCGGCCGTTCCGCGGCCGGGGCCTCGCGGGGTCGCCATGGCCGCCAGCCTGGTGCCCGGCCGCCGGGCCACGGGCGTCGATCCCGACTTCGCCCTACGCTACGATTGGCCCATGAGCGCCAGCCCTGCCGCCGCCCTCCTCGCCCGGCTGCGCGGCTGGGAAGGGGAGATGGCGGCGCTGGTCGCCGAGCTCGCCGGCGTCGAGTCGCCGTCGCTGGTGCCGGAGGCGCAGCGGGCGGTGCTCGACCGCCTCGGCCGCGAGCTGGCCGCCCTCGGCTGGCGCGTGCGGCTGCTCGCCGGCCGCCGCAGCGGTGGGCAGCTCTATGGCGCCCCGCCGCCGCGGCCCCGCCCGGCGCGGCCGAAGCGCGGGCCCGGGCGCGGGCCGGCCCAGCTCCTGCTCGGTCACTGCGACACGGTGTGGCCGCTCGGCACCCTGGCCGAGATGCCGGTCGTGCGGCGCAACGGCCGTCTCTACGGCCCCGGCGTCTACGACATGAAGGGCGGGCTCGTGCAGGCGGTCTTCGCCCTGCGCGCCCTGTGCGAGCTCGATCTCACCCCGCCCGCCACCCCTGTCGTCTTCGTCAACTCCGACGAGGAGATCGGCAGCGGCGACTCGACACGCCGCATCCGCCTGCTGGCCCGCCACGTGCGCCGGGTTTTCGTGGTCGAGCCGGCGCTCGGGCCCGAAGGGCGGCTCAAGACCCGGCGCAAGGGCGCGGGCCACTTCACCTTCAACATCCAGGGCCGGGCGGCCCACGCCGGCCTTGACCCGGAGCGCGGATCGAGCGCCATCCTCGAGCTGGCGCACCTCGTCCTGCGGCTCTATGCCCTCGCCGACCCGCGGCGAGGCATCACCGTCAACGTCGGCGTGGTCGCGGGCGGCATGCGCGCCAATGTGGTCGCGCCGCGGGCGCGGGCCGAGGTGGACGTGCGGGTGCTGCGCTGGGAGGACGCCGCGCCGCTCGAGCGCGCTCTGCGCGGGTTGGCGCCGGTCCTGCCCGGCATCCGCCTCGAGGTGGCCGGCGCCATCGATCGGCCGCCGCTCGCGCCGACCGACCGCAACCGCGCCCTGTGGCGGGAGGCCGAACGCGCCGCCCTCGCGCTCGGGCTGCGGCTCGAGCAGGGGACGGCCGGCGGCGCCTCCGACGGCAACACCACCAGTCTCTTCGCGCCGACCCTCGACGGCCTCGGGGCCGTCGGCGACGGCGCCCATGCCGCCGACGAGCACCTCGAGATCGCCCGCCTGCCGGAGCGCGCCGCGCTGCTCGCCATGCTGCTCCTGGCGCCGCTCGCGCCGGAGACCAGCGCCAGCGCCGGCGGGAGCCCCCTCCGCGCGAGCTCCGGCGGCGGGGAGGGAGCGTGAGGCGTCCTCCCATCCCGGCGCCGCCCCGGCGGCCGCCGATCAAGGCGCTCATCGCGCTCGCGGCGTTCGCGGCGCTCGCGCCCCTCGCAGCAATGGCCGCCCTCGCCTTGGCTACCGCACCGGCCCTCTCTGCCGCAACGCTCGCCGCACCGCCGCCCAGCATCGAGATCGGCGGCGCGCCTGGAGCCGGCGGCGCGGCCAAGCCGCCGGCCGGCGCCGGCAAGCGGCCCGCCCCCGGCGGCAAGCGGAGCAGCGCGCCGCTGTCGGCGGCGGAGGTCCAGCAGGCGTCGCGGCGCCTGGCCGAGCTCGGCTACTGGCCGGGCGCGGCCGAGGGGCGCTGGGACGCGGTCTGGCGCCAGGCGCTGCTCGCCTTCCAGAAGATGGAGTGGCGCAAGCGCACCGGCGTGCTGACCCGCGCCGACTGGAGCGAGCTCCTGCGCGCCGAGCCGCCGGCGCCGCGCGAGACCGGTCCCGCCCACCTCGAGGTCGACCTCGCCCGCCAGGTCTTCTACATGGTGGACGCCGAGGGCAAGGTGTCGCACATCCTGCCGGTCTCCTCGGGCACCGGCAAGCCGTTTCGCGCTCCCGGCTGGCGCGGCACGGCCGACACCCCGTGCGGCCACTTCACCGTCTTCTCCCGCCTCTCCGGCTGGCGCAAGAGCCCGCTCGGCGTCATGTACAACCCGCTCTACCTGGTCGGCGGCATCGCCATCCACGGCAGCCTCGACGTGCCGCCGGTGCCGGCCAGCCACGGCTGCATCCGCATCCCGATGTTTGCCTCGCGGCGTCTGCCGCAGATGGTGCCCAGGGAGACCCCGGTGCTGGTCTACGGCTGCAGGGACGAGCCCCCGGGCCCGCCCCTGCCGGCCGTGGCCCGCACTTCCCAGGGCTCCCACTGAGCGGGCCGAGTCAGCGCGCGCCGAACCGCCAACCGGCCCGGCGCGAGCCCAGCCCCGCAGGTCAACCCCGGACGAGGTTGCTCTCCTCCGGGCTCGCCAGGAGCGGCGGCATCCGCCCGAGGGCTCCCATCGGCGAGCGCAGCGCCTGGGCGAAGTCCGCTGGCGGCATCGAGCGGCCGACCGCATAGCCCTGCACCCCCTCGCACCCCAGATCGCGCAGCAGGGAGAGCTGCTGCGCCGTCTCGACGCCTTCGGCGATGACCCGCAGCTCGAGGCGGCGAGCCATCGTGATGATGGCCTCCACGATCGAGGTGTCGCGGGCGTCGCGCCCCAGGCCGGCGACGAGCTCCAGATCGTCCTCCGAGTCCTCCAGGATGAGCACGCGCAAGGGCGTCTTCACCGGTTCGTCTCCTGCCTTGGCACCGCGCCCTTCTCCTGGCCTCTCCCGGAGATCAGTGCCTCAGAGTCTTCAGAAGAAGGTGCAAAGCGCCTTCCGGCGGCGGGCCCGGACCCCGGCAGCAATGATGCGGCTCCCATGACACCACTCATAGTGGAACGACGAGCTCGGGAGAATGGGGAGAAGCCCCCAGACGGCTGGGGGAGAAAGCCCCAGAGGCCGCTAACGCCACAGCAGCGAGCGCAGGGTTTCCGCGAAGAGCCGATAGCAGCCGCGGCAGCGGCTGAGGTGGGAGATCATCTGCCGGCGCCGAGCGCCGCTGAGCGCGCCGTCGATGAAGGCCGCCAGTGTCTCGAGCGCCGGACATGGGATGTCGGGCGCCTGCAGGTTCTCCCTTGGCTGACCCATCTTCCCCTCTCTAGACGGACCCGCCTTGCGATTCCCGGGCCCCATTTCCCCGTCGAGTCGCCGGTCCGGTCTTCTGGGACCAGGGCGCCGAATTCTGGTGGCCCGGAGGAGCCCGAGGACTGCCAAGGACCTGCGGGGCTTCGCGAAGGCGCGGCGGTGCGCCGGGCTCCGCGGATATCGTCTCAGCCCCCACCGGCGGTGCCGATCCAGGGGGATGAACGGCGCTGCGATGTGACGGTGGAGGCCTCCTCGAAGCGTCGATTGGATCGCCCCCCGCAACCCCCGCGAGTCCCCTTCCCGGTCGTCGGAAGCCGCCGGGTCCCTTCCCGGCGGCGCCGGGGGGGAAGGGGATGCTCCCAACCTCTTGCTCCGGAGAGTTTCGTTCTAACCGCGCAGCGCCAGGCTGAAGATGGCCGGGAGCTTGGCGGGGGAGGGTGCGGCTTCGAAGCGGACGAGCCGCGGCGTGAGGCGGTGGGCGGTGCGGTGGGTGAGGAACCAGACCGGCTTGGGGAAGACGCGGAAGGGGGCGCGCACCACGCTCTTCTCGACGCGCGAGAACATCAGGGTGTTATGCACCACGCCGGTGCCCGACTGGATGTCCTGGCGGGTATGGCCCGGGAAGGCGCCCCAGGGAGTCACGACCAGGCCATAGCCGATCGCCGCCCAGTGGTTGACCGACACCGTGCCGTAGCGCAGGTCGGCGATCGCCTTCTCGACCGCCGCCGCCACCGCCGGGTCGCGCAGCGCCGCCGGATGGACGATCAGGCTGGCGTTGAGCGTCCCCCACAGGCGCTCGTTGGCGAAGGCCACGGCGCGCTCTACGTAGTCGGCGACGCTGGCAGCCGCGATCGGCGCCTCGCCGAAGAGGCTGCAGAAGGCCTCGGTGGTGAAGCAGATCTCGCCCTCCTTGCCCGGGTCGAGACCGGCGATCAGCGTCCAGGGGAGGGTGCCGTCCGCGTCATTCCCACCCTTCGCCCTACCCGCCGCACCGGCGCCCAAGAGCTCCGCCTCGGGATGGGCGGCCAGGAAGGAGCGCCAGCGCTCGGCGGCGCCCGGGTAGTAGGCGCGGCGCGGCGGGGTGCGCGCCAGCAGGCCGCGGATGGCGGCGAGCAGGCGCTCCCGTTCCGGTGACGCCGCGTGCTGGATGAGGACCCGCGTGGCGTTGCAGTTGAAGCCGGCGTTGTTGGCCAGCATGGTGACCAGGTTCTCGGCCTGGAAGGCGACGTCGCCGTCGCTCCAGGCGCCCGCCGGCCCGGGCACCACGATCACCGGGCTGACGTTGCCGAGCTCGGCCGAGACCGGCTTGTGCAACAGGGGAGCGTCCTCGGCCTTGCGCCGCCGCCCTTCCTCGCCGGGGCCGAAGACGATGGCCTCGTAGGTGCGGTCCGAGCCGGTGATGTGGATCTCGTCGACGCCCGGGTGAGCGCACAGGTAGGCGCCCTCGGCGGCGCCGCCGTAGACCAGCCGGAAGCAGGCGCGCTCGGAGAGCGCCCGGAACGCCTCGGCGAGGAGCGGCCCCAGGTAGTCGTTGACCGGGTGCGTCTTGAACAGCACCACGCGGTTCTCGACGAACAGCTTGTAAAGCGCGTCCATCGGCCCGATCGAGGAGACGTTGCCGGCGCCGAGAACCAGGGCGACGCCGCCGCCATCCCGCCGCCGGTAGGCCACCGCCTGGGTCGCCGCCAGATCCTCGGCGGAGACGCCGGGCTGCATCCACGCCTCGGCGGTGACGCCGGCATAGAAGAGGCGGTCGTAGACGTCCTGGGGGAAGATCCGCGCCACCACCTGCCCGCCGTCGCGCTGCCGCACCGGGCCGGGGAGGCGCGGCGCGCCGCCGGCGGCGATGCCGGCCAGCGACTCGGCGAGCAGCCGCAGGTTGCGCAGCACGAAGTAGGGACCGGTCAGCGCCGGCTCGCCCGCGGCCGGCAGCCCGGCATCCAGCCCCGCCGCCGCCATGCAGGCCGCCGCCCAGCGTTCGGCGACGGCGGCGAAGTCGCGCCGCAGGCGCTCGAGCAGAGCGAGCCGCTCGCCTACCGGCACCGCCGCCCAGCCCGCCTTGGCCGCTTGCAGCTCGGCCACCGCCCGGTCCATCTCCTGCCGTGGAGTCGGCGGTAGCGGCGCCTTGGCCGGACGGCCCGGGCCGCCGCCGGGACCGATCGTGGATGGAGCAGGGGCCGAGGCGGGCTGGTCCGGAGGGGGAGGATCGGCGGGGCTGGCAGAGACCATGACGTTCCTCCTGATGAAGAGCTCGACCGCGCTTGAACATAACACGTGGCGGACGGCGGCCGGTGCGCCGCACGAGCCGCCAGCGCCGCCAGCCTCCAGGGCGGCCGGAGCGGCACCGGGTCAGGCTGCGGATGCCGGTCCCTGGCGCGATTCCTATCCCGCCTTCATGTCATGATGACCGCGATGCCCACGATGCTCGCGATGGCCGCGAAGCCTGCGCAGCCTGCACTCCCTGCAACCACCGCGATCGATATACGGCGGCACCGTGCGTTGTCGCGTGCATTCACGTCTCTCTGGCCCGATGAGGCGGACGCCGGGCATTCGGAGGACGTGCGATGAGACCAGATCTCCCTTCGAGCCCGAACCTCGACCTGCTACGCAAGCGCGCGAGACGGCTCCTGCGCGCGGCGAAGGCTGGCGACCCCGCGGCATTGGCGCGCTGCCGCGCCGGCGCTGGGCGTCTCACCAGGGTTGGCCTGGCGGACCAGGCGGCGGCGGTGCGCCTCGGCGACGCGCAGCATGCGATCGCCCGTGACTCAGGTTTCGCGAGCTGGCCCAAGCTCAAGCGGCACATCGAGGATCAGCAGCCCATCGGGGCGCTGGCCGACCGCTTCCTGGCCGCGGTGCAGGAGGGTCGCCCGGCGGTAGCGGGCCGGCTGCTGCGGCGCCACGCCGCTCTGCCGCTCGCCAGTTTCTTGACCGCCTGTGCGGCCGGCGAAGAGGCCGCGGTGGCGGCGGCGCTCGCCGCCGATCCGCACCTCGCCACCGCGCGGCACCTGCCAGACGGGTGGACGCCGTTGCTCTTCGTCTGCCGGTGGCGGAGCTGCTGCTGGCGCACGGCGCCGAGATCGACCGGCCGCGCGCCGACGGCCGCACCGCCTTCGTGCTCGCCGTCCGCACCGGCAACGTCGCGACGGCCGAATACTTGCGCCAGCGAGGCGCGGCGGCCCGGGAATTGTCCGCGTCCGACGATCTGCTCGGCGCCTGTCTGGCGGCCGAGGCCAAGAGAGCGCGGGCGCTCCTGGCGAGCCATCCCGGGCTGCTGGCCGAGCTCACCGAGGAGGACCGCGGGGTGCTGGCGCAGGCGGCCGAGGAGGGACGCGACGCGAGCGTGCGCCTGATGGCCGAGCTGGGATTCGACCTGCGGTGGGAGCGCGCCTGGGCAGGGACCCCACTGCACCACGCTGCTTGGCGGGGCAACCCCGCGATGGTGAGTCTGCTGCTCGCTCTCGGGGCACCGGTCGACGCACGTGACTGCCGGTTCGGTAGCTCGCCGCTTGGCTGGGCCGCGCACGGCTCGGTCAACTGCCGGCGTGCCGACGACGACTACTGCGCCGTGGTCGAAGCGCTGCTCGACGCCGGCGCCACGCGCCCGGCGGCCGTCAACAGCTGGGACGAGCCACCGGAAGCGCTGGCGAGCCGCCGCGTGGTGACGTTGCTCAGGAAGAGAGGCTTTGCGCAGTAGCAGCGAGGGCCGCCCGCCCGCCGCCGGCACGAGCCGATCCGCGACGGCTAGAGCTAGAACCCGGCAGGCGGCGGCGCCTCAGGGGGGCGAGCGCCTTCGAGGGTGAGCACCGGCTCGATACAATGGAGAAGCGATGAAACGGCCCGCCGTCGCGAACAGGGCGGCAGCGAAGGCGCGGCCCACCGGCGCGAAAGCTGCGGGCGAGCTGCCCATCGTCTCGTTCGCCAGCCCGGAGGCCTGGTCCGCCTGGCTCGCCGCGCACGCCGCGTCGTCGCCGGGCGTCTGGCTGCGGATCGCCAAGAAAGCGTCGGGCGGTCCGTCGGTCACCTACGACGAGGCGCTCGACGTGGCGCTCGCCTGGGGCTGGATCGACGGGCAGAAGAACACCCACGACGGCGGATCGTGGCTGCAGAAGTTCACCCCGCGGCGGGCGCGCAGCATGTGGTCGCAGCGCAATCGTGCCAAGGCGCTGGCGCTCATCGCCGCCGGCAAGATGCAGCCCGCCGGCCTGGCCGAGGTCGAGCGCGCCAGGCACGACGGGCGGTGGGACGCCGCCTACGGCGGCAGGGGCAGCATGATGGTCCCCGACGACCTCGCGGCGGCCCTCGCCGCGACCCCCCGCGCGGCGGCGTTCTTCGCGACCCTCGACCCGGCCAACCGCTTCGCGGTGCTGTTCCGGATCCAGGACGCGAAGCTGGCCAAGACCCGCGCCGCGCGCATCGCGCGCTTCGTCGCCATGCTCGCCAGCCATGAGACCATCCATCCCGCGCGGCGCAGCTCGTGAACGGGCTCGAGATCCGTCCGGCCCGCCTCGCCGACGCCGCCGCCCTGGCTGACCTCTCGACCCAGCTCGGCTATCCCAGCTCCCCCGGCGCGACCGCGGCGCGCCTGGCGCGCCTTCTGCACACAGCGCAGACAGCGCAGACAGCGCCGCCGGCGCCGCAGTCACCTGTCGCCGCCGCCGCCGATCACCTGGTCCTGGTCGCCGCGACCAGCGCGGGACAGGTTGTCGGCTGGGTCCACCTCGGCACGACAGTCACCCTCGAATCCGAGCCCTTCGTCGAGCTCTTCGGCTTGGTCGTCGACCAGGCCCTACGCGGCCGGAAGATCGGCGAGCGCCTGGTCCTCTCCGGCCTCGAGTGGGCCGCCGCCCGCGGCTTCGACCAAGTGCGGGTGCGCAGCAACGTCGTGCGCGCGGACGCCCATCGCTTCTACGAGCGCCTGGGGTTCAAGGTCGTCAAGACCCAGAAGGTCTTCAGCCGGCCCGCGAAGTAGTCCGCCGATCCAAGCCCTGACGAGTTCTCACCCGGCGCCGACGACCCTGGCCAGCCGGCGCAGTCCCTGGCGGGCGGCGGCCGGAGCGAGACCGGCATAGCCGAGCAGCAGACCCGGCCTGGCGCGGTCGCCGAGGTAGTAGCGCGACAGCGGTACGAGGCTGAGACCGTGGCGCGCGCCGCGCTGGGCAACCGCGCGGTCGTCGCCCTCGCCGTCCGCGCCGCCGTCCGCGAGATAGGCGGCCACCTGCAATCCCGCATCGGAGGGTCCCAGCCGGAGGCGGCCGCCGAGCTCCGCGGCGGCCGCCCGCAGGAAGAGCTCCCGCCGCTCGCCATAGAGCGCCCTCATCTTGCGCAGGTGGGCGCTGAATTGACCTTGCGCGAGGAAGTCAGCCAGCACCGCCTGCGCCAGCTGGGGCGCGTGCCCGACCGTCAGGGACACCGCCGCGACGAAAGCGTCGACCAGATCGTCGGGCGTCACCAGGTACGCCAGGCGGAGCGACGGGAACATCACCTTGGAGAAGGTCCCGATGTAGATCACCCGCCGGGATGAATCGAGGCCCTGGAGCGCCGCCAGCGGCCGGCCCGAGTAGCGGAACTCGCTGTCGTAGTCGTCTTCCAGGACCCAGGCGCCGGCGCTCTCGGCCCACCGCACCAGGGCGAGGCGCCGCTCGAGGCTCATGGTGGCGCCGGTCGGGTACTGGTGGGAAGGTGTGACGTAGGCCAGCCGCGCCGCGGGCGCCAAGGCGCGGCCGGCCTCGACGTCGAGCCCCCGTTCGTCCACGGGGACCGGCACGATGCGCCCGCCGGCCGCCAGCAGCGCCGCCCGCGCGCCGGGATAGCCGGGCTCCTCCAGCCAGGCGGCATCTCCGGGATCTAGGAGCAGCCGCGCCGCGAGATCCAGCGCCTGCTGCGAGCTGGTCAGGATGATCACCTGCTCCGGGTTGCAGGCGACTCCCCGGGCGGCGGCCAGATATTCCGCGACCGCCTCGCGCAAGGGCCGGAAGCCCGCCGGCTCCCCGTAGCCGAGCAGCTGGGCGCCCGAGAGCCGGCAGCGGCGCGCCAGCAGCCGGTTCCAGGTCTGCACCGGGAAGGCTTCGAGCGCCGGCAGGCCGGCGTTGAAAGCCTGCACGGCGATCGGCTCCACGCAGGCGCCGGCGCCCGCGATCGTCTGGCCGCGCCGCGACAGGCAACGGGGCTCGGCCCGGGCAGGCGCCGCCTCCTCCCTGCCGCGCACTCTGCCCTGGCCCGCGATCCCCCCCGGCGTCGGGTTGCCCGCCGCCCCTGGCCGCGCCGCTGCCACGGCCGGCCGCGGGTGGAGCCGGCCGGCGGGCTGGAACTGGCCCACGAAGGTGCCGGCGCCGACCCGCCGCACCAGGAATCCTTCGCTGTCGAGCTGCGCGTATGCAAGCTCGGTGGTGATGCGCGAGACACCCAGGTCGGCGGCCAGGGTGCGCGTCGAGGGCAGGCGCGCGCCCGGCCCCAGGTTTCCCGCCAGGATCGCCTTGCGGATGCGCTGGTAGATCTGCAGATAGAGCGGGGTGCTTCCCGGCGCCACCGCCTCGAGGCTGGGGAACAATGCACCGCCCGCTCTGCGAGACATCGTCTTCACACCTCTCTTCGCGTCTGGCAGTGGCCTTACGGCCGATCAATAACTGGCCATTGTCATAAGACCGAGCATCACTATACTCCCGCTCGCTGCCGGGAGCGATCCTTGGCGCACGCGCCGGGGGCACCGGGCGGGAGGTGGCGAATGCGGACTTCTGTTGCGGGCGCCGATCCGGCCGAGCGGCAATGGGATGGAGAGCGGGGCGGAGACCGCCGCTCCGGTGGCCGCCTGGAGGCGGTGCCGATGCCGAGAGTCGGCCTGGCCACCTGCGCGCAATGGCCGCAACTGCCGGCGGACGACTGCCTGCTGCTCGCGGCTTTGCGGCGGCGCGGCGCCGGCGCCACGGCGGTGGTGTGGGACGACCCCGCGGTCTGCTGGGCCGATTTCCACTGCGTCGTCATCCGCTCCTGTTGGGATCATCACCATCGGCCCGCCGAATTCCTCGCCTGGCTCCTAACTCTCGAAGAGGCGGGAGTCGCCGTCTGGAACCCGCCGTCGCTGGTGCGCAGCCATCTCCACAAAGGGTACCTGCGGGACCTCGAGGCGGCGGGTTTCCCGATCATGCCTACCGTCTGGTTGCAGCGCGGCTCGCACGCCGGTCTCGCCCGCCTGCTCGAGGATCGCAGCTGGGGCCAGGCGGTGATCAAGCCGGCCATCTCGGCTTCGGCATTCCGCACCCGGCTCGTCTCCTCGCGCACCGCCGCCGCGGAGCAGCCCGCCTTCGACAACCTCCTGGCCGGCTCGGACGTCATGGTCCAGCGCTTCGCGCCCGAAATCCGGTCTCGTGGAGAGTGGTCGCTGATCTTCATCGCCGGCGCCTTCTCGCATGCCATCCTGAAGCGACCCGCACCCGGCGACTTCCGCGTCCAGCAGGCGCTGGGAGGAAGCGTCTCCCGCGGCACTCCCAGCGCCAGCCTCCTGGCGGCGGCCCGCGCCATCGCCGCGGCCATCCCCGAGCCCTGGCTCTACGCCAGGGTCGACGGCCTCGAGATCGACGGCATCTTCACGCTCATGGAGCTCGAGCTCATCGAGCCGGTCCTGTTCCTGGCCCACGAGCCGCGCGCCGCCGCCCGTTGCGCCGAGGCAGTTCTAGCCTTCCATCTCGAGCTCGATTCGAGCCACGCGACGCGGAGGATTCATCCATTGGGATAGTCGTGACGGGGCGCTGGACATCCCAACCTTGCTGGCACTCGCCGGCCGCGCCTGACTGAGCCGCTGGTCAGGTGGCGGCGGTGTCCGGAGGGGCCGGAAGATCGGGAGGGTCGACCGCCAGCTCGCGGCCCGCGCCGTGGCGGGCGGCGGCGACCGCGGCGGCCAGCACGCCCACGACCAGGCCGACGCTGAGGATGGCGGCCAAGGCGAGCCAGCCGGCCGTGCCCCGCGGCTCGACCAGCGCCGCCAGCGGCCCGCCCAGGTCGAACCGTGCGGCGGGGCGGCCCGGCACCGCCTTCATCGCCTTGAGCGCCGCGAGCAGCGCGGCGAAGCCGGCCGCGAACGCCGTGCCGGCCAGCGCACCGAGGGCGCCTCGTACGGCAAGCTGGGGCGTGCTGAGCGGCGGCCGCGGCGGCGTCTCCTCGACCCGGAACTCCGGCTCGCGCTGGCTCCAGGGCGCGAAGCGGGCGAGCAGCAGCAGGCCCGGGAGGCCCGCGGCGATGGCGAACCAGAAGAACGCGGTCCAGCCCACCGCGTCGACGGCGAAGCCGCAGATCGGACCCGACACCAGCCGCGGCAATCCGAACAGGCTCGAGAACAGCGCGTACTGGGTGGCCGAGAAGCGCTTCTGGGTCATGCGCAGCAGCAGCACCGCGAGGGCGCCCATGCCCAGCCCGGCGGCGAAGGTTTCGAAGCTGATGGCGCCGTACATCAACGGCCGGTTGACGCGGCCCTCGATCGATAGCAGCACGAAGCCGGCGTTGGAGAAGGCCTGCACGACGCCGAAGATCCACAACGCCCGCGCGAGCCCCACGGCCGCCGTCATCGAGCCGCCGAGAAAGACCCCGGTCACGGTGCACGCGAGGCCGAGCGTGGCGAGCGCCACCCCCCGGTCGAAGTCGCTGTAGCCCATCTCGACCAGGAACGGACGCTGCAGCGCCTGGGCCAGGTTGTCCGACAGCTTGTAGAGCAGCACGAAGGCCAGGATGGTGAGAGCGCGGCGGCGGGCGAGGAAGCCGAGGAAGGGGTGCCAGACCGCCTCGCGCAGGGTGCGCGGGGCAAGCGGCACTCCTGGCGGCTCCGGCGCCTTCCAGGTGATGAGCATCAGCGGCAGATAAAGGCAGGCCAGGGCCGCGTTGACTACCGGCCACGAAAGCCGGCCGGCCAGGGTGATGGCCAGGCCGCCGGCGGCGTACATGGCGCCGCGATAGATGGCGTTGCGCGCCCCGACCGCCACCGCCTGCTCCTCGGGCCGCAGCACGTCCACCGCATAGGCGTCGATGGCGATGTCCTGGCTGGCCGAGGCAAAGGCGATGGCGAGCGCCAGGGCGCCCACCACCCAGGGGGTGTCGGGATGCTGGCCGACCCCGGCGAGCGCCAGGGTGAAGGCGAAGAGGGCTACCTGTGCGAGCACCGCCCAGCCGCGCCGCCTCCCCAGAAAGGGCGGGACGTAGCGGTCCATGAGCGGCGACCAGAGGAACTTGAAGGTCCAGGGCGCCTGAGCGAGGGTGATCAGGCCGACGATGCGGATGTCGACTCCGCTCTTGCGCATCCAGTCGGGAATGGCGATCCAGACCAGGCCGAGCGGCAGCCCCGAGCTGAACGAGAGGAGCGAGACCGAGGCGGTCCGCCACGAGCTCATGGCGACCACCAGGCTGCGCCAGGTGCTGAGCCGTGGGCGGGGAGCGGCGGTCGAGGCGGTGGTCATGGCGGCGCTATTCGTGGCGGCGGCGCCGCCGCAGCTTACAGCGACTCGGGGCGGTTTTGCGGCTCGGGATGACGCGGCGCGCCGCTGATGTACGATGGCGCTCGAGCTTGGGCGGCCGGGTCCCTGCCCGGCCTTGATCGAGCTTGGGCGGCCGGGTCCCTGCCCGGCCTTGATCGAGCTTGGGCGGCCGGGTCCCTGCCCGGCCTTAATCGAGCTTGGGCGGCCGGGTCCCTGCCCGGCCTTAAAGGGAGAGCTCGCGATGCGCCGTTTCGAGACCGTCCCCACGATCGACCTGTCGGACTACACGTCCTGCGACACCTCGCTGCGCAAGCAGGCCATCCGCACCCTGGGCGACGGGCTGGTCGAGTTCGGGTTCTTGACCGTCGAGGGGCACGGCATCGATCCGCACCTGATCCGCCAGACCTATGCGCTCTGGCAGCGCTTCTTCGCGCTCGACGAGGCGGCCAAACGCCGCCACGCCGCGGCCGCCGGGGGAGCGCGCGGTTTCACCCCCTTCGGCGTCGAGCACGCCAAGGACAACCCGACGCCCGACCTCAAGGAGTTCTGGCACGTCGGCCAGGAGCCGCCGCCGGGCCACCCCTTCCGCGAGGAGTACCCGCCCAACGTCTGGCCTGCGGAGATCCCGGAGCTGCGCGAGCCGACGCTGGCGCTCTACCAGCGGCTCGAGCACGTGGCGGCGGGGCTGCTGCGCGCGCTGGCCGAGTACTTCGACCTGCCGCGCGAGACCTTCTCCTCGATGATGGAGATCGGCAACAGCCTCCTGCGCATCCTGCACTACCCGCCGGTCGCCCCCGGTTCCGACCCGGCGGTGCGCGCCGCCGCGCACGAGGACATCAACCTCATCACGCTGCTATGCGAGGCGACCGACTCCGGCCTGCAGCTGCTGCGCCGTGACGGCAGCTGGCTCGCCGTCGAGGCGCTACCCGGGCAGATCGTGGTGGATGCCGGAGACATGCTGGCCCGGGTTACCAACGAGGTAGTCCCCGCCACCACCCACCGGGTGGTCAATCCGCCGGGCGGCGGCAACCGCGACCGCTATTCGATGCCGTTCTTCGTCCACCCCTACTCGGCCTGCGACCTGACCATCCTCGACCGCTTCGTCACCGCCGAGCGCTCGCCCCGCTATCCGCCGATCACCGCCGGCGCCTTCCTCGAAGAGCGGCTGCGCGAGATCGGGCTCAAGAAATAGGGGATCACACGCCGAGCAACAACCAGTCCGGCACGGCGAACACCGAATCGGTGAGCCGGAGCACCCGCTCGCCGCGATAGATCACGAGCCCTCCACGGTAGCGGTCGCCCAGCACGCGGCGCGCCCTCTCCAGGCTCGTCGCATCTCGCGCGTCCACCCTGGGCCTGGCCTTGAGCTCGAGCCCCCAGAGGCCCTCCTGGTTTTCAAGAATCAGATCGACCTCCAGGCCGCCGCCCGTTCGCAGGTAAGAGGCGGTCACGCGGATGCCCAGGCTGGTCAGGGTGAGCAGCACCTGGGCGGTGATCGTACTCTCGTATAGCTCGCCGCGGAGGCCGCCGATCTCCCCTGACAGGGCGCGCTGCACGCCGGCATCGAACCAGATGAGCTTCGGCGCCTTGAGCAGTCGCACGGTCGGATTGCCTGCCCAGGCGGGAAGGAGCAGGATCTGGTAAGAGAGGTCGAGGTAGCGGAGGTAGCGGCGCACGGTGGTGACGGGGAGACCCGCGTCGCGCGCCAGCTCCGAATAGGAGAGGAGCTTCCCCGCGCGAAGAGCGGCCAGCTGATGGCAGCGGACGAAAGCTTCGAGATCGCGCAACTGGGCGAGGTCCGCCAGGTCGCGCTCGAGGTAGGTCGCCTGGTAGGCGTCTAGCCAATCCCGGCGCTCCTCGGGCCGATACTGCAGCAGGGTGGGCAAGGTCCCCCATTCGAGGGCGTGTTGCACGGCGGCCTGGGCGGAGCCTGCCTGGGGGCCGGCGAACCCATCGAGGAGCGGAACGAGGCGCTCCCGGATGGACGCCGGGCCTTCCAGGAGGGCGGCTATCAGTGGCTTTTTCGGCATGGTGCCGCCAAAATGTGTGACGAGCTCGCCGATCGCAAGAGGCCAGAGCTCGTAGAGGAAGACCCGCCCGGCGAGAGTCTCGCGGACCTGCTCCAGGAGCAGGATCCGCGACGAGCCGAGCAGCACGGTGAACGACAGCGCCCCCTCGTCGTAGGCCCATTTGATCTTGTCGAGAAGCTGCGGCGCCTTCTGCACCTCATCAAGCACGGCCGGGCCGACAGCGCGCGCCCAACCTTCGGCGGATACGGCATTGAGGCGCGAGCGCTCTCCGGGGGAATCAAGATTCAGGTATCGAAGCTCGCCACCATATAGTGCGCGAGCGAGGGTCGTCTTGCCGACCTGCCGCGCTCCGGTCAGGACGACGAGGCGCCGGGAGTCCGAGGGACGGGGCAGACGCGCGGCCAGGTAACGAGGGAGCATCGTCAGAAACCTAGCAATTCAGCCCCACAAAAGTCAAATTACAAGGTAATCTTGTTCCTGCGCGGGAAGTAGGTCGGTTTTCAGGAGGATGGCGATGAGATTCCCATTGCGAGCTCGCCTCGCGGCGGCAGCGGCGTTTCTGGTCCTGGTTCCACCCCTGGCGGCGGCGTCCGCGGCGCCGGGCGGCCCGCGGCGGCCGATTTCCGAGACCGACCTCTTCCAGTTCGTCTGGGTTGGTGACCCGCGGATCTCTCCTGACGGCGGCCAGGTGGCCTTCGTCAGGGTCGCCGTCAACGCCAAGCGCGACGGCTATGACACCGCGATCTGGCTCGCCTCGGCCGCCAGCGGCGGCGAGCCTCGTCCGCTCACCGCCGGACCTCACGACGCTTCGCCGCGCTGGTCGCCCGACGGCCGGCACCTGGCCTTCACCAGGGCGGTGCGGCGGGACGGCGAGGCCCGGCCGCCGCAGCTCTTCGCGCTGTCGCTCGACGGCGGCGAGGCCCGCGCGCTGACTGATCTGCCGCGCGGCGCCGGCGCGCCGGTCTGGTCGCCGGACGGCAAGCGGCTGGCGTTCACGAGCGACACCAGCGCGGCCGACCTGGCCAAGAAAGCGCGCGCCAAGGGGCGGGAGAAGAGCGCCGGCGCCGGCGACGAAGACGAGCGGCAGAGCGATGTGAAGGTCATCACCAGCGCCGTCTACCGCGCCAACGGCGAAGGCTATCTCGATCCGCTCCGTCCCTCGCACCTGTGGACGGTCCAGCTCCCCGCCGGCGCGGCCGATCCGCCGCCGCCGCTCCAGGTGACCCGCGGCGAGCTCTCCGAGACCGATCCCGCCTGGTCGCCGGACGGTGTCACGCTCTACTTCACTTCGACCCGGGTCAAGGAGCCCTACTACGACAACACCGGCGACAGCCTGTACTCGGTTCCCGCCGGCGGCGGCGCCATCACCAGGATCGCCGTCATCGACGGCGACGTGGGCAGCTACGCGCTCAGCCCGGACGGCCGGACGGTGGCTTTCGAAGGCGTCCTCAGGGGTCACCCCGAGCGCTCCTTCGACCAACCCGACCTGTTCGTCGCCGCGACCGCTCCCGGCAGCGCGGCGCCGCGCAACCTCACGGCCGACTTCGACGCCGACATTGGCGCCGGCGTTGGCGGTGACCAGCACGCGCCACGCGCCGGCGGCGGCGCGCGCCCGGCCTGGACCGCGGACGGCAAGACCGTGATCGTGCGCGCCGCGGAGCGCGGGCGCGCCAACCTGCTGCGCATCGACGCCGCCTCGGGCCGCGTCGAGCAGCTCACCCGCGGCGACCAGGAGATCGCGAGCTACTCGGCGACGCCCGCTGCCTCGCGGCTGGCGCTCGTCGTCTCGACGCCGCTCGCGCTTGGCGACCTCTTCGTGCTTGACGTCTTGCCGAGCGCCGAGGGGATGCGCCAGCTCACACGCTTCAACGAGCCGCTGTTCTCGGGGCTCGCGCTCGCCGCGCCCGAGGAGCTCCTCTACCGCAGCTTCGACGGCAAGGAGATCCAGGCCTGGATCTTGAAGCCGCCCGATTTCGATCCGCGCCGCAAGTACCCGTTGATCCTCAACATCCATGGCGGCCCCCACGCCGCCTACGGCTACGGCTTCTTCCACGAGCTGCAGTGGATGGCGGCCAAGGGCTACGTCGTGCTCTACCCCAATCCCCGCGGCAGCTCGGCCTACGGCCAGGAGTTCGCCAACGTCATCCAGTACCACTACCCCGGCGACGACTTCAAAGATCTCATGGCGGGAGTCGACGAGCTGCTGCGGCGCGGCTATGTCGATCCCCGGCGCCTGGGGGTGACCGGCGGCAGCGGCGGCGGTCTGCTGACCAACTGGACGATCACCCAGACCGACCGCTTCGCCGCCGCCGTCGCGCAGCGCTCGATCGCCGACTGGGCGAGCTGGTGGTACACGGCCGATTTCACCCTCTTCACGCCGCGCTGGTTCAGAGGGGCGCCCTGGCAGGAACGCGCCGACTTCACCGCCCGCTCGCCGATCTCCTACGTCGACCGGGTCAAGACGCCGCTCATGCTGATCGAGGGGGAGGCCGACTACCGCACTCCGCCCGGTGCCGGCGGCGAGGCGATGTTCCGCGCCCTCAAGTACCTGCACAAGCCGGTGGTGATGGTGCGCTTCCCTGGCGAGAGCCACGAGCTGTCGCGCTCCGGCGCGCCCTGGCACCGCGTCGAGCGCCTGCAGCACATCGTGCGCTGGTTCGACCTCTACCTCGAGGGCCGGAAGACCGACGTCTACGACGTCCATTGAGGCACGCCCTGGCCGGTCCTGCGGCCGGCCACGGGCGCGATCCTGTAGTAAACTCTTGAGAACGGCAATCTACCGGGAGGCATTGCGATGACTTCAGCCAACCCTGAGCGTGCACGAGGTACGTGCTTCGTCGTGATGGGATTCGGCAAAAAGACGGATTTTGAATCGGGCCGCACTCTCGATCTGGACAAGTCGTACAAGAATATGATCAAGCCCGCCGTCGAAGCGGCGAGCCTGCAATGCATTCGCGCCGACGAGATCGTGCACTCCGGGTTGATCGACCTGCCAATGTATCAGCAGCTCCTGACCGCGGACGTCGTGGTTGCGGACCTGTCGACTTCCAACAAGAACGCCTTCTACGAGCTCGGCGTGCGCCACGCGCTGCGCCCGTACACCACGGTCGTGATCGCCGAGGATGGGATCAAGACCTTTCCCTTCGACGTGAATCATGTCGTCGTCCGCCAGTATCATCATCTGGGCGAAGACATCGGCTTCGAAGAGGTGATGCGTTTCCGCCAGGAGCTCACCGCCGCCATCGTCGAAATCATGAAGAAGCATCCTCCTGACAAGGACAGTCCCGTCTACACGTTTCTGGGCGAGCTCGCTCCCCCGACCCTTGCCGCCATGCGGGCCGCCGCCGAGGCGCCACCGTCTCCGGGCGGGGCGGTGCGGGGAGTGCCGCAGTCGGAGAGCCTGGCGGCCGCCGGGCCGGGAGCCGCCGCGCCGGCATTCGCGGCGCCGGCATCCGGCGCCACGCACAGCATGATCATGCAGCTGGTGGAGGAGGCGCAGAAGAGGGGCGACTTCGTGGAAGCGAAGAGGCTTCTCTCGGGTGTCCGCGAGGAGATCAAGCGCGAGGCGCCGGACCGACCGGAGGACCCCGACATCGTGCAGCGCCTTGCGCTCGTCACCTACAAGAGCGAAAAACCCTCGAGGGAGGCGGCGCTCAGGGATGCGCGCGCGTTGCTCGCGACGCTCGACCCGGACACCTCCAACGACACGGAAACGCTCGGGCTCTGGGGCGCCGTCCACAAGCGGCTCTGGGATGAGACAAGAGGCAGCATGTATCTCGACGATGCCATCCGCGCCTATGAGAGAGGTTTCTGCCTGAGGAACGATTACTACAACGGGATCAATTTCGCCTACCTTCTCAACGTGAGGGCCGCGAACAGCGCCGATCCGGGAGCTGCCATCGCCGACTTCGTCCAGGCCCGCCGCGTGCGCAAGGAGGTCCTATCCATTTGCGACCGTTGGCTCGGGTCGAACAGCGCGCCGGACGGGCAGGCCGCCACGCCCGAGGCCGTGGAGAAATACAAGGAGCGCAGGTACTGGGTGCTGGCGACGCTGGGCGAAGCGTGGTGGGGCCTTGGCGACGAGACCCAGGCCCAGAAATGGCTGGAGGAAGCGTACCGAGACGTGCCAACTCCCTGGATGCGAAAGTCGACTGAGGAGCAGATCGAGAAGCTCACGGCGCTCCTCGAGGATTCGCCGCTGAAGTATCTCTCACCGGCGACCAGCCCTTGACGCGCGGCAGCCGAAAAGGTATTGACAGGTAGTACCAGTGCGGTAATACCTTTGGCCATGAAGACGAGCACGATGACCGTGAAGGGTCAGGTGACGGTGCCGAAGGAGTTCCGTGACGCATTCGGGTGGAAGCCAGGAGACGAGGTGGCCTTCGTGCAGGAGAAGGACGGGGTGAAAATCGTGAGGGCGAAGCTGGAAGCGCGGAGTTGCGGCGGGCGACCGCTGCCATCAGGGAGCGGTCGCGAGCCCGGCGTGGCGGGCGGTGGCGACCAGACGCTCGTCGCAGCAGACGAAACACGGCATCACTCCCAGCCGTTCGCCGAGCTCGAGGCAGGAGGCGAGCTGCAGGGCGTCAGCGGCGCGCAGACGCAACTCGGAGTCGGGGGCCGGCTGGTGGGAAAGCAGCGCGATGCCCCGCCGGACGACCTCGCCGGTCAGCTCGACGACGTACATCGATGCGATGTCGTGCCGCAGGGCGGCCAGCATCCGGTCGCGTTCGGCGACCGGAAAGGCACCCTCGCGGCAGCGTCGCGCCAGTGCCGATGCCACTTCCAACTCGGTGGCCCGTGAGGTCGCGAGCAGGCCGTGCTTCAGCAGCGCTCGGACGGCGCCGCTTTCCTGCTCCTCGACGTACCTCTTGACCAGGGCGCTGGCGTCCAAGTAGCTGATCTGTGCCCCTGTCAGGGAGGTATCCGCCTCTCTCGGGTCTCGCTCAGAAACGATCTTCGCGGTCGTCGACGATCGCCGCTCCGGCCGTCCGCGGCCTCTCTCCCGAGTCACCGGGCCTGCTGGCGAGGGGCTGGATGTCCGGCAGCCCATTTGCCTCCGGTAGCTCGCGGCTCACCAATCCAACCCCCACCAGCTGGTCGAACTTCTCCCTGACCTCGTCGGCCGTGCCGCCACCGGCACCCAACGGCCGCAGCTCCGCTACCGGCCTTCCACGCTCGGTGACGATCAGCGTTGCCCCTTCCCGCACCCGCCGGAGATAGGTTCCGAGGCGAGTCTTCAGCTCCCGCGATCCAACCGTCCGAGCAAAACCCCGCGGCATGTAGTCATTGTGACCACTTTGCCAGGCGGTGTCAATGCCGACCTTGGGTTGCCCAACCTGGCTGCCCGGAGCGCGCGCTCGGCTAGCCCGAACTTCTTTTTGATTCGTTGGCGCAAGTTATTGGAAAAAAACAAGTTAGGTCCAATCTGGCCGACGAGCTACTGACTACGGCGAGGTGGGGAGAGGCTTACAAGGCGACGGAGAGCAGCGAGAGGGCCTTCTG
>DASZZP010000013.1:0-13497 GCA_035544875.1 Thermoanaerobaculia bacterium | reverse complement strand
CCGATCCGCTCCCTCGCCTACTTCCTTCCCGTCGTCGAAGAGCTACAACACGACCCGCCCGATCCTGGCTACCTCGGCTATCTCCGCTTGCGCCGCGACAACATGGTCAACTTTTCGACGGATCGTGGTGAGCGTTAACAGGCCTCGGCTTCGGCGGCTGCCACCAAACGGCGCAGCCGCTCGTCGAGATGCCTTTCGAGCAGCTTGAAGCGACGAAGGACCCCCGGCTCGCCAGCTACCATGCGTAGGGCAGAGTAGCACAAATCCCCCAAGATATGGTATAGTTATTTTCTGACGAGCTCTTTATGGCGAGACCTACGACGGAGTGGCACGCAGCGATGACGGCGGCAAGACCTGGAGTGAATCCAAATTGGGGCTGCCGTCTGACTTCAAGTTCACCGGCTTTACTCTCAGCCGGGACTCCGGCTGGCTGTATCTGAGCGGTTATGAAGTCGGACAGAATCAGCGATTGTTGTTCCGCAGCGAGGATGGCACGCGGACCTGGAAGCCCCTGGCGCCGAGCCCTGAGCCCTTCGTTCTGGTCGCCGATCCGCATGTACCCACCACTGTCTACGGCTTCGGCGGCGGGCGCTTCTTCCACAGCCTGGATGGCGGCGCGAGCTGGACTGAACACAGCGCCGGCCTCGAGCGCTTCGAGCTCACCGGGCCGCTGCTGCTCGACCCACATCGGCCAGGCGTGGTGCTCGCCGGGACCGCCTGCGGTCTGGTGATCGAGATCGAGCTGCCTTATCACCATCTTGGCCCCGCCGGTCGCCTCTCCCAATAGCACCGCACCGCCGTGGAGGTCTGGGAGGGGCGCGGGCGGCAGTGGGCTAGACCACTACCTTCGGCGCGCCGCTTTTTGCGTCTTGTTCAGGTGAGGGGTAGCATCGCCGCGAAGGGGCTTCCCAATGACCACCCGTTCCCCATCGCCGAAGCTGACCTACGAAGACCTCCTCCGGCTCCCGGAGGACTGCCTTCGCCATGAGCTGATCGACGGCGAGCACTTCATGAGCCCGTCACCTTCGGTACAGCATCAGAGCATCGTGCTCAACCTCGGGTCGACCCTCCTGGGATTCGTCCGCGCCCGGCGCCTGGGGAGGGTCTTCGTCGCGCCCCTCGACGTGCTCTTCTCCAGCTTCGATGTGGTCGAGCCGGACGTGCTCTACGTCGCCAGCGAAGGGGCGGACCGGGTGCAAGAGAGGTTCATCGCCGGCGCCCCCGATCTCGTGGTCGAGGTGCTTTCCAAGTCGACGCGAGGGCTCGACAAGATCAAGAAGCGGCGCCTGTACGAGAAGTCCGGCGTCCGCGAGTACTGGATCGTCGATCCAGCGGCCGAGACGGTCGAGATCTACCGCGCCGCCGGCGGGCGCTTCATCCGCCAGGTCCCGCTCTCGCTCGCCGCCGGCGACACCCTCGAGACGCCGCTGCTCCGAGGCCTCCGGATCCCGCTGCACGAAGTCTTCAGGTAGCCCGCAGCTAGCCTGGACGGGCACGAGCCCAACCCGCCGGCCCAGAGCGCCGCAGGTCACCTCGCGACCTGGGTCCGCTCGCCGAGGCCTCGACCGCAGAGCGTCTCTGCTCACCGAGCCCATCCAGCGAGCGGACCCAGGTCGCGGGGTGACCTGCAACGCTCCTACGCCAGCCCTCGAAGGCTGCCCGAGGCCACAGGGCCGCCTTTTTGCGTCTTGTTCATATGAGGGGTAGCATCGCCGCGAAGGGGCTCCCCATGACCACCCGTTCCCCAGCGCCGAAGCTGACCTACGACGACCTCCTCCGTCTCCCGGAGGACCGCCTGCGCCATGAGCTGATCGACGGCGAGCACTTCATGAGCCCGTCACCCACGTTACAGCACCAGCGCATCGTGCTCAACCTCGGGCGTATCCTCTCTACTTTCGTCCTTGCCAGACGCCTCGGCGAGGTCTTCGTCGCGCCCCTGGACGTGCTCTTCTCCAACGTCGACGTGGTCGAGCCGGACGTGCTCTACGTTGCCAGCGAGGGGGCGGACCGGTTGCAAGAGCGCTTCATCGCCGGCGCCCCTGATCTCGTAGTCGAGGTCCTCTCCAAGTCGACGCGAGGGCTCGACAAGATCAAGAAGCGGCGCCTCTATGAGAGGGGTGGCGTGCGCGAATACTGGATCGTCGATCCGACGACCGAGACGGTCGAGATCTACCGCGCTGCCGGCGGGAGCTTCACCCGCCAGGCCCCGCTCTCGCTCGCCGCCGGCGACACCCTCGAGACGCCGCTGCTCGCGGGCCTCCAGATCCCGCTGCACGAAGTCTTCAGGTAAGCCCCGCAGGTAGCCAGGAAGGGCCCAAGCCCACCTCGCCGGCCCAGGGCGTCGCAGGTCCCACGCCAGCGCCTAGCCCGAGGCCACATCCCCTCATCCAGGTGAAGGGGTCCGAGGAAAGTGGGCGGGGGAAGGGCGGCGCGACACCTGCCGGCCGACGGGTTCCGCGAACCACGGCGGGCGGCGCTGCCACCGCCCTTCACCGAAAAAAGAAAGCTCGCCGACCCGTCCGGCGTCCGTGGGGTGCACTAAGAATCGTGGGCCGGCGGGGGCGGCACGTGCTCGTGGGCGTGGTAGCTGCTGCGCACCAGCGGGCCGGACTCGCAGTGGGCGAAGCCGAGCGCGAGCGCGTGGGCGCGGTAGGAGGCAAACTCGTCGGGGTGCACCCAGCGGTCGACCGGCAGGTGCTCGGAGGTCGGCTGCAGGTACTGGCCGATGGTCAGGATCTCGACGCCGGCGCTCCTGATCTCGGCCAGAGTCGCATAGACTTCGGCGGGCCGCTCGCCGATCCCGACCATGATGCCGGTCTTGACCCGGCCCGCGTAGCGGCCCGCCTGGCGGCGGCCGGCCGCGTCGGCGAGCAGCCCGAGGCTGCGGTCGTAGCGGCTGCCGGGCCGCGCCTGCCGGTAGAGCCGGGGGACGGTTTCCATGTTGTGGGAGAAGACTTCGGGGCGGGCGCCGAGGACCAGGTCCAGGGCGTCGGGCACGCCGCGGAAGTCGGGAGTCAGCACCTCGACGGCCGCGCCCGGAGTGCGCGCGTGGACGGCGTCGATGACGCGCGCGAAGTGGACGGCGCCGCCGTCGGGGAGGTCGTCGCGATCGACCGAGGTGATGACCGCGTGACGCAGCCCCATGGCGGCCACCGCCTCGGCGACGTGGGCGGGCTCGCGCGGGTCGGGGCCGGCCGGCGGGCGGCCCGAGGTCACGGCGCAGAAACCGCAGCGGCGGGTGCAGACGTCGCCCAGGATCATGAAAGTGGCGGTGCCGTGCTCTCCCCAGCACTCGTAGATGTTGGGGCAGCGCGCTTCCTGGCAGACGGTGTGCAGGTCGAGGCGCTCGACCAGCTCGCGCACCCGGTGGTAGGAGGCGGGAGTGGCGAGGCGGACGCGGAGCCACTTGGGGCGGCCGGCGCGGCGGGCGCGGCCGGCGGGCGCCGCGGCGGGAGCAGAGCGGCCGTGGCGGCCGATCAGGACGAGGTTCTCGCTCACCGGCTCAGTCTATCGCGGCCCGCAATCATGCGCCGAATCCTCCTCGCCGGTACCGCCGGCACGCTGCTCGCAGTGCTCGCCGCCGACTTGGCGGCGCCGCTCGCGGCCGGCGTCCTGAGCGGCAATTGCCGGGCCGCCAACCAGCCCGCGGCGACCCTGCTGGTGCCTTACTTCGAAGTGGACCTCGACAACCCCGGCGGCGTCAACACCATGCTGGCGGTCAACAACGCCGCGGCGCGGCCGGCCGTCGCCCGGGTCGTGATGTGGACCGACTGGGGCATCCCGACGCTGGCCTTCGACGTCTACCTGACCGGATATGACGTCCAGACCCTGAACCTGCGGGACCTGTTCGCCGGCAAGCTGCCGCTGACCGGGCCGGCGATCAGCCCCAGCGGAGCGCTGTCGCAGCCCGGCGGCGAATTCCCCGGCTGCGACACCCATCTGGTGAGCATCTTCGAGGGCGCGCCACGGGCGGAGGGTACCGGCCCCGGCGGCGGCATCGACGCCGCCGGCGTGGCCTACCTGCGGGCGGCGCACGGCGGCCGGCCGCTGCCGGGAACGGCGCCGGCGCGGTGCGCCGCCAGCCCGCGGCCGAGCGGTGGGCCGGAGGCGGGGGTGGTCATCGGCTACGTCACCGTCGACTCGGTCAGCCGCTGCACCGGGTCCACGGTGGCGACCCTGGAGAATACCCCGGCCGATGCGCCCTACTTCGCACCGCGGGGCAGCGGCCTCGCCAACGACGACAACGTCCTGTGGGGGGACGCCGTGGTGCTCGATCCGCGCGCCGGCGCGGCGATCAGCCAGCCGGCGGTCGCGATCGTCGCCGATCCCGACTTCCTGCGGGCCGGCGACTACACCTTCTACGGCCGCTACCTCGGCTTCGACGGCCGCGACGAGCGCGTGCCGCTGTCGAGCCTCTACCACGCGCGTTTCCTCGACGACCCGGCCTCGGCCACCACCACCGACCTCGTCGTGTGGCGCGACAACCGGCAGGCGCAGGCGACCGCGCAGCCTTGCGGCGCCAACCCGGTCTGGTCGCCGCTGGGAGAGCTGCAGCTGCTGCTCTTCGACGAGCAGGAGAACCCGACCCAGGTCCAGCACAGCAACGCCTTCCCGCTGACCACCCAGAGAGTGCGCATCGGGGGGACGTCGATCCCTGCCGCGCAGCCCTTCGGCTGGGTCCTGCTCGACCTCTGGCACGCGAACGCCACCCACGCCCAGGCGTGGGTGGGGAGCTGGGTGACCACGGCCGGGCGCTGCCGCTTCGGGCATGAGGCGCTGCGCGCCGACGACCTGTGCAGCTTCGGACCGTAGGCGGGCACCAGGAGGAGAGCCTTGCGATTCGAGACCATTGCGGTACATGCGGGCGGCGAGACCGACCCGGCTTCGGGCGCGATCGCGCCGCCGATCCAGCTGTCGACGACCTTCGAGCACGGTCCGGCGGGCGAGGTCCCGCTCGGCCATCTCTACATCCGCGAGAGCAATCCGACCCAGGCGCGGCTCGAGGCGGCGCTGGCGGCGATCGAGGGGGGCGAGGCGGCGCTGGTCTTCGCCTCCGGCATGGCGGCCGGGGCCGCCTACCTGCAGGCCCTGCCGGCGGGGTCGCACGTCATCTTCCACACCGACCTCTACTACGGCTTCCGCATCATCGCGCAGGAGTTCCTGCCGCGCTGGGACCTCACCGCGAGCGCGGTCGACCTGGCCGACGAAGGCGCGCTGCGCGCCGCCCTGCGGCCTGAGACGCGGCTGATCTGGGCCGAGACGCCGACCAACCCGCTGCTCGACGTCCTCGACCTCGGGGCGATCGCCGCGATCGCACGCGGGGCCGGGAAGGGGGGGGCGAGCCTGATCGTCGACGGCACGTTCGCGACCCCGGCGCTGCAGCGGCCGCTCGAGCTCGGGGCCGACGCCGTCCTCCACTCGACCACCAAGTACCTGGGCGGCCACAGCGACGTCCAGGGGGGGGCGCTGATCTTCAAGCGGCGCGACGAGACGGGCGAGCGGGTCGCCCATATCCGGCACATCCTCGGCGCGGTCGGGTCGCCGTTCAACTCCTGGCTGGTGCTGCGCGGACTGCGCACGCTGGCCTGCCGCGTCGAGCGCCAGGCGGCTAACGCCCTCGCCGTGGCGCGGGCGCTGGCGGGCCACTCCGGCGTCACCGCCGTCCACTACCCCGGCCTGCCCTCGCATCCCGGCCACGAGATCGCCCGGCGGCAGATGCGCGCCTTCGGCGGCATGCTGTCGCTGCGCGTCGCTGGCGGCAGGGAGGGGGCGATCCGCGCCGCCTCGCGGCTCAAGCTCTTCACCAACGCCACCAGCCTCGGCGGCACCGAGAGCCTGATCGAGCATCGCGCCTCCAGCGAAGGCCCGGGCTCGACGACGCCGCAGGACCTGCTGCGCGCCTCGATCGGGCTCGAGCACCCGGACGACCTCGTCGAGGACTTGTTCCAGGCGCTCGGCTGATCGCCGAGGGGCGCCGGAGCAGCAGGGGCGGCGGGAGGCGCGGGAGCCGGCGAGCCCGGCGCGCTCGCCGGGCGCTGCTCGCTGCTCGCCGAAGGGCCGGCCGAGCTGGCCGCAGCGGCCCAACCGGCCGAACCCGAAAGGAGGATCCGGCATGCTGTTCATGGTCATCGAACGCTTCAAGGACGGCGACGCGGTGGCGGTCTACCAGCGGCTCCGCGATCAGGGGCGGATGATGCCCGAGGGTCTGCGCTACGTGGGCAGCTGGATCCAGGCCGACCTCCAGCGCTGCTTCCAGGTCATGGAGTGTGACGATCCGCGCCTTTTCCAGCAGTGGGCGGCGAGGTGGCACGATCTGATGGAGCTCGAGATCGTGCCCGTCGTCGCGTCGCAGGAGACGGTCGCGACGATCGACTCTTTGCTGGGTCCGCCCCGTTCCACCACTCCGTAGGCTCCCTCGCCGCTCGCCGCCCGTGAAACGGGGAGGCTCACCGACTCGAAAACCGGCCCAAGGGTCGTGCCGCTCGGCACCGCGGCGCTCGAGCTGCTCGCCTCGCTGCCGCGCTACGAGGGCAATCCCTACGTGCTGCCCGGTGAGAAGCCCGGCAGCCACCTGGTCGAGATCGCGAAGACCTGGCAGCGGCTGCGCAAGCGCGCCGGCCTGCCCGACGTCCGTCTGCACGATATGAGGCACGCATTCGCGAGCATCGGCGCCGCCGCCGGCCTGGGCTTGCCGGTGATCGGCGCCCTGCTCGGGCACAGCCAGCCGGCGACCACGGCGCGCTACGCCCACCTTGCCGACGACCCGCTGCGCGCCGCCGCCGACCGCATCTCGGGCGAGATCGCGGCCGCTATGAACGGCGCCTCTTGAGGGGAGGTGATCGCTTTCAAGAAGCCGTAGTGCAGCCGGGGAGGGATCGCCCCGCCCCTATCATCAACCAGCGGCCCCGGCGAGAGCGTCAACTCCCGCCGAGGCCTTGGCATCGCACAGGAGGCTACCCCATGCGACACCCGCGTCAGTCTACCCCCGCTCCCTCGATCGACCTTAGCACCTACACCGAGGCGACCGGCCGCCAGCTCTACGACCTGGTGGTGGCCATCCACTTCACCGTCACGCCGGAGGACCGCGCGGCGTACGCCGCCGACCCGGAGAACCATTGGATTCCAACCTTGCCGCGCGACCAGTCGGGTCTGGTCGTCGGCCGGGCGCCGGGCAGGTGGTGGGCCTCGTGGATTCCGAGGCGTTTGTCACTATATTAGGGGATTGTCGTTAGCTCCCAGCGTGCCTCTGGCCGTGGAGCAGTTCGACGAGGGGCACGACGTTGACCGCGTGGGCGCGCTGCGTTAGTGTCCATGGCTGATCCGGTACCCACCGCTTCCCAGGACGGCCACCGCCTACGCGCTCGCCGTCGCCAAGGTTTGGAATGATTCGTGGCGAGTGTCGCGCGCCAGGATCACTGATGGGGGTAACCAACGATGCTCTGCGATCTTCACCTTCGATGCATGAAGCCTGCGTCGTCTTCGCCATCCGCCGCGGGATCGGGACTGCCCAGAACGACGCGCGACGCGATCACAAGCCGCCGCGCGGTGGTGGCGGCACCGTTGCTGTTCGCGCTGCTGGCCCTAGCACCCTTGCTCGCTGTCGCGCCGCCGGCGATGGCGGCCACCAGAACCTGGGACTCCCACTCCGGGGCAGGATGCCTTCAGGCCAACTGGTCAACCGCAGGATGCTGGGCCGGCAACGTCTTGCCGGTCACCGGCGACGACGTGGCCGTTTCGCCCGGAAGCGGCGGCGGGACTGCAGCCGATGTTCCGGCCAACTACGACCTCGGCTCCAGCATCCAGCTCCATTCCATCACGCTCAACCCGGCGTCGACTTACAACATCACCGGCGGCCCCATCGTTTTTCAAAGCGGCGGCTTCATTACCGACAACAGCAACAATTCCAACGCAGACAGCTTCAGCAGCGGCATCACCCTGAACGGGCCGGCGACGTTCACTCTCGGCGTCAGCCCCATTACTGAGACTCTTTCCTTCAATGGCGCCGTTACCGGAACCGGTGGCCTCACAGTGGTCAACAACGCGGCAAACGCTGGCACGCTGACGCTCTCGGGGGTCAACACCTATAGTAACGGCACCACGATCAGTGCCGGCACGCTGGTGGCGGCGCACGCGACCGCCGGCGCAATCGACGCGCTCGGCTCAGGCGACATCACGATGAATGGCGGCGCGCTGCGCGCGACCGTGACGGGGACGTTCACCAACAATCTCATCTTCAACGACAACACCGCGAGCGTGGTATCGGCAGCTCCTGCGCAGACGCTGACCTTTGGTCCGAATGGTGGCGCAAGCTTCATTACGTTGGGGGATGGGAGCACCGCGACGTTCGGCTCACCGACCGACACCGGCACCGTGGTCATCTCAAGCGACTTCAACAACATCTTTGCTAGCGCCCGCATCATCGTGGCGGGCGGTACGCTGCGGGACGGGAACGGGACACTAGGAAACGCCACATCGTTCATCACTTCGACGACCGTCAACGCCGTCACTATTCTTGATATGAACGATCAAACCGACGGCATCCACAATCTGTTGGGCGCTGGCACCGTGATAATCGGGACCAACGGCGCGACAACACTGTTTCTATTGAGCGGCGACCAGACCACCGGCGGCTTCGGGTCCCACCTCTTCTCAGGAGTGATCACAGGACCAGGTAGCGTCGAAGTGGGTCCCGTCGGGACCGGCGGCGGCGAAACGATCCTCACCGGCGCCAATCTCTATGCCGGGGGCACTTTTATCCAGCCCACCGACGTCCTTCAGCTCGGAAACGGCGGCACTACCGGTAGCATTCTCGGCGATGTCACGTTTCTCCCGGTCAGCTCGGATCAGCCAGTTCCCGGCCAGCTCGTGTTCGACCGCTCGAACACCTACGTGTTCGACGGCAGCATCTCCGGGCCGGGGATCGTCGAGCAAGTCGGGACTGGCGAGACGGTGCTCACCGGCGTCAGCACCTACACCGGCGCGACGACGGTGAACGCGGGCACACTCGCTGTCAACGGTTCGATCGTCTCGCCGGTGACAGTAAACTCCGGCGGCACGCTTGCCGGCACGGGCACGATCAGCAACACGGTGACCGTGAACAGCGGCGGCACGCTCAGCCCCGGGAGCTCGCCGGGGATCATCAACATGGGTAGCCTGACCCTGACCTCCGGCAGCACGCTAATCATCGAGCTGAACGGCACCACGGTCGGCTCACAGTACGACCAGGTCAACGTCACAGGGGCGGTGAACCTCGGGGGCGCCACGCTCAACGTGACCCCCGCCTTTGTTCCCCCGCCCGGCAGCGTGTTCATTATTGTCAACAACGATCTCGCCGACCCGGTGATCGGGACCTTTGCCGGACTGCCCGAAGGAGCAACATTCACCGCGGGCGGGCAGCGCTTCTCAATCAGTTACGTAGGCGGAACGGGCAATGACATCACGCTCGCGGCGTTGACGCCTATCGCCCAAGTTCCCACGCTCTCGTCGCTGGGGCTGCTGCTTCTCGGCCTGGCCGTCGCGGCGCTCGGCGCCATGCGGCTGCGCTCGTATGGCGGCAAGTCCTTGCCACATCGGTAGCTCGCCCTATCGGTCGAGAGCGTCACAGTTCAGCGTGGCGTCCGAAGAGCCGGTCGTCCACCTGGCAGATGTTCGGTCCCGCCGGCCAGCGCGCCCTGCTCGTCCTCGCCGGCCTCGGTACCGCGGTGGTGCTGACCGGCGGCAACCTGTTCCTCGCCCACACCGTCGCCAACGTCGAACGCTGGCGCCGCGCCCTGACCGTCGCCTGGCTCGCCGTCCTGGTCTCCTCCGGCGGCCTGGTCATTCCCTTGATCGTCGCCGGGCTCACCGCCCGTAGCTTGCCAGCGGTCCTGGGTCCCGGCCGCCTGGCCTGGACATGGGCCGTGCTCGCTGCCGTGGCTCATGACCTCACCGCAGCCGGCTGCGTGCTCGCCAGCGCCGCCATGGTCCCGCTCCGTGCCGGCAGAACCAGCGGCAGAGCGGCATCATCGGGCAGCCGACGACCTGCTGGCTAGCATTCGCCCACGATCTCTCCACGGTGCTTACATCGATCGGCTGCTTGAGCGCATTGCGCGCGCAGAGGTTGACCACGGTTTCGTAGCTGACCAGAGGCCGTCCCTTCCAGTTGAGGCTGAAGAGCGACCCGTAGTTGCGCCTGAGGCTCTCCGACCGCTTGGCCGCGTGCTCCTCGAGGAAGCGCGTCACCAGCTGCTGGAGCCGCCCCTTATAGGCACTCAAAGAGACCTCGCGATGTGCTCGGCTGCGACCGGATGTTGCGCTCTTAGACGAACGGATTGTCCGTGGTTAGGTTCGAAGGCTGGCCAGGAGGAAAGCGGGCGTCCATGTCCGCTTTGAACCGCGTCCAGGCGTCGCCTCCGTTGGTGAGGGCTTGGTAGGTCTGCGCCAGCGTCGAGGCCCCGGCACCGCTGATCTGGCTCCAGCTGAGCTCGAGTACGAAGCGAAGCCAGTTCAAGAAGAGCACGGAACATCCGATCGAGAACCCATTGGTGTCCTCTGGGTCGGTCTGGTCGACCCAATTCTGCCGGCTTCTCCCTCCGGGGGTCGTCTTGTCCAGCCAGATGGATGACGTCACGAAGTCGCGTAGCTCGTCCTGTGGGAAGATGGCATTTGCTAGGACGCGCGACAGTCCCTCGCCGTTGCTGAAGCCGCAGTTCCACTGCGGATTGATGCTAGCCGAGAAGACCTCGACGAGCTCAGCCGCCAGCAGGAGGTTATAGCCGTTGTTGGTAGGCGCGGAGGCGTCATTCGTTCCCACGTAGATTTCCGTGTCGTTGCAGCCAAAGTGCATGGCCCCATTGATGTCTTTTGTCACATATACTTTGAAGGGCAGTCCAGCCGGACTCGCTGCGAACCAGTCTAGAAGCGTCGAGTAGCTGCCTTCGCAGCCCGCGAGGAGAGCATTCGCGATCTGAACGCCACGGTCTCCAAGAACGGCCTGCGCAAAAATGGTGAAATTCGGCGTGCTACCGATCTGCGAATAATCGGGACCTCCCAGGGCCTCGGGAGACAACGTGGTGGCAGCAGTATCTGTAGATCCGGCGAACACTCTCCATCTAGATCCGCTCATAGCCAAACCCTCCGCGTTGGTCAGTGGTACTCAGGGACTCAGCAGCTCTCTCGCTGCGCACTCTGCCCCCTGGTTTGAGCAGAGTCAGAAGCTCCAAGTCAGCTTGATCGTCGGTCCAATTGCCCATTGACGATAGCGAGCGCCTGGCTCGTTGGAGTCAAGTTGCGTCAAGGCCACTTGGAAGTCGACAGTTGGCCGTCCATGCGAGACGACTCTCTTCTCTTGCAGCTGCTTGATCTTGCCTCCGAACCAGGCAAAGGGAGGCAAGAACTCGATAGTCAGTATCGGCTCTAGAAACCAATCGCGCCGAGATTGACCTCCGTGTTGATCGTAGATACGGTAGCGTGTGTCGACTTCGAAGCTTACATTCCAGTGAGCGTCAGCTAGATTGAAAGTCGGCGTTACTGGTGGGGTGTAGGTGAGAGAAGGCACAGCGGTCACAATGTAGAGAGAGGGCCGCGAGTCAACGTAGCGTCGCGCAATGCTTCCGGTGAAGCCAAATGACCAGACAGTGCCGCGCGAGCTGTCTGGCACTCTAGCGACACGTTTCCAGTCTGATCCGTAGTTGAAGACTTTATCAAAACCCAGCAGAACACTATGAAATGTCGCTGTCCTCCTGCTGAATGTGGGCTTGAATTCAAGGTTCGGTGAGTAGTAGCTGAAAAACGGGGCATACGATTGATCATCGTCAGGATCGCTGGTATACTGTAAACGCATGCGTGCATAGGCCGTGTCGCTATCTGCGTCATTCGAACGCACGAAACGATCGATGCTGGCGTCCCAGAGGGCAGAGAGGGTGAGCCAATTGCTTAGCTTCTTGGACCAGCCGAGACGAACCTCCGGATTCCCCTCGATAGTCGAAGTGCCGCCGGCGCGAGCCGCCTCGGCGTTGGAATTAAAAAGCAGTGGGCCGAAGAAGTTGAAGGTGAAACCGAGCTTAGATTCTTCGGTGGCAGCTTGATCGACGAAGGCGTTGCGGCTTACGACCGAGTGGCGATCAGTGCTTGCCGCCGCGTCGGCTCGCGCGATCTGGCTGTCGCGTAGAATGTCCGAGCTGACATTTTGGGCGCGCGCCTCTGACGTTAACAAGCTCACGAGGACGAGAAGTGGAACGAACTGGACTCGTATCGCCGTCGGGAGCGATATGGGCGCCGCTTTTCGGAGCGTTCTGCGGTTTCGTCCGTCAAGCATGAGAAGCCTCCCTCTTGCCGCGAGGATTCGATGCTCTCGCGGTACCTAGTCTAGTTGGACGGACTCAAAGTGGTTTTTCCGGTGCAGCCCACCGGGAGGGGGTACGCCCACGGCTCCGAGAGAGTGCGCGGCCGGTCGCGCCGCCCACTCGAGCAGCGTCGCCAGCACCAGGCGGGTGCTCCCGACGGCGCGAATGCCAGCCATGGCGATTCGCACCCTGCTCGGGCTCCCGCGACCCGCTCGTTCCGCTGCGCTTTTCGCTCCGCGATGGCTACCGCTTCAATCCACCGCACACCACCCGGCGACAGGCTCCGCTTCACTCCCGGGTCGCTTGATCCGCAACGATCCTCCCAACTATAAGGCCGGCAGGTTGGCGCGGGCGCGGGTCGGTCCCTCGCAAGCCCAGGGCCTTCCACGGGGCCCGCGCCCGCACCAACCTGCCTCCCATTGCATTGCGCCCCCAGGAGGAAAAGCACCGTCCGTCCCTTGCTCCGCTCTCCTTCGCATCTTTGTCTCTCTCCTCTCGGACCCTCGCCGGACTCTCCCGGTTTCTGGAGTTTCGGGACTTTGCGCCGGCAGCCCGCCGGCGGGATCGGTGCTTAGCCGATCGCCGCGGCGTCGAGGGAGCGGGATTGATCGCGAACGCGACGTAGAACGTCTGCTCCTCGCGGATGAGGCAGAGCGGGAGCGCGACGCGGCGGTCCGCTCCGAGCACATAGACGGCCTCGCCCTCGGTCGAGAATCGGCGCGGCGCGGGGTGACCGTCTGCGCGCCCTGGCAAGCGAGGACCGTATAGCGGCGGCCGCTGGCGGTAAGGCTGATCGCGTATGGCGACGGACCCTCACCGCTGGCGGCGCTCACCGCTCCCTCGAGCGTCAGCACCATGCGGTTCGGCCGTGGAAACGTGGACGACCGGACCGGGCCTGAAACCCAGCTCGGCGGCTAGAAGCCGCTCAGGGTAACGCACGGGACGCAGATAGAGGGATCGCGGTACCGTCGCAGGACCCGAAACCCGACCGGCGGCGGCGAGGGCGCGCGGGCCGGTGCCCCGGGCGCCGAGCGCTCGTGTCCTTGCGGCAAGCGTGCGTGACTCGGGCGGGGCTCGGCCCGTAGGCTCGTGGGCACGCGGGAGGAGGCGCCCATGGAGCAGACGGCAGGGAGTGAGGGGCAGCATGGAGGCTCGTCGGCGCTGCGGGGAGCGC
>DASZZP010000012.1:0-91728 GCA_035544875.1 Thermoanaerobaculia bacterium | reverse complement strand
TGTTAACGCTCACCACGATCCGTCGAAAAGTTGACCATGTTGTCGCGGCGCAAGCGGAGATAGCCGAGGTAGCCAGGATCGGGCGGGTCGTGTTGTAGCTCTTCGACGACGGGAAGGAAGTAGGCGAGGGAGCGGATCGGGGGAAGGGGTGGGAGCTCGGGATCGCGGGTGCTGCGGCGCGCCACGGCAAGCAAGAGAGCGGTCTCCATGATGAATAGAGAGATGCCTTGGTCGAACAGGTGGGCGGCGAGTTGGCGGTCGGGCAAGGAGGGCTTCTTGCGGGCTGCCGTATCGGGCAGGCCACAGTAGAGGGAGAGCAGGGCCTGGATGTAGGCTTCGCGGCTCATGGTTTGCGTTTGCGGCGGGCGGCGGCTTCGGCCTCGCTCTCGCGCCGGCGGTAGCTGTCGGCGTCGATGGCGGTGACGTCGGCATGGTGGGTCAGTCGGTCGATGAGGGTGACGATGCAGGTGGCGTTGGGGAAGACGGAGTTCCAGTCCTTGAAGGCGAGATTGGTGGTGACGATCAGGGAGCGGCGCTTTTCGTAACGGGGATTGATGACCTTGTAGAGCAGGTCGGCGGCGTGGTCGTCGTAGGACAGATAGCCAATTTCGTCAACGCACATCAGCGCGGGCCGGCTATAGGCGGCGATCCTTCGGCGTCGCAGCTCGGGGGAGTCGCAGTTGACATCGTCGAGCAGCTCGGCGGCGGTGCGGAAGAGCACGGAAAAGCCGGCGAGCACGGCTTGGTAGGCGATGTTCTTGATGAGCATGGTCTTGCCGGCGCCGTTGGGGCCGAGGAGGATGAGGTTTCGCCCTTCGCGGAGGAAGTCGAGTGCAAGAGCCCGTTCGAGGAGAGGACGGTCGATTTTTCGGGGCCAGCTCCAGTCGAAGTCGGCGATCGATTTGAAGGTGCCGAGGCGGCTTCTCAGGGTGCGGCGCTCGAGCGAGCGCTGGGCGCGGTCGGCGGTCTCGGTGCGGACGATGTTCTCGAGCAGTGCGCGCGGGGCGAGGCGGCGCTGGGTGGCGGTGGCGAGCAAGTCGTCGAGGCCGGCGGCCGTCGCGTGCAGGCCGAGGGTTTGGAGCTGCGCGGCGAGATCATTCATCGGGGTCCTCTTCCACTGCGGGCTGGGAGAGCTGGTCATAGTCGGACAGGGAGTGGGGCTGCACGTGCAGAGCGGCAAGCTCGGGGCGGTCCGCCAGGTCGACCGGCAGAGGCGGCCGGCGCTGGGCTTCGCGGCGGTGCTTTTCGAGCAGGTACTCGACCGAGGCGAGGGTGGGAGTGCGGCGCTGGAGGGCTTCTTTGAGGGCGGCACGCAAAGCCGCGGAGCCGTAGAGACTGAGCAGGCGTAGCAGCGGAGTGGTCAGCAAGGCGGTGCTGCGATAGCGGGGGAAGGCGGCGTCGAGGAAGGCGGAGACCTCGGGCACGGCGAGCCGGAGCGGCGAATCGGCGGCACTGGCGACTGCGCCGCGCTTGAGCGCCAGCAGCGCCGCCAGATGGGCGGGGTCGGTGACGCGCTCGCGCTGGTCGTAGGAGCGGCGATGGCAGGCGATCTCGGCGGTGCCGTCGAACAGGCGCACTTCGGTGTCGGTGGCGAGCAAGGTGAGCTCTTTACCGACGGCGGTAGGCGGGATGGAGTAATCGTTGCGGTCGAAGCGGATCCAGAGGGTCTTCTCACTGCTCACGGTCGTGCGGTCGCTGGTGTCGAGCCGATGCTTCGGCAAGGCGAGCAGCCGCGCGCGCTCGTCGTCGGCGAAGACCTGAGCGACGGTGCGGGAAGGATCGTCGGGCCAGGGGCGTGTGCTCGCGATCTCTTCGACCCAGCGTCGCACGCTGTTGTTGAGGGCGGCGAGCGAGCTGAACCCGTAGGCGGCAAAGAAGGATTCACGCAGGAAGCGCACATGGCGCTCCACCCGTCCCTTCTCGTTGCCGCGCCGGACATGACAGGGCCGCGGCTCGAAGCAGTAGTGCCCCGCCAGCTCGAGGTAGCGGGGGTGGAAGCGGATCTGATCGCCGCGGCGCTCCAAGACGACCGAGCGCAGGTTGTCGGTCGCGACCTGGCGCACCACGCCGGCAAAGTGTTCGAAGGCGCGCACGTGGCCGCGTAGAAAGTTGGCCAACGACTGGTCGAAGAAGAACTCCACATACAGGGCGCGCGAATAGCACAGCGTCATGAGGAAAGCCGATAGACGGCGCTCGGCGCGGCCAATGCGGACGCGGCCGAAGTCGGCCCAGTCGACTTGCGCGGCCTCCCCGGGCAGGCTGAGAAGGCGAGTAAACGCTTCGCGGTGGTGCGGACGCAGCGGCTGCACCAGTCGCCGCAACTGCACGATGCCGCCGGTAAAGCCCCGCTCGCGCAGCATGCGGAGCAGGACCGTGGCGCGGAGCCGCGGATAGCGCTCCAAGGTCGCGGTCAACCAAGGCGGAAAGGGGTCGATCAGGCGCGGCCGTGGCGGCCGTGGCGGTAGTGTCCCTGGCTCGCGATGCAGAGCCCGGCGGACGGCATCGGGATGGACGCCACACTGCGAAGCGATGGTGCCGACCTTCCAGTGCTCGGCGTAGTACAGGCGACGGATCTCGGCGACGGTGGCGGCATCGAGCATGGTGGCTCACTCCGTCCGCCGCAGCGGAATCGATCCAGGGGCTCGTGCGGCTGCACACCACACAAGTGCAAGTCGGGCTCCGGTTTTCACAGGCAACCTCCCACGGCCGCCCAGCGACGGCCCGCACCGGACGGGCCTCTGGCAGACCTGGCCAAAGCCTCTCAGGGCTGCACCGCAGTGTGGAAGAGTGATCCCTTACGGGGGTGGAGCAAGGCCGCCCTTGGCGGCGGCGAGCTCGATACTCGCGCTGATGCCGGGCATTGTTTTCCCGCCCATGCGGCGTCTGCTGGTGGCGGCGCTTGGCGGCCCGACGCTGCTCGCGCCGGGCCGCCTCGCTGCAGGCGCGCGAGCCGTAGCGGTGACCCCGGTCGCAGCTGCAGCAGATGGCAAACGGGCGCCCGCACCGCCGGCAGTGCCGCAGATGAAGAACCGGAACCTCGAGCAAGGGCACCGCAGCAGCCTCCAGCGCTGAACGCCTGGACAACCGCTGCCCGCTTGTGCGAGGCTCTTGCTGTCAGGTTGAGCCTCGGCAACGCTCCAAGCGGCGCCGCGGAACGACGCGAAAACCCCGGCGCCTACCGGGGTTTTCGTCTGTCTGGCCAGGCGTGGCGAAGCATACCCCGCCCGCCCGCAGCGCCGTCCCCCCCTCCGCCCCCGAGAGCCCCCACCGGCCGCGCTGCGCGCGGGATGATGATGCTGCTCTACCGATTCTCGACCTGGTGATTCAAATCTCTACGGATTCTGCCGAGCGTCTACACCGAGGCCTTGGGACCGCGGGGCATTTCCCTCGTTTCACGCTCTACAGGCGTGTCGCGTCGGGCCATCCGGCAGGGGATGGAGGAACTCCGCGAAGCCGGCGCCTCTCCGAGGAGGGAGCAGCGAATTCGGAAGGTGGGAGGGGGGCGAAAGAAGACCATCGAGAAGGATCCCTCCTTGCGCGCCGATCTGGAGCGACTGGTGGAGCCAACGACGCGGGGCGATCCGGAGTCACCGTTGCGGTGGACCTGCAAAAGCGTGCGCCAGCTGGCGCAGGAACTACGAGACGGCAGCCACCAGATCTCGCATCAGCTCGTCAGCGAGATGCTTCACGAGCTGGGCTACAGCTTGCAGGCGAACCGCAAGGCCGTCGAGGGGACTGAGCACCCGGATCGGGATGCTCAATTCGAGCACATCAACCGGCGAGTGCGTCAGTTCTTGCGGGAAGGCGATCCGGTCATCTCCGTTGACACCAAGAAGAAGGAGTTGGTCGGAAACTTCAAGAATGGCGGGCGGGAATGGCATCCTCAGGGAGACCCGGAGAGGGTTCTGGTTCATGACTTCGTCAATCCAGAGTTGGGACGGGCGATCCCCTATGGTGTCTACGACCTCGCGAACAATAGCGGGTGGGTCAGTGTCGGCATCGACCACGACACCGCGACCTTCGCAGTCGAGAGCATCCGGAGGTGGTGGAAGAGCATGGGGTGCCCCCTTTACCGTGACCGCAAGCGACTGCTCATCACGGCCGATGCCGGTGGCAGCAACGGTTCCAGGCTCCGGCTCTGGAAGGTCGAACTGCAGAAACTGGCCACTGAACTGGGAATGGAGGTCTCGGTCTGCCACTTCCCGCCGGGGACCAGCAAGTGGAACAAGATCGAGCATCGGCTGTTCTCGTTCATCAGCATGAACTGGCGTGGCAAACCGCTGCTCACCTACCAAGTGATCGTCAGCCTGATCGCGGCGACAACCACCGAAGGTGGGCTCAAAGTGCAAGCGGCGCTGGACTCCAATACCTACGCATCCGGTGTCAAAGTCAGCGACGCCGCGGTCGAGCAGTTGAACCTCAGGCGGGCGCGGTTCCACGGAGACTGGAATTACACTTTGACTCCGCCCAAAGACCGTCGTCGGCACAAGGAATGAGATAGTTATTTACTGACGACTCCAAAGGGTCTGACGCGGCGCGCCAAAAGCGAGGTTGGCGATCACCGGGGCCTTTGTGAGCGCCTCCCAGGTCAAGCCGCCGTCGATGCTCTTGAACAGACCCAAGTCGCCAAAATGGCAGCCACGCCCGGTGAACGCCTGCGTCATCAGGTACAGCGTCGAAGGCGCCACCGGATCGACCGCCATCTGCGCGGAGTCCAAGCAGTAGAGAGAGAGCGGGAGGCTCGCAGAGCTCTCCCCATTGTCGGTGAACCGCACGAGCCCAGAATAGAAAGTCCCGGCGTGTGTAGGGTCGGTCGTGAGTCGATCCTGGATCCCGCCGCGCAGGAAGTGCCAGGTGGCGCCGCCGTCGCGGCTCCGCGACAGTGCTCCATAGTTGTTGACCGCGTAGAGGGTCCCCGGGAGCCACGAGTCCGCTAACAGGTCAACCACACCACCCGCGACCAAGCCGTCGGTGCGACTCTCCCAGGTTCGCCCGCCGTCGGCGCTCCAGTAGATCCCCCCCACGGTCGTGGCATAGAGCCGTTTCCCCCCCGCCGGGTCGGCGATGATCGAGCCCTGCAGAACCTCGTCCAGATCAAACGGCGCGGGCGCCGAGCCTTCCGTCCAGTTGAGTCCGCCGTCCCGGCTCTCCTGGAAGAATGTCCCCCCGGGACCGGGATAGCTGAAGGCGGCGACGAAGAGCGTTCGGCCGTCGGAAGAGAAGGCCATATTCTCAAGGAGGTAGTCGAGTGTGGTGTGCGGGGGCGTCACGTCGCTCCAGGTCTGGCCGTCATCCTCGCTGCGGAAGACAGCCAGATTGACTGCCGCGTACAGGATGACCCCGGAGCGCAAGGGGTCGAAGAGGACGCGATGGTCGTCGTCGGCCGCCTGGGCATTCGGGCTCAGAAAGGTCCAGGAGCGCCCACCGTCGGTGCTGAGGAAGGCATCGATGAGCAGCGTGTCGGCATCGAACGGCGAGACCACGATCGGGGGCAGCCCATTGATTTGTTCTCCGGGATACACCCCGCGCGCTTCCCATGTCGCGCCGCCGTCAGCGCTGCCGAACACGCCCTGCCCCGAGAGGGCATAAACGATCTCCGGGCGCCGGGGAGCAAAGGTCAACGACAGCAACGGGCCATCGAAGGGACCCCCGGCAAGCGGCGTCCAGCTGTCTCCGCGGTCGACGCTCTTGAAGGACTGAGCCGGCGCGAGTCCGGCATACACCGTCCGCGGCCTGCGCGGGTCGAAGACCACGACGCTCACCGACCCTTTGCCAGGCAGGCCTGACACAGCCTCCCAGGTCTCCCCGCCATCGCTGCTCCGGAAGAGCCCAGCCTTCTCGGTCCCCGCGAACAAGTGCTGCGGGTCCGTCGGATCCGCGGCCACCACGCTCACCCGACCTCCAGCAATCCCGCCCAAGGCAGTCCACCGCCCCGCCCCTCCCCATACCTGCCCTGCCACTCCCAGCAGCAGGACGCCGGCGAGCAAGACCCCGAGCCCGAGTGGACCTCTCCGCGTGCTCACCGCATCCATGGCGACCTCCTCCGGCTGAGGTCCTGCCGAGTGCGGCAGGGTCAGAGTGCCGCCGGCTTTGGCGGCTACACATAGTCATTCTATGCAACCCGGATCTCTATGTCAACGAGAAATCCTTGTTTGCGCCGCCGCCGGTGAACGGCTAGAATCCCGGCTCGTGAAAGAGGGCACAAACTCGGCTCGTCAGGCCTCGTGCCCGTGCCCCGCCTTCCGCCGCCGGCCCGCCACAGTCCGCGACGACTCGACGACCTTCTGGGTGCACGCGCAGTGAGCGCGGGCGACATGACCGACGCTTCGCCCGCCGCGCGCGCCGGCGCCGCTGTCCCCGAGCTGCGAATCCGCCCGCTCGGCGATGTGGACATCTCCTCCATCGTCAGCATCGACGAGAAGATCAGCGGGCGCTACCGGCCGGAAGTCTGGGAGCGCCAGATCGGTTATCACCTGAGAAGGGACCCCGAGGGTTCGGTGGTCGCGGAATGGGCGGGGGAGGTCGTCGGGTTCATGCTCGGAGAGCTGCGCTCGTTCGAGTTCGGCCTCGAGGAGCCGACCGGGTGGATCGAGGTGCTGGGCGTCGATCCCGACCACCGCGGCAAGGCGATCGGCCGGCGCATGGCCGAGGCGTTGCTGGAGCACTTCCGCGAGCTCGGCGCCCACAGCGTGCGGACCCTGGTCGACGAGGAAGCCGAAGAGATCCGCAGCTTCTTCGCCGCCCTCGGTTTCCAGCCCTCGAGCCTGCGGCCCTTCGTCAAGCCGCTCTAGAGACGACCAAGATGAGCATGAGAACCGCCAGCCTGCCGCAGAGCTTTCACTCCGCCGTGGTCAAGTGGAGGGAAGCATTCCTGCCCGACTACGAGTTCCTGCTCGAGAACTGGGACAAGCACTTCCCCAACGACCCCCGCTTCGAGCTCTGCGCCTACCGCCAGCTCGGGATGTGCACCGAGATCGAGTGCGGCGAGCTCAAGGGCAATCCCAAGTACGGCCAGGCCGCCCAGATGCTTCCCGAGCAGGCCCACCACGTGCTGGGGGCGATCCGCGCCCAGGCCTCGACCGAGTTCGGCTCGATCCAGCAGCACCGCCTGACCCTGGCGCGGGCGCAGGAAGAGGAAGAGCAGTTCTGGATCCTGCGCATGATGGCCGAGGAGCTGCGCCACGGCTACCAGATGCTGCACCTGCTGGCCGAGGACGACTGGAGCTCGGTGTCGAAGGAGAGCGGCGCCGAGATGATCGAGGAGATCCTGTCGATGACCACCGGCTCCCACGTCCTGGGGGCTTTCAACATCGATTTCGACTCCTTCGTCGACAACGTCGTCTTCTGCGCCCTGATCGATCGCGTCGGCAAGTACCAGCTCTCCATGCAGCGGCAGAGCGCCTACCAGCCGATGGCCGAGAGCATGCCGCAGATGCTGCGCGAAGAGGCGTTCCACCTGGCTGCCGGCGTGGTGCCGATGCGGCGCTGGGTCACCGCCGCGGCGCGCGGCGAAGGGTTCCTCAGCGTGGAGATGCTGCAGCGGGCGATCAACAAGTGGCTGCCGCGCGGCCTCGAGATGTTCGGCGACGAGCGCGGCGGCGGCACCAACCTGCGCTACGGCCTGAAGCCGATGAAGAACGCCGAAGCGCAGCAGCTCTACCGCGAAGAGGTCGACAAGCTGGTGCGCGACTTGAATCTGCGCTACCTGCGCGCCCGCCTGCCCGAGCTCTCCCATGCCGCCGCGGCCGACGCTCTCGCGCGGCTGCTGGCCGGCGAGACGGTGCAGGAGATCCGGCCGGAAGAGCTGCTGCGCCTGCCGCACTCCGAGTTCTTCCGCCGCCGCGGCGTGCCGGCGCTCAGGATGGTTGGAGCCGGCGGCGAGGCCTTCGGCGACCTCGACTCGTACCTCCGGCACCTCGCGCCCAACCTTCCCGAGGCCTATCGCGCCGGCCGCGACTTCAAGGACTACGTCGACCTCCTGCGCCAGGTGCAGCGCGGCGAGATCCCTGTGCAGGCCGCGGCGAGCCAGCTCCCCAGCCTGCGCCGGGTCGGCGGCGCCTGCCCCTGCTCGAAATCGGTGCGCTGGGTGATCGACGAGCCGGCCGCGGCAAATGCGGCCGCTCTCTCCGGCGAGGGCGCCGGCGCGCGCGCGCGCCCCGGGCCGCCGGCCACTGCATCGGCCCCTCCAACTGCCGGCGCCTGACGGCCCGGACGGCCCGCTCCTGACCGAACCAGGGACCTTGCCGCCCGAGGGGGTTGCGCGATGAGCGTGCTCAACCGCTTGTTGGTCACCACCCTGCCGCTGGTCCCCCGCTTCATCGTCGGCCGGGTGGCGTCCCGCTACGTCGCCGGCGAGACCCTGGAACAGGCCCTGGCGGTCGTGCGGGCGCTCAACCAGCAGGGAGCGATGGCCACCATCGACCTGCTGGGCGAGGAAGTGCACGAGCGCGGCAAGGCGCTGGCCGCGGTCGAGGAGTACCTGCGGGTGTTCGCGGCGATCGACAGCCAGGGTCTCGACTCCAACGTCTCGATCAAGCTGACCTTGCTCGGGTTGAAGATCGACCAGGCCTTCTGCCGCGACAACGTCGAGCGCATCGCCGAAGTCGCCGAGGCGCGCCGCAACTTCGTCCGCATCGACATGGAAGATTCGACCTGCGTCGACGCGACGCTGCGCATCTACCGCGACCTGCACGAGCGCCACGGCAACCTGGGAGTGGTGCTGCAAGCCTACATGCGCCGCACTCTTTCCGACATTGCGGCCCTGCCGCGCGGCGCCTCCAGCGTCCGCATCTGCAAGGGGATCTACGTCGAGCCGCGCCGCATCGCCTGGAAAGGCCACGAGACCGTGCGCGCCAACTTCGTCCGGGCGCTGGAGAAACTGATCGAGCAGGGCATCTACCCGGCCATCGCCACCCACGACGAGTACCTGACCGCCGCGGCCACGGCGCTGATCGACCGCCACCGCCTGGCGCCGCACCAGTACGAGTTCCAGATGCTGCTCGGCGTCGATCAGGAGCTGCGCGAGATCCTGATCGCCGGCGGCCATCGCCTGCGCGTCTACGTGCCCTACGGCGCCGACTGGTATCCCTACTCGATCCGCCGCCTGCGCGAGAACCCCGAGGTCGCCCGCCACGTCCTGCGCGCGCTGCTCGCCGGCCGCGCCGGCGGCACTGCCCCGGCAGCCGCTCCCGTCGCTCGCCCGGCCGCCAGCCCCTCATCTCCTGCCGCTCCCGCCGCGCCGGCTACCCCCATCCCATCCTCCGAACGCTGATCCGCCGGCGGCGGCGCTCACCTGCGGGCGTTGGTGTCTCCCATCGGCTCGCCGTGGTAGTCTTGGCTCATCGATCCGGAGCACATTCGCTCTACCTGGGAGGCTCACGGCGCGCCCCCGCGCTCCGGGGCGTCATTACGGCGGCGCGGGTGCCCGCTCAGCCCCAAGGCGCGGCGCGCTGGCCCACCAGCAGGGCCAGGACGAGAGGGCGGAAGAACTCTTGCGCGACGCTCTGGAGGTGCAGCGGAAGGCCTACCCGCCGGGTCACCTCGAGCTCGCGCGCACCGAGACGGCGCTCGGCGAGGTCTTGGCGGCGCGGGGCCAGCGGCAGGAAGGCGAGGCGCTGCTGCGGGAGGCGCTTGCCGTCCGGCGGAGGAAGTGCCCGGCCGGCGATTGGCGCATCGGCGAGACCGCGAGCGCGCTCGGCGGCGCGCTCCTGCAGGCAGGCCGAGACGGCGAGGCCGGGCCGCTCCTGCAAGAGGGCTATGCAACGCTGCGGGCTGCGCTCGGCGAAAGCTATCCGCTGACCCTCGAGGCGCGGCGGCGGCTGGAGAGGGCGGCGGCGCCGCCGGTCAGGAGGGCAGGGCGGTGAGCGATCAACCCGGCCGTCTTGACGCGATCCTCCCCGAGGTCTACGACGAGCTGCGCCGGCTGGCGCGCCGCGCTCTCGACCGCGAGCGCTCGAGCCACACACTGCAGCCCACGGCGCTCGTGCACGAGGCGTACCTCAAGCTGGCGGCCGACCCCAAGCTGCAGCTTCACGGCCGCCTGCACCTGCTCAGCCTGGCGGCCCGCGCCATGCGCCAGATCCTCGTCGATCACGCGCGCGTCCGGGGCGCGCACAAGCGTGGCTCGAATCCGCTGCAGGTCACGCTCAGCGAAGGCCTCCTCGACCAGACGCCCTCGGCATTCGACATGGTCGCGTTGGACGAGGCTTTGACCCGGCTCGGAGAGATCGATGAGCAGCAGGTCCGCATCATCGAGCTGCGGTTCCTGGTCGGGTTGACCGTCGAAGAAGCGGCCGACCTCCTCGGGCTCTCGACCGCGACCGTCAAACGCGAAACCGCAACCGCCGGTGCCTGGCTCTACCGCGAGCTGCGCGGACGAAACCTGTAGCTACCCCGGCCTCGGAATCCTCGCGAGCGAGGCTCATGCCCAGCCCGGAAGACCCTGCAAACAACTCACCGCCCGAGATGCCGCCGACCGTGGCCGAGCCCGCGAGGGTCGGTGCCCAGAGCCGGTTGCCCCTCGAGGTCGGCCCTTTCCGGCTGGTCGAGCTCCTCGCCGAAGGCGGGATGGGGAGCGTGTACCGGGCCGAGCAAGATGTGCCACGCCGGCAGGTGGCGGTGAAGCTCATCCAGGCCCGCCGCTTCGACGAGGCCCGCCGCCGGTGGTTCGAGGCCGAGCGCCAGGCGCTGGCGCGCATGGCCCATCCCTATATCGCGCAGGTCTACGCCGCCGGCACGAGCGCCGAAGGCCAGCCCTACATCGCCATGGAGCTGGTCGCCGGAGAGCCGCTGACTTCCTACTGCGACAGCCATCGGCTGCGGCTCTCCGAGCGCATCGAGCTGGCGATCGCGGTCTGCCAGGGCGTCCAGCACGCCCACCAGAAGGCCGTCCTTCACCTCGACCTCAAGCCGTCGAACGTCCTGGTCACCGAGATCGACGGCCGAGCGGTGCCGAAGATCATCGACTTCGGCATCGCCAAGGGGCTCGGCGAGCCGCTCGCTCCCGGCGCGACCCTGAGTCCAGGCGTGTTCGGTACGCCGCCTTACATCAGCCCCGAAGCCCTTTCCGCCGGCGAAACCAGGGAGCTCGACACCCGTGCCGACGTCTACGCGCTCGGTGTCATGCTCTACGAGCTGCTCGCCGGCGTGCAGCCGTTCGGCAGCGGCGGCGTCGAAGTGCTGCAGCGCGTCGCGGCAGGCGACTTCGAGCCCCCGAGCACCGCGGCCACCAAGATAGCTCCGGACGAGCGCGCCCGGCTCGCGGAGCTGCGGCGCGTCGACGCGCGTTCCCTCGCCCGGGCGCTGCGCGGCGACCTCGACGCGATCGTCCTGCGCGCGATGGCGCACGACCGCGACGCGCGTTACTCGTCGGCCGCAGAGCTCGCCGCCGATCTGCGGCGCCATCTCGACCAGCAGCCCGTCCTCGCCGCGCCCGCCGGCCTGGCCTATCGCGCCCGCAAGTTCGTCCGCCGTCACCGCGCCGCGGTTGCCGGTGCGGCCCTGACCGCGATCGCCCTGGTCGCCGGGTTCGTGGCGCGCAGCCTGGAGGCCAGGCGCGCCAGCCAGGAAGCTGCCGCGGCGCGCGAGGTGGCGGACTTCATGGTCGGTCTCTTCGAGACTCCGGATCCCGGCGGCGGCCGCCGCCCCGACGCGACCGCCCGCGAGATTCTCGACCGCGGCGCCAAGCGCATCCGGGGCGAGCTGGCGGGTCAGCCTCTCACCCGCGCCCGCCTGTTAGACACGATCGGCAACGTCTACCGCACGCTCGGCCTGTACGACCCGGCGGTTGACCTGCTCTCGCAATCGCTCGCCGAGCGCCGGCGGCTCCTGGGGCCGGGTCATCCCGACGTCGGCGAGACCGAGCTCCATCTGGCGATCGCCTACCGCGAGCGCAGTCGCTACGCCGAGGCCGAGCCTTTCGCCCGGCGCGCCTTGGCCATTGCGGAACGGACCGGAGACCTTCGCACCCAAGCCGGATGCCTAGTGCAGCTGGCGACCATCGCCGGCCGCCTCGGCCGGCGCGGCGAGGCGGAGAAGAATCTGCTGCGGGCGGTCGGCCTGTTCGAGCGCGTGCTCGGCCCGGACAGCGAGCCCCTCTCGGCAGCGCTCAACAACCTCGCCAACCTCTACTCCGACGCGCGCCGGTACCCGGAGGCGGAGAAACTCCACCTTCGCGCCATCGCGATCAAGGAGAAGACGCTCGGCCCGAACCACCTGTACCTGGCCCAGAGCCTCAACAACCTCGCCAACGTGTACAGCGCGACGGGCCGCTTCGACGAGGCGCAGGCGCTCCAGGCGAGGGCGCTGGCGATCAAGCGCCGGGCGCTGCCCCCTGACCACCCCGAGATCGGCATCAGCCTGCACAACCTGGGCGACATCGCCTCCAGGCGCCACGATCTGGCGGCCGCCGAGGCGCGTTACCGGGAGGCGATCGGATTCTGGCAGCGCACGCAGCCGGCGGACTATGTGGTCGCCGCCTACAGCCGGTTGGGGCTCGCCGGCACGCTCGGCGAGCTCGGCCAGGCGCAAGAGGCGGACCGGCTGTACAAGAGTGCCCTCGTCGTCCTGGAGGCCAAGCTCCCGCCCGGCCATCCCATCCTGGCGGAGGTGCGGGCGGACTACGCCAAGTTTCTGAGCGCCACCCGGGCGCAGCAGGCCGCGCGCCACCGCTAGCTAAGTTATTCGACGTTCTTGGCTTGGGCAAGTTCGCGGTCAACCTCAGCTTCGATCTCATCTAGCGATATACGGCCCGTGGATCGTGATCGCTCTTCGAGAAACCGCTGAAAAGACACGCTGTTGCGGAGGATCTGCGCCTCTTTCTCGAAATCGTCGGCCTCGGAAAGCAGGAACTCCTGGCCGTCGGCGGTCACGAGGAGGAGAGGCTCTTTGCGCGCCAGGTTGATGGCCGCCTCCAGGTCAATCTTGCCCTCGTCCAGGTTCACGGTCTTCATAGCCTTACCTCTCTGCCACGAATGAATAGCAGGCTGCGTTCCTTGGCCCCCACGGCAATGATCCTTACGGTTCGAGAGGATGCGTCCACCTCGTAAAACACCCGGAATCGTCCGATGCGCAGCTCCCAGGAAGCAATCGGGTTGGCGCGAAGAGGTTTGCGATTCTTCGTCGCGGCGAGTGGCTGATGTGAGAGCTGGGCTCGAATCTCCGCGATGATGGTCTTCCGTTCAAGAACAGCGTAGTAGAGAAGGTCGCTCCTCGCCTCATCCGTCAAATCGACTTGGAATCCCGTCATTCGCTCCCGGCCCCTCGCCACTCTCCTTCCCGTTCGGGCTTCAGTGTATGCCGGATCTACCGCCCGGCGAAGCACTCCTTGTCCCTCAACCGCGGTCAGCCGTGGGAGCTGGTAGCGCCCTGATTCTTGGGGTCCTAGCCGGTAGTGGCTAAGCGCGTTGCTGCCAGGGCGACAGCTTTCGCCGCCGCGACTGCTACACCGCCAGCCCGCGCAAGGCGCGCGCCCGGTTGCGGCTCACCGGCAGCCGCGTGCCGTCGGCCATCTCCGCCACCAGCTGTCCCGGCCCCGGCCGGCGGAAGGCGACCACCTGGTCGAGGTTGACGATGTGGGCGCGGTGGATGCGCGCGAAGCGCTCGGGGTCGAGCCGCTCCTCGAGGCGGTTGAGAGAGACGTGCAGCACGTGCCGGGCGCGGCCCACGTGCGCCGCGACGTAGTCGCCCAGCGCCTCGAACCAGGCGACGCCGTCGACGGCAACCGGGATCACCGAGCCCCCGGAGCGCACGAAGAGACGGGTCATCGGCCCGCTCGCCAGCATCTGGTGCAGCCGCTCGAAGGCCGGCAGAGAGGCCGGCTCGCCCACCGCGGCGCGGACGCGCTCGAGCGTCGTCGCCAGGCGCTCGGGGCCGAACGGCTTGAGCAGGTAGTCGAGGGCGCCAAGCTCGAAGGCAGTCACCGCGTGCTGGGCATAGGCGGTGGTGAAGACGACGAAAGGCTGATGCCGCACCTGGCGGAGCACGTCGGTGCCGAGCAGGCCGGGCATCTGGATGTCGAGGAAGACCAGCTCCGGGCGCAGCGCGTCGATGGCCGCCACCGCGGCCGGCCCGCTGGCCGCCTCGCCGACGCAGCTCACCCAGCTGAAGGCGCCGAGCATGTGGCGCAGGCCGGCGCGCGCCACCGGCTCGTCGTCGGCGATCAGCGCCGCGACGTTCACCGGGGCTCCTGCGGGACCACCAGGGTCGCCGTGAAGCCGCCGCCGGGCGCGGATGCGACCTCGAGCCGGCCGCGCCCTCCGGTCAGCGCGGCGAGCCGCTCGCGCAGCCGCTCGAGGCCGGTGCCGCCGCTGCCGGCGATCTGCGCCGCGCTGGCACCGGCCCCGTTGTCGCGCACGGTGACCACCAGCGCGCCGCCCTCCTCGCGGCCGGCGATGGTCACGTCGGTCGGCTCGACGCGCGGCGCGGCGCCGTGGCGCACCGCGTTCTCCACCAGCGTCTGCAGCGCGAACGCCGGGATCGCGGCCGCGCGCGCCGCGGCGGTGAGCTCGAGATGCAGGCGCAGCCGCTCGCCCATGCGCACCCGCTCGATCTCCAGATAGCTCTCGACGAAGGCCCACTCCTCGGCGAGCGACACCAGGTCGCGGTCCTCCTCGACCGCCGTGCGCAGCAACCCGGCGAGCCGCTCGGCGGCCGCGGCGGCACGGCCGGGCTCGCGCGGGATGAGCTGCACGACGGTGTGCAGGGCATTGAACAGGAAGTGCGGATGCAGCTGCGCGCGCAAGGCGGCGAGCTGCGAGCGCGCCGCCATTGCCTCGGCGCGCGCCGCCCGCTCGGCCTCCCGCGTGGCGTAAGCGACTCCGGCGGTCACCAGGTAGAGCCAGGCACCGACGACCAGGAACGGCACCACCCCGGGCCCGATCACCAGCACCGCCCGCCGCAGCACGACGCTCTGGATGAAGTTGTTGAGCATCCACCAGCTCACCGCGTACACCGGCGCCGCCAGCAGGTGGGCGAGCAGGAAGCCGGCACGCAGCGGGTGCGGCCAGGGCAACCGCGCAGTGAGGCGGTAGACCAGCAGGCCGAGCAGCGCTGCGGCGACGATGAGCCGCGTAGCGACAAGCAGAGCCCCCAGCGGCCGCGTCTGCGGGTGCGCGGTGAGCACTAGCGCGGTGAACAGCGCCACCAGCGGCAGCCAGGCGGTGAGCAGCCAGAGCCACGCCAGCCGCCGGGACATGCGGCCGGCGCTCAGGGCCGCGCCGCCCCCGCCGTGCGCGTCGCCTCGATTCTGAGCGTCGCCTTGTCCCATGTGCGCCCACCATCGTACGAGCGGTCCTGCTGCCAGCGGAAGCTGTTGGGCTTGATGTCATAGAAGCGCACGCGCACCGCGACGGGGCGGCCGTCGTCACCGCTGGTGTTCGCCGTCCCCGCCATCTGGCCGTCCCGCCACTCCACGGTGGCGGCCTGGAAGCGCGCGCGGTAGACGTCGAGGGTCGTCGAGGTCCAGCGGCGCGCCGCGCGATCGAAGACGCGCATGCCGTGGGTGAACGAGCGCGGGTTCCCCTCGTCGTCGCTCAGCCGCATCTCGTCCTCGACGCCGAAGCCGTCGAAGGCCCGCCACGCCTTCCAGGTGCCCGGCAACTTGGGTGCGCCGTGGATCGCCGCCGCCAGCATGGACACCTGCGGGTAGGCCACGATCTCCCACTGCCCGAGCAGGAAGTCGAACTGCTTGGCCTCGGCAGGCGCCGAGGTGACGAGCGGCGAGCCGCCGGCGCCGTGCTGGGCGCGGGCGGTGACGGCTGAAAGAGCGAGGGAGAGCGACAGGGCGAGGGCGGCGGGTGCTTTCATGACTCCTCCGTGGCGGTCGTTTCGCGAGCATTGTAGGCGCGCGCGCGGCTTCTTCGGCGCCCTCTTCGCCGAGTGGCACTACGGGCCAGCCGAACGGTCGCCTTACCCTTGCTGCGCTCGCCTATAGTGCTCCGCATGAGCGAGCCACTGGTCGTGATGCGCGGCGTCAGCAAGTGCTACGACACGCCGGCCGGGCCGTTTTCCGCGCTCACGGACGTGAGCCTCACCGTCGCCCGCGGCGAGCTGCTGGTCGTCGTCGGCCAGTCCGGCAGCGGCAAGTCGACCCTGCTGGGGCTGCTGGCCGGGATCGACCGGCCGACCCGCGGCGAGGTGATCGTCGGCGGCACGCCGGTGCACGCGCTGCCCGAGCGCGCGATCTCGGCGTGGCGCGGGCGTGCCGTCGGCATCATCTTCCAGTTCTTCCAGCTGCTGCCGACCCTCACCGCGGTGGAGAACGTGATGCTGCCGATGGACTTCTGCGACACCTGGCCGGCGCGCGAGCGCCGCCAGCGCGCCCTTGCGCTGCTCGCACGGCTGGGCGTCGCCGACCAGGCCGAGAAGCTCCCGCTCACCCTCTCCGGCGGGCAGCAGCAGCGGGTGGCCGTCGCCCGCTCGCTGGCCAACGAGCCGGCGCTGTTGCTCGCCGACGAGCCGACCGGGAACCTCGACTCGCGAACCGCCGCCGCCGTGCTGGAGCTGCTCGCCGGCCTGACGGGCGACGGCCAGACGGTGGTGATGGTGACGCACGAGCGCGCCGCGCTCGGCATCGCGACCCGCGCAATCACCCTGGTCGACGGGTGGGTGGCCGGCGCCGAGGCCCTCGCCCATGGCTAGCCCACGCTGGCGGAAGGTGCGGCGCGACCTTGGTCTGCACAAGGCGCGCACGCTGCTGGTGGTGCTGGCGATCGCCATCGGCATCCTCGGCGCCGCCTCGGTCCTCGACACGTGGACGCTGGTGCGGCAAGCGACGCGCGACCAGTTCCGCGCCAGCAACCCGCCGAGCGCCACCCTGCGCACCGAGGCGGTGGACCGCCAGCTGCTGGCGCGCGTGCGGACGCTGCCGGCGGTGCGGTACGCGCGGGGGCGCCGGATGGTGATCGCCAGCGCCCAGGTCGCCGGCGGCTGGCGCACCGCCGAGCTCTTCGTCGTCGACGACTACCGCTCGCCGATCGGCCACGTCGAGCCGCAGGCCGGCGGCTGGCCGCCGGGCGGCCTCGGCATCGTCGTCGAGCGCTCGTCGGTGGACTACGTGAGGACCGCGGTCGGCGAGGAGCTGACCCTGCAGTTCGGTGGCGCCGAGCCGGTCGTCCTGCCGGTGACCGGCATCGCCCGCGACGTCGGCCTCGCTCCCGGCTGGATGGACCACGTGGTCTACGGCTTCGTAACGCCCGCGACGCTGGCGCGGCTGGGAGCCCCGACTTCCCTCGACGACCTGCAGATCGTCGTCGCCCGCGACGGCCAGGACCGGGAGGCCATCCGGCGCGTCGCCGCGCAGGTGAAGGCGCTGGTCGAGTCGACCGGGCGCCGCGTAGGCAGCGTCGACGTGCCGATCCCCGGGCGCCACATCCACGCGGCGCAGATCGATTCCCTGCTGTTCACCCAGGAGGCGTTCGGCCTGCTGGCGCTGCTCCTCAGCGGCTTCCTGGTCGTCAACTTGATCTCGGCGATGCTCGCCGGGCAGGTGCGCGAGATCGGCATCATGAAGGCGATCGGCGGCCGTAGCGGGCAGATCGGCCTGCTCTACCTCGGCATGTCCCTGGCACTCGGCGTCGTCGCCTCCGCCGTCGCGCTGCCGGCCGCGGCCGTGCTCGGCCGCGCCTACGCGCGGTTCACCGGCGACATGCTCAACTTCGACGTCGCCGCCGCGCGGATCCCGGCGTCGATGATCCTGCTGCAGTTCGCGGTCGGCCTCCTCCTGCCGGTCGTCGCGGCGGCGCTGCCGGTGCTGCACGGCTGCCGCATCCCGGTGTCCGCGGCCTTGCGCGACCTCGGCATCGACGCCCGTGCGGCGGCCCGTCGCCCGCACCCGATCCTGGCCCGCGCCGGCGGTCTCACGCGGCCGCTGCTGCTGTCGCTGCGCAACGCCTTCCGCCGGCGGCAGCGCATGGCGCTCACCCTGGCCACCCTCGCCGTCGGCGGCGCCGTCTACCTCGGCGCAGTCAACCTGCGCGCCGCCATCGTCGGCGCGGTGGACCTGCTCTTCTCCTCGCTGCGCTTCGACGTCATGCTCCGCTTCGACCGCCCCTACCCCCCGGCGGCGCTGGAGGAGGCAGCGGCAGCCGTCGAGGGCGTCGCCCGCGCCGAGGCCTGGAGCGGCGCCCGCGCGACGGCGGTGCACGACGGCGGCGTCCTCGGCAATCCGTTCCCCATCATCGCGCCCCCGCTCCCCTCGCGGATGCTGGCGCTCGCCGCCCAGCAGGGGCGCTGGCTGCGCCCCGGTGACGGCCGCGCGCTGGTCGTCAACCGGCGGCTCGTCGAGGACGAGCCGGGCTTGCGGCCGGGAGCCGAAGCGACCCTCATGGTTGCCGGCCGCCCGACCCGCTGGCGCGTCGTCGGCGTCGTCGAGTCGGGGCTGTCGCCGAGCGCCTACGCCAGGCGCGAAACGATCACCGAAATCGTCGGCGGCGGCGCCACCGCCATCGTCGTCGCCGCCGCTCCCGGCGGCCTGGGCGCGCGCCTCACGCTGCTGCAGCGGCTACGCTCCCAGCTGGCGGCCGGCGGCTTCGAGGTGCAGTCTGGAACCCTGCAGGCGCAGCAGCGGAAGGTGGTCGAGGACCATCTGCTGATGGTGGCGGGCTTCCTCGGCGTCATGGGGCAGCTGATGATCGTCGTCGGCGGCCTCGGCCTGGCCTCGACGATGAGCCTGGCGGTGCTCGAGCGGACGCGCGAGATCGGCGTGCTGCGGGCCCTCGGCGCGAGCCACCGCTCGATCGTCATTTTGGTGCAGGTCGAGGGGTTGGTGATCGCGCTACTCAGCTGGGCGATCGCCCTGCCACTGTCGGTCCCGATGAGCGTGGTGCTCGGCAAGGTTTTCGGTCGCATCATGATTCAGGTGCCGGCCGCGCTCGCCCCCGACGCGTCCGGGGTGGTGCGCTGGCTGCTGGTGGTGGTCGCGGTGTCGCTCGTCGCCTGCGCCCTACCGGCGTGGAGCGCCACCAGGATCTCGACCGCGGCGGCCCTCAGCTACGAGTAGCGCCACCTGGATTTCAACACCAACCTGGCTCGCCGGCTCGCCGGTTTACCGGTTTGCACCCGCGTTTGACGGCTCCAGGGCTGGGTGCTAGCATTTTGTGTCACTAACCTCCCCTCGGGGCAGGCCGGTTGTGGTGTAGGCGCTGATCCCGGGGGTGCGATGCGCGCCAAGAATGACCGAGACTCAGCCTTTGCAATCCCCCGACTCCGATCCTTCCGACGAGCCGGGCGGCAAGACCAGCGTCGAGCTGGAGCCCGACACCGACGGCATCGATGTCGCCTCGTTGGGCGAGAGCGGCACGACCCAGACCTTCGAGACCGCCGAGACCGCGACCCGCGAGCGCGCCGACCGCAACCTGGCGCTGGCCGAGTCGGAAGCCGACGTCATACTGATCGCCCACCCCGACGCGCAGCGGCTGGGCTCGCGCTTCCGCCTCTCGCCCGGCACGGTGGTCGAGATCGGCCGCTCTCCCTCGGTCGGCATCAGCCTGCCGGAGGTCATGTCGATCTCGCGCAAGCACGCCCGGCTGCGCTACGCCGGGCCGTCGGTCACCGTCGAGGACCTGGGCTCGACCAACGGCACCTTCATCAACGGCCATCTGGTCCAGGGGCGGACCGTGCTCAAGAGCGGCGACCGCTTCCAGACCGCCGCGGTGCACTTCAAGTTCCTCCACGAGCAGGACGTCGAGAGCGCCTACCACCTGGCGATCTACGAGTTGGTGGCCCGCGACGGCCTGACCGAGATCTTCAACAAGAGGAAGTACGAGGAAGAGGTGCAGCGCGAGTTCGCGCGCGCCGTCCGCCACCAGCGCCCGCTGTCGCTGATCCTCTTCGACCTCGACGAGTTCAAGCAGATCAACGACAGCTATGGCCACCTGTGCGGCGACTTTGTCCTCAAGCAGGTGGCGTCGCTGGCCCGCGACCTGACGCGGCCCGAAGAGGTGCTGGCGCGGGTCGGCGGCGACGAGTTCGCGATCCTGGTGCCGGAAACCGGGATCGCCGGCGCCGAGACCCTGGCCGGCAAGCTTCGCGAGCGGATCGAGGGCTTCGACCACCGCTATGGCGAGATCAAGGTGCCGGTCCGCTGCTCGGCCGGGGTTGCCGAGCTGTCATCCGACATGACCTGCCCCGAGGACCTCTACGAGGCCGCCGACAACGCCCTCCTCCTGGCCAAGCGCAGCGGCCGCAACCGGGTCAGCATTCAGGCCACCGAGCGCGGCTGACCCGCGCCGCCACGCGCCCTTCGGTCCCCGCACACTTCGATCGCTGCCGGGGCGCGGTGCGCGCTGCGGGCTACGGCAATGGATCGTGCGGCCTCTCGGCGATGTCGAAGACCGAGAGCGTATGGGTGAAGTAGCCGTGCTAGCATATGCTCTGGCATAGGCCGATACGGCTGGGAGGACGCCATGCAGAACGAACGAATCGTGCGCTTGTTCCGCAATGGGCGAAATCAGGCCCTGCGCATACCGCGAGACCTCGAGTTTCCGGGCGGCGAGGCCCTTCTCCGCAAGGAGGGAGATCGGCTGATCGTCGAACCGGTGCCCGGGCGGTCCCTCCTGGAGATCTTGTCCACATGGGATCCTCTCGACGAGGAGTTTCCGGAGATCGACGACCTCGAGCCAATCGAGGATGTGAATCTCTGAGATGTTCCGCTATCTCCTGGACACCAACATTCTGTCGAGCCTCCTGCGTAGCCCGGCTGGCCACGTTGCTCGGAGGCTGGCGGTAGTGGGAGAGGCCACGGTCTGCACCAGCATCGTCGTCGCCTGTGAGCTTCGCTACGGCGCTGCCAAGAAAGGCTCCCCCAGGCTCTCGGCGCGCGTCGAAAGTCTTCTTGGGAGTCTCGAGGTTCTTGCACTGGACAAGCAATCCGATCGCCACTATGCCGAGATTCGTTTGCATCTCGATCGGATGGGGCAGCCGATCGGGCCTAACGATCTCCTGATCGCAGCCCACACGTTGGCGCTCGATCTGATCTTGGTGACCGACAACGTTCAGGAGTTCGCCCGTGTGCCGCGCCTTGCGCTCGAAGACTGGCTCGCCTCTTGAGAGGAGAGCGGCTTCTGGCAGCTCGTGCGCGCGCAAACTTCCGATGAGCAGCCATGAGGCGCATGGCGACGGCTCCGATACCGGAAGCTCGTTTCGCCATGTGCTCCTCGCAGATCCTACCTATCCCGAGCCGTGCCCTCCTCCTGCGCCGAGCAGGTATTTCTTGACGAACTCGATCGAGACCGCGCGCAGGTAGTCGGAGTTCGCCTTCTTCTGGAAGCCGTGCCCCTCGTCTTTGCCGACCACGTACCAGACCGGCACGCCGTTGGCCGCGACCGCGGCGACGATCTGGTCGCCTTCGGTGACCGGGACGCGCGGGTCGTTGGCGCCCGCCGCCACCAGCAGCGGGCGGCGGATGCGGTCGGCGTGGTTCACCGGCGAGATGCGCAGCAGGATGGCGCGCATCTTGGGATCGCGCTCGTCGCCGTACTCTTCGCGCCGCAGCTGGCGGCGGTATTCCTGCGTGTGCTCGAGGAAGGTGACGAAATTGCTGATCCCCACGCTCTCGAAGGCGCAGCGCAGGCGGTCGCTGTAAAACGTCATCGTGGCGAGCGTCATGTAGCCGCCGTAGGAGCCGCCGGTCACCATCACCCTTGACGCGTCGAGATCGGGCTGAGTGGCGATCCAGTCGAGCAGCGCGCCGATGTCTTTGACCGAGTCCTCCCGCTTCTCGGCGTTGTCGAGGGTGAGATAGGTCTTGCCGTAGCCGGACGAGCCGCGGACGTTGGGCACGACCACGGCGATGCCGAGCTCGTTGATCAGGTAGTTGGCGTCCCCCCGGAACGCCGGGCGCGCCTGCGCTTCCGGGCCGCCGTGGATGTTGATCGAGACCGGGCGCGGCCCCGGGAAGCGGTCGGCGGGCGGATGGTAGACGAAGGCGGGGATGGTGCGCCGCGCGGAGTCACCAGACGGGCGGGAGTGAGCGGTCGGTCCAGCCTGACCGGCGGAATCGAAAGTGGGGAAGCGGATCAGCTGCGGCACGACGAAGCGCTCCGGGTTGAGCCCGCCGACCTCGCTCGCGGTCCAGCGCTCGAGGCGCTGGGAATCGGCGTCGTAGGTGTAGATGTCGGACGGCGAGCGCGCCCAGCTTAGAGCGAAGCCCACCTCGTGCGAGCCGTGGCGGAAGGCGAGCCCCGAGGCCGCGCCGGCGGGCAGCCGCGGCGCCGCCAGCGTGCTCCCGGTCGCGGTGTCGAGGACGTGCAGCGCGCTCACCCCGTCCTCGTTGACGAAGAACGCAAGCCGCGCGCCGTCGTCCGAGAGGTCGAGCGCCTCCACGTCCCAGGGGATGTCGCCCGATAGCACGGTCTGGGCGCCGGTCGCCGCATCGAGCCGCACCAGGCGCAGGAACTCGCTGCCGCGATCGGACGCGGTATAGACCGAGCGGCCGTCCTTGCTCCAGCGTCCGCCTTCGTAAGCGACGGTCGGCTCGCCGCGGGCGCTCTTCGGGCTGAGCTGCGCCGCGGCGCCGATTGCGAGGTCGAAGGCGTGCAGGTACGACTCGTTGGCCGAGACGTAGTGCATCACCAGCAGCTTCTGGTCGTCTGCGCTCCAGTCGAGCGGCTGCCACTGGCCGCTGAGCTCGGCCAGCCGCCGCTCGCTGCCGGCAGTGCCCGGGTCGGCGACGTAGAGATCGAAATCGCGGCCGTTGCGCGCGTTGCTCGCGTAGGCCAGGAGCTTGCCCGAGTGCGACCAGCGCGGCGCCTCGTAGCGGTGGACGCCGTCGCTGAAGCGCCGGGCGCGGCCGTCCCGGCGGTCGAGCAGGAAGAGCTGGTAGTTCTCGGCGCCCCCCTGGTTGAGCGAGAAGACCAGCTGCCGCGGATCGCCCGGGCGGTAGCGCCCGGCGGTCACCGGCTCGCCATAGAAGGTGACCTGGGTGCGCGCCCCCAGCGGCGCCGCCAGCTCGTGCAGCTGGACCGCCTGGGCGAAGCGGGTGAAGATGAGGAGGCGCCGCTCCGTCGGGTGCCAGTCGGCCAGCGTCGCGCTGCGGATGTTCTCGTAGGGCAGCAGCTCCTCGACGTCCTGGCGCGGGATGGCCGGGACGTTGCGGGTCGCGATGTTCGCCGGGGCGGGCAGCAGATCCTGCGCCGCCGGCGCCGCCTCGGTTGCAGCCGCCGGCTGCGCCGCCGGCATGGCAGGAGGCTCCGCCGGCGCCGGCCGTGCCGCTGCTGACGGCGGCCGCGCCGGCTGACTTGCGGCCGCCGCCGGCGCCGCCTGCCTGGCGCCGCTCCCTGAGCCTCCGCCTCCCGAGCCCTCGACGCCTCCGGCAAGCAGCGCGCCGGCGGCAATCCCCGTGACGACGACGACCAGCCGGAGTTTCAAGCTCTCACCGCTGCGCAGATCTCGCATCCTCGTGGTCCTCCCTATCGCAGTGCGCTCCAAGAGCGCGGGTCAGGGGTCGAACAGCTGCAGCTGATTGGCCGCCCGGCCGCCGCCGCCGGCGGGGCGGCGAAAGCTCGCGGTCGACAGCTCCAGGCCGCGCCGCGCCAGCCCATGACGGCGGCGCGACGATTCGAAGAGCGCCCGGATCTGCTCGGCGAAGATGCCCTCGCCGCGCATCCGGCTGCCGAAGCGCGGATCGTTGAGCCGGCCGCCGCGCAGCTCGCGCACCCGGTTGAGCACCTTCTCCTTGCGCTCCGGGTAGTGCCGCTCGAGCCACTCCTCGAACAGCCCGGCCACCGCGCCGGGCAGGCGCATCACGATGAAGCCCGCCGTCCGCGCGCCCGCCGCGGCGGCCGCCTCCAGGATGCGCGGGATCTCGTGATCGGTCAGCGCCGGCACCACCGGCGCCACCATCACCCCGGCCGGCACTCCCGCCGCCGCCAGCCGCGCGATCGCCTCCAGCCGGTCGCGCGGATGCGCCGCGCGCGGCTCCATCCGCCGCGCCAGCTCGGGATCGAGGGTGGTGATCGACAGCATGACCGCCGCCGCGCCGCAGCCGGCCAGCTCGGCGAGCAAGTCGATGTCGCGGGTCACCAGCGCGCTCTTGGTGATCACCGCCACCGGGTTGCGGAACTCGGCCAGCACCTGCAGGCAGCGCCGGGTGATCTCGAGCCGGCGCTCGGCCGGCTGGTAGGGGTCGGTGACCCCGCTCATCGCCAGCACCTGCGGCCGCCAGCGCGGCGCGGCGAGCTCGGCGCGCAGCAGCGCCGGCGCCTCCTCCTTGACCAGGATGCGGCTCTCGAAGTCGAGCCCGGCCGAAAAGCCCAGGTACTCGTGCGTGGGGCGGGCGTAGCAGTAGACGCAGCCGTGTTCGCAACCCCGGTAGGGGTTGAGCGACGCCGAGAAAGGGATGTCGGGGCTGTCGTTGTAGGTGATCAGCGAGCGCGAGCTGTCGCGCAGCAGCAGGGTCGTCAGCCGCGCCGCCCCCGCCTCCTCCTCCTCCCCCTCCTGGACAACCGCCTCGACGGCGATCCGCTCGAAGCGATTGGTCGGGTTGCTGCGCGCGCCGCGCCCCCTGACTCCGCCCCGGCTCCCGTTCAGCGCGCGCTCGCCCATGGCGACACTCTAACCCCCCGCCGGCCGCAAGGCCACCCGGATCGTCCGCCAAACCGTCCGCCTCCTCCAGCGGTGGTTTCAAAAGCTGGTTGCCCGGAGCGGGGACCTCCATCTGCGCAACTCCAACCTTATGGAGATTGAAGGACGAGCGAACCAACGCGCCTGATGGCGGAGAAGTGCGAGTCGTAGGTCAGCACCGTCGCGCTGGCGCGGGCGGCGGCAGCCGCGATCCAGATGTCGTTCGAGGGGAGCGGGGTGCCGCTCTTGCGCAGAGCGACAACGATCTCCGCATAGATCTGGCCTATCTCACCATCCACCGGCAGTTCCTCTACTACGGGGTGGCCGAGAAACTCGGTCAGATCCGCCTGGTTCCGCTCGGGCCGCTCCCCCAGGAGGAATCCGACCCACAGCTCGCCCACCACGATGGATGGCACGCCAATCCAGTCGGCACGATCAATGATTTCGACGACGGGTGAATGACCGCGCTTGAAGTGGCTGTAAGCCGATGTATCGAGGCAATAGCGGCTCAACGCCACAGCTCCTCGTCGATCTGTTCCGTCACCGCCACGGCGGCCTCGAACCGCTCGTGTTCCTCCTTGGTCCATGTACCGGCCAAGGTGGCCAGGCCGTTTTTTTCTTCTCCTCCACCGCGAACTCCCAGGGCGCGGCGGAGAAGGTCGATCACCGTCTGGTTCAAGGAGGCCCGCGAGCGGTCTCTCTTTTTCTCCAGAGCTTCCGCGACCTCTGGAGGAATGTTGCGGATCGTAAGATGTCTCACGGCTCACTCCTGTGCATTCAAGGTGCAATTATATGAATGCATCGCCATGAGGTCAATGGTCTGGAGGCTAGGAGGGGCGCCCTGCGCCTCCGTTCTTCTTGAGGTACTTGTCGAGGAACTCGAGCGTCGCCTTGTAGGCCTTCTCCTGGGTCTCCTTGCGGTTGAAGCCGTGCCCCTCGCCGGGGAAGATCAAGTACTCGACCGGCGTGCCGCGCTTGCGCGCCGCCGCCACGATCTCGTCGGATTCGACCTTGAGCACCCGCGGGTCGTTCTCGCCTTGCAGCACCAGCAGCGGCCGCTCGATCTTCTCGGCGTGGAACAGCGGCGAGATCTTGCGCAGGTAGTCGGCGTCGACCGCCGGGTCGCCGATCATCTTGAACAGCGCCTGGCGCTCGGAGCCCCACCAGGCGGGCATGCTCTGCAGCGTGCGCAGCCAGTTCGAGACCCCGAAGAGGTCGACCCCCACCGCGAACTCGGCCGGCCGGAAGGCGAGGGCGGCGAGCACCATGTAGCCGCCGTAGCTGCCGCCCATGATGCCGATCTGGTCGGGCCGCACCCAGCCGGTCGCGGCCAGCATGCGCTTGCTGGCGACGCAGTCGCCGAGGTCGGCGTCGCCGTGCTTGCGGTCGGCCATCTGGAAGAACGTCTTGCCATACCCCGAGCTGCCGCGGTTGTTGATGGCGTAGACCGCGTAACCGTGATTGACCAAGTACTGGACCATCCCGCCGTAGCTGATCCGGGACTGGCCGCCGGGGCCGCCGTGGACGTTGACCACCGCCGGCACCGGGTGCTCGGGGCTCGCCTCCTTGGGCCGGTAGAGGAGGCCGGGGATCACCACCCCGTCGTAGGAGGGGAACCGCACGACCTCCGCCGCCACCAGGTCGGCGGGATCGATCGCCGGGCTGAGAGCGCGCGTCAGCTGCCGCGGCGCGGCCCCGGCCACGAGCGCCGCGACCTCCCCGGCGTAGAGATTGCGCGGCGAGCGGCTCGACTCGACATAGAAGGCCATCTGCTTGCCGTCGTGCGAGAACCTGACCCCGGTCACGTCGGCGTCGGGCAGCTCGGGGAGCTTCAGCGGACGCATCGTCGCGGCTTCGAAGAGCCGGGTCTCGGTGCGGGCGTCCTGGTTGATCGACACCACGAGGTAGCGGCCGTCGCGCGAGTAGCCCGCACCGGCCACGTCCCAGTCGGGCCGCAGCAGCTCGCTCTTCTGGCCGGTCTTGATGTCGTAGCGCATCAGGCGGGTGAACTGCGCTCCGAGGTCGGTGGTGTAGAGCAGGCTCGTGCCGTCGTGGCTGAAGTCCCCGGGCGAGTTGGCGACCTCGCCCTCGTGGGCGGTCAGGTTCTGGAGCTTCTGGGTGGTGCGGTCGAAGAGATAGATGTCGGCGTCGGCGGTCCCCGCGATCTTGGCCAGGGCGACGTAGCGGCGGTCGGGCGAGATGGCGCCGGGCTGGAAACCTTCCTCGTTGCGGTAGAGCAGCGTGCGCTCATAGCCCTCGACCGACATCTCGTAGAGGTCGAAGAAGCGCTCGTCGCGCTCGTTGGTGGCGAAGAAGAAGGTGCGGTCGTCCGGTGCCCAGCCGACGAACTCGGCGCGCAGCTTGGCGCCCGGCGTCAGGTCGCGGGTCGAACCGTCAGCGTTGCGGACGTAGAGGTGGGCGAGCTCGTTGCCCCCCTGGTCGCTCGAGTAGAGGATGCGCCCGCCGCTCGGGAAGTAGCCGAGCCCGATGATCGCGCTGGTGGTCGAGTGGGTCAGGGCGGTTGGCTCGCCGCCGGCGGCCGGCACCTCGTAGGCGTTGTAAACCCCGGTCCCGTTGCCGGTCACCAGCAGCTTCGCGCCGTCGGGCGAGAAGCCGCCCCCCATCCAGTTGACCGTCGCCAGAAACTGCTCGATGGTGTAGTGCCGCACCGCCGCAGTCGCAGCGGGAGCGGCCGCCGGCCGCGCCGGCGTGGCGGGAGTCGCGGCTGCGCTGTCCGAGGAAGCCGCGGAGGATGCCGGCGAAGAGGAGGGAGTGGAGGAGGAGACCGCCGTCCCGCCCGCCGCCTCCGCCCAGGGGCCGCGCAGCAAACAGAGGGCCAAGACCGGCAGGCCACACGCCGCCACCATTCGCAACAGTTTCTTCATCGCTCTCTCCTCGCGTCAGCTTGTCAGGTGGGATCGGGCCGCCGGCGCGGCAGGTCCTTTGCGACCTCGCCCCAGAGCTCGGCGAGATCGAGGACGACCTCGAGCAGGGCTTGCGAGCGGTAGACGCCGTCGACTGGCAGGGCGACCACGAAAGAGCCTCTCCTGTTGACCAGGAGCTCGATCTGGCGCTCGGCGGCATCGACCATCCAGTACTCCAGCACCCCGGTAGAGCCTCCCGTACAGGAGCTCGCACCGCGGCTCGTCGGGGAGGATCCAGTAGTCGGCCTGCCGGAGCGGCCCCAGATCCGAGGATGGAGAAAGAAGGCTCTCGGTGAGAGTCTCCGCGATCATCGAGCCATTCTACACGCCGCCAGCGGCGGCGCCTCGCTCACCAGAGCCTTCAGAGACAGCGCTTCCCGCCCCGCGGGGAGCCGCCCCTACGCCGCCCAGGCACTCACCTTCGACGATGCCCGCGCCTTGAGGCGCTCAGGGACGGCGGCAGGGCTCGGGAGTGCGCGACGGGCCTTCAGCGGCGCGTGCGGCTGCCGGAGTCGGCGTAGCCGGTCAGCTCGACGTAGCCCAGTCCGGCGATGGCGCGGCCATGGCGCCTGCCGGCGACCGCGACCGCGCCCTCCCAGTAGCGAAACGAGAGGTCGAGCTCCTGGTCCGCCACCAGCGGCCGGATCGTCAGCTCCAGCTCCTCGGCGGGCAGCGCCAGGCGCCAGCCGGCGGGGTAGCGGGCGCCGCTCCGCTCACTGCGCCAGCTGCCGGTCTCTTCCAGGCGCGCCGCGATCAAGGCGAAGGGTGTGGCCTCGCCGCGCGGGCCGATCAGGGTGCCGCCGCTCGCCGGGTCGGCGCCGCCGCCTTGGCGCCGCAGCCGGTAGAGCATCAGCTCCGTGCCGTCGGCGAGCTGGAGCCCGAACCAGTCCCAGCCGACCTCGTCAGGAGCGAGAGCGCTGGTGCTCCACTCACGGTCCATCCAGGCGAGGCCGCTGACCTGATAGCGCTCGCCAGCCACGGCGAGGCTGCCGGTCGCGGCCAGGCGCGGCAGCGAGTAATAATAGGAAGCGTTGTCCGGCGCCCCCCCTTTACGCGACAGGCCGCGGTCGCCTTCGAGCACCGGCGGCGTCAAAGCGTGCAGCGTGAGGTCGATCGCCGCCCCGCTCGGCTCCTCGGCGCCGCCAGTGCCGGTGCCGCCGGCGCCGTTGTTGCCGCCGGCGTCCCTGCCATCCTCGGCGCCAGTGGTGTCCTCCTCGGCCGTGCCCGCCGCCCGGCTGGCAGCCGCCGTGAGCCGGATCGGCGGCGTGGCGCCGCCACACACGCGGCCGCCGCCGCTGGCCGGGCCGGCCGCCGCCGACCAGTTGCCCGCCCACACCCGGAAGGGCTCCGCCTGCGCTCCGGCGAGTCCTAGCGCGGCGCGCTGCCAGCGCTCGAAGGCGCGGAAACGGTGCGCCGCGACGTCGGTGACCGTGAAGTGGGCCAGGTAGACCTCGCGCGCCGCCCAGGCGGAGCTCCGCGGCGCGGCGCGCGGCGCCAGGGCCGCGCGGAAGAACGTGAGCTGGAAACCGAATCGCCGCCCGCTAGCCGTTGCGAGGTTGCCCGTGAAGTACCACCACTCGGTGCGAAACTCGGGGTGCGGCCCATGATCGGCCGGGAACGCGAACTGCCGCGGCCCCAGGGCTCGGGCAAACCCGGCCGCGCCTCCGCCGCTGCCATCCCCGCCGGCGTCGCCGGCACTCCTACCCAGGAGGGCCGCGACCGATAACCGCTCTTCCCGTTGCGGTCGATCGCGTTCCCTGGCCATGCGCGCGTCGCACCCGCCAAGGACTGCCGCCAACGCCGCCACTGGCGCCAGAACCGCCATCGATGCTGCGACCGTGGCGACCGCCTGCGCCCCTCTCGATCGGGAGAGACGCTTTGAGGTCATATCCATGCAGTCAGCCAACGGGGCACGAAGCCTAGTGGCCTTACTCCTCGCGCAGCGCCAGCGCGGGCCGGGTGCGGGCCATGCGGTAGGCGGGATAGAGGCCGGCGGCCAGGGCCGCGGCGAGGGCCAGGAGCAGCGCTTCCAGCAGGATTCCCGGGGAGACCGCGAGGCGCATCGACCAGCCGAAGGAACGGCGGTTGATGACGTAGACCAGGATCGCCGACAGGGCGAGGCCGAGCGGCCACGCCAGCAGGCCGGCCGCGAGCCCCATGAGGCCGGTCTGGGCGGTGACCAGCTGCCAGACCTGGCCGGGAGTCAGGCCATTGGCGCGCAGCACGCCGAGCTCCCGCGCGCGCTCGAGCTGGAGCGCGGAAAGCGCCGACAAGATGCCGATCGCCGCCACCAGGCCTGCCAGCAGGCGGAGGACGCCGGTGATCAGGAAAGTGCGGTCGAAGATCTCGAGCGAGGCCTTCTTGAGCGCCCGGTTGGGCCGGATGGAAAGCGCCGGCCGCGCCGCCGCGCCGCCCGCCGCCCCGGCACCTCCGGCCGTGTTCGCGCCCGGGCTGGCCAGCAGCCGGCGCAGGCGGCCGATCGCCAGCCCGGCATCGGCGCCCGGGGCCAGGTAGAGCGAGAAGCCGGAGAGCGCCGGATCGCGCCAGAAACGAACGTAGGAGCGCCGGCTGATCATCACGATCCCGCGGTCGGAGGTGTAGTCGTAGAACACGCCGGCGACCGTGAAGTCGTGATCGCCCGCCGCGGTGCGCAGCCGCACCGTCCGTCCCACGCCGGTGCCGGTGCGGCGGAAGTAGGGCTCGGAGACCAGGACTCCGTCGCCTTTGGCGAACGCCAGCCAGGCCCGCTCCCGATCGCCGGCCAGCAGCTCGAACGAGCCGAAGCCGCGCCGGTCGGTGCCGACCGCGAGCAGGCTGACCGCGCCGTCCGGCGCCGCGATCTCGGCGCGCCGGATGTCGTTGACGCGCAATACGCCGGGCAGGGCGGCCGCCTGGCGGGCGAGCGCCGGATCTAGCGCCGCCCCGTGCAAGCCGGCGCGGCTGGCGGCGGTGACGTAGATGTCGGCGCGCAGCGTGCCCTCGAGCCAGCGCACGACCGTCTGCCGGAAGCTGTCGATCATCACGCCGATCCCGACGGTCACCGCCACCGCCACCATGAGGGCCGCGATCGCGACCGCGGTGCGCGACAGCGAGGCCTCGACGCCGCCAGCCGCCAGGCGCCCCAGGATGCCGAACAGCCTTCCGGCCGGCGCGCGCAGCAGCCGCATGAGCAGCACGGTGGCGGCCGGCGCGAGCAGCGCGCTCCCCACGACGATCGCCGCCAGGGCGGCGAAGCTCACCACCAGACCGCCTCCGGGCAGGGCGAGCAGCACGCCGCCGGCGCCGGCCACGACTGCTCCGAGCAGGGTGGCGCGCGGCAGCGTGCGCCGCAGGCGCGCTTCCAGCGACGAGCGGTTGAGGACGGCGCGCGGCGGGGTGAGCGTTGCTTCGAGAGCCGGTGCCAGCGCGGCCAGCAGCGTCGCCCCGATGCCGATCGCCGCGGCTTTCGCCAAGGTCGCCGGCGAGAGCGTCAGGGCGCGCACCGACACCACGAAGTAGAGGTCGTTGACGGTCTGGGTGACCAGCCGCACCAGGATGCGTCCGAGCGCCACCCCGGCGGCGATGCCGAGCCCGGTGCCGGCCAGCGCCAGCGCCGCGGCTTCGCCGAGGACCAGGGCGAGGACCTGCTGGCGGGTCACGCCGAGGGCGCGGAGCGTCCCCAGCAGCGTGCGGCGCCGCACCACCGAGAAGGTCATGGTGTTGTAGACCAGGAAGGCGCCGCAGAGCAGCGCGAGCAGCGAGAGAGCGGACAGGTTGACACGGAAGGCGCGCGTCAACGCGAGCGCCGCGCTGGTCTGCCCGCCGGCGGGAAGGAGCTGGGCTCCGGGCGGCAGGAGCGCTGCCACCCTGGCCTCCAGGTCCTGGAACGGCGCCGCGCCGCCGATGTTCGCCGTCGTCGTCGCCGTCCTGCCGGGCTGTTCGAGCCGCAAATCGATGCGGTCGAGGGTGCCGTTGCGCCCGAGCAGCTCCTGCGCCGCCGCCACGTCCATCACCATGAGATCGGCGATCGCCTGGCTGGCGCTCTCGCTCCGCGGCCGGGCGAGCAGCCCGACCAGCTCCGCCTCGCGCGGCACGCCGCCGGCCAGGACCTGGAAGCGGCTGCCGGGCGCGAGCCCGAGCTCGGCTGCCATGTCGGCGGCCAGCAGGCATGCCCCGGGGCGGAGCAACAGCGCCGCCAGGCTGCCGGTCGCCGCTGGCTGGTCGGCCGGGCGGTCGCGGCCTGCGCCTGTCGCGGCCCCTCCGGCAGGTCGGATATCGGCGAGATCGGGCCGGAAGGGGCGCTCGGAGAACGGATCGACACCCAGCAGGTGCAGGACCCGCGTTTCGGAGCGCCGATGTTCGCTGGGCACGCCGCCGGGCGCGGCGGGGGCCACCCGGACGTAGTCTTCGACGATCGGCGCCGCGGCCACGCCGGTGGCGAGGGCCAGACGTGCGAAAAGCCGCTCGTCCAGTCCGGTCGGACCGCCGGCCACCTGGTGGGTGGCGCGCCCGGTCACCGCCTCGGTCGACAGCGTGAAGGCGCGAAAGACGCTGGCGTTGGCGACGTCGACCGCGACCACCACGGCCACGCCGAGTGCCACCCCGACCACTGCCAGAGCGAGCTGGGCGGGGCGCCGGGCCAGGTCGCGCAGGGCGGCGCGCACGAGCAGCGGCAGCCGGCGGCCATTTGCCGAGCGCCGCCCGATCACGGCGGCTCCTGGCCGGCGAGCGGCCTCTCCACCAGGCGGCCCTCCTCGATACGCAGGACGTGGTCGGCGAGGCCCACGACCTCCGGACTGTGGGTGACCATCACCATGGTCTTGCCGGCCCGGCGGGTGAGCCGGTCGAGCAGCTCCAGCACCTCCAGGCCGGTTTCGAGATCCAGGTTGCCGGTCGGTTCGTCGGCCAGCACCAGCTGGGGATCGTGAGCCAGCGCCCGCGCCACCGCCAGGCGCTGCTGTTCGCCGCCCGAAAGGCGGTCGGGAAAGCTCGCCCCGCGGTCGGCTAGCCGCACCTCGGCCAGCAGAGCCAGCGCCGCCCGGCGCTCGGCCGGGCCCACCCTTCCCTTGAGCTCGAGCGGCAGGAGCAGGTTCTCCTCGACGGTCAGGGTCGGGATCAGGTTGTACGACTGGAAAACGAAGCCGATCCGGTCGCGGCGAAAGAGCGTGCGTTCGCGCTCGCCGAGATGCGACAGACGGACGCCGTCGATCACCACCTCGCCGGCGGTCGGCAGGTCGATGCCGGCGAGCAGGTTGAGCAGGGTCGACTTGCCCGAGCCGCTGCGCCCGACCAGGACCGTCAGCTCGCCGCGCCCGATGGCGGCCGAGGCGTCGCGCAAGACGACGCGCTCGCGGCCCCCCTCCACGAAGGTGCGTCCCAGGTGCCGGATCTCGACCAGCGGTGCGGCGGCGGGCGGAGCGGCGGCCGGTTCGGCGGCACGAAGCATGGTCGGCGGCATCGTACCCCAGCGGCCTGGCAAGAGCGTTTTCTTTGTCGGCGGACGCGCGGTGCTGGCGCCGCCCGCCGTGGTTCGCGGCCGCCCGTCCGGCCAGTCGCCGCAGCTGCGGCAGCTTGCTGCCGCACAGCGGCGGCTGGGCCGGGCGGCACTTCCCGGAGGTCGGAACCCGTCGACCGGCGGGGAAAACTCCAGGCGGCGGCCAGGGCCGGCGTGTGTGATGAGCCGCTGTCCGTCACGGCTCCAGACCGAACGACAGACTCGCTCTTCTGTTTCAGCCAGTGCCACGCGCTCAGCCGCGCCTCCAAGTACAGCGGCTGGAATTGCGATTCTGTGAGAATATTGGAGATGAACATGAGCGATACCGCCACGTCGGGTGCTCCAAGCGCCAAGCTCCGGCCTCACGAGGTTCCACATCCCACTCTTTCGACGGACACCGACCCCGACGCGGAAAGGGTGCAGCTCGAGATCGTCCGCAGCATGCCGGTATGGCGGAAAGCGCAGCTGATCGAGGAGGCCATCTCGGCCTCGAGAGATCTCGCCCTCGCCGGCCTGCGCGCTCGGCATCCCGAGGCCGGTCCGGAGGAGCTGCGCCGGCGCCTTTTCGAGCTGGAGCTGGGCGCGGAGCTTGCCACCCGGGTTTACGGACCGATTGGTAACGATCCAAAGGGCCCATGACGAGCCCGGTCTGGACCGTCGCTCTGAGCGTCATCGACGTCTTGGAGGAACTTGGCGTCCTCTACCACGTTGGCGGCTCGTTCGCAAGCTCTATTCACGGCGTTCCGCGGCAGACGCGCGACATCGACCTCGTCGCCGACCTGCCGCTCTCGGTGGTCCCCGCTTTTGTCGCTCGACTCGAAGAGGGTTTTTACCTTGATGACGAGGCCATAGGCCGCGCCATCGAGCGGCACACCCATTTCAACTTGGTCCATCTGGCATCCGGCTTCAAAGTCGACATCTTCCTACCTGGTCCAGGAGCCTTCGACCGGAACGAGCTTACGCGATCGGCGCCGTACCAGTTGGCCGAGGAGCCTCCGCGAGTCGTCAACGTCAAGTCGCCAGAGGACACCCTCCTGCGCAAGCTCGTCTGGTACCGGAGCGGCGGGGAGATCTCCGACAGGCAGTGGGAAGACGTTCTGGGAATCGTGCGAACGCAGGCTGAGCGCCTCGACCTACCCTATCTCCGGGAGTGGGCAAGGGCGCTGGGAGTCGCTGACCTGCTAGAGCGCGCTCTCACCTAGTCCGTCTTCGATCGCGGGGGTGCCGATCGTTGGACCCGCGACTTCTTCTTTGCCTTGGGGTTGCAACGCCTGCTGGGAACCGTCTGCTACCCGGAGGGCTGCGTAATGTCGCTCCCCGAGAGACCACCGGAGAACATAGGATCTACCATGTCCGAGGAGGCTGCGGGGCCGGCCGGCGACCTGCCGAAAGAGCCGGCAACGCCAGCGGCCGCGGCGGCGCCGCACCCCCCGCCGCGGCCGCAGCCGGGGAGTTGGCCGCGGCTCGCGCTCCGCAGCCGCCTGGCCTGCCTGGCGCTCGCCGGCGTCGTCGTCGCGGCGTGGCTGCTCGACGTCTCCGGGCATGGAGTCGTGGGCGGCCGCGAGGTGGCGCGCGCGGCGGGTCGGCTCGCGGCGCCGGCGGCGCTGGCCGCGGGATGTGTCTGGCTCCTGGCGGCGGCACTGTCGGAAATCATGCGGGGAATCGGCGGGGGAATCGTCTCCCCGCGAGCGGCCGCGGGCGAGAGCTGGCGGCGGTCGCGGGCGGCGGTCCTGCCGGCGCTCGTGCTGCTGTCGCTGGCGGTGCGGCTGGCCGGGATCGACTCCGAGGTCACGGGCCGCTACTACCTCGACGAGGGCACCTACTACCATCACGCCAGCCGGATCGACGACGGCGAGCCGCTGCTGCGTTCGTTCGTCTACCCGCACTTCACCTACTACGCCGACGCGCTGACCCTCTGGCTCGCGGCGCGCTTTCCCGCCGCCGTCGCCTCGTCGGCGCGCACGCTCTACGGGCTAGAAGAGCCGCTTGCGGTCTCGTGGCTGCTCCTGCGCCTGGTCGTGGCCCTCCTCTCGGCGGCGACCGTGGTGCCCGTCTTTCGCATCGCCGAGCGGATCTCCTCTCCGGCCGCGGCAGCGCTGGCGGCGGTCCTGGTCGTCCTCTCGGACCTCTACAACGAGGGCTCTCACCTCAACATCTGCGACCTGCCGGCGGCGTTCTTCGCCACCCTCTGCCTGCTCTTCGCCGCGCGGCTCCTCGATGTCGAGAGCGCCCGCGACTACGTGCTCGCCGGCGTGGCGGCGGGGCTGGCCGCCGGCAGCAAGTACCCGGCCGGTTTCGTCGCGCTGGCGGTCGTCGCGGTCTGGCTGCGCTGGCGGATCGCGCGCCGCGACCTCCGGCCTGACCTGCTGTGGGCGGGGCTCGCGGCGGCGGCGACGGTCCTGCTGGTGATGCCCAGCCTGCTCGTCTATCCCGAGTCGGCGCTCTGGGGCAAGCAGAGCATCCTGTTCGGCGCTCGCCAGTACGGGCGCCATGGCTGGCTGGGAGTCCTGCCCGGGAGCAACCTCGGCTTCTACGCCGACCAGCTCGCCTGGAGCTTCGGTGTGCCGGCACTGGTCCTCGGCGGCAGCGGCCTGCTCTTCCTGGGGCGGCGGCGCGTCGCCCGCCTTCTCTGGCTGGCCCCGTTCCCGGCTGTCTTCTTCCTGCTCATCGTGTCGATGAACATGGCGGTCAAGCGCAACCTTTATCCGATCATCCCCATGCTCGCCGTCTTCCTCGGAGTGGGCATCGCCCGCTGGCTGGAGCTGCTCGCGCCGCGGCCGGCCGGCGCGGCGGCACCTTGCGCGGCGGAGCGACCGGCGCAGCCGGCGTCCAGACGCGCCCTGCTCGCCCGTTTTCCCCTCCTGCCAGGGCGTGTCCGGCGTCCCTTGCGCTGGCTCGCGGCGGCGGCCGTGCTGGCGCTCACGCTGTGGCCGGCGGCCGATCTCACGGCGCGCCAGACCATCGGCTTCGTCACTCCCACCACCCGCGAGGCGGCGGCAGCCTGGATCGGCGCCCACCTGCCGGCCGGCGCGGCGATCGTCAAGGAGCTCTACACCCCCGACTTTCCGCCGCACCGGTTCGCGGTCGCGGCCGAGCGCTTCGTGGGCCGCATCCCGATTCCCGATCTGCGCGGCCCGGACAACGACTACGTGCTGCTGTCGAGCGCTGCCTACTCCCGCTTCCGCGACCCGGCGGCGCTGTTCACCGACAACCAGCGCCAGATCGCGCGGCGCTATGAAGAGATCTTCACCACCTTCCCGCTGGTCCGCGAGTGGATCCCCGGCGAGCTCCAGCTCGGTCCGGTGCTGCGCCTCTACCGCATCGACCCCGATCCCGCCGCCTGCCAGCCACGGCCAGCGCGGCTCGCCGCCGCCGAGGCCTTCGTGCCGGACGACGGCATGCGCGAGGCCCCCGGGCGCCCCCTGCGCTACTCGTCGCCCGAGCAGTGGAGCCTGTTCCGCCGCTGTCTCCCCGCCGGCCGCTACCTCCTCACCCTGGAGGGCGACGTCCGCCAGCCGGCCCGCCTGCGCGTGGCCGACCTCTCCGGCGCCGCCGTTGCCCAGATCTCCCTCGCCAGCCCCGCCCCGCCGCCCGCCGCCCCGGCCCCCGCCACCCTCTCCCTCCCGAAGACCGCCAAGTACTTCCTCTACGTCTATCTCGGCCCCGGCAGCAGCCTGCGCCAGCTCACAGTGATTCCACTCCACGAGCCGAGGTGAGGCTACGCCGCGCTTGCCGGCTGACCCGCTGCACGACGGCGGGATCGGCGTCGTTGACGACCTCGCCTCGGTGTCCGGAAGGCGATAAGCTAAACCGGCCTGCTCGCTGAGCAACCGTTGCGTCGCGCGCGCGGGCGCGCGCGACTTGCGATTCTCACGGCCGGAACCCCCTGGAGCGGAAAGAGCCCATGGAGCACATCCATCTCTGGCAAGTCGTCGGTCTGATCGTTCTCGGGGCGTACCTGGTCTACGCCCAGAGCCAGCGCACCTCCAAGGGGGGGACCCGCGCTCCCGCCGGCGCCAAGCAGGCGGCGGCGAAGGCGCAGCAGACGCCCGAGGAGGCCTATCTCGACCTCCGCCGGCAGGCGATCGAGACCGACCCCAAGCGGCTAGCCCTCGCCGGCGAGCTCCAGGTCGAGGAGCCCTTCGGGCTCCTGATGGAGATGGGGACCTCGAACTCGGTCGTGACCCTGGCCTGTTTCGCCGACGGCGACGCCCGCGTCCTTTACAAGACGGGCGGCGGGATGATCGGCGGGATCAGCCACGAAAGCGTCCGCAACGCCGCCAAGGAGCTGATCGCCCTGGCCGGGAAGGCGCTCCCCCGGCTGACCAAGACCACCAGCTATCCCCTTCCCGGCGAGGACCGGATCCGCTTCTACGTGCTGACCCGGGGCGGGGTCTTGACTATCGAGACCAGCCGGCAGGCCCTGGGAGACCGGCGCGGCGGCGAGCTGTCCTCGATGTTCCAGAGCGGTCAGGAGGTCGTGGCCCAGATGCGCCAGGTCGGGGATCAGAAATCGCAGGACGCCACCTGACACGGCGCCCCGCCCGTCCCGCGCCTCAGATGCGGATCGATTCGAGCTCGTCGATGCGCTCGCGCAGCAGCTCGAAGCCGCCCTGCCAGAATGAGCGATCGGTGATGTCGATTCCCATCTCGTGCAGGATCTCCTGCGGGCGCGCCGAGCCGCCGTAGGAGAGCAGCTTGAGATATCCAGGCCTGAAGGCGGCGCCCTGCTCCTGGTAGCGCCGATAGAGCGCGAGCACCAGCAGCTGCCCGAAACTGTAGGCGTAGCAGTAAAAAGGCGTCTGGTAGATGTGGGGGATGCTCAGCCACTCGTAGCGAAACTCCGGCGTCACTAGGACGCTGTCGCCGAACTGCTCGGCGAGCTTCGCCATGTAAAGCTCGTTGAGGTCCTCCAGCGAGCGCCCGGCCAGGATCGCCTGGTGCGCATCGCGCTCGAACTGCACGAAGTAGGCCTGGCGCATGACCGTCGCGTAGACGTCGTCGACCGCGGCCGCCAGCAGCTCCCGGCGGGTCAGCGGATCGCGCTCGTCGCGCAGCAGCCGGTCGGTCATCAGCATCTCGGCGAACACCGACGCGGTCTCGGCCAGCGGCAGCGACGCATGCTGGGTGAGGATCGAGTGGTGCTCGGCGAGCATGCTGTGGACGGCATGGCCCAGCTCGTGCGCTAGCGTCGCCACGTCGCGCACCCGGCCGGCGAAGTTGACCAGCACCCAGGGCGTCAGCCGCGGCAGCACGGTGGAGCAGAAGGCGCCGCCGCGCTTGCCCTTGCGGATCTCGCCGTCGAGGTGGTTGTCGGCGAAGACGCGCTCGGCGAGCGCGGCGAAGGTGGGGTCGAAGTCGCCGAAGGTGTCGAGCACCGCGCGCGCCGCATCGTGAAAGGGGATCTTGCGGTCGGAAGCGGCCAGCGGCGCATAGATGTCGTAGCGGCGCAGGCGGTCGAGCCCCAGCCAGCTGGCCTTCCTGCGGAAGTAGCGCTGGAAGAGATGGGCGTTGGCGCGGGTCACTTCCAGCAGCACCTCGACGGCGCGGTCGGGGATGTCGTTGTCGATGTTGCGCACCGCGATCGGCGACGGATAGCCGCGCAGGCCGACGAACTCGCCGTGCCAGTCGCGCACCAGGTTGACGTAGATCTGGCCCAGGATCGTCGACTCTTCGCCGAAGACGCGATAGAGCTCCTGATAGACGGCGGCGCGCACTTCGGGACGGGTCGAGAAGGCATAGCTCATCAGCCCGTCGCGGGTGAGCTGCTTGATTTCGCCGTCGATCTCGAGCGTGTACTCCAGACGGTTGGTGAGCATCGAATAGAGCGTCAGCACCGCCGAGATGCCGTTGTCGTCCTTGATGTTGATGATCTGCTCGGATTTCTCGTCGAGCGTGTAGGGCTGCAGCCGCCGCAGGTCGGAAAGGAAGCGGCGGTCGTCGGCGGAGAGGCCGCGCCCGCCGGCGCCCGCCGGGGCCGCCGCGCCGGCTGCGCCGGCCGGGTCTGGATGCGAAGTCGGCGCCATGGGCGCCATGGGCGCCATGGGCGCCATCTGCGCCGTCTGCGGGTCGGCCGGTAGCAGCAGCCGCGCCTCCTCCTCAGGCAGGCTCTTCCACCAGAGGGTGAAGAAGAGGATGCGATTGTTGGCCTGGGTGACCGCCTGCCGCACCCGGTTGCGGAAAGTGAGCGCTTCCTGGCTGCGGGTGTCGGCGTAGAACCAGAGCGAGGCGTAGTTGACCAGGACGCTGATCTGCTCGCTGATCTGCTCGAAGCGGCGCAACCAGGCGACGAGCTCGTCGGCCGCCATGTGCGGGCTCAAGCTGTCGCGCTTTGCCGCGAAGCGGTCGACCGCAGCTTCGAGCTCTGCCAGGCGCTCGGCGATGATCTGCTCGCTCGGCTCGGGAACGAGCTCCGACAGGTCCCAGCCGCCGAGCTGATAGGTCGTGGTGGTGAGAGAATCGTCAAGGATGGTCATCGCGGTTGCGTTGCGCCCCTCCAGCTCATTTTAGCGCCAAGTTCCGAGGCCGCGGTGGAATCACCGCCCCGACGTTTTCCTTGCGCGCCAGATCGTTGAAGGCCGCGAGGTCCTTGGCCAGGAGCTCGCCGAGCTTGGCGAGCTGGGCCTCGACGTCGGCCACCAGCGCATCGCGCACCGCGATCTGCTGCGCCGTCGGCCGGTAGTCGCCGAATGCGGCCGATCCGGCCACCCCGTTGAGCTTGTCGTCGAGGCGGATCGGGTAGTTGAGCGGGTCCTGCTCGCTGTGGTTCTTGGTCTGGTACAGCGCCTCTTCGACCGCGGTCAGCTTCTCGTCGAGCGCCTTGGCGGCGTCGAGCAACGCGGCGTGCGGGGCCGCCGCCGGCGCGGCCTCTTCGCCTTCCTTGCCGTCCTCGGCAGCGGCCAGGCGCTGTTTGAGATCGGCCACCTGCGCCCGGATGGCGCGGACGCGGCGCAGCGCGTCGTGGGTCTGGTCGAGCTTATCGCGGATGCCGAGCAGGAAGTGGAGCTGAGCCTCCAGATCCTCCTGGGTGGCGGTGGAGCGCGGATCTTTGCGCACCTCGAGCGGCACGGTTCGCGAATCCTTGCCGACGGTCAGCCGGACCTGGTACTTGCCGGGCGCGGCCAGCGGCCCGAATGGTTCGCCCGTCCACAGCACCATGCCCGGAAACCCCTTGCCCTTGGTATGGGTGAGGTCCCAGACGAAGCGGTTGAGGCCAGCCTCGGCCGGCGCTTTGGCGTCCTCTTCCTCTTCGGCTTCCTTGGCTTCCTTCTCCGTCCCCTTGGCCTTCCCCTTTCCAGCTTCCTTGGCCGCCCCCTTTTCCGCTTCCTTAGCCCCCTCTTTTTGCGCTCCCTTGGTCTCCTTTTCCGCTCCCTTGGCCCCCTCCTTTTCCGCTCCCTGGGCCGCCGCTTCCTTGCCGCCGCCTTTCTGCTCCGCCGTCTCGGCGCCCTTGCCTGCCGCCGGCTGTGTGGCGGTCGCGGCCGGAGCGGCGGCCGGCTTCTCCGGCGGCTTGCCTCGGTAGCTGTGCACCACCGTGCCGTCCGCGGCGAGGATCTCGATCTTGAGCTGGCCCTTGGCCGGCGCCTCGCGCAGGTGGTAGTAGATGACCGCCCCGCCGGGGGCGTTCTCCCCCTGCCCCGGGGGCTGCTGCCCATTGCCCAAGAAGGCGCGATAGGCCGGGCGAGGCGCGAACAGACGCGGCGCGGCGGCGTCCAGCGGGTGCAGCGCGTGCGGCGCGCGCGGCTCGGCAGCCAGGTCGCGCAGCGGCGTGAGATCGTCGAGCACCCAGAAGCCGCGCCCCTGGGTGGCGGCCACCAGGTCGCCCTCCTTGACCGTCAGATCGGTGACCGGCACCAGCGGCAGGTTGAGCTGCAGGGTCTGCCAGCGCGCCCCGTCGTCGAGCGAGACATAGAGCCCGCGCTCGGTGCCGGCGTAGAGCAGGCCTGCACGGGCGGGATCGGCGCGAATCACCCGCGTGAAGTGATTGGGATCGATGCCCGCCACGATCCGGGTCCAGTGCGCGCCGTAGTCGCTCGTCTTGTAGAGATAAGGATTCTGGTCGTCGAGCTTGTAGCGGGTAGCCGCGAAATAGGCGGCGGCCGCGGCATGCGGGCTCGCCTCGATGCTGTTGATCTGCGCCCAGGCGGGAAGGTCGGCCGGGGTCACGTCCTTCCAGTTGAGTCCGCCGTCTTTCGAGACGTGCACCAGGCCGTCGTCGGAACCGGCCCACAGCACCCCCGGGGCGACCGGCGACTCGGCGGCGGTGAAGATCGTGTCGTAGTACTCGATCGAAGTGTTGTCCTTGGTGATCGGGCCGCCGGAAGGACCCTGTCTGGACTTGTCGTTGCGGGTCAGGTCGCGCGAGATCGCGGTCCAGCTCTGGCCCTCGTCGGCCGACTTGAAGAGCACCTGCGCCGCGGCGTAGAGCACCCGCGGGTCGTTGGGCGAGAAGAAGATCGGGAAGTTCCACTGGAAGCGGTACTTGAGATCGGCGGCCCCCCAGCCCATCGGGTTGTCGGGCCAGACGTTGATGTCGCGCGACTCTTCGGTGACGTGATTCAGGCGCACCAGGAAGCCGCCGTAGGAGCCGCCGTAGACCACGTCGGGGTTCCCGGGGTCGGGCACCACGTAACCGCTCTCGCCGCCCGCGGTCTCGGTCCAGTCGCGGCGGCCGATGCCCCCGAACGGGCTGCGGCTGGCGATGCGCAGCGCCGAGTTGTCCTGCTGGGCGCCATAGATCCGGTAGGGAAAATGGGTGTCGGTCGAGACGCGGTAGATCTGGGCCGTCGGCTGATTGTCCTGCGGCGTCCAGCTCTTGCCGCCATCCTCGCTGACGTTGGCGCCGCCGTCGTTGGCGTTGATCATGCGCCGCGGGTCCTCGGGGGCGATCCACAGATCGTGGTGATCGCCGTGCGGCGCCCGGATGCGCGTCCAGCTCTTGCCGCCGTCCTTCGAGTGCTGGAGAAAGACGTTGGCCACGTAGACCGACTCGCTGTCCGCGGGGTCGGCGAAGATGCGGGAGTAGTACCAGGCACGCTGGCGCAGGGCATGGTCGTCGCTGGTCTTGGCCCAGCTCTTGCCGCCGTCCCGGGAGCGGAAGACGCCGCCCTGCTCGGCCTCGACGATCGCGTAGAGATTGTCGGGGTCGGTGCCCGAGACGCTGACGCCGGCGACGCCGAGGGTCCCCTCCGGCAGGCCGGGGTTGTGCGACAGCTCGCTCCAGCTGTCGCCGCCATCGGTAGTCTTCCACAGCCCGGAGCCTTCGCCGCCGCTCTCCAGGCTATTGGGAGTGCGGCGGACCCGCCACATTCCGGCATAGAGCACCAGCGGGTTCTGCGGGTCCATCGCCAGGTCGAAGGCGCCGGCCTGGTCGCTGACATGGAGGATGCTCTTCCAGGTGGTGCCGCCGTCGCTGCTGCGGTAGACGCCGCGCATGGCGCTCGGTCCGAAGAGGTGCCCGAGCACGGCGGCATAGACCAGGTCGGGGTTTTTCGGATGGATCCGGATGCGCGTGATGTGGCGGGAGTCGTCGAGGCCGGCGCGCTTCCAGCTCTTGCCGGCATCGGTCGACTTCCACATGCCGTCGCCTTCGGAGACGTTGCCGCGCACCGTCACCTCGCCGGTGCCCACGTAGACCACGTTGGGGTCCCAGGCCGACACCGCCACGTCGCCGATCGAGCCGCCGAAGAAGCCGTCCGAGACGCTGTGCCAGCTGCGGCCGGCGTCAGTCGTCTTCCAGACGCCGCCGCCGGTCGCGCCGAAGTAGTAGGTGGCGCGGTCGCCGGGGATGCCGGTCACCGCCGCCGAACGGCCGCCTCGGTAAGGCCCGACCTCGCGCCACTTGAGTCCCTTGAAGCGGGCGGGATCGAAGAACGGTCCGCCGCTGCCGCCGCTCTTGTCCGCCGCCGCGCCCCTGGCGGCGGTCACGGCGCCCGCCGCGGCCGTCATGGCCCCTGCGCCGAGGAAGGCGAGGAAGAGAACGGCGAGGGCGAGTAGGCCCGGTCGGACCCTGGCGGCGGCGGTCGATGCGGTCATGGCTGGATCTCCGGCAGCGGCGGCAGCGGCCGCCGGTCTCGGCGGGCGAGCCAAGGCCGGCGGCGCGAGGCGCGCGGCAGGTAGTGGAGCGATGAGCGGCAAAGGCGGCGGGAGGGCTGGTCGGCGCAAGATGCGAGTGCGGATGGCCCGCGTAGATCGAGGTCACGAAGGTGCTGCATCAACCGTGGAGCGGGCGGCGCTGCTGCTACATCGTCGCGAAACGCGGTGAGTATAGTCGATTGGGCGCGGCAGGCCCATTCCCGCCGATTGATTGGGCCTCCTGGCAGCAGGCTTCAAGAAAAAAGGAATCTGGTGTCGGGGGACGGACCGTGGTGGCGCCGCCCGCGGTGGTCGCTGACCCGTCGACCGTCGGCGTGGGTGCGGGCAGGTGACCGGCCGGGGGCGCGTCGCAGGTTGCCTCCCTGCCGAGGTCCGCTCGCCGGGGGAGGACGGGAGAAAGACGCTCTTTGGGGTTGTGGTGGGGCTCGCGGACCTCGGCAGGGAGGCGACCTGCGACGCGCTGTCCCGCCGGGGTGGCCAGGACTCCTCCGACCGACAGGTGGTGATGACGAGGGTCCCAAAAACTTATTCGGCGGTTCGAATCCGCCCGTCGCCTCCAACTTCCCAGACTCAAGAAGCACGATCGTCTACGGTCGCAAGCGCACCCTGACTCTCGGGAAAACACGGAGCGATGAGCAGGCGAGGCGCCGCCTCCCGGCGCGAACCCGTCGTGGTATCCTTCTGAAGCGATAGGCCAGAGCTTCCGAGGAGCCCACGTGTCCGCACAAGTTCTCCCCATCGAAATCGTCGTGAGCGATCCGGAGATTCGCAGCGGTCAGCCGGTGATCGCTGGTACGACGATACGCGTCTCCGACTTGGCCGCGTATCACACTCTGGCCGGCATGACTGCCGATCAGCTTGCCGCTCAATTCGATCTCGATCTGGCGCAGGTCCATGCAGCTCTGTCCTACTACTACCGCCACAAGGTCGCTCTCGATGCCGAGATCCGCGCGAACTCGGATCAAGCCGAGCTGTGGCGGAAGCGCCTGGTAGAGCAGGGGCGCTGCACGACCGGGTGAGCGAGCTCCGCTTCTATCTCGATGAGAGTGTCCCCACGGAAGTGGGACGCCAGCTTCGTTCGTCCGGCATCGACGCCGTGACAGCCCGCGATCTCGGTCAACTTGGCGAGGCCGATTCGCATCATCTGGAAAGAGCCAACGCTGAGTCTAGGATGCTCTGCAACCATGATCAGGACGAGGTGAAGAATCTCGTGTTTTTCCTGTCGCTCTGAGCAGCCATCGTCGATGCGGCTGGGGAGACTCAGCCGCTGCGGAAGAGGTTCGCCTGGAGGCCGAGCTTGCGCAGTTTCTGCTGCAGGCTCTGGCGATGGATTCCGAGGCTCGCGGCGGTGCGCGACAGGTTGCCGGCGTGCTCGCGCAGCGCCGCCGCCAGGTAGGCGCGCTCGAAGCGGTCGACGACCTCGGCCTTCGCGGTCTGGAAGTCGGCGCCGCGCGGCCAGTCGATCATTCCCGCGGCCGGCGCCTCGCCGGGCCCGGCGCCGGTGCGTAGGTCGGTCGGGAGATCTGCCGGCTGGATGAGGTCGCCGCGGCAGAAGATCGCGGCGCGCTCGATCGCGTTGGCCAGCTCGCGAACGTTGCCCGGCCAGGCGTAGGCGAGGAGGAGCCGTTCGGCGGCGGGCGACAGGTTCAAGCGCGCCGGATGGCGCGGCGTGCGGCCGGCGCCGGCATTGTGGGCCAGGAAGTGGCGGGCGAGCTGCACGACGTCGTCGCCGCGCTCGCGCAGCGCCGGCAGCCGGACCTCGACGACGCGCAGGCGGAACAGCAGGTCCTCGCGGAATCGCCCATCCGCGGCCATGGCCTTCAGGTCGCGGTGGGTGGCCGCGAGGACGCGCACATCCACCTCCACTGGACGCCCGCCGCCGAGCGGCTCGACCACGCCTTCCTGCAGCGTGCGTAGGAGCTTGGCCTGCGCCGCGAGCGAGAGATCGCCGACCTCGTCGAGGAAGAGCGTGCCGCCGTCGGCCTGGCGGAACTTGCCGGCACGGTCCCGGTCGGCGCCGGTGAAGGCGCCGCGCAGATGGCCGAACAGCTCGCTTTCCACCAAGGTGTCCGGGATGGCCGCGCAGTTGAGCGTCACCAGGGGGCTGCCGCCGCGCGCGCTGAGCTCATGGATGCTGCGGGCCACCAGCTCCTTGCCGGTGCCCGACTCCCCCAGGATGAGCACCGTGGCCGCGGCCGGCGCCACGCGCTCGACGTCCTCCATCACGGCACGCATCGCCGCCGATTCGCCGATCAGCCGGCGCGAGCCCGCGAGCTGTCGCACCTCCTCGGCGAGCCAGAGGTTCTCGCGCCGCAGCCGCGCGGTCTCCAGGGTCCGCTGCACCACCAGCCGCAGCTCCTCGATGTCGTAGGGCTTGGCGAGGTAGTCGGCGGCCCCCGCCTTGACCGCCGCGATGGCGCTGCGCAGCGATGCGTCGGCGGTCACCACGATGACCGGCGGCGGCGCCGGCGCCGCCGGCAGGCTCACGATCTGGCCGAGGGCGGCCATGCCGTCGATCCCAGGCATTCGCAGGTCGAGCAGCACCAGGTCGGCGCGCGCCCGCGGCCGCGTCAGCGCCTCCAGACACTCTCGCCCGTCGCGGCACTCGACGAAGTCGTACTCATCTTGCCCCAGCGCTCGCATGACGCCGCGCCGGGCTGCGGCCTCGTCGTCGCACACCACGATGCAGGCCTTGCGCCGGCCCCGCTGCGCCGTGCCTCGGCGCTCCTCAGGCACCTCAGGGGCCATCTTAGCCCCCACCGGCGGTGCCGATCCGGAAGGATGAAACGGCGCTGCGATGTGGCGGTGTAGGCCTACTCGAAGCATCAATCGGATCGCCCCCCGCAACCCCTCGATCCCCTTCCCGGTTGTCCGAAGCCGCCGGGTCCCTGCCCGGCGGCGCCGGGGGGGAAGGGGACGCCCCCTCCCCTGGCGCACGGGCCAATTTCGCTCTGGTCCTCGCGTTCGTCACGGTCACCGGGCCTCTCCGGGGTCAGGCACCTGCACCCGGAAGACGATCAGCTCGGGCGAGCTCTCGAGCGTCACCTCGCCCGCCAGCTCGCGCACTCGCTGCGCCACCAATGCCAGCCCCAGGCCGGTGCCCTCCCCCCTGGCCAATGGCAGCTGCGGAGCGCCCGCCGGCGCGGTGGGCAAGCGATCAGGCGCGCCCGCGGGCCGGGGCAAGTATTCGGGCGCGCTCCCTGCCGCCGCCAAATACTCGGCTGCGCCGGCCGGCGCGGGCAAAGGATCCGGCGCGCCGGCTCTCGCCGTCGCCTGGAACCGGCGGACGATTTGCGGGTCGATGGCGGGACCGGTGTTCTCGGTCCAGAAGGTCACCCGCCCCGCTGATTCGCGCCGCGCAAGATCGGGGCTTTCCCGCGCCTCCTGGATCTCTCCGCCGCTTGGAGAAGCGTGCCTGCCTTCGCGGCTCAGGCCGATCCTCACCTTCGAGCTCGCCGGTGCATGCTGGACCGCGTTGAGGCTCAGGTTGAAGAGCACGGTCTGCCAGGCCGCGGCGGTGCCGCGCACCCGGCCGACCTCGCAGAGCTCGTCGGCCTCGATCTCGACGCCGCGCTGCCGGGCGAGGTGGCGCAGGATATAGAGCGTGCTGCGCAACATCGGGCTGAGTGCAACCGCTTCCTCTCCCGGCGCGGCGGTGGGGGAACCGCCCTCCGATCCTCCACGCGCCGCCGCTTCCAGAGCCGCTCCCTCCGGCGGCTTGCGCACGAAGCTCAGCATCTCGCGGGCAACCTCGTGCAGGCGATCGATCTGCTCGACGATCAGCCGCAGGTCCTGGGCCTGATCGCCGCCCGGGTCGGCCCTCTCGCGCTCCTCCAGCACCGTCTGGGTCAGCGCCTTCATGGACGAGAGCGGGTTCTTGAGCTCGTGCGCCAGCGAGGCCGCGACCAGTCCGAGCAGGCTCAGCCGCTCGTGTTCCGCCAAGCGGCGCTCCGCGGCGAGCTGGGCGGCGACCGACCGCCGGACCTCGAGCACCGCGGCCAGCTGGTTGACCACGACCTGCACCGCCTCTCGCTCCCCCTCTTCGTAGCCGGCCGCCGCGTCGCCGATCTCGAGCCCCAGCACGCTGTCGAGGGCGCCTGCCACGCGCAGCGGGAAGGCGGCCTGGAGGTCGGCCCGGTCGAGCAGGGTAGCGAGCCGGGCGCTCGGCTCGTCGAGCCGATTTACCGCCCGCGTCTCGGGATCGCTGAAGTGGCGCCACAACCCCCACTCTGCCGCGCTCGCGCCGCGGCTGCCATGAGCGTCGCCTTCGCCCTCCCGGCCGGCCGCGCGCGGCCCGGCGCCGCCGCCGCCCGCCTTCGATCCGGCGCTGCCGCGGGACGGGTCGCGAAAATCTGCCGGCGCTGGCACGAAGCGGGCGCGGACCCCCAGCCAGCGAGTCAGCTCCTCGGCGGTCAGGCTGCGCAGCTCCGACTCGGCGAACGTCCAGGAGCGCAGGCGGCGGGTCAGCTCCTCGATCTCGTCGGCCCGGACGGCCTGGCCAAGCAGCCGCCTGAGGCCGGGGAAGCGGCGGCGCGCCAGCCGCTCGGCGGGGATCGCGATCGCCGCCGCCGCCAGCGCCACCAGGAGGCCGCCGGCGACCAGCCGGCGCGAGGCAGCGGTGCCAGCGATCCCCACCGCGGGGCCGGCCAGGGTCAGCAGCGCCATGGCGCCGATCACGTAGAGGAGGCGCCGCATGCTGCGCCGCGAGAGCGACAGGCGCAGCAGGCCGTAGCGCTGGACAAAAGCCAGAAAGACGAGGCCGAGCACCAGTGAGGAGAGCTCCGACGAGAGCCGCCAGAGGGCCTCGCCCCACAGCGCACCGCCGGCGGCGGGACCGGGAACGCCAGCCGGCGCCAGGGCGGCAACGGGCCGCGCCGCGGCGCCGCCGGCGATGAGCGCCACCATCAGCGCCACGCCGGCGAGCAGCCAGCGCAGGAAGCGGGCCTGCCGCAGGTCCGGCGCGCGGCCGAGCGCGGCGCCGAGCAGCCACGCGGTGATCGCGCCGGCAAGCGTCGCGTGCACGAGCACCAGCGGATAGACCTGGCGCGCGGTCTCGCCCAGCCCGACGCCGCGCCCCTGCCAGGCGCGCGCCGCGGCAGGCAGGAAGAGCCCTATGGAGAAGTAGCCGGGCACCAGCCAGATCCGCGACGGGCGCTGCTCGGTCAGCGACCAGGAGGCGTGGACGAGCAGGGGAAAGCTGAGCAGCCAGGCAAAGCCGCGCACCAGGCCGAAGGCGCTGGCGAACCGCTCCGGCACCAGCCCCGGCAGCAGGATGTGCGTCAACTCGGCGATGAAGCACCCGGCGTACCAGAAGCCCAGACAGGCGACCAGCAGACGCATCGCGGTGCTGGCAAAGGCGCGCGGCTGGTGCAGCAGGTCGCTGGCCAGGAATCCGTACAGGACGGCGCCGGTGAGGAAGATCACCAGCTGGGCGAAGAGGAGGAGGTCCTGGCTCACGTTTCGGCGCGGCGCGGGTAGCTGAGAGACCAGTCTACCAGCGACTTGGTCAGCCGGTGCAGCACGGCCGCTGCACCGGGCGAGTTGAAGTGCAGCTGTGGCGCTGCACCACCCGCCACATCGTCTCGGCACCGACGCGCAAACCACTGGAAAAAAGAGACTTGCCGACTGCTTCCGGAGTTGGAACGGAGCTTGAAATGTCGCTCTACGCCATGCGGGCAGGATCATTACCAGCAGCACCAACCACGGCCGCTCCGCTCGAGGGGCATGCGGTCGACACCGGCAAGAGCTTCATTCCGGATCAGTTCACACCACTCTTCTACACCCCCTCCTATCCCGAGCTCACGGCGGCACAGCGCCTGCGCTACAACCAGCTGCACGCCCTCTATTTCCACGAACAGGTCATCTTCTTCGAGACCGCTCTCGGCCGGGGGATTCTGGAAGCCCTGCTGCGCGCATCGTGGCCGGTGCGGCTGGCCGAGATCCTCCGCCGGTTCCGGGACCAGGAGCGCGAGCACACCGAGATGTTCCGGCGGCTGAACCAGCGCTCCGCTCCGCAGCTCTACGCTGGCCGTGACTTCTACTTCGTCCGTGTCCCCACGCCCTGGTTGATCTTTTTCGATTGGGCCGTGGCGCGCCCCTCGCTCTTCCCCATGTTCTTCTGGCTGATGCTCCTCCAGGAGGAGCGCTCGCTGTTCTACTCGCGCGGCTATATCCGCCATCGCGGGTCGATCGAGGAGAGCTTCGTCCAGGCGCATCGCCGGCATCTGGCCGACGAGGTGTGGCACGTGCGCTGGGACGAGGAGTTGATCGATACGCTGTGGCGGCGCGCCCATCCCTGGCTGCGCGCGGCCAACGCGCGGCTGTTCACCTGGATGCTCGAGGAGTTCTTCGGCGCGCCGAAGCGGGCACAGTTGCGGGTGCTCGACGAGCTGGTGCGGGAGTTTCCAGAGTTGCGCGAACTGCGGCCCGGACTGCGGCGCCAGCTGCTGGCGCTGGCCAGGGACGAGGGCTACCGCAGGTCCCTCTACTCGCGCGAGATCGCGCCCATCACCTTTGCCCGCTTCGACGCCTCGCCGGAGTTCCGGGGCCGGCGCATCTGCGGCTATCAGCAAGAGGCGCCGCGGCAAGGAGCGGAGCGATGAGCCGCTCTGCTTTTCCGATCCCGGCGCGGCTGAACCTCGGCATCGCCGCGGTCCAGCTGCTGCTCCTTTGCGCGATCCTCTGGACTGCCGGCCAGGTCCACGGCTGGGGGTGGGTGGCGCTGCTGGCGCTGGCCTACGGGGTCACGATGAACTCGGGCTACGCGATGCTGCACGAGGCCGAGCACAACCTGCTGCATCCCAACCCGCTGATCAATCAAACTGTGGGAGCCGTCCTGGCTCTGTTCTTTCCGGCGCCTTTTCACCTCATCCGCCAGGGCCACCTCGGCCACCATATCCGCAATCGATCCGACGACGAAGCGTTCGATCTCTACTTCGCAGACGAGAACCGCTTCTGGAAGTACCTCCAGCTCTACGGCACGCTGACCGGACTTTTCTGGGTGCTCATCTTCCTCACCAACTTCGTCGTCGCCCTCAGGCCGGCGATCATCAGACCGAGGAGCACGAAGTTCAATCGCCCCACCGAGGCGTTCCTCGAGTCCCTGAACCCGCGATACCGGCGGCTCGTCCAGATCGAGGCATGGGCGGCGATTCTCCTGCACGCCGCAATGATCTATTTCTGGAGAATCCCCCTGCCTGCCTATTTCGCGGTCATGTTCGGGTTTGGCTTCATCTGGTCGGCCATGCAGTATGCCCATCACTACGGGACGGTGCGTGACGTCGCCAAGGGCGCTCTGAACCTGCGGACGATCGGCATGCTCGATCGCTTCTGGCTGAACCACAACTGGCATCTCAACCATCACATGCACCCGACCGTGCCGTGGATCTATCTGCCGTCTCTCGCGGCCGGCGGCGAGGAGCGCGGAAGCCTGGTCAGAGCCTACCTGCGGGAATGGCGCGGCCCTCAGTTTTCAACCGAACGGGTGGAGAACCGCTATGCTGGCAAGGTCATCAAGTAGCGGGCTCCAGCTCCCCGCCGCGGACGCCTTTCCCGCCTACCCGGCGTCGTGGTACCTCTTCTGCGAGAGCCGCAGGTTGCGCTGCGGACCGGTCTCCCAGAGCCTACTCGGGCGCCGGCTCGTCGCCTTTCGCACCGCGAGCGGCAGGGTCGCGGTGATGGACGCGCATTGCGCGCATCTGGGCGCCGACCTGGGCCAGGGCAGCGTGGTCGGCGAGACCATCCGGTGCCCATTCCATCATTGGCGCTATGGCGCCGACGGCGTCTGCGCCGCGGTCCCCAACCTGGATCGCGCGCCCTCCTTCGCCCGCCTGCGCACCTATCCCGCCGTCGAACGGCACGGCTACCTGTTCTTCTTCAATGGGGCCGAGCCGCTTTTTCCCCTGCCGTTCTTCTTCGGGGAAGCTGCCGACGACTACGTCGCCGGGAAGATGTTCAGCTACCTCGCCGACTGCAGCTGGTACATGAACTCCGCGCACGCGTTCGACCGCCAGCATTTCGCCGCGGTGCACGACCGCGAGCTGCTCGCGCCGCCGGCGATCGATTGCCCGGCGCCATTTGCGCGGCGCAACAGCTATCCCGCCAGGATCGTCGGCCGCACCCTCATGGACCGGATCTTGCGGGCGGTCGCAGGGCGCACGGTGAAGATCACTCTCACCATCTGGGGAGGCACGCTGGCCGCGATCACCGCCGACTACGAGCGCCTGCGCAGTGGCTTCATCATCGTGATGCGGCCGCTGGAGAACGGTCACACGCTGTGCCAGGGAATCGTCTTTGCCCGCCGCGCCCCGCTCCCGTTGCGGTTCTTGGACCCGCTTCGCCTCGGAGTGCGGACGCTCTTCACCCACGGCTACCTGAAGGAAGAAGCGCGCCGCCTGCGGGGCACGCGCTACCAGCCTCGGAGTCTCGGCCCCAATGACCTGGAGATGACCGATTTCTTCCGCTGGGTGGCGGCGTTGCCACAAGCGGGTTCAGATCCACGCGGGACGGACAAGAGCGAAGACGACTATGAAAACATCAACCGCAGTCCTGCTGCTGCTGTGCGTAGCGGTCGTGCCGTCGGCGTCGGCGTCGTTGCAAGCGCCGCCGGGCAAGGCGGCGGCGGTTCATGATGAGCTGAGGGCGTTCCGCGACGGCCTGCTGGACGCGGTCAACAAGGGCGACCTCGAGCGCGAGCTCGCCTATTTCCACCCCAATGTAGTCGTCACCTGGCACAATGCCGAGGTCAGCCGCAGCCGGGATGGGGTGCGGGCGTACCTCAACCGGATGCTGAAATCGCCGGGCCGGGTGGTCGCCGCCTACCACGCCGACGTCAACGTGGATGAGCTCACCATCCTCTACGGCGACGAGGTGGGGATCTCGTTCGGCAGCGCCCTCGAGCATTTTGAGATGGTGGGCGGCAAGAGGCTCGATCTGCCGGCACGTTGGAGCGCCACGCTGGTCAAGGCTGGCGGCAAGTGGTTGATCGCCAGCCTGCACGCATCGGACAATCTTTTCGACAACCCCCTGCTGGCGATCGCCAAGCGCATGGCCTGGTGGGCGGGCGGCCTCGGTGTCATGGCGGGGGTCGCGGGGTTGGCCGGCGGGTTCGCCCTCGGCAGGCGGCGCAGGCGCGCATGATCAGTCCCCGTCCTGCTCGAGCGGAGCTCGCCGGCGCGGCTCTCCCGGCCGCCGGAGCGCTGCGGGAGCTCGCGGCGCGCGAAGGGATCGATTCTGCGACGACCCTCTTCTACCGCAGCGTCCTCGAGTCGCCGGTGCACGGACCGTTCATTCGCCGTGTTGCGGAGATCTGCAAGCGGCCCGCGCCCGCGGCCTGGAGCCGGCAGGCGACCCTGGCGCTGGTGCCGGCGGCACACTACCGCGAGAACCCGGGCTCCGGTGCCGACGGACGCCTGTTGCGGGAGCAGGCCGAGCGGCTCGGCTGCGCCACCGAGATCATCCCGATCGCCAGCACGGGGACGGTGCGGCAGAATGGACGGATCATTTGCGACTGGCTTGCGCAGCGGCCTTCGCTGCCGCTGGTGCTTGCCTCGTTGAGCAAAGGTGGCGCCGACGTGAAGATGGCGTTGGCGGAGGCCGATGCGGCGGGCGCATTCTCCCGGGTGGCGGTGTGGCTCAATCTGTGCGGGACCCTCACCGGCACGCCGCTGGCGGAGTGGCTGCTGTCGCAGGAGCGGGGCGCGGTGCTGACCCGTTTCTACTACCGGCTTCGCGGGCAGAGCCTGAGCTTCCTTGGCGACCTGCGCTACGGGGCTGGCAGCCCACTCGATTTCGAGCTGCGCCTGCCGCCTCACCTCCGGCTGATCAACATCGTGGGGTTCCCCCTGCGCGAGCATCTGGCTCATGGAATATCGCGGCGCAGCCATCGCCGCCTCTCGGCGCTCGGGCCCAACGATGCCAGCCTCGTGCTGGCCGATGTCTGCGCCCTGCCGGGCCTGGTCTTTCCGATCTGGGGCGCCGATCACTACCTGCAGCCCAAGGGAGACGTCCGCCAGTTGATCGCCGGGATCTTGCAATTCCTGGACGAGAGCTGGGAGTGGCCCCCTGCGAGGTCCGTCTAGCCATGGCCGACACGGAAGCCGCGAAGGGCCGCCGTCCCCCCTTTCTGGCCTGGCCCGGCTGGGCGCACCTGCGATACGCGGGGTGGCTGTCACTCGCCAACGCCCTCTGGTTCGTGGCCGTCTACGGCGGCGCCGACTCTCTCACCGCCCGCCGGAGCTTCCGCGTGCCCGTCCATGTCGCGGCCGAGCTGCGGATCCCCTTCGTCCCCGCGATGACCCTGGTCTACATGTCGATCTACGTGCTGTTCATCCTGGCGCCGTTCGTCCTGCGCACGCGGCGGGAGCTCCGCGCCGCGATCACGACTCTCGCCGTCATCACTTTCGCCGGCGGGATCGGGTTCCTCCTCTTCCCGGCGGAGCTGGCCTTTCCTCCACCGCCGGAAAGCGAGTTGGGGATCTGGGCGGGCCTCTTTCACTTCGCGGACGACCTCAACCTGACCTACAACCTGTTGCCGTCGTTGCACGTCGCGCTGAGCGTCGCTTGCGTGGCGATGTTTTCCGCGCATGCCGCCGCGGCGGGCAGGGTCTTGCTCTGGTCGTGGGCGGGGCTGATCGCCGCGTCCACGGTTCTCATCCATCAGCATCACGTCTTGGACGTGGTCACGGGGTGGCTGCTGGCGGCCGCCTGCGTCAGGGCCGCCTATGTTCCCTACCGAGGCCCCGCTTCTTTCATCTTGGCTGCCACCGCCTGCGGCGCCCCCGAGGTGGATTCAAACGGTGCTGCCGATGTGGCGGTGGAGGCCTACTCGAAGCATCTATCGGATCGCCCCCCGCAACCCCTCTATCCCCTTCCCACCCCTCCGGGGGGGAAGGGGACGCCCCCGCCCCTGGCGCGCTCGGAGCCGGGGGGTCCCGCGCTCCGCTCTTCCATGACAGGCAGGCAACCATGCGCATCGTGCTGATCTCTCCCAAGGGGCCGCTCTACCGCCATCGCGGCGGCATCTTCAAACGGTCGCTGCGCTACGCGCCCCTCACCCTCACCACCCTGGCGGCGTTGGTGCCGGCCGAGCTCGAAGCCGAGCTGAGCCTTCTCGACGAGGGGATCGAAGAGGTCGATCTCGACCGCATCGCGGCCGATCTCGCCGGAATCACGGTGATCACCGGCACCGCGGTGCGCGCCTACGAGCTCGCCGCGCGCCTGCGCCGGCGCGGCGTCACCGTGGTGCTCGGCGGGCCGCACGTGACGCTGGTGCCGGAGGACGCTGCGCCGCACGCGGACGCCATCGCGGTGGGCTACGCCGAGGAGAGCTGGCCCGAGCTGCTGCGCGACTTCGCGGCAGGCTGCCTGCGCCGCCGCTATGACCAGCGCCCCGGGCTGACGCTCGCCAACCTGCCCTTCCCGCGCCGCGACCTGCTGCCGCGCCGCCGCTTCCTGACTGATGACGTCTTCGAGGCGACCCGCGGCTGCATCCACAAATGCGACTTCTGCGTCGTGCCGTCAGCCTGGGGACAGAAGCCCTATCAGAAGCCGGTCGCCGACGTGATCGCGGACATCCGTCAGAAGGGCGCGAGGAAGCTCATCTTCATCGATCTCAACCTGATCGCCGACCGCGACTATGCGGCCCGTCTCTTCGCGGCCCTGGTGCCGCTCCGCATCGCATGGTACGGCCTGGCCACGACCATGCTCGGCGACGACTTGCCCCTGCTCGCCCTGGCCGCCCGCAGCGGCTGCCGCGGCATCCTGATGGGGCTCGAGTCGATCTCGCCGGCGAATCTGCGCCAGTCGAAGAAGAGCTTCAACTCCCCCGATCGCTACGGCGAGCTGGTCGAGCGCCTGCACCGCCACGGCATTGCGCTGCAGGGGTGCTTCGTCTTCGGCCTCGACTACGACACGCCGGAGACCTTCCTCGAGACCGCCCGCTTCTCGGTCGACGCGCGCATCGATCTGCCGCGCTTTGCGGTCGTCACCCCCTTCCCCGGCACCGCGCTCTATCGCCGGCTCGAGCAGGAAGGGCGCATCCTCACCCGCAACTGGGAGCTCTACGACGGCCAGCACGTGGTCTTTCAGCCGGCGCGGATGAGCGTCCGCGAGCTGCAGCGCGGCATCGAGGCGGCGTGGCGCCACGCCTACGGCTGGCGCGCCATGGCGCGCCGGCTGCGTGCCTCGCCGAGCCCTCTCACCGTCGGGCTCAGCGCCAACCTGGCCTATCGCTTCTATGCCCACAACCTGCATCGTTTCTACAACTGCGACTGGGTGCTCGGCGGGGCCGGCGGCGAGCGCCGGCGGGAGCTGCCGGCGGCATGAGACTCACTCTGGTCCACCCCGCGATCGGCCGGCGCCAGGGGCAGCGTTACATCCGCACCTGGCAGATGGAGCCGCTGCCGCCGGCATTGATCGCCGGCCTCACGCCGCGCGACGTCGAGCTGCGCTTCTACGACGATCGCATGGAGGAGATCCCGTTCGATGAGCCGACCGATCTGGTGGCGCTGAGCGTCGAGACCTACACCGCCAAGCGCGCCTATCAGATCGCCACCGAGTACCGGCGCCGCGGCGTGCCGGTGGTGATGGGCGGCTTTCACGCCAGCCTCGCTCCGCAAGAGGTCGCGCGCCATGCCGAGACGGTGGTTGTGGGCGAGGCTGAAGCTCTGTGGCCGCAGGTGATCGACGACTATCGCCACGGTACGCCGCAGGAGATCTACCGGCAGCAAGGCCGCGCCGCGCTCGCCGGCGTACGGCCCGACCGCCGGATCTTCAACGGCAAGCGCTATCTGCCGGTCGGCCTGGTGGAGGCCGGCCGCGGCTGCCACTTCCGCTGCGAGTTCTGCGCCGTGCAGACGGTCTTCGGCGCCACCCAGACACGGCGGCCCATCGACGAGATCCTGGAGGAGGTCGCGGCGCTGCGGCGGGAGAAGCGCCTGCTCTTCTTCGTGGACGACAACATCACCTCCAATCTCAAGGAGGCCAAGGAGTTCTTCCGCGCCCTCGCGCCCCTGGGCGTGCGCTGGGTGAGTCAGGCAAGCATCAACGCGGCGCACGACGAGGAGTTCCTCGACCTGATCGCGCGCAGCGGCTGCATGGGCGTGTTGATCGGCTTCGAGAGCCTCGATCCGGAGAACCTGCGCGCCATGAACAAGAGCTTCAACACTGCCCGCGGCGGCTTCGAGGCCGCGCTCGCCAACTTGCGCCGGTTCGCCATCCGGCTCTATGCCACTTTCATCTTCGGCTACGACGCCGACACTCCGGAGAGCTTCCCGCGCACCGTCGAGTTCGCGCGCCGCCACAGCTTCTACATCACCGCTTTCAACCACCTCACACCGTTCCCCGGCACGCCGCTCTACCGCCGCCTCGAGGAGAACGGCCGGTTGCTGTTCGATGCCTGGTGGCTCGACGACGATTACAGCTACAACCGCGTGCCGTTCCGGCCCCAGAGCATGACCGCGGAGGAGCTGGAGTGGGGCTGCGTCGCGGCGCGGCGCTCCTTCTACTCCTGGCCCAGCATCCTGCGCCGCTCCTGCGACCCGGTCAACCGCGCGGACCCCTTCATGTTCCGCAACTTTTTCCTGATCAATCAGCTGCACCGCGCCGACGTCGCCGGCCGCAATCACTTCCCGCTCGGCCTGGAGGGCTGGCAGGGGCCGCTGCTGCCCGCGCGATGAGCGCCGCGCGCCCCCTTGCCGTGAGACGCGGCTCCCGCGCCCCGAGCACGGTCGTCGATATCGCGACCGCGGCCGATGAGCCCGAGCTGCGCCGCCTGCTGCGCGACCATCCGCTGGCAGGAGAGATCCGCGTCACCCTCGAGCGCGAGCCCGATACCGCGCTCGCGGCGGCGGTCGAGGGGGAGCCGCACGCGACGATCGTCGCCCGGCGCCGCGACGGCAGTCTCTGCGGCATGGGGAGCCGGACGGTGACCGACGCCTTCGTCAACGGCCGGCCGAGCCGACTGGGCTACCTCAGCCAGCTGCGCCTCGACTGGGAGGAGCGGCGGCGCGCCGGCTTGCTGCGGCTGCTGGCGGGCGGCTACGAGAAGTTGCGCGGCCTGCGCGCTGCCGGCGAGGCGCCCTTCGACCTGACCTCGGTGGTCGCCGACAACCGCGCCGCGCGCCGGCTGCTCGGCGCCGGGCTGCCCGGGCTGCCCGCCTACGTGGAGCTCGAGCCTTTCGTCACCCTGGTGCTGTCGCCGCCGCGCCGCGGGCGGACCTGGCGGCCGGAGGCACTGCCGGCGGGCGTGACGGCCGTGCGCGGCGCCCCCGAGATCATGGCCAAGGTGGCCGCCTGTCTGGAGCGCAGCCGCCGCCGCTACCAGTTCGCGCCGCGCTTCACGACGGCGCAGCTGGTGTCGCCGGTGCGCAGCCGCGGCCTGGCGCCGCGCGACTTCCACCTGGCGGTCCGCGGCGGCCAGGTGATCGGCTGCCTCGCGCTCTGGGACCAATCGGGGTTCAAACAGGTCGTCGTGCGCGGCTATGGCCGGCGCCTGACCCTGCTGCGCCCGGCGCTCAACCGGCTGTCGCCGCTGATCGGCAGGCCGCGCCTCCCGGCCGCGGGCGAGCTCTTGCCGCATGCCTACGTCTCGCACGTGGCGGTCGACGGCGACGACCCGCGGATCTTTGCCGCGCTCCTGGCCTCGGCCTACCGGGAAGCCGCCGGCCGCTTCCTCTATCTGGTAGCGGGCTTCGCGGAGCGCCATCCGTTCCTCGCCTCGTTGCGCCGGCGCGCGCGGCAGTACCGCAGCGTTCTCTACGCCGTGTGCTGGGAGAAGGAGGGGAAAGCAGCGGTGGCGGCGCTCGACGGCCGCATCCCCCATCTCGAGGTGGCGCTGCTGTGAGAGGGCGTCTGGTAGCGCGCGAAGCCCTCGGGGCGGACGTGCGGCGGCGGATGGAGCAGCTCCTCGCGGCCCATTTCGAGGGCGTGACGCATGCCTCCTTCAACCGCGACCTGGACGAGAAGAACTGGGTGGTGCTGCTCGAGGAAGGGGGCCGGCTCTCGGGCTTCACCACCCTCTTGACCTACGAGTCGAGCGTCGCCGGCGAGCCGCTTGCGGTCGTCTACTCCGGCGACACCATCATGGAACGGGGTGCCCATGGGAGCGCCGCCCTGCCGCAGGCGTGGATCGCGGCGGTGCGGGCGCTGCACGAGGGGGGCCTGGGCGGCAATATCGGCGGCGCCGGTGCGGCCCCTTCGCGGCCCCAGCGCCGGCTCTTCTGGCTGCTCCTGACCTCCGGCTTTCGCACCTACCGCTTCTTGCCGGTATTCTGGCGCGACTTCCAGCCGTGTCCCGGGACCCCGCCGCCACCGGCCGCGCGGTCGCTCCTCGACGCCCTCGCCCGCGAGCGGTTGGGCAGCTGCTACCTGCCGGAGCTGGGGATCGCGCGCCTCGCCGCGCCGCAGTTGCTGGCGCGCGACCTGCGCGAAGTTCCGGCGGGCAAGCTCGCCGACCCCTATGTGGCCTTGTTCCTCGCCAGCAACCCTGGCTGGGAGTCGGGTGACGAGCTGGTCTGCCTGACCGAGATCGCGGCCCACAACCTGACCGCTGCCGGGCGGCGGATGTGGCAGCGCGGAAGGATCGACCACGCCCCGGCGGCGGGCGCCCCGGAGGCCCGGGGTGTGAGTGCCGGCACGCCTGCCGCGGGTCGCCCGGCGGAGGCTGCGGAATGAGCGCCGTCGCGGCGCTCGCCGGCGTCGCCTGGCGGACCGCCAACGCCCCCGGGCACCGCCGCTTTCGCGCGGCGCTGGCGGCGCCGGAGGCGGCGCAGAAGGCGTTGCTGCAGCGCTACCTGCGCGGTGCCGCCGAGACCGCCTTCGGCCGCGCGCACGGCTTCGCGCGGATGCGCGGAGTGGAGGACTACCAGGCCGGGGTGCCGCTGCGCGGCTACGACGCCTATCGGGGCTGGATCGAGCGCATCGCCGCCGGCGAGCGACGAGTGCTGACGCGCGCGCCGGTCCGCGCCCTCGAGCTTTCTTCCGGTTCGACCGCGGCGGCGAAGCGGATCCCCTATACCGCGGAGCTGCAGCAGGAGCTTCGGCGCGCGGTGGCGCCGTGGGTTTGCGACCTCTACCGGCGGCGCCCGCGGCTCGCCCTGGGCGCCGCTTACTGGTCGATCACTCCACTGGCCCTCGCGCAAGAGGCGGAGCCGCCGGCGCGCCAGGGGCGCGGCGAGCCGCGAACAGGCGCGGCCGAGGGAAGCCCGGATATGGGCACAGCCATCCGCATCGGCTTCGAGGAGGACGGCGACTACCTGGGGGGCGTCCTGAAGCGGCTGGTGGACGCCACCCTGGCGGTGCCGGGGGAGGTGCGGTGGGTGCGCGACGTCGAGTCGTTCCGCTATCTGACGCTGCTCTTCCTGTTGCGGCGCGACGACCTGGCGCTGATCTCGGTCTGGCACCCGAGCTTCCTGGCGCTGCTGCTCGAGGCGCTGCCGCGGCACTGGAGCTCCCTGGTGGAAGACATCCGGCGCGGCGGCTGCCGCCCCCCGGCGCCGCTTCCCCCGGCCCTGGCGGCGCGGCTCTCCTCGCGCCTGGCGCCCCGCCCCCGGCGCGCGGCAACCCTGGCGGGCCTCGCCCCCGAACAGCGGGCGCAGATCTGGCCGCGCCTGGAGCTGATCAGCTGCTGGGGAGACGCCCACGCGGCCCTCCACGCCGAGGCGCTGCGCGGCCTCTTCCCGGGCGTCGAGCTGCAGCGCAAGGGGCTGCTGGCGACCGAAGCATTCGTCACCGTGCCCTATGCCGGCCGCACCCCCCTGGCGATCCGCTCCCATTTCTTCGAATTCTTGCCGCAATCGGGAGCGGCGCCCGGATCTGCCGCCGGCAGGGCCCGCCTGGCGCACGAGCTCGAGCCGGGGGAGATCTACTCGGTCGTCGTGACGACCGGCGGCGGCCTCTACCGCTACCGTTTGGAGGACCGAGTGGAGGTCGACGGCTTCGCCGGCCGCACCCCCTCGCTGCGCTTCCTCGGCAAGGAGGACCACGTCGTCGACCTCTGCGGCGAGAAACTCAGCGAAGGCTTCGTCGCCGCCGCCTTTCAGCGCGCCTTCGCCGCCGCCGGAATCGCGCCGCGCTTTGCGCTGCTCGCTCCCGATCCGCAACCCGCCCCCGCCTACACGGCCTACCTCGAGCTGACCGGCGAGCCGCCTCCCGGCTTGCGCGGCGTCCTGGAGCGGGAGCTCACGGCCAACCCCCACTTCGGCCACGCCCTGCGCCTGGGCCAGCTGACCCTGCGCCTCTATCACATCGATGCGCAGGCCTACCCGCTCTACCTCCGCCGCTGCGCCGAGCGCGGCCAGCGCCTGGGAGACGTCAAGCCCCTTGCCCTCTCCCCCCTTGCGGGCTGGTCCGACCTCTTCCCGGGCCGCTACGCGGCGGTGCCGATCCCTAGAGATCACAAGGCGCTGCGATGTGGCGGTGGAGGCCTACTCGAAGCGTCAATCGGATCGCCCCCCGCACCCCTCGATCCCCTTCCCACCCCTCCGGGGGGGAAGGGGACGCCTCCTCCCCTGGCGCACGGACCAATTTCGTCTAGCTGAAGGGAGGTCTAGGCTACGGGTAGTCGTTCACTTCCAGCTTGTCGAGCGGCAGACCGCAGGGATAGAAGAGGTTGAAGACCGGCTGCTCGATGAGCTCGGCGAAGTGGAGGAGCAGCGGTCCGTACTCCTCGATGCCGGACTTGCCGGCTTCGATCTCCTCGTACTCCTGGCGGGAGATCGCGAGCTGCTCGGCCATCTCGTCGACGGTCTTGCTGCGCCGCTCGCGGTGGCTGCGGATCAGCTGTCCGGCCTGGCCTGGCCGGGCGTCGGTCGACTTGCCGCTGTCGGCAAGCAGCCTGGAGGTTGGGGTCTCGAGCTTGATCGCCACCTGGGCGAGCAGCGGGCCCCATTTCTCGGCGGGCGAGCCGCCGGCTTCGAGATCCTGATATCGGTCCTGCGCCAGGCCCAGCTTGGACGCCGTCTCCTCGAGGGAGAATCTCTTGCGCTCGCGTTCCTTCTTGAGGACGTCTCCGAGTTTCACCTTTGTCTCCTTGTCTTCCCGAGTGGTCCCGGTGCAGCCAGTCTCCAGCTAAAGTGCGCCGGTCCAAGCGATCCGGGACAGCGGCGGACTCCTCCGTCCTGGCCCTGTGGCTGGCGGAGGGCGCGTCGCAGGCCGCCTCCCTGCCGAGGTCCGCTTGCTGGGGGCGGATGAAAGAAGGACGCTCTTTGGGGTTGACGTGGGGATCGCGGACCTCGGCAGGGAGGCGGCCTGCGACGCGCTGCATCGCCAGGAAGGCCAGGACTCCTCCAGGGTATTCGCCTTTGACGCCCGGGCGCGCAACCCAGCGGTACGGAGCAACGGGCCTGCCAAGGGAAGGCGCTCGTGCCCGAGCCGAGAGGCGTCGATGGTAGTCTGGGGAACGATCGAGGCTGCCCCAGCTTGAGCAGTGCGTCAACCCGGTTGGTCGACGAGTTTCGCGATGACAGACAGGAGGCTTCGATGGTCGACCGCTTGCTCTTTCCCTTGACGTTTGGATCGGCGCTCGGCTGTGGGCTGATGGCCGGTGTCTTCTTCGCATTCTCGGTCTTCGTCATGCGTGCCCTGGCGCGCCTGCCGCCCGCTCAGGGCATCGCCGCCATGCAATCCATCAACGTCGCGGCGATCACGCCATTGTTCATGCTGGCGCTCTTCGGCACAGCCGCCGCCTGCGCCGTCCTGGCCGTCTCGTCGCTATCACGTTGGAATGAGCCCGGGGCGGTTTACCTGTTCGCCGGCAGCGTGCTCTATCTCGCCGGTGCAGTGCTGGTGACGATCGTGTTCAACGTGCCGCGAAACGACGCGCTGGCGGCCGTCGCGCCAGAAAGCGCCGAGGGTGCCCGCCTATGGATTGGCTATCTCACCAGTTGGACGGCCTGGAACCATGTGCGTGCGGTCGCGGCGCTTGCTGCCACTGGATCGCTCCTGATCGCGCTCCGGCGCTGATCGCGGTGCACCGTCGCGCACGTCGCCGAAGGCACCGATGCGTTCGTTGCCTACTTCGAACGCGCATGGCGCGCGAGTACCCCGGCAAGCACGTCGACTTCGTGCACGTGATCGCCGAGGGAGACCACGACAGCGCCCACCCGAGAGGATGATCAAGCGGACGACTGTCGGTTGGAGGAGCACTGGCCCGCGGAGCATGTATTCCCAAAACATTGGCAGGAGGACTGGCCCGCCCGCCGAGAGGAGCGTGGAAGGTCGCCGCCCGACCGCGGTCCGCGAGCCCTCACCTCGACCCCAAAGAGCGTTTCACCTCATCCACCCCTCCCAGCGAGCGGACCGAGGTCGGGCGGCGACCTTCCACGCTCCCACTCCCGCGTACAGCAGCCGGACCGGAGGGGTCCCAGCCGTTAGTGTTTCTTTTGAGTAGCCAGGGCTTTGAGCGCTTCGATGGGGCGCCGGTCGGGGCTCATGATCTTGATCGCCCGCCGCAGGTGTCCCTCGGCTTCGGCGAAGTTGCCCAGCTGGCGGTGGATCTCGCCGCTATAGAAAATCGCGAGACCGCAGTCAGGGTCGTGGCGCAGGGTCTCCTGTAGCTCCTTGAGCGCGCGCACGCCGGTCGCCGGCGCGGGGGCGAACAGGAACCGGCAGTAGGCGAGCTCGGCGCTGTAGAGGCCGTTCTGGGGATCGCAGTCAGAGGCGAATTCGAGCAGCTGCGCGGCCTCGTGGAGCTTGCCCGATTCCATCAGCGCCTTTCCCTTGCGGTACTGGGCTTCGGAGTCGAGCAGATCGGTCTTGATCCTCAGCTTGCCGCTCGTTGTTCGGCGCTGGCGCTCCTCGGAGAGTGTCTTGCGGCGGAGGAGCAGCGTACCCCTCTGCTGCGGATCGGCCAGCTCGCCGTAGGCGCGGGCGCCGGCCAGGAAGAGGTCCCTCGCCTTCTCCTCGACCTCCTCGAGCCCTGGGCCTGCGAAGGTCCACGGGGCATAGCGGCTGGCGAAGCTCAGGTAGCGCTGCTGGATCAGCGGCAGGGTGTCGTCCTCGGTGGCCCCGAGCAGGTCAAAGGCGTCCTGGCGGCGATACGACATGTAGGCGAGAATGATCTGGTTGCGGCGCTCCTCGGGCGCCGGTACCGGCCCGAGCGCAGCGTCCGGTTCAACGTCATGCGCGGCAGCACCGGCACCCTCCCCGGAGTCCGTGGCGGCGTGCGCGGCGAGTGGCGGCGCCGCCGGCGCTGCCCTGCCCACGGGGAAGGGGGAGCTGCCGGCCGCGGGTGGGGCGGGCTGAGCCTGGAGCGGCGGCGTTGCTGCGGCTGGGGCGGCTGCCGCGGCCGGGGCGGAAGTCGGCGCGGGCTCCGGAGGGGGCGGCGCGGGCGGCGCCGGGGGTCTGCCGGCGGGAACCGGGGCACTCGGACCGTCCGCCAAGGCGCCCGCCGTGGGCGCTGCCGGCGCCGCGGGCGCGGTCCCGGCGGGGTCTTGCGGTCTCCCGGAGGCGGGCCTGGAAGCGTCTTGCGGCTGCGAGCCGGAGGTCTCAGCGCCGCCGCGGCGTGCAAAGGAAGGCTGCGCCGGCACAAAGGATCCGGCACCTTCGGCTCCGCTTGCCGCCGGTCCCGCGCCGGCCGGCGCCCCGGCGTCGGCTGCAGGTGGGGACGAGCGCGAAAGGGCGGCGGCACCCCAGCTCGCCGCCGTGAGCGCCGCCCTGCCCGCCTGGCTGTCGGCGGTCACCACGACTCCCAGGACGGCGAGCGCGTAGAGGAGCCGGTTGATTTCCTCGAACGGCAGGCCGGTCCCCACCGCCAGCTCGTCGATGCGCCATCCCGACCGCAGGGCCACCGCGACCCGAGACTGGCGCGCGCTCAAGCGAATCTCCTCGAGCGGAATGGGCGGGTCGGGGTGGAGGCAGAGCATCTTGCCTACCAGGGGGACCACGGCGGCATCGACTTCTTCCTGCGGCGTGCATTTGGTGATGCCGGTGACGATCAGCTGGGGGACGCGGATCTTGAGCGACGACTCGGCCGGCGGCGTGTCCGGCAGCAGGCGGTATTCCCCGTCTCGCCAGGCGAAGACGTCGAGGAGCTTCTTGGCGAGGTTCTGCTGCAGCAGTTTCCATAGCTCCTCGGCGGCGATGACGCCGTGGTCGAGCAGCACCTCCCCCAGCCGCAGGCCGCGTGAGGCCGACTCGCCGAGATAGGAGTTCAGGTCCTCGGCGCGCAGCCTGCCCTGGCTGACCATGAAATGGCCGAGGGTCTCGTTGACCAGGTTGGAGCGGCAGTCGACCGGGATCCCGAGCTCGAGGACGATCCGCTTCGACAGCTGCTTGCGCCGCACTTCGAGCGCGAGCGTCCGCTGCTCGACGGCGAGCGCCATGAGCAGGGCCGCGAAAGGGACCTCGGGGAACCTTCCCTCCGGCTTCCTCGCGATCTCCCGCAGCTGCTCGGATGTAGGGATCAAGCGGCTACCTCGCCCCCGCACCGGGTGGTGAAGCCCCCTCCGCGACGTCACTGCTGTGAAGGTGGCGCTCGGCGAACTGTACCACCGCTCGACCGCTCGCTGGCGGGGGCAGTTTGGGTGGGGGTTGGGGGGCCTTTGAGGTCTTCGAGGTGGGGGGGGTCTTGACATCTATGTCGTGAAGGCATATAGTGCCCGCCAAGGTAGTTTGATCGCACACCACGTCAAGTTCTCCTTGGAGGAGTCGGTCATGAGATCCAACCTCGGCCTGGTATCGGCCACCACTCTCCTGCTCTCGCTCTCCGCTCTGCCGAGCAGCGCCGGCCAGGGCCCGCAGCTCGTCGGCTCGGAGTTCCGGGTCAACCTCAACACCGAATCGCAGCAGCGTAATCCGGTGGCCGCCTGGAACCCCGCCGGCGGAGCGCTCGTCGTCTGGGAGAACGATCACAACGGCCTGCGCGGCCGCCTGTTTGGTGCTGATGGGACGTCGCAGAGCGACGAGCTGGAGCTGGTCGCCAACCAGGTCCTGCCCTCGATCCCGGGCGATGGGCCGGTCACGACCCGCCGCGATCCGGCGGTGGCGTTCTTGCCCTCCGGCGATTTCTTGCTGGTCTGGGCCGAGGAGGTGGGCCACCTCGAATCTACGATCTTCTTCGAGAGCCTCGCCATCGGCACCCGCGACATCTTCATCGCGCGCTTCAACGGCGCCGGCCAGCCGGCGAGCAAGCGCTTTCGGGTCAGCCTCAACAACGCGGGCTTGAAGAGTCGTCCCCAGATCGCCGTGCGCCCGGGCGGCGATGCGCTGGTGGTGTGGATGAACCAGACCCGGCGTGGCGGGCCGACCGCGGATGACGGCATCTTCGGGCGGGTCGTGACGGCGACCAGCCGCCCGACCGGGCCCGAGTTCAAGGTCAGCACTTCGCCGGGCACCTTTGCCGAGACCCCGGTGCTCGCCGTCGACCCGAGCGGCAGCTTCCTCGTCGCCTGGGAGAGCCGGCCTGCCGGCACCGCTTACGGCACCGCCATCTTCGCCCGCCAGTTCGATGCCACCGGTGCCGCGCTGGCCTCGGACTTCCGCGTCGACTCGGGCGTCACCGGCCCGCAGCGGCGGGCGGCCGCGGCGAGCGACGGCAAGGGCGCCTTCCTGGTAGTCTGGCAGGGCTTCTTCGAGAATGTGTCGCAGGCGCGGATCTTCGGCCAGCGGATCAACGGCAGCGGCCACCTGATCGGCTCGCAGGCGCAGATCAGCAAGGGCTACGGCACGGCGCAGATCTCGCCTTCCGTCGCGGCGGCTCCCCACCAGACCTTCATCGTGACCTGGATGGACTACGAGAAGTGGTTCCCGCTCGGCATGGCGGGCGTGCAGGTGGACGGCCGCGGCACGGCGCTCAGCAACGAGCTCTGGATCAACGATCATCAGATCGGAGCCAAGCTCCGCACCTCGCTGGCGAGCGACGGAGCCGGCAAGTATCTGGCCCCCTACGAATCCTTCTTCGACGCCAGCAACCTGGGCATCTCGGCCCGGCGCTTCGACACCGACTGATCTCGACCGGCTGACCTGGGCTGGCCTGCGCCCGCAGGCCAGCCCAGCCCCTACGCCCGTACCCTCACTCTTGCGGGGGCGGAGGTTTTCCGGCATCCTGATCGTCGGCCGGCGGGCTCTTGCCCGCTGGCCAGTGCCATCTTTTCTCGCATCCTCTCGCATGACCCCTTGACCATGCCGTCGCGCCGCCCGCCGCGCAGCTCCTCCGCCGATCGGCACGCGCTTTTCGCCGATTCGGCTTGAGAACCCGCGGTTGAGCGCGCGACAAGCGGCGGCGATCCGCGTCCTGCTGGTGGGCGACGACCCGCTGGCGCGTAGCGGGCTGGCCTTCTTGCTGGCCGGCGAGCCCGCCCTCGAAGTGGTGGGCCAGGTCGACGCGCTCGCCGCGGCGGCGGCCGTCGAGCGCGACGACCCGCAGGTAGCGGTCTGGGACCTGGGCCCCGATCCGGCTGCCTGGCTGGAGCGGCTGGGCGGGCTCGGGGAGGGCGGTCCGCCGGCGCTGGCGCTGCTCCCCGACGAGCGGGGCGCCGCCGAGGCGCTGGCGGCCGGTGCCCGCGGCCTGCTCTTCCGCGACGTCGAGCCGCGGCGGCTGGCGGCGGCGCTGGCCGCGCTGGCGGGCGGGCTGCTGGTCTTCGACGAGGCGCTGCTCGCCGGCCTGCTGCGGCCGCCTCAGCCCGCGCCGGAGGTGGTCGAGCCGCTGACGGCGCGCGAGCTGGAAGTTCTCCAGCTGCTTGCCCAGGGCCTTTCCAACCGCCGCATCGCCGAGCGCCTGGGGATCAGCGAGCACACCGCCAAGTTCCATGTCAACGCGATCGTCACCAAGCTCGGCGCCCAGACCCGCACCGACGCCGCCATCCGCGCCGCTCGCCTCGGCCTGGTGCTGCTGTGAGCTGAACGACGGCGCCGTCGCATCCGATGCGCCGGCCCGCGCGCGGGGGAGACGCTCGACCTCGGCGGTGCGGGCCTGGTCGAGGAGAAGCGCCGCCAAGGGGCGCGGAGGGACGGATCAGCCTTGACCCCACACCCTTACGTTTCATATGATTCGGTAAGGCGGCGACGGTGCCCAAGTCCAAGATCACGAGCAAGCACCAGACCACGGTGCCCAAGGAGGTTCGCGACCAGCTGAGGGTCGGGCCTGGAGACGTGCTGCGCTGGGAGATCGTCGGCGGCATAGTCCGCCTTACCGCTGGTGAGCGAGCCTTCCTCAAGCGGCGAGGAAGCATCAGGGTCGGCCCGGGTTCGGTCTTGGAGGACATCGCGAAAGCGCGGGCGCTGCGCGGCACCGGCCTTGAATGAGACGAGTCCTCGTTGACACCAATGTGCTGATCTCGTTCGTCTCGGACCGCGACGAGCTGCAGCAGAAGAGGGCGGCTCGGCTTTTCGCGGTGGCCGCGGCCGGCGAGATGGAATTGATCCTCCATCAGGCGGTCATCACGGAGTTCGTGTTCGTTCTTTCCAACCTGTACGGCATCGAAATCCGAGAGGTCGCAGCGGTACTTGGCGAGCTCCTGGACCTCCCTGGCACTTCGGCCGTGTACGAGATCTCCTGGCCGCTGGTCCTGGACCTATGGCCTGGGGAGATTCCTGGCTTCGCCGATGCAATCCTTGCTACCGTGGCGCTGCAGGGCCGCTATGACGCCGTCGCCACCTTCGACTCGAAGCTGGCACGGGCACTGCGGCGCCGGGGTGTGGCGTCCGACTGGTGACGCCAAGCTTCAGTAGCGCCTCCTTTTCACCGTTGGCGGTCGGACGCATGAACATGCGTCGCAGGCGGCTCCCGCATCTTCGCACCCCCTGGTCTGGATCAGGCGACTGGGCTCGCGCCGAGGAGGCGTGAGGAATCCGCTGCCCCTGGCATGCACATGCTCTGTACGCTGCCTGGCCGTCCACCGTAGGCTCACTCGGTGTGGGCTTTCGCGCATGAACGGAGGTGAGGCGTGAACAAGTGGTTGGCGGCTCTTCTGATCGGTGTTCTCTTTTCCCTATCGGCCTGCGCGACGATGCGCGAGATCAGGACGACGATTGACGCCGTCAGGACCGGTGATTTCAAGGCATTGGACGCCCTCGAAAAAGCGCAGGATGCCGCGGACGAAGCCAAAGAGGTGGCGGACCTGGTCAAGAAGCTGCATGAGGCTCCGAAGGACCGGACTCTTCGGTCGGAGGGTGACACTTTTTGGTGGGGGACCAACGCGGATGAGCGCGCCGACGCCGCCTATGCCTTGGGCAACAAGTACAAGGCCTACAGCGCGATCCCTGACCTGACGCTGGCCCTGAAGGACAAACAGGCGAACGTGCGTGGCGCCGCGGCGGCCTCTCTCTGGGCCATGGCGGACCATGCCTCGTCGGCGCAGGCGGCGCTCATGGAAGCCCTGAACGACCCCTACGGCAGGCTGCGCATCAACGTGGTGGAAGCGCTCCTGCTGATGGGCGTGCCCAGCGCCGACCTTATGAGCTCGCTGAACTACGTCGCCGCGGGCCCCGTGCTGATCGACGCGGTGGACGCCGCCGATCTGCAGCTCAGGATGGGGCGGGATCCGAACGACCTCATGCCGGTCCTGATGCGCGGGATGGCTGACCCGGAGGTGAGCGAGCGGGTGCTTTATATCGTCGCCGCGCGGGCGAACGATCCCGCCTACCTGCCGGCCCTGCTGACAGGACTCGAGAGCGCGGATTGGGAGGTCCGAGACAATACCCGCAACGCGGTGAAAGCGCTGGTGCAGCATGGCGTACCCAACCCCGGCCTGCTGCCGGCGCTGCATGACTTCGCTGTGGGCCCCAGCCTGTTGTTCGACGCGGTGGAAGCCGCTGATCTGCTGATCTGGATGGGGCAGGATCCGAAGGACCTCATCGAGGTCCTGATGCGCGGCATGGCTGATGAGGAGATGAGCGCGGTCGTCATCGCCAACCTCGAGGAGCAGCCGGAGGATCCTGCCTACCTGCCGGTGCTGCTGGCGGGACTGTGGAGCGCGGACTCGGACCTCCGAGCCCGCAGCCTCGCCATGCTCGGCGGCCCGGCGTATGCGACCCCCGAGATCGCCGCCGAGATCAGGCGGGCCGGCTCGTTCCGGACCGTCGAAGTCCGGGCGAGCGCGGCGCACGCGCTCGTCATCGGCGGAAGAACGCTCACGCACGAAGAGCCGGGTAGAGTCGTGGGTCCGGGGGCGGGGGCGGGCAATGAGTCGATTGCCAAGCTCCTGCAGCTGGCTCGCGACCGTGACGCCAAGGTACGCCGAGCAGCCGTGGAGAGCCTGGGCCGGTTGGGGGACGGCTCTCCCGAAGTGATCGCCGCTCTGCGCGCGAGCCTCGAGGACCGCGCCGTCCGGGAGACGACAATTGCCGCGATCGAAGCGATCGGCAAGCCGGCCAAAGCCTTGGCGCCGGATCTCTGGGCGATCTGGAACGCCAGCAGGAACGCGTCGGCAGGCAAGAAGGGCTCGGACGAGACGGATCTTGGCAGTGCGGCCTGGGGGGCGCTCGCCTATGGCATGGGCGAGGACATCGGCTCTTTCCTCAACGGATGGTATGACGCCGATTGGGGCATGAGCCGTTCCCAGGTGCGGGCCGCCTTCAAGCCCGACCGCCTGTCCCTCACCGAAGGGGGTGGGCCTCCCACGGTCCTCGGCATCGATCACCTCGACTGCGGCTGCGGACCGGCCGCCAGGTGCAAGTGGGAGTGCTCGCTGTCGCCGGCGGCTGCAGCGGCTTCTGAGGCTGCGATTCCCGTTTCTGTGTCCTTTGTCTTTGATACTTCAGACCACCTTTCCAGGGTCCTGCTGAAGTCTCACGTCGGGGATTTGAGCCGTTGTCGCGACATCGGCAACATCCTCGCCGGGCTCGAGTGGAAGTACAGTACCAACCACACCAAGAAACAGGTTCCATCGCCGGCAGCAACCACCTGGTCCTACGACTGGGCCCTGTGGAAATCAAGCCTTGTGTACAAGACGGAGACCACTCCATCCGCCTGCGAGATGGAGCTCGTCTACGCAAATGACGACACCCCGCACTCCTAACGTCGGTGGCTGCGCCGGCGTCAGAGCTGACGCGTGCCGTCGATATAGGTGTCGCCGATGCCGTGAAAGACGGCGACCAGCCAGAGGTTTCCCGACCGCCAGAACACCAGCGCGAAGAACAGGCCGATGGCGAAGATGGCCGCGAAGATCGGGGCGGGGGCGGCGTCCGAGAAGTGGTAGAAGTGCAAGGGACCGAAGGTGAACAGCGTGTTGCTGACGAGGATGCCGGGCAGCGGGCCCCAGCGGCGCACGAGCTCGGTCTGTAGGATGCCGCGGTACATCACCTCCTGATAGAAGCCCCAGAGGAAAACCGGGACGAGCACCGCTCCGGCGCGCGCGAGAAGAGACGGTCCGGCAAGGATCGCTCGCCAGCGCTCCGCGAGCAGGACCGCGAAGACGACGTTGGCGATGACCAGGACCTGGAAGAAGTAGGACTTCTCCGTGGCGCTCCACCGGCGCCAGGGATGGAGGCCGATCTGGCCTAGCTTCAACCCCGCGACCAAGCGGACGGACAGCAAGGAGACGCCGAGCAAGAGCGGGACTCGCACCCAGACAGGAGGCACCGGAAGGCGGAGCCAGGCGAGGAGCGAGAGCCTCGGGCCCAAGACGCCTTCGAGCAGGAGGAAGATGAGCAGCAGGCGAAGGCCGGCGGGCGCTTGGTACCCCGGCGCGCTCCTCGGCTCGAAGCGCAGGATGTGCCCCCGCCAGTGGACCGACGGGTTTCTAGCTCCGCTTGCCATCGCGCACGAGCTCGAACCGCCGGCGAGCAGTCCGAGCTTCGCCCGTAGGAGAGGGCTCATCCCGGCCTCCTGACCGGTGCCGCGCCCGACCTGCCGAGCTTCTCCCGCGCGCTCGTGGATCGAGGGTCGAGGCGCAGCGCCTCGGCATATTCGGCCGCGGCGGCCCGGCCATCGCCCGCGGCGGCGTAGCTGTCGCCGACACCTTCATGGGCCCGGGCGCTGTCGGGCCGGCAGCGGATCGCCCACACGTAGTACCGCTGCGCCCGCGCTCGGTCCCCTTTCTCGAGCGCCCGCTGCCCGCCGGCGAGAAAGGAGGTCAGGTTGAAGACCCTGTCGGCCATCGCCCGGTCGTAGTCGGCGAAAGCCCGGGCATCGTCGCCGCGCACCCTCTGGACGTCGGCGCGGACGACCAGGAACTCCTTCTGGCCCAGGTCGATCCCGTCCTGAGCAAGGCGTTGCGCCTTGGCCTTGTCGCCGCCCGCGAAGGCTGGAGTATGGAGAAGGCTGTAGACGAGGTAGTAGCGGTAGGGCACGGGCCGCGGGTCGAGGTCGAAGGCCCGCTGGTAGGCATCTCTCGTTCTCTGGTGCCAGAGCCAGCGTTCCAGACCAGACGCTTTAGCGAGGCGGGCAAAGAAGATCATCGCCTGCTGGAAGTGGTGCCGGTGCTCGCGCGGATTGAGGCGGATCGCGTGCGCGCCGAGAGCTTCGGCGGCATCGAGCCTGCCGTCTTCCCGCTCGAGCTGGGCGAGCAGGTTCAGGGCGCCGTCGGACGGAGTGGGCGCTGAGGCAAGGCTTTGCAGCTGCGCCTTGACGGCATCGCGCTCCCCCCGCCGCAGCCGGGCCACGTAGGGCTCGAGGCCCGGCCAGGCGGCGAGGTAGTCCGCCAGATCGATTTCGCGGGGCGACTCGACGTAGATGACCGGAAGGGCCGGCGTGAGGGCGGAAGCCGGCGGCCCTGCCGTGACCGAGGGGGCCGGCAGACCCGGCGTGAGAGCAGGGGCCGGCGAGCCGGCTCCGCCCTGGGCTGTTGCTTGTGCGGCACCGGCCGTCAAGGCGAGCAGCAGGCGGGCGACGGTCCTCGTCGGTGTCGAGCTCGGCATTCTCAGGCTTTCTCCGGAGGTTCGAGGGTGCGGAGCAAGACGGCGGTCAGCTGCTCGACGAGCTCGCGCTCCGAGATCCGCCCTCGCCCCACGATCGGGTCGTCGAAGAGGATGATCTGTTCGATTGCCTGGATGACGAGCCACAGTCCAAAGCTGGCCGACGCGGCGCGGCGCGGATTCGCCGCCGCGGCTTCCTCGCCGAGCAGCAGCGCAAGAAAGGCGGCGGAGACCTGCTCCTTGTAGGCGCGGGTCCGGCTGCCGAAACCGGTATCGGGATGCGTCCGGTCGTGGAGGATCAGCGAGCGCAGGAGCCCGCGGTAGTCGCGATAGGAGCGCAGCATGAGCTCGACGAGCCGTCGAGCCCTGGGGGATGCCCCGGCGCCGGCGGCGGCGATCTGCGAGAGCGCCTTGGTGACTTCGCCGGCCGAGAGCTCGAAGAAGCGGTCCAGGAAGGCCTCGAGGAGCGCGCCCTTGGTGGGGAAACGCGCGTAGAACGAGCTCATCGAGCAGCCGGCCGCCGCGGTGATCTCAGCGACGCTGATCTGGTCGAAGGTCGTGCGCTCCAGGAGGCGCGCCAGGGCCCCCAGGATGCGCTCTCGCGTCGCGCGGCTCCGCTCCTGGCGGGGCGCCGTGAGATCAGGCTGCCGGGTCGCCACCCTCCGCCTCGCCTATGGACGGCAGATCGGAGTAATTGGAATGCACGCTCCAATTATAGGCGCGCGCGGTCCGTTGTCAAGAGCCCCCCGGTCCCCACCCCGGATGCTCCGGGGAAATCTGCATTTGCGGCCGTCCATACCTGTGATGCATTGATGCGCGGACCAAGTTGCAAGTTGCGGACTCGCGAGAATCGCAAGAGGCCGGAATCAGGACGCGCCGCTCCGAGTCTCGGAGCGGCGCGCAAGAGTCGAACCAATCTCAAGGAGCGAAACGCCAATGGAACCACGGATGAACGCGGCACTTGCAGCAACCCTCTTCCTGCTGTCCGCCGCTGGGGGTAACGCGGCGCAAGGGCCGGATCGCGCCGATCCCGGGTCCGGGCTCGAGGGCGTTTCCCAGCCCACGGTCCACGCAATCTATCTGGTCCCCAGCGACACCGCGGCGAAGCCAGCTTATGCCTTTGCCGTTCGCAACGCCGTCCTGGACCTGCAGAGCTGGTATCAGCGGCAGATGGGCGGCATCACTTTCCGCCTGGCCGACCCGGTGGTGCAAACGATAACTTTGCCTCACCCGGCAGCTTTCTACGCGACGGGCGACTCCCTCGGCTTTTGGAACTCGACTCTGCACGATGCCTTCGCGCTGACGGGCGGCGGATTCTTCGACCCGAGCAATGTCTGGCTCTTCTATGCCGACGCCGATCCGGCATGCGGTCAGGCGACCGGCGGGACATCGGGCGTCGCCCTCGTGCCGGCGAACGACCTGCGCGGCTTGAGCGGCGAGACCACGAAGGATGGCTGCGGCGGTCCGCCGGGAAACCAGTACCCGGTCAGCCGCTGGATTGGTGGATTGGGCCATGAGGCAGGTCACGCTTTCAACCTGCCGCACCCGCCCGGATGCGATACTGGTCAAGCGTCTTGCGACTCCAAGGCCCTGATGTGGCTGGGCTTCTACGACTATCCCGACACCTACCTCAATGCGGCCGAGATCGACCAATTGAAGCATTCTCCGTTCTTCCTTCCCGGCATCTGCTCTTCGAGCACCACGATCCTGTGCCAGAGCTCGGCCCGCTTCCAGACCACCGCGATGTGGAAGACGGCTGACGGTCACCAAGGCATCGCGCAGAGCGTCCAGCTGACGACGGACACCGGCTACTTCTGGTTCTTCGGCACGACCAATATCGAAATGGTGGTCAAGGTGCTCGACGGCTGCGGCTTGGGAGGGCACTTCTGGGTGTTCGCCGGCGGCCTGACCAATGTCCAGGTGACGATGACCGTGAGGGACACGCAGACAGGAAGAGTCAAGATCTATGTCAACCCGGCGAACACGACCTTCCAACCGATCCAGGACACCTCGGCGCTTTCCTGCGGCGCCGCATCGTCCGCCAACGGGTCACCCGGTGCGGTCGAAGCGGCGGTCAAGGCAGAGGCCCAGGCGCTGAACGAGCTGGTCGAGCAAACGGCCGCCGCGCCGGCCTCGCCTCCTGAAGAGAGCTTCACCGATGCGAGCGCTTGCGCAGCAGGCCCAACCGCGCTGTGCCTTGGCAACAACCGCTTCAAGGTGGAGGCGACGTTCCAGTCTGGCGCTCAATCCGGGCAGGCGCAGGTGGTGCCGCTGACCGCTGACACCGGCTATCTATGGTTCTTCGGCGCCTCGAACGTCGAGGCCGTCGTCAAGGTGATCAATGGTTGCGGCTTCAGCAATCACTTCTGGTTCTTCGCCGGCGGCCTCACCAACGTCAACGTCGTGGTGAAGGTAACCGACACCCAGACCGGCACGGTCAAGACTTACACCAACCCGGCAAACACCACTTTCCTGCCGATCCAGGACACTTCGGCGTTCTCGACCTGCCCCTGAGCGGGCAAGAGCTTCGAACCGGGCGAACCGAACAACGCCTGCCGGCCTGGCCGAAAGGCCAGGTCGGCCCCTGCCCGAACGGTTGATGTGCGCGGCTCGGGCCGGGGCTAGGCTTGCGGGCATGACGACTGAGACGGCAAGCTTCGAGAGCTCCTCCTTCCTTCATCTATCACGGGCATTGGCCGCGGCCGTGGCGGCGGCGAGCCCCTTCGCGGTCCAGGTGGACGGCGGCCGGCGGCTGTCGGCGAGCGGCACGGTCTTCGCGAGCGCAGGCGTGATCGTGGCGGCGAGCCACAACGTCGATCGCGACGAGGACATCGTCGTCGGCCTCGAGGGCGGCAAGCGGCTGCCCGCGACGCTGGTCGGGCGCGACGGGTCGACCGACCTGGCGGTCTTGCGGGTCGAGGCCTCGGGGCTGCCCGTGCCCCAGTGGTCGGACCTCGCCGGGGTCGCGGCCGGCGAGCTGGCCTTGCTGGTCGGGCGGCCGGGACTGCAGGTGCGTTCGGCGCTGGCCCTGATCAGCGACGTGCGCGACGCCTGGCGCACCCCGGCGGGCGCCAAGCTGGAGCGCTATGTCGAGCTCGACGCGGCGCGCGACCGCGGCTTCTCGGGCAGCGTGGTGGTGGACGCCGCGGGCCAGGCGCTGGGCGTCGCCAGCTCCGGGCTGCTGCGCGGCCGCGGGCTGGTGGTGCCGGGCGCGACCTTGCGCCGGGTGGTCGGCTCGCTGCTCGCCCACGGGCGGGTGCGGCGCGGTTTCTTGGGCGTCGGGGCCTACCCGGTGCGGCTGACGCCCCCTCTCGAGGAGCGGCTGGGGCAGACGGTCGGACTGATCGTGGTCGGAATTCAGCCGGACAGCCCGGCGGCGAGGGCCGGCCTGGTGCTCGGCGACGTGCTGCTGGCGATCGACGGCCAGCCGCTGTCGGACCTCCCCCAGCTGCACGCGCAGCTGACCGAGGAGCGGATCGGCAAGGAGGTGGCGCTCGGCATCCTGCGCGGCGGCGAGCCGCTGCAGGTGGCGGTGACGGTCGGGGCGCGCTGAGCCGGGAGGTCCTACATGAGCCTGCTGAGCCAGCTGTCCCGCGAGCTCGAAGAGCTGGTGGCGCGCACCGCCCGAGCGTGGTGGGGCGGCCGCCTCTTCTCCCGCCACGTCTGCCGCGCGTCACCGTGGTTCGCTAGCGCCGTAGGACCCAAACCTGCTGACCGTCAGCCAGCGGAAACGCCTTCGGAGCCCGCGGGAAAAGGATGAAAAGCTCGTCGCCAAGAACCGTTGAGGCCGTGGTTTGGTTGACGAATCTCACCCTCCCAGTCAGTTCGCGCAAGGGTCGGACGTAGAGCACGAAGTCATAGCGCTTCAGCTCGGCGCGAATCTGGTCGATGCGTGCGTGGTCGGCGGGAGGATCGCTGAACGTGAATGGATCGCCTCGCAGGTGGGCGAGGTAAGAGAATGTGTTTGGATTGAGGCTCGGGTATTCCTCGACGATCCCGACGTTGCGTGTTGTAAGCCCTCCGCCGCCGCGGCTCTCGGCCTCGAGGTAAGCGATGATCGGCGTCGCGTCATCGGTAGGTTCGGGCCGACGGTTGTAGCCGAACGTCGAGGCGTCGACCGGAAGAACCGCGTTGCCGAGCGGCGTGGCGATAACGATGAGGTCGGGAAGTCCGCCAATCGGTGGCAGGATAGTCAGGAGCGTCTGGACAACTCCGCCGGCGCAGATCGCCGTCACGACGAGTCGGCGAAGCGAAATCCACGGGATGGAAACAGCGAGGCAGGCGAGGAGTACGGCAACTCCCGGCATCGCGGAAGCCGTGTAGCGAGGGTCCTGGTTAGGCGACGTGGCGACGGCGAAATAGGGCACCGCGACCCAGCTCACCACGAAGACCGGTCGCCGCCAGTCCCGTGCCAGATCGAAGGGGGCCATCCATCTCGCGCCGGCCGCCCAGCCTGCCACGACCAAGCCAAGGGCCGCGAGCCCGCAAAGCGCGAAGAACCAGGAAAGATGATAGCTGATGAGGCCAAGAGTGAAGGCGCCAATCGCGCCCAAATGGAGAGGTTGAGTGGGCCCATTTGCTAGCGTACTGCTGATGCCGGCACGAAAGTATTCGATGGTTGGTGCCCACGCATGCGCAAACCAGCAGGCTGGAAGGAAGGTCCCCAGGAGAAGCGCGATGGCGGCGTTGCGGATCCTGCGGTGCGCCGAGCTGGTCCGGCCCGAGCGCGCCTCCCTCACCGCGACAACCACCGTGCAGATCGTCGTCACCGCGATGGGCCCGGCGATCAGTCCGGGAAATGTCAACTTCGTCAGCCAACCCGCGCTGACGACCAGACCAAACAGGATCGACGCCCGCGTGTCCTCGAACTCACGAACGACCAGCAGTAGAAGCACCGCCAAGGTGGTGAGGGAGATCAGCAGGAACTCTACCAAGACCTCGTGCGAAAGGCCCACGATGAGGGGTGTCGAAGCGGTGATGGCCATCGCGAGCAGACTCGCTCGCCGGTCGACGAGGCGATTGGCGATCTCCCCCACCGAGAGCAGGAGAATCGGCCAGAGGAGCAAGTTGAGCAGCAAGGCGCTCTGTGCAGTTCCGCCAAAAAGGAGGAAGAACGGAACCATCGCGAGCGGCAGCAGCGGCCCCCTCATCGGGTCGAAGGTGAGGATCTCGTGGCTCAAGCCGCGGAGGCCGCGCTCCTCGAGGCCCTTGGCGAAGTCCAGTGCGACATCGAGGTAATGGGACTGGTCCCACGCCGGAGGCAGCCTGTCGACCTTGATCCAGAATGCCGTCAGGCTCATGCTGGCGACGACGATCAGCAGCCGAGCTGCCGTCCAACCAGAACGCCAGCCTCGGCCCGTTGAGGCCGGGGAAGCCGACGCGGCGCCGGCGCTTGCGGCGCTCGCCGCGCTCTCCGGCCGGGACGGGCTGGTGGGCATCGGGGCCGTAGCATAGCAGCCCCATCCCGGGCCCGCGTCCCGTCAAACCGGACGCCGGCAGAGGACCAGATACTGCGCGCCGAGCGGCATCCCCGCGAGCCAGCGTTCGGACCGCCGAAGCCAGCGCGCGAAGCGCGGGAAGAAGAACAGAAAATTCGTGTCGACGAGATCGAGACCCGCGCCGCGCAGCAGGCGGCAGGCGCCGCGAGGTGACAGCAGGATGGCGTCGCGATCGAAGGGGATGCGGCTCATCACCCACCGGGTTCCCGGGTTCCATGGGTTGTTCTCGAAGAGCGCGAAGGTCCCTCCGGGCCGAAGGCTGTGCCAGATCGTCTGCAACACCGCGGGCCTTTCAGCGGGCGCAATGTGGTGAAACACGCCATTGCAGAAGACGAGGTCAAACTGTCCCGCCGGCGCGAACTCGTCGCGATGGATGAAGCGGACGTTATCCCCGGCGAAGTCACGGTTGGCGATGTCGAGTAAGACCCGCGACGCGTCGACACCGACGATCGAGCTCGCTCCGAGAATCTCCTTTGCGAGCCGCGCCGCGTTGCCACGACCGCAACCAAAATCGAGCGCGTTGGTCACCGGTCGCCCGGTCTCGTCGAGCCGCCGCTTGAGCCACGCCAATCGTTCGCGCGCGAAGTACGAAGAGTCCTCTCCGGAAAGCGCCACTCCACGCTGGAGCTGCGCCTCATAGTCATCGCCGACTGTATCGAACGGGGAAGGGGAACCCGGCGCGCCGGGTATCACAACCTGCGTCGCAATCCGAGAATACTGAGGAAAAAGCTCGACAGCACGGCTTGCACGCCGAGCGCGAACAGTGTCACCCCGGGGATGACCCAGCGCAGCGTCACTGCATACTCGAGATGGCCGAAGCCGGTGTGCCACCACTTGAGGACCGCAGCGAGCAGCAGCAGCGTCCCAGTGAGGCACGAGAGCCCTCCGAGAACCACGCCCTTCTCCATCGTCGCGATGCGCGCGGCGCGCTCGAATCGGGGATCAGGGGGAAGCAGCCCCTGGCCGATGGCGAAGAGCTTGGTCGAGATTGCGAAGATCAGGGCCTGGAAGGCGCAAAGGAGCGCCAGGCTGGCAAACAACAGCGTGTGCGCGTCGAACGTGATCCCGCGGACGCTCAATCCCGGCAGCGCCACCGCATACCCCAAAAGACCGAGGACGACGAGCACCAGACTCGGGTAGAGGAACAGCCAGCGGGGCGAGAACATCAGGTAGAAACGCAGCGTGCGCCAGCCGTCGCGGAACGTCTTGAGGTGGGGCGGGTGCGAGGTGCGGCCATCCGGATGGAGCGTGATCGGAACCTCGGTGATCTTCGCTCGCTGGAGACTCGACTTGATGATCATCTCGGTCGCGAACTCCATCCCGGTGCAGCGCAAATCGAGGCGCTGGTAGAAATCCTTCCGAAAGCCGCGCAATCCGCAGTAGGCGTCATGAATGGGAGCGTGGAACCACCGTCGTGCCATGAGAGAGAACATCGGGTTTCCCCACCACCGGTGGAGAAACGGCATCGCTCTCGGGGCGACCGTTCCCCCACCCGCAGGAAGCCGGCATCCCTGGACCAAGTCGTAACCCTCTCGGAGCTTGCCGACGAGCTTCGGGACCTCACCGAAATCGTAACTGTCGTCCGCATCGCCGATGACCACGAATCGGCCACGCGCCGCGGCGATCCCTCCCATCAGAGCACTGCCGTACCCGCGCGCCTCGACCGCAACCACCTGAGCGCCCAGACGCCGTGCAATCTCGGACGATCCGTCGACGCTTCCGTTGTCGGCGACGATAATCTCTCCCACGATCCCGCTCGCCTCCAGGGCGCGCTGAGCCTTGCCGATACACGACCCGAGGGTGTCCGCTTCATTGAGACAGGGCATGACGATGGACAGCTCGGGAGGAGAGGCCGAGGACGGTCTTGATGGATCCACACCCGGTAGGTTACTACAGCAAGTCTTGTTCGGCCGCCGCCACCAGCTTCGCGTCCGCCCGGCACGCCAGCAGGCCGCCTGACCCTTCCGATTTCGCGCCCGCGCGGGCCGCCTCGAAGCCGTGCCGCCGCTACGCCGGCGGGCAGGTCGCGGGCGGCGAAGAGGGATAGCAGGGCGCCTTGGTGTAGATGGGGTGCGCTCCGCCGCCGACATGGAGCAGGATCAGGGTCTCCCGATGCAGCGTGAGCTGGGCGACCTTCTGCGCCGCCGCCGCGGGGGATTGGCATAGACTATCCCCGCTCCTCCGAGGGGATGTCCCTGCGATGGCCAGTGCCTACCAGTACGACCTCGTCTGCATCGGCAGCGGCCCGGCGGGCCAGCGCGCCGCGGTGCGGGCGGCCAAGCTCGGCAAGCGGGTGGCGCTGATCGAGCGCAGCCAGGTGATCGGCGGCGTCTGCGTCGACAGCGGCACGATTCCGAGCAAGACCTTCCGCGAAGCGGTGCTGTCGTTCGTCGGCAGCTGCCGCCCCTTCGAGCGCGCCGCCGCGGGCGCCAGCCGTCCGACCGCCGCCCAGCTGCTGGGGCGCGTCGGCCAGGTGGTCGCCCGGGAGACCGCGGTGATCGAGCGCCAGCTCGGCCGCAACGACGTCGAGCTGATCCGCGGCGAGGCGCGCTTCCTCGATCCCCACACCCTGGCGGTCCGCGCCCTCGCCGGCCCCTCTGCCGCGGCCTCTCCGAACGCCCCGCAGGAGGAGGGTGGCGAGCGCCGGCTCACCGCCGCGGCCGTCGTGATCGCCGTCGGCACCCGGCCGGCGCCGACCCCGGGCGTGCCGGTCGACGGCGAGACCGTCATCACCAGCGACGAGGTCATGGGGCTCGAGCGCATCCCGCGCAGCATGGTGGTCGTCGGGGCGGGGGTGATCGGCCTCGAGTACGCCTCGATGTTTGGCGCTCTGGGCACCGAGGTGACGCTGGTCGACCGCCAGCGCCGGCCGCTCGAGTTCCTCGACCGCGAAATCGTCGACGAGCTGATACACCAGATGCGCGACAACAACGTCCTGTTCCGCGGCGAAGAGGCCGTCGAGCGATTGGAGATCGATCCCGGCCCGCCGCGGCGCGCCGTGGTGCTGCTCGAATCGGGCAAGCGGATCGTCTCCGAGCTGGTGCTCTTTGCGGTCGGGCGCATCGGCGCGACCGACGCCCTCGCGCTGCCGGCTGCCGGTCTCGCGGCCGACGAGCGCGGCCGCATCAAGGTGGACGACTCCTTCCGCACCAGCGTGCCCCACATCTTCGCGGCCGGCGACGTGATCGGCTACCCCAGCCTGGCCGCCACCTCGAGCGAGCAGGGGCGGATTGCCGCCTGTCACGCGCTGGGACTGCCGGCCAAGCCAATGGCCAAGCATTTCCCGATCGGCGTCTACGCCATCCCCGAGGTCTCGATGGTCGGCGCTCCCGAGCATGAGCTGACCGCGAACAAGATCCCTTACGAGGTGGGGGTGGCGCGCTACCGCGAGATCGCCCGCGGGCAGATCCTCGGCGACGACAGCGGCTTTTTCAAGATGCTCTTCCACCGCCTCGACCGCACCCTGCTCGGAGTGCACGCGATCGGCACCGGGGCCACCGAGCTGATCCACGTCGGCCAGGCCGTGCTCGCCCTGGGCGGCACCCTCGATTACTTTCTGGACACCATCTTCAACTACCCGACCCTGGCCGAGTGCTACAAGGTCGCGGCGCTCGACGCGGCCGACAAGCTGGCCTGCTGAGGGATTGAGGCGAGCGTCCTGGGGCCGGCGGCGAGCGGCAGGAGCGGGCCGCGCAAACCGCTCTGGCAGCGCGCCGGCGTCAGGGTGGCGGGATTCGCCGCCGCCTTCGCCTTGCTCGCCTACGCCTTTCGCAGCGCCGACCTGGGCGGCATCCGCCATCTCCTGGCCGGCGCTCCCGCCCTCCTGCTGACCCCGGTTTTCTACCTGGTGGTGCTCGCCTGCGACGCCCTGGGCTGGCGGCGCCTGGTGCTGTCGCCCGAGCCGCCCCCTCCCTGGCGGCGCCTGCTCGCGGTGCGCACCGCGGCCGAGGCGCTGGGCTTGAGCCTCCCCTCGGGAGGCGTGCTGGCCGAGGCAACGGCCGTCATGCTGCTGCACAAGCGCTGCGACGTTCCGGCCGGGCCGGCGGTGGCCAGTCTCGCGGCGCGCCGCTTCTACATCTTCCTCTCCTTCGGTCTCTACCTGTCCGCCAGCGCCGTCGCCGGCTTCTCGCTGCTCGCCGCGATCTCGCCGCGGGTGATCGGCCGCGCCGGCCTGCAGTGGGTGGTCCCGGCCTCGGCCGCCTTCGTCCTGGCGGTCGCCCTGGGGCTGCGGGCGATGCTGCTGGGAGGCGCTCTGGGGGAGCGGGTCCACCGCCTGCTGCACCGGCTGCCATGGAAGCGGCTCCGGGCCTGGCTCGACCGCAAGGTCGAGGTCTTCACCGACGCCGATCGGCTGGTCGAAGCCGCGCTGGCGGGTGGGGGCGCCGCCGGCCGCGCCGACCGGGCCAGGACGGCCAGAACGGCCGGCGAACCCAGGCGGGCCGCGGCGGCCATCGCCGCCACCGCGGCCCGCTTGGCGCCCTTCCTCGGCATCTGGCTCGCCGAGTCGTGCGAGACCTTCTTCATCATGACCCTGCTCGGCGCCGGCCTCTCTTTCCGGCAGGTCTTCTCCTTCGAAGGGCTGCTCACTTTCATCCGTGGCCTGGCCTTCTTCCTGCCCTCCGGCCTGGGTATCCAGGATCTCGGCTATCTTGCTTTCCTGAAAGGACTTGGAGTCAATCAGGCGGTGACCCTGACGGCCGCCTTCGTGCTCGTCAAACGCTCCAAGGAGGTCTTCTGGATTATGATTGGCTACCTGCTGCTCGCGAGACAGGCCTGGCGGCCCCGGCGGGGCAGTGGGCCCCCTCCCTAGAGCGGCGGCAGACGCATGAGCCAGTCCGCCCCAACCCAGCGCCAGAAGATCCTCTTCATCTGCGGGTCGCTCAACCAGACGACGCAGATGCACCAGATCGCGCGCGAGCTCGGCGAGTACGACCACGCCTTCACCCCCTTCTACGGCCATGGCGCAATCGAGGCGCTGCGCCGCGCCCGCTGCCTGGAATTCACCGTCCTGGGCTACAAGCTGCGCCGGCGCTGCCTCGACTACCTCGAGCGCCACCGGCTGCCGATCGACTTCCACGGCCGGAGTGGCGGCTACGACCTGGTGGTGACCTGCTCGGACCTCATCGTGCCCAGAAACATCCGCAAGATGCCGGTGGTGCTGGTGCAGGAAGGGATCCTCGACCCCGCCGGCATCCCCTTCCTGCTCTGCCGCAAGCTGCGCATCCTGCCGCTCTGGCTGGCCGGGACCTCCACCACCGGCCTGTCCGGGCGCTACCAGCGCTTCTGCGTGGCGAGCGACGGCTACCGCGACCTGTTCGTCCGCAACGGCGCCCTGGCCGAGCGCATCGCCGTCACCGGCATCCCCAACTTCGACGATTGTGGCCGCTTCCACTGCAACGAGTTCCCCTACCGCGGCTTCGTCCTGGTCTGCTCATCCGATGCGCGGGAGACCTTCAAGCGCGACGACCGCCGCGCCTTCATCCAGCGCTGCCTGGACGTCGCCGCCGGCCGGCGCCTCATCTTCAAGCTCCATCCCAACGAGAACGCCGAGCGCGCCACGCGCGAGATCCACGAGCTGGCTCCCAGCGCGCTGGTCTACGCGACCGGCTGCGCCGAGGAGATGATCGCCAACTGCGACGTGCTGATCACCCAGTACTCCTCGACGGTTTTCGTCGGCGTCGCGCTGGGCAAAGAGGTCTACTCCTACTTCGACCTCGCCGAGGTCCGGCGACTCTTGCCGCTGCAGAACCGCAGCGCGGCGCGCAACATCGCGGCGGTCTGCCGCGAGCTGCTCGCGGCGGACGAGCCGGCTGCCGCCCGGCCTCGGCTGCCCCTGCTGCAGGCCGGGGCGCTGCTGCGCCTCTCCCGCCCGCGGCGCGCGGCGGCGGCGGCGCGGGCGGCGCTTTCGGAGCCAGGGGCGCTTTCGCAGCCAGGAGCGCCTTCGGAGCCAGGGGCCGCGCGCCATGGCGGGACCTCGCGGGCGCTGTCGCTGCTCGCCCGCCCGCCGCGCCGCCCCCGCCGTTCGCCGTCCTGGCACTCGCCGCGGTCGAGGCGGCCGTGAAGACCGTCGTCGTGGTCCAGGCGCGGACGGGGTCGACCCGTTTGCCGGGCAAGGTCTTGCTGCCGCTCGCCGGGGCGCCGTTGCTCGCGCGCATGGTCGAGCGGCTGCGCGCCGCCCGGACGCCTTTCGAGCTGGTCGTCGCCACCACAGGCGAGCCCGCCGACGAGCCGATCCGCGAGCTCTGCCGGGCGCTCGGCGTGGCCTGCTTCAGCGGCCACCCGACCGATCTGCTCGACCGCCACTTCCAGGCCGCGGCCGGCCGCGGCGCCGAGGTGGTGGTCAAGATCCCCTCCGACTGCCCGCTCATCGACCCGGCGGTGGTCGACCGGGTGCTCGGCTTCTTCGAGCGCCACCAGGAGAGCTACGACTTCGTGAGCAACCTGCATCCGGCCACCTATCCTGACGGCAACGACGTCGAGGTGCTGCCGCTCGCCGTCCTCGAGACCGCCTGGCGCGAAGCCGCGCGCCCGCACGAGCGCGAGCACACCACACCTTTCATCTGGGACCAGCCGCGGCGCTTCCGCATCGGCAACGTGCGCTGGGAGAGCGGCCGCGATCTGTCGATGAGCCACCGCTTCACCGTCGACTATCCCGACGACTACGCCTTCGTCGCGGCGGTCTACGACGCCCTCTGGCGTCCCGAGCGGCCCGTCTTCGGGCTGCAGGAGATCCTCGCGCTGCTGGCGGCGCGGCCCGAGATCTTCGCGCTCAACCGGCGCTACGCCGGCGTCAACTGGTACCGCCACCACCTGGGCGAGCTGGCGACGGTCGGCAGCGGCGAGACGCGGCGCGAGGAGCGCGCCCGATGATGCCGCCCGGCGCCCCGCGCGGCGCGCCCGGGTCCGACTCTGACCTGAGCATGGATCTGAGCCTGCTGCCGCCGCTTGCCCTGCGGGTGCGCGAGCACGTCGTGCGCATGGCGACCGACGGCGGCTGCTTCATCGGCGCCTCGCTGTCGTGCGCCGACCTGATCGTCCATCTCTACACCCGCGTCCTGCGCCTCAGCCGCGAGACGCTCGCCGATCCCGGCCGCGACTACCTGCTGCTCTCCAAGGGGCACGACGTGCCGGCCCTCTATGCGACCCTCGCCGAGCTCGGCTTCATGCCGCGCGAGCGGCTGGCCAACCACCTCAAGCTCCACGACTCGATCTACTGGCACCCCAACCGCGGCGTGCCGGGGGTCGAGTTCCATTCCGGCTCGCTAGGCCATCTGCTGGCGGTCGCGACCGGCATCGCCTACGACATCCGGCTGCGCGGCGGGGCCAACAAGGTGTTCGTCATCCTGGGCGACGGCGAGCTCGACGAGGGCTCGGTCTGGGAGGCCTGCCTGGTGGCCAGCGCCCTGCGCCTCGACAACCTGGTCGCGATCGTCGACCGCAACGAGTTCCAGGCCAACCTGCGCACCGAGGAGCTGGTGCCGCTCGAGCCGATTCCGGCCAAGTTCCTAGCCTTTGGCTGGAGCTGCGCCACGGTCGACGGCCACGACTTCGCGGCGCTCGACGCGGTCGTGCGCCCGCTCGGCGACGCCCCCGCCGTGCCGGGCAAGCCGAGCGCGGTGGTGGCGCGGACGGTGCGCGGCAAGGGGGTGCCGAGCATCGAGGCGCGCGCCGATCGCTGGTTCGCCAACTTCACCGCCGCCGAGATCGAGGGGCTGCTGGGCGAGCTGCACGGCGGCGCAGCGGCCGGCCTGACCTCCGAAGGGCTGGTGGTGCGGTGAGCCGCCAGCTGGCCACCCCGCCGGCCGCAGGCCCGGCCGCATCGACAGCGTTGTCCGCATCGGTGGCGTCGTCCGCATCGGTGGCGTTGTCCGCATCGGTAGCAGGCGCGCCAGCTCCCGCCGCCGCCCCGGCCGCCCCAGTGCCCACCTACGAGGAGGCGCTGCAGGCGATCGCGCTGGCGCGCCCCGACGTCATCGTCATGACCGCCGAGAACCGCGCCGCGATCCGCGGCCTGCCTGCCGTCTTGGGCGAGCGCTTCGTCGACGTCGGCATCTGCGAGCAGACGATGATCGGCGCGGCGGCGGGGCTCGCGCTGCGCGGGCGCACGCCGGTGGTGCACGCGCTCGCCAGCTTCCTGGTCATGCGCGCCTTCGAGTTCATCCGCACCGACGTCGGCATCGCCAACCTGCCGGTCAAGCTCATCGGCTACGTGCCCGGCTTTCTCTCGGACGCCAACGGCCCGACCCACCAGGCGATCGAAGACGTCGCCCTGATGCGCGGCATCCCCAACATGCAAGTATTCTGTCCGGCCGACGCCGCCGAGCTCGCCGCCGCCCTGCCGCTGCTGATCGACAGCCGCGCCCCCTGCTACGTTCGCTTCAACGCGATGCCGCCGGCCGTCGCCCATCCGACCCCGTTTGCGATCGGCAAGGCCGAGGTGCTGTCGCGCGCCCCCAATGCTCCCCATGCTCCAGAAATCGGCTCCGACGCCGGCGCTGGCGGCCCAGGCGGGCGCGGCGTCGCCCTGCTCACCTACGGCTTCCTGCTGCGCGAGGTGGACCGCGCCCGCGCGCTGCTCGAGGCGCGCGGCATCCCGGTCGAGCTGATCAACCTGCGCAGCTTGAAACCGCTCGACGAGGCGGCGGTGCTCGAGGCGGCGGCGCGCACCCGGCGGCTGGTGGCGGTGGAGGACCACTTCCAGACCGGCGGCCTCTACTCGATCCTGGCCGAGCTCCTGGCGCACCACGCCGTCGCCTGCCGCCTGCACTCGATCTCGCTCGGCGAGCGCTGGTTCAAGCCCGCCCTCCTGCCCGACGTCCTGGAGCACGAGGGCTTCACCGGACCCCGGATCGCCGAGCGGGTGCTGGCACTACTTTGAGGTAAACCCATGCCCACGATCACCGCTTCCTTCCCCGCCATCGCGCGCTCCGAGGCCCTCTACGCGCGCGCCTTGGGGCTGATCCCGGCCGTCACCCAGACGCTGGCCAAGGGCCCCGGCCAGTACGTGCGCGGCGTGGCGCCGAAGTACGTGGCGCGCGGCAAGGGCGCGCACGTCTGGGACGTGGACGGCAACGAGTACGTCGACTACCAGATGGGGATCGGCCCGATCTCGCTCGGCTACGCGTACGACCGGGTCGACGCGGCGATCCGCGCCCAGCTCGCCGACGGCATCACCTTCTCGATGATGCACCCGCTCGAGGTCGAGGTCGCGGAGCTGGTGCGCGCCCTGGTGCCGGGCGCCGAGCGGGTGCGCTACAGCAAGACCGGCTGCGACGTGACCACTGCCGCCGTCCGCCTGGCGCGCGCCTATACCGGCCGCAGCCGCGTCCTGTGCTGCGGCTATCACGGCTGGCACGACTGGTACATCGCGGTGACCGACCGCAACGCCGGCATTCCGGAAGAGGTCGCCAACCTCACCGCGACGTTCGGCTACAACGACCTCGACTCGGTGCGCGCCGCGCTCGACCGCGACACCGCCTGCGTGATCCTCGAGCCGGTGACCTTCGAGGCGCCGCGCGCCGACTTCCTCGCGGAGCTGCGGCGGCTCTGCGACGCCAACGGCACGCTGCTGGTCTTCGACGAGATGTGGACCGGCTTTCGCCTCGCCCTGGGCGGCGCCCAGGAGCACTTCGGGGTGCGCGCCGACCTCGCCTGCTTCTCGAAGGCGATCGCCAACGGCATGCCGCTGTCGGTCCTGACCGGCCGCAAGGAGGTGATGGACCTCTGCGAGCGCGACGTCTTCTTCTTCACCACCTTCGGCGGCGAGGCGCTGTCGCTGGCGGCGGCGAAGGCCACCATCGCCGAGATGCAGGAGCGGGGAGTCCAGGAGCAGCTGGCGCGCCAGGGCCGCAAGCTGCGCGAGGGCTACAACGCTCTCGCCGCCAGGCTGGGTCTCGATTTCACCCGCTGCGTCGGCTACGACTGGCGGTCGCTGGTCACCTTCGACGCCAAGGCCGGCGATCCACTGGAGATGAAATCGCTCGTGCAGCAGGAGCTCTTCAAGCGCGGCGTGCTGTGGGGCGGCTTCCACAACATCTGCTTCTCGCACAGCGACGCCGACGTCGAGCACACCCTGGCGGCCTACGGCGAGGCGCTGCCGCTGCTGGGCGAGGCGGTCGCCGCCAAGGCCGTGCGCGGCGCCCTGCGCGGCGAGCCGGTCGAGCCGGTCTTCCGCCGCACCACCGGCTTCAACTTGAAGCCGCGGGTCGCCGCGGCGAACCCGTCGCGGTGATGGCCATTCGGCGAGGCGATGACCGGTGATGGCTGAGAGCGGCGAGAGCGGCGAGAGCGGAGTGAGCGGCAGCGCGATGAGCGGCGCCGAGTTCTCGCTGGCGGGCCGGGTCGCGGTGGTGACCGGGGCGGTGGGCCTGCTCGGCCGCCGCCACTGCGCGGCGCTCGCCCGCGCTGGGGCCGAGGTGGTGGCCGTCGACCTCGACGCCGGCGCCTGCCGCGAGCTGGCCCGCGACCTCGCCCGCGAGCACGGCCGCGAGGCGCTCGGCTGCGCCGCCGACATCACCCGGCCGGAGTCGGTCGCCGCGCTGCTCGCCGCGCTTCTCGACCGGTTCGGGCGGCTCGACGTGCTGGTCAACAACGCGGCGGTCAACGAGAAGGTGGAGAGCCCGCTGGCGTCCGGCGAAGTGCTGCGCTTCGAGAACTTCCCCCTCGCCCTCTGGGAGGAGTCGTTGCGGGTCAACATCACCGGCACCTTCCTCTGCTGCCAGATCCTGGGCGGCGAGATGGCGCGGCGCGGCGGCGGCGGCAGCATCGTCAACATCGCCTCGACCTATGCCGTGGTGGCCCCCGACCAGTCGCTCTACCGCCAGCCCGACGGCACCCAGACCTTCTTCAAGTCGGCCGCCTATCCGACCACCAAGGGCGCGGTCCTCGCCCTGACCCGCTTCCTGGGCGCCTACTGGGGCCGCTCCGGGGTGCGGGTCAACGCGCTCTCGCCCGGCGGCGTCGAGAACGGGCAGGACCCCGCCTTCGTCGCCCGCTACTCCGAGCGGACTCCCCTGGGCCGGATGGCAGACCCCTCGGACTACGAGGGGGCGCTGGTCTTCCTGGCCAGCGACGCCTCGCGCTACATGACCGGCGCCAACCTGATCGTCGACGGCGGCTGGACGGCATGGTGAAGACGCTCGCCACTTCGCGGATCGGCGGCGCCCCCCTGCGGGCAGTGCGGCCGAGCGCCGCGGCGCCGCGCCTCCCGCACGCCGAGCTCGTCGCACGCGCGCTCGCCCTGCGCCTGGTGCTGACCGACAGCGACGGCGTGCTGACCGACGGCGGCGTCTACTACTCGGACAGCGGCGAGGCGCTGCGCCGCTTCTCGGTGCGCGACGGCATGGGGGTCGAGCGGCTGCGCGAGGCGGGGATCGCGACCGCGATCATCACCCGCGAGCGTTCGGGCTGCGTCGAGCGGCGCGCCGCCAAGCTCCGGCTGCCGCACCTCTTTCTCGGGGTCTGGGACAAGGCGGCCCACCTGCCGGCGGTCCTCGCCGAGACCGGCCTCGGCCCCGCTGCCCTGGCCTACATCGGCGACGACGTCAACGACCTCGCGATCCTGACCGCGATCGGCGAGCACGGGCTGACCGCGGCCCCGGCCGACGCCATGCCCGAGCTGCTCGCCGCCTGCCATTACCGCTGCGCCGCCCGCGGCGGCTACGGCGCATTCCGCGATTTCGCCGAGTGGATCTTGGGCCTGCGGCGCGATGCGGCAGCGCGCGCCGCCGCCGGCAAGGAGGAGGAGCCATGACGAAAGCGGCGGTGCAGATCGGGGGCCGGCGGGTGGGGGAGGGCGAGCGGGTCCTGGTGGTGGCCGAGATCGGCATCAATCACAACGGCTCGCTCGAGATGGCCAAGAAGCTGATCGACGGCGCCTACCTCGCCGGCGCCGAGGCGGTGAAGTTCCAGAAGCGGACGCCCGAGCGGTGCGTGCCGCGCGACCAATGGCACCTCGAGCGCGATACGCCGTGGGGCCGGATGCCATATATTGACTACCGGCGGCGGATGGAGTTCGGCGAGGCGGAGTTCGCCGCCATCGACCGCCACTGCCGCGAGCGCGGAGTTCTCTGGTTCGCGTCTTGCTGGGACGAGGAGTCGGTCGACTTCGTCGAGCGCTGGCGGCCGCCCTGCTACAAGGTCGCCTCCGCCTCGCTGACCGACGACGACCTGCTGCGCAAGATGCGCGCGACGGGGCGGCCGATCATCCTGTCGACCGGGATGTCGACCCGCGAGGAGATCGACCAGGCGGTCAAGGTGCTGGGCAGGGACGGACTGCTGATCGCGCACGCCACCTCCACCTACCCCTGTCCGCCGAGCGATCTCAACCTGCGGATGATGGACACGCTGCGCCAGCTCTACCCCGAGTGCCCGGTCGGCTACTCGGGCCACGAGACCGGCCTCGCGCCGACCTGGGCGGCAGTCGCGCTCGGCGCCACCTTCGTCGAGCGCCACATCACCCTCGACCGGGCGCTCTGGGGCAGCGATCAGGCGGCCTCGGTCGAGATCGGCGGTTTCTTGCGCCTGGTGTCGAACATCCGCGACATCGAGCGGGCGCTGGGCGACGGCGTCAAGCGGATCTATCCCGGCGAGCTTTCCCAGATCGAGAAGCTGCGCCGGGTCAAGGGGCGTGACAAGGTGACGGCGTCGTGAACCCCGGAGGGTTGAGCGCATGAACTTGAACGGCTGGACGTTGCTCTCGGCCGCGGTCATCATGACCGCGGTCGGCGTGCTCATCCTGCTCGAGCGGGTGCGTCCCTACGACCGCGGCGAGCACCTGTTCCGCGAGGGCTTCTGGACCGACCTGGTGTTCTACACCATCGTGCAGAACCTCATCCTGGCGGTGGTGATCGGCAAGCTCATCGTCTGGCTCGACGGCACCACCCATCTGTCGCGCCTGCACCTGATCTCGGGCTGGCCGATCTGGCTGCAGGTCGCCTTCTTCGTGGTCACCCACGATCTCTACATTTACTGGTTCCATCGCTGGCAGCACAACAATCAGTTTCTCTGGCGGCTGCACGAGGCGCACCATTCGGCCAAGCATGTCGACTGGCTGGCGGGGGCGCGGTCGCACATGTTCGAGATCCTGATCAATCAGACGATCGAGGCGGCGCCGATGGTGCTGCTCGGCGCCGCGCCGGTGGTGCCGGTGATCAAGGGGATGATCAGCGCCGTCTGGGGGATGTACATCCACTCCAACATCGACGTGCGCAGCGGGCCGCTGCAGCTGGTCGTCAATGGCCCCGAGGCGCACCGCTGGCATCACGCGGTCGACCTCGAGCCCCCGGGCATGAACTTCAGCACCAAGCTGGCGATCTGGGACCACCTCTTCGGCACCTTCTACATGCCGCGCGAGCGCAAGCCGACCGCTTACGGCCTGACCTACGTCGACTTTCCGAAGAGCTGGCTGCGCCAGAACCTGTTCGCCTTCCGGCGCTTCGAGAGCGAGGCGCAGTTGGCGGCCGCGGCGGCCCTGCCGCCGCCGGCGGCGATCAGCGCGGGCGATGCATCGACCCGGCCCTCCTGGCCGGAAGGAGAATCATGAGATACGCGGCGATTGGATGTCTGGTGATCTTGGTGCTGGGGGCGCTGATCGTCGGCGGCACGGCGGTCTCCACCTACAACTCGCTGGTGCAGCTCGACCAGGCGGTGCAGGCGCAGTGGGGGCAGGTGCAGAACGTCTACCAGCGGCGCGCCGACCTGGTGCCCAACCTGGTCGAGACGGTGAAGGGGGCCGCCAAGTTCGAGCAGGACACCTTCACCCAGGTCACCGAAGCGCGGGCGAAGGTCGGGCAGGTCTCGAGCCAGGTGGCGGGCGCCGCCCCCGCCTCGCAGGCGGCCCTGGACAAGTACCAGCAGGCCCAGGCCCAGCTCGGCGGTGCCCTGTCGCGCCTGCTGGTGGTGGTTGAGAAGTACCCGGAGCTCAAGGCCACCCAGAACTTCCGTGACCTGCAGGCGCAGCTCGAGGGCACCGAGAACCGCATCGCCGTCGAGCGCATGCGCTACAACGAGGCGGCGCAGGCGTTCAACACCAAGCGCCAGAGCTTCCCGACGGTGCTGATCGCCGGCTTCTTCGGCGACCGCTTCAAGGAGAAGCCCTACTTCAAAGCGCAGGAGGGTGCCGAGACCGCGCCGAAAGTGAAGTTCTAGTGGACCGGAGCGCGCGTCCCGCGAGAGGGCCACTGTGCCGGAGGCTTGCCTTGGCGGCGGCGGCAGTGCTCCTGGCAGCCCTGGCCGCCGGGCTCGAGCTCCCGCTGGCCGGGGCCGCCCCGCTGGCGCCCGGGGCCAGAGTCGCGGCAGCCGTCTCCACGTCGGTGCTCGGAGCTGGGCCCGGGGCGGCCGCGGCCGCCGTCTCGACTTCGGCGCCCGGAGCTGGACCCGGGGCCGTGGCCCT
>DASZZP010000011.1:0-123907 GCA_035544875.1 Thermoanaerobaculia bacterium | reverse complement strand
TCCGACGGCAAGCCGGCCACCCTTCCGACGACGGCTAACAAGTGGCCGCCTTCACCTCGGAACAGTGGCCGCCTTCACCTCGGAATGGGTGGCCGCCTTCACCTCGGAATCCCTGGCCGGCTTCCGTCGGAATCCGCAGCGAGCTCTCTCCTGGACGGCGGTCTCCCCCGGGCCAACGGTGCCTCTCGATGGTCGATGTTTGAAACCTTGCGCCGTGGCGTTTTCGCCACACCGAAGACCGTCTCAGGCGGCGTAAAGCTCTCTATGGAGGAGGTTTAGCTCGACAAGCCACGATTCGAGCCGGTTCCAACTCGGAACCGTTGGGGATATTCACGCAAAAGCGAAGAGTTGGGTATCTCACTGGCTGGACGAGGTGGAGGCTCGCTGTCTCTCGACGAATGCTCAGTAGAATCTGCTAAACTTAGCTCTCTAAAGAGTGATCCTCACGACAAATCATGGCCCTCTCCCAATGTCGCCCAGGGCAACAAAATAACGATCTGTGCCGGCGAGGGTACGGTGGGTCTCTGTTCTGGCTCGCTGCTGTGCCTGGCGGGCGCTTCGGGAATCACCGGTAACCGCCGGACCGCGGGTCGGTTGGATGACCTCCGCGCGGCACGACCAGCAGTACCCGCGCCACGCCGGAACCGCACTCCGCGAACCAGCACTCGTCCTCGCTCACCAGGTCCCACTCCAGCAAGTAGCTCCCTGGTTCGGTGGGCGCCGCCAGCGTTACCCGCATGGCCGTCCTCTGGCCAGGCCCCACGGCTCGAAGCAGCGAGTGCCCTCGGCCGTCCCAAACCAGCGCGCGCCCGTCCGGGTCAAGCAGGTGATGGGAGAGGAAGAGCTGCGGCCAGCCACCCACTTCAAGCCGTCTTAGGTTCTCCGCCATCACCTCGGCGACGAAGACCTCACCCGCCGCGAGCTGGCTAGGCATCTCGACCCGGATGCCCGCCCGCCATGGCGGCAGCCGCGGCGCTGCGACCCCGCATACCCCGGCGTCGACCCGAGGAGGTCGGCGGCGACGGCGGCGAGCTGCGGTCGGAGCCAGGGGTGGAGGCTCCACGGGCGCCTCTGGCCGCCGAGGTCATTGCCTCGACGCGCGTACCCTACGGCGAGAATCCCACTGGCACGTCCTTTAATGAAGGCGAAGAAGAAAACGATTGCCTGCCGTGGTCATCGTAAACTTCTATGGGGCCGAGGATATTGAACTTGGTGCCGCGGCTTGTCCCATTTTCCAGCCTAAAGACTACAAGAACCGTTCGGGGCGCAGAGGGAGAAACGCGCGTCGGATACCAATTCGAATACGAAATTCCCGAAATCTCGAGCTTCCGCCATTGCTCGCCCTGGTCGTCGACGACCTCTGGTGCCGGCCAAACAAGGTTGAGATCCTTATCTTTGAGATTTTCGACCAAAAATATAGCCGCGATCCTGTTTTCGGAGTTCTTGCGGAAAGATCGTAAAGTGACACGAAGAGTTCCGTCGTGGAAGACGTACTTCCCTTTCTTGGCTTGAGGCGAAGGCGAGAAGCGAGAGGGGACACGAGGCCCAGAAGAAGGTGAGCCCACTGGATCTTCGATGGCACCACCGAGGTTTTCCATGGCGCTCGTCTTCGGTACGACACCGCGAGCAGCGCCAACGATCTGCGCGGTTTCGACCGCGATGATCTGGACCGTGATGCGGATGCCGTCGCCGAAGGGAGTCAGCGTTCCACGGATGAGCCCATCGACTCCCGAGATCTTGAGTTTCCGAGCGTTTTCGGGGTTCACGAGTCCGGTCATGGTCAGTTTTTGCTCGTCGAGGATGCTTCTCAGATTCGCTCTGTCGATGGTCTTGAAGGCCCGGTTTTGCAAGACCAGGCTGGTAGTGAGCTCCTCGGCCATAAACCGACCAATCTCCTGGACGTTGCCCTGGAGGTCGGTGAAGTCCGCCACCTACGCGCGCCGCCATTGCCGGGTGGGAGAACATGGTCTCGAAGCGTGGAAGGCGCCGGCGCTGGAGGGCGCTCCATCTGGACGGCATAGCACCTGGAGATCCATTTCGCCACCGGTATCACCGGGAAACCAGCCAACGGAACCAGGGAGGCGTGACCCGCGCTGCGGCGCGCGAGCGGAACGATCCGGCTCCGCTTCCCTCAGCTCGTCTCCGAGGCGTCGAGAACCTCCCGTACTTTGCGCAGCAGCCGCTGCTCGGTGAAGGGCTTCTCGAGGAACGCGGTGCCCGCCGGCAGCAGACTGCGGCGCCTGATCAGATCACCGGGGTAGCCGGACATGTAGAGTAGGCGTGCCTTCGGCCGCAGCTCTGCGAGGCGCTCCGCGACCTCGGGGCCGCTCATCCCGGGCATCACCACGTCGGTGAGCACAAGGTGGATCGGGCCGGCATGGCGCTCGGCGAGGGAGATCGCCGCCTCTACTGTCTCCTCGGCGAGCACGGTGTAGCCGCCGTTCTTGAGCAGGGCCGTAGCGAGGCTGCGCACCGCGAGGTCGTCCTCGACTACCAGCACCGTCTCCGAGCCCACCGGAGCCTCGGCTGCAGCGGGCGCGACCGCTGCCAGCTTTTCTGCGCCGCTGGCGGCGCGGGGCAGGTAGATCTTGAAGCTCGAGCCGCAGCCCGGCTCGCTGTAGACCTCGATGCGTCCGCCGCTCTGATGGACGATGCCATAGACGATTGCAAGGCCCAGTCCAGTGCCGTGGCCCGACTCCTTGGTGGTGAAGAATGGCTCGAAGATGCGCGGGCGGGTCTCGGCGTCCATGCCGTGCCCGCTGTCGCTGACCGAGAGCCGGACGTAGGAGCCCGGGCGGACGCCGATGTGCGCGTCAGCATAGACCGCGTCGAGCTCCACGTCGGCCGTCTCGACGACCAGGTGGCCGCCCTCCGGCATCGCGTCGCGCGCGTTGATCGCCAGGTTCACGATCACCAGCTCGATTTGACTTGGGTCCACCAGCACCTGGCCGAGAGCCGGCTGCAGACTGGCCACGAACTCGACGTCCGCGCTGATCAGCCGGCCCAGCATGGGCGTGACGCCCGCCACCACCGCGTTGAGGTCGACGAGCCTCGGCCGCAGGACCTGGTTGCGGCTGAATGCGAGGAGCTGGCGGGCCAGCACTGCGCCCCTCTCGCCAGACTTGCCGATTTCCTCGGCCATGGCCAGGAGCTCCGGTCGATCTGCCACCTTGGCGCCGAGCAAGCTCGAGTAGCCGAGGATGACGGTGAGGAGGTTGTTGAAGTCGTGCGCGACGCCGCCCGCCAGCTGGCCGACCGCTTCCATCTTCTGGGCCTGGCGGAGCTGGATCTCGAGCCGGTGCCTCTCGGTCACGTCGTCGACGACCGCAAGCAGCGCCGGGCGGCCGGAGAAGACGACAGGACGGCTGGCGACAGAGACCTCGATCACCTGGCCGCTCCTGGTGCGGTGGCGGCGCCGGCCGATGCGCGGCTCGCCCGCGAGCACCGCGCGCATCCCTTCGAGAGTGCCGGCGATCTCCTCGGGCGGCAGGATGTCGAGCTGGGTCATGGCCAGGAACTCTTCCCGCGTGTAGCCGTAGTGGCTGATCGCCTTGCGGTTGACCTCGAGAAAGCGCAGCGTTTCGGCGTCCACGACCCATGTCGAGTGGGGCGCCTCCTCGAACAGCGACCGGTAGCGCTCCTCTGACACCCGCAGGGCCTGCGCCAAGTGAAGGTGCTCTTCGCGGAGACGGGCCAGCGCGGCGGCGTTGCGCATCGCCAGGTCCGACTCGAGAAGCCGCACCGCCTCTCTGCCGGCCGCGAGGGCCGCAAGGCTTTCGGCGTTTTCCAGGGCGGCACCGGCGAGCGCGGCAATGAACTGCGCGATCCGTTCCTCTTCCGCTCCGAACAGCCCTTCCACCTGCCCGTGAGTGACCTCGAAGCATGCGACGCCTTGGCCCCGGACCGCGATCGGCGCGCAGAGCGCCGAGCGGACCCCGAGGAGGACCAGGGTATCGCCGGCGTCCAGAGCGAGTTCCTCTGTGTAGGTGACGGGGCGTCCAAGCTCCAAGGCACGCTGGACCAGCGAGTGGCTGATTGGCTCATCGGACTCCGACCCGCCATCGCCGGTGGTCCTCCGAGGACTCCCGCCTTCCTTCGTCACCTTGACCACCACGCACCGCTCTCCCCGCAGCAGGGTCAAGGCGGCTTCGCGCACTGAGCCGAAGATCACTTCCTGCGAGAGAGCCGTAGTGATGCGCCTGCCCGCCTCGAGCAGGGCATCGAAGCGATCGGCGAGAGAAAGCGTTGCCTCCTCAGCGCGACGGGCACCAGGACGGCCGTCTCCAGGCTCCTCCCCGGCGGCAAGCCCCTGCAGGGCCGTCCGCGCCGCCGCCTCGTCGTCTGCGGCTCCTGGCCACTCCAAAGAGACACCGAGCTGCGCCCGCGCGAGCAGGCTCTGGGCACGCTCGTGGCGCGCCCCCTGGCGCTCCGCGACGGCCAGACTCTGGTCGAAGAGCTTGCGGGCCCGCTCCGGGCGCCCTCGCATCGCCTCGAGCCAGGCGGTCTCGCGCAACGCGTGAGGTAGGTTGTTCTGGTAGCTGCGGGCCATGCGCAGCGCCCTGTGCACCACCGTGCGGGCACGCCGCAGGAGTGCGCGGCGCCTACCGTACTCCCTGGCTGGCGTCGCTTCGATCGCATGGCGCAAGGCTGTGGCGAGCCAGGGCAGAACCGGAGCGACGTATTCCTGCCGAAGTCCCGCCGCTCGTACCAGGCGCTGGGCCTTTTCGAGAACCTCCACCGCCTGCTGCGGGCGGTCGCCAAGCAGGCGCAGGGCTTCTGCCTGCAGCACCTCAACCTCGGTGTGCGCATCCCCACTCGCCCGCTCCAGCTCGGCCCGCAGCAGCTCCGGCGGGGCCTTGCCTGCAGAAGCCTTGGCCCACGCCCCCAGGCTGATGCCCGAGGCCTGGTGATCGCCAATCTCGAGGCCTGACTGGTGGCTGCGGCGAGCCGCGTCGACCGCGCCCTCCAGGTCGCCCAGCCGATATTGGCAGAATGCGATGTGCCAGCTGGCCGTGTTGACCTCCCAACGGTCCCCGGTCCGCTCCAGGATCCTCACCGCCTCACGGCATTTCTCCGCGCACTCGCAGAACCGGGACGCGGCGTAGAGCACGACTCCGTAGAAATGCAGGGATTGCCCCTGACCCCAGAGGTCGCCTAAGGCCCGACGGATGGCAAGTGACTTCTCCACGAAAGCGATGCCCCGCTTGAAGTGCGGCACCATGGTGAGCACGGGTGCGTGCTCCGAGTAGGCTTGCGCCAGCTCTAACGTTGGGGGAAAGCGCTCGGCGAGGTTCATCTCTCGCAGGTGAGCCCAGAGACACGGGATCCTCCCGCGCCCGAACCAATATACGTAAGCCAGGCGGCTGTAGAGCCGGATAGCGAGCAGCTCGTCCTCCGCCCCTGCCAGCGATCTGCGGGCCAAGAAGGCCCGCGGTAGCGCGGTATGGAGGGCTTGCGTCACAACTTCCCAGAGACACGAGACAAGCACGGCCAAACGGGTCTGTGGCACATGCCGGCGCAAGAGCCGGAGTGCTCCCTCCACGCTGCGGCTCGCCGCCTGAACGTCACCGCGCTTGAAGGCGAGCTCGCCCAGCTTGCCGTCGAGCTGTGCGCGGTCTCGCGGTGCTTCCGTCAGGGAGCGCGCCTGCTCGAACTGCTGCGCCGCCTCGGCGTAGCGGCCGCGTAGCATGAGGACGTCGCCCAGCCCTTCTGCCACGCGCAGCCGGGCCGGTCCGCCTGCCGACCCGCCGCCCCGTTCGGCGATGCGGTACTGGCGCTCCGCGATCTCCAACGCGTGACGGCACCGGGCCTCCTCGGCCGCGGCCAGGGCGTAGGGCAGAGCTCTTTCGGGCTCGCCGGCCGCATCGAAGTGGTAGGCCAGTTCGAAGATGGCGCCAGGGTTGTGATCCTCGAGGCTCACGGCGGCGAGGTGGTGCAGCTCTCTGCGGGCCTCCGGCGACAGCAGCCCGAGCAAAGTCTCGCGCAGCTTGTCGTGCACGAAGACGGGGCGTTGCTCACGCGCTCTGGTCCACACGATGTGTCGCTGCCGCGCCTCGGCTAGCGCCGCAACCGCCTCCTCGGGAGCCTGGCCCGCCAAGGCGGCGGCGAGATCCAGATCGAACTCCTTGCCCAGAACCGCACCCACCGTGAGGAGGCGCAGTGCCGCGGGGGGCAGACGTCGGATCCGCTGGGACAGGAAGACCGCCGCGCGACGTGAAGCCTGCAGCTCGGCCAGCAACGCTGCCTCCACGCGCCATCCCGAGGGCTCCCAGACCAGGGCACCAGACTCCACCAACCCTCGGAGGACCGCCGAAGCCATGAATGGGCTGCCACCAGAAAGCCGGGCCACCGCCTCGAACGCCTCGTCCGGAACCAGACCCGCCATGGAGACCACCAGGTTAAGCAGCTCGTGACGGCTGAGGGGGGGGAGCGCGAGATGGGCCAGCGGCTGCAGCCTACGCAAGGAGTGCTCAGGGGCTACCTCCTCGGAGCGGAAGGCAATCACGACGAGCAGGTGGCAGCAGGCCGCTTCCGGGTCGAGGCGACGTTGCCAGCCCTCGAGCAGCTTGAGGGTCAAGTCGTCGCTCCACTGGCCGTCGTCGAGCAGCACGACGGCTGGCCTCTCCCACTGACCAAGGGCCTCCAGGAGCGCCGTCAGGGCCTCGAGGCTGCGCGTCTCGCCGAAGCTCTCAGGGCCAAGGCTTTTTGCCGCGGCAGGGCCCAGGGCCTCGGCGAGCTCGGGAAGGGCATTGCAGGCCGCGTCACGCCGCTCGCCCAAGCTCTGGCACAGCCACTCGGCGAGCCCCTTTTCCCAACGCGCCGCGGAGAGGATGTCGGCAGCCACCCCGGCCACGATCTGGAAGGGTCGCTGGGCGACCTGATCTTGACCCTGTCCGCGCAGCACCCAGGCGCCCGCCTGCGCGCTGCGGTGGGCGAACTCCTCGAGCATCCGCGTCTTGCCGCCCCCGGATTTCGACTCCAGCAGCACGAGCCCGCCGCAGCCCCGCTGCGCTCGCTCGAGCTCGATCGCCAGCGTGGCGAGCTCCGGCTCCCTACCGACGAAGGCCGGTTCGGTGAGCGTGCGACGGAGGTCTTGGGCGCCCAGGACGATGGTCGGCGCCGCGATCCCTCGCTGCAATGCGCGTGCGATCTCGGCGAGGTCCGCCGCCACGCCCGCAGCCGACTGGTACCGGTCCCGGGGGTCCTTGCGTAGGAGGCGCTGGATGACCTCGTCAACCACCCGAGGGAGGTGCGGTAGCAGGTTCCTCAGGAGCGGAGGCTGGGACGTCAGATGCTGCCGCAGCACCTCGCCAACGGTGTTTGCCGTAAACGGGGGCCTCCCGGCGAGGCACTCGAAGAGGAGGATACCGACCGAGTAGAGATCCGCGCGCTCGTCGGCCTCGCAATCCAGGGATCCCGCCTGCTCCGGCGACATATAGCGGGCAGTCCCGGCGCGCTGCGTTCGGATCGAGGCGTCTAGCAGGCCGCTCGCGGCAAGCCCGAAGTCGATGAGCGTCGCACGTTCGACAGGTCCCGCCGCACTAACGATGACGTTGGCCGGCTTCACGTCTCGGTGCAGCACTCCGTGCTCGTGGGCCTCCTCGAGCGCTTCTAGGAGGCTGCGGCCCACTGCGAGCGTTTCCTCGACGGACAATGGACTCTGCGAAAGGCGGCTGGCCAGGGTGACGCCGGGCACCAAGGGCAACGCCACGTAGAAGAGATCGCCCTCGCGACCCGCGGCCAGCAGAGGGGCAATCGATGCGCTGTGAAGAGTCCGCAGTACCTCTGCTTCGTGCAGGACCCGACGTTGCTCGGTGACGCCCGCGCTGGCGAGAGCGCTGACCTTGAGGATGGCTTGGCGGCCGTCGCCCAAGAGGTCCTCGGCCAGCAGCGTCTCCATTCCAGGCCGCCGCTTGACCACCTCGAGAATCCGGAATCGACCCCCAAGGACGGTTGCGCCCGACGGCGGCGCACCGGCAGCTGAAAGGACACCCACCGAGGTCGAGCTTCCTGTCGATTGATCGCGATCCGGTTCCGACAGGCGACCAAGCATGCTGTCACCCGGACCGGTCTCCTGCCGGTCGGCGGAAAGGGTCACGGAATCCCCGGCCGGCGAGAGCGATGGCGCGGTGGGGCAGGCATCCTTTCAAACCTTTGCAGCCTGCAACACTACCGGCCCCGGGGCGGGCGCGTTATCGGACAATTGCTGACGTCTGTGTAGGACGATCCACGACATCTGGGACCCAACGGCGGGCACTCGGCGTTGGCAGGCCAAGCAACGAGCGTCTGCGTCGGGCTCCGCCTCTTCGGAGGCTCCTCCCGCGCTCCCGGACGTAGGGGCCCAGGCGCGTGGCTGGCGCGAGTGGCGGCGCTTCCCACTCGCGCCGGAGGCCGGCAGGGTCGCGCGGCGGGTTCGCCACTCCGCGACGCCGCAGCTCGCACCGTGCCGGGCGGCTCCTCCTCTCTCCGGGGCGGCGGAATCGCGCCGCTTGCTGAGTCGATGCTGAGTCACGGGCGGGGCCCTCGGAAGCCAAGGGAGTCGATGTCTCGAGGTGTGGCTGGAACACAACAGTTACTGCCGGTCAGGCGGCGCAAAGCTCTGTCTTTAGAAGGTTTAGCCGGCGGAGCCATTCTTCGAGCCGGTTCGAACTGGCTCCCGTTGGGGATACTATTGATTCTAAATGACTTATGGCGATGGACCGAGGCCGACAGTCGCTTTGGCACAAGAAAGACACAAAATAAAGATCCGTGCCAACGAGGGTACAGGTGGGTCCTGTCCTGGCTCGCTCATAGCGCCGTAAGGTGGCGGGCGCTGTGCCCTACCCAGTCGAGTGGTCAAGCCCTCCTTCAGCTGTCTGAGAGCAGGCTTCCCAGGTCTGTAGCGACTTCTGGAACGAGAGACGATCAACTAGCATCAATACGATCGTCTGGGTTCTTCGTTCCGTTGGGCCATGGATGGCACCGGCGACCAGGCGGATCCGCTGCAGAGCACTCAGCTCCCGGACTTGCCGAGCGTCACAGGTCACCCTTGATCTCAGATAACCGTAGCCACGCCATTGAGCAACGAGAACAGGATTTCGCTGGACCGAGTGGACGAGATCTTGCGCGAGGTCTTCAAGGGTTTCGAGGAGATGGGCGGCCGGAGCCCGCCCGAAGCAGCTCTTCGCCGAGATCGAACCGCGCCAGCGTCTGTCCGCCCACGAACGGGAACAGCTTCCTTCGGGAGGAATCCGCTGAGAGACGCTCGTCCGTTGGTATTCGGTTGACTGCCCGACTTGCCAATATTAGCTATAACTCTTCTCATCTCGTCGCCGATTCCTCCTTCGCCTATTTTAAGAGCCCGAGCATCGGCGTCTCCGCTCGCGCCACGTGCGGAACCCCTCACAGGCGCCCACGACGCAACGATGGGCACCGGCGCGCCGCCCATCGAGATGGGTACTCACTTCGCGATGGGCACTGACATCATGGGTGGAGTGGAGAGTGCGGGAGCGGCTGTTGAGCAACGACCTCGGTGTGGCGTCTCATGCCCGCTCGTCAGCTCCGCCGACTGCCGATGGGCGCCGTGGCGCGCGCGGAGTTCTTGGCGGAGAAGAGAGCGGGACGCTGCGCGCTACCCGCTGCTGGCCGCGAAGCGGGCCAAGGCGCGGGACCGGCCGTGCTCCGGCTTCCGGTTCTCCTCTGGCCGAGGTCGTAGAGCGCGCTCTTCATGCGTGCGCTACCGGATGGCCGATTTGTCGTAGGCGCTGGACGAGGATGGGCTTTCGCTCGCTGAACCGTTGCGCGAACTCACTGACACTTCATTGATAGAATCTATGACCGGCGGTTGATATGCTTGGAGCATCAGAATGACGCCGAGGTCCAATTTCAAGACGGCGGCCGCGAGCGCCCAGGTCTTCGCAGCCCGGTCCATGACTGGCCCGAGCTGCGGGTCGCCGCCGCGCGTGACCGGGGAGTAACCCTGCTTGGCGAAGCAGGCCCAACGCCGGAGCTCACCCGCCGGCCCTCGGCGGCCCCGTCGTGGGCGGATGGAGCGGAGCGCGCCACCGTGGCGCCGTGGCGCGGGCGCCGTGGGGTCGCTGGTGTTCATTGCCCTATTCGCCTGCTACTTCGCCGCGGCGAACCACGAAGCCAAAGACTCACGCTATGCCCTAGTGCTCAGCCAGGCGCTGCTCTACCAACACACCTTCGAGCTCGACCGCGCCTTCGTGCCGCCCGCCTCCGACGGCGCCATGCGCCTGGAGAGCGTCTCCGGCCATCTCTTCTACTACTTTCCTCCCGGCAGCTCGTTGCTCTCTCTCCCCGCAGTCGCCGTGCTGAACCTCTTCGGGCTCTCCGCGATCAACCCTGTGGGCCGCTACGACCAGCCTGCAGAGGAGCGAATGCAAGCACTGCTCGCCGCTGCCTTGATGGCGGCGCTGGCAGTGCTGGTGCTGGCAATGGCCTGGCCGCTGCTAACTCCGGGTTGGAGCCTGGCGGTGGTCGCCGGGGTCGCGCTCGGCAGCCCGATCTGGAGCACCGCCGCCCTGACCCTATGGTCGGATACCTGGGGCGACTTCCTGCTCGCTTGGGTGATCGTACTTCTGCTGCGGCTGGATCGCGACGCGGGCGAGGCGAGGAGGGTGAGCGCCGTACTGCTTTCCACTCTCCTCTGCTGGGCCTATTTCACCCGTCCAACCCAGAGCCTCGCGATCCTCGCGGTCGGCGTCTACCTCCTTGCCTGGCGGCGCCGGCTCCTTCCCGCTTTTGCGCTCACCGGCATGGTCTGGCTCGCTCTTTTCGTCACCTACTCGCGCCACCACTTCGGCACCTGGCTGCCCTCCTACTTTCGGGCCGATCGGCTCGCCTTCGGCAGCTTCCGAACCGCTCTTGCGGCGAACCTCTGGAGTCCATCCCGCGGGCTCCTCGTTTTCGTGCCGACCCTGCTTTTCGTAGGCTGGCTGCTCCTGCGCTACCGCCGGACCCTGGTGCACCGGCGGCTGGCCGGCCTCGCGGTGGCCGTCGTGGCGCTCCACCTGATCCTGGTCTCGGGCTACTGGCAGTGGTGGGCAGGGCACTCCTACGGCCCGCGCTTTGGTCTCGCCCTCGTCCCCTGGTTCGCCCTGCTCGCCATCCTTGGAGTGCGCGCGACGCTCGAGGCGTTGCGGCGGGCGCCCGCCGGCCCCGTCGGACATCGGCTCCGGGTCCTGCGGTGGGCCGGCGCCACGCTACTGGCGGCGAGCGTGCTGCTCAATGCCCCGGGCGCGCTCTCGCCCGCCGCCGAGCGTTGGAACAAAACTCCGGTAGACGTCGATCGCGCGCCCGGGCGTGTCTTTGACTGGAGTGACCCGCAGTTCCTCGCGCCGCTCCGCAGGCACTGAGCCTCGGCCAGAGCGGTCACCGTAACGTCGCGGGCGCTGTGCCCTACCCAGTCGAGTGGTCAAGCCCTCCTTCAGCTGTCTGAGAGCAGGATTCCCAGGTCTATAGCGACTTCTGGAACGAGAGAGGATTAGGTAGCATCAATACGCCATCAGCGGATCCGCGGGCAGGGCACACACAGCGCCAGCGCCCGACTTACGGAGCGTCATAAGCCACCCTTGTGCTGGCAACGCTCGGAAACTGACCCAGGCCAACGGCTGGAAAGTGACCCACCCCAGCGGGGTTCTGTTCTTCCCAAAGAGTGTATGACTCGTCGTCGCCGGGGTTGTGGGAGGTGTGCGAAACGGCGAGGGTGGGTGGTGGAGGGCGGGCGCGGCGGGGGGCCGGGAGCCGTTTTGCAAGCGCCTGTGGAAACAGCGGACCGGGGCCGCGGCGGGCGGGGGCAGCGGAGCGCAGCGACGCGGGTGCCCCCGTTGCGTCCGCGGTTTCCATCAGGCGCCGGGCGCCGGTGCGGGTTGCTCGACGAACCGGTTGTGCTGGTTGCGCGGCGGGGAGGTTTCTCGCCCGGCGCAGACTCAATGCGATCTGCCAGCTCCGGCCGCCGGGGTATTGTCCGGTGTCGTTGGGTCGCTTGACATGGACGGACATGCTACCGTAGACTGTAGTAGCAGTGACTTCCGGGGTAGGAGAGAGATGAAGAAGAAGAAGCGTCTTTCCAAGGCCGAGACTCGGATCCTCGAGAAGTATTGGCAGCTCGGCACCGCTTCGGTGCGCGAAATCCTCGACAGCTTGCCCGAGGAGGAGCGGGTGGCCTACACGACCGTGCAGACCCTGGTCTACCGGCTCGAGCAGAAGGGCGCCCTGCGCAAGGTCAAGAAGATCGGCAATGCCCAAATGTTCGCGCCGGCGATCGACCAGAGCGAGTACCGCAGCGGACTCGTGGGCGATCTCTTGGACCTCTTTGGCGGCTCGCCCCGCCTGCTGATCTCGAACCTTCTCGAAACCGGTGCGATCACCCTGAAGGATCTCAAGGCGCTGCAGACCGCGGCGTCCGAGAAGAGCTCGGGGGGAGGGAAGGCACATGCCTGACCTGGCGCGGACCGTCTACTACCTCGGTGTCCACCTCCTCTACGCCTCGCTCGTCTGGCTCTGCGCCTGGCTCCTCACCTCCTCCCGCATCGGCAGTGCCACCACGAAGTACTGGATCTGGGTCGCCACGGCACTTAATTTCATCCTCCCGACTGGTGCGATCCTCGATCGTATCTGGGCGAACCATCTGAGCTGGGCGACGCCGCTGCAGGTGATCGGCGCAGCCGGCGTCGCGGTCGCCGCGCACAGCACCGTCGCCGCGGTCCTCGGTGCGGTGTGGCTGGTCGGTGCCAGCGTCATGCTCGTTCGTCTCATCCTGCGCATCCGGGCCGAACGCCGCGACTCCCGCGCGGGAGATGCCGCTCCCGTCGCGGCGTGGTTGGCGGGAGGGGTGCCGGTCAAGTATGCGGGCAGACCGCAGGCTCCTGCGGTCGCCGGCTTGCTCCGTCCGCACATCTCGCTGCCCCGGGGCATCGAGCGGCTCCTCAGCGGCCCCGAGCTCAATGCGGTGCTCATCCACGAGCTGACTCATGCCCGTCGGCGCGACAACCTGGTTCGTGTTGTCTATGAGGTGGGCCTCTGCGTGTTCTGGTTCCACCCGCTCGTGTGGGTCAGTGGGTCGCGTCTCGCGCTCTACCGCGAGCTCTCCTGCGACGAGTCGGTGATCCGGAGCAACCAGGGTGGCGACCTGATCTCGGCCCTCTGCAAGCTCGCCAACCCCCAGGAGGACCTGCTCCTCCAGGCTTCCGCCGCGTCGTTCCTGAGCCATCGTCTGGCCAGTCTGGTGGCTGCCCGGCCGCGCGCGGGGCGCGCCGTGAATGCTCTGCTGGCGGTGCTGTTCGGAGCGGTCGTCGCCGGCGGTGTGCTGGAGACGATCGCCCACACCGCCTGTTGCTTCCTGACGAAGAGGTGATTTCCAGTGAGCACGCTGACGGCAGGGAGGACCGCGCGACGCGGCCCTCGCGGTGCGCAGTCGACCCGGGCGAGCAGGCGGTGGTGCGCTTTCCTTCTCTGCTTGGCGCTGTTCGCCTCGCCAGCGCAGGCCCCTGCCCAGCTCGTCGATGCGCTCAGTCCCCAGGTACGCAAGTACGTCAAGATCGGCACGGCGCGGGTGATCCTCGCGCACGTCGAGATCATCGACGGTACGGGTGGCCCACCGGTCGCGGACCAGAACATCACGATCGAAGCCGGCAAGATCACTGCGATCCTCCCGGGCGCCGATCCAGCGCCGGTTGACGGCACCACGATCCTCAACCTGCGCGGCTACGCGGTCCTGCCGGGGATCGTCGGCATGCACGACCATCTCTTCGCGCTGGCGTGGCCCGGCCTCGGCCCCGACGACGACTACAACCGGCCTGCGATGTTCGTGCCGATGACCTACTCGGCGCCGCGGCTGTACCTCGCCAACGGCGTGACGACGATCCGCACCGCCGGCAGCATCGAGCCGCAGACGGAGCTGCGCCTGAAGCAGGCGATCGAAGGGGGCCTCGTGCCAGGGCCCCACATGGATGTCACCGGGCCCTATCTCGAGGGGATCTCGTCGGTTCGATCGCCCTCGGCAAGCATGCCGACCTGATGGTGGTCAAGGGCGATCCCACGACCCGCATCGCTGACATCGAGAACGTCGAGATCGTTTTCAAGGACGGCGTGGGCTACGACACCAAGCTGCTCCTGGACTCGGTCAAGGGGCGCTTCGGGCAGTATTGATCGCCGACAATACCGAGCTTGAGCGCATTCGGTTCGTGATGAAGGACGGCCCAGTGGTCAAGAACGCACTTGCCTCGCATTGAGTCACATGCGGTGCTTGAGTTCGCACAGATTAATTGAGGAGAACACTCGAATGAAACCAAATCGAATCTACAGCGTGTTGGCAGTATCATTTTTCGCTCTGTTTTCCACTGGGCAGCTCGCGGCTCAGTCGGCCGCTCCGGTCACTTTAGTAAGCGCGAGCCGGCTGCTCAATCCACGAACCGGGAATGTGCTTTCGCCGGCGGCGGTCCTGATTGAAGACGGCAAGATCAAGGAAGTTGGTTCTCCCTCTCAGCTGCAGGCTCACGCGCCAGCTGGCGCCAAGACGGTCGATCTGGGCAGTGCCACGTTGCTGCCCGGCTTGATTGACGGCCACATGCACCTGTTTCTCAACGTCATTGTGCTGCCCGAGGCAGAGCACGATCGCCATTTCAACGGACTGTTTGCTCCGGAGTTGTTGCTGGCCGTCGTGGAGTCTCCGACCAAGCGCGCTTTGATGGCCGCACAGTCGGCTCGAGAAGATCTGGAGAGCGGTATTACGACCGTTCGCAACCTTGGTCATTCCGGTGTTGACGGCGACACGGAATTGCGTGACGCAATCAACGCCGGCCGCATCCCTGGTCCAAGAATCCTCGCCGCCGGACGCAAACTGGTCGCGCGAGGTGCAGGATATGTTCGGAACCTCAATCCGGCGCTAGCCGAGGCAATCCTCCAGCAGGAATTCTTGTTGTTGGACGGGGGGCTAGACCGGGCCCGGCAGGCGGTCCGCCAGAATGTGTCCCAGAACGTTGACGTGATCAAGGTCACGGTTGAGGAGAATCTCACAGTGGGTGAGCTTACGGCGGTGGTTGAGGAGGCGCACGGCAACCATTTGAAGGTCGCCGTCCACGCCGCCGACAAGACCTCCATACAGACTGCGATCGATTCGGGAGCCGATTCCATCGAACACGGCAACGATGCAACCGATCAACAGCTCAGACAGATGCGTGATAAGGGCATCTATCTCGACCTGACTCCGACATTTTATGGCGGCGGCTACCTGAAGTTCGCCGAGCCAGTCATCGTGATCTCGCCCGCCGCCCGCGCTGAACGATTGAGTTCCGCGGCACGCAGCAAGCAGCGTTACGACCAGTTGGTCCAGCGAGTGCTGAAATCGGGGGTGAAGGTCGCCGCCGGAACGGACATGTGCTGGTACTGGCCCGGCAAAACGTGCGGTCAAGCGACTGTCACCACGCTGCTCAATCTGCACGCCGCCGGAGTGCCGTCACTTGATGTGATCCGGGCTATCACAGTCAACGCCGCCGAGATGCTGGGCTGGCAGGATAAGGTCGGCGCTATCGAACCCGGCAAGTTCGCCGATCTCATCGCTGTTGTCGGCGATCCCATCGCCGACATTACTGAGCTCGAGCGTGTCCGGTTTGTCATGAAGAATGGAGAGATGGTCAAAAATGATTTCGCTGCGCACTGAAATGAAAAAACTGCGCGTCATCCTGGTGCGCGCCTGTAGCTTCACTACTTCGACGCACGCTGCGGCGCAAGCGAAAGCAGCGCCACGCGCCGCCGGCACCGTCTTTCGCGATTGCCGCGCCTGCCCGGAGATGGTCGTTCTCCCGGCTGGCAGCTTCACCATGGGCTCATCAGCCGAGGAAAAATCGTGGGCAGCGAGCCATGGCGGTAGTTTGGGATCGGTCGCCGACGAAACGCCGCAACATCCGGTCACATTGCGGTCGTTCGCCCTGGGCAAGTACGACGTCACTCGTGGCGAGTACGCGGCATTTGCTCGGGAGACGGGATACCCGGCCGGTGATGGTTGCGGCAGCGGCCGCGCCCTCTTTAAATGGGAGAAGGATCCGAAGTTGACTTGGGAAAATCCGGGCCATGCGCAGACTGACCGTGATCCAGTCATGTGCGTGAGCTGGCAGGATGCGCGTGCCTATATCGCGTGGTTGAACCGCAAGGCGCATCGCGGCGGCGCGGCGTCAGCAAACGGGCCTTATCGGCTGCCCAGCGAAGCGGAGTGGGAATATGCCGCACGCGCCGGAACGACAACCAAGTTCTACTGGGGCGAGGACGACGCTGCCGCTCCTGTCCACGCCTGGTTCAATGCCAACTCCGGCTGCGAAAAAGTGGAAGGTCTTTTTTGCGACCATGGCCAGACACATCCGGTGGGCGCGAAGCCGCCGAACGCATTCGGCCTTTACGACATGGCAGGGAACGTTTGGCAGTGGACCGAGGACTGTTACGACAACAGCTACGCCGGCATTTCCGCCGACGGGCGCGCGAACGAGGCCCCTTCGAGCGACCCCAAGGCGAAGGACGGCCAAGGCAATTGCCTCCGAGTGGATCGCGGCGGCTCGTGGATGTTTCCCGCGTGGCTGCTGCGACCGGCCACCCGAGAACGCAATCCTGCTGGCTTCCGCGCTGACATCATGGGTTTCCGCGTCGCTCGAACGCCCGCGTGAAGCTAGTGCGGTCACACAAATGAGAGAATTACCATCATCTTGTCACTCGCACTAAGCGCCAGCGTCGGCTCTTCTGCGTCAGGCGGCGGCACCATGGCGGATCCTCTCGCATGGCGGCGACGCGGAGAGCCTGGCTGCCCTGACCGGCAGGGCAGCCATCCGCGACGTCGTGGGCTCCGTGTTGGCGCCCACTCCGGGATACCAAGCAACGCTGAAGCCAGTCGTACCGCCTGGAATCAGCCCCGCGCAGCTCCTTCTCGTGGTCGAGTTGATAGCTCTTCCAGGACGGTGGCCGGACGTCCTGACCCGGATCAACGCCCGCTACGACGATACGCACTATCAAGGCGCGTCTCATGAGGCGGTGATCCAATGTGGAGGCAAACGGTTGGCAACGACACCGATCAAGGAAGTGCACTGAACCACGTGTCGGCCGCTCGAGGTTCATGCTCAGCTGCCTCCCTGCAGGGCTGCGGTCGGGTCGAGCCTCGTCGCGCGGCGGGCCGGTAGGTAGCTGGCCAGGGCCGCGACCGCCAGCAAGAAGAGGGACAACCCACCGAAGCTCAGGGGATCGGCGGCGCTGATGCCGTAGAGGAAGGAAGCGAGGACGCGGGAGAGGAGAAAGGCCCCGACGAGGCCGACCGCCACTCCGATGCCGGCGAGCATCATCCCTTGGCGGACGATCAGGCCGATGACGGCGCCGCGCGGCGCCCCGAGGGCGACACGGGTGCCGATCTCGCGCGAGCGGCGGCTCACGGTGTAGGAGAGCACGCCGTAGATGCCGATCGCCGCCAGGCCGAGCGCCAGGACGCCGAGGGTGGAGAACAGCTTCGAGACCAGGCGATACTGCCAGGTCGCGGCGCCGCGGACCTCGCGCATCGTGGCGACCTCGAAGAGCGGGACCCCGGGATCGAACGCCGCGATCGTGCGCCGCACCGTGGCCGTGAGCTGGCCCGGCTCGAGCCGTGTCCGGACGAGGATTCCGGTCTCGCGGGCCGGGAAAAACGGGTAGGGGAGATAGGCCGCAGGGCTCGGCGGCCGCTCGAGGCTGCCGGTCTTGAAGTCCCTGACCACGCCGACCACGGTGAGCCAGCGGGGAGGCTGCGGCTCGGCAAGCAGGAAGCGCCGGCCGACGGCGCCGCCTGGCGGGAAGAAGCGCGCGACGAACGTCTGGTTGACGACCGCGACCGGGCGGCCCTCCCAACCTTCGGCCGCGCTCCACCCCCGCCCGGAGGCGATCGGAACATCGAGGGTGCGAAAGAAACCAGGCGTCACGGCGGCCCAGGCGATCCGCGGCTCCTCACCTTTCGGGAACGTCTTGCCGGCGATGCCGATCGGGCTCACGCTGGCCCCGCCGGCGAGAGGGACCAGCCTTGAAGCGGACGCGGCCTCCACCCCCGGCAGGGACTCGAGCCGTGGCAGGAGGGCCTGAAGCCAGCGGGTCCTGGCGCCGTCGCCGGCGAACTTGTCGCCGGCGAGATAGACGCGAAGGGTAAGCAGCCGCCCCTCATCGAAGCCGGTCGAGACCCGGTCGACGGCGAAGAAGCTGCGCACGAAGAGTGCGCCGCCGATCAGGAGCACGACCGAGAGGCTGACCTCGGCGATGACCAGCGCCGAGCGCAGGCGATGGGTCCCGGCTCCGCCGCTCATCGCTCGGCCCCCCTCGTTGAGCGCGCTCAGCAGGTCGGTCCTTGCGGCCTGGAGCGCCGGGACGAGCCCGAACAGCAGGCCGGTCGCGGCGGCAGCGGCGGCGGTGAAGGCGAGCACCGGCGGATCGAGCGAGAAGACCATCCAGTACGGCACCGGGGCCGAGGCCGGGAACAGGAGCGCGAGCTGGCGGACCCCGGCCAGCGCGAGCAGGCTCCCCAGGGCGCCGCCACCCAAGGCAAGCAGCATGCTCTCGGTCAGGAGCTGGCGGACGATGCGGCCCGGCGAGGCGCCGAGAGCCGCCCGCACGCTCATCTCCCGTTGTCGGCCCGCGGCCCAGGCGAGCAAGAGGTTCGCGACGTTGGCGCAGGCGATCAGCAGGACGAAGGTCGCCGCGCCCATCATGGTGAGGCTCATCACCCGCATGCCGGGCGAGACGAAGAGGTCCCGCAGCGCCAGCGTCCGCCACTGCCATCCGGCATGCAGGCCGGGGTATTCGACAGCGAGGCGGGCGGCGAGGGCGGCGGTTTCCGCCCGTGCCTGGCTCAGGGATACGCCGGGCCTGAGCCGCGCCAAGACGTCGATCTCGCGCTCGCCGCGCGAGTGACCGGCCAGAGAGGGGCTCATGGGCACCCACGCCTGCTGCTGCACGGGGAACTGGAAGCTGGAGGGCATGATGCCGACGATCTGGTGCGGGCGGCCGTCGATCGCGATCCACCTGCCGATCACCCTGGGGTCGGCCTCGAAACTGCGCGTCCAGAGGGCATGGCTGAGCACCACCGAACCGGGCGCTCCCGGCCGATCCTCCGCCGCGGTGAAGAGCCGTCCGAGGAACGGTTCGACACCGAGCAAAGGGAAGAGGCGGTGCGAGACCGCGGCGCCCTGGACGAGCTCGGTTTGGTCGCCGGCCGAGAGGGTGAGGCTGGTCTCGGCGTAGCCGGCGACGGCGGAGAAGGATCTGGCCAGGCGTTCGAGGTCCGTGTAGTCCGGGAACGAGACCCCACCGTGGTCGACGCCGATCCGGTCGTTGGCGCTGAAGATCCCGACGAGGCTCTCCGGGTGGGCGAAAGGGAACGGGCGCAGCAGCATGGCGTAAGTGGCGCTGAAGAGGGTCGTGCAGAGGCCGATCCCGAGCGCCGCGCAGAGGAGCGCGGCGAGGGTGAAGCCCGGCTTGAGGGCCAGGGTGTGGAAGGCGAAACGGATGTCCTGACGCAGGCTTTGCATGAGTCAGTCTGGGGCAAACCCCCTGAGTCGCCCGCGCTCCCTGTCGTCTACTTCGCTGCCGGCGTGACGCGGGCCAACCTCGCCATCGTACCGCACGGTCACGGGCTTGACGCGACGGCTTTCGAGTCTCGGCGCTCTGGCATCTCCGCCGCTAGTCTCAGGTGAAGAGGCGACTCAGGCCGCGCAGCACCCACGGACCGGCGAGGAACGAGGCGCCGTTGCAGAGGAGGGAGGCGAGAAGGGCGCGCGCGGGCCGCCAGTCGAGCACCACGGCGAGGATAGGCGCTTCCCCAAGGACCACGAGGCTCTCGCCAAGCGGCGCATAGGCTGGACCGTTCACGAAGTGGGGCAGGATGAACCAGAGATACGGCAGCGACGCCGCGGAGGGTAGCACGCCGGCCAGCGCCAGGCGCTGCCAGCGCACCGGCGCGCCGCCGCCGAGCCAGCGCCAGGCGCCGACGAGGACGAGTGTTTCAATCAACACCGTGACGGCGAGCGCCAGGAGGAACTCGGCTTCGAAAGACATGCCGCTGTTCACTGTGGAATCTTCACCCGCATCTCGCACCGTCGCGGCTCCGCGGCGTTAAGAGGGCTACACTTCGTGAAGTCGATGGGCGAGGCGCCGTAGCGCTCGATCTTGAAGGGGCGTTCTCCGCTCCGGCCCTCCAGATCGCACCAGTCGATGTGCCGGTGGTTGAGATAAAAGGGCTCGTGGATCTCGCAGCCGTAGTCGGGGCATTTGGCGGAGAACGAGAAGACCTCCTTCGGTTTGTAGCTTCCTTTTGCGGGCCGCGGATCCGTGGGCCACGTCTGGTAGCCGAAGCAGCGCACGGTGAAATCGACCGCACCGCGCACAGGCCTGCCGCCGCGCTCGAAGTAGACCCTGGTCACGGTCGGCAGGCTTATGTCGGCGTAGACCAACGCTGCCGCGAAACTGCCGGCGAGGAGGCAGGCGCCGAGCCGAGCTCTCCCGCGCCCCCCTGCATACCTGACGGCGATTGCCGAATCTCGCATCGCTTCGACCTCCCCGTGCCCGCTCCTCGGTCCGGGTTTCTCTGCCTTCGGCGGGTCCTCTGTAGAGCTTAACCTTCCCCTTCGCGGGACCGCAACCCGCCAAGCAATCCTGCGCCCGAAGAGTCAGCCGATGCTCATGACCTCTTTGGTTCCGGCTCGGCCGGGTTAGGTTGGCCGGCCCGTTGGCCCCACCGTTAAGCGCACGTCGACACCAGCCCACCAACCGTCGCCGTCACCCGAGGGAACCTTTCCCGCGCCCAGGGTGTCTATACCGGCAGGACGCAAAGGAGACGTCCATGGACGCAACCCTTCGCCGTTCGCACCACACGCGTTACCAAGCCGCTCTAGCGCTCGTTCCGCTGGCGCTGCTGTTCGCGCGCCGGTTCTACGTTACGACAGCCGAGAGCCCCGGCCCGGGGTCAATTGCGTTCCGCCGAAGCCCTGTCTATACTGGGCCGCGATCTTTCCCATGATCGTCGACCGGAGAACAACATGGTCATCAGTCAGGCGGTCCGCCGCGTATTGCCATTCGCGCTCCTCATGTTCATCGACCTCGGATTCGACTGCGATCACGCACGGCGAGGAGCTCGCGCCCAGGAAGTGGTCGCCGTTGACCAGCCCCTGGTGTCGCAGCGATTGAGCGCGGACGCGAATGAGAATGAGGCGACCGAACCGTTCTGGGCAGCGGCTCGGATCCACGACACACTTCGTGCCTTTCGTAAGGAGCTGCCCGGCAGACGCCGCGCACTAAACTTCTATATCGACCGATATGGAGCCAGTCTGGAAGTACAGGATCCAGACAAGCCCGAAAACGTGGATGAGTATCGGTACGACTGCGACAGGGGCGTGCTCCACGAGCCGACTCCCGTGCGCGGGCCCGGCTTGGAGCGGTACCATCTGTTTGACTGGGATGAAGTGTTGGCGCAGGCTGAAAACACTGTCCCCCCGCTCGTCGACAAGGCGATCACGCGACTGGGGCTCGAAGGCGGAGTCGTGGTACGGGTCTACATCTACTGGGGCATAGACTACGAGGGGCCGATTATTCAAGTTAATGTCGATGGTGCGCGCAAGAATGGATGGGTCGAAGCCGACATGCGCGGGAACGTGATCCAAGTCGAGGTGTATGACTAGCTAGCTAGCAGTTCCTGTCCAGAATTGGGCAAAATCGGCGCGGCTCCGGGAGCGCATTGTGGCGTTTCAGCATACGCAGATATTAAGCGATGTGAGATCAGCCCTTCGGAGGCGTAAATCAGGCGTGACATCGACCTCGGTGGACTCTGCTGGAAAGACCGAGGCCCTGCCGCTGCTGCCAGCGGCCCTACACAACTGGGAGGGAGGCAGGCCTACGAGTGCGGTCTGCCCAACAGATGTCGGGCGAACACCAGCAGGTTGAAGCTGAGGATCGAGCTCCAAACATAGCTCTGGAACGACGACCAGGACTTCCAGGTGCAGCGATCCAACCCAAACACCCGTTTCAGAAATGAAATATTGCCCTCGATCCCGGCACGAAAGTCCCGCAGCCGCTTGTACACCCAGCTGCTTTTGACCATGGCCCCGATCTCTATGCCCAGGCTCTTGGAGAATGCCACATCCCGCACCCCCTCAGCCTTGATGTCCTGCAGGTTCCGTCTCGAGGCAAACGCACCGTCGAAGACGATCTGCCGTGGCGGTCGGGCGAAGATCTCGGACTGGCGATCCACCATCGTCTTGGCCAGAGTGGAGTCCGCTGGATTGCCTTGCAACACTGTGCAGTCAAGGATCATCGAGGAGGCGCCGCCGCTCAGGCAGATCTTGTGACCGTAGAGCGTCTCGTGGCGGTCCTTGCGGATGATCTCGGTATGCTCTTCGAAGATCGAGACGATCTTCTCTGCGGCCGGCACGCTCTCGCCCTCCACCACGCGGCGACGGGTCTGATCCATCACCCGTTGCGCGAGCGGGAGGTAGTGGTCGAGAGCGTCTGCAATGCCCTCCACCTGGAGCGCCTCCCACGGGTCCAAGCCCGCGAGCGTCTCCGTCCGCCGCAACAGGTCGCGGACTCCGAGCCCGCAGGCGTGGACCTCCGCGGTGACCGACAGCAGATCCCGATACGCCCGTTGCCGGTCCACTGCCGTCTTGGCGTTGAAGATCTCCTTGCGCCGCCGCTTGGCGCGGCGCGTCCGATTGCCGAACGCCACCCTTTCGGGTCCGAGCAGTTTGCGGGCCTCGCCCAGCAGCCGCAGAATCACGCGGACACAGTCCCACAACAGGTCCGAGTCGCTGGGCTCGTGGATGTTTGACTCCACCACTGTACAGTCGACGCGGACGGTCCGCCCGGTCTCCACCTTCGCCTCCTGCGCGGCGCCGACGATCACGCGGTTGATCGCCTCCAAGGTCGCCGGTTGGAGGCACTTGAGGTTGGCGTTGAGAGCCGACTTCGACGGCACCTTGTCGGTGATGCCCAGGCGGCAGAAGGTGCGGTAGCTGCGCGAGTCGGCGAGATGGAAGGCGAGCGTGCGGTAGCTGAAACCATTCATCTGCTTGACCAGCAGAATCCGCACGACCTGCTCGGCGCTCAGTCCACCTGCGCCACAGGCCAGCTCCTGGGAGTGGCAGGCGGCGCGAAGATCTTGCAAGGCGAGCTCTTCGATCTTAGGATGGTCGTCGAGGAGCCGAGAGATGGTTCGCAGCTCGTCGGCGTGACCGAGATCGAGCCAGTTCTCGCGCAGGCTGTGCTGAGTTTTACGGGCTTCGCGCATTCGGGTTGGCCTCCTCTTCTGCCTAAGCTGTTTTGAATCAACGGTTTGGCAACCTGATTCTACGCAACTTGGCGGAAAAAAGCCAGCCCGAATGCGCCTTTAAGTCCTTTTCTTTCTTCTACTTACCGCTCCAGGACAGGAACTAGCTAGCCTCCGGCACCCGAGCTCGGCCGGCCGAATCGCTGTGCCACCCGCGCCTTCGCCCTGGCGGCTTCCACCGCGCGGTCGCGAGCGGGCGTGATGGTCACCAGGGAATCGACCAGCCGCCGGGCGACCTGAAAGACTTCTTCCACCGAGCGGTTGAACGCGGCCTCGTTCGACTTCGATGGCGCGTTGAATCCGCTGAGCTTGCGCACGAACTGAAGCGAGGCCGCGCGGATCTCGTCGTCGGTGGCGGGTGGCTCGAAATTGAAGAGCGTTCGGATGTTCCTGCACATGGTGCGTTTCCCTCCGCCTACGATCTTACCTCCTGCGCCCTGCGGGGCTGCTATGCTGCGATCCGATGCCTGGCCGCCAGTCCCGGCTGCATACGGCAGCTAGCGCCGCAAGCGCGAACGCCGAGTCAGCTTCCCCTGCCTCAACCGGCCGAGACCGGCTATCCCTTTGGACGGCAGCTCGGCTGCTGATCGTCGTCGCCAGCATGGCTCTGACCGCGCTCTGGATCAAGATCGACAGGTTGCCTCCTGCGTGGGACCAGTCCCACTACCTCGATGTCGCTCTGGACCTCGTCAAAGGCCTCGAGGAGCACGGCCTCCGCGGTCTGGGCCACGAGATCCTCACGATCGACCCTGAGAGGGCGCCGCTGCTGCCGCTGGCGATGGTTCCGTTCTTCCTCCTCTTTGGCGGATCTGCACAGAGCGGGTTACTGGTCAACCTGCTCGTCTGGCCGATTCTCTTGCTATCGGTGGGGGCGATCGCCAGTCGCCTCGTCGACCGACGGGCGGGCCTGCTGGCGATGGCGATCACGGCGACGACGCCCCTGATCGTGGGCCTCTCGCAACAGGTCCTGGTCGAGCTCCTCCTGATCTCCCTCACCACCCTGGCCGTGCTCCTGCTTCTGGTCGTTCGCGAGTTCGAGGACACGCGGGCGTCGGTCCTGCTTGGTCTCGTAGGCAGCGCGGGCTGGTTGACGAAGGTGACGTTCCCCGGACTGATTGCCGGGCCGCTCGCCGTGACGGCGCTGTGCACCATGGTCGTCGCGGTCAGGGAGGCGCGCTCGGGCCGGACCAGCCGGGCGCTGCGCAGGATCCGCAACGCCGCCATCGCGCTTCTCCTGGGGACCGCCCTGCCAACCTGCTGGTATGCGCACACGTGGGCGGTAACCCTCGAACACTTTCGTGCCGCGACTCGCGACACCGGAGCATATGGGCCCTCTCAGCCCCTCCGCCTGGAAGCGATTACCGCTTTCACTCTTGGCCTGATCAACCATCACCTTTCCTGGGTCCTCGCGCTCTGCGGTCTTGCGGCCCTGGGTCTGGTCGTGGCAGGCCGGGTGGCTGGCGCCAGATGGATGGCACCCCGCGACTTGCGGCGAGCGGCATTCGCGGGGAGTTGGGTCGCGGCGCCCTATGTCGCCGTCGCTGCGGCGCATAACCAGGACCCTCGCTTCGTGGCTTCGGCGATGCCGGGTGTTGCCGTGCTCGTTGCCTGTCTCGCCGTTTCCATCCCGTGGATTCCGCTGCGCCGACTCGTCGTCACGGCGATCTGCGCCGGCGGAATCCTCCAGACGCTGCTGACGTTCCTGCCGCCGATCAGCGGACTTCCCGAACGCATCGTTGTCGCAACACGGTTCGGCCATGTGATTCTCCCGGTCGACGCGGCGACGGTTGGCTACGAACATCGGCCCGAACCTACCGATGACGCGACGCCGGTCCTTGCTTACCTCGAAGCTGAGAGCCGCGGCGGCAGCGGGCTTGCAGTACGCAGCGTCGGGATCGTCCAGGAGCACCCGAGCATCAATCCAAACACATTCTCTTACCTCGCCCACCTGCGAGGCGATCCGTTCACGTTCAGCGATCCTCCCGCCGACCGCGCACACATCGACCGGCTTCGCGCCGAGCTGAACCGCTATGATTTCGTGCTCTACATCCGACCCCGGCGCGATCAAACGTCATGGCCCAACCAACACACGGCGTCAACGGTTCTTGGCGACGATCTTTTCATCCTTTTTCCGCGAGCTGCGAAGGCGTTTCCGCTGGTTGACGGTCAGCAGGTATGGATCCTGAGGCGCTAGCGAACCGCGGCGACGCGTGAAGAGGATCGCCAGCTCCGCCGTCGCCGCCAGCGCCTTCCACGGCCGCGTGCCCGTCTGCGCCGCTCCAGCGAGCAAGCAAGGAACGTGGCGAGGCCGCGCGATTGGCGAACAGACCGTCGAGCAGCACGGCGTAGGCGGTCACGAAGCCGCTGACGTCGTGCCGGCGGCATACCATGCTCCGCGCTGCCGCCGCGATCTCCCGGCGCCGCTCCGGCGGGTCGCCCAGACTTCGGCAAAGAGCCGAGACCAGGCTCCCGCGGTCGTTTGGCTGGCACAGATAGCCGGTGACGCCGTCCTGGATCAGCTCGGGAAGACCGAAGACGTCCGTACCGAGCACCGGCAGCTCGAAAGCCATCGCCTCGAGGACCGAACGCGGCATGGACTCGACATCCGAGGCGCAGACGAGCAGATCGCCGGCACCGTACCACTCGTAGACGTTCTCGACGACGGGCAGGACCCGGACTCTTGTCGCTGCCGCGCCTCTCGAGGCGCACTCGCGCAGGCCGCGACCATGCCCGTCGCCGAGGTCGCCGATGAAAACGAGCTTCGCCTCACGATACTTCGACGCGACGTCTTGAAATGCGCGGAGAAGCAAGTTCTGACCCTTGCGGGGCTGTACCGTACCAACGCACAGAATGATGAATTCGAAAGGTTGGATGCCGAGCCGGCTGCGGGTTCTCCCGCGTTCATTCCCGGCCCGGAACGTGTCGATGCCATCGATGTCGACCCCGTACGGAATGTGGAGGCGGCGATCAGAGTCGGCCTGCGGTTCGAAAAGAGTCCTCGTCGCCTGCGCCTCGAAGATCAAGGCGGTGCTGTTGCGGAGGGCGCGCACCGCGCATGCCTTGACCGCGTGCGCGACGCCCCTGCGACCGTAACCCGCCCACCAGAACAGCTCCAGCGGGAAGCTCTCGTGAATCGCCCACAGGCACGGCAGCGATAGGCGCCCGGCAAGGTCGGCCCCGCCAAACGCAGTCAGCGTGTTCACCAGCACGGCGTCGAATGCATGCTCGCGTGCCCATGCGACGAGCTCGGCTTGGCGCGCTTCGTAGGCAGGGGCCGATCGCTCGCCCCAGGGAGCGATCAGCTCGACCGTCAGCCCCAACTCCTGAGCCCGCTGCCGCAGAGCTCCGTCTACCGGAGACACGAGCGTGATCTCGAAGCCGTGCTGCACCGCCAGCCCGCTGAGCAGGTCGTGAAAGTAGAGCTGACCTCCACCTAGATCGAGTTGGTGGGTGACGGCAAGAAGCCTCCGCTTGCTGGTTGGCCGAAGAGACGGAGGAGGTGGCGGCGCTGCTAGCCGCAGGAACAACGGAGCAGCTTCCGCGATCTCTCCGCCGATGCCGTGGCAGACGACGGTGAGCAGATGCCGGTCCGAGCCCCAGCCGACGTGGCCGAGGAAGGCGTCGAGCTCGAAGCCCGAGAATCCGGCATCCGGAGAGCGGTAGGCTGCGGCAACGTCGGACCGTGGGACAGCGAGTCGCGCCAGGCCGAGGAGTTTCCCGCCAAGCCTCACCTCGACGCGGGACGCCATGCCGCTCTCGAACAGCACCCACCCTCGCACCGACAACACCGAGTCGTACACGGTGGCACCCGAAACGGGCTGATCGATCCAGGCAGCTCGGTTCAGGGGCGGTGCCACTGCCCTTCTGAGCGAGCCGAGAGAGCGTCTTGCGCGAAACAACGTTTGGCGGAGGCGGTACGGAAGGACCTTGCGTAGCACGCGCCTGGCCAGACTGGGTTGAGGACCCAGGGTTGGCGCCGGCGATACGGTCACAGAGCTCCGGCCTTTCTGACACCGGCGCCGCTCTCTGCGCTCCAGGTGCGGCGGATTCCCTCCTCGATCATGATGGGCTCGAACCTCATCAGGGTACGGAGTCGAGAGACGTCGAGAACGATCTCCTTGACGTCATAGGGCCGCTCGGGATGGTGTGTCAGCATCAGCCGGCGGCCAGTCACCATTCGTATGATGTCGGCAACCTCTAGAAGTGAAACCGCTTGACCGGAGCCGACGTTCAGTGGTGACGGGGCATTTTTTCTTTGGACAAGCGTCACGACGATGTCGCTCAAGTCGTCGATGTGCACGTAATCACGGACGATGCTGCCATCGCCGTAGACGATGCCGGCAGCATTGCGCTTGGATGCATCGAGGAATGCAGCGATGACACCCTGGCCGCGTCTCGCCGGCTGACCCGGTCCATAGACGTTCGAAGGCCTGAGCACAGTTGCCTCCAATCCGTGCCGCGTTGCTTCGGAGGCGATCAATCGTTCGGCGCAAACTCGGTTGGCGCCATAGGGCACGATCGGGCTCAACGGGTGTCGTTCGTCGACCGGAAGATACAGGGGGCTTCCATACACGGTTCCGCCCGAGGAGAGGTAGATGAACCGCATCCCGGGATAGCGGCGGAGGCGGCGGAGCACGGTCTTCAGAGGGAACACGGTCAATTCGCGGTCAACTCGAGGCCGAGCCACAGATTCGGCCGGGAGCAAACCTCGGCAGCAGTACACCGCAGCCTCGACACCAGCCATCAGCGCATCGACTCCGATAGCGTCGGCCGCGTCACCAATGAAAACGCGGCAAGGCTCGACGTCCGCCAGAAAGGCCGGCGACGGCGCGGTCCGGCTCACGACGACGACTTCATGCCCCGCCTGATGCAGGCGGCGGGCCAGATGACTGCCGATGAAACCGAGGCCGAGGACCAGGACGCGTGACGGACCGGGGCGCTTCAACATGGCATTCCCGCTTGCGTGTTCGCTCGCCAGCCGCGAGGCTGCGGCTCGCGAAAGATAATGCTGTCTTGCTACTGTACCATAAGTACCCAAGAGGCCCGCCGCGAGTACCCAAGAGGCCCGTCTCCGGCGCCGGGCGCAGGCTTCGTCCCAGGGACTCCAGGGCGGTCGAGGGTTTTGCCGTGGAGCCGGTCCTCGGCCGGACCGCCGATGCGGAGATGCCGGTCCAGCGGCTCCGCCTCGGCGAAGAAGCGCCGTGCCGCCGTCCGCAGCAGTTCGAGGCTGCGGCTTCGGATATCGAGGCGGCCGGCGCGCTCACGGTCAGATGTAGGTTCGACGCTTCATCGCATATTTGGAGCAGCGCATATAACGCTCAGCGAAAGTGTGTCGCGGACCTCTACATGTATGCCGACGGACGCAAGGCCACCAAGGCGATCCAGGGCTTCGTCGACTTCCTTCTCGAGCCCGAAGGCCAGCGCCTGGTCGAGCAGAGTGGTTACCTGCCGGCTTGACCCCCGGCGGCGACTGCTCGGCGACCACTCGCTACCGGTGGCGGCGATGGCTCTGGCTGCAATCGATCCTACTCCGCCCGCAGCGCCTCCACCGGCTCCACCTGCGTCGCCGTTTGGGCGGGAAGGTAAGTGGACATCAAGGCCGCTATCCCAAGGACCAAGGCGACGGCCACGAAGGTGGCGGGGTCCCGCCGCAGCGGGACGACCGCGACGCCGAGGTGCCCGTCGTCGGCCGGGTACTCGCGGGCGAGGGCGGCGGCCACCGATTCCATGTCGGCCTGCGCCTGCCGCAGCGAAACCCCGCGCTTCAGCCGGCCTATCACGCTGTAGTTGTGCGCCGAGCGCCCGGTGCCTTCGTGGGTGGGGAGGGGGAGCCAGACCTCGGCCCGCTCGGGAAAGGAGAACCCCGGGGGCATGACGCCGATCACGGGGTGGGCGATCCCATCGAGTTCGAGCCGGCGCGCGAGGACCCTGGGGTCGCGCTGGAAGGCGCGCCGCCAGAGGCCGTCGCTGATCACCACGGCGGAGCCGTGGCCGCGGAGCTCGTCGGCAGCGAACGTCCGGCCCACCCGGGGGACCACTCCCAGGGCGGCGAAGAAGTCGCCGGTGACGTACCCGCCGGCACCCGCGCCGGACTCGCGCCGCTCGTGACATTTACCGTCGAGCCGCCGAAGGTGGCCGTGTGCTCGAAGGCCCGGTTGCGGGCCGCCCAGTCCAGGGAGTCGAGCATCGAGACCGGGACGCGGCGGGACTGCTTGGAGGTCTGCCAGACCAGGGTCACCCGGTCTTCGTGCGGATACGGGAGCGGCTTCAGGAAGGCGGTGTTGACCGCCGTGAACATCGTGGCGGTGCCGCCGATCCCGAGCGCCAGCGTGAGGACCACGGCGGCGGTGAAGCCCGGGACCCGAGAGAGGCTGCGGGCGGCGATGACGAGGTCGCGGCGAAGCGTCTCGAACACTGGGGTGTCCTCCTCGTGGGGCAGTCTATTGCACGGATGGCACGGTCCTGCGCGACGTGCTCTCAGAAAGCCCGGCAAGAGCGTTTTGCCGAGCGGCGAGACGGCGATCTACAATCGCTCGACACCGGAGCACGAGATCAATCCGGCCAACCGCCGTCGCCTGACCACTGACGCCCTGCCCGCAATGGACTCCGAGCGCCGGCAACGGATCAACGAGCTCTGCGCAGCCGCCGCGGAGCGCGCGCCGGCCGAGCGCTCCGACTTCCTTGCCGCAGCCTGCGGCGACGACGCGGCGCTCCGACGCGAGGTCGAGTCGCGCCTCGGCGCGCGGGAGCAGGCGCCGGCGTTCATCGAGACGCCGACCTTTCGCTTTCCCGGCGTGCGGAAGCCGGACGCGGCCGAGCAGGCCGAGGAGGCCGAGGAGGAGGTCGAGACCCATCTCACTCCCGGCGCGCGCCTGGGCCCCTACGAGATCGTGGCCCTGCTCGGCGAGGGCGGCATGGGGCAGGTCTACCTTGCGCATGACCCGCGGCTGGGCCGCGAAGTGGCGATCAAGGTCCTTTCGCGGCACACTCCGGCGGATCGCGCGCAGCTCGCCCGCTTCGAGCAAGAGGCGCGGGCGGCGAGCGCGCTCAACCATCCGAATCTGCTCGCCGTCTTCGACGTCGGCGACCAGGGTGGCATTCCTTACGTGGTCACCGAGCTGCTGGAAGGGGAGACCCTCGAGGCGCGGCTGCAGCGCGGCCCGCTGCCCCTGCGCGAGGGGCTGGAGTGCGCGCGGCAGATCGCCGCCGGTCTTGCAGCGGCGCACGAGAAGGGGATCGTGCACCGAGACCTCAAACCGGCCAACGTCTTCCTGACCCGTGACGCGCGAGCGAAGATCCTGGACTTCGGTCTGGCGAAGCGGACGGCGCTCGCCGGCGCCGCGGGCCTCGCCTCCGGCGCCACCCGCCCCGGCATGGTCGTGGGAAGCCTGGGCTTCATGTCCCCGGAGCAGGTGCGCGGCCAGCCGCTGGATCCGCGGTCCGATCTCTTCTCTTTTGGCGCGGTTCTGTACGAGATGCTGTCGGGGTGCCGCGCCTTCACCGGCCCGTCGGCGGTGGAAACCCTGAGCGCCATCCTCACCGAGGAGCCGCCCGATCTCTCGCGGATCGCCGGCGCCGTGCCGCCCGCCGTCGAGCGCCTGGTGCACGCCTGCCTGCGCAAAGGGCGAGAGGAGCGGGTCCAATCCGCGGCCGAGCTGTCCGCCGTGCTCGCCGAGCTGCTGCGCATGCCGGAGGTCGGATCCGCAGCTCCCGCCCGGGAAGGGAGCGTCGATACGGCGCGGAAGTCGGGAGGGCTGGCGGCGGTGGCGGGAGAGTCCGCTTCCGAGCTCCCAGGCGAGGCCCAGTCCGTGCGACCGGCGGGCGAGCGGCAGCAGCTCACGCAGCGCCGCGGGATGAAGGTGACCGCGATCCTTGCGGCAGCGGCTGCTCTGGTGTTGGGCTCGCTCGCCGTGTGGCGCCTATGGCCAGACGCAAAGACCTCGTCCGGCCGAGTCATGCTGGCCGTGCTGCCGGTGCAGAACCTGACAGGAGATCCGAAGCAAGAATACATCAGCGACGGCTTGACCGAGGAGCTGATCGGCCAACTCGGCGGGCTCAATGCGCAACAGCTGGGAGTGATCGCCCGCGCCTCGGCGATGAGCTACAAGGGAACACACAAGAAGGCGGACCAGATCGGGCACGAGCTGGGTGTGGACTACATCCTGGAGAGCAGCTTGCGCGGCACCGGTCGCCGTATCCGCGCCACCGCGCAGCTCGTTCGCGTGCGCGACCAGACGCACGTCTGGTCGCAAAGCTACGACCGCACGATGAGCGACGTGGTGGCTTTGCAGACCGACGTCGCCCACGCCATCGCAGGCAAGATCCAGGTGCAATTCACCTCTCCGGCAGCGGCTCCCCGCGCCAAGCCGCGCCGGGTGGACCCGGATGCTTACCTGGCGTATCTGCAGGGCCGCTACCACTGGAACAAGCGCTCGCGCGAGATGCTGCTCAAGAGCATCGAGGATTTCCAGCAAGCCATCCGGCTCGACCCAGCCTATCCCCAGGCCTACGCCGGTCTGGCCGACTCCTACTTGTCGCTGGTGCTCATCGCCGAGCCCCGGCCGGCGGAACTGCTGGTCAGAGCTCGGGCCGCGGCGCTCGAGGCCCTGCGGCTCGACGATTCCATGGCCGAGGCGCACACCTCTCTGGCCTATGCGAAGTTTTACTACGATTGGGACTGGCCCGGCGCGGAAGCGGAATTCCGGCGCGCGATTGTTCTCAACCCGGGCTATGCCACTGCGCACCAGTGGTACGCCGAATTCTTGGGGTCGATGGGGCGCCAGCAAGAGGCCATCGCGGAAGGGAAAAAGGCCCTCGAGCTCGATCCCCTCTCCCTGATCATCAATATGGAAGCAGGTCTGCCGTACCTCCATTTCCGGCGGTATGACGCCGCCATCGGTCACTTCCGCAAGACCATCGAGCTCGATCCAAATTTCGCGCTCGCTCACTGCAATCTGGGCATCGCCTACGCCGAGAAAGGAGAATCTCGGAAGGCGATCGAGGAACTCGAAGAGGCCCTGCGGCTGGACAGCACGGCGGCCATCGTGTCGTTTCTCGCCCAGGTCTATGCGGAGGCCGGGAGGAGGACGGATGCGGAAAGGTTGCTCGGGCAGCTGCAACGGCAGGTCGAGGCGAAGCAGGTGTCTCCCTATTTCCTGGCCCGGATCTATGTCGCCCTGCATGAGGATGGCAAAGCCCTCGACGCTCTCGAGCAGGCCTACGCGGAACACCACTGGGGGATGGCCAGGATCTTCTTGGCGCGGAGTCTGGAGCCGCTGCGCTCAAAACCGCGCTTCACGGATCTGCTGCGGCGCATGAATTTCCCGCTGCAGCGCTCGGAGTGAGACCGGCGGCAGGGCTTTCGCACAGCCCGCGGCGGCAGGCGCGCTCCTTGGCCGCAGGGCAACGGTGCGGCAAGGGATGTGGCCGGCGGCCGCGCGTCACAGGGCCTGGCGCCGGAGCCAGATGGCGGCCTGATCGAGCTCGCCCGGCTCGAGGCCGTGGCCGCCGTCGCTCCAGGCCAACTCGACGGCGGCGCCGGCCCGCCGGAGCTGGTCGGCAAGCGCCTCGACGCGCTCGACCGGGGCGTAGGGATCGCGCCGTCCGGCGGCGAGCAGGGTCCGCTTGCCCGCCAGGTCGGGAAGCTGCTGCGGCTCGAACGGCAGCACTGCCCGCAGCAGCACGGCGCCGGCCAGGGCGGAGCCGTCGGTGAGGAGCAGCGCGGCGGCGATGTTGGCGCCGTTCGAATAGCCAAGGGCGAGCACTCGCGCGGGATCGAAGCGGTAGCGCGCCGCGGCAGCGCGCAGGAAGCGTCCGAGCTCGGCCGTCCGCCGCCCGAGGTCGGCCTCGTCGAAGACGCCGACCGCGAGCCGCCTGAAGAAGCGGGGCATGCCGGCCTCGATGACGGGTCCACGCGGTGCGAGCAGGTTCGCCTCCGGCGCGAGCTCGCGCGCCAGCGGCAGCAGATCGTTCTCGTCGCCGCCGGTGCCGTGGAGGACCAGCAGCGTGCCGCCGGAGGTGCCGGCCACGAAGCGGTGGACGTCTCCCACCGAGCCGCCGTCGCTCGCGGACACAGGCAAGGAATCGCCGCTCATCGCACGGTCTCGACGGCCTTTGGCGGGGCGAGCGGCGGCAGGGAGCGCTCGATCTCGCCGCGTTGCGGCTCGAGCCAGGGCGGCAGCACGAGCGACTCGCCCAGGTGCCGCGGGTCCTCGTCGACCGCGAAGCCCGGTCCCTCGGTGGCGAGCTCGAGCAGCACGCCCCCCGGTTCCTTGAAGTAGACCGACTTGAACCAGAAGCGGTCGATGACGGGCGTCGGGTGGACGGACGGCTCGACCTGGCGGCGCACCGCCAGCTGGTGCTCCTCGTCGTCGACTCGCCAGGCGAGGTGGTGGATGGCGCCCACCCCCCAGGCGCCGCGCCGCTCGCCGGGCGCTTCGGCGACGTCGACGAAGCTCCCGGAGCCGCCGTCACCGACCGCCCAGCGCTGCCAGGCGCCCTCGGTGGCGACGTGCCGGAAGCCGAGCGCGCCCGCCAGGAAGGCGGTCGTAGAGCCGATGTCGCGCTCGCGCAGGCGCGCGCCGTGCAGGCCCCGGACCTGGCGCTCGGCCGGCACCGGGCTTTCTTCCCAGGAGGTGAATCGGCGGTTCGCGCTCTCCTTCTTACTCTCGCTTGCGCTCTCGAGCTCGACCAGCGCGACAGCCATGCCATGCGGATCGCGGAGCGGCAGGGTGCGCTCGCCGAAACGCGCGCCGAGGGTTCCCAGCGCGGCGCCAAAGCGCTCCAGCCGTTCGCCCCAGAACTCCAGCGAGCCGGCCGGCACCGCCAGCGAGACCTCCGGCGCGGTGCCGTGTCCGGGGCGCGGCGGCGCCAGGTGCGCCCACGGAAAGAAAGTGAGATCGGTCCCGGGGTGTCCTTCCGCGTCCGCGTAGAACAGGTGGTAGGTGCCGGGATCGTCCTGATTGACGCTTTTCTTGACGAGCCGCATCCCGAGCACGCCGGCGTAGAAGTCGAGGTTCTCCTGGGCGGGGCCAGAGATTGCAGTGACGTGGTGCAGCCCGGTGACGCTTCTCATCGCAGCCTCCTCGCGCTATACCGTGAAACCATTGCCGCGGCCGCGGTTATTCTCGCGCAGTCCTGACCCGCGGCGGGCAACAAGAGGCGTGTCCTCTCCGTACACTATCGCGGGAGGGCTCGGAGATGAGCAGGCTCTGGCGCAGGTTCCTCGCGTGGCGCGGCGGCGGCGCCGGCTGGTTCTCGACCCTGGCCGCGGACTGCCGCTACGCGCTTCGCCAGATGCTCCACAGCCCGGGCTTCAGCGCCGTGGCGGCGGTGTCGCTCGCCCTCGGCATCGCCGCCAACACCACCGTCTTCAGCCTCGTCGACGCGATGTGGTTCCGCGCTCTGCCGGTGCGCGATCCGGCACGCGTGGTGCGGGTTGCGCCGCTCGCCGCCGACGGGCGGTCGTCCGGCGTCTCGTGGCCGGAGTACGACCATCTGCGCCGCCGCGCCACGACGCTCAGCGCGCTGGCCGCGCACTACTCGACGGCGCCGTTCCAGGTGCGCGCCGGCGGCGAGTCAGCCGAGGTGCAGGGTGCCGTGGTCTCGGCCAACTACTTCTCGCTGCTCGGCGTGAAGCCCGTGCTGGGACGATTCATTCGGCCGGAGGCAAGCCGTACACGGTGGTCGGGGTGATGGCCGGCGGCTGGCGTGTCCAGGCGATCCCGAGGGATGAAATGGCGCTGCGATGCGGCGGTGGAGGCCTACTTGAAGCATCGATCGGATCGCCCCCCGCAACCCCCGCGAGTCCCCTTCCCGGTTGTAGGAAGCCGCCGGGTCCCGACCTCCGGGAAGTGCCGCACGTCCATAGCCGGACGTGCGGCCTGCCCGGCGGCGCCGGGGGGGAAGGGGGCCCCCTCCCCTGGCGCACGGACCAATTTCGTCTCAGCCTCCCGCGGCCGGTGACTCGGCCCGGCGGCGGATGGCCTTCAGCCACTCGATCCGGATCAGCGCGCTCCCCGGATAGATGATCCGCCAGTAGGCGGCGAAACGGCGCCGCGATGCGGGATCGGTGGCGAAGACCCGGGTCTCGGTCGTCAGCCGGCACCAGCCGTCGGGCTCCGGGAGCACCAGGAAGTTCATCACCGCCTTGGCATAGCCGGGCGCCGCGAGCGTCGCGAAGCCGCCGTCCCCGATCGGTGGATGGCCGCGTGGCGCGATGACCAGAGTGCCGATGACCAGCTCGCGGTCCGGGTCTTCGGCAAGCTGCATGAAGCCCGAAGAGGTGGCGACGGCGAGGAGCGGCCTCGCCGCCGGGGGGGAAAGGATGGTCTCCGCGGTGGCTTTTCCAGGGAGCCGCGGCTGCCGCAGCCAGGTCAGGGTGCGGAACAGGAAGATCTCCTGCGCCGGAACGGTCTTGATCGCCCAGAAGATGCGCCCGGGTGCGGCGTGGACCCGGATCTCGTGGTGCTCGGCGAACTGGTAGCTGGGAACGATCTCGTCGATCCGGGTCGGGCCCCACTCCGATCGTGCCGATCGCAAGAGCGGCGCCGGCAGGGCGACCGCCCCGGCGACCAGCGCCGCGCCGGCCGACGCCACCAGGGCGGCCCGCCCGCGTGAGGGGATCCCGATCCAGCGCAGCGGCCAGGCGAGTGAGATCAGCCCCACCAGCAGCAACGGCAGCCCCGCGTCCATCATCAGCACTGCCATGATCCGATGGTACGGCATCGGGGGTGAGCGGCGGCGGCGCCTTTGACTCGCGGGATCGGCGAAGACAGAATCGCGCATGCCCCCTCACCCCGCGCGCCGGCCGAAGTTCGCGCCGGGCCGCAGCACGGCCGCGGCGGCGCGGCAGGCGCGGCCGCGTGGGCGCGGGCCGGCGGGCAGACTGCCGGTGCCGCTTGCGCTGGTCCTCGCGGCGCTCGCCCCGCTGCTCGCCTACTGGCCGGCGACCAGCCACTCCTTCCTGCTCGACGACTTCGTCCTCTTCCAGACCAGCCCGTCGCTCTCGGATCTGGGGAGCATACCGAAGGGTTTTCTGACCGACGTCGGAGCGCTGCGCAAAGGCGCTGGCACGGTCATCAGCAGCTACTACCGGCCGGTCTTCCTGGCGCTCTCGACGCTCTACCACCGGGCCGCCGGCGGCAACCCGTTCGCCTGGCATGCCGCATCGGCGGCGCTCGCCGCTCTGATCGGGGCCCTGGTCTGCGCTTTCCTGCTGCGGCTCGGGATCTCGCCGCTCGCCGCCCTGCTCGCCGCGGCCGTTTTCTCTCTCCATCCGTCGCACGTCAGCTCGGTCGCCTGGGCTTCCGGTCTGCAGGAGCTGCTGGCCGCGTTCTTCGTCTGTTGCGCCCTGCACGCGGCGCTCTGGCGCGAGGATGCGGACAGGGATGCTCTGCCCGCCGGCCTTGCCGGGCTGGCGTTCACTCTGGCGCTGCTGTCGAAAGAGGTCGCGATCGGGCTGCTGCCGTTCGTCGCGATCTGGGCTCTCGGCACGGCGCGCAGCGATCCGCGGCGATCACGCCGGCTGCGCAAGGTCGCTCTCGTCCTGGCTGGCGTGACGCTGCTCTATCTGGCCGTTCGGATCGTGGTCCTGGGGGGGCTGGCCATCCCGGCTCCCAACGCTCCGGGCCTCGTGCAGTCGCTGCCCGCCGTGCCGGTCGCCTTCGTCACCTATCTGCGCCTCCTCGTCTGGCCGACCGGATTCGCCTTCTTTCGCCCCGAGCGCCCCAGCTTCGGGCCGTTCGCGGCGCCGGTGCTGCTCGCCGTGGCCCTGTCGGAGGGCCTTGCCGTGCTGGCCGCCTGGGCGATCAGGAAGCGGCGGGAGCTCCTGCTGCCGGTCGCCTGGCTCGTCGTCTGGCTGCTGCCGGTGCTCAATCTCTGGGCGCTCGATCCGCAATGGATGGTCACCGACCGCTATCTCTTCTTGCCATCGCTGGCCCTGCCATGGATCGTCGCCCTCCTCGTGCCCCGGCGTCTGGCGGCGGTGCTGCTCGCTCTGCTGGCCGGCGCCTACGCGCTGCTCACCGTCCGCTACTCGGCGATCTTCCAGGATCAGCACACCTTTCTCGCCGCCATGGAGAGGGCCGAGCCGACCAGCCCGACCGTCTTTGCCGAGAAGGGCAGGCTGCTGGCCCAGGAGGGCCGCCTCGCCGCGGCGCAGGCCGCTCTGGCGCGAGCGGTGGCGCTCGATCCGATCGCCCCGGGGGCCCTCCTGGCCCTGGGGGATCTGGAGCTGCAAAGGGGAGATCTCGCCGCCGCGGAGATCCACTACCGGCAAGCGCTGATCGTGCGACCCTACGCGAGCCGGCCGTTCAAGCTGCTGGCGATCGCCTGGGGCCGGGCCGGCCGGCGCCAAAAGGCATTTTCCCTGAGCGAGGAAGCGGCCCGCCGCTGGCCGCAGGATTTCGAGGCACAGCTGCTGCACGCCCTCTTTCTCGGCGCGGCCGGCGAACGTCCAGAGGCCGAGGCCGCGTTCGCCGCGGCACGCCGTCTTCGTCCCTTGGACCCGGCTCTCGCCGGAGGCCTCGACGCCGCCCTTGCGCGCCTCCTGCCAACTCTGCTGCCGGGGCGCTAGCGGCGGGCTCCGGCGCTCCTCACTCGTCCGGCGCAAGCTCGGCTGTGCCTTGAGCGGCCCTCCCGACTGGATCGCCCGCCGCGCCTCGGGGGACGCGTCGTAGCCCACCACCGCCACGTCGCTCCGTCCGGCGGCGGCGAGCACCGCCACGGCGCCGAGCGCCGAGTCGTCGTTGATGCCGAAGACTCCGCGCAGGTCGCGGTGGGTCTGCAGCATGTCCTCCATGATCGCCATCGCCTTGGCGAGCTGGCCGTCGCCCGAGGGCCGGCCGACGATCATCAAGCCGGGATAGTTGCGCAGCTCCTCCTCGAAGCCGCGCACCCGGTCCTGGACCGAGGCCACGGTGGGATGATCGATGATCAGCACCTTGCCGCGCCCGCCCAGGTAACGGGCCAGCGCCTGCGCCGCGAGGCGCCCTCCCTTGACGTTGTCGCTGGCGACGTGCGAGACCACCTTCCCGCCGCGGGCGGCGATGTCGGCGGTGAAGACCGGGATCCCGGCCCGCTCGGCGGGAGCGAGGTTGGGGACGATGGCCGCCGAGTCGCAGGGAGCGGCCACGATCGCCGCGACGTGCTGGGCGACGAAGTCCTCGATCTGCGACGCCTGCTTGGCCGGATCCATCTCGCAGGCGGTGATGACGAGCGCCAGCCCGCGGGCCGCCGCCTCCTGGCGGAGTCTCCGCTCGAGCTCCTTGTAGAAGTCGTGGCTGGCGGTGAGCAGCGTGACGCCCACCAGCGGCTTGCCGCGGGCCGGCGCGCGGCCGCCCGATCCGCGGCGACAGGCGAGGCCGCCGTGGCAGGCGAGGATGAGCAAAGCGACCAGGGCGGCCGTCCACCTTCGTCGGAGTACCTAACCTCCTCTCCTCGCCACGCGGCCAGCAGTGCGGCAGCTTGGCCGAAAGTATATCTCCGCCGGCGCGCCGCGCGCCCCTATTGCATTCCCACAGGAGACGTGCGATGCTCTTGTGGGAAGCCAATAGGAGGAATTCCATGACGGAGAAGCGCGACGTCTGGCAAGGCACTCTGGCCCTGATGGTCTTGAAGACGCTCGACGCGCTGGGGCCGCAGCACGGCTATGGGATCGCCCGCCGCATCGAGCAGATCAGCGACGACCTGCTCGCGATCAATCACGGCACCCTCTATCCGGTCCTCCTCAAGCTGGAGCAGGAGGGCGCCATCGCCGCGCACTGGGCCGCCTCGGAGAACAACCGCAAGGCGAAGTTCTACACCTTGACCAAAGCGGGCCGGCGCCAGCTCGACTCGGCGGCGCGCGACTGGCAGCAGACGACCGAGATCATCGCCCGCTTCCTCGCCGCCGGTGGAGAAGCGCGATGAGAGCGCTCCGCCGGACCTGGAACAGGCTCTTGGGCACTCTCTTCGGCCGGCGGCGCGAGGCCGAGCTCGCCCGCGAGCTCGAAGCGCACATTCAGATGCAAGCCGAGGACAACCAGCGGCTGGGTATGGCGCCGGCCGCGGCGCGGCGGGCGGCGGTGCTGAAGTTCGGCGGCGTGGAGGCCGCCAAGGAGAGCTGCCGCGAGCAACGCGGCCTGCCCCAGCTCGACCTGCTGCTCCGCGATCTGCGCTACGGCTTGCGCCAGCTTCGCCGCAGCGCCGGATTGACGGTCGTCGTGGTGCTCACCCTGGCGTTGGGAATCGGTGCGAATACGGCGGTTTTCAGCGCCATGAATGCGGTCCTGCTGCGCTATCTGCCGCTGCCCGAGCCCCGGCGGCTGGTCTATCTGAACTCCACCGTGCAGTACGGCTCGCAGACCGGCGACGGCGACAGCTCGCTGACCGAGTACCTCTTCGAGCAGCTCCGCACCCAGCGCCGCGTCTTCGCTGATCTCGTGGCCTTCGCGCCGCTCGGTTCCGACAAGGTCGGCGTCCGCTACGGCAAGGAGCCGGAAGAGGCTTTCGTCGACATGGTGAGCGGCGATTTCTTTTCCGGCCTCGGGGTGCGATCGGCGCTGGGCAGGCAGTTCACGCTGGAGGACGAGCACAGCCACGCGCATCTCGCCGTCCTGAGCGACATCTGGTGGAAGAGACGGCTCGGAGGCGATCCAGCCGTGATCGGCCGGCCGCTCTATATCAAGGGCGTGCCGTTCACGATCGCCGGCGTCGCCGCCGCGGGTTTCACCGGCGTCGAGCACGGGAGGGTATCCGAGATCTGGATTCCGCTGCAGAGCGACCCCTATCTGAAGCCCTGGGGAACCGCCGCGCAAGGGAGCGAGAGCCTGTACGGATCGGCGCTGAGCTGGTGGTGCCTGAAGACGATGGGGCGCCTGGCGCCCGGAGTGAGCGAGAAGCAGGCGCTTGCCGAACTGGGTCCCGTCTTTCAGCGCGCGGCGCTCGCGGGTGTCGGCGAGCTGGGTCCCAAGCAGGAGCGGGCGCGGCTGTACTTCACGTCGGCACGAGGCATCGACGGTCTGCGTGACGACTTCGAGCGGCCGCTCCGCGTGCTGGCGGTGATGGTCGGCCTGGTCCTCGCCATCGCCTGTGCGAACGTCGCCATGCTGCTCCTGGCCCGCAGCGCCGCGCGGCAGCGCGAGCTGAGCCTGCGCATGGCTCTGGGCGGCAGTCGCGCCCGCCTCTTCCGGCAATTGTTCACCGAGAGCATGTTGCTGGTGCTCGGCGGCGGCGCGCTGGGCTGGCTGTTCGGCCTGTGGGCCACTCGCGCGCTGGCCGCCTGGACGCGGCTGAGCGTCAGCCTGGCGCCCGACCGCAGCGTGCTGATCTTCACTGCGGCGGTCTCTCTGCTGACCGCCCTGGTTTTCGGGCTCGCGCCGTGGCGCAGCGTGGTGCGGGCGCCGATCGGGCTCGCCTTGCAGGCCTCTGCCGCCACCGCCTTCCAGGACCGGGCGAAGCTCCGCAGCGGTCAGCTGGTGGTGGCGCTGCAGGTCGCCCTCTGCCTGGCGCTGCTGGTCGGCGCGGGGCTTCTGCTCCAGACCCTGCGAAATCTCGAAGCGATCGACCTGGGAATTCGCACCCCCGGTCTGCTCGTCTTCGGTCTCGCGCCGCAGCAGCGGGTGCGGTCCGATGCCGGTGCGGTTCGTTTCTATCAGGCGCTGATCGCTCGGCTGCGGATTCTGCCCGGCGTCGAGGCGGCGACGCTCATGCAGCACCGCGTCGGCACCGGATGGAGCTGGAACGCCAGCGCCCGCCTCGACGGCGCGAAAGATGGACACCTGCCCATGCGGTGGAACGCCGTGGGAGCCGACTACTTCCGTGTGCTGGGCACGCCCGTTCTCCACGGCAGGGACTTCACCGAAGCCGATGCGGCCGCCTCCCCGAAGGTCGTGATCGTCGATCAGGTCTTCGCCGAGCGCTATCTGCCGGCTGTCGATCCGCTGGGTCACCAAGTCGCGGTGCCCTGGGCGAAGACCAGCCCCTACGTCATCGTCGGCGTGGCGGCGAACAGCAAGTACACGGGGGTGCGCGACGACAACAGGAAGCCGACGGCGTACTTCCCTTACGAACAGGTCGGCGGCCTCGAGACGATGAACGTCGAGCTGCGCACCGCCGGCAAGCCCGCCGCCCTGCTGCCCGCGGTGCGCCGCCTGATGGCCGGGTTCGCTCCCGAGCTGCCGCTGCTGCAGCCGATGACCCAGGAAGAGCAGTTCGGGCAGAGCTTCTCCCTGGAGCGGGTGATGGCGCGGCTGTCGGTCTTCTTCGCGCTGCTGGCGGCGCTGCTGGTGGCAACCGGCCTGTACGGCACCCTGGCTTACAAGGTGAGCCGCAGGACAGCCGAGGTCGGCGTGCGGATGGCGCTCGGGGCGCAGCGCCGGCAGGTGCTGTGGCTGGTCTTGCGTGGCAGCCTCGCGGTGAGCCTGGCGGGCGCCCTGATCGGGCTGCCGCTCGCCGCCGCCGGCGCGCGGCTGCTGCGCGCCACGCTGTATGGCGTCGCGCCCGGCGACCCGTGGAGCTTTGCCGCGGCGCTGGCCGGGCTGGCGCTGGTGGCGGTCGCCGCCAGCCTGATCCCGGCCCGCCGGGCGGCGTCGGTCGATCCGATGGCGGCGCTGCGCTGCGATTGAGCGCGCGTTGCGCGCTAAAACGAAGGTGGTTCGTGCGCCAGGGGAGGGGGCGTCCCCTTCCCCCCCGGAGGCGTGGGAAGGGGATCGAGGGGTTGCGGGGGGCGATCCGATGATGCTTCGAGTAGGCCTTCAACGCCACATCGCAGCGATCAATACAGCGGCGTCCAGAACCACGAGAAGAGCTCGGCCATCTTGTCGGCGATGCCGCGCTTCTTCCAGCGCTCGTAGGTCACCTCGTGGCAATGCTTGGCGTCGGCGGCGAAGGTCGCCTCGAGCAGGGCGGCGAAGTCGCGGTCGTAGAAGGCCATGCTCTCCTCGGCGTTCTTGAGCATCGAGCGGGCATCGAAGTTGATCGAGCCGACGATGCTGAAGATGCCGTCCACGACCGCGGTCTTGCTGTGCATCATCGTGTCGGTGTACTGGAAGATCTTGACCCCGCCCTGCAGCAGCTCGTCATAGTGGTGGCGCGAGGCCATGCGCACGATCGGCACGTCGGAGTGCTTGCCGGGGACCATGACCCGCACGTCCACGCCGCGCCGCACGGCATTCGCCAGCGCCTCGCGGACCTGCTGGTCGGGGAGGAAGTAGGCGTTCTGGATGAAAATCGACTTCTCGGCCGATTGGATGGCCACGTAGTAGAGCATCTTGGCCAGCGAGGACGAGTCGCCGCGCGACACCTTGATCGCCTGGGCGCGCACGCCGCCCGCCGGCTGGATCGGGGGATAGAACTTGTCGCCGGCGAGGATCTCGCCCGTGGTGTAGGTCCAGTCCTCGCTGAAGATCGCCTGCATCTGCGCCACGGCGGGGCCGGTGACCTGGACCGCCACGTCCCGCCACTCTTGCGGATTGCGGGCATTGCCGAACCAGCGCTGGTCGATGCCGGCGCCGCCGGTGAAGCAGACGAGGCCGTCCACCACCAGGATCTTGCGGTGCGTCCGGCGGCCGATGTCGTAGATGGTCCACAGCCGGACCGGGTGGTAGACGCGCATGTCGACGCCGCCCTGCCTCATCCGCCCGAAGAGCGAGCCGGCGCGGCCGCCCGTGCCGTCGACCAGCACTCGCACCTCGACGCCGCGGTGCGCGGTCTCGATCAGCGCGTCGGCGAAGAGCTTGCCCGCCCGGTCGTCGAGGAAGATGTAAGACTCGAGGTTGACCGACGCCTTCGCCTCCCGGATCGCCTTGAGCATGGCCGGAAAGATCTCGTCGCCATTGTTCAGCAGCTTGACGCCATTGCCCTCGACCATCGCGTTGCCGAAGGCGTCCATCGAGCGGCGGAAGGCGGGGTCCGACACCGGGAAGGGGTGGTTGAAGTGATAGACGTCGCGCTTGTCGTGGGCGAGGAAGGAGCAGCCCGATGTCTGCACCAGCACGCCCACCAGGCAGCAGCAGAGGAGAGGCCGGTTCACGATGCCGCGACAATGCATGCCCCATGCCACGAACCCGAACCAGGCCCCTCGGCTATACTCGGCAGCCGCGGTGAGAAGACACCTGTTTTTTGCCCGGAGCGGCCTGAGGACTGCCACGGCCGGAGCTCATTGGCAGACGGGCAGCCCTGCCGATCGCGAAACGCGGTGATCGATGCCGGTATCCGAGACCAGCTCGCGGCGGCTGTACGAGGCGCTCAAGGAGTGTGGGGTCCGTCTGCTCTCTGTGCTGCCGGAGACCTGGCTGGTGCACCTGGTGAGCCTGGCCGAAGACGACCCGGAGATGACCCTGGTGCGCCTGGCCAAGGAGGAGGAGGGGGTGGGCGTCTCGGTCGGCGCCCATCTCGCCGGGCTGCGCTCGGCGATGCTGCTCCAGAACCATGGCCTTCTAGCGAGCGTCAACGGCATCGTCTCTCTGGCCCAGCTCTACCGGGTGCCGCTGCTTATGCTGGTGAGCTACCGCGGCGGTTTCGGCGAGGAGCACCCCTGGCAGACCGAGGGCGGCGGGGTCACCGAGGAGCTGCTGCGCGCCCTGCGCATCCCCTATCTGCTGCTCGAGCGGGCCGACCAAGTGGCGGTTGGCCTGCGCCAGGCGCAGCAGCTGGCCGAGGCGAGCTTGCGGCCGGTGGCGCTGCTGCTCTGCCGCGGCCTGATGTGGGAGGAGTGATGCAGCGCCTGGAAGCGATGCGGGCGATCTACCCGCAGCTCGCCGAGCGGCTGGTGGTCACCAACATGGGTGCGGCGCCTGCGGAGCTCTTCTCGCTCGGCCACCAGCCGGGGTTCCTCTACCTCGAGCATTCGATGGGGCTCGCCTCCTCGGTGGCGCTGGGCATCGCCCTGGCGCGGCCCGAGCTGCAGGTGGTGGCGTTGGACGGCGACGGCTCGGTGCTGATGAACCTCGGCACCTTCACCACGCTGGCGCGGCTGCGGCCCGGCAACCTGCTGCACCTCATCTTCGACAACGAGGTCCTGCTGTCGGTCGGCAAGAGCTTCACCACCGCGACCGCCACCGGCAGCGATCTGGCCGCGATCGCCGCCGCCGCCGGGGTGCCGCGGACCGCGACCTGCCGCAGCGTCGAGAGCCTGGCGGACGCTTGCCGGCAGGCGCTGGCGGCCGGCGAGCTCGCCGTGCTGGTCGCCAAGGTCGAGCCTCAGGGTCCCGCGAGCTACTTCATCGACCTGCACATGCTCGAGAACCGCTTCCAGTTCGAGCGCCATCTGCGCGGCCTGCGGCGCGCGGCGGGCGACGGGCGGGAAGGCCGTCGCAACGCATTGGAGGAGAGGCCATGAGCGATGTGCTGGCGCAGCTGGTCGAGGAGCTCAACGCCGGGCGGGTGCGAGTCGTCGACCTGACCCAGCCGCTGGGGCCGGAGACGCCGGTCATCGGCCTGCCGCCGCAGTTCGCCGCCTCGCCGGGGGTGACGATCGAGCTGTTGTCGCGCTACGACGAGAAGGGTCCCGCCTGGTACTGGAACGCCCTCCACCTGGGCGAGCACACCGGCACCCATTTCGACGCGCCGATTCACTGGATCACCGGCAAGGAGCTGCCGGACAATGCCTGCGACACCATTCCGGCCCGGCGCTTCGTCGGCCCGGCCTGCGTCATCGACGTCGCCGCCGAGGTCGGGGCCAACGCCGACTTCCTGCTCAGCCGGGAGCGGCTGCTGGCCTGGGAGGGCGCGCACGGGCGCATCCCGGCGGGGGCTTGGGTGCTGCTCAACAGCGGCTGGAGCCACCGCACCGATCCGTGCGAGTTCCTCAACGTGGCCGCCGACGGCCCGCACAGCCCGGGCTTTGAGCGCGGCGCGATCGAGCTGCTGGCGCACGAGCGCGACATCCTCGGGGTCGGCGTCGAGACCGTGGGCACCGACGCCGGGCAGGCCTTCGCTTTCGATCCGCCCTTCCCCTGTCACACCCTGATGCATGGCGCCGGCCGCTTTGGCCTGGCGAGCCTGCGCCAGCTCGACCAGCTGCCGCCGCGCGGCGCGGTGGTCATCGCGGCTCCCCTGAAGATCGTCCGCGGCAGCGGCAGCCCGCTGCGCGTGATCGCGCTGGTGCCGGCCTGACCGGGCCAGACGCGCTCCCCGGCGTATGGCACATCCTTTCCTGGCCAGGAAGCCGCTGCGAGCTCTGCTCGCCGAGGCGGATATCGAAGGCGAGGGGCGCCTGCGGAGGGCGCTGGGGCCGCTGCAGCTCACCGGCATCGGCATGGGCTCGATCATCGGCGCGGGGATCTTCGTCACCACCGGCGCCATCGCCAGCCAGACCACCGGTCCCGCCCTCATCCTCTCCTATGTCGCCGCGGCAGTGGCCTGCTTCTTGACGGCTCTCTGTTATGCCGAGTTCGCGTCGCTGGTGCCGGTCTCCGGCTCCGCCTACACCTATGCCTATGCCACCCTGGGCGAGCTCTTCGCCTGGGCGATGGGCTGGGTCCTGGTGCTCGAGTACGGCGTCGGCGCGGCAATGGTCGCCAACGGCTGGTCGGGCTATCTGCAAAGCGTATTGAGCTCGTTCGGCATCACCCTGTCGCACGCCATCGCCGGCCCTGTGGTGCGCTATGACCCGCAGCTCGGGCATCTGCTGCCGACCGGCTCGTTCATCAACCTGCCGGCGGTCGCGATCATCGGCGTGCTGCTCGCGGTGCTGATCGCGGGCATCCGCCAGAGCGCCCGCTTCAACATGGCGATGGTGGTGCTCAAGCTCGGCACGGTGCTGTTCGTGATCGTCGCCGGCGCCTTCTACGTTCACGCCGCCAACTGGCACCCCTTCGCGCCCTACGGCCTGACCGGCGTGAGTCTCTTCGGCAAGACCCTGCTCGGCCATACCGATGCCGGCGGCAGGCCGGTCGGCATGCTGGCAGGGGCGGCGCTCGCAGTGATGTCCTACTTCGGCTTCGACGCGGTCTCCACCTCGTCGGAGGAGGCCCGGCGGCCGCAGCGCGACGTGCCGCTCGGCATCATCACCTCGCTCGCGGTCTGCACCGCTCTTTACATGGCGGTCATCGCGGTGCTGACCGGCATGGTGCGCTACGATCGGCTCGACCTCAGCGCGCCGCTGGCCAACGCCTTCGCGCAGGTGGGCCTGGGCTGGGCGAAGCTGCTGATCGCGCTTGCCGGGGTTGCCGGCATCACCACCGTGCTGCTCGTCCTGATGCTCGCGCTGCCGCGCATCCTGCTGGCGATGGCCCGCGACGGGCTGTTGCCGACCCGGTTCTTCGCCGCGGTCCATCCGCGCTTCCGCACGCCGCACAAGGCGACCCTGGCGACCGCACTCTTCGCCGGCTCGATCACCGCCTTCCTGCCCATCGACCTGCTGCTGAACCTGGTCAACATGGGGACGCTGCTGGCGTTTCTGATCGTCTGCGCGGCGATCCCGATCATGCGCCGCACCCACCCCGAAGCGAAGCGCCCGTTCCGGGTGCCGTGGGCGCCGCTCATCCCGATCCTCGGTGTCCTCACCTGCCTGCTGCTGATGCTCAGCCTGCCGTCCGAGAACTGGCTGCGCCTCTTTGTCTGGTTGCTGATCGGGATGGCGATCTACCTCCTCTACGGGCGCCGGCACAGCGTCCTGGCGCGCGGCAGGGGTGGCGAGGGTGGCAGCCCTCCGGCGAGCTGAGTCGCAAGTCTCTGTTGGCCCGGAGCGGCCTGAGTACTACCGAAGACCTGCAGGGCTGCGCCGTGGTACCCATCGCTTCAGGCAAGCGAACAGGTCGCCCGTGAATGGCGCCGAAGGTCGCCGGACCCGGCTGTGTGGTGAAGCGAACACAGCCGGGTCCGGCGGCCTCCGGCGCTCCGGACCGGCGGCGGGACGCGGCGGCCTGCCATGCACTCCTGGAACGCTCGAGCCGGCAGGGGTTCGTTCATTAGTTGCCATGTCACCCTCAGAGGACATAAAAGCAGGCCGGGTTTTCCAGCGCCGGAGGCCGCCGGCCCCGGCCGTGTTCGCTTCACCACACGGCCGGGGTCGGCGACCTCCGGCGCTTCTCACCAACGACGACGACTTGACTGACTTGACCGCCCGTTTGTCAGTCTCCGGCGCGGGGAAGAGAGACCGGCGGGGCGGCGGGCAGCTGCTCATCGACGGGCGGAACGAAGGAGATCTCCGCCAGCCCGAGACCCATCGGTTGCGCACGCGCGCGCCGGCGGCGCAACAGCTCGCGCGCCTGCGTCCAGAGGCCGCGGGCGCCCGCCCCGGCTTCCGGCCGCTGCGCCCAGGCCTGGCGCAGGCGGGCGGGGAGGGCGAGGGGGCGCCGGAGGTCGTCGAACAGCGAGTAGAAGACCGGAGTGGCGAGCAGGGTGAGCAGCAGCGACAGGGTCTGGCCGCCGATCACCACCACCGCGATCGAGCGCCGCTCCTCGGCCCCTGGGCCGGTGCCGAACGCCAGCGGCGTCATGCCCGCCACCAGGGCGAGCGTGGTCATCAGGATCGGGCGCAGGCGGTCGCGGTTGCCCTGCAGGATAGCCGCGGCGCGCTCCATGCCGCCGGCGCGCAGGTTGTTCATGTGATCGATCTGCAGGATGGCGTTCTTCTTGACCACGCCGAACAGCACCAGGATGCCGAGCGCCGAGTAGAGGTTCAGGGTATTGCCGGTGGCCCACAGCGACAGCATCGCGAAGGGCACCGCCAGCGGCAGTGAGAGGAGGATGGTCAAGGGGTGCACCAGGCTCTCGAACTGCGAGGCGAGGATCATGTACATGAAGATGACGGAGAGGGTGAACGCCCACACGAACTCGCGGTAGGTCCGCGCCAGCTCGCGCCCGCGCCCGGAGACGACGGTGGTGTAGGCGGCCGGCAAGTTCATCTCGGCGACCGCCTTGTGCAGCGCTTCCAGGCGATCGGCGAGCGCGTAGCCGGGGGCAACGCCGGCGCGCAGGCTGGCTACACGCTGGCGGTCGAGCCGGTCGACGCGCGAGGCGCTCGGGCGCTGCTCCAGCTTGACCAGGTTGTCGACCGCGACCAGCCCGCGCGGCGCGCCGGGGAGAGCAACGCCCGGGATCACGGTGCGCGACACGTACAGGCGGCGGATCGCCTCGGGGTCGTTGCGCCGCCCTTCGGCCAGGCGCAACTCGACGTCGTAGTCCTCGTTGGTGCGCGGGTCGTGGAAGCGCGACACCTGGTCGTCGCCGCCCACCATCAACGACAGGGCGGTGGCCAGGTCGTCCATCTGCACTCCCAGGTCGGCGGCGCGCGCCCGGTCGACCTTGACCCGCAGCTCGGGCTTGGTGAGCTTGAGGGTGATGTCGGCGTCGACGATGCCGCCCACTTGCTGCGACTTCTGGCGCAGCCGCTCGGTGTAGGCGGCGAGCGGCTCGAGCTCGGGGCCGCGCAGCGAGAAGTCGATCTCGAAGGGAGCGCCGCCGATGCTGAACGACTGCACGTTGCGCACCGAGGGGCGCATGGTGTTGAAGGGTGCGAGGCGCTGACGCACCTCGACCATCGCGTCGCGCTGGCTGAAGTTGCCGCGGAAGGCAGAAAACGGATCGAGGTGGAGCAGGCCTCCTAGCAGGCGGCTGAAGGAGAAGACGCGCTGCCCGCTCGGCACCATGCGCACGAAGGCGTAGCCCTGATTGACCTGGCCGAGGAAGCCCCTGCCGACGGTGGCGAGCACGGTGCGCACGCCGCGCACTTGCCGCAGCTCGCTCTCGACGGCGCGCATGGTGGCGTCCATCGAGGCCAGGCTGGTGCCTTCGGGAGCGGTGATGCTGACCTCGAATTCCGACTCGTCGACGTCGGTCGGGATGTACTCCATCTTGACCAGCTTGTAGAGCGGCAGCGAAGCCGCCATCACCGCCAGGCAGAGGATGGCGGCCAGGCGGCGGTGCGCCATGGTGGCGCGCAGCAGCCGCTCGTAGCCGCGGTCGAGAAAGGCGTAGAAGCCGCGCCGCGAGGCGGCCGTTTGGTGGCCGCCGCCCGCCTCCGCCGGCAGCCGCAGCAGGCGCGCGCTCATCATCGGCGTCAGAGTGAAGGAGACCAGCAGCGAGACCAGCACCGCCACCGCCGCCGTGATGCCGAACTGGTACAGAAAGCGCCCTGAGATGCTCGACATGAAGGAGACCGGGACGAAGATCACCACCAGGCTGAGCGTGGTGGCGAGGACGGCGAGGCCGATGTCGGCGGTCGCCTCGCGCGCGGCGCGGAAGGGGGGGATCTTCTTCTCCTCGACGAAACGGAAGGTGTTCTCGAGCACCACGATGGCGTCGTCGATCACCACTCCGACCATCAGCACCAGGGCGAGCATGGTGACGCTGTTGAGAGTGAAGTTGAGCGCCTTCATCATGCCGAAGGTCGAGATCACCGAGGCGGGGATGGCGACGGCGGCGATGAAGGTCGAGCGCCAGGAGCGCATGAAGGCGAGCACGACCAGGGAAGCGAAGAGGCTGCCGAGCAGCAGGTGGAGGTTGATCTCGTGCAGGGCGGCGTAGATATAGGTCGACTGGTCGCGGATGACCTCGACCTTGAGGTCCGAGGGGAGCTGCGCCCCCAGCCGCGCCAGGGCGCTCTTCAGCCCCTCGATGACCGCGACCGTGTTGGCGCCCGACTGGCGGAGCACGTCGAGGGTGACCGTCGGCACGCCGTTGAGCCGCGACAGGGAGCGCTGCTCCTTGGTGCCGTCCTCGGCCCGGCCAAGGTCGCGCACCCGCACCGGCTGGCCGGCGATCGTCTGCACCACCAGGTCGTTGAACTCCCGCGCCTCCTCGAAGCGCCCGAGGGTGCGCAGGGTGAGCTCGCGCGGTCCGGCGGTGACGTTGCCACCCGGCTCCTCGGCGTTCTGGCGCACCAGCGCATCGCGCACCGCGGTGATCGGGATCTGGTATGCCGCCAGCCGGTCGGGGTCGATCCAGATCTTGACCGCCCGCTGCAGCCCGCCGACCAGGTTGACCTCGCCCACCCCCGGCGAGCGCTCGAGCTGCACCTTGACCAGCTTGTCGGCGATCTCGGTGAGCTCGCGCAGCGGCCGGTTGCCGGTGACCGCCAGCGTCATCACGGGCGATGAGTCGTTGTTGAACTTGGCGATGATCGGCGGCTTGGCCTCGCGCGGCAGATCGCGCGCGATGGCGGCGATGCGGTCGCGGACGTCCTGGGCGGCGGTGTCGATGTTGCGGTCGAGGTTGAAGGTGATGATGACGAAGGAGCCGCCGGTGGTCGAGATCGAACGCAGCTCGCTGATCCCCTCGATGGTGTTGACCGCCTCCTCGACCCGCTGCGAGACCTCGGTCTCGACCTCTTCGGTCGAGGCGCCGGGGAGGATGGTGCGCACCGAGACCGTGGGCAGGTCGAAGGAGGGGAAGCGATCGACGCCGAGCCGCTGGTAGCTGGCGGCGCCGACCACCACCAGCGCCAGGATGATCATCACCGCGAAGACCGGCCGGCGGATGCAGACCTCTGCGAGCTTTTGCATGAAGATTCCTCGGCGGCTCCGAGCGTTTCGTGGGTGGCTGGCTGGTCTTAGGGAACTACCCTGACCGGCTCGCCCGACACCAGGTTGCCCGGCGCGGTCACCACCGGCGTGCCGGCGGCGAGACCCTCCAGGATCTCCACCCGGTCGCCGGAACGCCGTCCGGTGCGGACCGGGACCTCCTGCGCGCGCCCGTTCTGGACCGCGATCACCTTGTCGATGCCGGCGAAGGTGACCACTGCCGAAGCGGGGACCAGCACCGCGGTCTCCTCCGCCCGGGTGATGATCTCGGCGCGCGCGAACGATCCGGGCCGCAGCCGGCCATCGCGGTTCGGCACTTCCGCCTCGACCAGAAGGGTGCGGTTGTCCTCGCTGATCGCCGGGCTCATGCGCACCAGCCGGCCGGCATAGAGGCGCGGATCGCCTTCGACGGCGAGCTTGACGCTCTGGCCGATGGAGAGGCCGGGCGCCTCCCGCTCGGGCACCGCCAGGCGGAGGCGCAGCGGATCGACGCGCACCAGCAGCACCAGCGACTGGCCGATCGCCACGTAGTCGCCGGCCACCGCGCGGCGCTCGCGGATCATCCCGTCGAAGGGAGCGGTCAAGGTCGAGTCGGTGAGCTGCTGGCGGGCGATGCTCAGCTCGGTCTCGCGCTGCGCCAGCAGCGCCTGGCGGTTGCGCGCCTCCTGCACGGCGTCCTGGCGCCGGGCTTCGGCGACCAGGAAGGCCGCCTCGGCGGCGTCGAGATCGGACTGGGAGAGCAGCTGCTGGGCGAAGAGCGTGCGGGCGCGCTCGTGTGCGAGCCGCGCCTGCCGGAGCTGCGCATCAGCCTGGCGCACGACTGAGGTCTGCTCGAGATCGGCCACCGTGTCGGTGCCCCCGGGGTTGAGGCCGAGCAGAGCGCGCGCTTGCTCGAGAGCGCTGCGCGACTGCGCTACCCGCAGCTCGAGGTCGGTCTGCACCAGGCGGGCGATGGTCTGCCCGCGCCGCACCGCGGTGCCGAGATCGACCGCCATCAGCTCCAGGCGCCCAGTCACCTTCATGCCAAGCTCCGCCTGTTGATCGGCGGCGAGCGTTCCGGCGACCGTGACGGTGCGTGCCAGGCGCCCGTTCTGGGCCTTGACCACGCGCACCGGGCGCTGGGCGCGGTCCGCCGGCGGCGGATCGGCGGCCCCGGCGCCGGTGCCGCCGGCGCTCCCGCCGGCCGCGCTGCCGCCGCCACTCCCGCCGTTCCCTCCCGCGTCGCCGCCCGCCACGGACCCGGACGGTCCGAAGCAGCCGGCAAGCCCGAGCGCCGCGGCGAGCGCGGCGGCGAGGCAGGGCTGGGCGGCGTGGCGTTCCGGCATCGGATTTCTTTGCGCTTCGAGCGATACCCCGAGAGTATACGCAGGGTTCCCTGCCGGGTTCGCCGCCACCATCCCCTCCTGGCGGCCCAGATCGCCGGTTGTGGGAAGGCGACCACTAAATCCCGGCGTGGGCCGCCCAAAGGCGCAAACAAGGCGTACTAACGTGTTCCGCCTCCCTCGGGAATTGGGGGTTGTCCCCTCGAGGGGACGAAAAGAGCCTCCGTTCCCCTGGGCAGCGTCCGCTCCGCCAACTGGCAGGGGCTTTGCTCTAGTACAGGGGGGTGTGACGGGCCTGAGAGGGCGGGTGGAGCACCAACTCCGGCGTTCATGAGGGCCGGGCGAGCGACAGAGCTTTTCCTGACCTCGCAGACCTCGATCAGAAGGAGGTTGATAAATGAGACTCGGTATGAAACGAAGACCATCACTCATCGGGATACTGGCGCCGGCGCTGTTGCTCATGGCGGTCCTTGCCTTCCCGGGTGACGCATACGCCGCCATCGCCCACGTCGACGGCTACCTGAGCGCGAACGGCAACTGCTTGATGCTGCGGCAACACGACGGCGCGACGATGACACTGGTCGGCGGCATCAACGGTCTGCTGAACGGCGATCACGTCCGCCTCGAAGGCACCTTCGTCGGTGACCCGGGCTGCGGCGCGGTGGGGTTCAACGTCGGCCTCGTGCAGACGCTGTGGGCTGACGACAGCCACCAGTCCGTATACTTCGACCACCTGAACGGCGAACCGTTCGTGCGCTACGCAGAGCGCAGCGGCCGGATCGGCGAGCCCATCGCCTACGATCGGGAGCACCCCCGCGATCAGCGCGAGCAGTACGGCCACCGCGAGCGCGACAACCACGAGCGCTACGACCGCAATGGCCACTACCTCTATCAGGGTCCCCACCGCAAGGTGACGCTCGTGGGCAGACTCCAGCAGACCGGCAACAGCTGCCCGACTCTGCGCACCAGCTATACGACCTTCGCGCTGGACGGCGACCTGCGTGACTACCAAGCGGGCGACGCCGTCAAGGTCAACGGTGTCCTCTTTGACGACGACCCCAACGCCCCCTGCGGCGCCCCGACCGTCGTAATCAGAAGCATCCGCGGCCACTAAGCCCACGGCCGCTGAGAGCTACGGCTGCCAATCAGCCCGGGCGGGGCGGAAGCAGCCGCCCCGCCGCGTTTTTTCCCAGACGGGCGCGGGTGCCCCTGGGTTTCGCTTCGGACGTGTGCTTCAACGGCAGCTCGCGGCAGGCATGGCCTTTGACCGCCGATCGTCTCGAGCCGTAGGATTACACGTTAATGGCCCGCAAGCCCCGCGCCTATGTTACCGCTCTGCCGCTCTCGGCCCTGCCGGACCTGCAGCAGCTCCTGGCGCCGTTCCTCGGCGGCAAGGGGCCGCGCGAGCACGTGGTGATGGTGCGGGTGGGGGAGGAGGGCGCACAGCGTCTCGACGAGCTGGTGGAGGCGGGGCTGTTCGGCAGCCGTTCGGAAGCGGCGGCATTCCTCATCGGCGCCGGGATCCAGGCGCAGCGCGAGCTCTTCGCGCGCATTGCCAGCCAGACCTCGGAGATCAAGCGGCTCCGCGACTCGCTGCGCCAGACGGCCCTCGACACGCTGAGCGCCGCGGCCGCGCAGGCCCCCCCGGAGCAGATCGAGCCGCCCGAGCCGAACGCGGAGCAGGCCAGGCCGAGGAGCGGCAGAAAGCGTGGCGGGCGCACGAAGCGTCTGTAGGAACAACACTGACAGCGATCCGGCGATCTGCCGATACCAGCTCGGGCGGCGCGCCGATATCGAGGTTTGACCGCGGCGGTCATGCTCGCGATCAGAGGGGACATCGCGATGCGGCCGCCGACCGACACCACCATCACCACCACCAACCGAAGCCCGCGGGCGCCTGCTCCGCGCTGCGGCCTGGCAAGACGCCGCCGCGCCGACGCGACGCTCGCGATCTCGCTGGTCGCGTTCGCTTGCCACCTGGTCGCCCCCTCGGCGGCGGCCGCGCTCGCGGCGGCGGCTCCGAGGGTGGTCGCGCCCGCTTCGGCGGCGGCGAACGGGGGAGGCAGCCTCAGGGACTCGCTCGATGCCCGCTACTTCCACCGCAGCTGGCGGCGCGGCAACGGCCTGCCGGGCAACAGCGTTTATGCGATCACCCAGTCGGCCGACGGCTACATCTGGGTCGGCACCGAGAACGGGCTGGCGCGCTTCGACGGCCAGCGCTTCGTGGTCTACGGCGATCGCCCGCGGGACGGCTTTCGCAGCCGTTTCGTGGCGGCGCTGCTGGCAGCCGACGACGGCACTCTGTGGATCGGCACCGAACGCGGGCTGCTGCGCATGCGCTCCGGCGTGATCGCCGCCGACGGCGCTCCGGGCGAGCCGGCGGCCGAGGCAGCGATCAGCACCCTGGCCCAGGACCTGAACGGCGACCTCTGGATCGGCACTCGCTCGGGTTTGCTGCGCCGCAGCGCGCAGTCTGGCCGCGTGGTGCGGGTCGGGCTGTCCGGGACGCGGATCACCCAGCTCCTGGCGGGGATGCCCGGCGAGGTCTGGATCGGCACCGAGGACCAAGGGCCATGGCGCCTTCAAGCCGGCCGGCTCGGCCCTGCCGCCGGCGACCCGGGCCTGCGGCAGGAGAACGTGACCGGTCTGGTGCACGACGACCGCGGATCGGTCCTGGTCTTCACGCCGAGCTTCGGACGCCGCTTCGAGCATGGACGCCTCAGTCCGGCCATCGATGCCGACCCTGGCAGCCCGCTGTCGATCAAGACCGTCGAGGCCGCGGGTTCTGGGGGCGGCGAGCTCTGGCTTTCCACCACCGACGGGTTGATCCAGGTCACGGAAGGCAGGCGCCTTGCCGCCCTCCCCGACCATCCGCTGGCGAAGGCGGTGGTGGCGCGTATCTTCATTGCGGCCGACCGCAGTGTCTGGTTCGGCTCGGCAGGCGATGGTCTCCACCAGCTGATCGAGAAGAGCTGTCTGGCCTATTCGCGCCGCGAAGGTCTGCCGAACGAGCGCACGATGTCCATCCTGATCGATCCGGATGGCTCTGCCTGGGTCGGCACGCTCTCCGGCCTGGGCCGTATGGAGCGCGGCATCGACGGCCGCTTTGCGGTGCGCTCCGAGCTTCTTGGCATGCCGGTCTATACGCTGCTGCGCGACAGGCGAGGCACGCTCTGGGCAGGCACCGGGCGGGGCGTTGCGCGGCGGTTGGGAGGGCGCTGGGAATTCCTGTCGCGCTGGGGCGGCGCGGCCACTCTGACGGTCGTGTCGCTGTACGAGGATCGCCTCCAGAACGTCTGGATCGGGACCGAAGGCGGACTTGGGGTAACCTCGACCGAGCCGCCGCGGGTGAACGCGGTGAACGGCCTCGAAGGACAGCAGATCACCGGGCTCGCCGAGGCCGAGGACGGCGCCCTCTGGATCGGAACGCGCGGCGCCGGCCTTTTGCGGCTGCGGAAGGGGAGACTCGAGCGGCTGCGCTCGCCCGAGGAGCTGCCGATCGTCACCATGATCCGGCGCGGCGGCGGCGGCGACGAGATGTGGGTTGGCACTTTTGGCCTGGGTCTCGTGCACTACCGCGCCGGCCGCTGGACCGTCCTGGACGAGAGCCTGGGGCTCGCCGACAATACCGTCCGCCAGCTGCTCCCTGACCAGGGAGGGCTCTGGATCTGCTCGGGCGCCGGGATCTCGCGTCTCCACTATCAGCGGATCGCCGAGGTGGAAGCGGGCGGCGCGACAGGACTCCTGCCGCTCAACTATGGCCCTGAGGACGGCGTCGCAGACGGCGTCTGCCACGGCTTCTCGAACGCGGGAGTGGCGCGCGGCGCCGATGGCCATGTCTGGTTCACCACCAATCACGGGCTGGTCGAAATCCGCCCCGAGCGCCTGGCGCCCCCCTCCTTCACTCGCGGACCGCGCCTGGACGCGGTGACGGCGGATGGCCGGGAGATCCTTCTCTCGCGCTCCTCGCGGTTTTCGTTGCCGGCGCGCATGCGGCGGCTCGACTTGCGCTTCTCGGCGCCTTCCTTCATAGCGCAGCGGCGCATTGCGCTGCGCTACCGCCTGGTCGGCTTCGATCGCGAATGGATCGTCGACGGCGGCGAGCGGCTGGCGCGCTACACCAGCCTGCCGCCGGGCCGCTACCGCTTCGAGGTCGCGCTGCGCGAGGGGCGGGACGGCTGGAGCCCGCCGCAACGCCTGGCCGATCTCGAGGTCGAGCCGCCGTTCTACCAGCGCCCGGCCTTCGTGGCGCTCGCCGCCCTGGCGCTGCTGGCCGCCGGCGTCCTCATCCACCGGCTGGCGCAGCACCGGCTGCGGCAGCGTGCCACGGCGCTCGAAAGGCTCGTGCACCAGCGCACCGAGGAGCTGAGCGAGGCGAACCGCCAGCTTGCCGCCATGGCGTCCACCGACGCTCTCACCGGTCTCGCCAACCGGCGCCAGCTGCAAGAGGCGCTGGAAAGGGAAATCCGGCGCTCCGCACGCAGCGAGAGCGAGCTCGCAGTCATCCTCTTCGACGTCGATCATTTCAAGGGCTATAACGATACCCTCGGCCACGTCAACGGCGACGAGTGCCTGCGCCAGGTGGGTCTGGCCCTGCGCGGCGCCGCGACGCGCGCCGCCGACGTGGTGGCGCGCTACGGCGGCGAGGAGTTCGCCGTGCTGCTGCCCGGGACCTCGGCCCAGGCGGCGTGGCGCATCGCCGAGGCGATGCGGCAGTCGATTCTGAAGCTCGCGATTCCCCATCCGGGCTCGCCGGTGGCCGGGTGCGTGACGCTGAGCGCCGGCGTGGCGGGCGTGGTGCCTGGCGCCGGCTTGACGCCGGACCAGCTGATCGAGGAGGCCGATCAGGCGCTCTACCGCGCCAAGAAGAGCGGCCGCAATCGGATCGTGCTGGCCAAACCCGCCGTGGCTGCGGAAGCGGCCGGGCGGAAGCGGGCCACCGTGGCGGCCAAGCTGCTGCAGCCGGCGGCCTGAGCCCGCAGCGGCGCGGGTCCCGATGCGTGGGAACCCACGGCTGGTCTGCTCGTCCAACGGCGCAGGGAACTGGAGGCGCGTCCGCTCGTTTAGACGCAGTGGGGGGACTCTCAAATGTTCGATCTTCGCTACCCGCTGGCCGCCGGCCTCGTGCTCCTGTTCGTCGTCGCGCCGTGGGCGCATGCCCTCGGCAGCTCCGGCGCCGCGCCTGCGAGCGCAGCAGCCGCCGAACCGGCGCTCCAGCTCCCGGATACAGCGGCAGGACGGCGGGCCGCAGCGCTCGTGGCGGCCCTGCGCGCTGCGGGAGAGGAGCAGCTACAGCGTTTCTTTTCGGAGAACTATGCCGCCTCGGCCGTGGCCGAGCGTTCCGCAGCAGTACGCGCGGCCGCCATGCGGCAGGTTCTGGCAGACCTCGGGCACGGCGAGCTGGCGAGCGTCGAGGCGGTTGGCGAGCGCACCATCGAGCTGGTCTTCAAGGCCGAATCCAGGCCGCTCTGGATCCACTTCGCACTGGAGCTGGAGCCGGCGCCGCCATATGCCATCCTGGGCATGCGCATCAGGGCGGAGGACCAGCCGCCCGAGCGCGCCGCATCGGGATTGGCTCTGACTGAGGAGGCGGCGCTGGCGGCGATCGCCGCCGAAGCGGAGAAGCGGGCCGCCGCCGGCGAGTTCTCGGGTGTCGTGCTGGTGGCCCGCGCCGGCCGCGCGCTGCTCACCAGGGCGCTCGGCATCGCCGAACGCAGCTTCGGCACGCCGGTCCGCGGCGATACGCGCTTCAACCTGGGCTCGATCAACAAGCTGTTCACCCAGGTCGTCATCCAGCAGCTCGCCGGAGAAGGCAAGCTCGATCCGGCGGACCGCCTGAGCCGCCTGCTACCCGACTATCCGAACCGCGCGGTGGCGGAGAAGGTGAGCATTCAACAGCTGCTCGATCACGCCTCGGGGCTGGGCGACATCTTCGGCGAGCGCTACGCGGCGACCCCGAAGAGCCGGCTGCGCACCCTGGCCGATTACCTGCCGCTCTTTGCCGACCAGCCGCTGCTCTTCGAGCCGGGAAGCCAGCAGCGTTACTCGAACGCCGGTTACGTCGTGCTCGGTCTGGTGATCGAGCGGCTGACCGGCAAGAGCTACTACGAGGCGGTGCGCGAGCGCATTCTCGAGCGCGCCGGGATGGGCGAAACGGGCTCCTACGAGGTCGACGACCCGGTTGCCAATCGCGCGGCGGGCTACACCCGCGAAGGCGAGGGCGGCGCCGGCGAGGCGAAGTCGTCGCCGCTGCGCAGCAACGTCTACACGCTGCCGGCGCGCGGCAGCTCGGCTGGCGGCGGCTACTCGACCGCCGCGGATCTGTTGCGCTTCGCCGGCGCGCTGCGCGCCGGCCGCCTGCTCAAGCCCGACCGCTGGCAGCGCAACGGTGGCATCGCCGTCGCCGGAGGCAGCCCGGGCTGCAACGCCGTCCTCGAAGATGACTGGCTGACCGGGTATACCGTGATCGTCCTCTCCAACCTCGACCCGCCGAGCGCCGAAACGCTGGCGCGCGCCGTCCGGGCGCTCCTCGCGCGAGTGGCGGCCGGGCGCTGAGCCGCGGTCACTGAAAGCTGCGCTCTTCGTAGACCGGGTCTTCCGGCAGGGCGTGGGTGGCCAGGAAGGTCCAGGCCGCCTGATTGATCGTGGGTGCCTGGTCGTAGTACCAGTGGTCGTGGCGGGCCATTTCGACCAGCTCCACAGGGAAACCACCGGACTTCAGGGCGTCGCGGGTGGCGCGGACGACGGCCAAGGGCAAACCCTGGTCGCGGTCGCCGACGGCGAGATGGAACGGCAGCTTGCGCTTGGCCAGGGGCAGGAGCCACTTTTCCTCCCCGTCGTGAAAGGCCCCCGCGTGGATCGCCACCGCCGCGAAGTAGCGCGACTCGAGCAGGCCAATCTGGAGCGCGAAGCTCGCTCCCGCCGAGTGGCCGAAGAGATAGACCCTCCGGGCGTCGATCGGGTACTGCGATCGCAGGTGGTCGATCAGCTCACGCAGGAACGCGGGGCCATCCTCCGGCGCCTTCCAGTACTCGGGATTGGAGGCGTTCGGTCCGACGGCGACGAAGCCCTCCTGGTCCGCGAGCTTCGCCCATTTTTCCACCAGGGACGAGCCATCGCGGCCCGAGCCGTGCAGCAGTAGGACGAGGGGAACCGGCTTCCCGGGATCGAGCTTCCTGGGGACCGCCACGAAGTAGATACGGTCGCGGCCGCCGGAAGCGAACTTTTCCTTGGCGACCTTCGGGCTCTCCGCGGCGCCGGCGGCGGCGAGCGCGAGCCACGCCGTGCACAGGGCTGCGACCCGGCTCGTCCTCATCCGATCCTTCTGGTACGAGGGATCGGCCAGGATGGGATTCGGGGGAAGGAGAGGGCGCCCCAGATGTCGTCGGTGTGGTTGCTGGTTAGCTGGATGGCACCCTTGCGCGCGAGGGCGACGGCCACGTCACCGTCGTCGACGGCCCAGCTGCCCCAGGGCATTTGCGCCTGGCGCATCGCGGCGGCGAAGTCGTCCGGCTGCTCGAAGCTGACGTCGAGGCCGTCGAGCTGGAGGTCGTCGTGGCGGGCCAGGGCGATCAGCTCGGCGTAGTCGACGGGCTCCTGCCAGACGGTGCGAAACGTCAGGTTGTCGGCCTCGGTCCTGTCGTAGCCTGCCCGCCAGATCCCGGGTTTCAGCTGCACAAACACCAGGATCCAGTAGCAGGTGATCTCCGGCCGCGCCCGCTTGAGCGCCGAGATGGTATCGATGCTGAAGCTGATGTAGACGATCTGGTCCGGCCGCGGGGCCGCCGCGTCGACCTCGCCTAGCAGAGGCTCGACGATGCCGGGGCCGTTTTTGGCCTCGATATAGAGGCGGCCGGAAGGCGGCATGATCTGGAGGACCTCGCGCAGGGTCGGCAGGCGGAGCCCTTTCCACAGCGGCCCTTTCTTGACGCCGGCGTCGAGTTGGCGCAGCTCGTCGAGGCTCGCCCTGCCGACCACCAGGTCGCGGTCACAGGTGCGCCCAGTGGTTGGATCGTGGATCACCACGATCTTGCCGTCGCGGGTGAGGTATACGTCGAGCTCGCAGGTCCCGCCGCGCGCCCATCCCCACTCGAAGGCGGGCAGGGTGTTCTCCGGCGGGGCGGCCGGGCGGTGGGCCTGCAGAGCGATCGGCTGGGGGTAGTCGCGGCCGGTGCCGCGATGGGCGACGATCTCCAGCGCCGGCTGCTGCTGTTGGGGAGCCATGCTTCTAGTCTAATCCAGCGCGGGCGCCGGCGCGCTGTCATTGGCCGCGGCGCGGCCCTCGAGTATCAGCCCCCGGCGCGCGCTAGCATAGCAAGAGCGCCAGCGCGAGTGGCGCGAGCACCTGGCGACCTGGGGTGCCCGCGGCGACGTGCGGCCTTCTACTTCTTGACCCCTCCGGGTGTCTCGCCTAACATGCGGGTCAGCTGCTCGATCAACCAACCACCGCTGCTCTTCTTTTCGGCCGGGACGAACGTCGGCCTCGGAGTCAACGTGATCGATACTCTGACCGGCGCCGCGCTTGCACTGCTCACCTTTGCGGTTTCCCAGAACGCCGCGCCAAGAGCCGCGTCTTCCGCCACGGCTTTGGAAAGCACCGGGGCAAAGGCCCCGGCTATCGAGTGCGACCTCCTGTTTGCCGGCGGCCGCGTCGTCGACGGCACCGGCGCGCCCTGGTTTCGCGCCGACGTCTGCGTGGCCGGCGACAAGATCGCGGCGGTCGGGCAGCTCGCCGGGGCGCGCGCCCGCCGGCGCATTGACGCGGCCGGTCTGGTGGTGGCTCCGGGCTTCATCGACATGCTGGGTCAGTCCGAGTACAACGTGCTGGTCGACAACCGGGCGGCAAGCAAGATCACCCAGGGGATCACGACCGAGATCACCGGCGAGGGCAGCTCGATCGCGCCGGTGAACCAGCGGATGATCGACGAGGGCAAGGAGGTCTACGAGCACTACGGGGTCAAGCCGAGCTGGACGACGCTGCGCGAGTACTGGCAGGCGTTCGAAAAGGCTCGGCCGGCGATCAATCTCGGCACCTTCGTCGGCGCCGGCGGGGTGCGCAACCTGGTGGTGGGGGAGAGCGAGCGAGCTGCGACGGCGGCCGAGCTCGAGGCGATGGAGAAGGCGGTGGCGCAGGCGATGGAGGACGGCGCTTTTGGCCTCTCGACATCGCTCCAGTACGTACCCGACCGGTTTGCCTCGACCGAGGAGATCATCGCTCTCGCCAAGGTCGCGTCGCGCTACGGCGGAAGCTACATCACCCATCAGCGCTCCGAGCAGTACCAGATCGACAGCAGCCTCGACGAGGTCTTTCGGATTGCGCGCGAGGCCAGGATTCCGGCTCAGATCTACCACCTCAAGGTGGCCTGCCGCGGGATGTGGGGGCAGATGAGCCACGTCCTCGAGCGGCTGGAGTCGGCGCGCGCCGAGGGCCTGGACGTCTCGGCCGACCAGTATCCCTGGACGGCGGGCGAGAACGGTCTCGACGCCAATCTACCGCTTTGGGTGCGCGACGGCGGCCCCGACAAGATGATCGAGCGGCTGCGCGACCCGGCGGTGCGGGCGCGGGTCCGCGCCGAGCTCGCGAAGGACGACCGCAGCTGGGAGAACCAGTACCAGTGCGCCGGCGGCGCGGCGGGCGTGCTGATCGCCACCGTGGTCAAACCCGAGCTCAAGAAGTACGAGGGCCAGACGATCGCCGACATCGCCAAGGCCGAGGGCAAGGACCCGGTCGACGTGATCATCGATCTGGTGATCGCCGACCGCGCCCACACCTCGAACATCATCTTCATCATGGACGACCGGGACGTGCGCACTGCCCTCCGCCATCCGCTGGTCTCGTTGTGCACCGACTCGGGCGCCGAGGCGGAGGACGGCATCTTCGGCCAGGAGAAGTCGCACCCGCGGGCCTGGGCCTCGGCGCCGCGCATCCTCGGCCACTACGTGCGCGAGGAGAAGCTGCTGCCGCTCGAGGAAGCGGTGCGCAAGATGACGGCGCTGCCGGCCTCGCGGATGGGGCTCGCCGACCGCGGCATCGTACGCCCGGGCATGGCCGCGGATCTGGTCGTCTTCGATCCCCGGACGGTCCGCGACGTGGCGACCTACACCGATCCTCTCCACTACAGCGAGGGCATCCCGTACGTCGCCGTCAACGGCCAGCTGGTCGTGGACGGAGGCAAGATCACCGGCGCTCGCCCTGGCCGGCCGCTCTACGGCCCCGGCTACAAGGCGGCCCCACGCTGAGCAACGCCGCGGCTGCCACGCCCAGCAACGCCGCTTCGGCGGCAACGGCCTGCTCCATCAACTAACGGCGCGGCGGGAAGCGAACCAGCCCGCCGCCAACGGAGCACACGACTTACCCGACCACCCGATGCCGGGGTCTTCTCGCGCTGGAGCTTCCGGCATATGATCGCGCGCTGTTGCGCCGTCAACCTGCTGCCCAACCCGCTGTCCGAGGAGATTTGCCTATGGCCGTCCGCTCACGCGCCGCCGAAGAGCTGAACCCGTTCCTCATCGCGCAGATCCAGCTCGACCGCGCGCTGCCTCACGTCCCGACCAGCCCCGGGCTGCTCGACTATGTGCGCCGGCCCGAGCGCGTGCTGCGGATCGAGTTCCCGGTGAGCATGGACGACGGCTCCATCCGCATCTTCACCGGCTTCCGCGTGCAGCACAACAACGCACGCGGCCCGTTCAAGGGCGGCATCCGCTACCACCCCGACGTGACCGAGGACGAGGTCATGGCGCTCGCGGCGTGGATGACCTGGAAGACGGCGGTGATGGACATCCCCTTCGGCGGCGCCAAGGGTGGCGTGATCTGCGACCCGAAGAATCTATCCTCCGACGAGAAGCGGCGCATCACCCGCCGCTACGTGGTCCAGCTCGGCAGCGCGCTGGGGCCGATGGTGGACATCCCGGCGCCGGACGTCTACACCGACGAGAAGACCATGGCCTGGATCTTCGACACCTTCGACATGACCCACAAGGGCCAGAACAATCTGCCGGTGGTGACTGGCAAGCCGCTCGCTCTGGGCGGCTCCTACGGCCGCTCAACCGCAACGGCGCGCGGCGCGCTGGTCTGCGTCGAAGAGGCGATCGGGCGCGGGCTGGTCGGGGGGGTCAAGCAGCTGTCCGAGGCGCGGGTCGCCGTGCAAGGATTCGGCAATGCCGGAGCGCACTTCGCCAGCCTGGCGGCGGATGGCGGGGCGCGGATCGTCGCGGCCAGCGACTCGGCGGGCGGTGTGCACGCCGCGCAAGGCCTCGACGTGGAAAAGCTCCTGGCGCACAAGGCGAAGACGGGGAGCGTGACCGGCTTCAAGGGAGCTCGGCGAATCAGCAACGAGGAGCTCCTCGAGCTCCAATGTGACGTGCTGGTGCCGGCTGCCCTGGAGAACCAGATCACCCGCCGCAATGCGGCACGGGTGCGCGCCAAGCTGGTGGCCGAGGCGGCCAACGGTCCCACCACGCCGGTCGCGGACGAGATCCTCCACCGCCGCGGCGTCATCGTCGTCCCGGACATCCTCTGCAACGGCGGCGGCGTCACCGTCTCCTACTACGAGTGGGTGCAGAACCTGCAAGACGAGCAGTGGGACGAGGCGACGGTCAACGGCAAGCTGCACCGGAAGATGGTCAAGTCGTTCCACGAAGTGTTCGACATCGCGCGCGACCTCGAGGTCGACCCACGGGTTGCCGCCTACGTGCTCGCCCTGCGCCGAGTGGCAGCCGTCACCGAGCTGCGCGGATTCTGGCCGTAACGCCCGCCTCGCCGACGCTCGAAGACGAAAACTGGTCCGTGCGCCAGGGGAGGGGGCGTCCCGTTCCCCCCGGAGGGGTGGGAAGGGGATAGAGGGTTGCGGGGGGCGATCCGATCGATGCTTCGAGTAGGCCTCCAGCACCACATCGCAGCGCCGCTTCATCCCTCCGGATCGGCACCGCCGGTGGGGGCTAGAACCACCAGACTGACGCGAACTCCTTGATGAAGTAACCGATCGCCCCGGCAATCGGCAGACCGTAGAACAGGATGAGGCCGTACCTGCGCATGAAAGGGATGCGCGCAGGCAGGGTCTGCCTGGCCTTCGCCTCTGCCGCCGCCACCTCCCAGGTATAGCCGCAGGCGTCGCAGAGCAGGCCATACCGCCGGCGGCTCACGATGCCGAAAATGTGAACCAGCGTGCAGTACTCGTAGAACAGCCACAGGCGCACCTTGCCCTGGCCCTTGCACGCGGTGCAGTCCAGCGACACGTCGGGGCCGATGTCGGCGGCATCCTTGTTCGAGCCCCAGTGAAAAAGGGCAAGAACGTCCATCAGCCGGGAATGTGGGCGTGCACCGAGAGGATGGGCGGCAGCCCGGCGAGGGCGGTCGACCAGGTCTGGCCGCCGTCGGGCGAGGCGTAGAGGTCGCCCGATTCGGCGCCAAAGTAGAGTCCAAGCGGATCGCCGCCATCGTGGCCGAAGGCCTGGCGCAGAACGGTCAGGTAGGAGTTCTCTTGCGGCAGGCCGGCGGTGAGCGCCCGCCAGCTCGCACCCCGATCGCGCGTCTCATAGACCCGGAGGCGCCCCTCCGGCGTCACCCGGTCGGCATCCGCGACCAGGGGAATGACGAAAGCGCGCGCCGGGTCCTGGGGGTCGAGGACCAGCGGGAAGCCGAAGTCGGAAGGCAGCCCGGTGCCGGTGCCGACATCGTTCCAGGTGAGGCCGGCGTCGTCCGAGCGGTAGACCCCGCCGTGGAACTGGAGATAGAGAGTCGCCGGCTCGCGCTGGGTGCGCAGGAGCTTGTGGATGCAGAACGAGAGGCTCGCGGCCCGCGCCTCTTCCGGAACGTAACGGGCAACCAGGCCGCTGGTCCCGCGCCGCCAGCTCTTGCCGCCGTCCTCGGTCACCCACACTCCCGCCGAGGAAATGCCGACCGCGAGCCGCGCCGGCTCGCCCGGCCAGGGGCAGATCGAGTGCAGGCAGAGGCCTCCGGCACCCGGTTGCCAGTCTGGCCGGCTCGGCTCGTCCCACAGTCCGCGCACCAGCTCCCAGGAGCGGCCGCCGTCGCCGCTGCGGAAGAGAGCCGCCGGCGCCACTCCGGCCCACAGCTCCCCCTCTTCGCTCCCCGGCTCGACCACCCAGATCCGCTGGACTGTCGCGCCGGTGTCGGCGGGGAAGGCCGGGCCCGCGGCCTGCTCCCAGGAGTCGTCGGCTGCCGCCGGATCGGGCGCGATGAAGAGGTGCGGTCCGAAGTGGCTGTGGGTCACCGAGGCGAAGCAGCTGCCGGTCCGCGGATCGCGCATCGCGTACTCGACCGGCTGCCCGGCAAAGCGCCGCGCCGCCACGGCCAGCGGTCCGCCGCGCGGGCCGCGCAGCACGAAGAGCCCCTTGCGCGTGCCGGCGAGGATCTCGACCTTCGCTGGTCGCCCGCCGCCCTCTCCGCCCCCTCCACGCCCTCCAACCCCTCCGGATATCGCCGGCACGATGTGCACCTCATCGCCGGGTGCGATCGGGCTTTCGGGCGCTGCCAGCTGGTCGTTGACGAACAGCGAGACATGCGGGCGCAGCCCGCCGCGCTCGTCGAGCACCCAGCCGGCCAGCCGCGGATGCGCCCGTTCGAGCTCGCGCAACGCCTCGCCGACGGTCGCGCCCGCAGCTTCGACCTGATCCATTCCGCCCGCCAGCGGCCGCAATGTGGTGGGAAGATTGAAAGTTGCCATAGAGCCTCCGTCAAAGGACCACTGCCATCATTTGGCGGCGCAACTCTACTACAGGCCCCTGCCGCGTCACGCGGCGAGTGCTTCCGTTCCATAGCGCCGCATCTTGTGGCACAACCGCCGTCTGCGCTAGCTTTGGATCGGGGTCGTGCAGCATGACGATCGAGCCGCGACCTGAGGAGGACACGATGCCTTTTGACGAGTTGCAGACGTTTCTCGAGCTGTGGGACCGCGAGGCGAAGACGACCGCCGAGCTGTTGCGCGCCTTGCCCGCCGGCCAGTACGACTTCCGGCCCGACGCGGGAGGGCGGTCGCTGGGCGAGCTGGCCTGGCACCTGGCCGAAGGCGACGCCTACATGAGCAGCGGCGTCGAGGCCGGGAGCTTCCAGGGCCTCAAGCCGCATGGCATCGAGCGGCCGCGCGCGATCGACGCGCTCTATTCGTCGTAGCGCAGCGCGGTCAGCGGATCGATGCGCGTGGCGCGACGCGCCGGCAGATAGCAGGCGGCAAACGCCACGCCGGCAAGCAGGGCGGAAACCCCCAAGTAGGTCTCAGGCCCGCGAGGCGGTAGAGGTTGGTCTCCATGTATGGTTCTACCATATATTGCTGCCATACCTCTGTCAACGGTCCGCCGGGCCGCCGAGCACCAGGATCGGACCGTCGGTCAAACGCGGCCTCTGCGGCCGAGAACACCCGCCCTGGCGCGCCGTCCGGCGAGGCAGCGCGAAGCTCACCACGGAAATGGCAGCTGCGGGGGACGGGAGGAGCTGGACGGTAGGGCGCCTTCGAGCTCGAGCAGGAGGCGCTTGACCGGGAGGCCGCCGCCGTAGCCGGTCAGCGAGCCGTCGGCGCCGATCACGCGGTGGCAGGGGACGACGATGCTGATCGGGTTGCGGCCGTTGGCGCGGCCCACGGCGCGGCAGGCGGCGGGGTGGTCGATCGCCCTGGCCACTTCGAGATAGGAGCGGGTCTCGCCGTAGGGGATCGCGAGCAGCTGCCGCCAGACGCGGGTCTCGAAGTCGGTGCCGTTCAGAACGAGGGGCAGGTCGAACGCCCGGCGCGCGCCGGCGAAGTAGTCGGCAAGCTGGCGGCGGAGCTCGGGAAGCGGCGGCGCCTCGGCATCCCGGACCGCTTCCGGGTCGAGGCGCTTCAGGACTTCGCGCGCCGCGCTCGCCGAAGCGTACTGGCCCAGGAAGCGCAACGAGCCGCCGCCGGCGACGGCCAGCGCGGTGCCCGTCGGAAGGGAGAAGACGTCGAAGCGAGCGACGGGGTCCAGGGCCTGCGCCTCCTTGCGTTCCCGCTCATTGTAGTCCCGTCCGCTGGTCGGCTCAGCCTAGGGACACATAAAGGCCGAAGTGTCCTGGATGGGCGGGAAGGGGTTGTTCAGGGCATTGATGTAGGTATTCATGGCTCCGGTCGAGGTGTGGGTGACGTGGATGTCCACCCGCACGTTGGTGAGCCCGGCGGCAAAGAACCAGAACTCGTTGTCGACGCCGCAGCCGTTGAGCACCTTGAGCAAGATCTCGGCGTTGGTCGATTGGAACCCCGTGACCGTGGTCTTGCCTTCGACATGAATGGTCGTGGCGTCGTTGGAGTTGAGAGTCCACGACAGCGTTACCTGATTGGTCATCAGGTTGCTTGCCAACAGATTGGTTGGTGCGGCGGGCGGATTGGCGGCGGGATCGACCGGCGCACTGTCCGGCGCCCTCCAGAGGATCGTCGGCGGCTCGTCCGCCCAGGCGGTTGCGGACATGACGCCCAATGCGCTGACCAGGAGACTCAATGCAAGCACTCTTCTCATCACTCTCTCCTCTTGCTCCGCTCTATCGCGGTGCGTCATTTCCATATGCGCGGCTCAGCTGCGCAAAGCCGGCGCCGCCGAGCAAAACCGCAAGAATCGTTCCGGTCGAGCCCTTCGGCGTGCCGCACGGCTGGTCAGCCGCCGCTAAGCCGTCCGTCGTCTTCCGGTCAGGCGCCGTGTCCGGGCCCCGGGCGAAGCTCGTGCCCAGCCTGATTCTCCAGGGGCGAGGCAATCGGCTCGCGCGTGTCGGCCTCGCCCCGCTTTTTTCTCCTCCGCCCCCGCCAGTCTCAGCCACCGAGCAAGACCCCAGCGCACTTCAGCCGGCCTCGGAGTTGGACAACGGCCCTGGATATCCCCGGCCGCGCCCTTGAATCCTGGGCGGGTAGGATATATTTGCCGCCTGGGTTGGGGAGGCATGAACCACTGGAAGGAAACCGCTGAGATCGTCTTGCGGCTCGCCGAGCTGGCCGCGGCGAAGCAGCGGGCGGCCCTGGCCACCGTCGTACACATCGCCGGCTCCGCCTATAGGCGGCCCGGCGCCAAGTTCCTCATCGAAGAAAGCGGCGCGACACTGGGCAGCGTCAGCGGCGGCTGCCTGGAGGCCGACGTGCGGGAGGTTGCCCGTGCCGTCGCCGAGGGCGGGACACCGTGCCTGCGGCACTATCACACAGGCGCCGAGGAGGACATCGTCTGGGGCCTCGGGCTGGGCTGCAACGGGTTGGTCGACGTCTTCGTGCAGCCCGCCACCTTCGGCTCGCTGGCGGATCTGGCGGGCCCGCTGCGGCAGCTCTGCGCCGGCGACACCGCGTTTGCCGTGGCGACGGTGATAGAGGGCGGGGAGGAGCTCGGTGCGACGCTGGCAATCGACGCGACGGGTGCCGTGTATGGCTCGCTCGGCACGGCGAACCTCGACCGGCCGGCCGCCGAGCATGCCCGCGAGCTCCTCGAGCCCAAGCGCTCAATTGCTGTGCGCGGGCCGGGCTCGTCGGCGCATTCCGCCGTCCTCGATCTCGCCGGCCGGCGGCTCTTCGTCGAGGCCCTGCAGCCTCCCCCGCACCTCGTCGTGTGTGGGGCGGGCGACGATGCCCGGCCGCTCGTCGACTACGCCGCCGATGCCGGCTTCCGCGTCACGGTGCTCGATCACCGCCCGGCGCTGCTCGAGCCGCGGCATTTCCCGGCAGCCGCGAGACTGGCCGTGGCGCGCCCGGAGAGTCAGGACATCGACCTCCCGCCCGCCGGACGCTCGCTGGCCGTGGTCAAGACCCATTCGCTGGCCCACGACCGCGAGTGGGTGCGGCGCCTGCTGGCGGCGGGTCTGCCCTATGTCGGGGTGCTGGGGCCGCGGGAGAGGACCGAGGCCATCCTGCGCGATGTTGCTGTGGGCCTGGGCGCCCAGGCTGCCGCAGGGGCCGCGAGCGCGCCGCCTGCGGAGCGGGTCTTCGGCCCGGTGGGCCTCGATCTCGGCGCCGATGGTCCGCGCCAGGTGGCGCTCGCCATCGTCGCCGAGCTGCTCGCCTTCGTCGCCCAGCGCGAGCCGCGCCATCTGAGCGAGCGACGGGAGGCGATCCATGCCGGCTGAGCCGGCTGCGCGCATCTGCCCGGTCGGCGGCATTCTGCTCGCCGCCGGCACCTCGAGCCGGATGGGGAGCAACAAGCTGCTCTTCGAGCTGGAGGGAGAGAGCCTGCTGCGCCGGGCGGTGCGGCGGGCGCTCGCCGGCGGACTCGATCCGCTCGTCGTGGTGCTCGGCCACCAGGCGGGGAGAGCCGCCGAGGAGCTCCAGGGGCTCGCCTGCCAGGTCGTGGTCAATCCCGACTACGAGCGCGGGATCACGTCCTCGCTGCACGCCGGTCTCGCGGCGCTGCCGGCGCGGGTGCAGGCGGCGATGGTGCTGCTGGCAGACATGCCGCTGGTCGGAGCGGAGATGATCGCCCAGCTCATCGCGCGCTACCGCGCCACCGAGGCGCCGCTCGTCATCTCCGACTACGAAGGGGTCAACGCGCCGCCCATGCTCTACGACCGCGCCCTCTTCGGCGAGCTGCGCACGATGCAGGGGGGCGGCTGCGGCAGGCAGGTGGTCAAGCGCCACCGCGGCCAGGCGGAGGTAATGCCATGGCCCGCGGCGGCGCTCTCCGACCTCGACGTTCCGGAGGACTACGCGCGGATTACCGGCGGATTTGGCGGCGGGGCCCGCTAGCCGATCATGCACGCCGAGCTCCTGCAGATGGCGGCGGACCTGGCGCGCCGAGAGGAGCCTTTCGTGCTGGCGGTCGTGGTGCGCCGGCGGCCGGCCAGCTCGGCGCAGGCCGGCGACATGGCCCTCATCACCGCCGCCGGCGCCTTCAAGGGCTGGCTCGGCGGCAGCTGCACCCAGCCGGCCGTGGTCCGCGAGGCGCAGCGCGCCCTCCTCGACGGCAAGCCCCGCCTGCTCGCCCTGGCGCCCGATCCTCCGGCCGCGGAGCTCGAGCGCCGGCCCGGAGTGGTTTTCTTCCCGATGACCTGCCACAGCGGAGGCAGCGTGGAGATCTACCTCGAACCGATTCTCCCGCCCATTCGCCTGGTGGTCTTCGGCGTCTCCCCTGCAGCGCGGGCGCTGGTGAAGCTGGGCAAGGCCATGGGCTATTCGATCATCGCCGTCGACCCCGCGGCGGAGCCGGCGATGTTCCCCGATGCCGACCTGCTGTTCGCCGAGGACCTCGCGACCCCCGAGCTCGACGCCCTCGCGGCGGCGGTCTCCCGCGCTCCCTGCTTTGCCGTAGTGGCGACCATGGGCCATGGCGACGAAGAGGCGGTGCGGGCGGCGTTGGCGCTGCGGCCGGCATACCTGGGAGTGGTGGCGAGCGCCCGGCGCTTCGCCGAGATGCGGCAGACCTTGCTGGTCCAGGGCGTGGCCGGCGAGCAGCTCGATTCGATCAGCAGCCCGGCGGGAGTTGCCATCGGGGCCCACATGCCGGAAGAGATTGCCCTTTCCGTGCTGGCGGAGATCGTCGCGCAGCGCTCAGGGCGGCGAGTTCCTTTCTCTCGCCAGCCTGGTAGTGCTGTGCGATACCAGCGGCTCGATGGATCCCTACAGCCGGTTCCTGCTTGGCTTCGTGCTGGCGCTGCGCCGGGTGGTGCGCTCGAGCCGCGGGCGCGAGGTCTTCGCCTTCAACACCGCGCTGGTGCGTCTGACGCCTTACCTCGGGACGGTGCGCCCGGGCCGGGTCGATCTCGCGCTGGAGCGTCTGGCCGCCCGCGTGCCCGACTGGTCGGGCGGCACCAGGATCGGCGAATGCCTGGCCGACTTCGCCGCTTCCCATCTCGACGCGCTGGTCGGCCCCCACACGGTGGTGCTCATCCTGAGCGACGGTCTCGACCGCGGCGACGTCGAGCCGCTGGCGGCGGCGATGCGCGCCATCCGGGCGCGGGCCCTGCGCGTCGTGTGGCTCAACCCGCTGGCGGGAGATCGGCGCTACGAGCCCACCGCCCGCGCCATGGCGGCGGCACTCCCGTACGTCGACCGCCTCCTCCCGGCCCACAACCTCGAGTCGCTCGAGCGACTCCTGCCACTCCTCTCCGGCGTCTGAGGTGATCGACAGATGGGCATGCAGATCGAAAAGAGCTTTGTCGTCAAGGCGCCCGCCCCAGCGGTGTGGGATTTCCTCACCGACCCGCGACGGGTGGCGCGATGCCTGCCCGGCGCCGCCATCACGGAGCAGGTGGACGAAAAGACCTGGGCTGGAACGATCACGGTCAAGGTCGGACCGGTGACCGCCAACTATCGCGGCACGCTGCGCTTCGAGCGGCTGGATGCGGCGGCGGGAGAGGCGGAGCTCGCGGCCGCCGGTCAGGAGACGCGCGGCAAGGGGGGCGCCGACATGCGGATGAAGAGCCGCGTCGTCGAGCGCACGGCCGGCGAGACCGAGGTGACGGTGATCTCCGACGTCAACGTGGTCGGGGTGCTGGCGCAGTTCGGGCGCGGCATGATCCAGGACGTCAGCGACCAGCTGTTCGCGCGCTTCGCCGACGGCATGCGCCGGGAGCTCGAGGCATCCCACGCGCCACCTGGAAGCGCGCCGCCGGCCGCGGGTGCGGCAGTCGCACCGCCGGCCGCTGCGGCTCCGGGACCCGCCGCGCCCGCGCCCTCTTCACCCTCTTCGCCCTCTTCGCTCGCGCCGCCGCCGGCCCAGCCGGCCCCCGCGGCCGCCGGCACCGCCGCCGCGGCCGATTCTGCGGCTGCCGCAGCGACTCCCCGGGCCGCCGAACCGGCGCCGGCCGAGCCGGGACCGCCGGCTGGCGAGCCGGCCCTGGACCTCGGCGCGCTGGGGGCAGCGGCGGCGGCCCGGGCCGCCGGCCGCACCCTGCGCCGCCCCGGCTTCTGGATCGGCGTCATCGTCCTCGCCGCGGTCATCTACTGGTTCTTGGTCCGCTAGTGGAAAGGAGCACGTGATGATTCCCGCAGCTTTTGACTACCACGCGCCGCAGACGCTCGACGAGGCGGTGGCGCTGCTCGGCCGCCACCGCGACGACGAGGCCAAGGTCCTCTCGGGCGGACAGAGCCTGCTGCCGCTGCTCAAGCTCCGCCTGGGAAGCGCCGGCCACCTGGTGGACATCGGCCGAGTCCCCGGCCTCGAGTACATTCGCGAAGAGGGCGGCCATCTCGTGCTCGGCGGCCGCACCCGCGAGTCGGCGCTCGAGCATTCCGAGCTCATTCGCACGCGCTACCCGCTGCTGGCCGACACGGCGGCGGTGATCGCCGATCCGCTGGTGCGCAACCTGGCGACGGTGGGCGGCAACCTGGCGCACGGCGATCCGGCCAACGATCACCCGGCCACCATGCTGGCGCTACGCGCCCTGGTGGTGGCGACCGGCCCGCGGGGAGCGCGCACCATCCCAATCGACGATTTCTTCCGCGGCCTCTTCCAGACCGCGCTCGAGCCCGACGAGGGTCGAGGACGGCGATACCGACACCGCCCCCTACGGCCTCGGCACCTACGCCAGCCGTTCGACGCCGACCGCCGGCGCCGCCGGCGCGATGGCGGCGCGCAAGATCCGCGCCAAGGCGAAGAAGATCGCCGCCTATCTGCTGGAGGCGAGCGAAGACGACCTCGAGTGGGAGCCGGGCAAGTTCTTCGTCAAGGGGGCGCCGCAGAAAGCCAAGACCATCCAGGAGATCGCCTTCGCCGCCTACACCAACCACCCCCCGGGAATGGAGGCGGGACTCGAGGCGGTCGACTACTACGATCCGCCGAATCTGACCTTTCCGTTCGGCAGCTATATCTGCGTGGTCGATATCGACCGCGGCACCGGCGAGGTGAAGATCCGCCGCTTCGTGGCGGTTGACGACTGCGGCAACATCATCAACCCGATGATCGTCGACGGGCAGATCCACGGCGGGCTGACCATGGGCATGGCGCCGGCGCTGCTCGAAGAGATCAGCTACGACGACAGCGGCAACATCTCGGGCGGCAGCTTCATGGACTACCTGGTGCCGACCGCGATGGAGACGCCGGCCTGGGAGACCGCAAAGACGGTGACCCCGTCGCCGCACCATCCGCTCGGGGCCAAGGGGGTGGGCGAATCGGCGACGGTAGGCGCGCCGCCGGCGATCGTCAACGCGGTGGTCGACGCCCTGGCTCATCTGGGCGTGCGGCACATCGACATCCCGATGACCCCCGAGAGGGTGTGGAGCCTCCTCAAGGAGAAGGGCGTGGCCGAGTAGAGTCACCGGCAATGGAGCAACCTCCGCGCCAGACCGGCCGCGCGAGGAGCTGCTGCAGCGCCTCTGGCCCGACCAGGTCGTGGTCTCGGACGATCAATCTTGAGCGCGCCGCTGGCCGTCGAGGCCGCTCGTACCGCGCAGAATATCCTCGATGCGATTGTGAAGGGCTTGGCGGTGGGAGGGTGTAGCAGGAGCGAGGGGCCAACGCGACCAGGGAGGGACGACCGGCGAGGCTCGCGGGACGCGATGATCGGAATCGCGGGGAATCGCGGGGCGGCAGGTTGCTCGCGGCGCCGCCTTGCGCCAGAATCATCTGGCCGCCAAACGCCGCACCGCACCCCAGAGGAGAGGACTCGTGAAGAAAGGTCTTGCATGCTCGATCGCCGCCATGACCGCCATGACCGCCATGCCTATCGTCGCGCTGCTCGGCGCCGCCGCCCCGCTGCGCGCCGCCGACAAGCCGGCCGGCGAGGAAGCCAAGAAGCCGGAGGCGCCCAAACCTGAGCAATCGGTTACCCAGCACAGCGTGGTGATCGGCGGCAAGACGGTCGACTACTCGGCGACCGCCGGCACCCTCGTGTTGCGCAACGACAAGGACGAGCCGACCGCCGTCGTCGGCTACGTGGCCTATATCGAGCGCGGCGCCGAGGGGGCGGGCAAGAAGACTGCGCGCCCGATCACCTTTGCTTACAACGGCGGGCCGGGCTCCTCCTCGGTCTGGCTGCACATGGGCGCGCTGGGGCCGCGGCGCATCGTCACCGCCGACGCCGCCCCGACCCCGCCCGCGCCCTATCAGGTGGTCGACAACGCCTACAGCATTCTCGACAAGACCGATCTGGTGATGATCGACCCTGTCGGCACCGGGCTCAGCCACGCGGCCGGCGAGTCCAAGGACAAGGACTTCTGGGGCGTCGATCCGGACATCGATTCGGTCAGCCGCTTCATCAAGCAGTTCGTGAGCGACCACGGGCGCTGGAATTCGCCGAAATACCTGCTCGGCGAAAGCTACGGCACCACCCGCTCGGCCGGCATCGTCGACTACCTGCAGACGCGCCACAACATGGCCTTCAACGGGGTGATCCTGGTCTCGGTCGCCCTGGACATCGAATCGCTCTTCGCCTGGCCGGGCAACGAGCGGCCCTTCGCCCTGATCGTGCCCAGCTACGCCGCCGTCGCGGCCTACCACCACGTGCTGGCGCAGCCGCCCGCCAAGCTCGAACCGTTCCTGGACGAGGCGCGCAAGTTCGCGCTCGGCGAGTACTCGGCGGCGCTGCTCAAGGGAGACACGCTTTCCGAGCAGGAACGCGACGCGGTCGCAGAGAAGCTGCACCTCTTCACCGGCCTATCCGCCGACTTCATCAAGAAAGCCAGGTTGCGGGTGCGCGAGCAGCAGTTCGCGCAGGAGCTGCTGCGCGAGCACCACGTCACCGTCGGCCGGCTGGACGCGCGCTTCACCGGCGTCACCTTCGACCTGCTCGCCGAAGACGCGGAGTACGACCCGCAGTCGGCCGCCATCAGCTCGGCCTTCACCGCCGCCTTTCTCGACTACTACCAGAACGAGCTCAAGTTCGGACAGGGAAAGACCTATCGCATCCAGAATGGCGAGGTCGGCCAATCGTGGGACTGGAAGCACCGGCCGCCCGGCGCCGCTCGCGGTTTCCTCGCCAGCGTGCCGATCGCCAACACGGGCCTCGACCTTGCCCATGCCCTCGGCTACAACCCGAGCTTGCGCGTGCTGGTGCTCAACGGCACCTATGATCTGGCGACGCCGTTTCTCGCCACCGAGTCGACGTTCGATCACCTGGGCCTGGAGAAGGAGCTTCGTTCCCACATCCAGATCAGGTACTACGATGCCGGACACATGATGTACGTCCACGATCCGTCGCTCAAGCAGTGGAAGACCGATATCGCGGCCTTCTACGACTCCACGGCGCCCGGCAGCCGGGTCCGCTGATCAGGGCCGGGCCGGGCTGCCGGCCGAGCTCTTCTTCGCCGAGCGCTCCGCGATGTAGCGGTCGACGTTCTGCTCGAGGACGGAGAGCGGGACGGCGCCGCTCCCCAGCACGACGTCGTGGAACTCGCGTACGTCGAAGGCCTGCCCCAAGGCCTGCTCGGTCCGGCGGCGGAGCTCCTTGATCTTCAGCTCGCCCAGCTTGTAGGAGAGCGCCTGGGCGGGCCAGGAGATGTAGCGGTCGGTCTCGGTTTCGACTTCGTGCAGCGGCAGCGCGGTATGGGAAGCCAGGTAATCGATCGCCTGCTGCCGCGTCCAGCCCAGGGCGTGGATGCCGGTATCGACGACCAGCCGGCAGGCGCGCCACATCTCGTAGGTCAGGCGCCCGAAGTTGCTGTAAGGGTCGGTGTAGAAGCCGGCCTCCAGGCCGAGCCACTCGGAGTAGAGCCCCCAGCCCTCGCCGAAGGAGGAGATGTAGGAGTAGCGGCGGAAGTTGGGCAGATCCGCCAGCTCCTGGCTGCGGGCGATCTGGAGGTGGTGGCCTGGCACTGACTCGTGCAGGGTCAACGCCTCGAGGTCATAGAGGGGGCGGCTGTCGAGCTTGTAGGTGTTGACCCAGTAGACCCCGGGCTGGGTGCTGCCGGCCGGCGACTCGACGTAGCGTCCGGAGGTGTACTTGGGGGCCAGGTGATCGGGCACCGGCTTGACGGTGTAGGGGAGGCGCGGCAGAGTCTTGAACAGCGCGGGCAGCTTGCCGTCCATCCGCTTGGCGATCCACGCCGCGTCCTTGAGCAGCTCGTCGGGGGTCTTGGCGTAGAAGCGAGAATCAGTGCGCAAGAACTGGAGGAAGCCGGCAAAGTCACCCTTGAACTCCACCTGGCGCATGACGGCCTGCATCTCGGCCGCGATCCGCTCGACCTCGGCGAGGCCGATCTTGTGGATCTCCTCAGGCGAGAGGTCGAGGGTGGTGAAGCGGCGGATCTGTCGGGCGTAGAAGGCGCGCCCATTCGGGAGGTCGAAGGCGGCGGTCGTCGCGCGCGCGTGCGGCAGGTATTCTGCGAGGTAGAAGGCGAGAAAGCTCTTGTAGCCGGCAATGACGCCCGCGTCGAGGGCCTCCCGGGCCGCCCGACCTAGACGCTCGCGGTCGGCCCCCGGCATGGTGGCCGGGAAGCGCTCGAACGGGCGGTGGAAGACGCTCTTCGCCGGGTCGTCGACGACGTGCGAGGAGATCGTCCGCTCGTAGCCGTCGAGCACCGCGCGGGGGACCGTGAACCCGCGCGCGATCCCCATCCTCATCAGCTCGATCTGCTGCGCGACGTAGCGGGGCCAGGCGCGCAGGCGGGCAAGGTAGTTCTCGTAGTCGCGCACCGTGGCGAACGGCATCTGGTCCGGCAGCATTGCGAAGCCGGTGTGGAAGCCCGAGTCGGCGTTGAACGGCATCTGATAAGTACCGAGCTCGAAGCCGGCGATGCGCTCGTCGAGCTGCTCCTTCCAGATCGCGGCATTGACGGCGTCGGCGGCCGGGAGCCGGGAGAGGTCGATCGCCGCGAGCTCGGCCAGCAGCGTCTTGGCCGCCTGGTGGCGGCGCTCCAGCTCGGGATAGCTCACCTCGGGGAGCTGGGCGTCGTATTCGTGCCTGCCGACCGAGGTGGCGAAGAGCGGGTTGTCGCGCAGCCGCTGCTCCCACTCACGGGCGAACAGGTCGTGCAGGCGGGCCGTCTCATCCGCGGCCGCCAGCGCCGCCGGCAGCGGCATCAGGCAGAGCAAGGAAACCAGGGCAGGCAAGCGCTTCATGGCAAGAGCTCCTCCGAGAAAGGGCGCGGGAGCCCGCAGTCTACAACGTTGCTCACCCTGTTGCTTCGTGGTCCCAGCGGCCCGCCAGCGCCCTGAAGACCCGGCCCGCCGCCCGCGCAACACCCCGCACGCCGCAAAACACCGCCCGCGCCGGCGCTTTCCTCAACCAATTGATCAGGCGCGCGGGTCCCGGCCTGCCGGCAATGGTAGATGTGCCGGCCAACCCGCGCTTCCAACCAGGGTGGACTGCCTGACCAACGATCGATTGGCTGACAGCGCTGTAGGACATCTCCTACGGCCGGCTTGCCGGCGGCGCACGCCAAGTCGATCGCTCGGCCGATATTTCGCGCTGCGGCGCCCGCCGAAAATGTGATCAGTACAGAGCGACTGGCGCAACGCTGCCGCTCTCCTGATCGAAGGGGCGCAAAATGATCGGTTCCACGACCCAGCGCGAACAGTTCTCCGAGATCGCCCAGCGGCCGCAGATTCCGGCCCGCGGCCGGGCCGGGCGGCTGCTGAGGGTGATGGTCCAGATGTTGCTCATCGCGCTCGCGCTCGCGTTGATCGAGCGCGGCGCCGAGGGCGCCACCGGGCCGGGGCGGACCGTCAGCGGTTCGGATCACAGCTTCCCCGAGCAGGTCCTGCGCGCCAACGTGCCGGTGCTGGTCGATTTCTGGGCGCCCTGGTGCGTTCCGTGCCGCAAGCTGGAAGGTGCGCTCGACGAGGTCGCCAAGGAGCTCGGCGGCCAGGTCCGCATCGTCCGTATCAACATCACCTGGAATCACACCTACGCCGACCGCTACGGGGTCCAGGCGCTGCCGACGCTCCTGCTCTTCCAGAATGGCAAACAGGTCGACCGTCAGACCGGAGCGCTGTCGGCGGAAGACATCAAGGACCTGTTCGCGACCCTGCGCGCAGCGGGCCCGGCTGCCGCTCCGGCAGCGGGACCGGTTGCCGCCTCGGCCGGCGCCCCGGCTGCTGCCCCAGCGGCCGAGATGGTTGCCGCCCCGGCAGGCGGACGGTGAGCTCCCATCGCCTCCTCACCAGACCGCGGCGCGGCCCCGGCGCGCGTCGGCCTGCGATGGTACTGTTGCAGCATGATGACCGACCCAGCCGCTCCGGTGGCCGCGCCCGGACCCTCACCCGGGTCTGCGGCCTGGCAGCCTACACCACGTTCGAGGGCGACAACACCGTCCTGCTGCAGCTCGTCGCCAAGGGCCGCCTGACGTCCTACGCCTCCCGCCTACTTGCCGGCGGGCTTCGCCGCGGGCGCCGTGGGGAAGTCGCCGGAGTTGAGGTCGACGGTGATCAGGAAGCCGTTGGTGCCCTTGTACTCGAAGGCCTTCGGGCCCACCCGGTACGCCTCGACCTCGTTCGGCATCATTACGAAGCCGTCGTTGCGCGGCGCCCCCCAGTACTTGAGGTTCTTGAGCACCAGCGGGCCTGGACCGTTGGCCGAGCCCGCCGGGCGCACCAGCCTGACCTCGGCCGTCTTGCCTCCATCCATGGTCGCGTGCGCGCCGTTCTCATCGAACTGCCAGGCATCGATCGATGCCTCTGCCGTGGAGAACGAGTTCCACTTCACGGGGAAGAGATGGCCGACGATCTCCTGGAGACCTGCGCGCTGCTCCTTCGACAGTGACTTGTCGAAGTACAGGACGTTCCAGTCCATCTGCCCGCGCGAGAAATCGCCGCCCAGGTCGTTGGCGAGCCAGAACTTGGCCCCATCGAGCGAGGTGGACCCGAAATTACCCTTGTTGACACGGTAGGCGAGGTTCGCCCTGCAGAAATGGGCCTCCTTCGCGCCGCTCTCGTGATGGCCCGCCGGCTTGCTGTTGAAATAGCACTGGCAGAACATCGGACAGCTGCACGCCTCGATCGCCGTGGCGTTCATGGCCCAGCCGGAAGCCTGGCCGGCCCCGCTTGGGGCCGCGGCGCCGAGGGCTACGCCAAGGAGTGCCGCGGCTACGATCGCCGCGAGAACCGACTGCTTTGCACGATGCGTCATATCTTGGACCTTTCTTCGGCGAGCCTCGGCCCGCCGGAATCGGTTTCTGGGCCCGGCTCTGGGCCCGACCGTTGACAGAAGCGCCGGAAGAAGCATGGGTAGTATGCCAGATCTTGGCTCCACGAGTGGAGGTGGGCGGGTGGACTCCCTACCCCTCGGGCGCAGGAATCGCTTAGTCTATTGGCCTGAACAGCCCTGAACGGCCACTTGGAAGCTCCTCCCGCCGACGGCGCTCCGGTTTCCAGCAAGGGTAGCGAAAGGAGAACTCGATGAACATCTCAGGGAAAACCCGGCTCGTTATTCTCACTGTCTATCCCGTCCTGGCGGCGGCGCTGGCATCGGCGGCCTTCGCCCAGAAGATGGGGCCGCTGGTCGCAGCGCCGGCGCCGCCCAATGCGCGCGACGAGGCGCTCGTCGCCAGCCGCGCCCTGCGCCTCTCCGCCGATCTGGAGCGGGCGCCGCTGCAGACCCTGCGCGCCGCCGCCGAGGGGGCGCGCGACCAGGTCGACGCCCTGGTGGCCTGGAATGCCGCCGGCAAACTGCCGACGAGGAACGGCTTCAGCCGTCCACTGCCGGCGGCGAGCACGGTTCACCTGACGCCGGCGGATCTAGGGCGTGGCGCCGCGGCGCCGTTTCGCGCTGGCTTTCTCGCCGACGCCGCGCCCGGATGGCTGGCCTGGGGGACGCACGTCAAGGTCCAGGGCGCCTACCGCTTGCGCCTGCATCTGACCGGCGTCCAGCTGCCGGAGGGGAGCCGGATGTGGGTTCACGGCGCGGGCGAGACGCCCCGCGAGTTCGGGCTCGAGCTGCGCGCCCCGGCCGGCGATCTGTGGACCCCGAGCGTCGGCGGCGAGTCGCTGCTGTTCGAGATCCAGATGCCGCTTGCCGCCGCCGCGGCCGTAGCAGCCGCGAGCGCTGACGCCGAGGCCGCCGGCCCGGCACGCACGGCGCTCCGGGCATTGCCGCCAATTCCCGGGATCGTCTCGGGCGAGGCCACGTTCACGGTGGGCGAGGTGATGGAGATCTTCCGCCTCGATGCCGGCGGCCGCATCAGCGCTGCGGCGGCTGCCCAGCGCCCGCCGGCCGCTGCGGGAGCTCCGCGTCAGTCCTCCTCGCAGCTCTTCGCAACTGAGGCTCCGTCGACGCCGGTGGCGGACGAGACGCTGCGTTCGTTTCAAGCGCAGGACAGCACGGCCTGCCTGCTCGACTCGAGCTGCGAGGGCAACGCCGATCTGCCCAACATCGGCATCCTGCGCCGCGGCATGGCGGCGCTGCAATTCAACGATACGTGTCCAGGGGGGGTAGGCACTTGCGCCTTCCTGTGCTCCGCCTCGCTGCTCAACGACACGCACTCCGACGGCATCCCCTACCTGCTGACCGCCAATCACTGCTTCTCGACCCAGGCGTCGGCTACATCGCTGGAGGCCTTCTGGGACTACTTCACCTCCTCCTGCAACCACAACTTCCTCGTCCCGGACGAGAGCTCGGTGCCGCGCAGCAACGGCTCGACGCTGCTGACCGGGGTGGACGACAGCTCCGGCTCGGACTTCACGCTCGTACAGCTGCACAGCGTGCCGGCCGGACGCACTTTCCTCGGCTGGGACGCCAATGCCAGCTCCGTACGGACCAACACGACTCTCTTCCGGCTCTCCCACCCGGCGCCCAACGGGCAATCCCTTCCGCAGGCCTACTCCCAGTCCTCCGTCAACACCTCCACGGACTGTGGTACTGGGGTTTTGCCCGCGCCGACCTTCATCTACCACACGCTCACCAGGGGCGCGACCGCTGGCGGCAGCTCGGGGTCGCCGGTCATGCTGGCCGACGGCTCGGTGGTCGGCCAGCTCAACGGGCTCTGCGGCACCAACGTCAACGACAACTGCGACACGATCAATAACGACCAGGTCGACGGCGCCTTCGCCGTGACCTTCAACCAGATCGCGCAGTTCCTCGCCCCTGCGGCGCCCCAGCCCTGCACGCCCGATGCCTTCACTCTCTGCTTGAACGCCGGCCGCTTCAAGGTCACGGCGACCTTCCGCTCTAACACCGGCCAGACCGGCAATGCGCGAGTGGTCAAGCTGACTGACGACACCGGCTACTTCTGGTTCTTCAGCAGCTCCAACGTCGAAGCGGTGCTCAAGGTGCTGAACGGCTGCGGCGTGACCCACCATTATTGGGTCTTCGCCGGCGGACTGACCAATGTCCGGGTGGTGATCACCGTCACCGATTCGACGACCGGAGCGATGCGGACCTACACCAATCCGCTCAACATCCAGTTCCAGCCCATCCAGGACACCGCCGCCTTCTCGACCTGTCCGTGATCTGAAGCCGCCGCGGCGACCGCGCAGGCGGCGGGGGAGCAAGCCCCCGCCGCCCGCAGCGCCTGGCGACCGTCGAGGCGCTGCGCCATCGGGCGCCGCACGAGGCGGCCGAGTGGGGGGCTGCTATCCGGGCGTTCCGAGATGCCGCGCGATGCGGCCAGGCTCGGCCCGGAAATTACCGACAAATATTTTCGTCTTGACATTGAGAACATTCGGCCGGGTCTCGGCGGCAGCATCTGGGTCTCCTGGGGCGGCCCGGTGGAGGGGACGGGAAGGATCGAGATCTGGGAGCCGAATCGCCACCTGCGCCTGCGCCAGGAGGACCGCCAGGGCGTCGTCGGGCCGGTGACCGTCGACTACCTGCTCGAGGGGAGCGGCGGACGTACAGTCCTGCGTCTCGTGCACTCCGGCTTCGGCGCCGGCGCCGACTGGGACGCGGAGTATGACGGCACGCGCAGGGGCTGGCAGAGCTTCCTCGCGGTGCTCAAGCACGATCTCGAGCGGCACCGGGGCGAGCCGTGCCGCGCGGTCACGTTCTGCCGTCCGGTGGCGATGTCCGCCGAGCAGCTCTGGAAGCTCATGCTCAGCCCGGCCTGCCTGCTCGCGGAGGGCAGCCTGGCGGGGCTCGCCGCCGGCGAGCGCTACCGGGTGCGGACGGCGCTGGGCGAGAACCTCGACGGCGTGATCCGGCGCCTTGACCCTCCGGGCTACCTGATGGCGACGGTCGAGTCGCTTCATGATGCGCTGCTCTGCCTGTACTGCGAGACCCACGGCGGCCAGGGCTTCCTGACCCTGAGCTGGAACCTCTATGGCCCGGCGGTCGACGCCGCGGCGGAGCTCCGCGACCGCTGGGGAGCGCTGCTCGATGCCCAGCTCGGCACGGTGGCCGCCAGGACGGAGGCAGGCTGCTGAAGACATCAGCTACCGCGAAGCCGGGTACTCGCGGCGCAGTTGATCGATCACCGCCATGCGCTGGTCCCGGTTGTCCTTGACGACCGTGAAGTCCGGGCCCGGCTCGAGGAAGTCCAGGCCCTGCTCCTTGCCCGCCGCCAGATAGTCGTTGATGGCGATCCTGTAGGTGCGGCCCGGATCCAGTGGCTTGCCGCCCACCGTCCAGCCTCCGCCGCTCCGGCTCACGTTGGCGGTCAGCAAGAAGGCGCCCTGGCCCCGGCTGGCGAGCCCCTGGTCAAGCGCACGGGCCAGCAGGTTCCCCCGGATGTCGGCGGTCAGGATCTTGCCTCCGAATGGCAAGATCCGGATCACGTCGTACTGGGTGACCGGGCCGGGTGGGAGCACGTCGTCGATACGGATCGAGCCGCCGTTGTAGACGGCCATCTCACTACCCTGAGCCTCCGCCAGGAAGGCGCGGGCGATGAGGTCCGTGAGCTCGGTGGCCCGGGTGCGGACGCTGGCTTCGCGGCCGTCGAGGGCCACCGTCGTGACGGCGACTCTTGCGGTGGGCTCGAAGCCCAGCTGGCGAAAACCGGCGAAGCCCTTTTCTTCCCAGGAGGCCACCAGCTTGGCCACCTCCGGATCTTCGGGGATCTCGTCTGAGACGATCACCAGCCTGGAGTCGACGGCGAGGCTCCGGTGGGCGGTGTCGTAGGCCAGGCGATGGACGTAGACCGAGCGCGCGTTGGCGTCCGCCTTGAGGATGGGTGTGAAGCCGGCGCCGCGGAAGGCCCGGACGTTTTCGTGCTCGTGGCCGCCCAGGATGAGGGCCACCCCGGCAACACCCTCGGCCAGGGCCTGGTCATCCGCGAACGCCAGGTGAGTCAGGCCCACCACCACCTCCACCTGGCCGCGCAGGGATTCGACCTCGCGCCGGAAGGCGGTGAGGGAGTCGGCGTAGGAGGCATAGTCCACCGGATTGCTGGCCAGGGTGACACCCACCACTCCGATGCGGACGCTGCCACCTCGGCCCTGTGCCGTGAGAACGGCGTGAGGGCTCACTCCGGGAAAGGCCCCGCCGCTCGCCCGTGTCACGTTGGCCGAGGTCCAGCGGAAACGCGACTCGGCGAGGCGGTCGAGGAGCTGGTCTTCCTTGAGATCGAACTCATGGTTGCCGAACGTGGCCAGGTCCAGGCCCATGGCGTTTAGGACCGCAACCATCTGCTTGCCCGCCAGCGCCTGGCCGTCTACCTTGGCCGTGCCCAGGGCCGAAGGGCTCACGAAGTCGCCGGCCAGGACGGTGAACGTGTTGGGGTTCTCGGCGATAAGACGCTTGCGCAGCGTCGTCACCCGGGCGAGCCCGCCCTGCTTCCCGCCTTCCACCGCGCCGATCTCGTAGACGTCGTTGAGCTGCAGGAGGTTGATCTCGACCACCGAGCCCGCGGCCGTCCCGCTGCCGGAACCGCCCGCGGGGGGAGCCTGGGTGCTGGCGCAACCGGCCACCAGGGCGGCCAGGAGGAGGACGGTCGAAGACAGAAACGCGCGGCGGTCCAGCATGTCCGGGTTCCTTCCAGAGAGGGCGACCAGACCCTCGATCTCGTCGATTTCCAGCATCGAATATTACAAGAACTGACGGCGCGGAGCGATTGGGTCTTTGCTCTCGTTTCGCCGCGCAGAGCGTCGATGAGGCACCGGGAGGAGAGGCGGCGCTCCCTCAGCGGCCGGGTGGGCAGCCGCCGAACTGCTGCCAGAGATCATGCGCGGGCCATGTCTTGACGGCGCCGGCGGCCCGCCACATCGCACTGTCCAGCTCGCCGCCGAATGCGTCGGAATTCTTCGGGCGGGAGTTGAAGAGCACGACCCAGGTCAGCCCGTTGTATGCCCTCACCATGAGCGTGGAGGTCCCGTCGAGCGACCCCGAATGCCACCAGTTCGCATCGCCGTCCGCCGGCCGCACCTGCCATCCCATGCCATACCAGTTGTCGCTTCCTACCGACTGCGGCGGCGCCGGGCGGGCGATCATCTGCTGCAGAGATGGCGGCCGCAGGATCTGCGGGCGATGACCGCGGGCATCCACCGCGGTGATGAAGCGGGCCATGTCGACCGCCGAGGCGATCCAGCCGCCGTGCGCGTCCATCGCCTCGATGTACCAGCCGCCATAGGGCCAGGGCACCTTAGCGGGCCCGCTCGCGAAGACCGAGCGCGCCAGGCCGATGCCGGGAAAACCGTAGTAGCGGACCTCCTTGGGCGCGCGCTCCGCCAGCAGGGAATGGCCGATGCCCATGCATGTGATCCCGGCCGGGCGCAGGATGTGGGACCTGACGAAATCCTCGTAGCGCTGCCCGGTCGTCTTCTCGATGATGCGCCCCAACACGCAGTAGCCGAAGTTCGAGTAGACACAGCGTGTTCCGGGGGCGAACTGCAGCGGCTTGTCCATCATGTAACGCACGATGACCGCGGCGCCTGGCGGAGTGGGCACACCCATGGTCCGGGCGATCTCGCGCGAGCGAAACATGGGGTCGAAGCTCTGGTCTCTGTCCCAGCCGCCTGAATGCTGGAGCAGGTGGAGGACGGTGATCTGATCGAGCCGCCGGTCGGCATGCGCCGCGCCGCTGGGGGCGAGATCCTTGAGCAGCAGAAACGCCCGGTCGTGGAGTCGCAGCTTGCCGTCCTCGACGAGCTTGAGAATAGCCGCGGCGGTGAGCGACTTGGAAAGGCTGGCGATGCGAAAGAGCGAGTCGGGCTGGACGCGCTGGCGCTCCTCGGCGGCGGCCCAGCCATAACCCCGGGCCAGGATGAGTCGCCCGTCCCTGACCACCGCTACCGAGCCGCCGGGAAGGTGCCATTTCTGCATCAGGTTTTGAATGATGCGGTCGTAGCTCGCCAGCTCCGGAACCGAGGTCCCGCTGATTGGCAGTGCCGGATCGCCGCCGGCACGAGCGCCGGCGGCGATGCCCGTCGCCAGCGGCTGCAAGACCGCCATCGCCGCCGCCCAGAGCACAGCCTGTCCCGCTCGGTATCTCGTCATCTTCGTCATCTCCCGGTACCGTACGCGTGGAAAAGGAGCGGCTGCGAAACGAGCCGTTACGTTCCGTGCAGATAGGCCCGCGCGTGAAGGACACGGAGTCCCGAAACTCGAGGGATCCGGCGATCGTTGGTCAACAAAGCGGTACAGCCGGCGATCAAAGCAGATGCGACTTGAATCGCGTCCGGCGTTTTCATCTGCGTGGCAGCGCGCAGGTAAGCGGCGGCACGGAGGAGGCGCGGATCGAGAGGAACGAGGTGCAACCCCGGGCTCCCGCCCAGGATCTGTTCGTACTCCGCTGCCAGCGCCGGCAGATTCGCGCGCAGGGGTTGCACCAGGACTTCGAGCAGCGTCAAACAGGACGTGGCGGCGGCGAGAGTCCCGGACGCGATGGCGGAGAACACCGGCTCCACGACCGGCAGGTACTGGGCATGTTCCTCGATAAAGTAGATGAAGATCGGGCTGTCGATAGCGACTGGACCCGGGCCGAGATCCCTCAGGAGCTCCACGAGTCTCGCTCTGCCTGGATATGGGCAGCGGGGTCGACTCCCTCCCAGCACTCCTTGCCCAGCCCGCGAAGCTCCAGGATCGAGCGCGGGACCGGTGGCTCTATGGCTTTCTCCAGCAGATGGATGACCTCCTGGGCGAGTGACCGCCGGTCTTGCCGCGCCTGGGCCTGCAACCGCTGATAGAGAGGGTCGGGAAAATTCTTGAGGTTGAGGGTAGCCATCGATCCTCCAGGGCTCCTCCATTATGGAGGAAGGCTTCCCGCGGAGCAATCGCTTTGCGCTGCCGCTGCTGTCGCGACTGTCGCCGCAAGCAGCCCGCCACTCGCCCTGCCGCCCGCTCGTGCACCCAGGGCGCGGCCCAGCGCCTCGAGGCTGTCGAGGTTGTGGACCGGGCGGTGCTCGTCGACGTGGGGAAGCAGCGCGCGCACCCCCAGGGCGCGCGGCTGGAACCCCGCCCAGCGCAGCAGCGGATTGAGCCACACCAGCCGCCGGCACGACCGGTGGAGGCGGTCGGCCTCGGCGGCCAGGCCCGGTCCGGGGTCGCGGTCGAGCCCGTCGGTGATCAGCAGCACCACGGCGCCATGTGCCACGCGCCGCGACCACGAACGGTTGAACTCGCGCAGGCAGGCGCCCAGGCGCGTTCCCCCGGCCCAGTCGGCGACCTGGCGGCCGCAGCGCGCTAGCGCCTCGTCGGGGTCGCGGCGGCGGAGAAGCCGCGTCACGGGCGTGAGCCGGGTGGCGAAGACGAACGCGTGGACGCGGGTGCGGGCGCCCAGCAGGGCGTGCAGAAAATGCAGCAGCATCTCCGAGTAGCGCCCCATCGACCCCGAGATATCGCACAGCACGACGAGCGGCGGCGGCAAGAGGATCCTGGTGCGGAAACGCAGCGGCGCCAGGTCGCCCAGGGTTTTGCGGCTTTCGCGCGCGGTGCGCGCCAGATCGAGGTGCGCGCCGTGGGGATCGGGCGCGAAACGCCGCGTGCGCACCGGGCGCAGCCCGAGCGTCATCCGCGCGACCATCAGCTTGGCGCGGGCCAGCTCGTCGGCGCTCATCTGCTCGAAGTCGCGCTGGCGCAGGACCTCGTCGGCGGAGAAGGTCAGCGCGGCGTCGAGCTCGCCACGTTCGCTCGCCTCTTTGGCCTGCGGCCCGCCCCGCGGCCGCTGCCATGCCTCCGCAATCCGGCGCGCCGCCGCGGGCGCCGGCGGCAGCCGCAGCCGCGGCAGCAGCTCGGTCGTCTCCGCCAGCGCCGCCAGCGCCGCATTCGCTCCCGCCGGGTCGCGCCAGAACAAGCGGAACGCCTGGTCGAAGACCTCGCGGTCCTCCGGGCGCTTGACCAGGACGGCGTGGAGCGCCCAGTAGAGCTCGGCGCGCCGGAGCACGTCGACGGCGGATGCCGCGGCCAGGGCGTCAAGAGCGCTCGCCGGTCCCAGGGGGAGGCCGGCGCCGCGCAACAGACGGGTGAAGTGGATGACGTTTTCGGCCAGCTTCGAGGTCACGGCTGCGCCAGCTCGGCCAGCATCTTCTCGACCGGCCCGCCCACGGTCTTCTCGATGTCGTCCTGGTACTTGAGGAGCACGCCCAGCGTCGCGTTCACGGTGCCGGCGTCGAGCGCCAGCTGGTCGAGCGCGACCAGCGCGCGCGCCCAGTCGAGGGTCTCGGCGACCCCCGGCAGCTTGAACAGGTCGGCGGCGCGCAGCCTCTGCACGAAGCGCACGATCTGCTCGGCGAGCGCCGCGGCCAGCCCCGGGGCGCGCAGGCGCAGGATCTCGAGCTCGCGCGCCGCGTTCGGATACCCGATCCAGTGATATAGGCAGCGCCGCTTGAGCGCGTCGTGGATCTCGCGCGTCCGGTTGGAGGTGAGCACGACGATGGGCGGCGACGGCGCGCGCACCGTGCCCATCTCCGGGATGGTGACCTGGAAGTCGCTCAGGATCTCGAGCAGGAAGGCCTCGAACGGCTCGTCGGTGCGGTCGAGCTCGTCGATCAGCAGCACCGGCGCTCCCGTGGCGTCGGGCTCGAGCGCCAGCAGCAGCGGGCGCTTGAGCAGGAAGCGCTCGTCGAAGATGTCGCGGGCAAGGCGCGCCCGCCCCTCGGCCCCGGCCTCGCCGCCGAGCTCGGCCAGCCGGATCTCGAGCATCTGCCGGGGGTAGTTCCATTCGTAGAGCGCCGCGGCGGCGTCGAGCCCCTCGTAGCACTGGAGGCGAATGAGCCGCCGGCCCAGCGTCTCGGCGAGGACCTTGGCGACCTCGGTCTTGCCGACCCCGGCCTCGCCCTCGAGCAGCAACGGGCGACCCAGCGCAAGCGCCAGGTAGACCGCGGTGGCCAGGCTCTCGTCGGCGACGTAGCGCCCCGAGGCGAGGAGCCGGCCGGTCTCCTCGACGGTCCGCGGGGAGTTCAAGTTACAGGCAGGCCTGGACGGCGCGCTTGGCCATCACCGTGACGAGGTGCGCCCGGTACTCGGCGCTCGCCTCGCCGTCCGAGCGCAGCTCCTCGGGCTTGACCGCCGTCTGGGCGCGGTTTCCCAGGGCGTCGGGCGCAAACCGGACGCCGAGCGCCGCCTCGAGCGCCGGGGCGCGGAAGGCCCTGGCGCCGGCGCCGGTCACCGCGACGCGCACGCCGCCCGCGGTCTTCGCCACCATCACGCCGACCAGCGCATACTTGGACGCCCGGTGGGGGAACTTGGCGTAGGCGCAGCACTCGGGCACCGGAAAGCGCACGGCGGTGATGATCTCGTCGGGGGCGAGCGCGGTCGCAAAGAGGCCGGTGAAAAAGTCGTCGGCCGCGATGCGTCGACGATCGGTCGCGATCATCGCCCCCAGGGCGAGCACCGCCGCGGGATAGTCGGCGGCCGGGTCGGCGTGAGCGAGCGAGCCGCCCAGTGTGCCGCGGTTGCGGACCTGCACGTCGCCGATGCCGGCCGCCAGCGCGGCCAACCCGGGGATGCGCCGCCGGACCTCCGGCGAGGCGCTGACCTCGTCGTGGGTGGCGAGCGCCCCGATCACCAGCTCGCCGCCCTCGGAGCTGATGCCGCCCCAGAGGCCGCGGATGCCGGCGAGCGACACCAGGTGCGGAGGTTCCGCCAGACCGAGCTTGAGCACCGGCAGCAGGCTCTGCCCGCCCGCCAGCAGCTTGGCGCCGTCGTTGGCCCCCAAGAGCGCGACCGCTTCGGCCAGCGACTGCGGGCGATGAAACGCGAAGTTCCTCATGCGCCACCTCCGCCGGCGTCGCGGATGGCCCGCCAGACTTTCTCCGGCGTCGCCGGCATGTCGATGTGGGTGACGCCGAGCGGCTCCAGGGCGTCGAGCACGGCGTTGATGACCGCGGGAGGGACGCCGATGGCGCCCACCTCGCCCACGCCCTTGATGCCTGTCGGATTGTGCGTGCACGGAGTGACGTGGTTGCCGACGCGGAACTGCGGCAGGTCGGCGGCGCGCGGCATGCAGTAGCTCATGAACGACCCTGACAGCAGCTGCCCCTCGGGATCGTAGACGCACTCCTCGAGCAGCGCCTGGCCAATCCCGTGCGCCAGGCCGCCGTGCGCCTGCCCGTCGACGATCATCGGGTTGATGACCACCCCGACGTCGTCGGCGATCGCGACGTCCACCACCTCGACGACGCCGGTCTCGGGGTCGACCTCGACCTCGACCGCGTGGCAGCCGGCGGGGAAGGTGAAGTTCTTGGGATCGTAGAAGGCCGAGTCCTCGAGGCCCGGCTCGACCTTATCGATCGGGTAGTTGTGCGGCACGTAGGCGGCGAAGGCGATCTCGCCGAAGCTCTTTTCCCGGTCGGTCCCGGCGACCCGGAACTTGCCGCCCTCGAACTCGATGTCCCCGACGCTCGCCTCGAGCAGATGGGCGGCGATCTGCTTGCCCTTCTCGACGATCTTGTCGATCGCCTTGACGATCGCCGAGCCGCCGACCGCGGCCGAGCGCGAGCCGTAGGTCCCCATGCCGAACGGGATGCGGTCGGTATCGCCGTGGACGACCTCGACGCCGTCGAGCGCGACGCCGAGCTTCTCGACCACCAGCTGGGCGAAGGTGGTCTCGTGCCCCTGTCCGTGGCTGTGGCTGCCCGTGAACACCGTCACGCTCCCGGTCGGGTGGACCCGCACCGTCGCCGCCTCGTACAGCCCGGCGCGCGCACCGAGCGATCCCACGACGGCGGACGGCGCGATGCCGCACGCCTCGATGTAGGTCGAGATGCCGAAACCGCGCAGCCTGCCGCGTACCTTGGCGGCGGCCTTGCGCTCCGCCAGGCGCGGGTAGTCGATCGCCTGCAGCGCGAGGTCGAGGGTGGCGTCGTAGTCGCCGGTGTCGTACTGCAGGGCAACCGGCGTCTGGTAGGGGAACTGGTCGGGGCGGATGAAGTTCTTGCGCCGGATCTCTACCCGGTCGGCGCCGGTCTCGCGCGCCGCCTTGTCGACCAGCCGCTCGAGCAGGTACGAGGCCTCGGGGCGGCCGGCGCCGCGCACCGCGTCAACCGGAACGGTGTGGGTGAAGATCGCCTTGACCTCGGTGTAAATCGCCGGGATGACGTACGGCCCGGAGAGCAGCGTGGCGTAGAGGTAGGTCGGGATCGCCGGCGCGAAAGTCGACAGGTAGGCCCCGAGGTTGGCCAGGGTGCGGACGCGCAACGCGAGGAACTTGCCGTCGGCGTCCAGAGCGAGCTCGCCGTGGCTCAGATGGTCGCGGCCGTGGGCGTCGGAAAGGAATGACTCGCTGCGCTCGGCGGTCCACTTGACGGGACGGCCAAGGCGCCTGGAGGCCCAGAGGACCAGCAGCTCCTCGGCGTAATGGAAGATCTTCGACCCGAACCCGCCGCCCACGTCCGGTGCCACGACGCGCAGCTTGTGCTCCGGCACCTTGAGGGTGAAGGCGCCGAGGAGCAGGCGCGTCAGGTGCGGGTTCTGCGACGTGGTGTAGAGGGTGTAGCGGTCTTCGACCTCGTCGTAGTGGCCATTGGCGGCGCGGGGCTCGATCGCGTTGGGGGCGATGCGGTTGTTGACCAGGTCGATCTCGACCACCCGGTCGGCGCGCGCGAAGGCGGCATCGGTGGCCGCGGCGTCGCCCAGGTGCCAGTCGAAGCAGATGTTGCCGGGCGCCTCCTCCCAGACCAGCGGCGCGCCGGCGGCGGTGGCGGCGGCGAGCTGTGCGACCGCCGGCAGCGGCTCATAGTCGACGGCGACGAGCTCGGCGGCGTCCTTCGCCTGGGCCCTGGTTTCGGCGATCACCATGGCCACCGGATCGCCGGCGTGGCGCACCTTGCCGTGCGCCAGGGCGGGATGCGGCGGCTCGACCATGTTCGAACCGTCCTTGTTCTTGATCTGCCAGCCGCAGGGGATGGTGCCCAGCCCATCGGCCGCGACTTGCTCGCCGGTCAAGACGGCGAGCACGCCCGGCGCCGCGAGCGCGCGCGCGGCGTCGATCGAGCGGATGGCCGCGTGGGCATGCGGCGAGCGCACGAAGACGGCCCAGCTCTGCCCGGGGAGCTGGAGGTCGTCGGTGTACCTCCCCTTGCCGAGCAGGAAGCGCCGGTCCTCGCGGCGCAGCACGGCGGCGCCGAGGCCCTCCGCGCCGCTCACCGCGCACCTCCGGAGGCAGCGCCCGCGGCGGCGCCGGTTGGCTGCCCGGCGCGCACCGCCTCGGCCGCCGCCAGCACGGCCTTGACGATGTTGTGATAGCCGGTGCAGCGGCAGAGGTTGCCCTCGAGCCAGTGCCGCACCTCGCTCTCGCTGGGTTGCGGATTGCGCCGGACCAGCTCGGCGGCGCTCATCACCATGCCGGGCGTGCAGAAACCGCATTGCAGGCCGTGATGGGCATGGAACGCCGCCTGGACGGGGTGCAGGTCGGCATGCGGCCCGCTGCCTGGCGCCAGTGCCGCCAGTCCCTCGATCGTGGTCACCGCCCTGCCGTCGGCTTCCACCGCCAGCATGGCGCAGCTCTTGATCGACTTGCCGTCGACCCAGACCGTGCAGGCGCCGCACTGGCTGGTGTCGCAGCCGACATGGGTGCCGGTCAGCCGCAGCTGGTCGCGCAGCAGCTCGACCAGGAGCGTGCGCGGCTCGGCGTCCAAGACGTGGCGCTTCTCATTGACAGTCAGCGTGATCGTGGCCATGAGCCCCCCTTCGAACGGGCAATTCCCAATGGCCGCGGGATGCGGATTGGCCGGCGCCTAGTCTAGCGCCTCGACGGAAGGCGGTTCAACCTTCTCGATGTCCGGCGTATGTGAGCGGTGCTCTGAGGTCATCGCCTTTGCGTCGCTTTGGGTCGGGCTACCTGGAACAGGGTCAGGCCAGGTTGTGGAAGACCTTCTGCACGTCGTCGTCTTGCTCGAGCCGGTCGACCAGGATGAGCACCTCGGCCGCCTGCTCCTCGGGCCGCTCGACCGGCGTCAGGGGAATGTACTCCGACTCGGCTGACAGCGGGGTGAGACCGCGGTCCTCGAGCGCCTTCTGCAACGGGCCGAAGCTGCCGAAGGCGCCGCGTATCACCAGCTGCGGCTCGCCCTTCTCCCCCGTGCTCTCGCCCATCTCCTCGAGTCCGTGGTCGATCAGCGAGAGCTCGATCTCGTCGCCCTCGCCGCCCTCGAGCATCGAGGGTTGCAGGCGAAAGACGGCCATTCTCTTGAACAGGAAGCCCACGCTGCCGGTCGAGCCGAGATTGCCGCCGCCCTTGTTGAAGGTGGTCCGCAGGTTCGAGACGGTGCGGGTCGGATTGTCGGTCGCGGTCTCCACCAGGACGGCGATGCCATGGGGGGCGTAGCCCTCGTAGAGGATCTCCTGGTAGCTCTCCGCCTCGCGGCCCGCGGCGCGGCGGATCGCCGACTCGACCTTGTCCTTCGGCATGTTGATCGTGCGCGCGTTCTGGCTGATGCGCCGCAGCAGCGGATTGCCGCCGGGATCGGGCCCCCCCGCCTTGACCGCGATCGTGATCTCTTTGCCGATGCGCGCGAACTGCTTCGCCATCCGGTCCCAGCGCGCGAACATCGTGTGTTTCCTGGTTTCGAAGATGCGTCCCATGGCGGCCTCGCGCGGCTAGGGTATCAATCTCCGTTCCTCTGCCGCCAGAGTCCCTCGAGCAGCGCCGCGTAGCGGCGGGCCACCACCTCGGGCGCACAGAGGCTCTCCACTTTCGCCTGCAGGCGCCGGCCCCAGCTCGGGTCCAGCCGGTCGAGCGCCTGGCGCAGCCCGGCCAGCGAGGGTGTGCCGTCGCTCTCGTGGGCGACGAACAGGAGCTCGCCGGCGAAGATCTCGGGCAGGGCGCCGACCGGCGTCGCGATGACCGGTACGCCGAGCATCCCGGCCTCGACCGCCACCACCGGGAACCCCTCCTGGCGCGAGACGATGAGCAGCGCGTCGATGCTGCGCAGCAGGCTGCCGACCTGTGGCCCCGGGGGGAGGAAGCAGACCCGCTCGGCGACGCCGCGCTCGCGGGCGAGAGCTTCGAGATCGCGGCGGCTGAGCTCCGGGGTGTCGACGCCCTGGATCGCCAGGTTGCAGCCCAGCGCCGCCAGGTTCTCGACCACCCAGGAGATATTCTTGAGCGGCAGCAGGCGGCCCAGGAAGCCGAGCGTCGGGCGGCGGCGGCGCTGCGCGTCCGGGAAGAGCTCGCGCCGCTCGCCGGCCAGGCGGTCGGGCGAGCAGGTGTTGGGGATGAAGGCGGCGCCTGTGATGCGCCGCGCGACCGCCGGCGCGACACAGACGACGCCGTCGAGGACGTGCTGCCAGCGGGCCTGGAACTGGCTGCCCTCCTCGTCCTTGTCGGTATGGACGACGCGCACCGATACCGGCCGCGGCGCGAGCTCGGCGATGACCGACGGGATGAGGGGGGCAAGCCCGTACCAGAGCACGAGGTCGGCACCGGCGAGGCAGGCGGCGAGCTCTTCCCTGGTGGTGACGAAGGCGGCGCCGGGAAAGCGGGAGCTGATCTCTGGACCGGCGCTCATCTCGACGGTCAAGGGACGGCGGTTGAGCGCGCAGACCGCAAGGTCGAAACGGGCGCGCAGCCCCTCGCCGAGCGCCATCATCGCCGTCTCGCCGCCGCCCAGGACGAGGTGCGGGAAGACCAGGCAGAGTCGCAGGCCGCTCGGCGCCGTCTCGGGCGCGCCCTCGAGGCTATGATCCTGCGGGTCCAAGATTGCTGATTTCCTGTGCGCCGGCGGAACTGAACAGCTTAGCAGAGGCTTAGCAGAGCCCGGGCGCACGGCACGGGAGGTGGCGGTAAAGGGCGATGGAAGAGTTGCGCGAGATCTGTGAAACCCTGGCGCGCTGGCTCGCCGCGCCGCCTCCGGCGGCGCCGCCCGACTGGTCGAGCGGCCGCTGGGGGCTCTGCCGGCAGGCGGCCCACGTGCACGGAGTGGCCCCCCTGCTCGCTCGGCGGTTGTGCGGGCTCGCGGCCTGGAGCGGCCATCCGGCCTGCCGCTGGCTCGCCGACCAGCACGACGCCAACCGCCGCCGGCTGGCGCGCATGCACGGCGAGCTGCGAATGCTGCTGGCGCGGTTCGACGAGGCCGGCGTCGCGGTCGTGCCGCTCAAGGGGGCGCTGCTGACGGTGCGTTTCTACTCCGAGCCCGGCGACCGGCCGATGGCCGACTTCGACCTGCTGCTGCGCCCGGCCGATCTCGAGCGCGGCGGCGAGCTGCTGTCCTCTCTGGGCTACGAGAAGGTGGCGCACAGCTCGCGCCATGCTCTCTTCGAGCGGCCGGGCGAGCGCACCCCGGCCGACAGCTCCTGCGAGCATCCCGACAACCCGCGTCCTGTCGAGCTCCACGCGTCTTGCCGCGAGCGGATCTGCGAGCAGGTGAGCGACCTGACCGAGCTGATGTGGGACGGCGCGCGGCGCGGCGAGCTGCTCGGCGCCCGCGCCTGGATCGCCGCCCCCGAGCTCCTGTGGCTGCACCTGTTGATGCACACGATGCATCACATGCGCTACAACAGCGCCCGCCTCCTGCAGCTGGTCGACCTGACGCGCGTCGCGGCTCACCTTGCCGACTGGACCAATCTCGGCGGGCTGCTCGACCGCTTCGATCCGCGCGCCACGTACGCCCCTCTCTCTCTGCTCCAGCGCTGTTTTCCCGATCCGCGCCTGGCGGCGCTCGTTGCCGCGCAGCGGCCGCGGTTGTCGGCCGGCTTCGCCGCCTGGGCCGAGCGGGTCACCCTCTTCGACACCTGCTACCTCAACCCGCAACCGTGGCGAGACGGTTGAGGGTGGCCGGCTGTTGGCGGGCCGCTCATTCGCGGCCCAGGGTGAGGCGGCCGCTCGCCGCGGCGGCGAGGGCGAGGGCGGCGGCCGAGAGCATGGCGAGGCGGAAGCCGTCGAGGAACGAGGCGGCCAGGGCCTGCTGGACGCGTGCCGCCTGGTCGGCCGTCAGGCCCGGCGGGGGCGCGGCAGCGGTCATCTTCGCCGCCTCGGCGGCCAGGGCGCGCCGGCTGGCGGCGGGGAGATCGAGCCGCTGCAGGCGGCGGTCGAGGCCGCGGCCGAAGGCGGCCGCGACGACGATTCCCAGCGTGGCCACGGCTAGCAGCCCCGCGACCCGCGAGACGGCGTTGTTGATCCCCGAGGCAAGCCCGGCGTGGCGGACCTCGACGGCGCCCATCACTGTGGTGGTGAGCGGGGCGACGCTGGTCACCATTCCCAGCCCGAGGACGACCACCGCCGGAAAGTAGGTCGTCCAGTAGCTGCCGCCCTGCCCGGGCAGCGCGAAGAGAGCGAATCCGACGGCGGCGATGGCCGGCCCGATGGTGAGCGGCAGGCGGGCGCCGCGGCGCTCGGCGAACCCGCCCGCCCAGCGCGAGAGCAGGAACATGATCAGGATCAAGGGGAGGAGCGCGGCGCCGGCGGCGGTCGCCGAGTAGTGCTGCACCTGGATCAGGTTGAAGGGCAGGAAGAACAGGGCGCCGCCCAGGCCGGCGTAGAGGAACAGGGTCAGCAGGTTGGCGCCGGCGAAGACGCGCGACCGGAACAGCGAGAGCGGCATCATCGGGTGGCGCCCGCGCGCCTCGACCGCCATGAAACCGGCCAGGGCGAGGCCGCCGCCGGCGAGCGCCGCGGCGACCGCGGGGTGGCCAGCGCCCAGCCGGGGAAGCTCGATGAGCCCGAAGGTCACGCCGGCCAGACCCAGGGTGGCGAGCGCCGCCCCTGCCCAATCGAGGCCCGGCACCGATTGCGGGTCGCGGCTTTCAGGCACCCGCCACCAGGTGGCGAGCAGGACGGCCGCGGCGAGCGGCAGGTTGAGGAAGAAAACCCAGCGCCAGGAAGCGTGGTCGATGAGCCAGCCGCCGAGCAGCGGCCCGATCGCCGCGGTGATGCCGGTCGCGCCCGACCAAGTGCCAATGGCGCGTCCGCGGCGCCGCGGCGGATAGGCGGCGGCGAGGATGGCCAGGCTGCCGGGGACGAGGAGTGCGGCGGCGGCCCCCTGGATCGCCCTCCAGGCGATGAGCCACCCGATGGCCGGAGCCCGCCCGCAGCCGGCCGAGGCGAGGGCGAAGGCCGCGACTCCGCACGCGAAGAGGCGCCGCCGTCCGAAGCGGTCGCCGAGCGCGCCGCCGACCAGCAGCAGGGCGGCGAGCAGCACGGCGTAGGCCTCGACGACCCACTGCACGTCGGCCACCGTGGCGCCGAGGTCGCGCTGCAGGGCCGGCAACGCGACGTTGACCACTGTTCCGTCGACGAAAACCATGCCCGAGCCGAGGATGGTGGCGACCAGGATCCAGGGGCTCGGCTCGGCGATCTCGGGCGCCGTCGCCAGCTGGTCGCGACTCGCGACGGCCGGAGGATCGAAAGGAGAGCAGCGCACGGGACTCTCTTGTTATGTCCCCTCTCTCAGAGGCGGTCGAAATCGAGCTGGCAGCGGTTGCCAAAGGTGAACGAGCAGATCCGCGCCCCCTTGGCGCTCGGCGCCAGCACCAGCTCGTGGGTGCCAGCCTCCTCGCCGGCGACCAGGTAGTACATGCGCGGCTCGTCGATCGTGAGCGCGGTCTCCCCCTTGGGCGTCATATGGAGGTCTTTGCCGCGCAGCGCCTCCGGCACCGGCGCGGGTGACCACGACCTCGACCGGGCCTGGGAGGCGAACGCGAACTCGCCCTTGTGCACGCCGACGATCTCGAGCCCCAGGTCGTGATAGCGCTGGTGCCACGCCTTGAGATGGGGGAAGGTGCGGATGCAATTAATGCAGGTGTATTCCCAGAAATCGATCTGCACCACCTTGCCGCGCAGCCGGGCGAGCGACAGCGGCCCGCCGCCGGCGCCGATCCAGAGCGTGGTGGGCGGGAAATCGGGCGCGGGGGTGCCGGGCGTCAGCTCGGCGGCGCCGGGAAGGGCCCATAGCAGCAGGGGCAGGAGGAGAGCCGGCAGCGGCTTCATGAGCTGCCTGCCGGCCGCTCCCGCAAGCGGTGGCTGGCGGTGGCGTCGAGATCCAGCCCATAGACCCGCTTGAGGTCGGCGATCCGCTGCAGCGACTCGGCGGAAAAGGGGCTTTGCCCTTCGAAGGCATGCAGCACGATGCCTTCGAGCAGGTCGCCCAGCGACAGGTCGTAGAGCTCGGCGAGCGCCTTGAGCACCTTGACCAGCCGCTTTTCCATCCGCACCCCGGTCTGGACCCGCTCGACGAGCAGCCGCTCTTCCAAAGGGCCTGGGCGTCGCGGAGCACGCTTGTGTTGGGTCATGTTACCTACATACCACAGTACCGCAGTCTCAGCCAAGCGCGGTCAGGCGCCGAGAGCGCCGGTCGGGCGAAGCCCGCGTCCGCCGGCGCACTAGGCTCGTCTCCTACCCGGCGATCGCGGGGCGGAAGACCGCTCCGGGGAATGCCGCCCGTCCACCATCGGAAGGCGGCCGCCGGCCGTCGGCCGGGGCCTCGCGGCGAGCCGGGATGAAGAGTCGAGGCTTGTCTCAGGAGCTGCCAGACGCCGGAGATGGGCGATGGCCCGCGATCCGTCCTTGCGCAGGGTCTCGGCGGCAAAGCCGACGAGCGGTTCCGCCTCGCGATGTGTCATCCCCAAGCGATAGACGAGGAAGAGCACTCGCTGCTGCCGCTGGGGGAGCGCAGTCACGAGCCGATCGAGGTCGAGGGCCCGGTCGCGCCGCTCGAGGGCCGGCGGGTCGGCTCCCGCCAGCTCTTCGAGGCTGCTGGGGTCGACCGTCTGCAGGCGGTGGCGGCAGGTCTGCCGCAGGTACTGGAGGCAATGGTGGCGCAGAGTGCCGAGGAGCCAGGCCTGCCGGTTGATGATGCCGGGCCACTTGGCGGCCATGATCATCAACGCGTCCTGGAGCAGGTCCTCGGCCTCCGCGAGCGGGATGTGGTAGCGGCCAAAGAGCCGTCCAATGGCGGGCCGCATTCGCCGCAGCAGCTCGGCGATGCAATCGGAAAGGCTGGGCTCGCTCGAATCCACGCTGTCCTCGGCGGGCGGCCGGACGCAGCCCGCGGACCCTGCTCGCGGCATGGCGCCTTCGCTCCGTGCGGCCCGAGGCCCGAGCCACCGATCGAGACGCTGATCCACCGCAAGGCCGACCGGCCGGTGATGGCCGGTCGGCACTTCCCGGAGGTCGCAATCGCCCGGCCGCGCTGGCTCCGCGCCCAAGGTCTTGCCAGTTACCGCAAGAGGTAACTCGCTCCCCGCTTCTGATCCTCCGGATGATTGTACGCCTTTCCGGTGCCGCATGGGCAGCGCCCCTGCCTGCCTGAGGAGCGAGCGGTAGCGAACGTGCCGCGGGCGGCAATCTCGGCCGGCTTGCTGAATGGCAACAGAGCTGGCGAGAGGATCGGCCTCAGGTCTCCCGGTAGGCGATGAGAACCGCGCCAACCAGGATGAAACAGATGGGCCAGACCCAGGAGAGCGTCCGCCTACGTCCGTCTTCGAGCCGCAGCTCGAGCCAGCGCGACCAACCGGCCGCGACCCCGAGCACTGCGATCGGGACATGGCTCAGCTCGACCAGCAGCTCCTCCCTGGGGTTGTTGAGCGAGTGGCTGTGGGTCAACAGGAGCGCGCCGCCGAGCACGCAGACGAAGGGAAAGACCAGGGCCACGGCTGGTGAACGAGTCCGTCCAGTCTGCACCCGCCGTTCGAAGTACGCAAAGGCCACGATCAACAGCACCGCCAGGCGGTGCTGCAGTGCCTCCGAGACGGTAAAGCCGCGCCAGAAGCTGAGCGGTCCGACCGGCCAGTACTCGGCATCGGCAAGCAGGAAGAGGAACGCTGCCAGGGCCAGGAAGGCCAGCGGCCAGTTGCGGGCCCATCGCCAGCCGGCGCGCGCCGCCAACGCCAGCAGGCCGGCAGACAGCACCACCACGCCGGAGACATGGTGGTTGAACTCGGAGAGATCGGTCTCGCCGGGCGTCGGCGGCTCCGCGAGCTGGCCGGGAACGAAGCTCTCCAGCGCCTGGCTCGCGACGGTCGCCGGGGCTAGCCGCGACGGCGCGACCATGTCGCGCGCCGCGGGCGGCGTCAGGCGCGGCCAGCGCGGCGCCATCCGCGCGGCGATCTCGGCCAGCGGCACCGGGGCGCTGGTCAGGTCGGCAGCGGGCGGCTGCGAGGTGAGCGAGGCAGCCGCCAGGACGACCGTGAAGCCGATGCCCACCTCGGCCTCGGCAAAACGGCGCAGGCGCGCGAGCAAGCCCGCATCGCCGGCCTCGACGCGCCGGACGATGAAATAGTTGAGAGCCCCCAGGCCGAGCAGCAACAGCAGCAGCATCACTTTGGCCCCGACCATCGCGCCATAGGCCGTTCCCAGCACGGCCGCCGCCGAGCCGACGTAGAGCGTCGCCAGGCCGAGACCGGCGCCGACCAGCACGGCGACGCCGACCTGCGCCAAGCGAGAGAACCTGGCCGCGAGCAGGCGCGCGGCGGCGGCATCGCGGGCGCGGGCGAGCGCGATCAGAAGGTAGGGGAGCCCTCCTACCCAGCAGGCGGTGGCGGCCTGGTGAAGGGCGGTCAGCAGGATCGGGATAGCGCGGTTCTCGAGGCGCGCCGCCGCATGGCTGGTCGCCACGGAGGTGGCGAGGAGGCCCCCGGCGAGGACCAGGGCGGCAACCCACCTCTGGCGCCGGCTGCCGCGCCCGCTCAGCAGCGCGGCCGCGAGCGCCAGCGCGACGGCGGCACTGCCGGCGAGGAAAAAGCTGGCGCCCGCCACCTCGGCCAGGCCCAGGTCGGCTGTCGTCATCAGGATGGCGGAGTCGGCGGCCACGAAAGCGGCCTGCGCGAGGGCGAGGGCGAGGGCCGATCCTACGAGCAGCCGCCGGCAGGCCCGCGCGGCCGCAGCTCCGCTCTCGCCGCGGTCGACCAGCAGGGCAAAGACCATCCCGCCGATCACCAGCGATTGCAGGGCCAGTGTCAGCCCGCGCAGAACGACCGAGAGGAAGCCGAAGAGATCAAGCAGCTGGGTCATCGCGACGAACGGGCCTGGACCTGGGCGGGCCGGCTCACCGGACGCGAAAAGGCACCTCGCCGCGGGTGATATGGCCGTCGGCGGCAAGCACCTGCCAGCGCAGCCGGTAGGTCCCTGCCGCCAGGCCGAGCGCCCGGGCGGTCAGGATCTCGGGCGCCTGCTGCGACTCGCCGACCAGCGCGCGTACGCTCGCGTCAGGAAAAACCAGCGAGAGATGCGAGCGCGCGCCGTCGATGCGCGAATTGAAACGGAGGCGGATCGCGACGTCGGGTCCAGCGACGATCGACTTCGCTGCCGGGCTTGCTTCGAGCAGGATGGCGTGCGCCAGGGCGGCCGGTGGAAGGGCGAGCAAGAGCCCGAGCGCGCCAAGAGCGGGCAGCAACGCGCGGAGCGATCGGCCGCGGCTTTCGCCTGTCGCGGCCCAGCCGCCGCTGTGCGGCACTTCCGTGCCGCAGCTGCGGCGACTGGCCGTCCGGTGATGGACGGGCGGCATTCCCCGGAGGGATCTTCCGGCAGGTCGTCGACACTGGGGCATGCGTACCGGCATGAGCATGAGTCTGAGCATGGGCTTGATCGTCTCTGGCGCTCCGTTTGCTTCTATATCTATATCAGCAGGTGGAGTCGTCCACTCTTCCCTGGGCTCGAGCTCTCGTTGAACGAGATCTTCAGCTAGCTCCGCGCCTCGCCGGGAGCCCGCGTGAGAACGGGCACGAGGCGCCGCGCGGCGACGTCGCGCAGCGCCGCGGCGAGCACGATCAGCAGCGGCACCGCTGCCTGGAGCAGGAAGCGCTCCCAGCTCACCACTGCCAGGAAGACCGGACGCGAGTAGAGCGCGTAGGCCGCCACGGCGACCAGCGGCGGGCCCGCCGCCGCGGCCAGCAGGCGGCGGTGGAGCGGCCGCCGCAGGGCGCGGCGCCCGGCGAGCAAGAGCAGCGGAGCCATCCACCAGAAAAGCGACCAGTGCTGCCAGTTGTACATCCCGTGGAGCAGCGCCGGCAGCGATTCTCCTATGTGAGTCAAGACGCCAGGCCACCACCGTCCATCGACCAGGAGCCCGAGATAGTTCACGTCCTGGCGGCTGGGCACGCCGGCGCGCCACGAGGCGAAGAGCAAGAGCGCCAGCCCGACCGGCACCGCCGCTGCCGCTGCTGCCGCCAGGCTTCGCACCGGCGGCTGGCGCCTTGGGCTCGCCGGCTCGCCGCGCTGCGCCACGCTTCTCTGCCTGCCGGCCCCGAGAAAGCCTCCCAACAGCAGCGCGAAAATGGCGAGCAGGGAGCCTTCTTCCTTGGCCAGCACCGCGCCGGCCAGCAGCAACCCGGCGGCGATACCGGTGGCGGCCTGCGCGCCGCGTGGTGTGCGGCCAAGAAGCAGCAGCACACCGCCACCAAAGAAGCAGGCGAGCGGCATGTCGCTGTAAGTACTGACCGCGCCGCCGTCGCCGTAGGAAAAAAACGGGATCAGCGCGGCGAGGAGAGCGCCAGTCGCCGCGGCGCTGCGGCCGGCGCTGCGCCGGGCACCGTCGTAGATCAGCAGCAACAGAGCCGGGAAGAAGGCGACGTAGAGCAGACGGAACGAGTGGCTGTCCTGGTCGGCTACGAAGGCTTCGAGCACCGCAACCTGTGCCACCGGCAGCAGCAGCGGATAACGTGGGTTGCTGAGCCACCAGCGGCGGTCGCGCAGCACGCCGGCGTCGACGGTGCCGGCGTGGCGGAGGTAGCGGGCCTGGACGCACCAGGTCATCCTGCCGTCCCAATCGGTGACCGGGCTGGAGACCGCCTCGGCCACGACCCCGAGGCCGGCCGCCGCCGCGAGGACGGCGCAGGCGATCGGCAGCGGCCCGCCGCTCCGGCGCACCCAGCGGCGCACCCCCCACCTTGCCTTGCCTTGCGAGGCGGGTGGCGGCGGCCGTTTCCGTACTACCCAGGCCGCGGCCCCCGCCAATATGGGGAGGCCGCAAATGGTCCACACCGCTGGAGGCCGCAGCGGCACTCCGCAGAGATGGGAGAGAGCGTAGAGAGAGCCTGCCACGGCGACCACCCCGAGCGGGTAGGCGTAGGCGAATCGACGCAGTGGCGAGAGGCGGCGCAGGGCAGGGAAGCAGCCGCTCAAAGCCCAGCCAGGGGCCGCGAAAAGGGCCACGCCTCCGAGGCCCGTGGCCAGCTCAACGGACATCGATCGATCGCCCGCCCGGGCCAGACGATTGGGCGCGCGGCCTAGCGCTTGGCTGCAGCTGCTCGAGCTCGTGCAAGAAACTCGCGCGCTCGAACAGGGCGGGCGGCGCGCCCGGGCCCGGGGCGACTACCACGTGCCACGGCGCAGCCTGGTCGGCCCGCAGCAGCTGCAGCAGCCGCTCGCGGCCGGCGGGCTCGGCCAGCGTGCCGGCGTAGATGGCGGGCCGCGGGGCTAGCTCGTAGCGAACCCAGAACGCGGCGCCGGACTGTGGATTCCCACCCTCGACCAGGCAATAGGGCTCGTCAGGCCCCAGGGTCCTGCGAATGGCCTCCACCGCGCCAATGTAAGAAGCGCCGAAGCGGCGCGCGCGCATCGTCAGCGAGTCCTCGCCGGCGACGCGCAGCGCGTAGCTCAGGCGGATGGCCGAGCGTCGCACGGCGGTCGGCGCCGTCGTCAGCACGAGCAGCGCGACCAGGGCGAGCGCCAGCCAGTCGAGAAGCAGGGAGAGGCGGCGGCGCATGCGGAGGAATATTCTATGCAATTTGACCAGGCGCGCGGGATCCCCGATCAAGCGCTCGTGAAGCGGATGTGATCAGTTTTTCTGGTGACGCGTTGAGCGGTGCTTGTGGCGTGCGATCTCGATGTCTCCGACGCCGACCGGGATGTTGGATCCCTGGTATTCGAATTGTGATCGAACCTGACGCTGTGCCCTGGAATCCAGGAACTTCTCTCCCCAGTCGAGCGACTGGCGCTCTACCATCTCTATCTGTGGCAACAGTGCTGAGAAGAGCATCGCTTGGGTGATTCTCATTGCTGTTTTTCCTCCTTGTGGCAGGTGGCGCTCTTTCCAACCCTCGTGCAACCTGGGACGTGGGGCCTTGCTGTTCAAGTTGCCCGGCGCCTGCTTCAATCGGGGGCGCCGTGAACCTGCGCCAGAGCAGAGCAATCCTCGTGCCACAGATGATGCCGGCGAGCGCCACCGGAGAGGGGAAAAGCGGAAATGCCGTTATGGCATACTCCCGGGCGAGGCCGCCCCGGTTTCAGGGCGCTGGCGTATTTGCTTCGACGCTGCTGACCCTGGCGATCGACGGCAGCGGCACCATCCGGGTGCAAAACGACGCCCCGGGGACGGTGCAGCTCATCCTCGACCTGAACGGCTACTTCGAGTAGATTTCCGGCGGCTGCAGCGTCGGCGGCACGAAGGCGTGTGCGTCGGCCCCGCCTCCACAGTCGCGCCTAATTCCCTGGCACCCTGTTTGCTTTCTTCAACTGGCCTTCTAGCCTTTTCTCCGTGGAGCAGCGGACCGGCCTCGTGAGCGACGCCCAGAAATCACCGCCCTCGTTCGTCGACCTTCCGGAGCCGATCCGCGAGGAGCTGTGGGGTATCGAGCGCCTCGAGCAACACGCGGCCACCCTGGCCGCGACGCAGCGGGTCCGGCGCGGGCCCTCCGTGGACCGGCGCCTGGCGCGGCGGCTGTGGGAGAACGGCCGCGTCCTGCTCGAGTCCTACCGCACGATCGCCGCGGCGATCCGCGACGAGCGGGCGATCACCCCGGCCGCGGAGTGGCTGGTCGACAACTTCCATCTCGTCGAAGAGCAGCTGCGCGAGATCCGCGAAGACCTGCCGGCAGGCTTCTATCGCCAGCTTCCCAAGCTGGTCAACGGCCCCTTGCAGGGCTACCCGCGGGTCTACGCCCTGGCGCACGACTTCGCGGCGCATACCGACAGCCGCTTCGACGAAGAGGCGCTGCGCCGCTTCGTGCTCGCCTACCAGCGGCTGCAGCCGCTGACCATGGGTGAGCTGTGGGCGGTGGCCATCTCCCTGCGGGCGGTGCTGGTCGAGAACCTGCGGCGTCTGGCCGAGAGGATGGTGCGTGCGCGGGCGGCGCGCGAGGAGGCCGAGACTCTGGCCGAGAGCCTGCTCGGCGGCGGCCGGCCGGTCGATCCGACCGCCCCGTTCCGGCCTTATGAGGGGCAGCCGCTCGACATCGCTTTCACCGTGGCGCTGCTCGGGCGCCTGCGCGATCACGACCCGCAGGTCACGCCCGCTCTCGCCTGGCTGGATCGGCGCCTGGCGGAGCAGGGAACCAACGCCGACCACATCGTAGAAGTCGAGCACCAGCGGCAGGCGGCGACGACCGCGACGGTGCGCAACGTGATCACCAGCATGCGGTTGATCTCGGCTTTCGACTGGGCGGCGTTCTTCGAGCGCGTCAGCCCGACCGATGCGGCGCTGTCGGAGCATCGCACCTACCAGGAGATGGAGTTCCAGACCCGCGACCGCTACCGCCATGCGGTCGAAGAGCTGGCGCGCGGCTCGCGCCTGTCCGAGGTCGAGGTCGCGCGGCGGGCGGTGCTGCGCGCCGCCGCCGCCTCCTCCTCCTCCCGAGAGAGCGAGCCGGGGTACTACCTGATCGCCGCCGGCCGCTCGGTCTTCGAGCGCGAGCTCGGCTATCGCATTCCGCCGGGACCCTGGCTGCGGCGGATCTTCCTGGCGCACGCCACGCCCGCCTACCTGGGCGCGATCGCCCTGGGCACGGCGCTCGTCCTCACCCTGCCGCTGCGCTTCGAGGCCGGGCGCGGGCTGGGGAAGCTGGGTCTCCTGTGGCTTGGCCTGCTCGCGTTCGTCCCGGCTTCCGAGCTGGCCATTCAACTGATCAATTCCTGGGTGATGCGGCGGCTGGGGCCGCGGGTGCTCCCGCGGCTCGAGCTGCGAGACGGCATCCCGCCGGCGTTGTGCACCCTGGTCGCCATTCCGACCTTGCTGACCGACCGCGCCGAGATCGAGGAGCAGATTGGCCGGCTCGAGGTCCACTACCTCGCCAATCCCGAAGGCGAGCTGCGCTTCGCGCTGCTCTCCGACTGGACAGACGCGCCCGCCGAGAGGATGCCGGGCGACGACGAGCTGCTGGCCGCGGCGGAGGCGGGGATCGCGCGCCTCAATGCCCGCCATGGGACCGCTGCCGCCGGCGACCCGCGCTTCCTGCTCTTCCACCGCCGGCGTGTGTGGAGCGAAAGCGAAGACTGCTGGCTCGGCTGGGAGCGCAAGCGTGGCAAGCTCGAGGAGCTCAACCGCCTGCTGCGGGGCGCCACCGACACCACCTTTCTCGCCGCCGGCAGCGCAGCGCCGGCGCCGCGGGAGGTCCGCTTCGTCCTCACGCTGGACGCCGACACTCGCTTGCCGCTGGAGGCCGCGAGGCGGCTCGTCGGGACCCTGGCTCATCCCTTGAACCGCCCGGACTTCGACCCGCGCCGCGGGCGCGTCGTCGAGGGCTACGGCGTCCTGCAGCCCCGGATCACCCCGTCGCTTCCCAGCGGCCGCGACGCCACGCTTTTCCAGCGCATCTTCTCCGGGCCGGCCGGCATCGATCCCTATGCGGCGGCCGTGTCGGACGTCTACCAGGACCTCTTCTCCGAGGGGTCCTACACCGGCAAGGGAATCTACGACGTCGATGCTTTCAGCGCGGCGCTCGCCGGCAAGGTGCCGGACGGCGCGCTGCTCAGCCACGACCTGTTCGAGGGGACCTTCGCGCGCGCCGGCCTGGTCTCCGACGTCGAGCTCTTCGAGGAGTTCCCCTCCCATTTCGAGGCCGCCGCCGTCCGCCAGCACCGCTGGGCGCGCGGCGACTGGCAGCTCCTGCCCTGGATCGTGGGCCGCGGCCCGAAGCGCGACGGCGGCCGCTTGCGGGCAGACCTGCCGGCGATCGGCCGCTTCAAGATGCTCGACAATCTGCGGCGAACCCTCCTGGCGCCCGCCGCCTTCCTCACCCTGCTCGCCGGCTGGACGCTGCCCTCGGCGTCACCCGCCGTCTGGACGGCCTACGCGCTGCTGACGATGTCGCTTCCGGCCTTCCTCCGTCTCCTCGCCGGGATCCTCCCGCGGCGGCGTGGCATCTCCAAGCGCAGCCACATCCGTGCAGTTGCCACCGACGCCGGGCTCGCCTTTGCCCAGCTCGGGCTCACCGCCACCTTCCTCGCTCATCAGGCCTGGTTGATGGCGGATGCGATCGTGCGCACCCTGATCCGGGTCTACGGCACGCGCCGCGGACTGCTCGAGTGGGTGACGGCCGCCCAGTCGAAGGCCGGGCTTGGCCTCGGGCTGCGGCTTTTCTACCGGCAGATGGACGGGGGAGTGGCCTTCGCCGCGGTTGCCGTCGGCCTGGTTGCCCTGGCGGGGCCGGCCGTGTGGCCCTGGGCGGCGCCGTTGCTGGCGCTCTGGCTGCTGGCTCCCGCCGTGGCGCGATGGATCAGCTTGCCGCCGATCCCGGCGGAGACGTCGCCGCTACATCCCGCGGAAACCGAGGCGCTGCGGCTCATCGCCCGCCGCACCTGGCGCTTCTTCGAAGAGTTCGTCGGTCCTGACGATCATTTCCTGCCGCCCGACAACTTCCAGGAGGAGCCGCGGCCGGTCCTGGCCCACCGCACGTCGCCGACCAACCTGGGGCTCTATCTCCTCTCGGTCGTCGCCGCCCATGACCTCGGCTGGCTCGGCACCCTCGACTGCGTCTGCCGGCTGGAGGAGACGCTGCGCACGATGGCCGGGCTCGAGCGCTTCCGGGGCCACTTCTTCAACTGGTACGAAACCCGTTCTATGCGGCCGCTGGAGCCGCGCTATGTCTCGACGGTCGACAGCGGCAACCTGGCGGGACACCTCCTGGCGCTGAGCGAGGCCTGCCAGCGGCTGTGCGAGCGCCCGGTGCTCGATGCCCAGGTCCTCGCCGGCATCGGCGACGCCGTGGCCCTGATCCGCGACTCGGCGCCGGCGAGCGCCGGCCGGCGCACCGAGACCGTCACCCGCCGGCATCTCGACGAAGCCCTCGCGGCCCTCGCCGACGGCCTGCAAACGGTGCCCAACACGCCGGCCGAGTGGGCCGCGCGCCTCGACGAGCTCGCGGGCGGCCTGCGTGCCGTGGTCGACGTGGCGCGGGCGCTCGCCGGCGAGCAGCGGGAGAGCAGCGACGCGGCGGCATGGAGCGAGGTGCTGGCCTGGTCCGAGCTGGCGGAGCGCTGCGTCGAGAGCCACGCCCGCGACCTCGATGCGCTCCTCCGCTGGGCCCCGCAGCTCCAGGCGGCCGGGGGCGGCGGAGAGCCTCCGCCGGCAAACCCGGTGTTTTCGGCGTCGGCGACCAGCGCCGTCGATCGGCTCTTCGCCGCCGTGCCGGCGCTCGCGGCCCTGCCCGACGGCTGCACCCTGGCGAGGGAGGAGCTGGCGCCGGCGGCCGCTCTCGCCGCGGCCCTGGAGAGCGCCGCGAGCGGCGCCGGAGCGCTGGTGCGACGCCTGGTGGAGCTCTCGCGGCTCGCCTCCGACCTTGTCGCAGCGATGGAGTTCAGCTTCCTTTACGACCCGGCGCGCAAGCTCTGCTCGATCGGCTACCGGATCGCCGAGGGAGAGCTCGACCCCAGCTACTACGACCTGCTTGCCTCCGAAGCCCGATTGGCAAGCTTCGTCGCCATCGCCAAGCGGGACCTGCCGGTTGCGCACTGGTTCCATCTCGGCCGGCCCTTAACCCCGGTCGATCGCGGATCGGCGCTCATCTCGTGGTCGGGCTCGATGTTCGAGTACCTGATGCCGGCGCTGGTGATGCGGGCGCCCGCCCACAGCCTGCTCGATCAGACTTGCCGCCTGATCGTGCGCCGCCAGATCCAGTATGGCGCCGAGCGCGGCGTGCCTTGGGGAGTTTCCGAGTCGGCGTTCAACGCGCGCGACCTCGAGCTGACTTACCAGTACTCCAACTTCGGCGTGCCGGGTCTCGGACTGAAGCGGGGGCTTTCCGAGGATCTGGTGGTGGCGCCCTACGCCACGGCACTGGCGGCGATGTTCGAGCCGCACGCCGCGGTCCAGAACTTCGCCCGCCTCGAGCGTGCCGGGGCCCGCGGCCGCTATGGCTTCTACGAAGCCGTCGACTACACGGTCAGCCGGCTGCCCGAAGACCAGCAGCTCGCCGTCGTCCGCGCCTACATGGCGCACCACCAGGGGATGGCGCTGGTCGCTCTGGCAGACGCCCTCGACGTGCGCAACGACGGCGCCATGCCGGCCCTCTTCCATGGCGCGGCGGTCGTCCGGGCGACCGAGCTCCTGCTGCAGGAGCGCACGCCGCGCGACGTTGCGGTGGCGCGCCCGCGCGCCGAGGAGGTCGCGGCAGCCGCCCAGATCGGCAGCCTCGCGGCGCCGGCCGTCCGGCGTTTCCACTCGCCCCACGACCCGGTGCCGCGCAGCCATCTGCTCGGCAACGGGCGCTATGCGGTGATGCTCACGGCGGCGGGCTCGGGGTACAGCCGCTGGCGCGACGTCGCGGTCACGCGCTTCCGTGAAGATGTGACCCGCGACTGCTGGGGCAGCTTCATCTTCTTCCGTGACACGGAGAGCGGCGACGTCTGGTCGGCAGGCTACCAGGCGAGCGGCGCCGAGCCGGACAGCTACGTGGTGACCTTCTCCGAAGACCGGGCGGAGATCGAGCGCCGCGACCGGACGATTGCGAGCCGGCTCGAGGTGGTGGTTTCCCCGGAAGACGATGCCGAGATCCGCCGCGTCTCGCTCACCAATCACGGCTTGCGCCGCCGCGAGATCGAGGTCACCTCCTACGCGGAGGTCGTGCTCGCTCCGCAAGCCGCCGATGCGGCCCATCCCGCCTTCATGAATCTGTTCGTCGAGACCGAGTTTGCGCCGCAGCTCGGAGCGCTGCTCGCATCGCGGCGGCCGCGCGCCCAGGGCGATTCGCGGCTGTGGGCGGCGCACGTCGTCGCGGTGGCGGGCGAGACCGTCGGCGCCGTGCAGTTCGAGACCGACCGCTTGCGGTTCCTCGGCCGAGGGCGGGGTGTGCGGACCCCGATGTCGGTCGTCGACGGCCGCCCGCTGTCGAACACCGTCGGCGCGGTGCTCGACCCGATCTTCAGCTTGCGGCGCCGGGTCCGGCTTTCCCCGGGGACCGCCGCTCGCCTCAGTTTCTCGACCCTGGTGGCGCCGTCGCGGGCGGCGGCGCTCGAGCTGGCCGACGTCTACCGTGAGCCGGCGGCCTTCGAGCGGGCGGCAAACATGGCCTGGACGCAGGCCCAGGTGCAGCTGCGGCATCTCGGCCTGCTTTCCGACGAGGCCAACCTCTTTCAGCGCCTGGCCAACCGCATCCTCTATGCCGACCCCTCGCTGCGTTCTCCCGCCGAGGTGCTGCAGCGCAACCAGCGCGGTCCGTCGGCGCTCTGGCCGCACGCCATCTCGGGCGAGCTGCCGATCGTGCTGGTACGCATCGACGAGATCGAGGACCTGGGGATCGTCCGCCAGCTGCTGCGGGCGCACGAGTATTTCCGCCTCAAGCGCCTGGCGGTCGACCTGGTGGTGCTCAACGAGAAGGCGCCCTCCTATGCCCAGGACTTGCAAGGCGCCCTCGAAGCGCAGGTGCGCACCAGCCAGTCGCGCAGCCATCATGAAGGGCACGAGGCGCATGGCAACGTCTTCGTCCTGCGCCGCGACCTGGTCGACCCGGAAGCGCGGGGAGCCCTGCTCGCCGCTGCCCGCGTGGTGCTGGTGGCCAGAAACGGCACGCTCGCCGAGCAGATCGTCCGCCGCGACCGGGCAGGGGAGAGGCCACCCCCGGCCCCGGCAGCCGCGGAGCGGCGCCGTCCAGCCCCGCCGCAGGCAGCCGGCGCGGCGCCCCCGCGCCCCGATCTCGAGCTCTGGAATGGCCTGGGAGGATTCGCCGCCGGCGGACGCGAGTACGTGATCATCCTGGGCGAGGGGCAATGGACTCCGGCGCCCTGGATCAACGTCATCGCCAATCCGCTCTTCGGGTTCCAGGTGTCCGAATCGGGCGCGGGCTATACCTGGTCGGTGAATAGCCGCCAGAACCAGCTGACCCCGTGGTCGAACGATCCGGTCGGCGATCCGGCGGGCGAGACGCTCTACGTGCGTGACGAGGAGAGCGGCCAGCTCTGGGGCCCGACCGTCCTGCCGATCCGCGAAGAGGCGTGGCCCTATGTCGCCCGCCACGGCCAGGGCTACAGCCGCTTCGAGCATGCGTCGCAGGGCGTGGCGCTCGAGCTGCTGCAGTTCGTGCCGCTGGCCGATCCGGTCAAGATCTCCCGCCTCACGATCAGCAACCGGGAAGGCCGTCCCCGACGGCTCTCGATCACCGCCTACGTCGAGTGGGTCCTGGGCGCTTCGCGCAGCGCAGGGGCTCCCTTCATTGTGACCGAGATCGACGGCGGAGGCCTGGGCGGGGGAGGGAGCGGGGAAGGCGGGGGCGGCGGAACCGGCGCGATGCTGGCGCGCAATGCTTGGAACGACGAGCTCGGCGGCCGCGTGGCCTTCGCCGACCTGGGCGGGCGGCAGACCGCCTGGACCGCCGACCGTGGGGAGTTTCTGGGGCGCAACGGCGCTGCCGACCACCCGGCCGCGCTCGAGAAGAACGGCCACCGACTGTCGGGGAGGGTGGGCGCCGGCTTCGACCCCTGCGGAGCCCTCCAGACGGTCGTCGAGCTGCCCGCGTTCGGGAGGGCCGAGGTCCTGTTCCTGCTCGGCGAGGGCGGCGGCGTCGAGGAGACGCGGACCCTGATCCGCCGCTACCGCGAGGCCGACCTGGACGCGGTCCTCGCGGAGGTGGTCCGCTACTGGGACGACGTCGCCGGGTTCCTCCAGGTCAAGACGCCGGACCGCTCGTTCGATCTGCTGCTCAACCGCTGGCTGCTCTATCAGACCCTGTCATGCCGGGTCTGGGCGCGGTCGGCCTTCTACCAGGCGGGCGGCGCCTACGGTTTCCGCGACCAGCTGCAGGACGTCATGGCGCTCACCATCTCCCGGCGGGAGATCGCGCGCGAGCACATCCTGCGCGCCGCCGGCCGGCAGTTCGTCGAGGGTGACGTCCAGCACTGGTGGCATCCGCCGTCCGGACGGGGTGTGCGGACGCACATCTCGGACGATCTCCTGTGGCTGCCGTTCGCCGTCCTCCACTACGTGGAGGTCACGGGCGACCAGCGGCTGCTCGACGAACCGGTCCCGTTCCTTGCGGGTGCCGCGCTGCCGGCCGACCAGGAGGATGCCTTCTTCGCGCCGGCGCCGGCGGGCGAGCAGGCCAGCCTGTTCGAGCATTGTGCTCGCGCCCTGGAGCAGCGGCTGGCGGTGGGGAGCCACGGCCTGCCGTTGATGGGCACCGGCGACTGGAACGACGGCATGAATCGGGTGGGCCGCCTGGGCAAGGGCGAGAGTGTCTGGCTCGGCTGGTTTCTACACATGCTGCTATGGGAGTTCGCGCGCCTCGCCGAAGCGCGGGGAGAGCTCGCGCGCGCCAGCGCCTGGCGGCGCCACGTCGCCGCGCTCAAGGCCGCTCTCGAGGAAGAGGGCTGGGATGGCGACTGGTACCGCCGCGCCTTCTTCGACGACGGCACACCGGTGGGCGCGGCGGCCAGCGCGGAGTGCCGCATCGACTCGATCGCCCAGTCGTGGGCGGTGCTGTCGGGCGCGGCCGACCCTGGACGCGCCGCACGTGCCATGGCGGCGGTCGAGGAGTACCTGGTGCGCCGCGGCGACGGTCTGGTGCTGCTCTTCACTCCACCCTTCGACCGCGCGCCGCTCGACCCGGGCTATATCAGGGGTTACCTGCCCGGCGTGCGCGAAAACGGCGGCCAGTACACCCACGCGGCGATCTGGTGCATCCTCGCCTTCGCGGCGCTGGGAGACGGCGACAAGGCCGGCGAGCTGTTCTCGATCCTCAATCCGATCAATCACTCGCGGACCCGCGCCGGGGTCCATCGCTACAAGGTCGAACCCTACGTCACCGCCGCAGATATCTATGCCGAGCCGAGCCACGTCGGCCGCGGCGGCTGGACTTGGTACACGGGGTCCGCCGGCTGGATGTACCGCGCCGGGACCGAATGGATCCTCGGCTGGCGCCTGCGCGGCACCGTGCTGTCAGTCGATCCCGCGATTCCGCGCTCCTGGCCCTCCTATGAGATCACTTTCCGCTATCACGCAGCGCGCTACACGGTCGCGGTCGAGAACCCGCGCGGCGCGACCCGCGGCGTCACCGCGGCCGAGCTCGACGGCGCGCCGCTGCCGGTGTCCGCCCGGGGGGTGGCGGACATCGCGCTGGTCATGGAAGGCACCCACCGTATCCGGATCGTTCTCGGGTAGGAGTTCGGCCTTGACCCGTGCATCCGCGGGTGATAGAAGTTGTTGTAGCTCAGTACTAAAAAAACATCGGCCGAAGCTTCGGCCCGGCGGCCACGGGCTCGCGGCCCATGGAGGAGCGAAGCATATGAGTCGGTACGGCCGGGGTGGAGCTCTCGGACTGTCGTGCGCGATCGCCCTCCTTCACTGCGGGACGGAACCGCCGAAACCGGGGCATGTCCTCGACGAGGCGCGGCGCGCCGGCCGAGAGGCCGCATCGCTGGCCGCGGCCGACGAGGACTACTTCCACGACATGGACGGCGGCCTTGCGCTGACTGCCGAGCAGGTCAAGGGGCGCAACGGCTGGATCGTCTGGACGGGGGGCAACGATCGCTTCTGGGACGCCATCTCCAGGCTGAGCGTCGGCAACCTCGACCTGCTGAAAACGATCTCCTCGCATCCGGCGCTCAAGTTCGGCCGCGACAATCGCTGGCGGTACCTCGGCCTGGTCAACGAACCGTGCTTCGAGAAGGCCATGGGGCCGGACTCCCAGCGCTTCGGCCTGTGGCTCGACAAACGCCGTGCCGGCTGCCCGCCGGACCCGTTCGAAGATGAAAAGAAATACGAGGGAGTCAAGCTCGGCGCACGCGGCAAGAACCTGCCGATCGGCTCCTACTACGGGTCGTCGACCGGGGTCGTCGGTTTGCGGCTGTTTCCGAATCCGGAGTTCGACGACGCTGCGGCCGGCCAGTGGGACGCCGCGCGCTTCTACTCTGATCCCGGCTATTACCTCTCGGACAAGCTGGTCAAGCCATATCGGGTCGGCATGTCGTGCGCCTTCTGCCACGTCGGGCCGAGTCCCACCCGTCCCCCGGCCGATCCGGAAAACCCGAAGTGGGAGAACCTGACCTCCAACGCCGGCGCGCAATACCAATGGGCAAACCGCATCTTCGGCTGGGATCAGGATATGAGCAGCTACGTGATCCAGCTGTTCAACACCTGGCGGCCCGGCTCCCTGGACACCTCGCTGGTCTCCACCGACAGCATCACCAACCCGCGCGCCATGAACGCGATCTACGCCTTGGGCCCGCGGCTGGAACAGGCCAAGCGCTGGGGCCGGGAGACGCTGGCCGGCGGCGGCCTCGACAACAAGCAATTCAACGACTTCGTCAAATCAGGCCCGCTCACCGAGCTCTTCCAGGCGCCGGCGACGGTCCTTTCGCCGCGCGTCCTCAAGGACGGCGCCGACTCGGTGGGGGCGCTGGGCGCTCTCAACCGCGTCTACCTCAATATCGGCCTGTTCAGCGAGGAGTGGCTGCTGCACTTCAATCCGCTGCTGGGCGGCAAGCGCATCACGCCGATCGAGATCGCCGTCGCGCGGCGGAATTCGAGCTACTGGCAGGCGACCGAGGCGCAGACGCCCGACATGGCGCGCTTCTTCCTTGCCACCACCGCGCCGCACCTGCTCAGGGACGCGCCGGGCGGCGCCGCCTACCTGACCACCGACGCCGCCAAGCTGAGCCGCGGCAAAGTGGTCTTCGCGGAACGCTGCGCGCGCTGCCATTCGAGCAAGGTCCCGGCGCCCGCGCCGGGGGTCGACCCCGGGGGCTGCTCGGGTTCGCAGTACCTCGACTGCTGGAACCGCTACTGGAGCTGGACCAAGACTGACGAGTTCAAGGCCAAGATGCGGCAGGTCGTGCTGGCCGCCGACTTCCTCAACGACAACTTCCTCTCCACCGAGCTGCGGGTGCCGGTGACGCTGCTCCAGACCAACGCCTGCAGCCCGCTGGCGACCAACGCCATCGCGGGCAACATCTGGGACAACTTCTCCTCGCAGACCTACAAGGACCTGCCGTCGGTGGGGACGATCACGGTCCACAACCCCTTCACGGGCGAGCCCTGGCAATACCCGATGCCGGCCGGCGGCCGCGGCTACACGCGCCCGGCCTCGCTCATCAGCCTCTGGTCGACGGCGCCCTTCCTGCTCAACAACAGCGTCGGGAAGTTCAACTGGGAGCCTTCGGTCGAGAAGAGGATGGACTCCTTTCAGGACTCGATCGAGAAGATGCTCTGGCCGGAAAAACGCGACAAGGACTCGCTGCTCGGCGACAAGGTGCCCGGCCTCATCGACCGAACGACCGAGGCGAGCTATCTGCGGGTAGCGGTCGGCTTCCTGCCCGACTTCGCGGCCGAGCTCGGGCCGCTGGTCAAGGAGCTGGCGCCCTCGGTTGTCGGTCGCGGCGGCATCGAGATCGGGCCCATCCCAACGGGCACGCCGGTGACGCTGCTCGCCAACCTGGAACTGCTCTCCGAAAGCACCGATCTGGGGCAGAAGCTCGAGCACGACGCGAAGGTCCTCAATCTCCTGGTCAAGATCAAGCACGACCTGCTCGCGCTGCCGGCGGGCGCGAGCGAGGAGCAGGCGCGGAAGGTCTTTGCCAACCTGGCGCGGCCGCTGCTCGAGCTGAGCAAGTGCCCGGATTTCTTGGTCAATCGCGGCCACTATTTCGGCACCGACTCCTTCAAGGAGGAGCCAGGCTTGAGCGACGACGACAAGCGGGCGCTGATCGAGTTCCTGAAGACCTTCTGAGAGAAGGAGAGGCATGAGCGCGGAAACCATGCGGCAGGCCGACTGCGACTACGTCGTCGTCGGCTCGGGAGCGGGAGGCGGCACTCTGGCAGCGCGCCTCGCCGAGGCGGGCCGCAAGGTGGTGCTGCTCGAGGCGGGCGGCGACCCGCGGCAGCTGGCAGGGGGAGACGCGGTCGATCCCGCGGCAAATCGGCTGCCTGACGACTACGACGTGCCGGTGTTTCACGCCATCTCGACCGAGAACGACGCCATGAAGTGGTCGTTTTTCGTCCGCCACTACGAGAGCGAGGAGAGACAGCGCCGCGACCCGAAATTCACAGAGGTGTGGGACGGCAAGCCGGTCAACGGCGTGCTCTATCCGCGGGCCGGGACCCTGGGCGGCTGTACCGCGCACAACGCCCTGATCACCGTCTATCCCCACAACGCCGACTGGGACGATCTGGCCGCGGCCACCGGCGATCGCTCGTGGGGCGCCGACAACATGCGGCGCTACTTCGAGCGCCTCGAAAACTGTCATCACCGCACGATCGACCGCTGGCTGGGCAAGCTCGGCATCAACCCCAGCCGGCACGGCTGGACCGGCTGGCTCCACACCGAAAAGGCAATTCCCAAGGCCGCCCTGGATGATCAGAGCCTGGTCAAGGTGATCCTCGAGTCCGCCTCCGAGGCGCTCGAGGAGCTGGGTCATGCGCCGAAGAGAGTGGGTTGGCTCCTCGAGAGCCAGGGCGACCCCAACGACTGGCGGCTGGTCGAGGACAACGCCGTGGGCCTTCGCTACCCGCCGCTCACCACCCGCGGCCACCAGCGGATGGGCTCCCGCGAACGTGTCCTCGAGACCTCCCGAAGGCATCCGGATCGCCTTCGGATCGAGCTCGACGCGCTGGCTACGCGGGTGCTCTTCGACGAAGGCGGCCGCGCCACCGGCGTCGAATACTTGAAAGGCGAGCGGTTGTACCGCGCCCACGCCAAGCCGAGCCCGGCGAATGGCGAGCGGCGCGAGGTGCGCGCGGCGCGCGAAGTGATCCTGTCGGGCGGCGCCTTCAATACCCCGCAGCTGCTGATGCTCTCCGGCATCGGGCCGCGCGAGCTGTTGCAGCGTTTCGGCATCGCGGTGCGGGTCGATCTTCCGGGCGTCGGCAAGAACCTGCAGGACCGCTACGAGGTCGGCGTGGTGAACCGGATGAATTTTCCCGCCTGGTGGGTGCTCGAAGGCGCCAAGTTCGCCAAGGGCGATCCCCAGTACGAGCAGTGGGCGAGGTCACGGCAGGGTGTCTACACCACCAATGGCGCGGTCCTCGCGGTCATCCGGCGCTCGGCGCGCGAGCGGCTGCTTCCCGACCTGTTCTGCTTCGCCCTCCTCGGCCTGTTTCGGGGCTACTTCCCGGAGTACTCGACGCTGTTCGCCAAGAACCTCAACTATCTGACCTGGGCAATCCTCAAGGGCCATACCGTCAACCGGGCGGGCGAGGTGACCCTGCGCTCCGCCGATCCGCGCGACATGCCGCACATCAACTTCCGCTACTTCGAGGAGGGCGGCGACAGCGGCGGCGAGGACCTGGAATCGGTCGTCGAAGGCGTCAAGTTCGTGCGCACTCTCACCGCCGAGCTCAAGCGGAAAAAGCTGATCGCCGAAGAGGAGCTGCCGGGCGAGAACGTCAAGACCGACGACGAGCTGCGGAGCTTCGTCCGCGACCACGCCTGGGGCCATCATGCCTCGTGCACCTGCCCGATCGGACCCCGGGAGACTGGCGGCGTGCTCGACAGCGACTTTCGCGTGCACGGCGTCCAGGGCCTGCGCGTGGTGGACGCTTCGGTCTTCCCGCGCATCCCCGGCCTCTTCATCGTCAGCGCGGTCTACATGATCGGCGAGAAGGCGGCCGACGTGATCCTGGCCGACGCCGGGCGCATCTAGCGGGAGCGTGCGCGGCGCGCGAACGCGCGAGCGCACCGCGACCCGCTGCCGGTGCTCGCCAGGCGCGATAGGCTTGCCGGATGGCGGATCGCGGCGCTCCTCTCTCCCGGCGCCTGCAGTGGGAGCAGGCGGGCAACTTCCTGGCTGCCGCGGTGGCGGCGCGGAGGGGGCGCGGTCTGACGACGATCGATCTCACCGAGACCAATCCCACTCGTGTGGGTCTCTCCTACCCGGAATCCGAGCTCGCCGAGCTGCTGCGCCGGAGCTCTTCCGCCGACTATCCACCGCATCCGCTGGGCATCCCGGAAGCACGCGAGGTGCTCGCCGCCGCGCTTTCCCGGCGGCACGACCCGGTTGCGCCGGAAGACCTGGTGCTCACCGCCTCGACCAGCGAGGCCTACTCCTACCTGTTCAAGCTCTTCGGGGACCCCGGGGACGAGGTGCTTGCTGCCGCCCCAGCCTATCCGCTGCTCGACGAGCTGGCGCCTCTCGACGGCCTCGTCCTGCGCCATTTCCCGCTGGAGCCGGGACGGCGGTTTGCCCTCGATGTCGGGGAAATCGAAAGCCGGCTGGCGCCGCGCAGCCGGCTCCTCGCGCTCGTCCACCCGGCCAATCCGACGGGTTCGTTCCTCACTCAGGCCGAGCAGGACGCCGTGGTGGAGCTCTGCGCGTCCCGCGGCCTGCCGTGGATCAGCGACGAGGTCTTTGCCGACTACGCGCTCGACCGCGAAACGGCGGCGGGAGGTGCGAGGGCGGTGGTCGGGGTGGCGGGGCGCGCGGGCGCGGCGGCGGCGCGGCAGGAAACCCTGTGCTTTTCCCTGGGGGGGCTTTCGAAGAGCGCCGGCCTGCCCGGCTGGAAGCTGGGCTGGATCCGCGCCGGCGGTCCCGCCGCGGAGCGGCGCCGGATCGTCGCCGCGCTCGAACGCCTCGCGGATGCCTATCTCTCCGTGGCCACCCCTGTCCAGCGCGCCCTCGGAGGTGTGCTGGCCCTGGCGCCGCAGATCCGGGCGGCGATCCTCGATCGCCTGCGCCGCAACCTGGCGGCGCTCGAGACCGCCTTCGCCGGCCTGCCGGCCGTGAGCGTCCTCGAGCCCGAAGCCGGCTGGTCCGCCGTCCTGCGCGTGCCCCGGCTGGTCGCCGACGAGGAGCTGGTCGCCGGCGCCCTGCGCCAGGCCGGAGTGCTCGTGCACCCGGGCTACTTCTTCGACTTCCCGAGCGATGGTTTCCTCGTCTTGTCGCTCCTCCCGGACAGCGGAAACTTCGACGAAGGAGTGCACCGCCTTGCGGCGTACCTGAGCGAGCTGATGAGCGCCAGCGAAGACACGGAAGGGAATCACGCGCAGGATTTATTCTAGGGATTCTAGCGCTTGACCAGCGCGTTGTGTCAGCGGCGCGTCGCGTTGCGCTAGACTTTGCCTCATGTCTCCGCTCTCTCGTCGCGACTTCCTGGGTGCCACGGCCGCGTCCGCGGCGGCGCTCGCTCTGCCACGGGTCCTGCGGTCCGACGACGGCCTCGACGCCGTCCAAGCCGAAATCGTGAAGCGCCACGCTGAGGGCGTCGCGCGCCTCCAGGAATGGGTGCGGCAGCCTTCGATCGCCGCCGAGAGGCGGGGGATGGCCGAGGGGTGCGAGCTCATGATGCGTCTCGCGCGGGAGGCCGGCTTTCAGCAGGTCACCCGCGTTCCCACCGACGGGCAGCCCGGCGTCTTCGCGACGCTGGACGCGGGAGCGGCGCGGACCGTCGGCCTGTACTTCATGTACGACGTCAAGCAGGTCGATCCCGCCGAGTGGTCCTCGCCGCCGTGGGAGGCGGCGCTGGTCGACAAACCCGGTTTTGGCAAAGTCCTGGTGGGCCGCGGCGCCGTCAACCAGAAGGGTCCGGAGGCCGCGTTCCTCGCCGCTCTGCACGCGATCCACGGAGCGGGGCGGAAGTCTCCCGTCAACCTCGTCCTCGTCGCGGAGGGGGAGGAAGAGATCGGCTCGCCGCACTTCCGGCAGGTCGTGCGGCGGCCCGAGGTGAGCGCCGCTCTCGAGCGCTGCACGGGCGTCTTCATGCCCGCCGCGTCGCAGGACCCGGACGGCACCGTGACGGTGTCGCTCGGCGCCAAGGGCGTCGTCGAGCTGGAGCTGGTGGCGAGCGGCGAGAGATGGGGGCGGGGCCCCAAGAAGGACGTCCACTCGAGCAACCGGGCACGGCTCGACAGCCCGGCGTTCCACCTGGTGCAGGCGCTCGCCACGCTGGTCACCGCCGACGGGGATCCGGCCATCGACGGCTTCGCCGACGCCGCTCGCCCGGCCTCGGTCGCCCAGCGTGCGATGCTCGACGCGGCGGCGGAGCGCCTGCAGGAGGCCACCTCGAAGCGCCTGCTGTCTGCGGACCGCTGGGCCCACGACCTGCCCTGGCGCGCCTCGCTCGAGCGCTTCCTGTTCACGCCCACCGTGAACATCGAGGGCCTGGTCGCCGGCTACACGGGGCCTGGTGGCAAGACCGTGCTCCCGCACCGCGCCGTCGCGAAGCTCGACCTACGCCTCGTGCCCGACATGAGGTACGAGGGCGCAGTGGCCGCACTCGAGGCGCACCTCGCGAAGCGCGGCTTCGGCGACGTCGAGGTCAACCCGAGCGGCGGCTACGACCCGACCAGCACGGACGCGGACGCGCCCGTGATCCGGGCCGCGGTCTCGGTCTACCGCCGCGCGCACCTCGACCCGATCCTCTGGCCGCGCAACGCCGGCTCCTATCCTGGGTACGTGTTCACCGGCGAGCCGCTCAAGCTCCCCGCAGGCCACTTTGGCCTCGGCCACGGCAGCGGCGCACACGCGCCCGACGAATACTTCGTGATCGAGTCGTCCAATCCGAAGGTGATGGGCTGGGACGGCGCCGTGCGCTCGTTCGTCGACTACCTGCACGAGCTTGCCACCGTCGCTTGAGCATGGCAGCCAAGAGAGACGATCCGCGCGCGGCCTTCATCGAGGCCTGCGTCTGGCACGGCTCACTGGAGCGTGCCGAGGCGATCCTGGCCGAGCACCCGGAGGTCGCGAGCAGCGACGTCCATACGGCGGCGGTCCTGGGCGACGATGCGGCCGTGCGTCGTTTCCTCGCGCTCGATACGGCGAACGCGACGTCGAAGGGCGGTCCGCAAGGCTGGGATGCGCTCACCCATCTTTGTTTCTCGAAGTATCTCCGGCTCGATCGCGGACGAACGGGCGGGTTCGTGCGGGCCGCGACGGCGCTGCTCGACGCCGGGGCGAACGCGAATACCGGATTCCATGACCTGAACCATGAGCCGGAGCCCGAGTGGGAGAGCGCGCTCTACGGCGCTGCCGGAGTCGCTCACCACGCGGAGATGACCCGACTGCTGCTCGAGCGCGGCGCGGACCCGAACGGCGGAGAAACTTCGTATCATGCGCCAGAAACGCATGACAACGCCGCGCTGAGGGTCCTCTTAGAAAGCGGCAAGCTCAACGATGAGAGCCTCGCGACCATGCTGCTTCGCAAGGCCGACTGGCACGACTTGGACGGAATCAAATTGTTGCTCGAGCACGGCGCTGACCCCAATCGAATGACCCGTTGGCATCACACGGCACTCCATCAAGCCTTGCGGCGCGACAATGACCTCGAGTGTGTCGAGGCGTTGCTGGACCGCGGAGCCGACCCGACGCTGGAGAACCGTTGGGACGGCAAGTCTGCGGTCGCAATCGCCGCACGAAGAGGACGAGGAGACGTGCTCGAGTCGTTCGAACGGCGAGGCATTTTGCCCGAGCTTCACGGTGTGGAACGGCTGATCGCCGCGTGCGCGAGAAACGACGCGGTGGGTGTTCGTTCCATCATGGAGCGTGAACCCCCGCTGGTTCGCGAGCTGCTGGCCGATGGAGGCACGCTCCTTGCGGAGTTTGCGGGGACTGCGAACACGGACGGCGTACGGCTCCTTCTCGACTTGGGCGTCGACGTGAGCGCGCGGTACGACGAGGGCGACAGCTACTTCGGCATCGCGAAAGACAGCACGGCGCTCCACGTCGCGGCTTGGCGCGCGTGCCACGGAACCGTGAGGTTTCTCATCGCGCGCGGAGCGCCGATCGATATACTGGACGGCAAGGGACGTACCCCTTTGGCTCTTGCCGTGCGCGCCTGCGTAGACTCGTACTGGACGAATCGGCGCTCGCCCGAGTCTGTTGAGGCGCTGCTCAATGGAGGCGCGTCGGTGAGCGGCGTCGAGTCTCCATCAGGCTACGCGCAAGTTGACGAGCTACTCAGATCGCGAGGAAGGTACCCGTCGACCGGCTGAGGTCGTATCAAGCCATGAGCGAAGGTCCCCCCAGGCCGTAGGCGGAGACGGCGAGCACCCCAGGCCGGTGGCGGCTGGCAGTCCTGCCCAGAATCCTCGAGGCGCTGGCCGTCAACGCGGTGCCGATCTGGGGGCCTGCTGTCCCAGGGCTGGTCGCTCGCCACGATGCTCTTTTTCTACTGGCTCGAGAACCTACTCAACACGTTCTTCATCGGGGCTCGGATCCGGATCATGCCCGTCTTCGAGATCGTCGTCTCGCCCCCGCTCGGGCCAAGGCGCTTTTCGCTCATGGGCTCTGAAGTTAGCGAAGCCGCATAGATGCGTGGATATCTGGTCGCCGATACAGCTATACTTTTGGCGAGGTCGTCGTGGACTTGGCCGCCGACGCAAGCGGGCATCTGTACGGCTTGGCGGCGGAAAACGTCTTGGGCACCGACCCCCGCGCCTCGCACTCAATCCCTCGGCGGCGGCCATGGTTCTCACGGTCATGGACCCCGCATGGTGGCTCCGCCGGCCAGGGTCAGCACGGACGGGAAGGAGAAGCCTATGAAGCGCACCCCACTCGTCTTTCTGGCCTTGGCGGTCGTCGCCGAATCTTCCAATACGAACAAATGTCCGCCATCAGGGCGGATTGAAAGAAGTCGGCCATGATCACGATGCGTCGTTTCGCGTGCTTCACTACTCTGTTCTTCCTGGTCGCCTCCATGGCGAGCGCCACCGAAACTCCGGAGCTTTTCGGAGCCCCGACGAAGCTCCAGCAGGCGGCCGCTCAAGACCTCGGCGCTCACGCAGCTTCGTGGGCTGTCGCACAGAGAGAGGTGAGCGTCGTCACTGAGGGGCTGAAGGCCAGAGTGGTGACGATGAACTTCCCTGAGGGGCCTGTCCTCGCCCTGCGAACGATGCAGGGCGACCACTTCGACGCTGTCGGTCGTAAGATTGGGAGCGTCACCAGATGGAAACTCGAGGGCGCCACAGCGTCCTCGACCATCACCTGTCTCAGCGACCTGTGCGCAGGTCGCATATTCACGAGCGACAGGATGTACCTGCTCCTGCCAGGCATTGGCGGAACAGAGTCGCTCTTGAGGCTGGACGCGGCCGCAGTGGCCAGGATCCACCGCTCCTTAGTGCACGACGTAGTGCGGCTGCCCGTTCGTCACTGGGCGGCCAGGCCCCACGACTCAGGGGCCATCCCGCAGCGTCTCCTCGACGCGCTCGCCTCCGCATCTGCCAGCGGAGTCTATCAGGCGATCGACGTGGAGTCATACACGTCGACCCTGGCCGCGCAGGTCGGCGCGGGACCTCTGGTAACCGTCATTTACAACACCATAGACGAGGACAACACGATCCTCGTCGACAACGGGACGACGAATGGGCAAATTAAGCTCGTCGCCGTCACCGAGTGGAGTTACTCGGAAACGGGTAACACGAGCACCGACATCGCCAACCTTGAGGCCTCGAGCTTTATTGAAGCCTTCCGGGCCCAGCACCACGCTATTTTTGTGGGGCTGTGGGTCCTAAACGGCGGTTCCGGCGCTACCGAGCCGGAGAGCCCCCCAGGGTTCGGGGAATTCCAATACAGCGTGGTTACCTACTTGGAAGCCACCGTGACCGGCTGGGTGGACGCCCACGAGAAGGGCCACAACTTGGCCCTGAATCACAACCCCGAGGATGCGCCGCCCAACAGCTACTGGCCCTATAGCTACGGCTGGTGGAGTCAGGCAGTTCAGACCGTAGATATCATGAGCTCTGCGGCTCCGTGCAACGGCTGTTCCACGGCCCTCCTATACTCCAACGAGAATGGGATGTGGAAGGGGGTAGTAACGGGTAGTCCGGCTCAGAACGCTGTCGCCGTCATCGCCATTGCGTTCGCGGGGTACCAGCAGTACTTCCCCAACGCCTCGGCGTGCACCCCAGGCGCCACCGCCCTCTGCCTGCTGAACTCCCGGTTCCGGGTCGAGAGCACCTGGCAAACCAATCAGGGGTCCGGTCAGGGGCAGGCCGTAACACTGACCTCCGACACCGGCTACTTCTGGTTCTTTGCCGAGGCCAATGTCGAGTTTATCCTGAAGGTGCTGGACGGGACTCCGCTAAACCAGCACTTCTGGGTCTTCGCCGGCGGGCTGACCAACGTGAAGGTGGTCATCACCGTCACGGATACCCAGACCGGAGCGATGAAGACTTACACTAACCCCCAGGATACCGCCTTCCAGCCGATCCAGGACACCGGCGCCTTCCCGCAGTAAGCGCGCCGGACTAACCCCCGAACTACCGGTCCGAACCGGAACTTCCGGCGAGGTGCGGATTCGGAACTTCCCTTCGTGCCGCGCACCGATATTTCGGCAGGGACCCGCAGGGATGTGTGCACCTTTTGTCATTCAACCTTCGAGGACGATTCCCGCACCGTCTACCCGGAGAAGTAGATGACCTCTGACGACCACCGCTCCGCTGAGAGCCGGTGAACCGGCCTGTAGGCGTGCTAGCCTGGATTTCCACGGACGGGAGTTTCCTTAACAGCGGGGTCACGGAGGCGCGCTCAGGAGGTCAAGCGTAGCGCACGGCCATTCCACCACGGGATCGTGATCGGCTGATCGAGCAGTCCAGAGGCCAGGATGATCGGCAGGTGTGCACGGCGATGGAAGTGCACGACGATTTCCTTGTCGCCGATGGTGAGATTGGCGGGAGTGTCGATGAGGTCGCGGAAGATCTGGCGAGCTTG
>DASZZP010000010.1:0-6404 GCA_035544875.1 Thermoanaerobaculia bacterium | reverse complement strand
GCCGACGGCTCGCAGCAAGCGGCCGGCGCGGCGGCTGTCGCCGAGGGCGAGGTAGAGCTCCGCGAGGTCGAGGCTGACGAGGGTCGAGTCGCGGTTGAAGCCGTAGTCGCGGAAGTCGCGCCAGGCGGCCTTGAAGATCGGCTCGGCCGACTCGAGGTCGCCGAGGCCGCGGCTGATGCGCCCTTCGAGCCAGCGCTGGAACAGCTGCGGCAGGGTGCCGTCGAACTGGTCGTAGAGGGTACGCGAGGCGTCGAGCATGGCGAGAGCCCGCTGGGGCTCGCCGCCGTCGTTGGCGAACCAGATGAGGGCGTGGCGGGCCGCGAGGATGAGGCGGGGCTCGCGCCGGCGGTCGATGAGGTCGAGGGCCTGCTCGGCGAGCTCGGCGCCGGCGCCGGGCGCGAGGTAGCCGGTGGCGAGGCCGAGCTGGTAGAGCGTCCGCCCTTCCTCGTGCCGATCGCCGATCCGGCGGAAACCGCGGCAGGCCGGGCGCAGCAGGCAGGCCGCGGTCCTGAAGTCGCCGAGACTGAAATGCAGGCTCGCTTCCTGGCGCAGCAGCCGCGCCTCGTCGCCGGCGTCGTCGCTGCCTTGCTCCAGTGCCTTCCAGGCGTGGTCCAGCGCGCGCTCCGCCGCCGGGTAGTCGTGTCCGAGGGTGAGGGCGTGCGCGAGGTTGCGCAGCGCCGCGGCCCGCAGGTCGCCGGCCAGCCCCGGCGGGCGGAGCGCCGGATCGAGCCGGTTAGCGAGCACCGCCGCCAGCTGGCTGAGCTCGAGGGCGCGGCGCGGATCGCGCCAGCCCGCGGCCTCGGCGAGCTGGATCAGACGCTCGACCAGCGCCCAGCTGTGAAAGGCGCTGTCGCGCTCGATCAGATAGAGGCGCTGGGCGGGTGACCTGCGCTCGAGCTCCGACCACAGGCCCTCGGCGCGCAGGCGTTCGCGGCCGAGAGCGTGGGCGGCGGCGGTGGTGATGGCGAGGCTGCGGGCGAAGACGGCGTCGTAGGCGCTCGACCCCTCGGGCGGCGCGGGCGGCCGGGGCGCGGCGGCGAGGCGGCGCGCCTTGGCGGCGCAGGCCGGGCAGGGGAGCGCGAGGTGCGCGAGAACGGCGGCCCGTTCCTCGCCCGCCAGGCGGCCCCCGGCGAAGAGGCGCAAAGTCTCCGCGGAAGGGTGCTCTGGAGCCATCGGTCTCGAGTCCTCGCGACCGGAGCAGGGCTGGTCTCGGTCCGGCTGCCGGGTGCCTTCTCTATAAGATGCCAAAGGCGGCAGTTTTGTGACAGCCAAACCAAATCTGTTCGTCCTGCGGCGGCGTAGTTGCTGCAGCAGCGAGCGAGGCGCGGAACGCCGGCGAGTCGGGTGGCGCGGACGGGAAACAGAGGAGGGATGACGGTGCTGCCGGCGGCGTCGTCTCGGGCTCGACGGGGCGGCGAGCGCGACGAGATCGGGGTGACGACGGGGAACCGGACGCTCGAGCCCACCGACGTGGGGCGAAGGTGCCATGGGCGAGCGCCGCTCCACGCTCTGCTCGCCGGCGGCTAGCTCTCGCCGGCCGCCACCGTGCCGAAGAGACCGACCTCCGCCCGGCCCTACCTGCCCTTGCCAGGACTGGCGGATGAGGGTACACTCACGATATCATCACGAACTTCGGTGAATGTGACTCTTCGCCTCATCTCCCCGCCAACCTCCAAGCGCCGCTGAGGAGCTATCGACCTAGCCATGGCCGGCCGCGGCACCACCGTCCAGCTCGGCCCCGCCGATGTCGATTTCCTCGCCCAGCGCGGCGGCCGCTCGCACCGCGGGCCCGGCGACTTCTCACGCAGCGCCATCCTCCACCGGTCGCTCGACCACCTGCGTCTCCTGCTCGCCCACCACGATCCGCTGAAGAACGGGCGCCTCTCCCCCGAGCAGCACGAGCTGGCGATTCACGTTCTCCCCGAGCCGTGGAAGCTCAGGGCCTTCGAGATCGAGCATCTGGAGGGCGTCATCGAGCGGGCGCCCGACTTCGCCGCCGCCCTGGCCGCCAAGCGGATGAAGCCGGAGAAGTTCCTCGCCGCCATCGGCGCCCTGACCTTCGGCGAGAAGCTCGCCCTGCTGGACCAAGCCATGCAGGCCCAGGGACCGGCCGCCGCCGCAGCGGCAGCCAAGAAGCCCTGAGCGGACACGGGGCGACGGGAGGGCTCCCTCGGTTTCCCACGGGCGCCAATTGGATTAGATTAGAACAGCCTGGCCGATCCCGGCGACGAGATCCTCGTCGCACGCGAAGGAGTCCTGGAGCTCCGCGGCAACGAACACGGCTGCCCAGGACCGCCTCGAGGTCAAGCGCTCCGTTTGCCACGCCGGTTGCCGGCGCGCAGCGGCTGTCATCCGCCGGCCGGACCCGCGACGCACATCTGGGTGCTGCTCTACGCCGAGGTGACCCAAGCCGACGGCGCCTTCCGGCGTAACGTCTTGCTGGGGCAGGCGCGCGCCATTCCGGTCGTCGACCCGAAGCAGGGCGAACGTCCCACCTTCGACACCCGAGACGCCTTCGGAGTGGCCACGTTCTTCGCGAGCAAGAGGACGAAGCCGAGCTTCCGCGGCATCGAGCGGGCGCTCGCGGACCTCTTCCTGCCGGGCGACGCCCCTGAGCGTGCTCGCGGTCGAGCTGCTGCCCGGCGGAGAGTCCACGGACCCGCTGGGAGCCGACCTCGGCCGGCAGCGCATCCTCCGCACCTCGTCGCTGACGGCCGTGCCGGCGATGTGCTGACGGGGTCGGCCGCCGCCCGCGACACGGTGAGAGAGGTCACGGTATTTGATGGCACCTCGGTCACGGTATTTGATGGTCGCCCGAGCCTCAGCCGCGCCTTCGGCACGGGATGATGACGCTTATAGAGGACGGAATGAGACTAGAGACGGCCTGCCGCAGCAATAGCCGTGCCAGCGCCGGTGCCGTAAGTCATTTTGTCTCAGTTGGTTACATTGATCACGGTATCTGATGGACGCCAACACCCAAACCCTAGCAACCGTGATCAGAATCGCGCCCGTCTCCATCGATTAGCTTGCTCACTCTCACACGGCAGCGCCGCTACAAGTAGTCCTGGAGCGCGGTCGCCGCTGGCCGATCACGGGCAGGTGGCGAAGGCGCTGGTGTCCTGGATCGGCTGGAACGGAGGCCCTCCTACCGTGCTGTAGGTCTTGACCGCGCCGGTCCGGGTATCCGTGACTCTGATCTGGGTCGCGACGTTGGTGAGGCCTCCGGCGAAAACCCAGTAGTGTCCGTCGAGGCCACAGCCGTCGAGAACCTTGATCAGTAGCTCGATGTTCGACGCGTTGAAGAACCAGAAATAGCCTGTATCCGACGTGAGCTTCACTGGCGTGCCGGGCCCCGAGTCGTTGCTGGTCGTCCACTGGACGTCAACCCTGAAACGGTTGTTGTTGAGCAACAGCGCCGGCGCCGGCGGCGTGCCGGTCGAAAGCGCCAGCCCGGAGACGCTGTCAGGGTCGTTCGCGATCGACCCGACGAGAGACGAGCTGCCTGTGTTCTTGTCGATGGTGTAGATCTTCGAGATCTTCACGCTCTCGGAGCCGCGGGCCCCATACAGCGTTCCAGAGGCATCGATGGCCAGGCCGAAGAAGTCGTTGAAGCCCATGGCTCCGATTGCGCTGCCAGCGCCGGTAGCGGGGTCGATGCGAATCAGGTTGCCGTCAGCGCTGCTGCCGTAGAGAGTTCCGTCGAGATCGAAGGCGAGGTCGCCGGCGGCGGCGAACCCCGTAGAACCGATCCGCGTGAACACGCCCGTGTTCTTGTCGACCGCATAGAGGAAGCGGTCGGACCCCCACTCGTAGGCCTGGCCCGATGCGCTGAAGACCAGCGAGTTGAGACCCGCCGGTCCCGTGCCGATCGTGGTCGCGGTCAGTGCCGCGAGATCGATCCGGTACAGCACGCTCGCGTCGTCGAGGATGTACAGCACCTGGGTCGTTGGATCGATGCCCACGTCGAGGAGCTTGCCGTTGAAGGTGGCAATCGGGTTGCCGGTGGGATTGGTGGCATAGTTGCTGATGCTGAAGATCAAGCTGGAGCCGTTCAGACCCGTCCCGGTGGCATACATCGTTCCCACGGCCACCGTGCCTTGTGCTTCCGACGTCGCAGCATCCGCCGGCACGATGCGCAGCGCCGGGGGAGCCATCGGCTCCGCGGCATCGGCCGCTCCATCCGCTGAATTGGCAGAACTCGGCGAGTTTGCCGTATTGCAGGCGGCGAAGGCGCTGGTGTCCTGGATCGGCCGGAAGGCCGTATTCTGCGGGTTGGTGTAGGTCTTGAAGGCGCCGGTCTTGGTATCGGTGACGGTGATGACGGTGTTGAGGTTGGTCAGGCCGCCGGCGAAAACCCAGAAGTTACCGCCCAATGCGCAGCCGTTGATGACCTTGACGACCACTTCGGCGTTGCTGGAGCTGAAAAACCAGAGGTAGCCGGTATCGGGGGTGAGCTGAACCACCTGAGCGGTGCCTGATTGAGCGCTGCTCGAGAAGGTCGCGCCGACCGCGAAGCGGCCGTTGTTCAGGCACAGGTTGGTGGAGCTCGAGACGCAGGAGGAGGAAGCCTGGAAGGCCTGGCCGGCGTCGCGCAAGACTGCGAGCAGATCTGGATCGGTCAACGACGTCGGGAAGGTGTGAGCCGCGGCGTTGACGTCCTGAACGATCGTAACTTGCGTGATCTGCGCGATCTGATCGGGGCTGGCGCCGAGCTGCTGAAGAGTGCTCACCCCGTCGGAAGGCAGCCCGCTGGCGGCGACGCTCTTCTCGAAATTCAAGACGTCATTGGGGGTCACCACGATAGTAGGGAAGTTCTCGGCCTGCAAGGCACTCTGCAGACTCGCCAGGAGGGAAGTCTCGGTCTTGAGGAAGGTCCCGAGCTGGCTCTCGTACTGCGCCGCCGCCGCTTCCTGTTTGGCCTCCCAGAAAGCGTTGCCCGCATCCGCGGCGCCTTGCGCCCGGTTGAGGCACGTAAGGATGACGCTGCTGTAACCGAGGATGTTCTCATCATTCTGGACGAGCGCATTGAATGCGTTGGCGACCTCAAGCGTCACTCCGGTTTGGACGGTCAACGGAGGCAGCGACGGGACGACGGGGGTCGCGATCACCATGAAGTTGGGATCCGAGGGGTCCAAACCCAACCCGACGAAATACGCCGACGTGAGTGCGGCGAGCGGAGCGCCGATGCCGGAGATAGCCGTACAGACCTTGAAATAGAAGTTTTGCACGAACGAACAAGCTTTCTCCACGCCCCACAAACCCGCGCTGATCTTGGCCGAAATGACCGCGGTCCTGTTGGCGGCCTTCTTCTGGTCGTCCGAGAGACGCTGCTTCGCATTGACGGTCACTTTCAAGGTGCACGACTCGTCCCCGTCGCCGCCGTTGATGGTCCCGGTGATCGTCTCGCCGTCGATGGTCGCCTTGAACGTGAACGATTGCCTCGTGTTATAAGTCGATACCAGGACCGTGAACCCTCCCGTGCTCCGAATGGACAGGGATTCTCCGCCTTCACCGTTCTCATTCGGATCCCCGGTGGTGAGCCGGGTCTCCACCGTCACTTGGTCTCCCGCATGGATCAAGGGTGGGTTCGGGGGCGAGCAGGTCTGAGCTGAAGCGGCTGGAGCTTGGAATGCGCCGACGCCGATCGTCATGATCAGTGCGGTGAGAAATGAATATGGGCTGCCTGACTTTCGGCTGGGCATGATTCCTGCTCCTCCTCGTCGTGTCCTGGCGAGAGTCTCACCTACGGTTCATCTTTCATATTGGCTTGTTTCGGTAATCATGTCAAGCATATTTGCGCAAGTAGATGTGTAGATGGGTCGATGCACCGCAACCGCGAGCCATGCACTCGGAAGCCAGTGATCTGCGATAAGCCGGCCTGAGACGACCGATGAGAGCTCACGCCACGACGACCGGAAGGACCAACGGGGACTGAAGACCGGCGTGCTGCACGGGCGACAGGTAGTTCGCGGGGTCTCCGGTCTGGACGACGACCACGCGCTCGCTGGGGGCAAAGGCGCCGGCGACGGCCAGGTCTTGCGCGGCGGCGATGGTGACGGCGCCTTCGGGGCCGAGGCGCAGGCCCTCCCGTCGCGTGTCTAAAGTGTTTGCGATAACGCGATATACTAGAATGACCGTTGGTTGCACGCAGGACGAGTCGGGCGCTCTCTCTGTCCGATCTTGGCAGTCAGCGCTCTATACAAGCACTAGCCTGGATTTCCACGGACGGGAGTTTCCTTAACAAGCGGGGTCACGGAGGCGCGCTCAGGAGGTCAAGCGTAGCGCACGGCCATTCCACCACGGGACCGTGATCGGCTGATCGAGCAGTCCAGAGGCCAGGATGATCGGCAGGTGTGCACGGCGATGGAAGTGCACGACGATTTCCTTGTCGCCGATGGTGAGAT
>DASZZP010000009.1:0-31003 GCA_035544875.1 Thermoanaerobaculia bacterium | reverse complement strand
CAGCATGTAGAGCAGACGCTCCTCGGGATAGGAGGGGTCCATCGGCAGGTAGGCGCCGCCTGCCTGCCAGATCCCGAGCAGCGCCGGCACCAGCCGCGCCGAACGCTCGACCGCCACCCCCACCGGCTCGCCCGGGCGCAGACCGCGAGCGCGCAGGCGGCGGGCCATCCTCCCCGCCTCCGCCAGCAGCTCGCCATAGCTCATCCGACCCCCCACCCAGCAGAGCGCCGCCGCCTCCGGCCGCGCCAGCGCCTGGCGCTCGATCCACAGGTCCACCCGCGTCTCCCCCGGCCCGGCGCGCCGCGTGTCGAGCCACTCGACGCTCAGCTGGTGCCGCTCTGCCGGCGACAGCAGCGGCAGCTCGGAGAGCCGCGCCGACGGAGACCCCGGTGCCGCGGTCAGCGCTGCCGCCCCCAGCAGCGTCTGCAGGTGCCCCGCCAGGCGCTCGATCGTCGTGCGGTCGAACAGATCGACGTTGTACTCGAGCCCGCCGCCGATCCCCTCCGGCGCGTCGGTCATGGAGAGCGTCAGGTCGAAGCGCGCGACGCCGGCGGTGGTCCCCATCGGCTCCATGGCCAGCCCCTCGACCACCGGCGCCGCACCGCCGATGGTCTGGGCGTTCTGCAGGATGAACATCACCTGGAACAGCGGCGACCGCGACAGGTCGCGGGCCGGCTGCAACTCCGCCACGATCCTCTCGAACGGCAGGTCCTGATGCGCGAAGGCGCCGACCACCGTGCGCCGGACCCGCTCGAGCAGCTCGCCGAGCTCCGGGTCGGCGGCGGCGTCGATCCGCAGCACCAGGGTATTGACGAAGAAGCCGATCAGCCCCTCGAGCTCGACCCGGATGCGGTTGGCGGTCGGCGAGCCGATCGAGACCTCCGCCTGGCCCGAGTAGCGGCAGAGCAACGCCGCGAAGGCGGCCAGCAGCGTCATGAACAGGGTGCTTCCTTGCCGCTGCGCGAGCCGCCGCAGAGCCGCGCTGGTCTCGACGTCGAGCATGAAGATGGTCGAGGCGCCGCGGAAGGTCTCCAGCGGCGGCCGCGGCCGGTCGGTGGGGAGCATGAGGAGAGCCGCCCCGGAAAGGGTCTCGTTCCAGTAGGCGAGCTGCTGCTCGAGCACCTCGTCGGTCAACCAGCCGCGCTGCCAGCAGGCGAAATCGGCGTACTGGATCGGCAGCTCCGGAAGCGGCGAAGGCAGAGCACGCGCGAAGGCGCCGTAGAGCGCCGCCAGCTCGCGCATCAGCAGTCCCTGCGACCAGCCGTCGGTCGCGATGTGATGCACGCTCGCCAGCAGCACGTGCTCCTCGGCGCCGAGGCGCAGCAGGTGCGCCCGCAGCAGCGGCCCGCGCGCTCCCTGAGAGAGATCGAAGGGCCGGCGCGCCTCCCGGTTGGACACCTCCTTCAACCACCCCTCGCGCGCGGCGGGCGCCAGTGCGCTGCCGTCGATCACCGGCAGCGGCACGGCGGCCGGCACAGCGATCCGCTGCACCGGCTCGCCGTCGACGGCCTCGAAGACGGTGCGCAGGACGCTGTGCCGGCACACCACCTCGGTCAGGCTCCGGGCGAGCGCCGGAAGCGATAAGCGGCCCCGCAGATGCATCGCCTGATTCAGGACATAGGCGGCGCTTTCCGGCTGCAGCTGGTCGAGCAGCCAGAGGCGCTGCTGATTGAACGACAGCGGATAGGTCTCGCGCGCCGGCTGGCGCGGGATGCGCTCGCCGCTCGCCGGCACCAGTCCCTGCTCGCGGCGCAGGGCCTGCAGCAGCTCGAGCCGCTTGCTGGTCAGCTTGAAGGTCTTGCCGCCCTCGATGCTCATGCCACCTCTCCAGGTACGCCGCTTGGCCGATCGGCGAGCAGGGTCTTTACCTCGTCGTCGGAGAGCCGGAACAGCTCGAGGGCCAGTCTGGCCGCGGCCTCCAGGTCGACTCCGTCTCCCGCCGTGCGGCGCAGGGTCCCGGCCAGGCCGGAAACGGTGGGCGCCTCGAAGAGGCTGCGCACCGCCACCTCGGCACCGAGCGCCTCGCCGATCCGCGCCACCGCCTGCGTCGCCAGCAGGGAGTGCCCGCCCAGGGTGAAGAAGTTGTCGTGGACCCCGACGCGCTCGACGCCCACCACCTCGGCCCAGATCGACGCCACCAGCTCCTCCAGCGCGCCGCGCGGCGCCATGTAGGGGGCGCGGGCCAGCCGTGCGCCCTGCGGCGCCGGCAGCGCCCGGCGATCCACCTTGCCGTTGGGAGTGAGCGGCAGGGCGTCGAGAACCACCCAGAGCGACGGGATCATGAAGTCGGGCAGCGTCCGCGCCAGGCGCGCGCGCGCCCCTTCCGCCGCGATCGCTTCAACACTGCCGTCGTGCCGCGCGCGCGGCACGACGTAGGCCACCAGGCGCCCGACCTCCAGCCCCTCAAGTGCCGGCCGGGACCCAACCGGAGACAGGCCGCCGTCCATCACCACCACCGCCTGGGCCACCTCGGGCAACGCCTCGAGCGCCGCCTCCACCTCGCCGAGCTCGATGCGGAAGCCCCGCACCTTCACCTGGTGATCGAACCGTCCCAGGAACTCCATGCGGCCGTCGACCCGGAAGCGCGCCAGGTCCCCAGTCCGGTAGAGCCGCGCACCCGCCGCCGCGGAGTAGGGGTCCGGCACGAAGCGCTCGGCCGTCAGCTCCGGCCTGCCGCGGTACCCCCGCGCCACGCCCTCGCCGCCGATATAGAGCTCTCCGCGCACGCCGACCGGGACCGGCTCCAGAGCGGTGCCGAGCAGAACTAGCGAGGTGTTGGCGATCGGCGGCCCGATCGGCGGCCCCGAGGCCTCCTCCGCGCCGGCGTCCACCCGTCCCGCCGCCGACCAGACCGTGGTCTCGGTCGGCCCGTAGAGGTTCCACACCTCGGCGGCGCGAGCGCAGAGCTGGCGCGCCAGCTGGTCGGGCAGCGCCTCGCCGCCGCACAGCGCCTTGAGCCGCCCGGTCCCGCCGTCCCAGCCGGCATCGATCAGCATCCGCCAGGTCGCGGGCGTCGCCTGCAGCACCGTCGCCCCCGAAGCGCGCAGCCGCTCGAGCAACCGCGGCCCGTCCACCGCCACCTCCCGGCTCACCAGCTCGAGCCGCGCCCCGACCAGCAGCGGCAAGTAGAGCTCGAGCGCCGCGATGTCGAACGACAACGAGGTGACCGCCAGCAGCAGGTCGTCGGGCGCCAACCCGGGGCGCTCGGCCATCGCCGCGAGGAAGTTGAGCAGCGATCGGTGCGTCACTTCGACCCCTTTGGGACGGCCGGTCGAGCCCGAGGTGAAGATGATGTAGGCCAGCGAGTCGGGCGATCCCTTCGACTGGGCGATGCCCGGTGCGCTGCCGTTGTCTCTTACACCCGCGGCGATCGAGGCCGACACTACGAGCTGCTGCGCCTCCGGCGCCGGCTCGGTGGCCCCGGGGGCGCCGAACCAGACCACGACCGGCGCCCGCCGGAGCAGCTCGGGCGGCGTCGCGGCGTCGGCGAGCAGCAGCCGGCAGCCGGCGTCCTCGAACATGAGACGCAGGCGCTCGGGCGGATAGGCGGGGTCCATCGGCACGTAGGCGCCGCCCGCCCGCCAGACTCCGAGCAGCGCCGGCACCAGCTGCAGCGAGCGCCCGAGCGCCACCGCGACCGCCTCGCCCGGCCGGAGATCCAGCTCCACCAGGGATCGCGCTAGCCGCGCCGAGTCCGCCGCGACCTCCCGGTAGCAGAGCTGCAGCCCGTCGCCCCCGGATCCGATCACCGCCACCGCCTCCGGCCGCCGGGCCGCCACGGCCAGTATCGCCTCGTCGACCCGCCCCGGCGGTCGCGCGCCGTCCGCTGCCTCCCACGCCTCCAGCCACCCCGGCCGCCGGGTATCCGACCACTCGACGAGCAGCTGGTGACGCTCGGGCGCGCTCAGCAGGGGTATCTCCGCGAGGCAGCTGGCCGGGTCGGCGGCCAGCGCGGTCAAGAGCGATTCGAAGTGGCCGAGCAGGCGGGCGATCGTGGCGCCGTCGAACAGATCGACGTTGTACTCCAGCGTCCCGGCGAGCCAGCCGGGACCGCCGGTCATCGCCAGCGTCAGGTCGAACTTCGCCACCCCAGAGCTGATCGGCATCGGCTCCAGGGTGAGGCCGGGCAGCGCCGGCTCCTCGGCCGGCGCGTTTTGCAGGATGAACATCACCTGGAAGAGCGGCGAGCGCGACAGGTCGCGCTCGGGCTGCAGCTCGGCGACGACCTTCTCGAACGGCACCTCCTGGTGGGCGAAGGCGCCCAGCACCGCCCGCCGCACGCGGGCGAGAAGCTCCACGAAGCTCGGCTCGCCGGCGCCGTCGACGCGCAGCACCAGAGTGTTGACGAAGAAGCCGATGAGACCTTCGAGCTCGGCGCGGGTGCGGTTGGCGGTCGGCGAGCCGATCGCCACCTCGGACTGGCCCGAAGTGCGGGCCAGCAGCGCCCCGAAGGCCGCCAGCAGGGTCATGAACAGGGTGGCCCCCTGCCGCAGCCCCAGCTCGCGCAAGCCGGCGGCGACCCCGGCGGCGCCGGGGAGGACGAAGCCGCGGCTCCGGCCGCGGAAGGTCTCGAGCGGCGGCCGCGGCCGATCGGTGGGCAGCTGCAGCGGCGGCGTCCCGGCGAGAGTCCGCTCCCAGTAGGCGAGCTGCTCGGCGAGCAGCGCGCCGGCGAGCCAGCCGCGCTGCCAGCGCGCGAAATCCGGGTACTGGATCGGCAGGACGGGCAGCGGCGACGGCCGCCCCTGGGCAAAGGCGGCGTAGAGCGCCGCCACCTCGCGCAGCAGCACCCCCATCGACCAGCCGTCGCTCGCGATGTGGTGCATGTTGAACAGCACCACGTGCTCGGCGGCCGAGAGGCGCAGCAGGGTGGCGCGGAGCAGCGGTCCGCGGCGCAGCGCGAAGGGGCGTGCGGCATCGAGCGCGGCCAACCGCCGCAGCTCGCGCTCGCGCGCGGCCGCGGGCAGGGCTTCGAGATCGACCTGCGGCAGCGGCAGCTCCGCGGCCGGCGCGATGAAGGCGGCGGGCTGGCGGTCGGCGGCGAGCCGGAAGCTCGAGCGCAGCACGGCGTGACGGCGCACGATCTCGCTCAGGCCGCGCCGCAGCGCCGCCGCCGCGAGGCGGCCGCGCAGGCGGATCGCCGCCGGGATGTTGTAGGCCGCGCTCCCCGGATGCAGCTGGTCGAGCACCCACAACCGCTCCTGCGCGTAGGAGAGCGGCAGCGGCGCTCCGGCCGCGATCTCCCGCAGCGAGATCGCCGGAATCGGCGGCAGCGCCGCCGGTCTTTGCGATGTTGGCGATGTTGGCGAGATTAGAGCCAGGGGCGCCGCCCCCAGCCGCGCCGCCAGCCCGCGGGTGATCTCGCCGAGGAAGTCCTCGCCGTAGCGCTCGCGCCAGCGCCCGGCCGCCGCCGGATCGACCCGCCGGTGCTGGTGAAACTTGACGTCGCCGAGCATCCGCGACTCCGCGTGGAGGCCGTCCGTCATGCGCGCCGACTTCTCCTTGTAGGGCAGCGCCATGTCGGGGTGGTAGTCGATGCCGAGGGCGGCGCAGATGCCGCGCAGCACCCGCTCGGGCTCGGCCACCAGCTCCTCGAAGTGGACCCGGTGCTGCCGCGCGGCCGGCACGGCGGCCAGGAGCTCGACGATGTTGCGGTGGCTGACGATCCAGATGAGCTCGGCGAGCTGGCGGCGCGAGAAGGGATGCGGCGCACGGAAGAAGAGCTGGTCGAGCTTGGCCTCCTCGAAGGAATGGATCATGCCGAGCGGCTGGCGGACGAGATGGAGATAGAAGGGCTCGCTGAACAGCTCTTCGGCGCGGCGCAGGACCGCCGTGTCGAAGGCGTAGGACGGGGTCTTGTCGACCAGCATGCGGGCGCCGATCCAGTCCTGCAGGCGGGCGTAGAAGCGCGCCGTATCCCACTCCTCGCGTTCGCACTCCTCGACCAGCGCCGCCGCCTCGCCGGCGGCGCAGCGGCGCGCTTCCATCACCGCCCGGATCGCGCCTTCGAGCCAGAAGCTGTCGCGCCCCGAGAACGCCGCCCGCCGCTGCGCCATGGTGTTGAAGCCGAGCAGCTCGAGCTCGGGCGGCGCGAAGAGGGCGGGATGGCCGCCCAGCATCACCCGCAGCAGCGTGGAGCCGGAGCGCGGCGGCGAGAGCACGAAGGCGGCCGGCGGGTTGCGGGCCGCCTCCGCGGCGCGGCGCGGCAGCGGGCGCACCAGGCGGCGCAACAGCGCGACCTCGGCCTCGCCGACCGGCTCCGCCGCCTGCTCGGCGGTCCCGGCCCCGGGGCTCGCCGGCGCCACCCGCGGACCGTCCGCCGGCAGGGCGCCCGCAAGTGCCTGCGGACCGAACCGCCGGGCGACGGCGGCCGGGTGCTCGCGGCCGAAATAGGCGGCGAGCTCGGCCACCGTCGGCGCGTCGAAGATCACCACCACGTGCACGATCTCGCCCAGCTCCTGTTGCAGCCGGTTGATCAGCACCGCGCCGCTTATCGAGTTGCCGCCGAGGGCAAAGAAGTTCTCCCGCGCGAAGACCCGATCGAGCCCGAGCAGCTCCTGCCAGAGGCCGGCGATGAAGCGCTCGAGGTCGCTCCGCGGCGCCGCGCCGCCCGGCGCGGCGCGAGCGGCTGCGGCCGCCGCCGTCTCCGGCGCGGGAGCCGGCAGGGCGCGGCGGTCGACCTTGCCGCTGGGGTTGAGCGGCATGGCGTCGAGCACCACCAGCGCCGTAGGCAGCATGTACTCGGGCAGAATGCGCGCCAGATGCGCCCGCAGCGCCGCGAGCTCGAGCGGCGCGCCTCGCTCCTGCCCCTGCCGCGGCACGACATAGGCGGCCAGCTGGGGGCCGCCAGCCGCGGCGCCTGCCGGCGGCGCGAGCGCCGCGACCACCGCCTCCCGCACTCCGGGCGAGCTCTGGAGCGCCGCCTCGATCTCTCCCAGCTCGATGCGGAACCCGCGTACCTTGACCTGGTGGTCGGTGCGGCCCAGGAACTCGACCGCCCCGTCCGGCAGATAGCGCGCCAGGTCGCCCGTGCGGTAGAGCCGGCTTCCCGCCCCCCACCCGGCGGCGGCGGCGAACGGATCGGGCACGAACCTCTCCGCCGTCAGCTCGGGCCGGTTGAGATATCCCCGCCCCACCTGGCAGCCGCCGATGTAGAGCTCCCCGGGCACGCCGAGCGGGACCGGTTGCAGGCTGGCGTCGAGCAGGTGGATCGCGGTGTTGGCGACCGGCCGGCCGATCGGGATGATCTGCGGCAGCGGCGAGCGGGGAGCGGCCGCCGCGGCCTGCGGGCCGGGTGAGAGCGGCGGCGGCTCCGAGAGCAGCGGCTCACAGGCCCAGGCGGTCACGTCCACCGCCGCCTCGGTCGGTCCGTAGAGGTTCCAGAGCGGCGCGCGGAGCCGCTGGTAGTAGCGCCGCACCAGCTCCGCCGGCAGCGCCTCGCCGCTCGCAAACACCCGCCGCAGCGCGCCGCAGCGCTCGACCCCAGGCGCTTCGACGAACACCTGCAGCATCGACGGCACGAAGTGCAGCGTCGTCACCCCTTGCTCGGCGATCACCTGCACCAGGTAGGCGCTGTCGAGGTGCCCCCCCGGACGCGCCACCACCAGGGCCGCCCCGGCCAGCAGCGGCCAGAAGAACTCCCACACCGACACGTCGAAGCTGAACGGCGTCTTCTGCAGCACCCGGTCGGCGGCGGTCAAGCCGTAGGCCGCCTGCATCCAGAGCAGCCGGTTGACCACTCCGCGGTGGCTGTTCATGGCGCCCTTGGGACGTCCGGTCGAGCCGGAGGTGTAGATGACGTAGGCGAGGTTTTCCGGCACCGCCCGCGCGCCGCCGTCCGCCCCTCCAGGCGCTCCTTCCGGCCAGCTCTCGGGCTCGTCGAGCAAGACCACGCGCCATGCCGGCACGCCGGCCACCGCCTCCTCCGGCAGGCGCTCGAGCAGGCGCCGCAGGGTGAGCAGCACCGGCGCCGATGTCGGTATCGGCGTGGGAATCGACGGGGCGCGCCGCGAGTCGTCGAGCATGAACGCGAGGCGCTCGGGCGGATACCCCGGATCGAGCGGCACATACGCCCCTCCCGCCTTGAGCACCCCGAGCAGCCCCACCACCATCTCGAGCGAGCGCTCGGCGCAGACCCCGACCCGCACCTCGGGACCGACGCCGAGACGCCGCAGCGCGGCCGCCAGGCGGCCGGCGCTCGCGTCGAGCTCGCCATAGCTGAGGGCCGCGCCCTCGCAGAGCACCGCCGGCGCCGCCGGGGTGCGCGCCGCCTGGCGCTCGAGCAGCTCGTGGAGGCAGAGCTGCCGCTCGTAGTCGGCGGCCGTGGCGTTCCATTCCACCAGCTGCTGCCGCTCGGCGGCGTCGAGCAGAGGCACCGCCGAGAGGGGCTGCCCCGGATCGGCCGCCACGCCGGCCAGCAGGTTCTCGAAATGCGTCCGCAGACGGACCATGGTCGGCGGATCGAACAGGTCGGTGTTGAACATCCAGCCGCCGGCGAGCGCGCCGCCGGCGTCGGTCAAGTTGACGCTGAGATCGAACTTGGAGGTGAAACCGGCCAGCGGCATGGGAAGCAGTGTGAGGCCGCCGAGCTCGGCCGCGGTGAGGAGCTGCGGCGGCAGGTTCTGCAGCGCGAGCAGCACCTGGAACACCGGGGTGCGCGAGAGGTCGCGCGCCAGCTCCAGCTCGTCGACCAGCTTCTCGAACGGCAGGTCCTGGTGGGCGTAGGCGTCCAGGGCGACCTCGCGGACTCGCGCCAGCAGCTCCGCGAAGGGCGGATCGCCCGCGGCGTCGGTGCGCAATGCCAGGGTGTTGAGGAAGAGCCCGATCAGCCCTTCGGTCTCGAGCTGGCGGCGGCCGGCGATCGGCGATCCCACCACCAGGTCGCGCTGCCCGGAGTGGCGCGCCAGCAGCGCGTTCCAGGCCGCGAGCAGGACCATGAACAGGGTCGCGCCCTCGCGCCGGGCCAGGGCGCGCAGGCCGGCGGTGGCGGCGGGCGCCAGGGCGACCGCCAGGCGGCCGCCGCGGAAGCGCTGCACGGCGGGCCGCGGGCGGTCGGTGGGCAGCTCGAGCAGCGCCGGAGCGCCAGCGAGCCGCCGCCGCCAGAAGGCCAGCTGGCGGGCGAGCGCCGCGCCGCGCAGCCAGTCGCGCTGCCAGCAGGCGAAGTCGGCATATTGCAGCGGCAGCTCGGACAGCGGCGAGGCCGCGCGCCGCCGGGCGGCATCGTAGAGCGCCACCAGCTCGCGCACCAGGATGCCCATCGACCAGCCGTCGGCGACGCTGTGGTGGAGGGTGAGCAGGGCAAGATGCTCGCTGGCCGAGAGGCGCAGCAGCCGCAGCCGCAGCAGCGGCCCGCGCTCGAGGTCGAAAGGCCGGGCCGCCTCCTGCTCGGCCAGCCGCCGCGCCAGCGGCTCGCGTCGCTCCTCGGGCAGGCCGTCGAGGTCGACCAGCGGCAGCGCCAGCGGGCCAGCGGGGTGGATCACCTGCGCCAGCTCGCCGTCGCCGGCCGCGAAGGTGGTGCGCAGGACCTCGTGGCGGCGCGCGATCTCCGACAGCGCCGCGGCCAGCGCGGCCCGCTCGAGCGGGCCGCTCGCCCGCACCGCGAACGGCAGGTTGTAGGCCGCACTGCCCGGATCCAGGCGGTCGAGGAACCAGAGCCGCTGCTGGCCGAAGGAGAGCGGGATCCGCCGCCCGGCGCGGGCCGCCCCGGAGAGCGGGGGGACGGTCTCAACACTCTCAACGCTGTCAATGCTCTCAGCGCTCACAACGCTTTCCGCAGGGCCGGCCTGGCGCAGCCGCAGCCGCTCGATCGCCACCGCCAGACCCGCGACGGTCGGCGTTGCGAACAGCTCGCGCAGCGGCAGCTCGACGCCCAGCGCCTGGCGGATCCTGGCGATCAGCTGGGTGGCGGTGAGCGAATGGCCGCCCAGCTCGAAGAAGTCGTCGTGGGCCGCCAGCCGCTCGCTGCCGAGCAGCTCCATCCAGATGCCGGCCAGCAGCTCCTCGAGCGGACCGCGCGGCCCCTCGCCGCCGGCCGCCGACTCGGGCACCGAGCGCGAGGAGTCGAGAATCGCGAGCGCCTGGCGGTCGACCTTGCCGTTTGGGGTCAGCGGCAGCGCCGCCAGCCGCACGCACGTTGCCGGAATCATGTAGTCGGGCAGGATGGCGCGCAGGAAGGCGCGCAGCTCGGGGATGACCGGACTCTCCGGCCCCGGCTGCCGCGCAACCCAGTAGGCCACCAGCTGGTCGCCGCGCGCCGCCACCACCGCAGCACCGACCGCCGGGTGGCGGCCCAGCGCCCCCTCGATCTCGCCCAGCTCGATGCGGAACCCGCGCACCTTCACCTGGTGGTCGAGGCGGCCCAGACAGGCAAGCCGCCCGTCCGGCAGCAAGCGCGCCAGGTCGCCGGTGCGGTAGAGCCGCGAGCCCGCCGCCCCGAACGGATCGGGAACGAAGCGCTCGGCAGTCAGCTCCGGCCGCCGCAGGTATCCCCGCGCCACTCCCGCACCCCCGAGCAGCAGCTCTCCCGGCACCCCGACCGGCGCCGGCTGCCCCGCCGCATCGAGCACGTAGACCTCGGTGTTGTCGATCGGCCGGCCGATCGTCACCGGAGCGCCGTCCGCCAGCTCCACGCGGGTCGACCAGACCGTGGTCTCGGTCGGACCGTAGAGGTTCCAGACCGCGTCCGAGCGCGCCAGCAGCTGCGCCGCGAGCGCCTCGGGCAGCGCCTCGCCGCCGCACAGCACGCGCAGAGGCCGTTCGCCGCCCGACCACCCCGCCTCGATCAGCAGCCGCCAGGTCGCGGGAGTGGCCTGCATCACCGTCGCGCCCGAGCGCTCTAGCAGCTGGCGCAGGCGCGCCCCGTCACCTGCCACCTCGCGGCTCGCCAGCTCGACGCGCGCCCCGGCCAGCAGCGGCAGGTAGATCTCGAGGCCGGCGATATCGAACGACAGCGAGGTGACCGCCACCAGCACGTCGTCCTCCCCCAGGCCGGGCCGCGCCGCCATCGCGGCCAGGAAGTTGGCGAGCGCCCCGTGTGGCACGACCACCCCTTTCGGGCGCCCCGTCGAGCCCGAGGTGTAGAGCACGTAGGCCGCGTTCTCCGGGCTCACCCGCACTCCGGCGAGAGAGGCTCCGAGCTCCCCGTCCACCGCCGGCGAGTCGAGCGAGTCCACCGAATTCAGCCAGTCCCGACCATCGACCGCGAACCAGCGCGCGGACGCCGCCCGGGCCGGAGGCCCCGAGCCGGTCGCGGGCCGCGGCTCCACCGGCTCCGATAGCAGCCGCTCCTGGGTGAGAACCAGCGCCGCTCCCGAGTCCTCGAGCATCAGCGCCCGGCGCTCTCCGGGATAGTCCGGGTCGATCGGCAGATAGGCGCCGCCCGCCTTCCAGATCGCCAGCAGGCTCACCACCATCTCGAGCGACCGCTCCATCGCCACCGCCACCAGCGACTCGGGTCCGACGCCCAGGCTGCGCAGCACGACCGCCCACCGCGCCGCCAACCGGTCGAGCTCGCGGTAGCTCAGCGAATGGCCGTCGCAGGCCAGCGCGACCGCGTGGGGACGCAGGGCGGCCCGCGCCGCGATCGCCTCCCCGACCGTGGCCGGACGCTGCGGGCGGCCGGTCGCGTTCCACTCCGCCAGCAGCTGCCAGCGCTCCTCCTCGGCGAGCAGCGGCAGCTCCGAGATCCGCGCCCCCGGCCGCGCCACCGCGGCGGCGGTCAGCACCGCGAAATGGCTCGCCAGCCGCATCACCGTCGCCCGGTCGAAGAGGTCGGTGCTGTACACCCACACCGACTGGATGCCCCCTTCCTCCTCCGGCAGGCCGCTCTTCTCCACCAGGTAGACCTGCAGGTCGACCATCGACGCGCTCCCCACTTCCTCCAGGGTGCTGAAGGTCAGATCCGCGGTCTGCCGGTTCGTCACCATCGGCGTGTTGATCAAGTTGAACATCAGCTGGAAGAGCGGGTTGCGGGCCAGATCGCGGCGCGGTTTGAGCTCTTCGACGAGCTGCTGGAAGGGGAGGTCCTGGTGGGCGTGGGCCCCCAGCGTGGTGTCGCGCACCCGCGCCGCCAGCTCGGCGAAGCTGGGGTCCCCGCCAAGCCCGGTGCGCAGCACCAGGGTGTTGGCAAAGAACCCGATCAGCCCTTCCAGCTCGCGCCGCGGGCGGTTGGCGGTCGGCGTGCCCACCACCACGTCGGACTGCCCGCTGTAGCGCCAGATCAGGACATCGAAAGCCGCCAGCAGCACCATGTAGAGCGACATCACGCTCTTGCGCGCCAGCGCCGCCGCCGCCCGGCCAAGATCGGGAGCGACCACCAGCCGCGTGCTCGCGCCGCGAAAGCTCTGCGCCGGCGGCCGCGGGCGATCGGCCGGCAGCTCCACGATCGGCGCCCCGCCCAGCTGCTGGCGCCAGTACGCGAGCTGGCGCTCCAGCACCTCCCCCTGCAGCCACTGGCGCTGCCAGAGCGCATAGTCGCCGTACTGCAGCGCCAGCTCGGGCAACGGCGAGGGGCGCCGCAGGCGCAGCGCCGCATAGAGCTGCGCCATCTCACCCAGCAGCAGACCCATCGACCAGCCGTCGGAGACGATGTGGTGCATGGTGAGCAGCACCAGGTGCTCGGCCGGCGCCAGCCGCATCAGGATCCCGCGCAGCAGCGGTCCGCGCGCCAGGTCGAAGGGACGGCGCGCCTCGCGGCCTGTCAGCTCGCGCATCCACCGCTCGCGTCTTGCGGCCGGCAGCCCCGAGCCGTCGATGAGTGGTAGCCACGGCAACCGATGCGGGTCCTGCTGCGGGGGAGCGATGCGCTGCACCGGCTCGATCGATTCGGCGCGCTCCCTACCCGCGCTTGGGTGCTCGAAGGTGGTGCGCAGCGCGTCGTGGCGGCGCACGACCTCTGCCAGACTCGCCGTCAGCACTGGCACCGAGAGGGGGCCATGCACTCCCACCGGCAGGAACAGGATGTAGGCGGCGCTCCCCGGCTGCAGCTGGTCGAGGAACCAGAGCCGCTGCTGGTTGAACGACAGCGGATAGGTGGCGCGGCCCGGGTGGCGCGGGATGCGGTCGGCCCGCGGCGCAGCGAGCCCTTGCTGGCGGCGCCGGGCCTGCAGCAGCTCGCGCCGCCGGTCGTCGAGGTTGAACGATTCGCCTTGCGCGCCGCTCATGACGGCTCCCCGGGCGCCGCGCCGCCCGCCCGTTGCGCGAGGAGGCTCTCCACCTGCTCGTCGGTGAGCCGGAGCAGGTCGAGAGCGAGCCTTGCCGCCGACTCGAGGTCGCGGTCGGGGCCGGCCTGGCGCGACAGGTTTTCCGCCAGGCCGGCGACGGTGGACGCCTCGAAGAGGCTGCGCACCGGCACCTCGATGCCCAGCACGGCGCCGAGCCGCGCCACCACCTGCGTCGCAAGCAGCGAGTGGCCGCCCAGCATGAAGAAGCTCTCGTGCGCTCCCAGGCGCTCGACCCCCAGGATCTCGCCCCAGATCTCCGCCACCAGCTGCTCGAGCGCGCCGCGCGGCAAGACGCCGGCAGCGCTCCCGAGACGCTCGCCGCGCGCCGCCAGCGGCTCGGGAAGAGCCCTGCGGTCGAGCTTGCCGTTGGGAGTCAGCGGCAGCCGCCGGAGCTCGACCCACGACGCCGGCACCATCTGCTCGGGCAGCCGCTGGCGCAGCATCTCCTGCAGCTCGGCGGCGGCGGGTGTGGGCTCGGAGGCGGCAACGTAATACGCGATCAATTTCAAGCCGCCTTCGGCTGCGGGGCGCGCGATGACCGCCACCTCGCGCAGGCCGGGGTGGCGGAGGAGGGCCGCCTCGATCTCCCCGAGCTCGATGCGGAAGCCGCGGATCTTGACCTGCTGGTCGGCGCGGGCCACGAGCTCCACCTCGCCGTCGGGCCGGTAGCGGCCAAGGTCGCCGGTCAGGTAGATCCGGTTGCCCGATGGATCGCCGAACGGGTCGGGCACGAAGCGCTCGGCGGTTGCCGCCGGAGCGGCGAGATAGCCGCGCGCCAGATGCGGGCTGCGCACAGCGATCTCGCCCAGCTCGCCGATCCCGGCCAGGGCGCCGGCCCGGCTGAGCACCAGCAGCTGTGCGTCGCCCATCCCCCGGCCGAGCGGCAGCACCTGGCGCCTAACTAGCTCTCTAGATGAAACGACGCTGCGATGTGGCGGCGGATGCCTACTCGAAGCATCGATCGGATCGCCCCCGGAAACCCCTCGATCCCCTTCCCGGTTGTCCGAAGCCGCCGGGTCCCTGCCCGGCGGTGCCGGGGGGGAAGGGGACGCCCCCTCCCCTGGCGCACGAACCAATTTCGTCTTAGCGGTTTCGGCGGACGGGACGACGTGGTAGCCGATGGCGCGCTGGGTCTCGGTCGCGCCGTAGAGGTTGACGCAGGTCACGCCGGGCGCCATGCGGCGCAGGCGCGAAACGTCGTTCCAGGTCAGGAGGTCGCCGACCAGGAAGGCATAGCGCAGGCTCGGCACCTCGGATGGCAGGCCGCCCGGAGGCGCCTCGGTCAGCAGCTGGGCCATCGCCGGGGTGAGGTTGGCGACGGTGAGCGCCGACCGCCGCATCCACTCGGCCAGTCGCCCGGCCGCGAAGATGTCGCGCGGATCAGGGATGCAGAGGGTGGCGCCGAGCTGCAGCGGGGTGAAGATGTCGCGCTGCAGCGGATCGTGCGCCAGCCCCGAGAGCAGGCTCCAGCGGTCGTGCTCGTCGAGGGCGAAGCTGGCCTGCATCCAGGGAACGAAGTGGGTCAGGGGACCGTGGCGGCCGACCACCCCCTTGGGCACACCGCTCGAGCCGGAGGTGAAGGTCAGCACGGCCGCGTCGTTCGGCCCGACCTCGACGTCAGGGTCGGTGCCAGGGAACGCCGCCAGCGGCCCGGGCCGCGAGCGCTCGGCGGCGCGCCCGGCGAGCCGCAGGCGGCAGGGGAGGCCGGCAGCCGCCTGCTCGAGCTCAGGCGGCAGCGCGCCGGCCGCCTCGACCGCGAGCAGGGCGCGGGGCGCGGAGAGCTCCAGCAGCTCGACCAGGCGGCGCGGCGGGTAGGCCGGATCGAGGATCAGCGCCACACCGCCGGCCCTGAGCGCCCCCAGCACCGCGCGCACCAGCGGCGCGCTGCGGTGGGCGTAGATGGCGACCACGTCGCCCCGTCCCACCCCGCCGGCGCGCAGGAAGCGGGCGAGCCGGTTGCACCCCTCGTCGAGGTCGCGGTAGCTCCAGCTCTCCGCCGGGTCCGCGATCGCGACCTTGTCCGGCAGCCGCCGGGCCTGGCACGCGAGGAGCCTCTGGATGGGGCCTTCCCAGGCGTCGGAGAGCGGCGCCGCCGGGTTCGGCAGCAGCGCCGCCGCTTCCGGCGTGAGGAGCGACAGCGAAGAAAGCGGGCGCTCGGGATCAGCAGCCGCCTGGCGCAGCACCGATTCGAGCTGCCGCGCCATCTCGGTCATGCGCGGCGCATCGAAGAGATCGGCGTTGTAGACCAGGCGCAGGGCGGTCCGGCCCTCGCTCTCCCGCCAGTAGAAGGTCATGTCGAACTTCGACTGCAGCAGCTCGGGACTGCCGAGCCCCTCGACGGAAAGCGCCGGCAGGCGCAGCGCGCGGTCGGGCACGTTGACCATGTTGAACAGGACCTGGAAAAGCGGCGTGCGCGAAAGATCGCGCTCCGGGCGCAGCTCCTCGAGCAGCTTCTCGAACGGCAGTTCCTGATGCGCGTAGGCGGAGAGCGTCGTCTCGCGCACCCGCGCGAGCAGGTCGGCGAAGCCGGGGTCGCCAGAGAGATCGGTGCGCAGCACCAGGGTATTGAGGAAAAAGCCGATCAACCCCTCGGTCTCGGCGCGGGTGCGGCCGGCGATCGGCGCGCCAACCACCACGTCGTCCTGACCGCTCCAGCGCGCGAACAGCGCCGCGGCCCCGGCCAGCAAGACCATGAAGAGCGACGCCCCGCGCCGCCGCGCCAGCATTCTCAGTGCCGCCCCGAGCTCGGCCGAAAAGACGAGCTCGAGCTCGCCGCCGCGGAAAGTCTGCACCGCCGGCCGCGGGCGATCGGCCGGCAGCTCCAGCGGAGCGGGCTGGCCGAGCGGACCGGAGAGCGCCTGCCGCCAGTAGGCGAGCTGCGCTTCGAGAGCCGCGCCGGTAAGCCAGGCGCGCTGCCAGAGCGCGTAGTCCGCGTACTGGATCGGCAGCTCGGGCAGCGGCGAGGGCCGGCCGGCGGAGAAAGCTTCGTAGAGCGCCGCGATCTCCCGCAGCAGCAGGCTCCACGACCAGCCGTCCGAGGCGATATGGTGCATGGTCAGCAGCACCACGTGCTCGTCGGCCGCGAGAGGCACGAAGGCGGCGCGCAGCAACGGGCCGGCGGTCAGGTCGAACGGCCGCACGGCCTCGGCCTCGGCCAGCCGCGCCGCCTCGGCCTCACGCCGCGCTCCGGGCAGGGCGGCGAGGTCGACCGCCGGCACGCCGCGCGGTCGCCAGGGGGCGACGACCTGCCGCGGGCTCCCGGCCTCTCCGACGACGAAGTAGGTGCGCAGCGCCTCGTGGCGCCGCAGCACCTCGTCGACGGCGGCGGCGAAGGCGCGCCGGTCGAGCGTGCCGCGCAGGCGGGCCGCGGCCGGCATGTTGAAGAGCGACCCTCCGGGCTCGAACTGCTCCAGGAACCAGAGCCTCTCCTGGGCGAAGGAGAGCGGCAGCGGACCCTCCGGCTCGCCAAGCCCGTCGCCCGCGGTAGCCGGCGCTGCGCCGCGCCGGCGCGGCGCCGGTCTGGGCAAGAGCGGCGGGGGCGGCGGCAGGCCTTCCGACGGCGCGAAGGCATCGCCGCCGCGGCGCGCCTTGGAAACCTCCAAGGCAAGGCAGGCGACCGTCGGCGCCTCGAACAGGCGGCGGATCGCCAGCTCGATGCCGAAGGCGGAGCGCACGCGCGACACCAGCTGCGTGGCGAGCAGCGAGTGGCCGCCCAGGTCGAAGAAGTTGTCGTCGACGCCCAGGCCGGCGGCATCGAGCTCGAGCACCTCGGCCCAGATGCCGGCGAGCACCTCCTCGATCGGGTTGCGCGGCGCCGTCTTGGCCGCCGCACCGAAGGGCGCGCCGGATGCCGCGCCGCGGGAGAGCGCCGTGAGGAGCGGCAGGGCGCGCCGGTCGAGCTTGCCGCTCGGGGTCAGCGGCAGCGCGGGCAAGGCCACGAACAATGACGGCACCATGTAGTCGGGGAGGCGCTCGGCGAGATAGCGGCGCAGCTCGATTGTCTGGGGGGCCGGCGGGGGCGCCGGGGCGTGGACCACGAAGGCGGCCAGGCGCTGCTCGCCCGCGCCGTCGCGCAGCGCCGCCACCGCCGCGCCGGCGATCGCCGGATGGGCGCCGAGCACCGCCTCGATCTCGCCAAGCTCGATGCGGTATCCGCGCACCTTGACCTGCTGGTCGGCGCGGCCGAGGAAGTCGATAGCGCCGTCCGGCCGGTAGCGCGCCAGGTCGCCGGTGCGGTATAGGCGGCCGCCTGGCTCTCCCCACAGCGCCGCGAACGGATCGGGCACGAAACGCTCGGCGGTCAGCCGCGGCCGTCCGAGGTAGCCGCGGGCCAGGCTGACGCCGTTCTCGCCGCCGATATGGAGCTCCCCGGGCACGCCGACCGGCGCCGGCTCCAGAGCGCGGTCGAGCAGGTGGATGCGGCAGCCGGCCACCGGGCGGCCGATCGGCGGCAGTGCCGGCCAGCGCGCCACCGGCCCTTCCAGGGCATAGGCGGTCACCACGTGGGTTTCCGTGGGGCCGTACTGGTTGTGGAGACGGCAGTCCGGCAGGCGCGCGAACCAGGCGGCGATGGCCGCGGTGACCTGCAGCTGCTCGCCCGCGGTGATGACCTCCCGCAGCCGGCCTGGCAAAGATGTGGCCGGCCGGGCGGCAGCCGCTCCGGCCGCCGCGACGGCCACCACGGCGACCGCTGCCGCCGGGCGGGCCGCCACTGCCTGCGCGGCCTCGGCGAGCTGGCGCAGCGCGACGAACGGCAGGAAGAGCCGCTCGATACGCTGCTCCTCGAGCAGGGCCAGGAGCGCCTCGGGGTCGTGGCGCTCTTGTTCGCTGACCAGCACCAGGGCGCCGCCGCTGCGCCAGGTCGAAAAGATCTCCTGAAACGAGACGTCGAACGAGAGCGAGGCGTACTGCAGCGTGCGCACCGGGCCGGTCAGCGGCGAGCTCGCCTCCTGCCAGGCGAGGAGATTGGAGAGCGCGCCGCGGGTCATCGCCACCCCCTTGGGGCGGCCCGTCGACCCCGAGGTATAGATGACGTAGGCAAGATCGTCGGGCGAAGCCCGACGACCCAAGTCATTGCCCGGCTCGGCCAGGCCTAGCCCCAGCGGATCGGCGCCGCGCCGCGGCGGCTCATCGCAATGCTCGGAGCGTTCAGAGCGTTCGGAGCGTTCGGAGTGCTCGGGGTCAGTACCGCCCGGAAGGATCAGGACCCGCTCCTCGGGCAGCCGCGAGGCCAGCTGGGGCTGGGTCAGCACCCAGGCGGCACCCGAATCGCGCAGCATGAAGTTCCGGCGCTCGGCCGGATATGCGGGGTCGACGGGAAGGTAGGCGGCACCGGCCTCGAGCACCGCCAGCACGGCGCCGACCATCTCCGGCGAGCGCTCGGCGCAGATCGCCACCAGCGAGCCCGGACCCACTCCTCGTCTTGCCAGGCGGCGGGCCAGCCGGCTCGACCAGGAGACCAGCTCGCCGTAGCTCCACTGTTGCTCGTGCCGCTCGCCGAACACGATGGCCGGCGCCTCGGGAGTGCGCGCGGCCTGCTCCCGGACGCGGCGGATGAAGTCGCAGCCGGAGGTCTGCGCCGGGCCGCTCGCGTTCCATTCGGCAAGCAGCTGCTGGCGCTCGCCCGGACGCAGCACCGGGAGGGCCGCGACCGGCTCGCCCGGGGCCGCTCCCGGCAGCGCCGCGAGCAGCGTCTCGTAGTGGCCGGCCAGGCGCCGCGCGGTCGCGGCGTCGAACAGGTCGCTGTTGAATTCGCAGAGCCCGTGCAGAGCGCCGCCGTGCTCTTGCCAGAAAAAGCTCAGGTCGAACTTCGCGGTCTGATTGTCGAGCGCCAGCGAGGAGAAACGCAGCTCGGCGAGCTCCACCGCCGCACGCGGCTGGTTCTGCAGCACGCACATGACCTGGAAGAGCGGGTTGCGCGACAGGTCGCGCTCGGGCTGCAGCTCCTCGACCAGCTTCTCGAACGGCAGGTCCTGGTGCGCGTAGGCGCCCAGGGCGACCGCCCGCGTCCGCCGCAGCAACTCGTCGCGGTCGGGCTCGCCGGCGAGCTCGCCGCGCAGCACCAGGGTATTGGCGAAGAAGCCGATGACCCCGAAGACTTCCGGACGGCCGCGGTTGGCCACTGGCGTGCCGACCGGCAGGTCGGTCTGGCCGGTCAGCCGCAGCAGCAGCGCCTGGAAGGCGGCCAGCAGGGTCATGTACAGGGTCACGCCGCTGCGGCGGCTGAGCGCGGCGAGCGCCGCGGCCAGCTCCGGCGAGAGCATGCTTTGCTGCAGGCCGCCGCGGAAGCTTTCGACGGACGGACGCGGACGGTCGAAGGGCAGATCGAGAGCGGGCACCCCCGCCAGCCGCTCGCGCCAGTAGACGAGCTGCCGCTCGAGCTCCTCGCCTCGCAGCCATTGCCGCTGCCAGACGGCATAGTCGGCATACTGCACGGGAAGCTCGGGCAGGGCCGCGGCCTGACCGGCCGAGGCCGCCTCGTAGAGGATGGCGAGCTCGCTGGACAGGATGCCGTCGGACCAGCCGTCGCTCACGATGTGGTGCAGGGTGAGCAGCAGCACGTGCTCCCGCCGGCCGAGCCGCAGCAGCGTCGAGCGCAGCAGCGGCCCGCGCCCGAGGTCGAAGGGACGCCGGGCTTCGGCGACGGCCAGCGCGGCTGCCGCCGCCTCGCGGACGACCGCGGGCAGCGCGCCGAGATCGACCAGCGGCAGCGCGGTCGTCCGGTCGCCCAGCCGCGGCCCGCCTCGAGGCAACGGCGGCTCTATGCGCTGATACGGGCGCCCCTCGCGCTCGCCGAAGGTGGTGCGCAGCGCCTCGTGGCGGCGGACGAGCGACGCCAGGGCGGCGGCGAGCGCCGCCGGCTCCAGCCGCCCCTCGAGGCGCAGCGCCGAGGGCAGGTTGTAGAAGGCCGACCCCGGCTGCAGCTGCTCGAGGAACCAGAGCCGCTGCTGGGAAAACGAGAGCGGCAGGTCGCCATCGCGCGACACGCGCAGCAGCGGCGGCGCCGCGGCAGCGCCGGCGGCCCGCTCGAGCGCGGCCGCCACGCCCTCGACCGTCGGCGTCTCGAACAGTGCCCGCAGCGGCAGCTCGAGGCCGGTCACCTCGCGCAGCCGGGCCACCAGGCGGGTGGCAAGCAGCGAGTGCCCCCCGAGCTCGAAGAAGCTCGCCTTCACCCCGACCCGCTCGACGCCGAGCACCTCTTGCCAGACCCCGGCGACCAGCTCCTCGACCGGCGTGCGCGGCGCCTCATCGGCCGCCGCCGCCCCGGCCTGCCCCCAGTCGGGGGCCGGCAGGGCGCGCCGATCGAGCTTGCCGCTGGCGGTCAGAGGAAGAGCAGGCAAGATCATGAAGGCCGCTGGGATCATCGGCTCGGGAAGCCTTTGCATCAGGAAGCCGCGCAGCTCGGAGAGGGGCGGCGGCTCGTCGTCCGCGGCCACCAGGTATCCCACCAGGCGGCGGTCGCCAGCCGCCTCGTGCACCGCGGCGGCCGCTTCGCGCACCGCCGGGTGGGTGGCAAGCACCGCTTCCACCTCCCCCAGCTCGATGCGGTACCCCCTCACCTTCACCTGGGAGTCGAGGCGGCCCAGGAACTCGATCTGGCCGTCCGGGAGACAGCGGCCGAGGTCGCCCGTGCGATAGAGCCGCGCCCCCGGCTCGCCGCTCCAGGGGTCGGGCACGAACTTCTCGGCGGTCTCGAGCGGGCGGCCGAAGTAGCCGCGCGCCAGGCCGGCGCCGCCGATCCAGAGCTCGCCGGCAACGCCGCGCGGCGCGAGCCCGCCGCGCCGGTCGGCGAGATAGAGGCGGGTGTTGGCGATCGGCCGGCCGATCGGCGGCAGCTCCTGCCGCTCCGCCACCGGGCAGCTGGTCGCCACGACCGTCGCCTCGGTCGGCCCGTAGTGGTTGTAGAGCACCGCCGGGAACGACGCGGGCGCCCCGCGGTGGAGGCGGTCGCCGCCGGTCAGCAGCGCCCGCAGGGCGGTCTCGGGCGGCCAGCTCTCGGCAAGCACCCCCTCGGCGAGCGGCGTCGGCAGGAAGCTCACCGTGATCCGCCGGGCGGCCAGCCAGGCGGTCAGGCGCGCCGGCGCGGAGCGGGTCTCGGCGTCGGGCACGTGCAGACTGGCGCCCGCCGCGAGGTAGGGCCAGACCTCCCAGACGGCGGCGTCGAAGGCGGGGCTCGCCACCAGGGTGGCGCGGTCGGCGGACGCCAGGCCGTAGACCTCGTGGTGCCAGTCGATCAGGCTGCGCAGCGCGCGGTGGCTGACTGCCACCCCCTTGGGCCGCCCGGTCGAGCCGGAGGTGTAGATCACGTAGGCGGTCGCCTCGGGCAGGGCGCGGTCGAGCCCGCCGGCCCAGCCGCCCGCCGCTTCCATAGCGAGCTCGTCGAAGCGATCGACGAAAAGCACTTCGACCCCTCGCTCCGCCTCCGGCAGGCGGCCGGCGAGCTGGCTGTGGGTGAGCAGCAGGCGGGGCCGGGCGCGGCCCCGGGGGGCGTCGCCACCCCAGGCGTCGGCCAGCTGCCAGGCCAGACGCTCGCGCGGGTGGTCGGGATCGAGCGCCAGGTAAGCGCCGCCCGCCTGGAGGCAGGCGAGGACGGCCACCACCAGCTCGGGCGAGCGTTCGAGGCAGGTCGCGACCAGCACGTCGGGGCCGACTCCCCGCGCCACCAGCCAGCGGGCCAGCAGGTCGGCGCGCTGCACCAGCTCGCCGTAGCTCAGGCTGACCGCGCCGCCCGCCACCGCCAGCGCCGCCGGCGCACGCGCCGCCGCCGCGGCCACCAGCGCCGGCGCGCTGGCCCACGGCGCCGCACCCTGCCGCGCCGTATCGTTCCACTCGTGGAGCAGCTGCTGGCGCTCCCCGGGGCCGAGCAGCGGCAGCTCCTCGAAGCTGGCGCCGGGATCGGCAACCGCCCCGCCAAGGAGGGCGGCAAAGTGCGACAGCCAGCGGGCGGCCGTCGCCCCATCGAAGATGTCGGAAGCGTAGTTGAGCAGCGCCGTGAGGCCGTCCGGGCTGGCCGCCACGGCGAGCGTCAGGTCGAATTTCGCCACCGATTCCGGAACCTCCTCGACGATCAGCTCCAGCCCTGGCAGGGCGAGCGGCGGCATCGGCTCGTTGAGCAGCGACAGGACGACCTGGAAGAGCGGATTGTGAGCCAGGCTGCGCTCCACCTCGAGCTCCTCGACGAGCTTCTCGAACGGCAGGTCCTGGTGGGCGTAAGAAGCGAGGGTCGTCTCCCGCGCCTGGCGCACCAGCCGCAGCAGAGTGGGCGCGGCGGAGGTCTCGAGACGCAGCACGAGGGTGTTGACGAAGAAGCCGATCAGCCCTTCGGTCTCCAGCCGGTTGCGGTTGGCGATCGGCGAGCCCAGCAGCAGGTCGCTCTGGCCGCTGAGGCGCGCGAGCAGCGCGCCAAAGGCGGCGAGCAGGACCATGAACGGAGTCGCTCCCTCCCGCCGGGCGAGCGCCCGCAGCTCGGCGACGAGCGGCGCCGGCAGCGCCAGCGCGCGGCTGCCGCCGCGCAGGCTGCGGCGCGCGGTTCGTGGCCGGTCGGTTGGGAGCTCGAGCAGCCGCGGCGCGCCCGCCAGGCTCTGCCGCCAGAAGGCAACCAGGCTGGCCAGCCTTTCGCCGCAAAGCCACCGGCGCTGCCAGAGCGCGAAATCGGCGTACTGCAGCGGCAGCGCGGGCAGCTCACCCGGCTCGCCGCCGCCCGCCGGCAGCGCTTTCGGACCCGCCGCTGAAAGCGCGTTCCCACCTAGCGCTGAAAGCGCGTTGCGATAAATAGCGCCCAGCTCGCCGACGAAGATCCCCAAAGACCAGCCGTCCCAGACGATGTGGTGGACGTTGAGCAGCACCAGGTGCTCACGGCCGCCGAGCCGCACCAGCGTCACGCGCAGCAGCGGTCCCGAGGCGAGGTCGAAGCCGCGGCCGACCTCGGCGCGGACGAGCTCGGCGGCGACTTCCCGCCGTCGCCCCTCGGGGAGCGCGAGAAGGTCGACCCGCGGCAACGACAGGCGGCGCGGCGGCATCACGCGCTGCGCCGGCCGCCCTCCGACCTCCTGGAAGACGGTGCGCAGCGCCTCGTGGCGGCGCACGATCCCGTCGAGCGCGGCGGCGAGCGCCGGCAGCTCGAGCTGGCCGACCAGGCACACCGCGGCTGGAATGGTGTAAGCCGCCGAGCCGGGGTCCAGCCTGTCGATGAACCAGAGGCGCTCCTGGGCGAAGGAGAGCGGGATCTCGTCAGGCCGCGCCACCGCCTGCAGCGGCGGCGGGGCCGGAGCGGGAGCGGCGAGGGAGGCCGCGGCGGCAGCGCGCCGGCTCTCCAGAGCGGCCGCCATCGCCGCCACGGTCGGGCTCTCGAACAGAGTGCGCAGCGGCAGCTCGACGCCAAACGCCGACCGCACTCGCGAGACCAGCTGCGTGGCGAGGAGGGAGTGCCCTCCCAGCGCGAAGAAGTTGTCGTCGACCCCCATCTCCACCGGGTCGAGCTCCAGCACTTCGGCCCAGATCGCGACCAGCAGCTCCTCGGCCGGCGTGCGCGGCGCCGCGGTGCGGCGCCAGCGGCCGCGCCCGGCGCCACGCCAGGCCCCTGGATCGGGGACGGGGAGAGCACGGCGGTCGATCTTGCCGCTCGGCGTCTGCGGCAGGGCCGGCAGCGTTACCCAGAGCGACGGCACCATGTATTCCGGCAGCCGCTCCAGCAGATAGGCGCGCAACGCGCCGTGATCGGTCGCCGGGATGGCAGCGTGATCGGCTGGCGCCGCCGCCGGCACGACGTAGGCGAACAGCCGCTGCTCGCCGGAGGCGTCGCGGTGGGCCACCACGGCCGCCCCGGCCAGCAACGGATGGGCGGCAAGCGCCGCCTCGATCTCGCCCGGCTCGATCCTGAATCCCCGCACCTTGACCTGCTGGTCGGCCCGCCCGAGGAATTCGATCGCGCCGTCGGGGCGATAGCGTGCCAGGTCGCCGGTGCGATAGAGGCGCCCTCCCGGCTCGCCGGAGAGGGCCGCGAAGGGATCAGGGACGAATCGTTCCGCGGTGAGCCGCGGCCGATCGAGATAGCCGCGCGCCAGCCCGGCGCCGCCCAGGCCGCCGATGCACAGCTCCCCCACCACCCCCGGCGGCACCGGCTCGCCCGCGCGGTCGAGGAGATAGATGCGGCAGCCGGCGATCGGGCGGCCGATCGGCGGCAGCGCCGGCCACCCGGCACTCGGGCCTGCCAGCACCCAGGCCGTCACCACGTGGCTCTCCGACGGGCCGTACTGGTTGACCAGGCGGCAGCCGGACAGACGCGCCAGCCAGGCCGCCACCGCCGCGGTGATCTGCAGCTGCTCGCCGGCGGTGATGATCTCGCGCAGGCTGGCCGGCCCCGGCGCGGCGCCGTCCTCGGTCAGCCGCTCCGCGGCTGCTTCCGCCAGCTGGCGCAGGGCGACGAAGGGGAGGAAGAGCCGCTCGATGCGCTCGCTTTCGAGCAGGTCGAGGAGGGCAAAGGGATCGCGCCGCGTCTCCTCGCCGATCAGCTGCAGCGTCCCGCCCGTCCGCCAGGTCGAGAAGATCTCCTGGAAGGAGACGTCGAAGGAGAGCGAGGCGAGCTGCAAGGTGCGCACCGGGCCGGCGAGCGGCGAGCTCGCCTCCTGCCAGTCGAGCAAGTTAGCCAGCACGCCGCGGGTCATCGCCACTCCCTTGGGGCGGCCGGTCGACCCCGAGGTGTAAATGACGTAGGCAAGATCGTCGGGCGAAGCCCCGCGACTGAGTTTCAAGTCATTGCCGGGCTTCTCCTCACCGCCGCCGGCCGCGAGGAGTCCGTCCTCGCCATCCAGGCAAAGGACCGCCGCGGCGCCGGCCGGCAGCGCGGCGGCCAGCCGCCGCTGGGTGAGCACCCAGGCGGCGCGCGAGTCCTCCAGCATGAAGGCCTGCCGCTCGGCCGGGTAGGCGGGATCGAGCGGCAGGTAGGCCGCGCCGGCCTCGAGAACGCCGAGCACTGCCACCACCATCTCCGGCGAGCGCTCGGCGCAGATCGCGACCAGCGCCCCCGGGCCGGCGCCCTGGGCGCGCAGGCGGGCGGCCAAGCGGCGTGCCGCCCGCACCAGCCCGCCGTAGGTGAGAGTGCCGCCGCCGCTCCAGGCGACGGCGACCGCGTCGGGGGTTTGCGCCGCCTGCCGCGCGACCCGTTCGACGAAGCTGGTGCCGGAGACCGCCGGGGCGCCGCCGGCGTTCCACTCCACGAGCAGCTGCTGGCGCTCGGGCGCGGCCAGCAGCTGCAGGGTGGCGAGCGGTCTGTGCGGCTCGCGCGCCGCAGCGCCGAGCAGCGTCTCGTAGTGGCGGGCGAAGCGCAGCGCCGTGGCGGGGTCGAAGAGGTCGGTATCGAGCTCGCAGAGGCCTGATAGGCCCCCTTCTTCCTCGCGCCAGAAGAAGGTCAGGTCGAACTTGGCGGTCGCGTTGTCGAGCGCCAGCTGTGAGATGCGCAGGCCGCCGAGCTCGATGTCTCCCGGTGTCGGGCGCGGCTGGTTCTGCAGCGCGAGCATCACGTGGAAGAGCGGGTTGCGGCTGAGATCGCGCTCGGGCTGCAGCTCCTGGACCAGCTGCTCGAAAGGGATGTCCTGGTGGGCGTAGGCGGCCAGCGCCGTGGCGCGGACCCGCAGCAGCAGCTCGGCAAAGTCCGGGTCGCCGGAGAGGTCGCCGCGCAGCACCAGGGTGTTGACGAAAAAGCCGATGATCCCTTCGATCTCGGGCCGGCCACGGTTGGCCACCGGCGTGCCGACCGGCACGTCGGTCTGGCCGGTGAGGCGGCTGAGCAGCGCCTGGAAGCTGGCGAGCAGGACCATGAACAGGGTGACGCCGCGGGCGCGGGCGACGGCGTTGAGCCGCGCGGCGAGATCCGGCAGGACGGCGATCGGCCGCTGGGCGCCGCGGAAGCGCGCCACCGCCGGACGCGGCCGGTCGAAGGGCAGGTCGAGGTTCCCCAGAAAGGCCAGCTGGCGCCGCCAGTAGTCGAGCTGGCGAGACAGCGCCTCACCCTGCAGCCACTGCCGCTGCCAGAGCGCGTAGTCGGCGTACTGCACCGGCAGCTCGGCCAGCCGCGCCGGCCTCCCCGCAACCGCGGCTTCGTAGAGCGCTGCCAGCTCTGCCACCAGGATGCCGTCCGACCAGCCGTCGGAGATGATGTGGTGCAGGGTCAGCAGCAGCTGATGCTCGGCCGGCGCCAGGCGCAGCAGGGTGGCGCGCAGCAGCGGCCCGCGCCGCAGATCGAAGGGGCGCCGCGCCTCCAGGGCGGCGAGACGGCCGGCCGCATCGCGGCGAGCCGCGGCGGGCAGCGACCCGAGGTCGACCAGCGGCAACAGGGGCCGGCTCGGCCCGGCGCCGGCGAGCGCCGCCGCCTCGTGCGCCGCAGCCGGCGCGATCGTCTGGTAGGGCCGGCCCTCGCGCTCGTCGAAGCTGGTGCGCAGCGCCTCGTGGCGGCGCACCAAGGCGGCAAGGGCGGCGGCGAGCGCCGGCAGCTCCAACCGCCCCTGCAGCTGCACGGCCGAGGGGAGGTTGTAGAACGCCGAGCCCGGCTCGAGCTGCTCGAGGAACCAGAGGCGTTGCTGGGCGAAGGAGAGCGGCAGATGGGCGCCGCGCTCTGCCTGCGTCGCGCGCGGTGCCCGCAGAAGAGGCGGCGGCAGCTCCCCGCGGCCGGCACGCTCGAGGAAGGCCGCCAGGGCGGCCACCGTCGGGTTCTCGAACAGTGCCGCGACGGGCAACTCGACGCCAAGGGCGGCGCGCACCCGCGAGACCAGCTGGGTGGCGAGCAGCGAGTGCCCGCCCAGGGCGAAGAAGTTGTCGCGCACTCCGACCGACGGCAGGCCAAGCAAGTTCGCCCAGATCCCGCAGAGCAGCTCTTCGACCGGGGTGTGCGGCGCGTGCCGGCCGTCAGCGGCTGTTGCATCGCCACTGCCAGGCGGACGGGCTGCCGCCAGCGCCGCGGCGTCCGGCTCCGGCAAGGCCCGGCGGTCGACCTTGCCGGCGGCGGTCAGCGGCAGCGAGCCAAGGAAGACGAACGCCGCCGGCAGCATGGGGTCGGGCAGCCGTTCGCCGAGATAGGCGCGCAGCTCGGCGGCCGACCGCTGCTCGGAGTCGTCGCGGTGGCGCCGCCGCACCACGTAGGCGACCAACCGCATCTCCGCCGGTGCGGCGGGGCCGGACGCGGCGGTGTCGGGGTTGGGCGACGGGGCGGGGAAGGGCCGGACCGCGAGGGCTGCCTCGAAGACTTCGGGGTGGCCGGCCAGCACCGCCTCGATCTCTCCCAGCTCGATGCGGAATCCCCTCACCTTTACCTGCTGGTCGACCCGTCCGAGGAACTCGAGGTTGCCGTCCGGCCGCCGGCGGGCGAGGTCGCCGGTGCGATAGAGGCGGGCGCCGGGCAGCGCGGCGAACGGGTCCGGGACGAAACGGGCGGCGGTCAGCTCGGGCCGCCCCAGGTAGCCGCGGGCGAGCAGGCCGCCCAGGCAGAGCTCGCCGGGCACGCCGGCCGGCAGCGGCTCGCCGCCGCCGCGCGCGGCGCTGAAGAGATCGACGACATGCGCGGACCGGCAGGGGAAGGGGCCGCCGATGGGGACCCAAGCCGCGGCGCCAGCCGCGGCGCCCAATGAACCTGCGGCGCTAGACGCGGCGCCGGATTGATTCGCCGCGGCAGCGGCGGCGCCCGATGAATTCGCGGCGCCTGACCTCTCCCCGGCTCCGACCTCGAAGCGCGTGGCGGTGATCACCGCCTCGGTCGGGCCATAGGCGTTGAGCAGGCGCGCCGCGCCGGCCGCGGTAGTCCGCCAGAGCCGCGCCGTGTCCGGCGCCATGGCTTCGCCGCCGACCGTGACCAGACGCAGCGCCAGCCGTTCGGGTGGCCGCGGTGCGGCGCCGGCGAGGTCGCGGACCCATTGCTGCCAGTACGCGGTCGGCAGGTCGGCGACGGTCACCCCGAGCTCGGCGAGGCGGTCCAGCAGCTCGGCCGGGCTCCACAGCATCGCGCCGCGCAGCACCAGCGTCGCGCCGCCGGCGAGGGCCGGCAGGATCTGCTCGAGCGCTACGTCGAAGGAGAGCGCGGCAAACTGCAGCACGCGGTCGCCGCTCCCCAGGCCGAGCTCCCGCCGCACCGTCTCCACGTGCGCCGCGGCCGGTCCGTGCTCGACCCCCACCGGCTTGGGCTCGCCGGTCGATCCGGAGGTGTAGATGAGATACGCGAGGTTGCCCGGCTCGACCGCGCGGGTCGGCCCTTCGGCGACCGACGCGATCGACGCGATCGACGCGACCGACGCGGCCGCCGGCTCCTTCGGCAAGCCGCCGCCGGCCACCAGCCCGGCCTCGCCGCGCGGCCCGAGGCGCAGCGTACGGACAGCCGGCGGTATTTGCGGTATTTGCGGTATTTGCGGCATTGGCGAGGAGCCGGCCGTAGCGGCCACCGCCGCGGTCTCCTGGGCCGGGAGCAGCAGCAGGCGCGCTCGCGAGTCGCGCAGCATGAAAGCGCGCCGCGCCGCCGGATGGGCGGCGTCGATCGGCAGGAAGGCGCCGCCCGCCTTCCACACCGCCAGCAGCGCGACGATGGCTGCCGGCGAGGGCGGCAGGGCGACCGCCACGATCGCCTCGGCCCCCACCCCCAGCGCGCGCAAGACTGCGGCGAGGTCGTTCGCCCGCTCCTCGAGCTCGGCATAGCTCATCGGGCTCATCGGCGCGAGCCACTCCGGCGCCGCCGCGGCCGCCGGCGAGACCGGGTCCGGCGACGCCGGACGTGTGGCGCCGGCTGCCGCCATCTCGACGGCCGTCGCCGCCGGCGTCCGCCGCGCCTGGCGCTCGAAGAGCTCGTGCAGCAGCTCGCCGCGCGGCATGGTGTCGGTCCACTGGTTCCACTCGACCAGCAGCTGCGCCCGCTCCGCGGCGCCCAGCAGCGGCAGCTCCCGCACCGGACCGGCGGGCATGACCCCGCCGGCCGCGGCCAACGCCACGAGCTCGAGCAGATTCGCGTAGTGGCCTGCCATGCGCGCCACGGTGGCGCCGTCGAAGAGGTCGCTGGCGTATTCGAGGCTGGCGGAGAGCCCGGGGCGAGCGCGGCGGCCAGCCGCGCCGTTGGCGATGTTTTCGGCGTTTTCAATGTTTTCTACGATGGTCAGCGTCAGGTCGAACTTGGCCGTGCCGCCGGCGGTCTCGAGCAGCGCCAGCCCGAGGCCGGGCAGACGCAGCTCGAGAGGCGCGTTCTGCAGCACGAACATCACCTGGAAGAGCGGCGAGCGGGCGGTGTCGCGAGCGGGCGCCAGCTCTTCGACCAGCCTCTCGAAGGGCAGGTCCTGGTGCTCGAAGGCACCGAGGGTGGTCTCGCGGACCCGGGCCAGCAGGGCGGGCAGATCGGGGTCGCCGCCCAGGTCGGCGCGCAGCACCAGGGTGTTGACGAAGAGGCCGATCAGCGGCTCGGTCTCGAGCCGGTTGCGGTTGGCGATCGGAGTGCCGACCAGCAGGTCCGTCTGGCCGCTGTAGCGGGCCAGCAGCACATCCCAGATCGCGAGCAGGAACATGAACGGCGTCACCTCGAAGCGGCGGGCGAGGGTCGCGATGCGTGCCCCGCGCTCCGGCGGCAGGCCGAACGAGACGAGACCGCCGCGCGGGCTGCGCCGTGCCAGGCGCGGGCGGTCGGTTGGCAGCTCGAGCGCCGCCGGAGCGCCGGCCAGCGCCTGCCGCCAGTACGCGAGCCGTGCCGCGAGCGGCGCGCCGGCCAACCAGCGCCGCTGCCAGGCCGCGAAATCGGAATACTGGAGGGCGAGCTCCGGCAACGGCGAGGGGCGCCCGGCGCGCCGCGCCTCGTAGAGGGCGCTCAGCTCGCGCAGCAGCACGCCGAGCGACCAGAGGTCGGAGGCGAGATGGTGGATGCTGAGCAGCAGCCAGTGCTCGCCGCTGCCGTGGCGCAGCAGGAGGGCGCGCAGCAGCGGCGGCCGGCCGAGGTCGAACGGCTCGACCGCCTCCTGCCGCGCCAGGGCGAGCGCCGCTGCCTGCCGCGCCGCCGCCGGCAGCGGTGACAGGTCGACCAGCGGCAGCGGCAGCGGCCGGGGAGGCGCCAGGCGCGCGACCGGCCGGCCGTCGCGCTCCTCGATGCCGGTGCGCAGCGCCTCGTGCCGGCGAACGATCTCGGACAGGGCGCCGGCCAGCGCCGCCAGGTCGAGCTCGCCCACCAGCCGCGCCGGCGAAGGCATGTTGTAGACGCCGGGCTCGAGCTGCTCGAGGAACCAGAGGCGCTCCTGCGCAAAGGACAGCACCGGCCCGGCCGCGGCGGCCGCATCGCCGCGCGGCGCCGGCCCGAGCGGCGGCGCATCCTCCTCGGCTTCCTCGGCCCGCGCGGCGCCGCCCGCACCGGGGGCCGGGCGCAGCCGCGCCGCCAGCCCTGCCACCGTCGGGCTCTCGAACAGCGCGCGCAGCGGCAGCTCGACGCCAAAGGCGCGCCGCACCCGCGACATCAGCTGGGTGGCAAGCAACGAGTGCCCGCCGCGCTCGAAGAAATTGTCTTCGATGCCGACCTGCTCCAGCCCCAGAAGCTCCGCCCAGAGCGCGGCCAGCAGCTCCTCGGCGGGGTTCCGCGGCGCCACGTGGCCGGCGCCGCCGCGGCGCGGCGGCTCGGGGGCCGGCAGCGCCCGGCGGTCGATCTTGCCGCTCGGGGTGAGCGGCAGGACCGGCAGCTCCACGATGAGCGACGGCACCATGTAGTCGGGCAGCGTGGCGCGCAGCGCGGCGCGCAGCTCCGCCGCGAGATCGGATGGCGGGGCGGTGGCGGCCGGGCCCGGCGG
>DASZZP010000008.1:0-5023 GCA_035544875.1 Thermoanaerobaculia bacterium | reverse complement strand
AGCTTCCCCCACCACCGCCCGCCTGGGCGCCTGAGTACGGCGCCCTGGCCGCCCAAGCCAATCTCAAGGCGGCGACTCTCGAGAGCGGATTCGACCGCCTTCGGGTGCTCTGGCTCGATCAAGCGTTGGGAGCGTAGGGGCCAGCGAGTGATCCGCACGACCCCCGCTGTCGTTAGCATAGCAAACGATCTGCGGCCAGCAGGTTGACGCCGGCACGTGAGCTCGGGGACCTCCTGACCTTCCCAGTCACCGGTGCGAGTTCAGCGGGGTTCGGGGCGCAGCCCCGACCAGCGTTTTGCGCGATAGCGAAAAACATTGCTGGCTCCTCACCCGATTCCCTGGGTTGGGTGCGGAATGAAGCCGGCATCACGCCGCGGTCGGCTCGAGGTCGCAGGCCCGGCCAGCGCCGGCAGCTTCTCGATTGCGCACGAGTGTCGGCGGGGACTGGCGCCCTCTTGGGCGCCACCGGATCGCGAGCAAGGAGGCCGAGGTGAAGGAACTGCTCTCTACTCTGCAAGCGGCCCGCTACTGCGGGCTGTCCCCGCGGACGCTGAAGGAGCGGTTCACGACCGGCGGCGGACCGCGCTTCGTGACGCTAGGACGGTCAGTCGAGTAGTACGCCGCCGATCGCTAGCCGTGATTCTTGCGGCATGTCAGATTCTCCGAGCACGGTACCGGCGGGGATGGATCGACCTCTGACCAGGGCAACGAGTTGGCGCCGGCGTCAACGGTCGATAGCCAGCGGAGGAGATGACGCGGAAGGTAAGGAAGGCCCGGCGAAACAGTCGCATCTCCGGCGGCTGGGCGACAGGTTTCCCTGGCGGGGAGGGCCTTCTGTCGGGGTGAGACGGGTACTCGCTATAATCGAGGACGCATGAGCGAACTGATCTTCGTCGTCGAGGAGGCTCCCGAGGGCGGCTACACCGCCCGCGCCTTGGGGGAGCCGATCTTCACCGAAGCCGACGACCTCGACGGCCTGTACGAGAAGATCCGCGACGCCGTGCGCTGCCACTTCGATGAGGGCAAGGAACCCAGGGTCCTCCGCCTCCACTTCGTCCGCGAAGAAGTCATCGCACCGTGAGGCTGCCGCGCGGCCTGACAGGCGAAGACCTCGCCCGTGCCCTCCGACGCCTCGGCTACGACGTGACCCGTCAGACTGGCAGCCATCTCCGCCTGACCACGCACCGGCAAGGCGAGCACCACGTAACGATTCCGCGCCACGATGCGCTGCGCGTTGGTACCCTTTTCGCGGTTCTCGCCGAGGTTGCGAAACATCACGAGCTGAGCCGCGATGATCTCTTGCAGCTCTTCTTCTGATTGCTACCAGTGGTCGACTGTCGGATCAAGGCCACGAACAGGCGCCGCCAAGGACTGCAACGGCCGCCCAGGTGAGTGGAAGTTTCCGCAACGGCATGGGGCTCCAGCGAGGCGGACGTGTGGCACCGGTCCGCTATCGCGAAAACGCTAGGTGACGGTCAGCCCGCGCCGTTCGCCCGTGGCGGCGCTCGCGGCGCAGCCCCTCGGACACTTTGGTCGGCTGCTCCGGCCATGGTCCAGCTCGCGAAGCAGCGACCTTGGCCAGAAGATACCGGCGTGGCAGGATGGGTGAGGGGACTGGCGTAGCGTCACCGGGTCGAGGGGCTCCGCAAATCAGCGCGGGAGCGGCGCTACCATGGCGCTGCTGCCGATAGTAAGAGTTGCCCAGACGGGACGGCGTCTCGCGAGCCCTCCCCTTGCCTTGGACGCGGAATCTCATCATCCGACCGTATTTCATGAGTGCATCCTATGGAGAGCACGCGTTACGCGAGGCAACTACGATCGTTTGCTCGGCAAGTCGTTGTAGCGCGGCATAGCCGCAAGCGGCTGTGATCACTCTTTCTCTTCACAATCAGGACACGGCGTCCGTTTTGCGATAAAAGGAAGGAGCACACGGCGCGTGTTCGTGGCGCCTTCGATTGTGGTGGGAGATCGTATGCCTGAACTACTCTCGACCCTGGAAGCGGCGGACTACTGTGGACTCTCGCCGCGGACTCTCGAAAAGCGGAGAATGACCGGCGGCGGGCCGCAGTTTGTCAAGCTGGGCCACGCGGTCAGGTACAGCACCACCGACCTCGAGGCTTGGATCGCTGAGAACCGGTGCCGGTCGACGTCGGACCCCGGGCCCGAACCCGAACGAAAAGCGAGTAGCACTGTGCCGGCTCTCGACTCGTGTCAAGGGGTGTCCGATGCGACGCTCGAACCCGAGTGAAAAGCCGGCGGAATTGAGCCCGCTCTCGACCCGCGTCAAGAGATCTCCGATGCGACTGTGAGCGCGACCGACTTACCAGATCGTTAGCGGACCGTCCGTGTCGCTGGCTGCGGGCCTACGGGCACTTCGCGACCTGTTGCGCCAGCCCGTCCAGGCGTTGTGGGTCCTCGGCCGTAAGCGTTCGCTCAACCGCCCAACGTGCGCCTGACGTACTCGTCCCTCCTGCGATCGAACGCGCTGCCCGTCGCCGAGCTGCTCGGCGGTCGTGACTCAGGTGCTCGCCTCCATCGCCGCAGAGGCGCGCGACGTGACCCCGAAGCCGATTGACGCCACCGGCTCAAGGCGGGAGCGTGAGAGAGAGTTTGAGTGAAGAGAGGTGATCGGGAATGTGCGAGCCGCTGGCAGCCGCCGCCGCGCGGCCTCTGCGCTTCAATTCGCGCCGTGCCCCGGCGCGCTCTCGATGACAACGTGCTCGCCGTTGAGTTCAAACAAAGGGCTATCGCTGGAGTCACCGGCGGCTGCTTCGAGCAGTGGCTCGCCGATCTGCTGTCGTGGTTCTGGGAGCCTCTCTACTGACCGGCCCGCGCCGCGTTCTTGGGCGTCTCCCGCTGCCCCCGGGAAAATTCTCTCCGGGGCCGTCTCTACTCGTAGCGGCGTTGCAAGTTGGAGGCAGCGCGAGCCCGTCGTCGAGCGGACCGCCCGTTCGCCAGGCCGACGAGCTGCCGGACGGCCGCGGGAGGATGGAGTCATGGCACAGCCAATCAGCATGATGTCGGTGGCGTTGGTCACGGCCGCGGCCGCCGGCCTGCTGCCGCAACTCATTCCGGTGCCGAATGTCGCGGCGCCGGCAAGTCTCGCCACCTCGGCGGCCGCCTCCACAGCCGGAGGTGCGGTCGCGGGCGCTCAAACCGGCAGCGGAGGTTCAGTGTCCACGCCCGCGGCCAAGATCGTCCACCCTGCTAAGGCGCCAGCCGTCAGGCTAGAGTGGAACGAGAAACATGAAAAGCAGGTCCGAGGGTGGATATTGCTGCGCAATGACACCAAGAACGCTTCGCGGGTCTACCTCAGCATGACGGCGCAAGACCGGCTGGGGAGGAAGCTCGACGTCGCCGACATCGAGCTTTCGAAAGCCTGTGTCGAGGGGCTTCCCGCTCTCTCTGACAAGCTCTGTTTGCTGGTGGCCGAGCTCTCTTGGAACTGTCAACCGCCGGCGCTGCCGGCCACGGGGTTTCTCAAGGTCAGCGCGACACAGCTACCCTGTAAGTCAAAACCCGCCGTTTGTGCCGCCGCGCGGGTCCTCTCCTACCAGGAAGAAGTTACTATTCCGGAAAGGCCTCTCCGGTTCGTGGGGCTGGTTGTGGCGTCGTGCCTCGTGGCGGCCCTCATCGTCGTCGTCGTCACGATCGTCCGCCTCCGGAGACGTGCGAATCCAGTCGGTCTGCTGGCATCCATGGGCAGTTCAAAGTGGGATCGAAACAGCTGGGGCACGAACGTGACCATCGCCGGCGCGCTGTTGGGCACGCTGCTCGGTCTTTCGATCTTCCCGGAGCATCCCCAGCTGATGACCAGGGACTCTTACACCTTGCTGAACAGTCTCTTCGCGGGGTTGGTGATCTTGGCGCCGTTGCTCTACGGCTTGCTGCAGCGTGATGCGCAGGTCACCACGAATGGCGTTGCCGGCATCGACACTCAAGGCTATGTCATCATGTTCCTGGCGGCGGGAGGAATCGTCCTGTGGTGCGCGATAGGACAAGCCGCCACCCTCTTCCTGCTGGCCAGAGAGCTCGTCCTGAGCAACGCCATCGATTTCTTCGTGGGCGCCATCCTCGAAGCCCTCGCCCTGATCCTCATTGCGCTGCTGGTCGTCTATGGAGTGATCGCCCTCTACCGGGCCGCCACTCGTCCAGGTGTAGTGGTGACGCCTCAGGCCCAAGCCGCAAGGCCGCCGGCACCAATCGTACGCGCGGGCGCGACTCAGGCCGAGAATCTGGCGCAGAACATCACCGCACCGCCGGAAGAGTGGCCACTGCTCTGAACTCACACCTGGTCCTTGTGCACCAAGGACGCGGGAGAGCGGTAGGTTGCGCTCGATGGGGCGGGGCGGCGGACGCGGTGTCAAGTGGACGCCTAATTCCCCCCAGCGCGACGTTAAAATTCGCTCCCCTCGGCGCCGTGCCCCCTCTGAGTGGCGCCGAGGCGGCCATCCTCGCCCATCGCCGTGCTGGCGGCGAGCTCTCGCCGCGCCGGGCCGAGCTGGCGAAGGTCTCCAGGCTGCTCCTGCGGGCAGCGCTCTCGGTGTGGAGATCCTCGACCACCTACTGCTCGGTGCTGAGGGTCACCATGGTTCGATCCAGGACGAATTCGCCGAGCTCTGGGGCGACTGGCCTCTCCTCTTGCCCTCTCTGAGCAGACGGTGGGAGGAGTAATGATACCGGTCTGCTCCGGTCACGGCCGCCATCCGAGCGGCAAGGACGTGCCTGCCCAGCGGCGGCACAACCGGAGCGTGGGTCTTGCGCCCGGGAGGTGCGGTCGCGCCTCGCCCAAAGGCCATCGAGCGGCGAAATCGTGGCGGCCGACGCTGGAGCGCTCGTGTCCTTGCGGCAAGCGTGCGCTTGGTAGTTCCAGGGCATCCAATTGGTCAAGTTGAGCTCGCAGGTGTGGATCAGGCTCATGTAGAGGTCGGCGACCTGGGCCCCTTTGCTGGTCTTGAAGAACAGCGCGTTCTTGCGGTGGAGGATGGCCTTCTTGAGCGCCCGCTCACACAGATTGTTGTCA
>DASZZP010000007.1:0-1739 GCA_035544875.1 Thermoanaerobaculia bacterium | reverse complement strand
CGGTCAAGGAGAGAGGCATGAGCTGGATCGTCATTCTCGGAATCGTCGTCGTGGCCATCGGCCTGGTGGCCGTATCCGGCATCAAGGTCAAAGGCGGCCGCCCGGCTGGCCGCACCCACCTCATGACCGCCGCCCGCATCTACCTCGGTCTTCTGGTGCTGGTCCTGCTGCTCGCCTTCGCCGGCGTGTTCAAATAGCGTCGCCGCGGCGGATCAGCATTCGGTAGCACCCAGCGGCAACGACGGTGCTCCGGGGCGTGAAGGAGACTCCGTACTCTCTAGTTCTCCCCTTCAGCCGCGGGACGACTATTGGACGTTGCGCAACCCTCGGGGGGTCGGCACCGAGGAGGGAATTCTCGGGGCTTCCTCAGTCGTTCTCGTTTGTAACGCGGGACGGGAGGCCCCACCCCATGGGACGCTGTGGCAAGCCGTTTTGCACTTGTTGCATTACCGCGTATGCCGCGGCGCTCATCGCCCGCCTCTCGGCGACTCGCGCCACCTTCACCGCCGAGGACTTGAAGCGCCACCGAGACCCTCTCGCTCTACTGCGTCCTCCCGCCCCAGCGCCTCGGCTCCCATGGTCGCTGGCTTCGCCTCCTCGCCGGCACCGCCGTCGACGCCATGCTGCGCACCCCGGGGCTGCCGCGCGAGCGCGTGCTCTTCTTGCTCGACGAGTTCGCCCAGCTCGGCCGCATCCAGCCCATCGAGCAGGCGCTCACCCTCCTGCGCGGCTACGGCGTTCGACTCTGGCTCCTCGTCCAGGACCTCGCCCAGCTCCGCGCCAACTAACGGCCCCAAGACCGACTCGATCCTCGCCAATGCGGATTCCGACGGAAGCCGGCCAGGGATTCCGGAATGCTTGCGCCGCGACTCACCCTTGAGCCTGAGCTCGTGAGCGTTGTGCTTGCGGATGCTGCTGCTCAAGCACCTCTATGGCTGGAGCTACGACACGCTCGAGCGCGAGGTCCGGGCGAATCTGGTGTATTGAGCCTTTTCCCGCATCTGCGGCGGGGCGAGGTGCTCAGCGTTTTCGAGCCCTACACCGAGGCGATCCGCAAGGGCACCTTCCATAGCCCATGCTTGCGTTGGGTGGTTGGGTGTGGGGTGGGTGGGCGGTGGCCCGGAGCTTTCCGTGAGCTGGTTCGAGGGCTCGGTTGAAATTGATGTCGCTGGGGAAGGGCCGTTGCTTGGATGTGCTCTGTTGGCTCGGGCGGTGCGCGCGCGCCGGACGGAGCAGCCCGCGGGCTGCTCGTGATCACGGTGGAGCTTCTGCTCCTTGCTCGCCTCCGCGCGGGCGCAGGTTGCCGTCCTAGCCTGGATTTCCACGGAGCATAGTTGAGTTAACCTCGCCGGCCGCCTCACGCAGCCAAGAGCGGGCCGTTTCGGGATGCACGCGGCGGCCATGTTAAGGCACTGGTGCGCCGATGGCGACAAGAAGGGGCTGCGGGCGAGCGGTGGGATGCCTGTACCTCGAGCGCGCCAGCATGGCGCCGCACCCCGTTTTATGCCGATGCCCTTTGCGGAAAGCGGCACAAGCAGTAGGGGTGCCGGGGTCCCCTTGACACCATTGGTTGGTAGTAGTACTGTGCGTGCGTGCCAATCAGAGCACCAAATGACTTAACGGATTGCCGGCGCTTCTTCCTCGAACCGAGCGGCCCCAAACAACGGCTGTACGAGGCTCTCCGGGCCTACTTCGTGGACAACAAGCCCTCGGCCGAGGTCGCCAAGTCCTTCGGCTAC
>DASZZP010000006.1:0-8063 GCA_035544875.1 Thermoanaerobaculia bacterium | reverse complement strand
CACGGTGGAGCGCCTGCCGTAGCGATCCTCGAGGATCTCGAGCAGATCGCGGCGGTAAGCGTCGGTCAGCGGATGCAGACACCAATCGTCAAGGACCACGAGATCGATCCGAGCCAAGCCGGCCAGCAGCTTCGGGTAGCGAGGCGCGCGGCGCTTCGGAGGCCCGGCGAGTCGCATTAGGCCAATGACGGCCAATGGAGCAATGACGGCTAGACGCACTTGACAGCTGACACGTAAGTATGGTCACAGTCGAAGTTCATACGAGATCAAGCTCGTAAGACGCTGTGTGTGGAGGTCGCATGCGCAATTTCACCGCTATAGGTGTCTTGTTGCTTCTTCCCGCGCCCCTGCTCGCGGTTCCGGCCATCCATTTCGAGGCCCAAGCCGTGGTCGTGTCGGGCATCACGCCCAAGGGACAGGTGGTCTGGTTCAGCCAGGCGCGCGAGTTTTCCCAGGGAGTGGCGACGATGGTGCGCCGCGAGAAGATCGCCGCCGATAGCGACGGCAGCGGAGTCGTCCGCTTCCCGCTCGACCGCCCGGTGCCTGCCTTGTCGGTCTGGGTGGCGGTCGACCTGGCGAACGGCGCCGCGGCGGCGGCCTCGCCGGACGGGTTGCCGCAGCGCCAGCTGCCGCTGCTCGACAGCGGGGTGATCGCCCGCGGCAGGGCGCTCGGCGACCAGATCGTCGACCACCGCGGCTTCGTCGAGCTCCTGGTGGTGCGGCCGGGCAAGGGCGCCTGGGGGGCGACCGTGGGCGAGGGCAGTGACCGCGATGAGGCGGCGACGCGGGGGACGCTCGCGGCCTCGCTGGCGCGCATGCGGCCGCTCGCGGCGAGCCCGGCGGCGCCGAGCGCCTTCAGCGCCGGCGACGTGGTGGTGGTGATCGACCCCAACCTGCTCACCTACAGCGTGGTCAAGGTCGGCGGGGGTGCCAAGTGAGCCCGCGGCAGCAGGCTCCTGCGCGGTGGACCCTCTCCGGCCGGGTCCTCGGCCTCGGGCTCGGCCTGGCCGTGTGGGCGGCGGCGGCGATTCAGCCGGCGGGTGCCCAGGACCATCCCAACGTCGATCGCGGCTTCATGCCCGGGCGCGCCTACGCGATAGGCGACATCGACAACATCAATCTATTCAACGGCAATCTCGTGGTGACGATCCCGATCGGGGCGACCTACCGGGTCGGAGGAAGGCTCTCCTACGCCCTGACCCTGGTCTACAACTCCAATCTGTGGGACTTCCAGCAGCGCGACGACCCGAATGGGATCACCTACACCCAGGCGCTGCCGACCCGCAACTCGAATGCCGGCCTGGGCTGGCGGCTGTCGCTCGGCACGCTCTACCCTTCCGGGCTTCCCGTCGTCCCCACCCCCCCCAATTCGACAGACCACTTCTTCGTCGACCTTACCAACCGTCCAGTCTATGTCGGACCGGATGGCGCCGATCACCGTTTCTATCCCAGCCTGCACCACGGCGAGCAGCAGACCCAAAACGTCCTCTACACCCGCGATGGCAGCTACCTGCGGCTGAGGCCCAACAATCCGGGGTGGCTGGTGGAGAGCGAAGACGGCATCCAGCGGCAGTTCGACGCGAGTGGTCAGCTCAAAAAGATCGTCGACCCCTTCAACAACAACTGGGTGACGATCTGCGATTCCAATATCCCACCCTGCTCGGCCCCCTCCGCCTTCTCTACTAACTGGTATATCAATGACAGCCAGAACCGCTCCCAGCATGTGACGCTGCATTCGGAGCCGAGCTACCCCGGGACAGTCGACCATGTAACCCTACAGGCCTTTGGCGGCGCCTTTGCGACCTACACCTTCCAGTACCTCGATACGACGATGCCGCGCACCTGCCTGAGTACCGATCCGGCGCTCGCTTCCAACGTCACCGTGCCGCTGCTGACTGGCGTGACCCTGCCGAACGGTTCGAGCTTCAAGGTCCCAACCGCGCCGTCTCTCCAGTACATCACCTCGGCCAGCCCGGACTGCAGGTCGACGGGTCTGCTCGAGCGGCTCCAGCTGCCGACCCTGGGCATGCTCGCCTGGACCTACCAGAGCTACATCTTCGCCGCCGAATCGCCCGGCAAGCCCTTTCCCTTCTTCCTGTCCTCCCAGGGAGTGGCGACGCGCTCGACCCTGGAGGCGCACGGCAACGTGCTCGGCACCTCGACCTATCAGAGCCAGCTCGTCACGTATCCCAATTCGCGCGATGGCAAGAATCAGACCACCTCGGTCACGGATCCCAACAACCGCATACGGGTCTATCACTTCAATGCCGATTCGCACGATGGCAGCTGGCCCTATCGCTACGGCCTGCCGTTCAACAACCTGGTCACCGACGGCGCCGGGCGGTTCCTCTCCGAAGAGGTCTACAAAAGCCAGGGCCTCCTGGTCAGCACGACCTATGTCCGCTACGAGCAGGACCAGGTCGACAGCCCAGGTGTGGCGTCCGACGTCAACAGTGGCCTGTCCGACCAGACCGCCTTGAATGGACGAGAAGCCTCGCGCCGCACTATCTATCACGACTTCTACAACGCCGATCCCGATGTCAACGCCGACACCGACCGCAGCAGCTTCGACGGGCTCGGCCACTATCGCCAGACCGTCGAGGGGGGAAGCTTCCCGAGCTCTCCGGTGAGGTCGACCTTTCGCGACTTCAACCCCGCAGCCAACGTCTACAATGACGCCGGCGGCGCCGGTTCCAACTTCCTGCCGCCTGCGCCGACCGCGCCCTGGGTGCTGGGGAACTTCGACTACGAGAGCAAGAGCGAGGGGGCCAGCAACTCCTTCGTGCAGCTCTGCGTCGACCCGGCGACCGGCTTCGTGAGCCGCAAGCGGACGCTCGTCAACGGCCTCAGCCAGGGCGCCAACGACGTGCTCGTGTTCACCCCTCCCGACGGCAACGGCAACGTCTCCGAGGAGCACTACTACGGCGGCGACATCCAGGCGCTGCCGGTCGCCAATCCTCCAACCCAGACCGATATCTGCCAGCAGAGCCTGCCGGCCTTCGACGAGTTCGGCATCAACCACAGCTACAGCTACGGCACCCTGGCCCAGTCCTTCTACACCTTCATCGCAAACCCGTTCCTGACCGTCGACCGTGTCATCGATTCGACCGGGCTGGTCGCGGTCGAAAAGGACACGGCCACCGTCCCGACCCATTTCTACTACGACACCATGGGCCGCCTGACCAATGTGCAGCAGCGCGACGGCAGTTGGACGCAGTACAATTACTACGATCCGCCAGTGGAACCGTACCAGGCCGAAGTCGAGACCTTGAACCAGACTAACGGCGCGACCGCCAACCTGGCGCAGAGCAGGATCTATTTCGATCCGTTCGGTAGAGTGAGTCTCGAATGGCGGCTGATGCCCGATGGCACCTGGAACCAGCGTTCTACGGCGTACGACGGCGCCGGCGAGCTCAGCGTCCAGTCCGAGACCGCGGTCCTTGCCACAAACTTCCAGGCGGGGTCCACGATCTTCTGGAACCATGACCCCTGGGCGAGGCCGCGGCGGATCACTCCCCCCGACGGCCATGCCCACGACATCGTCTTCAACTATCACGGCGTCCGGAGGACCGAGCGCTTCGTCTCGGTCCACATCTACGACTGCGTCAACCACACGGTCGGGGACCCGACCGTGGTGAGCAACGAGATCTACGATCGCTTCGGCCGGCTGATCAGCGTAGTCGAGAATTCGGGCGACTGCGGCGCCCAGGTCACGACCAACTACGCCTACGACGTGGGCGACCGGCTGACGCAGGTCTCGACCTCGACCACGGTCAACGGCGTCCCGACCAACCAGACCCGCTCGTTCAACTACGACAGCCTTGGCTTCCTGCGCTCCGAGACCCATCCGGAAAAGGGCGCCTCGGGCAACGGCACGGTCTTCTACTCGAACTACGACGCGGTCGGCAAGGTCGGGCGCAAGCAGGACGGTCCCAATGACCTGAGCTACATCTACGACCGCGCCGAGCACCTGATCCAGGTCAACGAGACCAACGTCCGTTTGCTCAAGACCTTCTCCTACTCGGGCGGCAACGGCGCCGGCGACTGGAGCAACGGCAAGCTCAAGACCTCGACCCGCTACAACTACCCGCAGCTCGGCTCGACGGTCTACACTGTCGCCATCTCCCAGACCTACACCTATGGCGGCCTCGATGGCCGGGTATCCAACCGGGTGACCCAGAACTCGGTCAACAACAGCTCCATCCCCGAGATCTGGAGCACCACTTTCACCTACGACCCGCTCGGCAAGCTGCAGACCGTCTCCTATCCCGCCTGCCAGTTCGACAAGTGCATCTCGGACGGCGCGACCCAGGCGCGCACCGTCACCAACCTCTACTCCCAGGGCCTGCTGACCGGGGTCGCCGGCTACGCCAACACGATCGCCTACTACCCGAACCTCATGGTCAGCCTCGTCGCCCACGCCGACGGCTACAATGAGACGGCGCAGAACGACCCCAACTCGATGCGCCGTCCGGCCGCGATCTGCTCGCAGAACCCGGCCCTGCCGAGCGGACCTGGCTCCGGCTACGGCTGGTGCTCCGGCGCCTACTCCTATGACGGGGCCGGCAATGTCACCCAGATCGGCGGCTCCTCGTTCGTCTATGATCCGGTGAGCCGTCTCATCCAGAGCAGCGTCTCGATCGGCCGCTACGGCGAGGGGTCGCCGTCCACCCAGAACTACCAGTACGACGCCTTCGGCAACATCCAGGCGATCACCGGCACGAGCGCCCGCAACCCGCAAACCGATCCCGCGACCAATCACCTGACCGCCGGCACCTACGACGGCGCCGGCAACCAGACTTCTTACGGCGGCGGCGCCTTCTACGGCTACGACGCCTTCAACCTGCTCAAGAGCATGGACAATGGTGACCAGCACTGGCTCTACATGTACGATGCCGACGACGAGCGCCTCTGGTCTTTCCAGCCCGGCGTCGCCGGCCAGTCCGGCCGTTTCGACCGCTGGACGCTGCGCGGCCTCGACGGCAAGGTCCTGCGTACCTTCGAGGGCTACTACTACAGCTTCCATATCCGCAGCGACTACATCTACCGCGACGGTCTCTTGCTCGCCAGCGAGCAGCTTTACTACACCGCGCACTTCCACCTCGACCACCTGGGCACTCCCCGCCTGGTCACCACCGGCGGTCAGACCTACGCCTTCCACGCCTACTATCCCTTCGGCGAGGAGGCCACCCCCCCCAGGACCGACCTCGAGCGCATGAAGTTCACCGGCCATGAGCGCGACCTCGCCGATCCCAACAGCCCCGCCGCCGACCTCGACTACATGCACGCCCGGCACTGCTCGCCGACCCTGGCCAGATTCTTGAGCGTCGACAGACTCCAGGGTAAACCCAGCAAGCCGCAAAGCTGGAACAGGTATTCATATACTCTCGGGAACCCGCTTCGCCACTTCGATCCTAATGGGAGGGCAGTAGTTGATGTTCAGTTCCGAGCGTTCATACCTCAAGATTGGGTCGGCATCTTCCGCGGCGATAACAGGGGCTTCAGCGCCGCGCATGATGCTAGCGCCCGTACGTCGATCACAGTTAGAGTTGAAACAGATCCCGGAAAGCGTGTAGGCCAAAGTCCCCTTCTGGGTAAGCCAGATGTCAGTATAGGGAGATCTCATCTACGCTTCGGTGCCAGCGACCGAACCGGTACTGGGCCGGTCCTGCCACATGCTACAGCATCCTACGACATGAGTGGCAATACCGTTATCAAGATCCAACAAGATGTCAAGGTACCTTATCCAACCCCAACAGGTGGAATCACCGCGGATCTGTCGGTCACGATTCCCAAGAGCGCTTCCTCCATCGCGATTAACGGATCTATCTCCGGAAGCCCTTCCTTCGAGGCCAACGTCTCGGTTGACGGAGGACCTACACAGAACATCCCCCTTCAAAAATCTTCCGACGACTTGTTTCTCTTTTCCCTTCAGCTTCAAAGCACAACCGAGCTTAACCTTCTAATGCCACTCGCTGCTCAAGCACCACAGCCGCAATGATACTGCTCGCACTCTTTCAGTTACTCGTCGGGATCGGGGTTCTCCTGACAGTCTGGTCTCTCGGACCCTTCGTCCTGGACGCCAGATCGCCTGGAGAGCTCATTCTAATGGCAGCGCTCGTCCTCTGTGGCCCGACGCTTCTCGTATTGGGCTCCGTAATGTTGTTCCTCCGAAGGACTCAGGGTGCGGGAGGAACTATCGGCCTCGTGGGTTCGATCCTGTCGAGTGCCTGGTTGACATTGATCGTCGGCCATGTTATTTGGGACCAGTTGCATCGCCCACTTAACCGGTGGTTGCTCCTCGTCGCCCTAGTACTGTTCTTGGTGACTTTGGGCTCGCTGAGCGCGGCGATCCGACTGTATCGCGGTTCCCACACACGACCCTTCCTCGGGTCTCAAGATCAGGAGACTCGCCAAGCGAAGCCCTGAGCCTCGATACCTCGCTCTCTCCAAAGTGTAGGGGCGCGATTGAGGGTGTGTAGCTCGGGCTACGGCTGGTGCTCCGGAGCCTACTCCTATGATGGGCCAGCAGCCTCCAGATCGGCAGTTCATCGTTCGCCTATCATCCGGTGAGCCGCCCCACCCACAGCAGCCTCTCGATCGGCGGCAAGGTTGTAGAATCCTTTTTACGGGGATGACTAGAAGAATTAACAAGGCATCGCTAAGCGACCGACTGCAACTGGGCTAGCGATCAGCGCTGTCGAGTGTATGTCATAGCGCCACCCACTGTTACCGCTGATGCCATCTTGCTACTTCGCGCACTCGGACTCGGCCTTGTCGAGCGGGATCTCTAGCCTCCAGGTAAACGTGATCGTTTAATGGTCCTACTTGCCGCCTATTTAACGACAACCAGGGCCAAGGGTTTACTTCTCTCCGTGTCCGTGCTCCTAACGCTGCTCACAAGCTGCGGAGCCACAGCCTACTGGATGCTCAAGGATCCACTGCGAGCAATCACAACCGAGACCAGAATGCGGGACTTGATGCGCTTTCTCGAAACCGAGCGCCCCGAGCGCGTTGACCCGGAGTCACTGCGGTCGGTCCTCACGAAATACAAACGCCTTGACTGCCCAGAAGACGGCTGGGGTAGATTGCTTGTGATAGAGCTGTTGGCGGCTACGGCAAACCGCGACTAAACGGCGAAAAGCGCGGTGTTCAGCCACCGAGGGTGGCGCGGGTGGCGGCGACGAAGCGCGGGATTTTGGCTGCGAGGCCGCGCTTTTCGAGGTCGGCGCTGGGGTTCGAGGCGCAGAAACGGCGTACGTGGCGCTCCGCAGGCGGGGCAGATGCCTTGCCGAGTCGGGGGATTCGCGTGCGCGAGGAGAAGAGGAGCTGCCGTTTGGCAACCATGCTCCGTCACGCCGAGGTTAGCCAAGCCTGCTCCCCTCCGCTCGCGGTACCTCGTTTGGCGCGACGTATGAAGCTGGCGGCCGCGGGGAGTCACCTGGTACCGCCTGTTGGAGGCACGTTGCTTCTCCAGCCGGGACGCCCTCGCACAACTCTTGCCGCAGTAAATGTTCCCGCGGTCGCAGGCGGCGCAGATGACCACCTGGGCCCTGCACCTGCCACAAAGGTAGAGCCGCTGACTCAGCACGGTTGGGAAGTCTATCCGCTCGCGCGCCGATTGATGCCGGCCTACAGCAAGGCGCGCGCATCACCACCATCGAGGTCAAAACGAGACGGACCCGCCGGCCCCTCCCGCCACCCCCGGCGGGGATGATGCTGTTTGATACGACGCCACCCTCAATGGCGGTCAACCGCGCATTTCACCGTTTGGTCGCGGGTTTGCGCAGCCGTCAACAAGAGCGGAGGGTGAGCGACGGAGAGCCGCATTACGTCGTTATCTCCCTGGGCCGTGAGGGCCGTCGTGGGACCTGCTGCAGGAGATGGGTGCTGATTGGAACGACAACGCCGTTCTTTCCGGAGTGCGGATTCCGACGGAAGCCGGCCAGGGATTCCGAGGTGAAGGCGGCCACCCATTCCGAGGTGAAGGCGGCCACTGTTCCGAGGTGAAGGCGGCCACTTGTTAGCCGTCGTCGGAAGGGTGGCCGGCTTGCCGTCGGAAT
>DASZZP010000005.1:0-2697 GCA_035544875.1 Thermoanaerobaculia bacterium | reverse complement strand
CCCATCTTTAACAGTGCCTAAAGCCAAGTAACTGCAAATAAATGGTTTGGGGGCTCGACGAGAGGCCTTGGCACCAGGACTTTCAGTTCCCGAGAGGATCTGGGCTTTGCGCGATCAGGCCACTTGGCATAGGGTCGGCGGAAGCGCCACTCCCACAGCCTGGAAGACCTTGCCCGCCACTCCCACCGCGTCGGTGCGCAGCATCAGGCGCTTGCCGTCCTTCTCGAGCTCTACCTCCTCCAATCGGTCGAGATCGCGCAGTACCTGGCTCCACTCCACTGCCGCATGGCCCTTGGCTGCGAGCCGATTCTCCAGTTCCGTTCGCAGTAGCAGCGCCAGGAACGAGCAGAACACATGACCTCGGATCGTGGCGTCGAGACGGTGATAGATCGGCCGCGTGGCGAGCAGCGATTTCATCGAACGGAACAGATCCTCCACCATCCAGAGCTGCTTGTACGCTAGGGCGACCTCGGCGGCCTGATAGTCGGTGTTGGTCCTCAACACCCACTTGCCGTCGTAGCGCTCCTCGGCTGCCACTCGCTCGGGATCAATCCGAAAGCCATCGCCCTGTGTCGTGACATAGCGGCGGAAACCCTGGTTGCCGATCAGCGACTTCGCGCCTTTCGGGAGCCGATCGGCAAGCGCCGCGAGGATCGCCTGCCGGTCGGCAGCGTCTTTGCGCGCTTGCACTTCGTTGAAGCACACGATATAGCGGCGATCGTCGACCCAGACCTCCTTGACCGACAGCGGCGACGGGTCCTTGGCGGTCTGGCGCGGGCCGAAGACTTTCGCGAACCGGCCCGGGCGGCCCAGCACCTCGTCGCGCACTTCCCGGCTGCTGCGCAAACGCGCGCCGACAATGTAGGGCCAGCCCTTTTGATCCAGGGCCTGAAGCGTCGCCGCCGCGATCATGCCGCGGTCGGCGACGATACAGACCCGCTGGATGCCGAAGCGTTGACCCAGCCGCTCTATGACGGGCAAGAGCGTTCCCACATCGGTGGTGTTGCCTGGCCACAGCTCACAGCAGATCGGCCAGCCCTCTTGATCCAGCACCACGCCGACCACCATCTGTCGCAGGTCCGGTCGGTGGTCCTTGCTGTGACCATACTGGCCTAAGCTCTCGCCCCCGGCGCCCTCGAAATAGAGAGAGGTGGTGTCGAAGAAGACCAACTGCAGCGAAGAAAACAAGTCCCGTCGGCGGGTAAAGAGTTCCTCTTCGATGCGATCCTTGATCGTCCGCACGCCATGCCCGCCCGGCTCACCGGTCGGCTCGCCCAACCACGCCATGGCACGATAGGCGTGATGGAGGTCGAGGGCTTCGGTGCCGGCCATGCCATAAGCTTCCCGCCAGGCGTAGGCCGCACGGTCTGAGCCGGGTGCCACCAATCGGTGGAGCACTTCGAGGAAGATCGCCCGTTCCACCGGGAAGCCGAACTGGCGCTCGGACAATTCCGAGTTCAGCACCTGGGCGCAACCGGTCTCCTGCCATAAGCGCTCAAAGATCAGAGGCGCGCCAATGCGCCGGGTGCGCACCGCCGCCAGCTCGCCGCGGCGATGCTCGGTCAAGACAGTGAAAGAATCGGTAAAGCGAGCGCCGGATGCGAGCAGCGCCGCCAACTCACCGGAGGTGGTGAGCTGATCGAGGCGGCCGAGAGTCGCCAGGACGCGCTGGCGGGCTTGACCGTCTTCCCAGCGGTTTTCGACGATCTGGAGGTACACGTGGCCTCCGGCTTTCTTCTGGCGGAAGAACATGGTGACCTCTCCTTGTCACCATGATTATACCCAACTAACCGCTGGACGCAAGCGTCATTATGGCACATTTATTGGCACCAGGATTGAGATACCACCGAGCTTCCCCTCCTCGATTTTTCAATGACTTACGGCGCGCAGACGGCGGTAATCGGGCGGCATACTGTTAAAGATGGGTCAGAGGAAGGCGCGATTCCCAAGGCAACCATCCGTGAACCACGTCAAGCGGGTAACGAGAACGGTTTGTCACAGTAATGTGAAGCTGGCGTGCTCCATTGGATGCTTTTACATATGAGACATCCAGCGTGACGATTGGAGCCTGCCGCGCCGCCGGGTTGCGGAGTTGCCCGAACGGGTTGATCGCCAGCGAAAGTACTAGAGCAGCCCTAGTTAAAGCCATGCAGGAAGTAATCCAGATAGAACTCGGCATCCTTAATGGCCTCGTCGAGTATATTAGTGCAATCGCAGTGGGGCGCTCGCCTCTGGGTCTTTAGACAATCTATCTGAATCTTATAGGCCTTAATCTCTGAGGCTATCCACTCGGCCCTGCTGGAAGCGATGATCGCCACGCCGGCGGGTTTCCCTTGGCAAATCCCTGGGTTGGATTTATTCACGTCTGATGCATGGCTCAACTCATGCCGCTTTGCACAGTTGAAGAGACAGCGCTTCCATTCGGCGCCGCGTCGCTCGCCGCCAGATACCCCGCCTCAGCGGTGGTCAGCGCCGTCTCCGGAGCGCCCGAGGCATTCCAGGCGAAGGTGGTGACCTTTGGGGCGCCGGGCCTGGCCGCCGAGGGCTCGTCCACCTCGGTGCGGAAGTTCGGCCAGGGGGTATAGTCGTAGCGGTAGCTGGTCGTCCGCTGCTGCGCGGTCCCCACCGCCTCGCTCATCGAGGTGACGTTGCCGTCGGCGTTGTAAAGATACTGCGTGAGGTGGCCGTTGCCGTCCG
>DASZZP010000004.1:0-26017 GCA_035544875.1 Thermoanaerobaculia bacterium | reverse complement strand
GAAGAGCTCGCGGCCGAGGTCGTCGCCGAAGTCGAGGCGCTGATTGGAGCGGGCGCCGCGGCTGGCGTTGACTTCGAGGCCATCGAGACGGCCGCGAAGCGAGAGGCCTTGAAGGTCGCGGCCCGCGCCATCGAGCGTCGGCTCAACGCCGATTGTTCGGACTATGCCGGGCCAGCGCTGCACTGTCCGTGCGGCCGGGAGGCTTCCTACGCAGGGCGCATGGAGAAGACCTTCCAGACCGCGGTCGGTGCGCTCGCCCTGAGTCGCGCCTACTACCACTGCGACGCCTGTCATAGCGGCTGGTATCCGCGCGATGTGACTCTTGGTCTGCAGCGCTCGTCGCTGTCACCCGCCGTGCTGCGGATGACCGGTCTGGTCGCGGCGCGGGTCAGCTTTGCAGAGAGCGAAGAGCTGCTGCGGGAGCTCGCCGGCGTTCGCGTGACAGCCAAGCACGTCGAGCGAGCGGCGGAGGCCTTGGGCCGCGAGGTGGCGCAGGACGAGCGGGGGGTGGTCGACGAGTCGAGTGCGCGCGCGGCCTTGCCGCCAACGCTCTACCTGGGGATGGACGGCACCGGTGTACCCATGCGCAACGAGGAGCTCGCAGGCCGGGCCGGCAAACAGGAGGACGGCAAAGCCAAGACGCGAGAGGCGAAACTGTGCACCGTCTGGAGCGCCGAAGGATGGGACGACGAGAAAGGCACTCCCATCAGAGACGCCGGCTCGGTGAGCTACTCAGCCGCCATCGAGAGCGCCGCCACGCGCGACACCGACAAGGTGCTCTCAGCCTTCGCCCAGCGAGTGCAGCGCGAGGCTCGACGACGCGGCTTCTACCGGGCTCGTCGCCGCGTCGTCCTCGGCGATGGCGCCCCGTGGATCTGGAATCTTGCCGCCGAGCTGTTTCCCAACGCCATCGAGATCGTCGATCGCTTCCACGCCAAGGAGCACCTCAGCACCGTCGCCAAGGCCATCTGGGGGCCGGCGAGCGACCTCGGTCGCCACTGGGCGACCACGCGCCACGAAGAGCTCGACGCTGGCCACATCGATGCCATCCTCGCGGCGCTCCAAGTGCACGGCGAAAGCAACGACGAGGCCCGCAAATGCATCGGCTACATTCAGACCAACCGCTCGCGCATGCGCTACCCCGAGTTCCGGATCATGGGGCTATGCACCTCCACCGGGGTCGTGGAGGCCGGTTGCGGGGTCGCCATCGGCGCACGCCTGAAGCGCTCGGGGATGCACTGGACCGTTCGCGGCGCCAACGCCATCATCGCTCTGCGCACTGCCATCCTCAGCGGTCGTTTCAACGGTTTCTGGGATAGGCGCGCACGCACCCTCGCCTCATGACCCCCGACCATCCCAGAAATTTGTCCTGCACCCAGCCGGCCGCCCCGATCCGCAGCTCCGCACTCCTCCCGGGACCGGCTCCCGCGCGCGACCCGACCATCCCCCGCGCCCCTCGCGCCTCCCGGGCGCCCGGGAGCCCGGGACGCGCCGAGTTGACACCCCCCGGGGCACACCCTAGGATTCGTTCTCCGGTCCCACCCCCGGCCGAAGTGGCGGAATGGCAGACGCAGGGGACTCAAAATCCCCCGCCGGCAACGGCGTGTGGGTTCGACTCCCACCTTCGGCACCAATAGAATCAACAAGCTAGGTCAACTCCCTTTGTCGAGGCGGCAGGGGCGGAGCGCGGACCTCGAGGGCCCACGTTGACAGAAAGATGAGGGTGTGGTACAGATTTCTGCATGCGTACCACGCTGGACATTGACGACCGGATTCTCAAGCAGGCCAAGCTTCATGCGCTCGAGCGGGGTGAGACGCTCACCAGGTTCATCGAGGAAGCAATCCGGGGTCGCCTGGCCGAACCCGCCCAGCTGCCCCCTTTCCGGCTCACCTTGTTGACGAAGAACGGGGAGGCTCGGCCGGGCATCAACTGGGATGATCGGGACTCGATCTACGAGCACATGGAAGGCCGAGCCTGATCGCGATCGATACCAACATCCTGGTCTACGCCCACCGCGCGGAGCTGCCGAAGCACGCGCTGGCAGCCCGGCGCTTGATTGCTCTGGCGGAAGGAAAGTCCCGCTGGGCGATGCCGGTCTTCGTGCTTGCCGAGTTCTTGCGTATCATCACCCATCCAAGGCTCTTCCACCCTCCCTTCTCACCCGAGGAAGCCTGCACCGCGGTGTCGCGTATCCTGGCTTCGCCGAGCCTCTCCGTGCTTCATCCCGGCGCGGCGTTTCCAGAGTTGCTCTTGGAGGCCATCCGGGAGTCGCAAGCCGCCGGCAATCTCATCTTCGACGCGCAGATCGTGGCGCTCTGCCGAGAAGCAGGCGTTCGCGCCCTGCTGAGCGAGGATCGGGATTTCGCCCGCTTCCGCGCCTTTCCTACCGAGCGGCTCGGGTAGGGCCGAACGCCGCTGACCAGACCCGCTGCTCCTCGGCGGGGAGCTTCTCCGCCGCGGCTTCGCCACGTCCCGCGCCGCCACGCTGCCGTGCACGCAGCAGCGCCTGCTGGTAGAGGAAGTGGTGGAGGTTGGTCCAGAAGCCGATGCGGAACTGGAAAGGAGGAACGCTGGTGTCGGCAGCGCGGCCGCGGAGAGACCGCAGAGCGTGGCGAAGAAGATGAGGAGGCCGGGAAGCGTCCGGCGCCCTTTGTAGTCCATACTCGCCAATTCTCAGTTCCCACGGCCATGGACAGCGCTGGGCCCGGGCGGAGGCTTGATGAGCAGAGCGAGACGCTTGGGCGCGGCCAGGCGGTAGCTGTCGGTGACGAGCGCGGTCACCTCTTCCCAGTCGATCTCGCCGAGGTCCAGGCGTAGCCCGACCCAGCCCCGCGGTCCGATGTAGGCCGGCAGGTAGAACCTTGCGGGATCGGAGGCGGCAAGGTCCGCGTTCTCGCCGAGCGCCAGCTTGCAGGTGACGGCGACGATGCCGTCTCCGTGGTGATTGTCGAGGTAGTAGGCGAAGATCCTCTTGCGCACCAGGAAGCTCGCGTGTTGGCCGTGCTCTCTGCGTGCCGCCTCTGGCAGCGCGAGGCAGATCTTCGTGAGACGAACGAGGCGGCGGTCTTCGGCGGCGGGCTTCGTCATGTCAGCGCCACATTCTACCTCGGACGCAACCGCGACCCGACCGGCGGAGCGGAAGCGCAGCATAGACTTCGTGTCGATGGACGAAAAGAACCTGGGTGGCGGCAGTGCGGCGCGGCCCCGCGCCGAGCTGGCGCGCTTCGCCGCGGTCATGGCGGCGCTCGTCCTGGCCGCCGGCGGCCTGCTTTACTTCCCCACCTTGCCCACGCCGGGGCGGCCTGGTTCCTGGGCATGGCCGCCCGCTGAACTCCCGTCCCTGCGCCAGCGGAATACCGAGCGTCCGCAGGAAGCCGGGCGCAACCTGCTCCCAGTCGACCCGCAGGCCCAGCGCGAAGTCGCGACCCTGGAGGACCTCCGGGGGCGGCTCTTGCCCCGGCAAGAAGATCGCCCGCCGCCCGGAGAGCTCCTGCGGCGGGATGATCGAGCCGAGGCTGGCCGCGGTGACGCCGGGCAGGGCGCGCACCTGGTCGAGCAGAGCCTCGTAGAAGCGCTGGCCTTCGGCGGCGGAGTAGCCCTCGACCGTCAGGTCGACCTCGCCCAGCACCAGCTCGTCGGGCCGCGCGATCGGATCGGACAGCAGCGCCCGCCGCGTGGCTTCGATCACGGTTCCGGCAGTCGCCAGGAGCGCCAGCGAGAGCCCGATCTGGCCGGCAATCAGCAGGCCGCGCAGGCGCGACCCGCGCTCGCCGGCTCCCGGCAGTCCAGCTTTGAGGAACGAGACCAGGTCGACGCGCGCGGCCTGCCATGCCGGGGCGGTGGCGTAGAACAGCGTCGAACAGAAGGCGAGGAGCAAGGCGAAGAGCATCACCCTGAGATCCAGCTGCACCTCCACGCCGCGCATCGCGTAGGCGGGCTGCTCGACCGACGCCGCCGCGCGCGCCAGCGCCGGCGCGAGCCCGAGCAGCGCAACGAGCAGCGACAGCAGGGCGCCTTCCGTCAGATACGAGCGCAGCAGCCGCCCGCGGCTGGCGCCCAGAGCGACGCGCAGCGTCGACTCCCGCCGCCGCGCGACAGCGCGCGCCAGCAGCAGGTTCGCGACGTTGGCGCAGGCGACGAGCTGGAGCAGGCCGACGCACAGCAGCAGCAGGCCGAGGAAGCGGCCCAGCTCGGCGCGCTCGTCGGAGAAGAGGGCAGCTCCTCGATCTTCTCGTCGAGATGAGCCCGGAGCTCCTCCGCCAGGTCGCGGTAAAGGCGGCGGCGCGCCAGGAGCTGCCGGAGCCGGTTCATGGTTCGACCGGCGCCAGGACGCGCGTGATGCCTTCGAGCATGCGTTCGAAGCTCGAGACCTCGCGCGCCAGGTGCCGGCGCCCTTCCGGCGTCAGTGTGTAGATGCGCACGCGGCGGTTGGTGGCCGACATGCCCCAATCAGCCTGCACCCAACCGGCCTTGAGCATGCGCTGTAGCGCCGGATAGAGCGAGCCCTCCTCGATCTGCAGCAGGTCGAAGGAGCGCTGCTTGATCTGCTGCGCCACGGCATAGCCATGCAGCGGCTGCCGCTTGAGCGTCTGCAAGATCATCATCTCGAGAGCGCCGGGAAAGAGATCGCGCTGTTCAGCTGATTTCACGGGCGGTCTCCCTTCTGGCGGTCAGAGGCTTGTTCCGACAAGGCCTAGACTAAAACAGTGTAGGGCCGATGTCAAGAGACTCCCGCCACCCTGGGCTTGGCGGGCATCAGGCAGAGCGCGCGGATCAGGACTGCCGCAGGGCGAGGAAGTCGGCCGCCAGCCGCGGTCCGGCCCCCGCCTCCTCGTGTTTGAAGAAGACGTAGGCTTCGCTCCAGGACTGGCCGGCGATGCGCTGCGCCCAGGCGGCGAGCGCCGCCGCGTCGTAGTCCTGGCGCCGCAGGCGCAGATAGCCCCAGTCCGTGGTGGCCTCGATCTCGGCCGCCGGCGCTTCTTCGGTGTCGTCGATCACCATCGCGCAGCCGCGGCCGCGGAGCGCTTCGCGCACGCCCAGCTCGGACCACGACGGATGGCGAAACTCGAAAGCCGCGCGCACGCCTTGCGGCAGCAAGGCGATGAACGCCTGCAGCCGCGGCAGGTCGGCCTTGAGGTTGGGCGGCAGCTGGAACAGGATAGGGCCGAGGCGCTCGCCGAGCGCTTCGGCCACCCGCAGCAGGTACTCGGTCTCGCTTTCGGCATCCCGCAGCCGCTTAATGTGGGTGATGCGCCGCGAGGCCTTGAGAGCGAAGCGGAAATCGGCCGGGACCTGCTCGCCCCAGGCGGTGAGCACGCTTGCCCTGGGCAGGCGGTAGAAGGTGTTGTTGATCTCCACCGCCGGCAGCCGGTCGGCGTAGAAGCGCAGCATCTCGCCGGCGGGCAGATCGTCCGGATAGAAACTGCCCTTCCACTCCGCGTAGCTGAAGCCGCTGGTGCCGGCGTAGAGCTTCATGGCGCGCTCGAGTCTAGTCTAATCGGCCGTGGCGTGGCCGGCGGGGGCGCTGACAGGCTGCGCCCACAGCTTGACGCCGCCCAGCAGGCCGGCGACGTTCTCGACGATGTGAACGTTGGGCGGCAGCGCGAAGTGGATGAGCTTGGCGTTGCCGCCGCCCAGGTAGAGGACGCGGTAGTTGAAGATCGGCTCCAGCTGCTCGATGACCTTGCGCAGCCGCCGGTTCCAGCGCTTGCGCCCGGCCCTCGCCAGCGCCTCGTTCCCGACCAGCTCCTCGTAGCTCTTCCGCTTGCTGAATGGGTGGTGGGCCATCTCGACGTTCGGCACGTAGCGGCCGTCGACGTAGAGCGCGAACCCCATCCCGGTGCCGAGCGTCAGCACGAGCTCCGTGCCGCGCCCTTCGATGACCGCCAGCCCCTGCACGCCGGCGTCGTTGGCCACCCGCGCCGGCTGGCCGGTCAGCTCCTCGAGGGCCTCGGCGAGCGGGAATCCCGACCACGACGGGTGCAGGTTGGGGGCGGTGTGGACCACGCCCTCGACCACCACCCCGGGAAAGCCGGCCGCCACGCGGGAGAACGGCGGCAGCCGCTCGACGATGGTGCGAATCGCTGCCAGCACCGCGTCCGGCGTCGCCGGGCGCGGCGTCGGGAGCCGCACGCGGTCGCTGGCGGCCTGTCCATGCTGGTCGGCGATCAGACCCTTGGTGCCGGTGCCACCGATGTCGATACAGAACGTCGCGATTGTCTGGGGACGTTTCATCGACCACCTCCATGTTTGCGGAAGAGCAGAACAGGCTTGCTCTGCCAGAAGTGAAAAACGGCCGGTGCATCGAACCCGGCCTCGCCCAGCAGGCGAGCCGCCGCGGCCGAGCGCTCGAGGTCCGCGGCGTAGAGCCCGATGCGGTCGGCGGCGGCGGCCACCGACCGCAGCTCCGCGGCGCGCGGCGGCGTTTCCAGGTCGAGCACCGCCACCCGGTTGCCGAGCAGGAGCCGGTGGCCATAGGCCCAGGCCTGCGACAGGGCAACCGTCCTCACCGCCGGCTCGCCAGCAATCGCGAGCGCGGCCGCGAGCGCCGCGCCGGCCAGCGCCGGCGGGCTCCGCCACCAGCGCCGCGCGCGCGCGCCGGCACCGCGGACGAGGTCGGTCCGCCAGGTCCGACCGCGTCTAGCGGGCGGCGCATTCCGCGGCCCGCTCGAAGCTGACCAGGCGCCGGATGAGAGCGTTGTAGCGCGAGTGCGCCGAGTCGGGGTCAGAGCGCGCGCCGGGCAACGCCTCCAGATCGTTCAGTCTCGTTTCCGGTGCCACAGCGTTCTCCTCCGGCTCCACCTGCTCAGTATGCCTCAGCTGCCCGCTGTGTGGGTGCGGGTCCATTCCCCCTGCCTGGCCGCTTTGACCTCTCCACCTCGCTGGCTATAATCCCCCGGCCTTCTGGCGCGACTTCCTGGACCACTTCGTGAATCGACGACTCTTCGGCCCTCTCATCCTCGTGCTGTCGCTGGTCGTCGCCTTCGTGATCGCCGAGGCAGGGCTGCGCCTGGCCTCGAAGTACTGGCTCAGCGTCTACGACGTCGAGATGTGGCGCTACGCACGCCAGATCAAGGTCTTGTCGCGTTACCCCGGCGTCATCGAGGAGCAGCGGCCCAACGCCAGCGCCTACCTGATGGGGGCGCGGGTGCGCACCGAGGAGCACGGCTTCCGCCTCCCCGACCCCGCGACCGAGGCGCGCCGTCAGCCGACCGACCGGGTGGCGGTCGCGGTCGGCGACTCGCTCACCTTCGGCTGGGGGGTGCCCGAGGGCGAGACCTTCCCCGATCAGCTCGAGCGCCTGCTGGCCGAGCGCTGCCCCCGGCAAGGGGGGCGGCGAGCGACCGTGCACAACGCCGGCATCGGCAACTGCAACACCTATATGGAGCTGGCGCGCTACAAGCTACGCATCCGGCCCTACTTGCGTCCTGACTGGGTGATCATCGGCTTCTCCTTCAACGACGCCGAGGCCGACCCGGTCCCCTCGACCAACCCATTCCTCTGGCACTCGGCGTTGCTGGCCCTCGCCTCGTCTCGCATCCTCAAGCAGTCCGACCCCATGCTGCGCGACTACCACTCCTACTACGTCGGCCTCTTCACCGACGGCCTGCCGGGTTGGGAACACACCAAGGCGGCGATCCGCGAGCTGGGCAAGATCCTGCACGACGACGGCATCCCCGGCACCCTCATCGTCTTGCCCGAGCTCCACGACCCGCACGACCCCGGCCTGGCCGAGGCTTTTTCGCGCGTCGCCCAGGTCGCCCGCCAGAGCGGCTTCGAAGTCGTCGACCCCGGTCCGAGCTTCCCGCCGTCGCCGCCCAAGACCGGCAACGGCTGGGAGAGCTACTGGGTCAGCCGCGAAGACGCCCACCCCAACGCCAAGGCGCAGTCCATCTACGCCCGCGTCCTGGCCGACTCCATCGACGCCTGTCGGCCCTGAGGCAGCGCTCAGCCGGGCGGCTTCCGTTCGGCGAGGACGGCGCGCGCGATGGCGAGGGCGGCGCAGCGCTGGCCGTAGGCGGAGGGGTGGAAGTTGTCGATGCTGATCGGGGCGATGGATTCTTCGCGGCAGCGGCTGTAGGGCTCGAGCAGATCGATCAGGTGGAAGCCGTTACGCTGCGCGAGCTCGTGCACGAACTGGTGCTGATCGGCGAAGCGGTAGTAGTTGAAGTTGCGCACCAGCCGCGGGAAGACGGCGACCAGGACGGCGAAGTGGTTCTGCCGCGCCAGCTCGCGCAGCTCCTCGAAGTACTGGCCGACGGTGTCGTGGGAGACCAGGTCGAGGTACTCCTGCGGCTGGGAGCCCGAACGCCGGCGCACCGCCAGCACCCGGAAGCGGACGAAGCGGTAGAGCGCGCTCTTGACCAGGATGGAGTTGGCGCGAGCGCTGCTCAGTCCCTGCTTCTCGCGCTCCGCTTCGAGCAGCGTTTTCAGGATGTCGCCGTCGACGTGCTCGCGGGAGCTCAGGGTATAGGCCACCAGCACCAGGTCCGGCTGGTAACGCAGACCCTTCTCCTTGAGCGTCTCGACCTCCTGCTGCGTGTTGTAACCGGAGACGGCGAGGTTGATGACCTCGGCCCGCAGCCCCTGGGCGTTCAGGCTCTGCTCGAGGATCGGCGGGAAGACGTCCTCGTTGCGCCTGATGTGGAGGCCGGCGGCGACACTGTCGCCGAGGACGACGATGCGGACAACACCCGGCGGTTTGGCGATCTCGTGCTCGACATCGCGGTAGCCCAGGCTGTTGCTCGCCCCCAGGTAGTCGTAGAAGCTGAGCTCCTTGCCGTTATAGGTAAGCGGCACGGGCTCGTAGCCGATCTTGGGGTTGTGCGACAGCTGGAAGCGCCCCTTCTGGATGGTGTAGACCTGGGGCGCGGCGCCGGCGAGCCGCACCAGCAGCTCCGCGGCGCCGAGGGCGATCAGCGCCGCGGCGGCGGAAAGAGCCAGCTTCTTGAGCGCCGCCCCCGAGCTCGGGTCGATCCCCTTCATTCGTAGCGCAGGGCATCGATCGGATCGAGCCGCGCCGCCTTGCCCGCCGGATAGATGCCGAAGAAGATCCCCACCAGGGCCGAGAAGCCGGTGGCCAGCGCGACCGCCCAGAGCGGGATGTGCGCCGGGGGGAGCTGGACCGGCACCACCGCGATGACCAGCACGCCGAGGCCCCAGCCGATCAGCAGGCCCATCGCGCCGCCGGCGAGCGACAGGGTCACTGCCTCGATCAGGAATTGCACCAGGATGTCGCGGCGGCGGGCGCCGACCGCCTTGCGCACGCCGATCTCCCGGGTGCGCTCGGTCACCGAGACCAGCATGATGTTCATGATGCCGATGCCGCCCACCAGCAGCGAGATCGCCACGATACCGCCGATCACCGCGGTGACGCCGGCGAGAAAGCCGGTGACCTGCTTCAAGATCTCGTCCTGGACGATGATCCGAAAATCGTCCGGCTCCCCCTTGGCAAGGTGGTGGCGGCGGCGCAGCAGCTCCTTGATGCCGTCGCGCACCGCGTCGACCGCCTCGGCGTCGACGGCGTGCAGGCGCAGCTGGACCTGGTCGCCGGCGTTGCGGCCGAACAGCCGCAGCGCCGCCTGGAACGGCACGAAGACCAGGTCGTCGGCATCCTGGCCGAGCGTCTGCCCCTTGTGCTCCATGACCCCGATCACCGTCGCCGGGTAGTGGCCGACGTAGATCTCCTTGCCGATCGGCTCGGCCCCCAGCTCGAGCTTGTCGACCACCTTGCTGCCGATGACCACCACCTTGTGCTGGGCCTCGACGTCGATCGGCGAGAAGAACCGCCCACGCTCGACCGCGAAGTTCATGATGTCCTGGAACTCCTCGTTGCAGCCCAGGATGAAGCCCGGGCGGTGCTGCCGGTCCAGGTACTTGACCTCGTCGTTGCCGGCGATCATCGGCGTGATCAGGCGGATGCCGCGCACCTGCTCCTGGATCGCCTTGCCGTCGTCCCAGGTGAGCCGCACCTGGTGCGCGAGGGCGTCCTGCCGCTGCTCGTTGAACTGCGGAAAGACCATGACGTAGGTTGCCCCCACTCCCTGGAAGACGCTGGTCGCCAGGTACGACAGGCCCTGGACCACCGAGACCACCGCGATCACCGCCGCCACGCCGATGATGATGCCGAGGGTGGTCAAGATCGAGCGCAGGGTGTTGGCGCGCAACGCCCCGAAAGCGATCCGGAAGTTCTCGATGAAGACCAGGGGGGTCCCTCCCTATTGCGCCGCCGCGCTCCGCCCGCTCATTCGTAGCGCAAGGCGACGATCGGATCGAGACGGGCCGCCTTGCCCGCCGGATAGATGCCGAAGAAGATCCCGACCAGCGCCGAGAAGCCGAAGGCGAGCCCGATGGCCCAGAGCGGCACGTGAGCGGGCGGCAGCTGGACGGGGACGGCCAAGACCACCAGCATGCCGAAGCCGTAGCCGAGAGCGAGCCCGATCAGCCCGCCGAGGAGCGACAGCACCACGGCTTCGATCAGGAACTGCAGCAGGATGTCGCGGCGCCGCGCCCCGACCGCCTTGCGCACCCCGATCTCGCGGGTGCGTTCGGTGACCGACACCAGCATGATGTTCATGATGCCGATGCCGCCCACCAACAGCGAGATGGCCACCACGCCGCCGATGATCGCGGTGGCGCCGGTCAGGAAGCCGGTGACCTGCTTGAGCACCTCGTCCTGGATGGTGACCTGGAAGTCGTCGGGCTCGCCCTTGGCGAGGTGGTGGCGGCGGCGCAGCAGCCCCTTGATGCCGTCGCGCACCTGCTCGACCTGCTCGGCCCGCTGCGCCTGCAGGTCGAACTCCACCTTGTTGGCGACGTCGCGCCCGAAGAGCTCGACCGCCGACGGGTAGGGGAGCAGGACCAGGTCGTCGAGATCGTTGCCCAGGGTCTGCCCCTTCTTCTCCATCACCCCGACGACCGTCACCGGCATGACCCCGACGTAGATCTCCTTGCCGACCGGGCTCGGACCGAGCCGCAGCTTGTCGGCCACCTTGGTGCCGATCACCGCGACCTTGCGCCGGTTCTCGAGGTCGATCTTCGAGAAGAACCGTCCGCGGTCGACGGTATGGTTCCAGACGTCCTGGTAGTTCTCGTTGACGCCCATCACCACCCCGGGTCGATGGCGCCGATCGCGGTACTTGACGCTGGCGCTCCCCTCGACCATCGGGGTCATCTCGCGGATGCCCGGCACCTGGGCGGCGATCGCCTGGCCGTCCTCGTAGGTCAGCTTGACCTGGTGCATCACCAGGCCGGGGCCGCGCTGGCGCGGCTGCTTGGCGTCGACGGCGATGAAAGTGACGCCGACGCCCTGGAAGACGTCGGTCGCCATGTGTTGCAGCCCCTGCACCACCGACACCACCGCGATCACCGCCGCCACCCCGATGATGATGCCCAGGGTGGTCAGGACCGAGCGCAGGGCGTTGGCGCGCAGGGCCGCCAGCGCGATGCGGAAGTTCTCGACCAGGACCACTGGCGGGCTCCGGGGTGGCGCGGCGCAAGCTCGCAGGTCAGACCGAGGCGGCCTGGGCCTCCGGGGCGCTCGAGGCGGCCTGTGGCGCACGCGAGGCCGCTGCCGCTTGCGCCGCCTCGCGGGCGGTCGGAGTGTCGGAGAGCACCTGGCCGTCGCGCAGCAGGACGCGCCGCCAGGCGTGCTGGGCGATCTCGGCCTCGTGGGTCACCAGGACCACCGAGTTGCCGCCCGAGTGCAGCTGATCGAACAGCTCCATGATCTCGATCGAGGTGGTCGAATCGAGGTTGCCGGTCGGCTCGTCGGCCAGCAGCAGCGACGGCTCGTTGACCAGGGCGCGGGCGATCGCGACCCGCTGCCGCTGCCCGCCGGAGAGCTCGTTGGGCTGATGGCTCATACGGTCGCCGAGCCCCACCCGCTCGAGGGCGTGGCGCGCCCGCTCGCGGCGCTCGCGGCGCGGCAGGCCGGCATAGATCAGCGGCAGCTCGACGTTGTGCAGCGCGTCGGTGCGGGCGAGCAGGTTGAAGGTCTGGAAGACGAAGCCGATCTCCTTGTTGCGGATCGCCGCCAGCTGGGTGTCGTCGAGCTCCTCGACTGCCACGCCGTTCAGGCGGTAGCTGCCGGAGGTCGGGGTGTCGAGGCAGCCGATCAGATTCATCAGCGTCGATTTGCCGCTGCCCGAGGCGCCCATGATCGCCACGTACTCGCCGCGCTCGATGTGCAGGTTGACGCCGTTCAAGGCGTGGACCTTCTCGGCCCCCATGTCGTAGATCTTGTAGATATCCTCGAAATCGATCAGCGACGGCATCAGCTCCCTCCCCGGCCGCTTGAGTCTTTGTCTTCGGCGTCCTTCTTATCCTGATTGTCGGTCTTCTCCTCGGATGGTTTGCCGATTTGCACCGCCTCGCTCTCCTTGAGCTCGCGCAGCGAGCGGTAGGGGCCGGTCACCACCTGCTCGCCCGGCTGCAGGCCGGAGAGGATCTCGACGTGGGTCTCGTCGGAGATCCCGGTCTCGACCTTGCGCTGGTGGACCTTGCCGGCGGTGATGACGAAGACGACTTTGACCTCTTCGGCACCCTTGGCCCCCTTGGCCGCCTGGGCCTGCCCCCCTCCGGCCCCAGCGGTAGAGGCTCCGCCTGGGGCGCCCGCCCCCTTGGCGCCGCCGCGCCGGTCGCCGCCGGCGCTCGCGGACGAAATCTCCTTGGGACTCCCAGAAGCGTTTCCTTTGTCCCTGCTGCCCTGGCGATGATCTCCGCGGTCGCCGCTCCCCTTGGCGGCGAGCGGCGGCCGCTCGACCACCGACTGGATGGGCACCGTCAGGGCGTCGCCGTGCGCCTGGGTCTCGATCTCGGCGCGCGCCGACATGCCGGAGCGTAGCTGCGGGTCGCTGTCGGCGAGCAGCACCTTGACCTTGAAGAAGGTCACATCGGGCTGATTGGCGCGGTTGTAGCCCGAGCTGCCGACCTCCGTGACCCGGCCGTGATAGAGGTGCTTGGGGAGCGCGTCCACCTTGAGCGTGGCATGCTGGCCGACGGCGACGTTGACGATCTCGGTTTCGTCGACGTCGACCTCCGCCAGCACTTCGGTCAGGTCGGCGATGGTGGCGATGATCGAGGCCGGATTGTTCATCGTCCCCGAGACCACGACCTCCCCCTCCTTGGCGTTGAGCGTGATCACGCGGCCGGTCAGCGGCGCGTAGATCGTCGTCTTGCCGAGGTCGGTCTGCGCCCGCACCAGGTTGGCGCGGGTCTGGGTCACGGCCTCCTTCGCCGCCAGCAGCTTGAGCCGCGCCGAATGCTCCGCCAGCACCGCCCCTTCCAGCTGCTCGATGGTGGTGATCCCTTCGCGCTTGAGGCGCTGGGCGCGGTCGAGCTTGATCTGGGAGTCGGCGAGCGTCACCTCGGCCTGCTGCACACCGGTCCCGGCGCTTGCCAGCTGCGCCGCCCACTGGTCCCGGTCGGCGACGAAGATGTTCTTCTCCAGCTCGAGGAACGGCTTGCCCTTCTCGATCCAGTCGCCCTCGTTGACGTAGAGCTTCTCGATCTTGCCGATGACATGGGCCGAGATGTTGACCTTGATGCGCGGGTTGATCTCGCCGGTGGCCTTGACTACCTGCTGGATCGGGCGGCGGGCGGCCGCTTCCGCATAGATCTTGATGCCCTTCTTGCCCTCGCCGGCGCGGATGCTGGCAAAGACCACGCCACCCAGGACGATCAGTCCGCCGAGGATGAGCAGCGTGCGCTTCACGAGACCTCCCGCAACGGCGTGCTCAGCGGCGGAACAGCGCCACGAAGCCCACCTTGCCGGCGACGTAGAGCAGCCACAGCACGGCGGTGACCGCGCCGGTCATGGCCTTCGAGGTCTTCGCCGCGGCGCGAAAGCCGATCGCCAGGAGAGCCAGGGTCCAGAGAGAGAAGACGTCGATGCTGCCGAGCAGCGCCAGCGCCACGGGGCCGGTCCGCGCGGGGGCCAGCACGGCGAGGTTGGAGACCAGCAGGCTGCCGCGTTCGACCTCCTCCGCCGTCAAGGTACCATGCGATTGCAGCAGCGGTATCGCAATCAACGCGGCAACCGCCGCGGGCATCAGCGCGTGCAGGACGACGGAGAAACTGACCAGGAAGTTGTTGGCGCCGCCGACGAAGCGGAAGGCGAGCCAGAAGACCAGGGCCATCGCGAGGTAGATGACCGGCGCCACCACCATCTGCAGCACGGCGAAAAACGGCTGCACCTTCTTGTACATCTCGATCATCCTGTCCATCTGCTCCGGGCTCATGGCGTTGCCGCGCTGCTCCGCGCGCTCCGCCTGCTGCCGCACCACCTGCTCGAAATCCATGCGCTGGCTGATCTGGTAGCTGACGAACGCGGTCAGCGCCACCAGCACCAGCAACGGCGCCGCCCAGGTCGGCCGAGCCGCGATCGATTCGAAGGTCTTGACCGGGGCGATCAGCACCCCGAGCAGCCGGCCCAGCGCCGAGTCGGTCATGGCAGATCGGCGCGCCGGAAGCTGAACCGGTTGACCGATTCCTTGGGATCGAGAATCTTGATCCCGGTCTCGGGAAGCAGCCCGCCGAGCGCGCGGTAGTACTCGGTGAGCGCCGTGCGGTAGCCGACCACCGCGTTGACCTCGGCGCTCTTGGCTTGGGTGAGCTGGTCCTGGATCTGGGTGATCTGGAAGCTCGTCGACATGCCGTTCTCGTAGCGCTTCTTCTCGGCGTCGAGGTTCCTTTCCTGGAAGTTGCGCGCCGCGTGGGCGGCGTCGATCTGCTTGGCCGCGGTCTCGACAGCGCGGGCGGTCTTGCGCACGTCGTTGGTGACGATCTTCTTCTGCTGCTCGAGCTGGCGGTTGAAGCGGTCGATGTCGAGACTGGCGACCGCGTCGGCGGCGCGCGCCTGGCGGTTCTGGAGCGGATAGGTGAACTTGAGCTCGCCGAACCAGCCCAGGAAGTCGAGCCCGGTCACCTGCTTGAAGGCGTCGGTGTAGGCCGTTCCCACGCCGCTATAGCCGAAACCGGCGTTGAGAGTCAGGGTGGGCAGCAGGGCGCGCTTGGCCGCCGCGGCGACGATCTTGGCCTTGTCCACCGCCAGCAGCTCCGCGCGCACCTCGACCCGGCTTTCCATCGCGGTCTTGACGGCCTCGGCAAGGTCGATGCTGACGTGGGCGGTCTCGGCTGGCGTGGTGGGAAGGATCTCCTTGTCCCACAGCTCGCCGGGCGGCAGGTTGAGCAGCAGCCGCAGCACGTCTTCGCCGTCCTTGATCGCCGCCTGGGCGCTGATGATCGCCTCCTCGCGGGTGGCGATCGCCGCCTGGCTCGACACCAGCTCGAGCGGAGCGAGAGTGCCGACCTGGACCTGGATGCGGTTGCGGTCGTCGAGGTCCCTGGCCAGCTGCAGGCTCTCTTGCGCCACCACCAGCTGCTCGCGGGCGTTGACCAGCGCCCAGTAGGCGAGGATCACCTGGTCGGCCACGAGGACCACCTGCCGCTCGAACTCGGCGCGGCTCAGCTGGCTGGTGTTGATGGCGATCAGCAGCGGCTCCTCGACCACCGCGCGTCCGAACTTGTTGAGCAGCGGCTGGATGAGCGAGAAGCCGGCGCCCAGGTTGTTGCCCTGGATGCCGTAGAAGGGGATTCCCTTGAATGCGCCCTGCGGGTTGTTGTTCACCTGGCGGAAGCTGGGGTAATCGAAGGTCAGGGTCCCGCCGGTCGGGAAAAGCTGCGACAGCGAGAGGTCGAGCGTGTCGGTCTGGCTTTCCGAAGCCTGGAACTTGGTCGTCACCGCCTGCTTGACCTTCTGGTGGAAGAGGTCGGCATTCAGGCTCAGGTCGTAGATGCCGAGGGCCTGCAGCACGCCGAGGCGGGCCTCGTTGCGGATGTAGCGCTGGAGGATGAGGGCCAGGTTCTGCTGCAGTGTGATGGCGACCGCCTGGTCGACGGTGAGCGACAGCACGTTACCGGTGACGTCGAGCGGCGGCTCGGTGACCGGCTTGTAGGAGTTGACGTCGACGATGTGCGGCTGGGCGGGCACCCCGGGTGTGGGCGCGGGCGCCGCCGCCACGCCCGGGGCCGCGGGAGAGGTGGCGGTGGAAGGCGGAGCGCTGGGCTCAGGCGCCGGCGTAGCGGGTGCCGCCGCGGTTGGCGCCGGGGCGGTCGAGGCTGGCTGACTGGGCGCGGCGCCCTGGGCGCCGGCCGGCGGAACACCCCCTGCCGCCACAAGTGTCACCAGGCCCAGGAGGCATGCAAGCGCCGGCCGGCAGACCTTGGTCGTCTCGAAACGAAAGGACTCTGTCATGCAAGGGACCCCTTTTCAGCCATGCCGGCGCGATCACAGAATCGGTGTTCTGGCGCCGAGAGTGTGCAGCACGACGCCCGCGGCCGTTCGAGCCGTTCCATAGCCCAGATACGCTTGCCCCTGGGTAAAGTTTACGATGCGGGCGGCCTTTCCGTTATCTGCCCGCGCCTGGGCTGGAGCTCGCCCGGGTAGAAGCATGCCACGAGCCGGGCTTCGCCGCCAACCCGCTGCAGGCCGCCGGGCCCAGGCGAGGCACGGCCCACGATCGGTGAAAGGAGCGGCGCGGGAGCGCTGAGCGGTGCGGGCGGGGCGAGGGGTGGGCGCTCTGAGGCGCAGCGCGGGCGGGCGATCGGGCAGCGCGGATGAAAGGGACAGCCCGGCGGCGGCGACGAGGGGCTGGGCGGCTCGCCGTCCAGCACGATGCGCCCTGTGTGCTCACCCCGCGCCCCTGGCGGCGGCGGCACGGGCACCGGCACCGCCGAGAGCAGGCTCGCGGTGTAGGGGTGGAGAGGGCGTGCGAAAAGGTCCGAACGCTGCGCCAGCTCGACCACGCGTCCGAGGTAGAGCACCGCCACACGGTCTGCCATCTGCTCGACCGCCGCCAGGTCGTGGGCGATGAGCAGCAGAGTCAGGCCCATCCGCAGCCGCAGCTCGAAGAGCAGGTTCAAGACCTGGGCGCGCACCGAGGCGTCGAGCGCCGCAACCGGCTCGTCGGCGATCACCAGCTCAGGTTCGACGGCCAGCGCCCGCGCGATGCCGAGGCGCTGGCGCTGGCCGCCCGACAGCTCGTGCGGGTAGCGGCCGGCGACCGCTTGCGCAAGACCGACGGTCGCCAGCAGCTCGGCGACCCGCGCCTGCCGGCCATCACCGCGAGCGCCAAGACCGCCGCGCCGGCCGAGGCCAGCGCGCGCGCTGAGGTCACCGACCCGGCCGAGATTACCCCGCTCCTCAACCTTCCCGCGCCGGCCGTGCACGCGCAACGCCTCGGCGAGCACGGCCCCCGCCCGCTGCCGCGGATCGAGCGCCGCGTCCGGGTCCTGGAAGACCATCTGAAAGCGGCGGCGGCGGCGGCGCACCTCGGCGGGTCGCAGCCCGAGCAGGTCCTCGCCGTCGAAGCGGACGCGGCCGGCGGTCGGCTCGACCAGGCGGACCATGCAGCGGCCGAGCGTTGTCTTGCCCGAACCCGATTCGCCGACGACCGCCAGGCACTCGCCCTGCCACACAGCGAGATCGACCCCGTCGATCGCCCGCACCGGCGCGACGCCGGCGCGGGCGAACAGTCCGCCCCGTCCCGAATACCACTTGACCAGCCCTTGCACCTCGGCGAGCGGGGGCGCCGGAGGCGGTGCCGCGATGGCGGTGGCGGCTGCGCTCGCTTCGCTCATCCCGCGCTCTCTCCAGCCGGCCGTGTCGCCCTATCTGACCGTTCGGGCCGCTCACACCGCTCCGGCTCCGGCGCGTGCAGCCAGCAGCGCACCAGCCGCTCGCCGACAGGGGCCGCTCCCACTTCGGCGGACGGCTCCTGCGCCGCCAGCGCCTCTGCGCGGGTGGGTGCCGACCAGGCTCCCGGCGCCGAATCCGCCGCCGGTGGGCCGAGCGGCGGCGCACGGTCGATGCAGAGCGGCGTGCTCGCCAGGCGCTCCGGGCAGCGCGGGTGGAAGGCGCAGCCGGTGGGCAGGGAGGCAGGATCCGGCGGCTGCCCGGAGAGGACGGGCAGCCGGCCCGGCGCCGCCGGCCTCCCAAGGCGCGGCAAGGTCGCCAGGAGACCACGGCTATAGGGGTGGGCGGGAGAGCCGAAGAGCGCCGCGACCGGCGCCTCCTCGACCACCTGCCCGGCGTAGAAGACCACCACCCGGTCGCAGGTCTCGGCCACCACCGCCAGGTCATGGGTGATGAGCACCACGGCCAGCCCGAGCTCGGCGCGCAGGCGCTCGAGCAGCCGCAGCATCTGTGCCTGCAGCGTCACGTCGAGGGCGGTGGTGGGCTCGTCGGCCAGCAGCAGCTCCGGCCCGGAGGCGAGGGCCATCGCCAGCATCACTCGCTGGCGCTGGCCACCCGAAAGCTGGTGAGGATACTCGCCGAGCCGCTGCCGCGCATCGGGGATCGCCACCCGGTCGAGCAGTCCCGCCGCCTCGTCAAGGGCGGCGCGGCGCGACAGCTGGCGGTGAGCGCGGATCGCTTCAGCGAGCTGGAAGCCAATCGAGTAGACCGGGTCGAGCGCCGTCGCCGGCTCCTGGAAGGCGATGCCGATCCGTGCTCCGCGCACCCGCCGCATCTCGTCCTCGGAGAGCGCCAGCAGGTTTGCCGGCTCTCCCTGCAGGTCGTGGCCGGCCAGCAGGATCCGGCCGCCCACTCGGGCCGGCGGCGGCAGCAGGCGGAGGATGGCCAGGGCGGTGAGAGTCTTGCCCGAGCCCGACTCCCCCACCAGGCCGAGCATCTCGCCGCGCTCCACGGTGAAGGAGACGGAGCGCACGGCGGCCACCCAACGCCCCTCGGCCGGAAACGCCACCTCGAGACGGTCGAGCTCGAGCAGTGGCGGCGGTGCTCCCCCGCCGGCCTTCGCGCCAGGGCCGGCCGCCGCAGCGGTCACCGCCATCGTCTCCGCCAACGCCATCCGCGTCTCCTCGGCCGTCACGGCCGTCACGATTGTATTCGGGAGGGCACAAAACCCCCTCGCTGGCTCCCCCTTTCGCAGGCCTCTTCTGAGCGCGCAGCTCCCTACCGGCGGCAGCCGAGTGGGCCGCAGGGGCGTATGCTATACGTAACGGATTCGACCGCTGGGCGCGGCAACGCACCGAGCATGAACCTGACGTCTCTTCTCCAGCTCCTGCCGGGGCCCTTCAACTTCCTGCGTCAAGACGCCGAGGAGATCCGACGCCTCTTGCCGGATCTGCAGCGGGTGCTGCCCACGCCGCAGCCCATTTTCCTCGAAGACGAGACCGCCACCCCGTTCCGCGGCTTTCCGGTCCTGCTCTCGGAGGGGATGACGGCCCTCGCCGCCGCGCTGCGCCAGTACATCTTCGCCGAGGAAGAAGTTCAGCTGGCGATTCAACGTCGAGACACTTACGACCGCAAGCTCTACACCAGCGCCTGGGAGCGCTACCGTATCCTGCTGGTGCGGGCGGTGGAGAACGCGACCGTCTCCAACTATGGGCGCCACTACCCGGCGGTTTTCTGGCTGCACCATTCGCTCGACGTGGCCCGCCTGATCAAGGAGACCCCCAAGCGCATCCTGCGCCAGGACCTCGAGATCGGCCGGCAGCAGGGCGACGCGATCAAGTACCGGGTCTTCGACCGCTTCCTGGACCGCGTCCTGACCACCGCCTACGACCTGGTGCAGAAAGTCGCCGGGGCAACCGAGGAGGCAGAGGAAGAGCTGTTCCCACGCCTCCTCACGCGAATGCGCGACAACGTCCTCATCTTCACCGAGGACTACATCAGCCATGACCTGGCCGAGCTCGGCAGCTACTTCAACGGCTACCTCAAGATCGACGGCCGGGAGATCCGCCAGCGTCTCGAGGAGCTCGGCCACTGGCACACCGAGCAGATGCAGTCGGACCATGAGCTGCGCAGCATCGTCGCCAACCTGTTCAACGCCGACCCGAGGGCGAACGGCCGCGACCTGCTCTGCCGCTCTGGCTACCTGCGGTTCCTGGTCACCCGCGCTGCCTACAACCCGGTGCGGCTGCTGCCGCCGATCCTGGTGCAGGTCTGGGAGAGCCTGCTGATCAAGCTCAAGGAGTTCGAGATCCTCCACGCCTTGCGGCGCTCGCTGCTGCGCGTCGAGACGCTGGCCGACGGGCGCGTGGTCTGCCGCGAGGCGCCCGGCGGGCGTACGTCGCTCAAGTCGGCGCTGCGGCTGTCGCAGGTCACGCGGCCGCTCGACTTCATGGAGCCCTGGGTGGTCGACCCGCGGGTGGCGCGGTTCGGCATGATCTACGACATCAGCGAGTTCTCGCAGACCATCTCGTTCCTGCAGCGCTCGGGCGCCGAGAGCCAGGACGAAGCGTTCCGCACGATGTTTCGCTTCCAGCGCCGGGTCAACCGGCTGGCCAGCTCGCGGCGGGCGAAGCTCGAGAAGTACATGGGGGACGGCGCTTTCTACTCCAGCCGCGAGGCGCTCAACCTGGTGACCTGCGCCATCCACCTGCAGCGCCACTATGCCGAGGCCGTGCAAGAGGGTTTCGCCTTCAACCGCGGGCTGCGCATCGCGCTCAACTTTGGCGCCTACCGGCTGATCCCCATGGGCAGCGGCGGCAGCGACGAGGGGGGCCGCTACGAATTCTTCGGCCACGGGCTGGTCGAGCTGTCGCGGCTGGTCACCGGCAAGGCGACGCAGGAGATCGACGAGGTCAAGACCTTGCTGATCAGCCAGGGCTACCCCGAGCCTACGGTGCACCGCTTCTTCGCGCCGCTGACCGAGAAAGACCTCGACGTGGTCGACAAGCGCGAGGAGTCGCGCCGCTTCTACGCCTACATCAACCGCAACGGCACCCTGCACAACAATGGTCTGGTGGCAACCGGCGCCTTTGTCGCGCAACTCGACAAGGAGCTTGGCCCGACCCCCCTGGCGCGCGGCAGCGAGGGCGAGCGCACCTATGTCGTGCTCCAGGTCGACGACCAGGGCGATCAGCTGCCGGTCGGCCTGCGCAAACTGGGCGTGGCGCGCCTCAAGGGGCTCGAGCGCCTGCCGGTGTACGAGATCGTCGATGGCGAGACGATCCCAGCCTCATCGTTGCGCGCCTTGCGTGGCGAGCGCCTGCTCGCCGCCCTGGACCGCGAGTTCGCGCGGGCCATTTCGCCGCACGATTGAGCCCGCGAAACGGGAGGCGCCATGAACCAAGCCGTGTGGCAGACCGACCTGCCGGGCATGCCGCCGCCGCGGCGGGGCAAGGTGCGCGACATCTACGATCTGGGCGCAACCCTGCTCCTGGTCGCCACCGATCGCCTCTCGGCCTACGACCACATCCTCACGCCCGGCATCCCCGACAAGGGAAAGGTCCTGACCCAGCTTTCGAGCTTCTGGTTCGGCCTGCTGGGCGACGTGGTGCCGAACCACCTGCTCGCAGCGCACCCTCATGACGCGGGTGCAGCGGATGCGACGAGTGACGAGAGCTTCCTGGCCGTGCCAGCCGCCCTGCGCGACCACGCCGCGCTGCTCGACGGCCGCGCCGTCCTGGTGCGCAAGACGCGGGTGATCCCGTTCGAGTGCGTCGCTCGCGGCTATCTCGCGGGCAGCGCCTTCCACGAATACCGGACGGGCGGCGCGGTCTGTGGCATTGCCCTGCCGCCTGGGCTCGAGCGCGCCAGCCGCCTGCCCGAGCCGATCTTCACGCCCGCCACGAAGGCCGCCGCCGGGCACGACGAGAACGTCGACTTCGCGGCCGTCGAGCGCGGTATCGCGGCATTCAGAGCCAGCGGAGCCGGGGGAGCGGGAGGAGCCGGTGCGGCCGAGCTCGCCACCCGCCTGCGCCGCCTGACGCTCGCCCTCTACCAGCGCGGCGCCGCGCACGCCGCGGCGCGCGGCCTCATCCTCGCCGACACCAAGTTCGAGTTCGGCCTCGATCCGGCGGGCCAGCTGCTGCTGATCGACGAAGTCCTCACCCCGGACTCATCGCGCTACTGGGATGCCGCCGCCTGGCGTCCCGGCGAGGAGCCCGCCTCCTTTGACAAGCAGTACGTCCGCAACTGGCTCGATCGCTCCGGCTGGGACCGCGAGTCGCCGCCCCCGACCCTCCCGCCAGAAATCGTCGCCGGCACCCGCGACCGCTACCTGGAAGCCTTCCGCCGCCTGACCGGCCGGGAGCCGGAGCTTTAGAGCTCGAACCGCACGCCGACCTCGTAGTGGCGCGGCTGGGTGAAGTCGTTGGCGACCCCCCAGGGGAAGATGCCGCCGCAGCCGAGGGCGCTCTCACAGACCGAGGTTTTCTGCTCCGAGCCGAGCAGGTTGAGGACCGTGGCGATCAGCTCGCTGCGCACCGGACCGACGACGAAGCCCTTGCGGACTTCGACGTTGAAATTGTACGTGCTCGTGCCGCGGAAGCTCCCGCGCGGCGCCAGGTAGAGGATGTCGTAGGGCGCCGTCGGGGTCGTTTTGCTGAAGGGGAAGGGCGAAGCGTAGTTGGACTGGACACCCAGAGTGAAGCCAAGCGGCAGCCGCACGTAGCCATCCAGTCGCACGCGATGCCGGCGGTCGTCGGAGAGGTAGCCGTAGCGGTTCACGAAGTGCATTGGGAAGACGTCAAAATCGGCACCGGCGTTCTGGGTGTCTTCGATGCTGCCGCGCGACCGCGAGTAGACGTAGGAAGCCCTGAGGTTCAGCCAGCCACGGGTTCGACTGTTGAGGGTCAACAGCACGCCCTGGTAGTTGCGCCTGGCGGCGGGCAAGTTGGCGATCTCGAAAGTCGGGCAGTTGCTGAAGCTCGGATCTGGGGTCGGATTGGGGACGTTCTCCGCGCAGGTGTCTTCGAAAATGTTGTTCGCCCGCTTGTGAACGTACGACAGCTCGATCGAAGTTCGATCCCAGAGCTGACGCTCGATCCCCAACGTGTAATGGGTGTTGGTCATCGGCTTGAGGCCGGGCTGGATGATCTCGGGCGTCGAGCCGGCCTCGGCGACCTGGAAGTAGCCGAGCGGGTCGCGGTGCAGGGGGTCGTTCGCCAGGTAGGCGGCCTGGCCACGCGGGCCGCCTGCGGCACAGGCGGCCGCCGTGTGGAAGAAGGCCGAGCAGGGAGCGTAGAACAGGACCGGCGAGCTGTGGACCGCGGTGTAGAACGGCAGCGTCAGCTCGTTCGGCGACATGAAGATGCCGAAGCTGCCGCGCAGCGCCGTCTTGGCGTCGCCGGTAAGGTCGTAGGCGAAGCCCAGGCGCGGCTGCAAGTAGTGCTGATGGGAAATCTGCACACCGGCGTCGTTGCCGAACTTGACGTCGTCGTAGCGGGTGCCGAGCTGGACGGTGAGCCGTTCCACGGGCCGCCACGCATCCTGGAGGAAGCCGGAGTAGAGCTTGCCGGTGAAGCGCGCGAAGTCGAGCGGCTGCTGGAGCTCGAGGAGTGCGTTGCGGTTGATCGGACCGTTGAAGTCGAGGTACAGCGCGCCCCCGGTGAGGTTGTTCTTCAGCAGCGACCTCATATTGCTGTAGCTCGCGCCGAGCTTGATCTCGTGGCCGCCGGCGAGCCTATCGATGAAGCTGGTAAGTGCGGCCTGCAGCTCGTCGCGGTTGCGGCGCGAGAACTGGGCGTTGTCAAAGTTGCTCGAGCTGATCCCGGTTACCTGATCCTGGACACCGGGAAGGAGGAGGTTGCCGCTTTGCGGGAAGAGATCGAGCTCGGCGCGATTGACGCCGCCCTGTGCCTCGACCAGCAGCTGCTGGGTGAGCACCCCGTCGATCGCGGCCTGGAAGACCCGCCCTGGCTGTTTCTTCTCGGAGGCCACAGCCGGCGCGACGAAACGTCCGGCGTTGAAGTCGTGGAACGTGGCGGGGTCGGCGTAGTACTTGGCGACGCCGCGCCAGCTCGGATCCATCTGCCACGTGAGCTTGGCGAGGTAATCTCCGCCCTCGAGGTGCTGGGTCAGCAGCGAGCCGCTAGGCGTCGTCTTGCGGTCGATGTACTCACCGGCCAGGAAGAACCAGAGCCTATCGTGCAGCAATGGCCCGCCCAGAGTGGCCGACGGCCTCAGGAACGCGGTCTTGTTCTGGTCGCGGTTGAAATGCCTGCCGTTCTCGTAAAAGCCGCTGTCGTTGTAGCGCGTATCGAACGTGCCGGAAAACCGGTTGCCACCCGACTTGGTGACGATGTTGACCACTCCGCCGGTGGCGCGCCCGAACTCCGCGGTGAAGCCCGCGTTTTGGAACGAGATCTCCTTGATGGCATCGAAGTTGAGGTTGGTCCCGAACGTGGCCGTGACCGGGTCGGTGGTGTCGCTCCCGTCGATATAATAAGCGTTCTCGTTGTCGGTCGAGCCGAAAACATGTGGATTGCCCGTGCCATCCGCTCCTGGCGACCTGCCGATGACCGCCTGATAGCTGCGCCCCTGCGAGCCGACCGCCGCGAGCTCGAGGTAGTCGAGCGGATACACCGTGCTGACGCCGGCGCGCGTCGTATCCACCACCGGCAGGTCGGTGGTCACGGTGAGCGAGTCGGCGAGCCCGCCCACCTCCAGCTTCGGCAGCACCTCGGCGGCGCGGTCGAGTACGACCTCGACGCCCTTGAGCTCCTCGGCCTTGAATCCCGCAAGCTCGAAGCGGACGTCGTAGGCGCCCGGGTCGAGGCTGGCGAAGGCGAACCGGCCGTCGGGGCCAGTCTGCGTCACCCTGGGGCCGCCGATGAGCGAGCCCGAGGAGATGGTGACTCGTACCCCGCCCAGCACGCCCCCCTGCGTATCCCTGACGACGCCGATCAGGCTGCCGGTCGTGCCCTGCGCGAAGGCCGGGGCGGTGGCAACCGGCGCCAGCGCCGCGACGATGAGAACCAGAGCGCGGCATACTCTCATGAGAAGTCGACCCCCCTAACTTCGTTTCGCCGTTGATGACTTGGCAGAGTGCTGAGATTCGAGTTTGCCACCTCGCAACTAACCCGTCAATAGTAGCCGTCCCGGACGGCCCGGTCGCAAGGATTTGAGCCTGTCGTTTCGCTTCACCTCCGCTTGAGCCCCGCCGCGCCGCACCGGCAAGTGAATTGGCGAGTCGTGCGATAAGTTGGCAGCAGACTGACAACCTCGTAGGCGCCATCCTCCCGAAAGGCGCCGCAATAGCGCTGTTTCATTTGCGGCATTGCTCTTGCTTCCCTACCATCAACGCCGCCACCTGGACCGGGATCAACTCTCATCGCGGGGACATATGTCCGCCCAGCCGCAGAAATAGGCTGAGGAGCCGGCGAGCGGAAGAATGAGGGACGACGCAAGGAGGATTGGCAAATGGGTTTTGAGGCAAGACGCGGAAGCAAAGGACTCCCACTCTCGTGGCGCCCTGGGCTGAGCCTCCTGATCATAGGGTTCTGCTTCCTCTCCACTCCTCTGCGAGACTGGGCCGCAAATGCCGCGCAGCAGCCCCTCACCAACCAGGACGTCATCACGATGATTCAAGCGGGCATCTCGCCGGAGGTGATCATCGAAAAGATCAAGATGTCGAAGACCAACTTCGACACCTCGACCGATGCGCTGGTTGCCCTGAAGAGCGCCGGCGCCAGCAGCGAAATCATCCGCATCGTGGTCAACCCAGCGGCCGAGACGAAGTCCTCTGTAGTCGTGTCGCCATGGGCGAACGCGAACGCCCCGCAGCCATGCCAGGCGCCGCCGGGAGGAGGACCATTACCGTGGCTCTCGGGCGCATCGCCGGCGATGTGGAAGGTCGATCCTGACAGCGGCGGCAGGACCGAGATCAACTATGAGCACGGCACCATCACCCACGTCGGCTTCTACGGCTTCGGCGCGCGCCTCCTGGTGCTTCATCCGCTGAAAGCAGGGCTCAGAGTCGCCGGTCGAGCGCAGTTCGCCAGCTGTCTGAATCCGTCCGAAGCGCCGCTGGTCCGGTTCAGCCTCGACCCCGGCAGTGACGAGCGGAACACCTCCGTGGGCCGCACGACTCCATGGAACACCTCATTCAGCATATCGCACGAAGACCTAGCGAAGCCTCCGGCCTCAAACCGACAAGAGAAAGACTCCCCCGCCCTGGCAAGTGGTTGAGGTCTTGCCCGGCGCCCGAGGTAGCATGACGCTATGCCCACCGTCGAGGAGTTGCTGCGCGGTCACGTGACGCTCGA
>DASZZP010000003.1:0-113246 GCA_035544875.1 Thermoanaerobaculia bacterium | reverse complement strand
GATGCTTCGAGAAGGCCTCCACCGCCACATCGCAGCGCCGTTTCCGACCTCCGGGAAGTGCCGCACGTCCATAGCCGGACGTGCGGCCGACCTGCCGGAAGTGCCGCAACAGGCGAAAGCTGCGGCATCCCTCGGGATCGGTACCGCTGCTAGAGACTAAACGGAAAAACCCGGCCCGGAGCGGAAAGTTGGTCGCTAGCGTCCGCCGACGCCGCGCTCCCCGCTCCGGGCTCGGGGGGGACGGTCAAATGCGTCGAGTGCCTGGCTGGTCCGTCTGGCCACCCGGCCTCAGCTCGCCGGCTGGACGATGCCGAGGTAGCCTGGCACCTGGAAGTTGGGGAAGACCTGGTCGAGGGCGGGATTGAGCAGCCGGCGGTCGACGATCTCGGCCAGGACGGTGCGGAAGTCGGTGGTGACCTGGAGGTCGCCCGGGCTGGCGAGCCGATCGGGAGCGAGGCCGGGCCAGTTGGAGTAGACCTTGCCGCCGTTGACGCCGCCGCCCAGGACGAACATGCAGTTGCCGTGACCGTGGTCGGTTCCGCCAGAGGCGTTCTCGAGCAGCCGCCGGCCGAACTCGCTCATGGTGACGACGGTGACGTTCTTCATCTGGTCGCCCATGTCGGTGTAGAAGGCGGCGAGGCCGCCCGCCAGGTCGGCGAGGAGTCTCGCCATCGCGCCGGTCGGACCCCCTTGCGCGTGGTGAGTGTCCCAGCCGCCCAGGTCGACGCAGGCGATCTCGAGGCCGAGGCTGGCTCGGATCAGTTGGGCGACCTGGCTCATCGCCATGCCGAAGCCGGAGTTCGGGTATTTGGCGCCGTTCTTGGGCTGATAGGCGGTCGGGTTGGCGGCGGCCAGCGAGCTGATCGCGTTGAAGGTCTCCGTCCCCTGGATGTCGAGCCAGCTGTTGTCGGCATAGAGCGAGCTCAGGGTCGCCTGAAAAGCCTGGATCGCCGCGCCCTTCCCTCCGAGGTGGAAGTCGGCGATCGACTTCAGGGCAGTGGCCGGAACCGGCCCGCGCAGCGAGGCCTGCAGCAGGGTGCCGATGCCGACCGCGCGGAAGGGCGAATTGTCGCTGTCGCCGGCCGCGTTGAGCGCCTGCAGGTGGCGGTTGATCCAGCCGGTCGCGATCGACTTGCTGCCCGGGGTGCCGCGCTCCATGTAGTCCTGGGCGTCGAAGTGCGAATGGGAGGGGTCGGGCGAGCCGACGGCGTGGATCGGCGCCAGCGCTTTCTGGTCGAAGAGGTCCTTGAGCGGGGCCAGGGCAGGATGGAGGCCGAAGAAGCCGTCGAGGTCGATGGCCGCGGTGGCCGAACCGGCCGCCGGGTGCGGGATGGCGATCGTCTTGCGGTTGTCGTAGTAATTGCTCTCGCCGACCGGCACCACGATGTTCATGCCGTCGGCGGCGCCGCGCTGAAAGATGCAGACCAGGACGTCACGCTGCGCCGACTGGCGCTCGGGCGAAGAGGAGAAAGCCAGGCGCGGGAACCAGGCAGGCAGCGACAGGCCCCCCAGGATCTTGAAGAAGCTGCGGCGGTTGAGGACGTTCATCTCTCGGACACTCCTTCTCCTCCCGGGTGCGTCGATCCGGGTGTCGGTCAGCGCCACTGGAAGTAGGGGGAATCGAGGACCAGGGCGACCAGGCCCGGGAGCTTGGCCTTGATCTGGGCGGCGTTGAGCGGTGCGTGCGGCGACTGGGTGCCGGCGACATAGGCGATCAGCTTGGCGCGGTCGGGAGGCAGGAGCCGCCGGGCGACGAGCTGCCGGGTGAAGCGGTCGGTCAGCTGCGCCGCCGAGAGTCCCGGGTCGACCGAGAAGTTGACGGTCACGCCCTTGAGGGCGTTCGCGCCCAGGCCGAGGCCCAGGTTCCAGCGGCTGATCATGCCGTTGGTGTTGGCCCAGGCGGGGTTGGCGTCGGGATAGCCGTTGGGCGCCGGCCAGTTGAAAGGCACCTGCCCCATCAGACCGAGGGCGCCGAGCAGCGACGCGAGGCCGCCCTGGCCGAGCTCGGCGCCCAGCGCCCGGAAGGCGGCGGCGACGACCTCGAAGGGACGCCGCAGCTTGAGGTCGGCGGACGCCTTGAACTCGCCGGAGGTGAGGATGGTGCGCATCACTTGCCGGATGTCGCCGCCGGTCGCGGTGAAGGTCTGGGCCGCGGCGTTGAGCAGCGATTGCGGCGGGCTGTCCGAGACGAAGCGCGTGCACAGCTTGGTCGTGATGCGAGTGGCGGTTGCAGGATGGTTGGCGAGGATCTGCAAGACCATCATGCCCTGCCCGATGCCGATGCCGGCCGGAATCGCCTGGCCGAGGACCGTGTGAGCCCTGTCGTCGTGGGTGCTGGGGTTGAAATAGAAGGTGCCGCGCTTCGGGCCCGTGCCCTGGATCGTCCAGCCGGTGAAGCAGTGCGCCACCTCCCCGACGTCCTGCTGGGTATAGCCGCCGTTGACGCCCAAGGTGTGCAGCTCCATGACCTCGCGGGCGTAGTTCTCGTTGGGGCCCTTCTTGGTGTTGGCGGCGTTGTCGAGGTACGACAGCATGGCCGGGCTCATGGCCGAAGCCTGCAAGAGATCGCCGAAGCTGCCGAAGGCAAGCCGGCGAACGACCCCGCGGTCGTCCGGGGTCTTCAACCAATAGTCTTCTTTCTCGTAGAGAAAGATGTTGAAGTGATTGCTCCAGAAATCGACCATCAGCTCGAACAGCTGCCGGCGGCTGGCCAGAGCGCGGTAGACGGTGGCCCCGAGAAGCTCGCCGGTCACCTGCTTGCGGTCGAGCCCGAGCAGCCGGCTGGGCCGCATGAAGAGAGTCGGGAAGTCGGCGCTAAGAACACCGTCGACCTCGGAGTCGTCGATCTGCTCGGGATTGAGCTGCTCTTCGACGAAGGCGTCGAAACCGATGTCCTGGGCGTGGGCGAGGTCGTCGGCGCGCAGGCCAAAGGTGATGCGATTGACCAGGAAGACGACCGGGTCGGGCGCCGGCAGGCCGGAGCCGGTGGGAGGCGGGCCGCTGGCGGCTGCTTGGAGGGGTTGGAGGGGTTGGAGGGGTTCGAGGGACGGGACGCTTGGGGTGGCTTGCCAGTCGGCGAGCGGCTGTCCGGGACGGGCCTGGGCGAAGAGCGGATCGTCGGCCACTCCGGCCAGCGCCGACGCGAGCGCCGTACCGACTCCGGCTGTGAACAGGTTCCTGCGGCTCAAGCTGGTCTCAGGCACAGGGTTATTCCTCCTTGCGCATCAGCCTGTATGCTCCTTGAACACGCGGCGGCTGCTTTCCTTGCGGTGCCGCCTCGATCTTTGTACTTTCTTTGTACGGGCCCGCCGCGGCCAGTGGCCGAGGGTCGTCAGGCGGCAGCTGAAGGTCGAGCGGAGAACCCCGGGCGCCCGGTTGCGTACATTCTAGGATGAGAATACGGACCCAGCTGATCCTCGCCTTCCTGCTGCTGTCGATCGTTCCCCTGACCGGCATCGTACTCTACTCCTATGTCGCGTCGCAGGGGGCGGTGCGCAGGGCGATCGCCGCCGACGCGGTGGCGCTGACCCGCGACATGGAAGGGCGCATGACCGCGATCCGTGACGATCTCGGGAAGAGCATGGAGAGGCTGGGCAGGCTGCCGCTGGCCAAGCTCGTTCAGTCGGACAGGCCGATGGAGGGCGGCGGCGACCCGGCGCTGATGGCCAGGATCCTGGGCGCGATCGGCAACGCCGCGCCGCTGGTCGAGTCGCTCGAGATCATGCCCGGGAGCGCCAGGAGTGCCGAGAGCGCTCGGAGCGTGCCGGATGCCGGGGCCGCCGCCGCCGCCGCCGCCGGGAGGCGGCCGCAGGGAAAATCCCGCCCACGGAGAACTGCTCCCGCCTCCCATCCGGCGGATCGGCTCGCGGAGCTCCAGCCGCCGCCCGCGCGGGCGCTGCCGCGGCTGCCCCCAGGACCGCAAACAGCGGCTCCAGGACCGCCGCCGCCGCCCGACTCGCAGGGCGCGGCCCCGGGCCTCGCCGGCCCGGATGCCGCCCGGCTGGATGGGGCCGCCGGCGGCGCTCCGGAGGCTCCGGCAGGACCGGGGACCGGCGCGGCGCCGCACTTTCGGGGTGCCGCTCCGGCGCAGCGCCGCATGGTGGTGATCGATCTGCGCAAGCTCTTGCAGAGTGTGGCGGGCCAGTCCGGCCTGAGCGCCGCCCAGACGCGCCAGATCGCGGCGCAGATCAAGGAGGCCCAGCTGGAGGCGGTGGCGGCGTACAACCGATCACTACCCCGGCGCGAGGAGCGGGTGGCAAGGGCGCTTGAGATGGCTCGCAAGCAGGTCCGAGCCGGGAGGGGCATCGACCCCTCACCAGCCTTGCCCGGCGCCCCTGTCGCCGCGCCGCCAGGCGCCCCTTCGAACATCGCCGGCCGCGCCCCAGCCGCCCGGGATGCGTTGTCCCCATCACAGCCCGACTCGCTGGCAGCTGCGGCCTCGCCCACAGCTCCGGCGCGGCCGCCGGCCCCGGCCTCTCCCTCAGCCACCGTCCCGCCCGCGACTGGGCCATCTCCGGTCATGGCGGCGCCTGTCTCGCCGGCCTCTCCGGCCGTTGCAGGGGTGCCTGAGTTGCCGGCTGCTCCGGCCGCGCCTGGCTCACCGGCCGCTTCGGCGTCGGCGTGGTCTGCCTCACCGGCCGCTTCGGCGGCCGCCGCGGCGAGCGCGCCAGGCGCCGCCCGTCCGTCCGCGCCGCAGCTGGTAAAGATCGAGGCCGCGCTCGACGACGCGGGCGTCGCCGCCACGCCGGGCGGCACGGAGGGCAAGTCTTCCGCGCGCCGCGCTCGGCGCCTCGCGGGCCATGGCGGTCCTTCCCCAGGCGTTCCGCCGGCCGCCGCGCCGGCCCGTCAGGGCGAGGCGCAGGTCTTGTCCGCTGGCGCCTCGACCTCCGGCCGCTCCAGCCAGGAGACAGAGCTGAAGAGGGTGCGGGCGGCGAACGAGAGCGAGATGCTGCTGGGACGGACCTTCGAGGTTCCGGTTGCCGACGACGGCGGCATGATCTGCCACGTCAAGGCCCAGGTGAGCGGACTCGAGGTCGTGCACCGGGTACTGGCCCGCACCCGCCGGGATGCCGGGGAGGTGCCCTTTGCAGTCGACACGCGCGGCACGCTCTACACCGTCGACCGCGAGGACCAGGGGAAGCTGGCCGGTCTACCGCTCGCGGGGCTGGCACGCGGCGAGTCCGCCGCGGGACGGCACGTCGTCGGCGATTGGGTGGTGGTGACCTCCAGGGACCCGAGCTGTGGCCTGACCTTCGGGATCGCCCGGCCGTTCGGCAAGCCGCTGCAGGAGGTGCGGCGCACCGCGGCGCGCAACTTCGGCTACGGCATGAGCCTGATCGGTCTCGCCTTGCTCGGCATCCTGCCGCTGTCGGAGCGCATGACGCGCCGCCTCAAGGTGGTGACCGCCGGCGCCGAGCGCATCGCCAAGGGAGATCTCGAAACCCGGGTGCCGGTCGACTCACGCAACGAGTTCGGGCAGCTCGCCATGGCGTTCAACCGGATGGCCGAGGACCTGCGCGACAACCAACGGCGGTTGGTGGAGAGCGGCATCGAGCAGCGTCTGCTCCAGACCGAGTACGACCGCAAGACCCGCGAGCTCGAGGAGGCGCGGCGCTTCCAACTCTCCCTGCTGCCCAAGGTGCTGCCGGTCGACTCCAGCTTCACGATCGCGGTGTCGATGCAGACCGCGACCGAGGTCGGGGGCGACTACTACGATTTCCATCTCGGCGAGGACGGCCGCCTGACCGCGGTGATCGGCGACGCCACCGGCCATGGCGCCACGGCTGGAACCATGGTCACGGTGATCAAGAGCCTGTTCTCGTCGTATTCGGCGGCCACCACTCTCTCCGCCTTCCTGACCGAGGCGGGAGCGGCGATCCGGCGCATGGAGCTGGGACGGATGGCGATGGCCCTGGCCCTGGTCAGGCTGGAGGCCGGCGAGCTCTGCGTCGCCTCGGCCGGCATGCCCCCGGTGCTGCTCTACCGGCGCGCGACCGGCCAGGTCGAGGAGCTCGCGCTGCCCGCGATGCCGCTCGGCGGCATCCCCTGCAGCTACCTCGAGCGGCGCCTCGCCATCGCGCCGGGAGACACCATCCTGCTGCTCTCCGACGGCTTCCCCGAGCTCCAGGACCCGAGCGGCGAGCCGCTCGGCTATCCCCGCGTCCAGGCCCACTTCGCCGCCTCCGGCGGCAAGCCCCCGGACGATCTCCTGGCCGACCTGGTCGCCGCCGCCAGCGCCTGGAGCGGCCACCAGCCGCCCGCCGACGACGTCACCTTCGTCGCCATCCAGGTGCGCCGGGCCTGAGCGGCGAACCCCGACAGCTCTACTTCTTGGGCGGTGGGGGTTTCAGGGTTGCGGCGACCGGGATGGAGCGTGCGCCGTTGGTGCCGACGGCGCGTACAGCGAAGAAGTGGTTGTCAGTCGAGATGCCGCGCAACGCCGTCTCGCCGGCGGCGGGGACGAAGTCGAGGACCGACCAGCGGGGCTCGGTGGTTTCGCGCCAGAGGATCTCGAAGCCGGCGCGCTGCGGGTCCGGGAGGGCGGTCCAGGCGAGGCGCGCGTCGGGGCTCACCCCTCCGGCCAGCGTCACGTCGCCCGGCGCGGCCGGCGCCAGCGCCAGCTGGCGCAGCGCCTCGACGTTGTCGCGCGCCACGTCGCCCAGGAAGTGGAAGTCGAGGAACTTGATCAGGTCGCCGTACTCGCGGCCGGCTTCGACCCGCGGCGTCTGATGCTCGTGATCGTAGTTCTCGAGCGGCTCGGTGAAGCGCACCGCGGGCAGGCCGGCCTCGACGAAGGGGCGATGGTCGCCGCCGCGTCCCAGCCGGTCGAGGCGAAAGATCAGCCGCACGGCATCGCGCCCGTCGATCTCCTCGACCGCGCGCGCCAGGTCGCGGGAGGGCGCGTCGACGCCGTCCGGTCCGCCGCCCGAGAAGAGGCGCACGCGGTGCGGCGCGCCGGGAGCGAAGTCGGCGCCGACGATGTCGTTGTCGAGATAGCCGCCAATCGTGTAGTGGTTGGCCTTCAGGTAGTCGCGCAGGCGGGTGCCGCCGAGCAGTCCCTGCTCTTCGCCCGACACCGCGGCGAAGAGCAGCGTGGCGCGGTAGCTGCCGGCGGCGAGCAGCCGCGCGCACTCGACCGCCACCGCGACGCCAGAGGCGTCGTCATCGGCCCCCGGCGCATCGAGCGTGGGGTCCATGACCGCGGAAGGGATCGAGTCGACGTGGCCGGAGACCAGAAAGACCGTGCGCTCGAGCTGCGGGTCGCTCCCGGGAAGAATGGCAAGGACGTTCTCGAGATGGGCCGGCTTGCCGCCGGTGCGCTCGCTCGACGCCTCGAACCCGTCGATCACCACCTGCAGGCGGCCGCCGGCCGCCCGGGAGATGGCCTGAAAGCGTGCGATCACCCGGTCGCGCCCGCAGCCGATCCCCCGCCTGGGATCGGTCCAGGAGGAGAGCGTATGGCGGGTGCCGCAGGCGGCCAGCTCCTCGATCGTGGCGCGCAGCGCCTGTTCGTCGATCGCGCCGCGCGGGATTGCTCCCGCGGGCGGCGGCAGCGGCTTCCCCGCCGTGCGCCCCGGCGGCGGCTCGGCAGGGTCACCCGCCGGCGCGGCCGCCGCGGCGGCGCTGGCGCCGCAAGCAAGGGTGACGGCGAGAGCTCCCGCCGCCGTCCACGCAGGGCGGCGGGAGGGGACGGTGGCGCTCAATGGGTGGTTCCACCAGGCATCTTTGGGTTGGCCGCGCCGGCCGCCGGATGGCCTGCCGCCGCCTCGGCGGAGGTGGCCCCGGCGGTCAACGCCACGAAGGCGGGGTCCTGGTGGACCGACTTGAAGACGATGTCTTCGCGCGCCTCCTTCATCTCCTTGGCGCGCACCGCCCGGTAGCGCTCGTAGCTGTAGAAGTGCCGGTGCAGCAGGGCCAGGGCTTTGTCGCGGTTGCCGGCCAGGCTGTAGATCGCCGCCAGGTTGTAGGAGGCGGCGAGCAGGTCCTCGTGCTGGCTGGCGACGCGCAGCGCCTCCTCGCGGCGGCCGTCCTCGGCGGCGAAGGCGGCGGCGAAGATCTGGTTGTAGGCGTCGTCGGGATCGATCGCCAGCGCCTTTGCGACATAGCCCCGGGCCTTGGCGAGCTCGCCGGCGGAGTTCCAGTAGACCGCCATGTTGCGATAGGTGAGTGCCAGCGGATAGGTGGCGACCGACTCCTCGAACATCCCGAGCCCGCGCGCGAAGTCGCCGTCATGGATCGTCATCTTGCCCATGCCGTGCAGCGCCACCGCCCGCGAGATCGGGTCGGCCGGCATGGCTAAGATCTGGCCGAAGGCGAGCCGCGCCGCGGCCCAGTCGCCGATGTGGTGGCGGTAGAGCTCGCCCAGGTAACGCAGCGGAACCGCGTCGGCCGGATCGATCCGATGGGCCGCGGCGTAGAGGTCGCGCGCCTTCGTGTAGCGGCCGGCTTCCTCGGCGGCGAGTCCGGCCGCCATGCTGCGCTCGATGCGCGCCGTGGTCGCCTGGCTGCGATCAGCGAGATCAGCGCGATCGGCGAGCCCCTGGCCCCGCGTCTCGGCGGGCAGCGCGGCGGCGTTCTCGGCGTTCCCGGGGAGGGGGCGGCCCATCTTCTTGAGCGCCTTGGCGGCTTTCTTGCCGCTGTCCGGGAAGAGGCAGCGCGCGGACCAGACCTGACGGTAGAGCGCCGCGGCGGCCTCGGCATCGCCCTGCTTCTCCCTGTCGCGGGCGGCGTCGAGCTGATGATCGAGCTCCGCCTGACGCCCCTTGAGAGTGGAGTCGACCAGCTTCTCGACCTGCGAGCTCCGGAGGCCTTCCTTGCCCGCGCCGGCAACGCGGCCGAGCTCCTTGCCGGCGGCATCCGCCACCACCGCGTAGGCAACGCCGCCGCCGGCCGGGAAGCGGCCGCGGAGCTCGGCGTTCTCCGGTTTCACCAGGGCAAGGCTGACGCAGCGCGCCGTCAGCACGGTCAGGTCACGCGAAACCTGCAGCTCGGAGGCCTTGGCCTCCTTCATCGAGGTGGGGAACCAGAAAAGCACCACGTGGTCGGGAGCGGCGGCCGCACCCTTGGGGCTGCCCAGGGGCGGTGGCACCGCGTCGCCCGGACCCACCGCCGCCCAGGGCACATTGTAGATCTCGGGAGCCGGAGCCTGGAGGCGGCCGCCCCCAGCGCCGGGGCCGCGCGGCACGGAAATTCCGCCGCCCTGACCACCGCCGCCGCCCCCGCCACAGGTCGCCGCCAGCGGTGCCGCCGGCAGGAGGGAGAGCAGGGACAGGGTGAGCAGGCGTCCTATCGAATCGGTCATGGAACAGGTCTCCTTGGCACCGGGGCGGCGAGATCTTGCAACCGGCAAGCATTATAGCGGAGCCGTTGCCGCCCCCTTCGCCCCCTTTGACATGCGTTCTCGATCTGCCGGTCCAGGTTCATTCTCCTCCGCGGCTCCCGCTCTCCGTTTCATTCCTCGAGGCTCAACATCTCTTGCGAGGGGTCGAGGCGATCCCAGTAGGCGCCGCCGACGCGGACCAGGAGCCAGGTCTCGGCGAGCAGCGGCGGCGCGGCGAGCAGCGCCAGGAGCGGGATCTCCCAGGGGGAGAAGGGCGCCCCGAGCAGGCGCTGCCCCAGCACGACCGCGCCCTCCAGCAGCAGCACCGGCAGCAGCGCTACCGCCAGGGCGATCAGGTGCCCGAGAAAGATCAGGATGCGCGGGCCGGTGAAGGCCGCGCCGCGGCGGCGCTCGAGCCCGAGATTGACCCAGCCCGGCAGCATCAGGGCGGCCAGGTTCTGGATGCCGATCGAGAGCAGCGCCAGCGGCACCCCAGCCGCCAGGATGCCGGCGTAGGCGCAGGCGAGGAAGGCGAAAGGGTGGTCGGTGCCGCGCAGGCCGGGCGGAATCATCTGCCCCGGCTCGGCGCCGCTCACGCTGGCAGCCAGCGCGACTCCCAGGATCGCCGCGTAAGCGGCGAGCATGAGGCGCAGCGCTGCCGTGGCGGGCGCGAGCAGCTCGGCGGCGACCAGGCGCCAGCCGGCGATCGGCCAGGAGCGGAGGATCTCGAGCTGGAGCAGGTCGGCGCGCAGGTCGTTGCGAAAGAAGATGCCGGCCAGAGGCGGCAGCAGCACCAGCACCATCGTCGCGAGCCCGGTCACCGTCGCGTTGTAGGCCTGCGGCGAGCGCAGCGCGATACCAGCCGCGCACAGGGCGGCGAAGAGCGCGGCGATCAACCAGCCGTTGCGCGCCAGCGGTGCGCGCTCGCTCAGCAGCAGGTTCTTCCACCAGATCGCTATCTCCGGCGTCCCCCTGGACGGCAGCGCGAACGGCTCGAGCAGCCGCGCCCGGGCCGAGGCGGCCGCCGCTGCCGGCCGCCGCACCCGCCTCTCGACCGCCCGCCGCGCTTTCTCGAGAGTGGCGTCCTCGAAGCGGCCGCGAGAGCGCACCACCCACTCGTAGTGCACCACCAGCAGCACGGCCAGCAGCAGCGCCCCGCGCAGGCCGCCGCCGCCGAGGAAAGCGCCGGCGAGCCAGCGGAACGGAGCGAGCAGTGCGAGCAGCGGGGCGGCGCGGGCGCCGGAGAGCAGTGCGGCGAGCTCGGCCGCCACGCCCCTCATCTCACCCGCGCCGGCCGCCGCCCCGTAGGCCCCTGACCGCAAGCGCTCGAGCAGCGGCGCCAGCGCCCGGTAGAGGGCAAACGCCACCGCCGTCCAGTAGCTGGCGAGCAGCGCGACGGCGAGCCCGCGGCGCAGCCGGGCGGCGGCCGCGGGCAGCTCGCGCAGCCGCGCCTTCCACAAGCTGACGCCCTGGCCGTGCATCGTCATCAGGGCCAGCAGACCCCAGACGAGGAAGAAGCGGAGCAGCCGCGCCGCCGCCGATCCGTAGCCGCGCAGCAGCGACACCACGAGGGCGCCGAAGAACAGCCCCAGCTGCTGTTTCCACAGCGAGTACTCGAGCAGCTTGCGGCGCGGCAGCGGCGCCGGCAGCAACAGATGGAGGTCGGCCTCGTTCAGCCAGAGGCCCGGCTTGCTCGAGGCGAAGAGCCAGATCAGGGTCAGAGTCCCGGCGCCGCCCAGAGCGATCGCGAGCAGCAGCGGCGACGAAGCCTGCAGCCAGCTCGCCGCTCCCCGCGCCCGCCCCGGCCGGCTCCAGGTGCTGACGAAGCTTGGCCCGAGCCAGAAGGCGACGTAGGCGAGGCTGGCCAGCATGGCAAACAGGTAGCGCGGCTGGCGGAGCCGCCGCAGCCGCCTCACCAGGCCGCCGCGGAAGCTCAGCCAGAGGATCTCGAGCAGGGCGCCGTTCACGGCCGATCTTTGCCCGCCGCCGCCCCGCCCGGTCCGCCCGGCCCGCCGCGCTCGGTGTCCTGGCCGCGCTCGGCGCGCTCCTCCGGACCCTCGGTGGCGCGCAGGAAGATCTCCTCGAGGTCGGCGTCGGAGCCGAGGTCGGGCAGGGCGGCGCGGATCTCGGCCAGAGTGCCTTCGAGCACCTTGCGCCCGCGCTGGACGATGACCACGCGGCCGCAGATCTCCTGCACCAGGGCGAGCAGGTGAGAGGAAACGAGCACCGCCGCGCCGCCGGCGGCCTGCTCGACGATCGTCCTCTTCATCCTCCTGATCGCGCCCGGATCGAGGCCGGTCAGCGGTTCGTCGAGGACCAGCGCGGAGGGGCGGTGGAGGAGGGCGAGGGCGATCAGCAGCTTCTGCTTCATGCCGCGCGAGAGCTCGCCGGGGAAGGCCTGGCGGCGGTCGGCGAGCTCGAGCTGGGCGAGCAGCTCGGCGCCGCGTTCGGCGGCGTCGGCGACGCCGTAGATCCGCCCGATGACCTTGAGATGGTCGGCGACGGTCAGGTTTTCGAACAGGCGCGGCTCGTCGGGGACGAAGGCGAGAAGGCGGCGCGCCTCGACCGGCTGCGCTTCGATGTCGTAGCCGCCGAGCGCGATCCGGCCCGAGGTCGGCGGCAGGATCCCGGCCAGACAGCGCAAGGTGGTGGTCTTGCCGGCGCCGTTGGGACCGACCAGGCCGACGATCTCGCCCCGCGCGACCTTGAGCGACAACCCGTCGACCGCCGAAAAGCCGTCGTAGGTCTTGATCAACTCCTCGATCTCGATCATGCGCTCCTCGTCTTCACCGCCGTCCATCCGGGTCGAGGGGGAGTTTACCCGGTATACTCGCGCCTTCCGCAGCCGTGCGCCGCCCTGCCGCCCCAGCGCCGCACCATCCGGCAGCGCGCCGGCGCTCCGAGGAGGAGCTTACGCATGCCGCTGCTGTATCTCGGCCGCAGAGAGGTCGAAGAGCTCCTGCCGATGGCGGAGTGCATCGAGGTCATGGCCGGCGTGCTCGCGGCGCTCGCTCGCGGCGAGACGCTGCAACCGCTGCGCTCGGTCCTGCGGCTGCGGCTGTCCGAGCGGCGCGGCCTGCTCGGGATGATGCCGGGACAGATCCCGGCGGCATCGTCGCCGGACGCGGTCGCGGCGCCTCCGCTGGCTCCGCTGGCTCCGCTGGCTCCGCTGGCTCCGCTGGCTCCGGATATCGCCGGAATCAAGGTCATCACCCTCTACCCAGACAACCGGGCGCACGGCCTCGAGTCGCACCAGGGCGCGGTCCTGCTGTTCGACACCGGTACCGGGAGCCCGATTGCCTACTTCGACGCCTCCTCCTTGACCGCCATCCGCACGGCGGCGGTGAGCGCCGTCGCCACCCGACTGCTGGCGCGCGACGACGCCGGCGACCTGGCGCTGCTGGGGGCGGGGGTCCAGGCCGCCGCTCATCTGGAGGCGATGGCCGCGGTGCGGCGGCTGCGCCGGGTGCGGGTCTGGAGCCGCAGCCCGGAGAGCGCCCGCCGCTTCGCCGCCGCGGCGGTCCGCCGCCACGCGGTTGCCGTCGAGCCGGCCGCCACCGCGCGGGAGGCGGTGGCCGGGGCCGACCTCGTCTGCACCACGACCGCGTCCCCGAAGCCGATTCTGGCCGGCGCCTGGATCGCGCCCGGCGCACACCTCAACGCGGTCGGCGCCTGCGTTGCCACTGCCCGCGAGCTGGACGGCGCGGCGGTCGCACGCGCCCGCCTGTTCGTCGACTGCCGCGAGTCGGCTCTCAACGAGTCGGGGGATTTCCTGCTGGCGCTGCGCGAGGGGGCGATCGGCGAGGGGCACATCCAGGGGGAGCTGGGCGACCTCCTGCTCGGCAGGCTCGCCGGCCGCCGCGACCCCGCCGAGGTCACTCTCTTCAAGTCGCTCGGCGTGGCCGTCGAGGACCTCGCCGCCGCTCACCACGTCTACCGCAAGGCGGTCGCCGCGCGGCGGGGGATCGTGCTCGAAACGTGAGCCGCCGCCAGTAGCAAGCAAGCCGCGCGCAGGGGAGCGATCGATGAAGGAGCTTGCCGCACCGAGCCTTGCCGATATCCAGGCGGCTCGCCAGCGCCTGGCCGGCATGGCGGTCGCGACCCCGCTGCTGCGCCTCCAGGTCGACGACGCGCCGGGTGAGATCTACCTCAAGCTCGAGAACCTGCAGCCGATCGGCTCGTTCAAGCTGCGCGGCGCCGCCAACGCGATGCTGGCGGCGGCGCCGGAGCGGCTGGCCGCGGGCGTCTACACCGCGAGCGCCGGCAACATGGCCCAGGGGGTGGCCTGGAGCGCGCGGCGGCTCGGCGTGCCGGCGACCGCGGTGGTCCCCGACCACGCGCCGGCGACCAAGCTCGCCGCCATCGAGCGCCTGGGCGGCACCGTGCTCAAGGTGCCTTTCGAGCGCTGGTGGGAGGTCCTCCGCGAGCACTCCTATCCCGGCCAGCCCGGCCTCTTCATCCATCCGGTCAGCGACCGCGCGGTGATGGCCGGCAACGGCACCATCGGGCTGGAGATCCTCGAGCAGCTGCCGGAGGTCGACACCGTGCTGGTTCCTTTCGGCGGCGGCGGCCTCTCCTGCGGCATCGCCGCCGCCTTCCGCGCCCTGCGGCCGCGGGTCCGGGTCTACGGCTGCGAGGTCGAGACCGCGGCGCCGCTCAGCGCGTCGCTCGCGGCCGGGGCGCCGCAGACCGTCGACTATCAGCCGAGCTTCGTTGACGGCATCGGCGGCAAGAGCCTGCTCGACGAGATGTGGCCGCTGGCGAGCACGCTGCTCGCCGGTTCGCGCGTGGTGTCGCTCGCCGCTGTGGCCGCCGCGCTGCGCCTGCTCGCCGAGCGCCACCGAGTGATCGCCGAAGGCGCCGGCGCCACCGCCCTCGCCGCCGCCCTCGCCGGCCCCCCGGCCGCCCCGTCCACGGTGGAGAAGATCGTCTGTATCGTCTCGGGCGGCAACATCGACAACGCCAAGCTCTGCGCCATCCTGGACGGAAGGATCCCATGAACCGGAGTCCGCTATACTATCGATCGAGATCGAGGAGAGAGTGATGAAAGGTGTTAGCTTCGTCGTCGATGAGAAAGGCGAGCGGCAGGCCGTTCTGATCGATCTGAGCGAGCACGCCGACCTGTGGGAAGACTTCTACGACGCCCTCCTGGCACAGGAACGCGCGCAGGAACCCCGCGAGACTCTGGAAGAGGTCAGGGCGGAGCTGAGCTCCCAGGGGAAGCTCGGCGGAGATGCCTGAGCACCAGATCACCTTTGCCCGATCCGCGCGAAAAGAACTCGAGACTCTCAATCCGCCTCTGATCAAGCGTGTCCTGTCCCATATCGATAGTCTGAAGATCGAGCCGCGACCGCCTGGATGCCGGAAGCTGGTGGGCTCCGAGAACCTTTGGCGCATCCGGATCGGTGAGTATCGAGTGGTTTACTCCATCTCTGATTCTCAGCGATGGATCGATGTGATCGCGATCAGGCACCGCAAGGATGTCTATCGCTGAGGCAGCTCGGCATCTCTTGACCTCTCATGATCTCCAACAATCGACCCTTTCAGCCGCAGGACCCGGACTTTGCCGAACGCGTGCGGGCGAGCTTCGCGCGCCAGCCGTTCATGGCAACCCTCGGCGCCCGCCTGGCCCGCGTGGCGTCCGGCGAGGTTGACATCGAGCTGCCGTTCCGCGGCGAGCTCACCCAGCAGCACGGGTTCATGCATGCCGGGGTGGTGACCGCCATCGCCGACACCGCCTGCGGCTACGCCGCCTACACGCTGATGCCTGCCGATGCCGGGGTGCTCAGCGTCGAGTTCAAGATCAACCTGGTCGCGCCGGCGGCGGGAGATACCATGATCGCCCGCGGCCGCGTCACCCGGCCGGGCCGCACCCTCACGGTCTGCGCCGGCGAGGTGTGGGCCGCGACCGGCGGCGAGGAGACCCTGGTCGCGGCGCTGCTCGGCACTATGATGGCGGTGCGGGGGCGGCTCGGCATCGCGGGCTAAGCCCCATCGCACTACAGGCGGCGGCGGTGCCGCATTCGGCTTCCGAAACGATGAGAATCTCGACGCGTAGGTTGCTCCTGGCCGGAGCTGTGGGTCTGGCCGTCCTCGCCGCCGGCTACCTGGTGGGTGTCAACGCCTACTTGCGCTCCGGGCGCCTGGAGCGAGCTCTCGGCCGCGACGCGGATCACTTCTTCGTGCGCAACGCCTCGGCGTGGACCGTGTGGCCGGGGGTCGTGCATCTGCGGGGGCTCGAGCTCCATGGACAGTCGAGGACGGTGCAGTGGTGGGTCCGGATCGACGGCGCTACCATGGCGCTCGACCTGCCGCGATTGCTGCGCCGGGAGCTGGTGGCCGCTTCGCTCGACGCCTCCGGCGTCGCGTTTCGCCTGCGCCGCCGGCCGGAGGCAATCCCTGGCGCCGCGCCGCCGGACCAGACTCCCCCGATCCCAGGTCTGCTCAACACGCCGGCGCCTCCGGAAGCGCCCGAGGCAGGCGTTCCGGCGCCGGCCTCCTGGCGCATCCGGCTGGCCGGCGTCACCCTCAAGCGCCTGCGGGAGTTCTGGATCGGCGGCTACCGCTTCGCCGGCGACGCCAGCGCCGCGGGCGGCTTCGACCTCTACCTCGACCACAGCTTCGCGCTCGACCACGCGACCGCCAGTTTCCGCTCGGGCTCGCTGCTGCTGGCGTCGCGGCCGCTGCTGGACGGCGCCGCGGGCGCGATACAGTTCGAGCTTCCGGCTTTCGATCCCAACCACCTGGTGGGCGGCTTCCTGCCTCTGGCGAGCGGCAGCTTGCGCCTGCACGCCCGGCTGGATGGCCTGGGCTTCCTCGATCCCTACCTCCGCCAGGTGCGATGGATCGAGCTGGGCGGCAGTCCCGGTGCCGTGGATGCGGATCTGCGAGTGCGGCGCGGGACGTACCTGCCGGGAACCCACGTCGAAGCGCGGCCGGGCCGCGTGACCGCGCGGCTGCTGGACGACGAGGCGTCAGGGCGCTGCAAGGTCTCCTGGGACGTGGTGCGGGAGGGCGGCGGCGCCAAGGGCAGCCTAGTCGCCGCCTTCGATGAGTTCCAGTTGGGCCGGCCGGGCGCTGCACGCCCGCGGGCTCGCGGCCGTGGCTTGCGAGTGGAGATCGTCACGCGGGACCTCCGCGTCGCCGCTCTGCCGGCGCCGGCCGCGCTGGCGGTCGATCTGCCGCCCGCCGAGGTGGGCGATTTCAGCTCTTACAACGCCAACCTGCCGCGCGGCGCCGGCATCGCGCTGCGCTCGGGGACGGGCCTGGTGAGCGCCAGCTTGCGGGCGGCCGCGCCGGCGTGGGAGGCCACGGGCGGGGTCGACCTGCGCGGCCGTGAGGTGGTGGTCGACGTCCAGGGCGCCGTGCTGCGCGGCAACCTCCGGGCGCGAAGCCGATTTCGGGCGCTGCCACGGCAGCGCCAGCTGTTTCTCACCGAAAGCAATGTGGAGCTCGCGGACGTCGTGCGCCTGGGCGCCGGTGCCGGACCGCCCAGGCCCGGCTGGTGGGCACGTCTGCATCTGGACTACGTCGCGGTGCGGCCCGGCGCCCTGATGGTGGTGCTGCGGGCGCGGCTCCAGAGCACCCTGAGCGACACGCGGCCGCTCTTCGCGCTCTTCGCGCCGCAACGCCGGCCCGTGCTGTCCTGGCTCGACCGCCTGCTCGATCTGCACCCGATCGGCGCGGTCGGCGAGCTGGTGGTCGGCGAAGGATATGTCGCGGTCGAGAGCCTGGCCATCACCTCCGGCTCGGCAGACGTTCGAGCCTTCCTGCGCTTCTCAGGCGGCCGTAGCGACGGCATCCTGTACGCAGCCTACGGACCGCTCAGCGTCGGCATGGAGCTGCGCGGCGGGCAGCGTAGCTGGAAGCTAGTTCGCGCCCGCCACTGGTTCGAGAACCGCCGCGCAACGCGGCGCTTATAGTGGACTCTCGTCCTTGAAAGCTCAGCGCCTGGCCCAGGGCCCAGGAATAGGGCCCAGGGCCAGGGGAGGTTGCGGCCCCTCGGCGGCCGCGAGCCTTCGCCAGCCCAGGTCAAGGACAGGTCGCGAAGGCCGAGGTGTCCTGGATCGGCAGGAACGTAGTGTTCGGCGGGTTGGTATAGGTCTTCGTAATGTGGGCCTGCGTGTCGGTGACGGTGATCACCACCTTGACGTTGGTCAGGCCGCCGGCAAAGACCCAGTAGTGGCCGCCGAAACAGCCGTCGAGCACCTTGATCACCACCTCGACGTTGGATGCGCCGAAGAACCAAAGGTAGCCGGTGTCGCCAGTCAGCGGCACGACGTGCGCCGTCCCCGCGTTGCCGCCGCCGGCGTCGAAGGTGGCCTGGACCTGAAAGCGGCCGTTGCTCAGGCAGAGCGTCTGGTCGCCCGGGGTGCAGGAGCCGGCACCGCCCTGGGCTTCAGCGCGGATCCCGAACGCGCGGTATTCGGGAAAGAGTCCGCCGGGCCCGAACAGGACGTTGGGGGTCGCGCTCGAAGCCCCGTTGGCCTCGCCGTAGCCCGGCTGGCCGCCCGGCCCGTCCGAATCCTCGCAGATGAACCAGCCCTTGTCCGTGCTCGGGTGCCAGTACGGGCCGATGTAGACCTGGTTGGTATGGACGGTCAGCGGGATCGGGAAGTTGACCCGGACGAACGAGAGGTTAGGCCCGGAGAACGTCTGGCCGGGGACGCCGCCGAGGAACGTGCCGGGAGAGCCGCTCGGGCCGTCGGCGGCCCAGACGTTGAGATCGAAATGCACGGTCGGGCTGGTCCCGTTGCTCGACCAGCAGACGCAGGCTGCCGAGATGGTGTTGGTCGCCCCCGGCAGGGCGACGCGCATGGCGAAGGAGCCGGAAGGCGTGGAGTCGGCCCAAGTGCGGCCGAACTCGAACGAGCCGTCATCCGAGGCGATGCCTCCGGTGCATTGCGCGCCGCTCTCAGGAGCCGGCGCCGGCGCCTCCTGAGCGGAAGCGGCCGCCGCCAGGCCGCCGCCACAGACGAAGACCAGGTAGGAAGACACACCGAGACCAAGCGCGATCCTCTTCATGGCACCCCCCTTTACGGAGACGTTCGGTTTAGTTGACAGCTTAGCTTAGGATCCCCCCCGCCCGCGCCGCAAGCCGATGCGGCCGCTGCGCCGATTCTCCATTGCTATGGGCGCCGCGGCTGAGCCTGGTGTTACAAGAGCCTTGACCGACCCTCAAACGGCGCGCCCCTCGATGACGCTGACCGGTCCCGGCATCGGCAGCACGCGGGCGAGGCGAAAGCCGCTGCGCGCGAAGAGATCGGCGAGCTCGCCGCGGCCGCGCTCGCGTCCTTCGCAGCAGACCACCATCATCTGCAGGTCGGCGAGCGGGCCGTGCCCGCGGGTGGTGCCGTCCTCGACCACCGATTCGACGACCAGCAGGCGATGGCCGGGCAGCATGGCGCGGCGGCAGTTGCCGAGGATCCGCAGCGCGCGCTCGTCATCCCAGTCGTGGAGGACGTTCTTGAGCAAGTAGGCGTCGCAGCCGGCAGGGACCTGCTCGAAGAAGCTGCCGGCCACCAGCTCGACGCGCGGCTCCGCGATCCCCCTGGCGGCGAGGAAGAGGCGGGCGTCCGCCAGCACCGCCGCGCTGTCGAAGAGCACGCCGCGCAGCCGCTGGTGGCGCAGCAAGACCTCGGCGAGCAGCGTCCCGTGTCCGCCGCCGACGTCGCACAGCCGGTCGATCTCGGCGAATGGGTAGGCGGCGGCGATGCCCGGGGCGAGCAGCCGGGTCAGGCCGACCATGGTGCCGGCAAAGACCGCGCCCTCTTCCGGGTGGGTGTCGAACCAGTCCCACGACGACATGCCGTGCACCCGCTCGAAGGCGTTCTGGCCGCTTTCCAGAGTGCGCTCGAAGTCTGCCCAGGCGTGGAGATGCGACCGCGAGCTGAAGTAAGCGGCGCAGTCGCGCAGCGAGATTGCAGCGCCGGAGAGCAGGACCGCGGATTTGCGGTTGTTGCGGAACCGGCCGTCGGCGTCGCGGGCGAAGATGCCGACGGTGGCCAGGCCGCGCATCGTGCGCCGCAGCCGGTCGGCATCTAGCCCGGTCCGCGCCGCCAGCTCGGCGGCCGACAGCGGACCCGCGGCCAGCAGGTCGGCGATCCGCCGCCGCGCCACGGCTCCGATCGCCGGCGTCTGCATGTGGCCGGCGAGCTGCTCGAACAGCGCCACCGGCGCCGGCACCACCTGGTCGGCCAGCGCCAGCAGCCAGCGCCGCAACCGCATGGCGATGCCGGCCAGCAGCCGCGCCGGGACCGGCAGCGGCCGGGCGTCCAGCGCGCGCCCGGCATCGCGCAGGGTCGGATCCGCGGAACTCTTGGCCAGGCTTTCCATCATGTCGCGGCGGCGAGAGTCTACCGCAAGACCCCGACGCCTGATCGGGAGCCAACGCCTACGCGCTGGTTGATCGGGCGCCAACGCTTACGCGTTGGCTTCGACCTCCACCTTGTTCTCGATCTCGACCGCGAGGGCGCCGTCGTGCGCGTCGACCCTGAGGTGAGCGCCGTCGCGGGCCTCGCCGGCGATCAGGGCGCGCCCGATTCTCGACTCGAGCTGGTGCTGCAGGAACCGCTTGAGCGGCCGCGCGCCGTAGACCGGATCGAAGCCCTGGCGCGCCACCAGCTCGCGCGCCGCTTCCGTCAGCTCGAGCTGGATGCCGCGCTCGCCGAGCCGGCGCTTGAGCTCCTCGGTCTGCAGATCGACGATGCGCTCGATCTCGGGCAGGGTGAGCGGCCTGAACATCACGATGTCGTCGACCCGGTTCAGGAACTCGGGCCGGAAGTGGGAGCGCAGCTCGCGCATCACCGCGTTGCGCGCGCTCTCGGCGATCTCGCCGCTCGCGTTGACCCCCTCGAGCAGATGGTGCGAGCCGATATTCGAGGTCATGATGATGACCGTGTTCTTGAAGTCCACGGTGTGCCCCTGGGCGTCGGTCACCCGGCCGTCGTCGAGGATCTGCAGCAGCACGCTCCAGACGTCGTGGTGGGCCTTCTCGATCTCGTCGAACAGGATCACCGAGTAGGGTTTGCGCCGCACCGCCTCGGTCAGCTGCCCCCCCTCCTCGTAGCCGATGTAGCCCGGCGGCGCGCCGATCAGCCGCGATACCGTGTGGCGCTCCATGTACTCGCTCATGTCGATCCGCACCATGTTCTCTTCGCTGTCGAAGAGCGCCTGGGCGAGCGTCTTGGCGAGCTCGGTCTTGCCCACCCCGGTCGGTCCCAGGAAGATGAAGGAGCCGATCGGCCGCCGTGGGTCCTTGATGCCCGAGCGGGCGCGCAGCACCGCGTCGGCCACCAGGTTGACCGCCTCGTCCTGGCCGACCACCCGCTGGTGCAGCACCTCGTCCAGGCGCAGCAGCTTGTCGCGCTCCCCCTCGACCAGGCGGGTCACCGGGATGCCGGTCCAGCGCGACACGATCTCGGCGACCTCCTCCTCGGTCACCTCCTCGCGCAGCAACTGGCCGCCCTGGCGCTGCTTGTCGGCCATCCGCGCGTCCTGCTCGTGCAGCTGGCGCTCGAGCTCGGGCAGCCGTCCGTGGCGGAACTCGGCGGCGCGGTTCAGGTCGTACTGGCGCTCCGCCTCCTCGATCTCCTGGCGCACGCGCTCGATCTGCTCGCGCAGCGCCCGCACCCTCTGAATGGCCTGCTTCTCGGCGTCCCACTGGGCGCGCATCGAGCCGGCCTGGGTCCTCAGGTCGGCCAGCTCGCGCCGCAGGTCTTCGAGGCGCTCCTTGCTCGCCTTGTCCTTCTCCTTCTTGAGCGCCGCCTCCTCGATCTCGAGCTGCATGATGCGCCGCGTGACCTCGTCGAGCTCCTGCGGCATGGAGTCGATCTCGGTGCGGATCATGGCGCACGCCTCGTCGATCAGGTCGATCGCCTTGTCGGGCAGGAAACGATCGGTGATGTAGCGGTTCGACAGCACCGCCGCGGCGACCAGCGCGTTGTCCTGGATGCGCACTCCATGGTGCACCTCGAAGCGCTCGCGCAGGCCGCGCAGGATCGACACCGTGTCCTCGACCGTGGGGGGATCGACCATCACCGGCTGGAAGCGGCGCTCGAGCGCGGCGTCCTTTTCGATGTGCTTGCGGTACTCGTCGAGCGTGGTGGCGCCGATGCAATGCAGCTCGCCGCGCGCCAGCATCGGCTTGAGCAGGTTGCCGGCGTCGGTCGAGCCCTCGGTGCGGCCGGCGCCGACGATGTTGTGCAGCTCGTCGATGAACAGCAGCGTCCGCCCGTCGCTCTGCTTGATCTCGTTGAGCACCGCCTTCAGGCGCTCTTCGAATTCGCCCCGGTACTTGGCGCCGGCCAGCAGAGAGCCCATGTCGAGCGAGAACAGCGTGTGGTCCTTCAACCACTCGGGGATGTCGCCGCGCACGATGCGCTGCGCCAGCCCTTCGACGATCGCGGTCTTGCCGACTCCGGGTTCGCCGATCAGCACCGGGTTGTTCTTGGTCTTGCGCGACAAGATGCGGACGACCCGCCGGATCTCGGCGTCGCGGCCGATCACCGGATCGAGCTTGTTGCGCCGCGCCTCGGCAACCAGATCGACGCCATATTTGCTCAACGCCTCGTAGGCCGCCTCGGGGCTGGCGCTGGTGACCCGCTGGTTGCCGCGCACCGCCGTGAGGGCGGCGAGGAAGGAGTCGCGGCTGACCCCGTGCTGCGCCAGCAGGCGGCCGGAATCCGTCCGCGTCCCCTCCTCGATCAACGCGAGCAGCAGGTGCTCGACCGAGACGTACTCGTCCTTGAGCCGCCGCGCCTCGTCCTCGGCGCGTACGAAGAGCTGCTGCAGCCGCTGGGTGAGATAGATCTTGCCCGCCTCGGCCCCGGGTCCGCTGACGCTCGGCCGCCGTTCGACCTCGCGCTCGACCTCCGCCTGCAGCGCCGCGGCCGGCACCTCCATGCGCGCCAGCAGGCGCGGCACCAGCCCTTCGGGCTGCTCGAGCAGAGCCAGCAGCAGGTGCTCGGCGTCGACCTCCTGGTGGCCGTGGCGCAAGGCCAGGGTCTGGGCGCTCTGCAGCGCCTCCTGCGATTTCTGCGTCAACCGATTGAGATCCATGATCGTATGTCTTTTTTATTATTATTTTATTATTTTTCTTTTCAGCCGCGGGCGCGGAAGTGCGACTCTTGTGCCAGCTGCTCGAAGAGCTCCCGCTCGCGCTCGCTCAGCTGCTCGGGGATCACGACGCGGATCTCCGCGAAGAGGTCGCCGCGCTCGCGCTGCCCCGCCGCCTCGCGCCCCTGGCGGGCGAGGCCGCGGCCGCGCAGGCGGATCTTGCGCCCCGACGAGGAGCCGGCCGGGATCTTCACCCGCACCGGGCCCTCGGGGGTCTCGACCTGCGCTTCGCCGCCAAGCGCGGCTTCCCAGGGGGCGACCGGCAGCGGCGCGTAGAGGTCGCTGCCCTCGACGCGGAAGCGCGGATCGGGCAGCACCTCGATCTTGAGGAAGAGGTCGCCCGGCTCGCCGCCGTCCTCGCCGTGCAGCCCGCGTCCGGCCAGCCGGATGCGCTGGCCGCTGCGCACCGCGGGCGGGATCTTCACCTGCAGGTTCTTGCGCTGGCCGGTATTGGGATCGACGAATGAGAACTCGCGCGAGCCACCGCGGATCGCCTCCTCGAGGGTCAGGGTAAGGACCGCCTCGACATCGGCCCCGGGGCGGGGGCCGCCAACGCCCCCGCCGCCGAAATCGCCGAAATCGGGGAAGCCGCCTGTACCGCGCCGTCCTCGAGGGGCGCCCGCGGCACGGCGCGCGCCCGGCCCGCCGCTGCCGAAGAGCATCTCGAAGAAGGAGCTGAACCCCTCGGCGCCCGTGCCTGAGAACTCGAAGCGGGTGCCGCTGCCGCCCATGCCGCCCATGTCTCCAACATTGCCGAAGTCGAAACCCGCCCACCCCGGCGGGACGCTGCCTCCAGGCTGGTGCGCGTTCTTCCAGGCGGCCCCGAACTGGTCGTACTTCTGGCGCTTCTCCGGGTCGCGGAGGACCTCGTAAGCCTCGCCGATCTCTTTGAATCTCGTCTCGGAGTCCGGGCTCTTGTTGACGTCGGGATGGTACTTTCGCGCCAGCTTCCGGTAGGCCTTCTGGATCTCCTCCTGGGGAACGTCCTTCTTGACCTTGAGGGTGGCGTAGTAGTCCTTATAGTCCAAGGGCCAGGGTCCTCCGTGCTGTGGTCCTGCTCCTGCAGCAGAGTCTCGGACTCAAGTCGGACTCGAGTTGACCCGCCTCTTCAGCCCGGCGCGACACGCAAAGTTTGAGTCCTCACCACTCAACATTGTAGAACGACCCGGGAACCTTTTCCATTCCCTTAGCTCCCACCGTCGGTGCCGATCGGCCTCGCCAGACCTCGCGGACGCGGATCTTGACCCCCCTCCATGTGTGCTCTATAGTGGCCACATAGGTGGCCACAGGGGAAGGAGGCGAAGATGGCAGAAAAGATTGGCGTCAGAGAGCTCAAGAACCGCGCCTCGGAGATCGTGCGTGAGGTGCGAGAGGCCCAGGCCACCTACCTGGTGACCGTGCGTGGCGAGCCGGTCGCCGAGCTGCGGCCCCTTCCCGCCAAGAGCATCAGGGAGCACCGCCAGGAAGAGGTCGAGAACGTCATGCGGGAGATCGACGAGCTCGCGCGGCGTATCGGGCGGGCCTGGAATTCGCCCAAGACCTCCGTCGAGCTGGTGGAAGAGCAACGTCGCTAACCCCCAGCCGATGCCGGTCGTCGATGCCAGCGTCTGCGTCGCTCTCTTCAACGCCGGCGAGTCAGCCCACGCCGCGGCCGTGGCCTGGTTCGCGGCTGCCGGCCTCGGCGAAGAGCCGATCGTCGCGCCGGTCATCCTGCTCGCCGAGGTGGGAGCCGCACTCGGACGTGCAGGGCTCGATTCTGTTTCCTCGAGAGCCGTCGTCGAGTTGCTGCGCGGCCGCCGCATGCTGGAGCTGTTCCCGGTGGACGAGATGCTGGCAGCCCGGGCGGCGGCGATCGCCGCAGCCCATCACATCCGCGGCGCGGATGCCATCTATGTCGCCCTGGCCGACCAGCTCGCGATAGCCCTGATCACCTTCGACCGCCACCAGCTGGAACGCGGCCCCCAGGTGGTGGAGACGCGCATGCCCACGACTTGAGGCAAAACTGCCGAGGCCTGGAGCCCTCGATTGGTCAGAGTGTCGCGCGGCGCGACCACGGCGCGGCCGTCGCTGATCGCGACCGCGAGCTGGGACAGACGGCGCCGTAAGAGCGTGGCAGGCAACGACCTCACCGGCCGCGGAGCCGCGTCGCCGCCTGCTTTCTCCCGGCGCCGCCTCACTGGCCCCTCGGCTTCGGACCCTCGATCGGCTGGCAGCAGGGGAGCAGCGGCGGGTCCTCCAGAATCCCGTCGTGCGCCCCCGGTGCCGGCAGCGGCGCCGGGCGGGACGCCAGCCCGCCTGGGGGGACCACCACCCAGCTGCCGGCGCTGACCGTGACCGGACCCCCTCCGGCCCTCGCCTGGACCGTGACCGCACCTTCGTCGACCGCGACGAAGGTGCCGACCGACGGATCGACGAGCAGGCGCAGGTAGGTCCCCTTGATCCCCATCACCGCGTCGGGAGTCTGCACCTCGACCGGCTGATCGCGGCCGGGAAGCAGGGCGAGCCGCAGCCGGCCGACCAGCAACAGGATCGAGTTGAGGAGGCGGCCGCCCGCGCCAGGCGCGGGGCGCTGCTCGAGCACGGCCTCGCAGCGGCCGAACAGCGTGTAGGTGCCGCCCGCGGGAATCTGCGCCGCATAGGCCGCACCCCGGGCGCCGCCGGAGCCGCGGCCCGCGCTTGCGGAAGCAGCGCCGCCCGCAGTGCTCCCGGCGGGACCAGCGCTGGTGGCCGAGGCGGCGCCAAAGAAGCGGACCTTGAGCAGCGAATCCTTCTGGGTCAGCCGCACCCGCAGCCCATCGGTGACCGGGTCGTTGAACCAGACCTGCCGCGCTGCCTGCCCCGCCGCGATTGCCAGAACCTCCTTCTGCACCAGCACGACCGAACCGATGCCGGCGACCCCCGCCGCGATCGCACTGAAGGTGAGCGCCGCCGCCAGCGCCAGCCCAGCGGTTCGGCGCGCTGCCGGCCCTGGACCTCGGATCGCGCTCATCGCAGCCACCAGCTGGCGCCCAGCGCGACGGTGAGTCGGCGGTAGCCGAGGTCCGGCAGGCCGGCTCCGAAGTCCACGTTCGAGGTGCGGTCGGTGTAGCTGGCCAGCAGCGACAGGCGCAGCCGGGGCGTCGCGGAGAAGACCAGCGCCGCGGAGCCGCCGCTGGTCGTGTCCCGGCGCTTCGGACCGAAGGCGACCAGAAGGTTCGACTCCGGATGCTTGAAGTCGTCGCGGCGCACCGACCCCTCGAGGCGAGCGCTCCAGCGCAGGGCGAGAGGCAGCGCGAGCGTGGCGTTGCCCTCGAGTGCGCGGGCGGCGAACTCGCGGCTCGCCCGCCGGTCCTGGGCGCGCACGCCAAGACCGACGGTGCGGTCGCTGCGCCCCAGGAAGAAGGTCTGGCCGAGCCCGGCCGTGATGTCCTCGCCGGTACGCTGCGGCTGGGCGAATCCTCGGTTGGCGAAATCTCGGCGGCTGTAAGCGACGTCGAGCTGTGTGGCGCTGGCCTGGGTCTCCGGCACCACCACCGCCGCGGCGCCGTCATAGGTCCGCAGGTAGTGGGCGCCGTTGAGCTGGTACTCGCCGCAGCCCGCCTGCAGCAACGCCGAGACGCGGCGCTCGCCGAACGGCACTCGGGCTTCACCCAGCCCTCCCGCGACGAAGCCGCGCGGATCCTGGCCGTAGACGAGCTGGAGCACCGCGTGTGCCTGCCCCAGGTCGAGGTAGCCAAAGTCCTTGTGCAGCGACTCTCCGGCCAGGAGGCTCAGCCCGAGATCCCATCCTCCAGGGCCCGGCCGGCTGTGCCAGGGGTACCAGGCGAGCCTAAGGCCGAGATTCGCCAGGCTGTCGCGCTCCTCCCCCCGCACCAGCGTATGCGGCTTGCCTTCGGGAGTCGGCAGGTTCAGATCCGCCGCCAGCAGGTTCGGGTTGGAATCGGAAACTGCCGCGGCGTCGACCCTCGCCTCCCACGAACCCCGGTCGTCGATCGCCTGCCGCGTGCCCTGCCACTCGGGCATCGCGACCGCCACCGTCGCGCCTGCGGCGCCAGCGTGCCTGGAGGCCGCCGCCTCCGCGGCTCGCAAGTCATCGAGCACCCGTGCGCGGTCGACTTCGGGCGGGTGCCGGGCCTCGAGGCTCGCGGCGATCTCGGTTGCCGCCTCCTTCGCCCTGCCCAGCCGCAGCAGGGCGAGCCCCTGCCAGTAGCGCGGCGCGCCGGCCTCCGGGTCGAGGCGCGCCGCGGCCGCGAATCGCTCCGCCGCCTCCTGGTCATGGCCGAGCTGAAACTCGGCCAGCCCGTCGCTGAACGCCACCTCGGCGGCCGCCCTTCCCGTGGCCGCGGCAGGTTCCGCAGCCAAGGAGCTGCCGGGGCCGAGCAGCGCCGCGGCCAGACCCAACGCTCCCACCAGCGCCCGCGCCGCTGCCGCGCTCCGTCCCGCGCTCTCAATTCGGGAGTGGCACATGGGTCCGGCTCGGGGCGGCGCGCTTTGATCCGCTCAAGGAACGAAGCCCGCGCTGCCGGGACAAAAACCGGCCGGCGGCGGCGCGCAGGGGATCTGGTTCTTGACGCAGACCAACCGGTTGGCGGTGTCGTCCAGCGGCGTGGGGTCGACCTCGCCGCCCGGCAATGCCGCGCGCGCGGTGTGGCAGATGAGCCGCGGCAGGACGAAGTTGGGGGGCAGGAAAAGCTCCACCACGTAGGTCGTCGTCGCGCCGGCAGGCAGCGTGATGACGTCGTTGAGGAGCCCGGGTTGGTCAGGAGTGCAGCCCTGTTCGCGGAGTCGCCCAAGGCGACCCTCTACACCAGAGGCTCCAATGGCTAGGTTCACTGTTTGAACGTCCCGGCACCAGAGGACCCGCTTGAGGTTTGGCGAAAAGAAGCTGCTCACCTGGGCGCCGGCCACGGCGGCGGTGCCGCTGTTGGTCACCGCAATCGTCTGGCGCACTGTCGCGCCGTCGAACTGCGAGGGTCCGATGAAAGCGATCGCGAGGTCGGCCGGGCAGCCCCCAGCCGGGACCCGTCCTCCTGGAACCAGGACCGTGCTGGCGGTGGCCGAGTTGTTGGCGGGGTTGGGATCGGCCTCCGCCGCGGCGGCAGTGGCGGTGTCGACGATCGGGTTCGGGCTCTGGTAGCAGACCGGAACCCGAAAGACGAGCTGCAGCGACACGCTGCGTCCCGCCTGCAAGGTGCCCAGCGCGCAGGAGAAACGACCCGGCTCCACCGCGCATCGCGGGTCGCTCGGGGCGAGAGGCTGGGGGAGCGGCCGCAGGCCCGGCGGCACCGGGTTGACCACCACCACCTGGGTCGCCGGCGCAGGACCCAGATTGCTGACCTGAAGGCTGTAGGCGAGGTTGCCGCCCATCGCCGCGGCGCCGGCGGCCGGTCCGCTCAGGGTCAGCGCGAGATCGGCGGTCAGGATACGGTCGGTGTCGGCGGCGCAGATGGAGCCGACGCCGAACGCAGGCGCGGCGATGCACGCCTGGTCGGTCACCACACCGCGGGCGCCGGGGGCGACCTCGGCACGCACCGTGTACACCGCCCGGGCGCCGGCCGCGAGGTCGATGGTGTCCTGAATATCGCCGAAGCGCGGCGTCGTGCAGCCGGCTCCATCCCGGGGCGCGCACCACCGCACGTTGATGAGCTGCGGCGGGAAGAAATCGGTCACCGCGGCGCCGGTCACGGCTTCGTCGCCGGAGTTGGAGACGGCGAGGGTATAGACCACGGTCTGGCCCGGCAGCACGGCATCGACGCCATCGCTGAGGGAGATCGCCAGATTGACCGCGGGCAGGCCGCAGACCGCGACCGAACCTGCGCCGGCCACTCCGCCGGCGCCGTCGCGCGGGCCGCCGACCACGATGTCGTTGCCGCTCAAGGCAATGGACTGGCCGAAAAGGGCCCCCGCCGCCGGCGCCGCGGGGGTCCGCTTCTCGACCGGGAGCCAGCGCCCGGACGACGGATCGCGGGCGAAGAGGTAGGCCGCGCCCGCCGCGCTGCCGGCCTCGCCGTCGGCGCGCGCGCCGAGCAGCAGATGGGCGCCGCTCATCGCGGCCGACACCCCAAAGAGCGCGCCGGCCGCGGGATCGCCGGCCACCAGGCGCTCGGTCATTTTCCAGCTCCCCGAGCTGCCGTCGAAGGCGTAGGCCGCGCCGGCGGCGGGAAGTCCGTTCACCGCGCCGCGCCGGGCGCCCACCACGGCAAACCCGCCGGCGACCGCCACCGCCGCGCCGAGCTCGTCGCCTTTGGCGGCCGGCGCGGCAATCAGCTTGGCCTGCTGCGCCCAGCTCCCGCCGGCGCTGCGCTGGAAGATATAGGCGGCCCCGGCGCCCCCGCTGGAAATCGATCCGCCGGCAAAAGGCGCCCCGGCCAGCAGGGTCCCGCCGTCCACAGCGACCGCGAAGCCGAAGGCGGCAAAGGGGGCCGGGTCCGCCGCGCGCAGCGCCGCCTCCTCGCTCCAGCCGGAGGGGCCGCGCCGGAACAGGTAGACCGCCCCGGCGAGGCTGCCGGCACCCGAGCTGAACGGCGCTCCCACCGCCAGCAAGTCGCCGCTCAGCGCCAGCACGAGGCCAAAGCGGTCGCCGGTTGCAGCCTCTGCCGGCGCCAGCTTGGCCTCCTGGCTCCACTCGCTGCCGGACCGGTGGAAGACATACACAGCGCCCGAGCCCGGCGCGCGCTCGCTGTCGCCGAAGGGAGCGCCCACTGCCAGGATGTCGCCGCCCACCGCGGTCGCGAAACCGAACTGGTCTCCGTCCCGCAGATCGGCCGGGGCGAGCTTGGCCTGGGGCACCCAGCCTGCGCCGCCGCGCTGAAAGGGGGTCACTGACCCGGTGGCTGCCGCTCCCAATCCGTCCAGATTGGCGCCGACCGCGAGAGTGTCTCCCTGCAGGGAGACCGAGCAGCCGAACTGCTCACCCGGCCGCGGCTTGGCCTCGCGCAGCCGTTCGCCGCAGGCCCGCGAGAGGCCCGCCGCCGGCGAGGCAGCGAGCAGCAGGATCAGCAGGAGCGGCAGAGCGACGCTTGCCGGACGGGCGGCGAGCGCTTCCTGGCAGGTTTTCTCGGACGGCGGCAAAGGCAAATGAGACATCGCACGCCCCTTGGGGCAATCTCGGGCTGCGCACGGCAACGAAAGATTGCTACTCACTGTAGCACACCAGGAAACGGCCGCGTCGGGCGGCGCCGCGGGCGCGCGGGTCGTAGGTCTCGGCGGCCGGCGCTCGGGTGCTGGCTCATTTCGCGGTCAGCACTTCGACGCCGCGCCACTCCGCCGGGGGCGGAGCGCGCAAGAAGTCCCGGCAGCGCTCGCGCAGCGCTGCCGCCGGCCGGTCGCCGAGACGATCGGCCAGATCGCCGAAGATCGCCTCCGCGGCGCCGAAATCACGCCCGCGATAGGCGGCCACCCCCTGCGCGAAGAGGGCGGCCCTCTGCCGATCGGCCGGCATCGCCGGCTCGGCGCTCAGCAGCTCGTAGATCGCGACCGGGACCTGTTTGCCCTTGACTTGCACGAGGTCGAGCTCGCGCAGCAGGAAGGCGCCGCCCGCCTCCCGCGCCGTGTACTCCGAGACGATGACCGTCGTGCCATAGAGCTTGTTGAGGCCTTCGATCCGGGAGCCCAGGTTGACGTTGTCGCCGATCACCGTGTAGTCGAAGATCGCCTCCGATCCCATGTTGCCCACCGACATCTCGCCGCTGTTGATCCCGATCCCGATGCCCAGCGACTTGTCAGGCGGCAGCGTGCCACGCTCATGCCAGTGGGCGTTGAGGCGCCCGAGCTCGGCGCGCATGGCGAGCGCCGCGCCGCAGGCGCGCAGCGCGTGGTCGGTCTGGGCGACCGGGGCGCCGAAGAACGCCATCAGCGCGTCGCCCATGTACTTGTCGAGGGTGCCGCCGTGCGCGAGCACGAGGCGAGTCATCGGCGTGAAGAACTCGTTGAGCAGCGAAACCAGCGCCTCGCTGTCGAGGGTCTCCGAGATCGAGGTGAAGCCGCGGATGTCGGAGAACAGCACCGTCATCTGGCGCCGCTCGCCGCCGAGCTTGACTCGCTCGGGGTGGCGCAGCATCTCCTCGACCACCGACTCCGAGACGAAGCGCTGAAAGGTCTTCTTGATCTGGCGGGCCCGCTGCTCGACATGGCCGATCTGGTAACGCAGCGCCCCGATCAGCGCGACGATGCCGGAAGCGACGGGCGAGACCACCTGCAGGTGCCAGCCGGCGGTGGCGAAGGCGAGCCAGCAGCCGAACGGCCACAGCAACACCAGCGCGATGGCGAGCAGCGAGCCCACCAGGTGGGCCCTCACCGCGGCGACCAGCAGCGCCACCAGCGGCCCCAATGCGAGCAGCGCCGCGAGCGACACTCCCTCCTGCAGGCCGGAGTCGTGGATCCAGTGCTCCGAGAGCAGGTTGTCGGCCACGTTGGCGTGGATCTCGACACCCGCGACCTCGCCGCCAAATGGCGTCGCCTGGGTGTCGCCGATGCCCGGCTCGGAGGCGCCGACGAAGACCAGCTTGTCGCGCAGCGCGCCTGGGGCCAGGCCCCCCTGCAGCACGGCGGCCACCGAGACGGTCTTGAAGGTGTGCGCCGGTCCGCGGTAGTCGATCCAGAGTGCTCCCGCCTCGTCGGTCTCGATCGGGCGCCCCGCGATCGTGATCTCGGGCAGACCGGCGGCGGTCTGGCCAAGCGCCAGCGGGCCGGCGGCCTCGAACCGCTGCACGGCGCGCAGCGCCAGCGCCGGGAAGAAGCTGCCGCCGTAGTCGATCAGCATCTGGTAGTGGCGCAGCACGCCGCTCTCCCGCTCGTGGCTGAAGAAACCCTGCGCGGCGGCGGCGCGGGCGAAGAGGTCGAGGTTGGGCTCGACCGCCTGGCGCCGCGGGATGGAGAAGCCGCCCGGCGGCTCCAGCACCTGCTCGACCCGGGATTTGGCCAAGCTCTCCGGCAGCGTTCCGGCGCGCTCCCCCGGCAGCGCGCGGGCGCGGAAGAAGAAACCGAGCACCACGTTGCCGGCGCGCGCCATCGCGTCCGCCAGCGCCTGGTCCTCGGCGGTGAGGTCGCATCCCGGACCCGCGCGCGACGGCTCCGCGAACAGCACGTCCACGGCGATCACCCGCGCCCCGCCCGCGGCGAGCCGGTCGATCAGCGAGGCGATCCGGGTTCGCGCCCACGGCCAGCGCCCGTAGCGGTGAACGCTCACCGCATCGATGTCGCAGATGACCACCCGCGGGTCGGCCGCCGCCGGGCCGCGCGCCCGCATCAACATGTCGGTCGCCACCAGCTCGACCGGCCGCAGCACCCCTGCGAGGTGCGCCCCGAGCCCCAGCAGCGAGGCAGCCAGTCCGAGACCCAGGGCGAGGACGAGATGGCGGGTGCCCGGCATCCGTCCCGCAAGAGCCGCGGTCACGCGTCTGGCCACCCGGGCCTCACTTTAGCTCTTGCAGCCGCCGCCGCAGGGCGGCCAGCTCGGCCGCAAAGCGCCCGGGGTCGAAGCTGTAGGGGTCCTGCAGCGCGGCGGCGAGGCTTTCGGCCGCCGCGCCCAGGCCGGCGCGGAGGACCCGCCGGTCGCTCGCCGCCAGCTGGCTGACCAGGGTCTGGACGGCCAGCGCCGCCTGCTTCGCCGACTGGTAGTCCGCGGTCTCCAGCGCGTCGTCGTTCTCCGCCACCGCGAGCAGCAAACGCCCCGTCCGGCCGTCGTCCCAGCGCGCCGTGGTGAACGCCGGGATCAGCGGGTCGAGCAGGCGGCCCAGGCGCTCGGCGGTCGCCGCCACTTCGACGGCAGGCGTTGCGAGCCGCGCGAGCTGGCGCGCCAGCTCCTCGATCCCGGCATCGATCTCGTGCCGCCGCTCGGGCGCCATCTCCGCGATCAGGTGGCGCGCGACCGCGAAGTGCGAGGGGCTCCAGCGTGGCAGTCCGGGCGGTCCCTCGGCGCTCGACCGCTGCCAGCGCTGCTCGGAAAGCGCGTGGTGACAGGCGTCGCAGACGAGCACCGAGAGCTCGGGATACCCGCCGTCGGCGCCGCCGGCGCGGCGCGCGATCTGCCCGAGAGCCGCGCGGAAGCCGGCCACCTGGCCGACCGCCCAGGCGCGAACGCCATGGGTGTCGCCGGGTTGCTCGGGATCCTTGCGCCGCTCCGCGAACGGCAGCCAGTGCGCGGGCATCGCCTCGCTCCAGTTGTCGAGCTCGAACGACAGCTCGGGATGCCCGGCAGCGATCAGCTCGTGGCCGACCGTCCGCGTGCCGTCGCCCAGGTGACAGCCGAGGCAGACCGCCGCGCGCACCTCGAGGTTGCGCAGGTCGAGCATCCCTGCCGTCACCGACTGCCGGTGAGTCCACTCCTCGGAGCGGTGCCCCTCGAGCCAGCCGCTGGCCGGTCCGTGGCAGGCCTCGCAGGAAATGCCGTCCTCGAGCTCGAGAGCGCCCTGCCGCCGCGCCGCCGGCACCTCCAGGGCGTGGCAATCGAGGCAGATCTTGCTGCCCGCTGCGGCGCCCAGGCGGAGGCGGCGCGCGATCGCCGCCGAGCGATCGTTGTAGAGCACGCTGAACGACTGCGCGTGCAGGTCCTTCTTCTCCCAGATGTAGAACTCGTCCTGGCGCACGTTGAGCAGGTTGCGCGGCCTGACGCTGCCGTGACAGCTGCTCGAGCCGCAGCTGGCTGGGCCGAGGTAGAGCCCGCTGCCGGGCGCGGGCGCCGCCGGCGCCTGCGACGTCTGGGTCGGGCCCGGCGCGCTGATTGCCGGGGGTGCCGCAAGCGCCGGGGACGCCGCGGGCGGGCCGCCGGCCGCCGCCCGGGCGCTCCACGCCAGAAGCGCCAGCCCGAGCGCGGCGACGATGCCAGCCGCCCCTGCCCAGCGCCGCGGATTGCCGGCCCAGATCGCCTTCATCGCCGCACCTTGTCGCCTTGCGGCACGCCGCCCGCCGGCGGCCGCTCGCGCGGCGGTCCCGGCGGGTCGTCGCGGACCTGGTAGACGGCGCCGTCGCGCAGGTACATCCGCCGCATCTCCGCGAGGTTGAGCGGCCGCGCGCCGAGGCGGTTGAAGACGCTCACCTGGTTGCCGCTCTCGTCGGCGGCCCGGTCGCGGTCCAACCCTTTGGACAACGCGAGCGCGGGTCCGCGGGTGCGGCGCAGCGCGATCAGCTGCGGGGCGGGGCGCGGGCTGAAACCGAGGAAGCCGGGCGTCGCCTCGGGCGAGGTCAGCTGCAACACGGCGAGACCACCGTCCCCGTCCGCAACGTAGGCGAAGAGGCTGGCGTTGGTCGAGCCGACCTTGACGTCGCGCACGTCGCGCAGCCGGCCGCCGCCGTCGAAGAGCTGATCGACGAGCGGTTTTTCCGGGCGCTCGACGTCGACGATCGCGACGCCTCTTGGACCCGCGGCCAGGTAGGCGTAGGTACGCGCCACGTAGACGCTGCGCGCCGCGAAGCCAGCCGCCCGCGCCACCAGGCGTGGTGCCTCCGGCCGCGTCACGTCGACCACCGCCAGGCCGTCGCGGTCGGCCACGAAGGCGTACCGGAACTGCACCGCCACCGCCGCCGGCTCGTTGAATCCAGCCAGGGTTGCGATCACCTTGGGCGCCAGCGGCGCCGACAGGTCGGCGACCACCAGTCCGCGCCGCGCGACGATGTAGACGGTGGTGCCGGCGACCGTGAGATTGGCTGCTCCGTCGAGAACGCCGTCCGGATTCCAGGTCAGCGCGCGCCGCAAGAAGTTGTTGCGCGGCTCGGCGTCGGTCAGGGTGTCGACGTCGATCAGGATCAGCCCCTCCTCGCGGTCGGTCACCAGGGCGTAGTGGTAGATCGGGTGCATCGGCTGCTCCTGGTTGGCGGGATCGCCGCGGCGCCAGGGAGCGATCGGCATCGTGGTGGGCAGCGCCACCGCCGTCGCGTAGCGGGTGCGCACGAAGGTGCGCTGGCCGAGCGGCGACACCGGCGCGGTGACGATGCGCTCCGAGGCGTCCTTGTTGTCGACGCTGGCAACGTCGAACACCTCGAACCCGCCCCGCCCCTTGGCGGTGAACAGGTACTCGCCGCGCAGCTGCAGCGAGAGGACCTCGCCGCCGCCGCCCCCGGCGCCGTGATGGTGCGCCTCCGGGAGCTCGCGTCCGCGGCGTTGGAGAGCGCGGAAGAAATCCGGGTAGGCGAGCTTGTGCAGGTAGCTGCCGATCACTGCCTGCGGCTCGTCGGCTTCGCTCACCGCCACCGCCTCGAGACCGCTCCGGCCCTCGCCCACCCAGGCGAAGCGGCCGACGAAGTTGACGAAGTTGGTTCCCTGGGTGAGCAGCTGCGCCATCCAGGCGTTGTTGTCGCCGCTCTCGGCGAGATGGCAGTCGGTGCAGGTCTTGGTCTCCCGCGCCCGCACGGTGTGGGGCACATGCGGGTTGAAGGCCTGGCTGCTGAAGCCGGGCGCCGAGATCGGCGCCTGCTGAACATAGAAGCGCTGCCGATTGGCATTGAGCGACGACAGCACCAGCGCCGAGGACGAGCGCACGGGCGCGATCTTGTTGCCGGTGGCGGTGCCGCTGACGCCGAGCATGAAGGCGTCGGTGCGGATGACCTGGGGATTGTAGGAGGCGTAGTTGCGCGTCACCGTCCCTTCGAAATGGTTCATCGCCGATTGCTGGTTCGCCTCCTGAGGCAGGTGACAGCCCGAGCACGACGTCATCCAGGACGAGTGGCAGCCATAGCAGGTCAGTCGCGAGTCGGCATGGGCGAGCGCCGTCTCGTCGCCGGGGACGAAGCCCCAGGTCGAGCCGTCGCGCTGCACGGTCTTGGCCAGGCGCGAGCGCTCGCTGTAGTGCGGGTCGCCCGGGGTGATCGAGTCCTTGACCTGCACCACCTCCCACTCCCGGCCGTCCTCGAGCATCGAGCGCTGGAAGAGCCTGCCGCCGCGCCACACGAAGCGCCGCCGGCCCGAGGCGGTCGCGCCCAGGGTGAGATCGGTGCCGCCGGGCGGGGCCGCCGGGCCGGAGGTGAGCAGCGTGGCGCGCCTCCGCACCGTGCCATGGCAGTCGGCGCAGCCAATCTCGATCGCCCCGCCGTATTCGCCATGCAGCAGTCCGTCGCCGTGGGAGTCGGTCGAGAAATGGCAGTCGACGCAGTGCATCCCCTTCTCGAGGTGGAGGTCTCGCAAGTGCACCGCCTTCTTGAACCGCTCCGGATCGTCGAAGGCCACCACCTTGTCGTCGGCGTCGAGGAGGTTGCCCTTGCGATCCTGCTTGTAGACCGCGCGAAAGATCCAGCCGTGGCCGTGGTAGTCGGCGAACTGCGTGTGCTTGAGGCGCGGGTTGAGCTCGGAGACCCGCTCGAGCGTCGGGCGGTCCGACCAGAGGCCGCGCGCCGCCGCCGCCTCGGGGTTGCGGTCGAGGCTGGCGCGCCGCTCGGCTGGTGTCGGATAGCGCTGCGTAGTGGGCCAGAGCGCCTCGCCGTCGGTCTCGTAGTCCCACATGGTGTAGCCGAGGTAGGTGTTGACGAAGGAGTTCGGCTGGTGCATGTGGCACGACATGCACTGGCTGGTCGGGATGGCGCGGGTGAAAACGTGCCGGATCGGATGACCGGGCTCGTTCTTCGGAATGGTCAGGTCGGCGGTTGCGCTCTTGCCCTGATGGCCGAACGGCGCGTAGGGACCGGAGTGGGCTGGATCGCGGTCATTGGCGTAGACCACGTGGCAGGCGGTGCAGCCACTCGAGCGGAAGTCGCCCGGATGGTCGTTGGTGCCGAGCAGCGAGAGGTGCGGATCGTTGAGCCGGGTCTTGTGCAAGTTGATCAGACCTGGGCTGATGCGCAGGCCGGTGCCCGGGCCGCGGCTGGACAGCCGGAAGTCGGGCCGGCCTGCCTCCTCCAGCGGATTGGGATTGCCGACTTCGGGGAACGAAGAGGGCTGCAGCAGGCCGCCGGGCTCGAAGGCGCGGAAGTACTCGCCCGGCTGGGTGATCTCCCAGCGTGGCAGCGGGAAGATGAGCGGCAGGCCGCCGCGAGCCAGCTGCTCGGCAGAGAGCGGTCCGCCCTTGACCGACTGCGCCTTGCCGCCGCGGCTGTAACTCTCGCCCAGGAACGAGGCTTTTTGACCGACGATGCCGTTGGCGTAGGCGGCGGCCCCCCAGAAGATCGAGGTGGTGGTCATCGGGCTCTTGAGCACCCGGTTGACCTCTTCCTGATGACAGGGGCCGCAGGTCTCTTGCGCCACCCGCAGGTCGCCGGGGTTGACGAAGCGCACGAACTCCGGCGACTCCTCGAGCCACAGCGTATAGCTGCGCTCCGGGTTGGCAGAGCTCGGCTTGCCGTCGGGCCCGGCCCAGCGCGCGGGAAAGAGCGGCTGCACGTGCGCCGCCGCCGCCGCCTGCTCGAACGCCTGGTCCTGGGCGGCGCCGCCGGCGCTGGCGCCGCCGGTCAGCGGCCGGACCACCGAGGCGTCGCCGCCGTGGCACTGGATGCAGCTGATCTGCACCGCGGGCGAGGCATGGATCGGCTCGACCCCGGCATGGCAGGAGAGGCACCCGCGGCTGCCCGCCTCGGCCGCGGCGCGCGACTGGTGCAGGCGCGCAAGGGTGACGGCAAGCGATCTGAGCGCTGCGCTCTCGGGCACCGCGGACGGCGCGTCTCCAGGCGCCGTGGGCTGCGCCCTGGAGGCGCTCCTTTGCGCGGCGACCGCCAGCAGCGAGACCGCGACGGCGGCGCTGACCAGGCCGAGGCGCAGCCGGCGACTCACCGCCGGCCTCCCATCTCGCCGCCGGTCCCCCTGTCGGTCTTCGTTGGCATCTTCTCCGGCCCCGTCTGTTCAAGTGCGGCTGAAGCTCACTCGCCGGCCGCGGCCGCGCTCAGAACGTCAACGTCAGATCCGTGAACAGCGCGAACAGCGCGCCATGCCCCTCGTAGATGTCCTTGAAACCGGCCCCCGGCAGCAGCGCCGCCACGCCGGCCAGCAAGGCGATGTTGTTGTTGAGCAGCGGCCGGTAGCGCATGCCGAGGCTCAAGTCCCAGCCGATGGTCTTGCGGATCGGCGATTGAAAGAGCAACAACTCGAGCACTTCCGTCCGATCGAAGCGCAGGAAGTTGGCCGTTGCGACGGCGCGCAGCTGTGGCGTGAGGTCGAGGTCGACGGCGGCGCTGGCGAGCTGCAGCCCTGGATTGACGAAATTCGGCTGTCCCTCCTCCTTGCTGCTGCGTAGATCGGGCAGCAAGCTGCCGCGGTTGACCAGGGCGACGCCGGCGCCGGCGAGCTTGATGCCCATGCGGTTCCAGAAGCTGAAGCCTCCACCGGCAAAGGCGGGCTCATCGAAGATGGCGTCGAAGCCGCGCGCCGTGCGGCCGGTGGGATGGCCGTCGCCCGAGGCATAGAAGATGGCCAGCTTGGGCCGCCACCAGTCGCGGTCGATCGACACCTCGAGGGCGGCCATCCCCGCCCGCACGTCCACGCGGTCGCGGCTGCCGCCCCGCGGATCGGGGCCGGCGATCGGGTTCAGGCTGTCGCTGCCGGCCGCGAAGTAGAAGGCGTGGTCGACGTTCCAGCGCCCGAAGTGGCCGAGCCCCGCCCAGCCGGCGTAGAGCGCATGCACGGCGTGCGGCATGGCCGAGCCCACGGGGTCGGGTCGGGCGAGAAAACCGTTCTTGTCGAATTCGAAGCTCGCCTGGTCGTGGAAGTAGACCAGCGAGGGCTCGACTGTGTAGCCGGGGACCAGGAAGTCCTGGCGGTAGAAGTTGGCGATCGCCACCGTCTGCCGGCGCCACTTGAACGTATTGAGGCCGCTGTTGGTGTCTTTCTCCAGGCGTTCGAAGAAGGCCAGGTTGAACTGATCGCGGTTGGCCTGGTAGTTGCCGAACAGGCGCGCCCCCAGGTTGGTGTCGGTGAAGATGAAGCCGCGGAAATCGCTGGCGAAAGGCTGGATGCCGGCGCGCAGCGACACGAAATCGTAGCTGGCCGACAGATCGGCCAGCTTGCGCTCGCCGAACAGCTCCTGGAGCGTCATCCAACCGTTGGTGCGCCGCGTGCCGTTGCGCACGTCGGGATTGACGATGCCGTTCTCGGCAACTTGCAGGTAGTTGGCGTTGCCGACCACGCTCGCCTTGACCCGCCAGTCGATCGGCCGGAAGGCGGTGTCTCCCCGGAACAGGTCGGCCGAGACCGCGAGGGTCTCGGTAGCGAACAGCTGCCCGCGGTCGCCGAAGAAATGGATCGAACCCGGCCGGCGGGCGCTGGCGCCCGAGGGGGTGGGCAGAGTGCGCGCTTCGAGCAGGGTGTCGGAGACCGCCGTCAGGTCGAGGAACAGGTCCTGGCCGTGGATGGGCAGATCGCCTTTCCAACGGTTCTGATGGTAAGGATCGAGAGGCCGCCCCTTGACGTTGAGCTCGTAAGGCGGCAGCACCACCCGCCAGCGGTCGGTGAATTCCTGGAAGTCGCCCGCCGCCGGCACCGCCGGTGGCGCGTACACCTCCGGCACCGCCAGCAGCGGCCGCCGCGGAAAGCGGCCCGGCAGCTGGATCACCAGCGGCTGACTGGCGCTTCCCGACCCGCCGCCGCCCCCTCCCGCCGCCGAGAACGTGACCATCACCCTCACCTCATAGGACCCGGCGGCGAGCGGCGCCGGCCAGGCGAGGCTGAAGCGGCCGCCTTCCCGGACCGTCGTGGTCTGGGGGGCGAGCGCGCCGGCGGCGGCGCCTGGCGGCGTGGCCGGCGCTCCCGGCAGGTCGCGCACCAGCGTCACCTCGACCGTCGCGCCCACCGGCGCGTCGGTCGTGCCCTCGATCAATACCTCCGGGGTCTGGCTGAACAGCGGCTGGTCGCCATGCACCGTGACTTGGTAGCGCCCGGCGGCTGGCGCCGAAGGCGGCTCGCCAAGCGCGGCGGCGAACGCCGTCGCGCACCAGGGAGGGGCCGCCGCGAGGGCCAGCGACAGCGCGAGCAGTACGCCGGCGCCGCTCGCCCTATCCCCGGCTGGCGCGGTCAAGACGGTCATCGCTCGGGATTGCGCGGGAACTTGAGGAACGGGAGGTGGACGCCGCCGATGAAGACGCGGTCCGCCCAGATCTCCTCGGGCGGCACGAAGCCCTGGGCGCCGAGGAACGAGACGTAGTCGTCCTGCTCGACGCCGTCGCCGCTCACCCCGAGGCCGCCGACCAGGGCGCCGCCGCGGTAGAGTGGCAGGCTGCCGGGGAAAAAGACGACGCCGTTCTGGTCGGGGCCCGCCTGCTGCGAGCCCTGCGTGCAGGGGTTCAGCCGGTCGTGCTCGAGCAGCGCGAAGAACGGCCCCGGGCCGCTGCCGTCGATGCCCGGCGGGTAGAACGGCTGGGAGCCGAAGCTCAGCGTGCGGTTGCTGACCGCGGTCCCGGCCGGCACGCCGGGCAGGTCGGCCGAGGCGCTCGGGGTGCCGGCACTGAAATAGACGACGTTGCGCGCCTTGGCCGCCGCCACGTCGATCGAGAACACCGTGGCGTCGGGCATCCGGTAGAGCGCCAGGATGCGGCCGTCGAGGTCGCCGACCGCGATCGCCATGCGGGTCCGCGAGCCGAGCGGCAGCCGGATCGCGGCGCGGGTGCGGCCGGCTGCCGTGATCGCCTGCTGCACGATGCGATCGACCTCGGCGGCGGCGAGCCGCGAGCCCGCCGCCGGCCCCACCAGGTAGCCATCCGGCGCGCAGCCGCCGGCGAGCGGTCCGAGCGCGTAGGCGCCGGCCGGCGAACCGGGGCTGGTGAAATCCGGCCGCCGCGTCTGCCGCACGAAGGGGAGCCGCACGCCGTCGATGAAGACCACGCCGGGGGCCGCGACGGCGGGCAGGAAGCCGCCGCTGGCGATCGCGGTGAAGGCCGCGAACTCGGCCAGCTCCGGGAACACCCCGGTGACGCCGATTCCTCCCACCACAGCGCCGCCGCGGAAGACCGGCAGGCCGCCCGGGTCGACCGCCCCCGGGTCGCTGTCGAACGGGTCGGCCTTGCCGGTGACCGGTCCGGTGCCACAGCCGGCCTGCGCCGCGCCCTGGCAGGCCCCGCCCGCCAGCGACCCTGCCGGCGGCACCGCCTTGCCCTGGTTGAAGGCGACGTGGAGCGAACAGCCGCGATTGGTGTTCTCGATGCCGTAGAGCGCGGCGTTCGGCGTGCGCTCGATGCCGGGCGGGAAGTGGATGCCCGAGATGAAACGCACGGTCCGCGACGACAGCGGCGCCTGGTCGTTGCTGAAGAAGGCGCCGGTCCGCGCCAGCCCCACCGCCCGGTCGCCGTCGGCCGGGTCGGCACCGGCCTTGCGGAAGAGCGCGAGCACCCTGCCTGCGCGGTCGACGACCGCCACCGTCATCCCTTCCCCGACGTCCGCCCCCGCCGCCGCGCGCACCAGCCCATCCACCTCCGCCGCCGCCAGCGCCGCCCCATCCGCGCACACCGCCGGCGTCGCCGACGGGGGGAACGGCCCGCCGTCGCCAGGCGGCTCAGGAGAGGGCGGCTGTGGTGGCGGGGGGGGCGGTCGAGTCGTACCCGGTGGCGGCGACGCGCCTCGGCCGGCATGCCGGGCGCCGTCGCCGGGCGCGCCCGGATCACCGCGGTTGCCCGCGGCCGCTGCGGCGGCCGGACCGTCGGGCGCGGTCATGGAAAGCCGCGGCGCGAGCCGGAGCCCGGGCGCAGCGCCTGGCTCCCCTGGCTCCAATACCGCCGCCGCCGCCATCGCAGTCGCTGCGGCGAGACCGCTCACCATCATCCAGCCGGCGCTCGGTCGCATCGCGCTCTCCAGCGGCACCCTGGCTGCTCGAACTTCCTGGCTCTGCGGCAAACTTAGTCTTGCCCTGCCGACCGTGTCAAGAAGCCTGCGCCACCCATCCTGGGGGCCGCCGCGGGTGGTATTCGTGGCAGCTCCTGCACTCGGCGCGGGCGGGGCGGACCGCCGGCGAGGAGGCGCGCGCCGCGCCCGCCTCCGCCGCGCCGCCATGGCAGCGCCGGCAGACCGTGATCCCGGGCAGCAGAACGTCGGCGGCGCCGGTGCTCCGCGCCGCGCCGCCGTGGCAGTCGGCGCAGGCGGTCTGGCGGTGGTCGAGGTGAGAAAAGTGGCTGTACGGCAGGTGGCGCGCCGGGTTCGCCCCCCAGCGCACTCGCGGCAGCGGCGTCGCCGCGAAATCGATGTCGTGACACTCCTTGCAGGCCGTGCGGTAGAGATAGCGTTCCGCCCCGACCATGGCGCGCTGGGCTCCGGCGCCGAAATCGGCGACCCCGGCCGCCGCCTGGGGCGTGCGCACCAGGCGCCGGTAGAGCGCCCCGACCGACTCTCTCGGCGCCCGCCGCTCGGCGTAGGCGCTCAACAGGAACTCCCGCACCCGCTGCGGATCGGCGTGGGGTGCGACCTGGTCCGGCCGGCGCTCGTCGAAGGTGAGCGGGTGACATCCGGAAGTAGTGCAGGATTGCTGGTAGCTGAAGGGAACGATCCCGGTCCCCGCCCCCTCGCCCACCAGGTGGCAGCTCGCGCAGGAGAGCTGGACCCGCCGGCCCGCCGGCGCCGGCAGCCCGGGGCGGAGATGCTGCCGGTGGTTGAAGCGGAGCAGCGCCAGCCCGGCGCGATGCGCCACCGCTTCGGCGAGCGGCAGGCGCACCCCGCCCGCCAGGGTCACCGCGAACTCCGGGTGGTCGCTCGCGAAGCCGTGGACATGGCGGGCGAAGCGGGGCTCGCCGCCGTCCGCCACCTGCAGATCGCCGTGGCAGCTGACGCAGCTCTGGTCGTCCGCCCGCAAGACCGCGGTTTCGCCGCGATGCTCCGGATGGCAGCCGGCGCAGGGCGGGTTGAACGCCTGCCGCGGTTGATGCACGAGGATGATCCTCTGCTGCTTGCCGTGGCAGTCGGCGCACTGCGCCGGGGTCGGTCCGCGCCAAGGGGCGTGGCAGGCGCCGCAGGCGAGGCCGGCATGCGCGGCCGCCACCGGGCCCGGCTGGAAGGCGGTGAGCTTGCCGCGCAGCGGGAGCGCGACCAGCACGATGCCGGTGGCCAGGGTCACGACCAGGGCGAGGAGCGCCTTGCCAAGGAACCAGCGCCGCAGGCTCAGGGCCGACAGGTAGTCGGCTCCCGGCGGCGCCGGCGCCCTGGCGCGCGGCGTCTCCTCTCCCGGGCTCTCGGGCGGGGCGGCCTCCGCGACCTCCCGCACGGTGAGCCCCAGGAGCCCGGCAACCGCCGCGGTCTCGGGCGAGCCCAGGAGGACGGTGAGCTGGAAGTTGCCAACCCGGATCGTGTCGCCGTTGGCCAGCTGCGCCTCTTTCACCCGCTGGCCGTTGAGATAGGTGCCGGTGACGCTCCCGCGATCGAGGAGCTGGAAGCCTCCCGCGTCGGCCCGGATGACCGCATGCTCGAGCGCCACGGCGGCGCCCTCCAGGCGCAGCTCCGCGTTGGTGCCGCGTCCGATGCGCAGCACGCCGCCCGGGACGCGGTTGATCATCATCTGCCGCGAAGCTTGCGTCCGCCGCAGCGGCTGGGGCGCTGGCGCTGCCGGCTGCCCTTGCCCGGCCGGCCGCGCCGGCCCCGCCTGCGTGCCCGGCGTCGTCGGCCGCCGCTCGCGCTGGATCAGGAAGGGCATCGCGGTCCCGGCCCCTTCGTCAGCGGCGCCCGAAGTACAAGACCGCCGCCAGGTGAGCGATCACCAGCGCCACCAGCGCGAACGACAGCGGCACGTGGAAATAGAGCCAGGCGTCGAGCAGATTGCGGTAGCGCTGCTGCGCCACCAGCCGCTCGAGCAGCTCGCCGCGCTGGCGCGAGAGCACCAGGAGCTGGCGCAGCTCCGACTGCTCGGCGGCCGGCAGGTCGGGCAGGTGCACGGCCCAGCGGCCGGCTCCCCCTCCTGCTCCCGCGGCGCCCGCCGCCGGGCGGCTGCCCACCCCCGCCATCCCGAACACCAGCTTCCAGCCCGCCATCCGGCCGGGACGCGACTCGTCGAGAAGCCCCTGGCAAACCCTCTGGAACGGGGCTGACCGGTTGGCGGCGAGGCGCACCATGGCGCCCGCTAGCTGGTCGAGCTGCGCCGCCATCTCCACCGCGGTGAGGTTGCTCTCGACCTCGTTCAGCCGGCGCGGCAGCCCGGTGTAGAAGACCGCGCCCAGAAAGCCGCTCGCGGCGACCAGCGCGAGCACGACGAAGGCCGCGGTCGCGACCTGGTCATGGAAGCGGAAGCCGGCGTGAAAAAGGATCAGGAACGCCGACAGCAGCCCGATGTAGACGTGCGCCTGCAGCCAGCCCTCGAGGCTTCCCCAGGTGCTGCGGTAGGACCGTTTGCGCACCCCGAAGTAGAGCAGAACGAAGATCGCGAGGAGGCCGAGAGCGCCGTAGGCGATGCCAATCGCCGAGCCGCCGTGCGGCTCGCTCCTCGCCTCATCGGTGAAGTAAAGGCCAGTGAGCAGGGCGAGCGCCAGCAGCGTCCAGCGCCGCCAGCGCCTCGACAGGGGAGTCCGCAGCAGCATCAAAGCTCCCCGCTGCGCCCAATCAGCGTCGCCAGCCGCTGCTGGAACTCGGCCGGCTCGAGCCGGATCGCCGCGCCGGTCGGGCAGCTGCGCACGCAGGCGGGACCGCCGTCGATCTCGCGGCACAGGTCGCACTTGACCGCCACCGTCCTGCCCAGCTCGACCGCCTCGCCTTCGCCGGGCTCGCCGCCACTGCCGAACAGCGACTGGATCCAGCCGAACAGCGTCCGCTCGGTCTTCGGGTGCACCATGAAGATATTGTCGTAGGGGCAGTTGCGCTCGCAGTTGCCGCAGCCGATGCAGTTGCTCTTGATGTAGACCTCGCCGTGCGGGTCGCGGGCGATCGCATCCGGCGGACAATCGGTCATGCACAGCGGGTTCTCGCACTGCCAGCACGAGTTTGGGGCGAGCAGGCCGGGGAGCTTGATGCCGGTGAGCGACAGGCGCGCCTGGCGGTCCTCGTGTACCCCTTCGCAGGCGCTGATGCAGTTGTTGCAGCGCACGCACTTGTGCTCGTCGATGAACAGCGCCTGGGTGCCGATGACGACCTCCTCGCGGATGAGGTCGGAGAGCACGTTGCCCGCGCCTGGCGTGGCTTCGGCGATCAGCGACGCGATCCGCCGCTCCTCGAGCTTGCCGGTGAAGCCCGCGCCGAGGTGGGGGTGGGCGGCAAGGAAGAGGTCGAAGTGGACCTTGTCGAGCCGGATCAACTCGGTGGGAAAGATCGCCGTCACGCTGGCGGTGCGCGGCGCCTCCGGCAGCAGCGCCGTCTCGCCGAAGAAGTTGCCGGCCACCAAGTAGGCGAGCACCAGCTCCCTGCCGCCCGAGAGCTTGGCGACCTTCACCTGGCCGCTGCGGATCAAGTAGAAGGCGTCGCCCGGGTCGCCCTCGCGGAACACCACCTGCCCCCGGTCGAGCCGCTCGATCTTGGCCTGCGATGCCAGCTTCCACAGCACCGACTCGGGCATTTCGGGGAAGAGGTAGCCCTGAAAGGCGCGGATGAGGAACGCCTCGTCGACCATGGCCTTGACTGCGGAGTCGGTCGCGATCAGCTTGAGTATCGCCTTGCGCGGCACCTCGATCAGCCGGGCTCCCCGCCGCGCGGTCGCGGTGGCGTTGCGGCGGCGGCCGGAGATGAGGCTCATCTCGCCGAAGAAGTTGCCGGCCACGAGCGTAGCCAGCTTGCGCTCCGCGCCCCCCTCGGCGCGGGCCGACACGTCGACCTCGCCGTCCACCACCACCAGGAAACTGTCGCTGTAGTCGTTTTGCCGCAGGATCACCTCGCCGTCGCGGTAGGCGCGGACCTCCGCGGCGAGGAAGACCTCGCGCAGCAGTTCCTCGTTGGCGGCGCCGAACAGTGGGATGTCCTCCCGCAGCCTGGCGATGCGCTGGGCCACCGTGCCGCTCCACCAGGGCAGACGCTGGCGCAGGACCTGCTCGTCGGCGGGCTCGACCTCGTGACCGAGGATGTGCTCCACCACCTCGAAGCCCTGATTGACGCCGAGCTTGATCAGGTCGCGGCCGGTGACTGCGCCGGCGAGGAAGACCCCCGGCACCGTCGACTCGAAGCGCTGCGACAGCACCGGCCTGGTCTCCCTGCCGCTGCCGGTGAAGCGGATCCCGAAGCCTTCCAGCAGGGCACGTGGCGGAGTTGCCCCGAGCTTCGCGATCACGCGATCGGCCGCCACCCGGAGGCTGCCCTCTGGCTTCTTGAGCTCGACGAACCCGGGCTCGACCTGGTTGACCTGAGTGCTGAAGTGGATGGTCAGCTGGCCCGTCGCCTGCCGGCTGAGGATCTCGCGCTCCAGGCTCTCCTTGGCGCGCAGGATCTCGGGCGTCCGCACGACCAGCCCGACGCGGTTGTGGTCGCAGAGTGCCAGCGCCACCTCGAGCGCCGAGTCGCCGCCCCCGACGACGACGATGTCCAGGTCATGGAACTCATCGGGATCGACCAGCCGCGTGCTGACATGCGGCAGATCCTCGCCCGCCACTCCCAGCTGGCGTGGGTTCCCCTGCGTGCCGACCGCCAGCACCACGTTGGGCGCCAGGTATTCGCCGGCCGGCGTGCGCACCAGCAATCCCTCCAGCGTCTTCTCGAGCCCCGTCATCTCCTGGCGGAAGCGCACCTTGAGCCCCGCGGCTGACGCGGCGAATCGCGACCAGCCCTCGAGCACGGCTTCGCGCGCGCCGGCCCCGAAGGGCAGCGCGCCGCGCATCGGCACCGCCGCCGGCTCCTCCATGACGTGCTTGCGCTTCTGGTAGCAGTGGATCGTATCGGCTAGGTGGTCGGTGCGCTCGAGCACCACGTAGGCGAGCCCGTTGGCCCACGCGTTGGCCGCCGCCGCGAGCCCCGCGGGACCCGACCCGACGATGACTAGATCAAATCGTTCGCCTGGCAATTTGTCACTGCCTCCCCGGCTTCTGTTCCACCCGGCTTACGCCGTCGAAGCTCCAATAGATTATCCCCGACGGCGGGCGGCGGTGAATGGGGCCGGAATGGCGGGAAATAGATGAGGCGCGGTTGCCCGCGCCTCGCAATGGGTCGAAGGTGGGGGGGTGCTACGGGGGGGCGAGGTTGAAGTGCTCGTAGTTCTTGGCGATGAAGGCCTTCCACTTGTCGGGGGTCTCTTCCATCGGGAAGATCGCCTGGACGGGGCAGGCGTCGATGCAGAGGCCGCAGTCGATGCACTCCTCGGGGTGGATGTAGAGCATCTCCCAGTCGTCGTTCTTGCCGTAGATGCAATCCACCGGGCAGACATCGACGCAGGCCGTATCCTTCACGCCGATGCACGGTTCGGTGATGATATGGGTCATGCCGCCCCTCCTTGGGCTGATTCTTGGGCGTCGGTAGTCTGCCGGCCAAGCCTCGGCATTATACGCGCTTCGCGGCGAGCGCTTGAGCTGCTAGGAAGAAAACGGGTCAGGTGCGAAGGCGGCCAGCGGCGTGGCCGGTGCGGCCCAGCTGGCTCAGAGCGCGGCTCCAGCCGCTACGGCGCTCTCGGCGCTTTCGCTGGCGAGCGCGCGGTCGAAGGCCGCGAGGGTCGCGGCGATCTCCTCCTCGCCGTGGGCGGTGGACACGAAGAGGGTCTCGTAGGGCGAGGGCGGCAGGTGAATGCCGGCCGCGAGCAGGTGATGGAAGACGCGGCTGAAGCGGCGCCGGTCGCTGGCGTCGACATCGTCGAGGTTTTCGACCGGCGCGGCGGTGAAGAAGAGGCCTAGCATCGAGCCCTGGCGCTGCACCCGGCAGGGGACGCGGTGGCGGTGGGCGGCCGCCTCGATGCCGGCCTGCAGGGCGGCGCCGCTCTCTTCGAGCTGCTGGTAGGCCGCGCCGCCGCCGGCCGCCAGCTCGCCGAGCGCGGCACGCCCCGCGGCGACCGCCAGCGGGTTTCCCGAGAGCGTTCCGGCCTGGTAGACGGGACCGGCCGGTGCGATCCGCCGCATCAGCTCGCGGCTGCCGCCATAGGCGGCGAGCGGCAGGCCGCCGCCGATCACCTTGCCCAGGGTGGTCAGGTCCGGGGTCACGCCCGCCAGCGACTGCGCTCCACCCCAGGCGACCCGGAAGCCGGTCATCACCTCGTCGAAGACCAGCAGCGCGCCGGCGCCGTCGCACAGCCGGCGCAGCCCGGGCAGGAACTCCGGCAGCGGCGGCACGACCCCCATATTGCCGGCGATCGGCTCGACGAAGGCGGCGGCGATCTCCGGGCCGCGGGCGGCGAACAGCGCCTCGACGGCCGCGAGGTCGTTGTAGGGAGCGAGCAGGGTGTCGGCGGTGACCGCGGGCGGCACGCCGGGCGAGGAGGGGACGCCCAGGGTGGCGGCTCCCGAGCCGGCGGCGATCAGGAAGGGATCGGCGTGGCCGTGGTAGCAGCCGATGAACTTGAGGAAACGGTGGCGGCCGGTGGCGGCGCGCGCCAGCCGCAGCGCCGACATCGTCGCCTCGGTGCCCGAGCTGGTCAGCCGCACCATCTCGACCGCCGGCAGGGCCGAGGCGATCAGCTCCGCCAGCTCGACCTCCGCCAGGGTCGGCGCGCCGAAGGAAGTGCCGCGGCCGAGCGCTTCGCCGACCGCCGCCACCACCGCCGGGTGCCGGTGGCCGAGGATGTGCGGTCCGTAGCCGCCGATGTAGTCGACGTAGCGCCGCCCGTCCTCGCCTTCCAGCCAGGCGCCTGAGGCGGCGCGCACGAAGACCGGCTCGCCGCCGACGCCGCGGAAGGCCCGCACCGGCGAGTTGACGCCCCCCGGCAGCACCCGCTCGGCGCGGGCGAGCAGGCTCACTCGCTCCACCCGGCGGCCAGCAGGCGCGCCGCGTCGACCGCGCCGTAGGTCAGGATCAGGTCGGCGCCGGCCCGGCGGATGGCCAGCAGCGACTCCATCAGAGCGCGGTCGTAGTCGATCCAGCCGCGCTCGGCAGCCGCCTTGAGCATGGCGTACTCGCCGCTCACGTGGAAGGCCGCGAGCGGCAGATCGAAGCGCCGGCGCAGGGCCGCCAGCAGGTCGAGATAGGGGAGGGCGGGCTTGACCATCAGGATGTCCGCCCCTTCCTCGACGTCGAGCGCGGCCTCGCGCATCGCCTCGCGTCCGTTGGCCGGGTCCATCTGGTAGGCGCGCCGATCGCCGAAGGCGGGCGTCGAGCCGGCGGCCTCGCGGAACGGGCCGTAGAACGCGCTGGCGAACTTGACCGCGTAGGAGAGGATCGGCACGTCGGACCTGCCCGCGGCGTCGAGCGCCGCGCGGATCGCGGCGACCCTGCCGTCCATCATGTCCGAGGGGGCGATGACGTCGGCGCCTGCCTGGGCGAGCGAGACCGCCTGCCGGGAGAGGTTGTCGAGGGTGAGGTCGTTGTCGACGCCCACGAGGTCCGGAAAGGCGCTCGCCGGGCCGGGGCCCGGCCGCAGCACGCCGCAGTGCCCGTGGTCGGTGTACTCGCAGAAGCAGACGTCGGCGATCTTGACCAGCTCAGGCAGCTCGCGGCCGAGCGCGCCGAGCGCCCGCTGCACGATGCCGTCGGCGGCCCACGAGGCGCTTCCCACCGCGTCCTTATACTCGGGAAGCCCGAACAGCAGCACCGCGCGGACCCCGGCCGCGTGCGCCTCGGCGGCGGCCGCCACCAGACGGTCGACCGAGTGATGGAACACCCCGGGCATCGCGGAGATCGGCCGGGCCACCCCCTCGCCGGGGCAGACGAACAGCGGCAGCACCAGGCTGTCGGCCGCCAGCCGGCTCTCTCGCACCAGCCGGCGCAGGGCTGGAGTGTGCCGCAGCCGGCGCAGCCTCGTCTCGGGGAACCGCGACATGACGCCCGGTTTTTACCGCGCCCCCGCGCAAAACGCAAACCGAACCGGACCGGCTCTATAGGAATTCGTCCGTGCGTCAGGGGAGGGGGCTCGCGGGGGATGCGGGGGGCGATCCAATGGATGCTTCGAGAAGGCCTCCACCGCCCCATCGCAGCGCCGTTTTATCCCTCGGGGATTGGCACAACCGGTGGGGACTCTAGATCGACCGCATATTTAGGTGCTCAGGCGCCCTACGCCAGCGAGACCGTCGAAGCCTGCGTCGTAGGTCATGATGGTGGCGATTCCGTAGCGCTGCATGACCGCCAGGTGAAGGGCGTCGCGAGCCGAGAGGCGGCCGGTGGAATGGAGCAGGTTCTTGGCTCGCTCGAGGTCGGCGAGCTCGACCGGCAGCACTTCATCAACGACCCCAAGCAGAGCGTCGAAGGCCGGCTGAATCCATTGCCGCTGGCCCAAGGCGTCGTAGCGATGAAGGATCTCCTGCAAGACCTCGGCATTGGTGACCAGCCGCTCGCCGGCGACCGCCGCTCCTTCGAGCAGGCGTCGCGCTCCCTCCTTGTTGGGGTGAGCGCGGCCGATCAGATACATCGGGATATTCGAGTCGACGAAGATCACTCCGGCGTCCCTGCCTGGTAACCGCGCTCGATCTCGGCCAGCATCTGGGCGATGTCAGCCGTCGGAGCTGCGTATTCAAGTGCCTTGCGGATCGCGTCGCGCTTGCGCTCGAGGCTCGACCGCGGCCGCTGGCGACGCACCTCGCGCAGGGCCTGGCGCACCCATTCGGCAACCGTCAGGCGCTCCCTGTGTGCGGCGCTTTGAATCTCGCGCAACTCGTCCTCTTCGAGCAGAACCTGTAGACGCTTACTCATAATGGTAGTCTGATCGACTCATCCCCATGAGTCAAGTAGCCGCGCCGCCCGGCTTGGCGCCCGTGCCGGGTCGGCTATAGTCAGGCCCCGCCATGGAGCTCATCGCGCGACTGGCCCGCTTACAGCTGGTGGTGGTGACGGGCAAGGGCGGGGTGGGCAAGACTGCGGTCGCGGCAGCCCTGGGCCTGGCGCTGGCGGCGGCGGGGCGCCGGGTGCTGGTGCTCGAGGTCGACCCGCGCGAGAACGTGCACCAGATGCTCGGGGTGCCGCCCTCGGGGGGCGAGATCGTCCCGGCCCGGCCTGGGGTCTGGGTCCAGAACCTCAAGCCGGGGCAGGTGCTCGACCAGATCGTGCGCGAACGGCTGCGGGTGCAGCTGTTGCTGCGGCGGGTCCTGGCGAGCCCGATCTACGAGCAGTTCTCGGCCGGCGCGCCGGGCCTCAAGGAGCTGGCGATCCTCGGCCACGCCCTGCGCCTGCTGCGCGGCGCCGGCGCCGCCGCGGGAGTGCCGCCGCCGCCGCCGATCGACCTGGTGGTGCTCGACGCTCCCGCGACCGGTCATGGGGTGCGTCTGCTCTCCGCTCCGGCGCTGGTCTCGGAGGTGATCCGCGGCGGCCCTTTCGGCGCGCTGGCCGGAGAGCTCGCCCGCTTCATCGCCGATCCCGGGCGCTGCGGCATCGTGGTCGTCACCCAGGCCGAGGAGATGCCGGTCGAGGAGGCGCTCGAGCTCCGGCAGGCCCTTGCCCGGCAGCTCGACCGCGAGCCCGAGGCGCTGATCGTCAATGGCCTCTTTCCGCCGTTTCCGCCCGAGCGAGCGGCAGAAGCCCGGGCGGGCGCTCCCCCCGCGCGCCCGGCTGATCAGACCGCCGCCGCTCTTGCGGCAGCACCGCCGGAGGCCGAAGAAGCGGCGGCCGCGGACGGCGACGACCTGCGGACGCTCTGGCGCGACCGCCGCGCGCTCAACGAGCGCGAGCTGGCGCGGCTCGCTGCGGCCTGGAGCGGGCCGCGGATCGAGCTGCCGCTGCTGCCGCTCGGCCGCGGTCCGGCGCTGGCCGATGCGCTCCGCAAGCGCCTCGCGGGGATCGACCCCGCGGCTGGCGAGACTGAGGGTAGGAATGTTGGTGGTAGTGGCGGCGGCGGGGAGGGTGGATGGACCTGATCTCCGAGCGCCATCCGCTGCTCATCTTCGTCGGCTCGGGCGGGGTCGGCAAGACGACACTCGCCGCCGCCGCCGGAGTGGCGGCGGCGGAAGCGGGCCGCGACACGCTGGTCATGACCTTCGACCCGTCGCTGCGCCTGAAAGATGCCCTGGGAGTGGGCGAGGAGGAGGCGCGCGAGCGCGAGGTGCGGGTCGCGCTCGCGGCGCCGGGGAAGCTCGACGCCAGCCTGCTCGACGCCCGGCGCACCTTCGACCGGCTGATCGAGCGCTACGCACCGGATGAGGCGGCGCGGCAGCGCGTGCTGGGCAATCGCTTCTACGAGCACCTCTCCGGCACGCTCGGCGGCATCCTCGAATACATGGCGGTCGAGCGCCTGTTCGAAGTCGTGGCCGAGGGGCGCTATCAACAGGTGATCCTGGATACGCCACCCACCCGGCAGGCGCTCGACTTCCTGGAAGCCCCGGCGCGCATCGTCGGCTTCCTCGACAGCGGCGCCTTGCGGGTGGCGCTGCGTCCCTGGTTCGACGAGCGCGGGCGCCTCAAGGCGACCTCGCGCCTGGGGGGTCTCGGGCGGCGCGCCGAGCGCTTCCTCGACGAGGTGGTCGGACTCGATCTGCTGCGCGACATGGCCGAGTTCTTTCAAGCCTTCACGCCGCTCTACGCCGGGTTCCGCGAGCGCGCCGCGCGGGTCGAGGAGCTGCTGCGCTCGCCGCGCACCCAGTTCGTGCTGGTCGCCGGTCCCGGCGAGGAGCGTAACCCCGACACCCTTTTCTTCGCCCGCCGCTTGCAGCAGGCCGGCTACCAGCTGGGGCCGATCGTGGTCAACCGCGTTCACCCTCATCCTGCGCGGCCCGCCGCGCCGTCCGGCGGCCTGGCCGCACCGCCGCCGGCGGCGCCCGACCCTGCGGACGGGGTGGAGATCCTGGCCTGGCTCGGCGAGCGCGACCGCCGGGGCCTCGCCGAGCTGCGCCAGCTGCTGGCCAGCTCCCAGCCGCTGATCGAGCTCGCGCTGCGCCCCGACGAGCCGACCGGTCTGGCGGAGCTCGCGGCAATGGGCCGCGACCTCAGCGGCCGCCTGGCCGCCTGGCGGCCCGGCCACGCCCCCTAGCCGCGCTCCTCGCGGCCGCGCTAGACGAAATTGGTCCGTGCGCCAGGGGTGGGGGCGTCCCCTTCCCCCCCGGAGGGGTGGGAAGGGGATCGAGGGGTTGCGGGGGGCGATCCGATCGATGCTTCGAGTAGGCCTCCACCGCCACATCGCAGCGCCGTTTCATCCCTCGGGGATCGCCACGGCCGGTGGGGGCTAGTGCCGGAAGAGCCGCCGCAGCGGGAAGCCGGTGAGAAAGGCGGGCAGCACCGTGCCTGGAGGGTCCCAGGTCTGGCCGCATTCCGCTATGATCAGCGCAAGGCCGAAGCTCCAGCCATGGGGGTCCCCGCTCGCCTTCGCGCCCGCGGCGGCGCGAAGCGCCCGCCTGGGCAGCCATCTGGGAGACTTCCCCTGCCACGTTCTTTGGAAGGAGGAAACCACATGAGGAGCAGGTATCTCGGCACCGTTTTCATCTTCTTTTTCATCCTCTTCGCCGTCGCGCGCCTGGCCCAGGCGCAGCAGCCGCTCGCCACCGCCGAGACCAACTGGAGCGGCGTCGCGCTCGACGTGATGACGGTGGAGCGCAAGGGCAGCGTGCTCACCGTGAAGTGGGCGGTGCGCAATCACGGGCCTGCCAGAATCCAAGTCATCTTCGACCTCCTCAGCGACCATGCCACCACCTACGCGGTGGATCAGGAGCATGGCGCCAAGTACTACGTCCTGACCGACAAGGAAAAGCACGCCCTGGCGTCGGCGAGCGAGTACACGGGTTCGGGGACGGGCATCAGCGAAGCAATCGAGCCCGGCGCCACCAAACGCTACTGGATGAAGCTCCCGGCGCCGCCCCCGCAGGTCAAGAAGATCACGGTCTTCTTCAGCAAGACCGAGCCGTTCGAAGACCTGGCGATCACGGACAAGTGAGCATGCTCCGCCCGGCAGCACTACCCGCGATTCTCGCGCTCGGGCTGGTTTCCGGCTGCGGCAACCCGGCGTCGCAGCCCGAGGCGAGCCGCGCCGCCGCGCCTGCCGCGGGCCAGCTCGGCGGCCAGCCGGCGCCGACGACCGCGTCGAGCTCTGCCGGCGTGCCGGCTTCATCGGCTGGAGACACGACAGTCGCCGCCGGCTCGCCGTGGGTGGACCCCGAGCCGGCGGCGGCCGAGGCGCTCGCGGCGTCGGTCGCGACCGCCGACTGGAATCGCGACAAGACCACCGAGCTGAAGATGGACATCACCACCCTCGTGGATCGCACCTCGGGCATCGAGGGCTTCGGTTCGGCGTTGGTCGCCAAGGACGCCTCGCTCCAGCAGCGCCTCGCCACCCTCAACGCCGAAGAAACGGCGACGGAGGTGATCATCCGACTGCCCGGTTCGGTGCTCTTCGATTTCGATTCCGCGACGGTCCGTGCCGACGCCGAGCGCACGCTCCGGGAGGTTTCAACGGTCCTGGCGAGCTACCCCGGCCGGCCGGTGCGGCTCGAGGGCCACACCGACGCGATCGCCTCGGAGGACTACAACCAGAAGCTGTCGGAGCGGCGCGCCGTAGCGGTGCGCAGCTGGCTCGCCGGTCACGGCGTCGAGGCGAGCCGGCTGAAGCCGCGCGGCTTCGGCAAGTCGCATCCGATCGCCGACAACGCTACCGCCGAGGGCCGGCAACAGAATCGACGCGTCGAAGTGATCGTCGAGAAGCAGTAGACCCGCTTTCGCGGCGGATCGCGTATGCCGCACTGCGTCAAAAAGGGCTTGACATGCATGCCGCAGTGCGGTAAAGTTCCGTCTGTACGCGGCAGAACCCAAGGGCACAGGGCTGCGTACAGGCCAGCAACGACGCGAGGAGAACCCGATGATCCGGCTCATCAAACGCTATGAAAGCCGCAAGCTCTACGACACGGAGGAGAGCCGCTACGTCTCGCTCGAGGAGATCGCGGGCTGGATTCGGGAAGGGCAGGAGGTCCGGGTCCTCGACAATGCGACGGCCGGCGATGTGACCTCGCAGACCCTCACCCAGATCATCCTGGACGAAGGCCGCCGCGGCACGTCGTCGCTTCCCAGCGAGCTGTTGCACGACCTGGTGCGGCTCGGCGAGCGCGCGGTCCATACCGGCGTCGAACAGGTGCAGCACGGCGTCGACCGCCTGGTGCAGGCGTCGATCGACCGGCTGGCGCCGGTGCGCCGGGCGCGCGAAGAGATGTCGAGCCTGCGCTCGCGGCTCGAGGAGCTCGAGGCTTCGCTGGCCTCGCTCGAGCCCGCAGTTGCGTCCGGCGCGCCTGCGATGCAGCCCTCGCCGCCACCTGCCGCTCCACCCGATGCTGCGGATGCTGCGTACACCGTGGCGCCGACCGCTTCGCCAGTCGCGGCCACCGCCGACCTGGCCGGAAAGGGGGCGGGGAAGTGAGCCCGGCGAGCTTCATCCAGAGCGCGGGAGCTGGCGAGCCGCCGGCGGCATCAGCCGGGCGCCGGGCGGTGGGCGCGGCGCGCAGCCTCTACTGGGCGGGCCTCGGCGTCCTGGCCGAGATGGGGGCCGAGATGGGAGAGGCTGGGCGCACGCTTGCCGGCGGGTTCGATCGCCTGGTCGAACGAGGGCGGCCGGTCGCCGAGCGGGCGCAACGGCGGAGCCGGCAGGCCGCGGACGCGGCCGACGCGGCGGTGGAGAGGGTGCGCGACGGCCTGCGCGGGCTCGGCACGCTGGTCAAGGATACGGTCGACTACGAGAGCCGCGGGCTGCTCCGGCGGTTGAACGTCGCGACCCATGAGGATCTGCGCGTCCTGGCCTCGCGCCTCGACGCGCTGGGCAAGCAGCTCGACGACCTCGCGGCTGGTCAGCGGTCGCGCGACGCGCGCGACTCTCGACTCTCGACTCTGATCATCGCGGGCGAGTCGGGTGATCAGTGAAGTAGCGGTACGCAAGACATCGAAAAAAGCAGGAGTCGCAACCAAAAACCGCGGCCTTTCCCCGGCGCACCTGCGCCGCACGGCCGCTCACTGGAAACGAGGAGAACCATGGCTAGCAAGAACGAGTCCGCACAGGAGAAGAATCTGCAGGACGAGCTCAAGGATTCGGCACATCGGATCTGGCTGGCGGGGCTGGGCGCCCTGGCGGTAGCCGAGGAGGAGGGGGGCAAGCTGTTCAGCCGGCTGGTCGACCGCGGCCGCGAGGTCGAGTCGCGCGGCAAGGTCGAGGTCGACAAGGCCGTCGACAAGGCTGTCGACAAGGCCAAGAGCACCGTCGACAAGGCCAAGTCCAAGGCCGGCGACGCCTGGGAGGGTGTGGGCAGCAAGGTTGACGAGGCGCTGACCGCCGCCCTGCACCGGATGGGCGTCCCCACCCGCGACGAGATCCACAACCTCACCCGCCGGGTCGAGGAGCTCAACGGCAAGGTCGAGCAGCTCAAGCCGCGGGTGACCCTGGCCGGTGGGGCCGGCGAGGACAAGGCGGCACCCAGGACCACCAAGGCGGCGCACAAGGTCGTCTAAGTGGCCAACGGCGACGCTGGCTCCCGCCTGAGCGCGGAGCGCGCCGCGGCGACGCCGCGGATCGCGCTCGCGCTCGCCGGCGGCGGTCTGGAGGGCGCCATCTATCAGATCGGCGCCCTGCGGGCGATCGACGAGGCGCTCGAAGGCCTCGACCTCAATCATCTCTATATCTACGTCGGGGTGAGCTCAGGCGGCTTCTTGACCGCCTGCCTGGCCAACGACCTCACCCCGGCGCAGATGTGCCGCGCCATCGTCTCGCACGAGCCGGGCGAGCACCCTTTCGTCCCCGAGACCTTCCTCACCCCTGCCTTGCGGCCGCTCTGGCAGAGCGCCCGCGCCGTGCCGCGGCTGCTCGGCGAGGCGCTGCTCGACTATGCCCGCAACCGGCAGGACCGCACGCTGCTCGGGTCGCTCACCCGCCTGTCCCGCGCCCTGCCGGTGGGGGTCTTCGACAACGAGCCGATCCGCGCCTATCTCGAGAAGATCTACAACCTCAAGTCGCGGACCGACGACTTCCGCCGGCTCGGAAAGCGCCTGGTCATCGTGGCGGCTGACCTCGACTCAGGGCAGCCGGTCCGCTTCGGCATTTCCGGCACCGATCACGTGCCGATCTCCCGCGCCGTCCAGGCGAGCACGGCGCTGCCCGGGCTCTATCCGCCGGTCGAGATCGACGGCCGCCACTACGTCGACGGGATTCTCATCAAGACGCTGCACGCCTCGGTCGCGCTCGAGGCCGGGGCGGAGCTGGTGATCTGCATCAACCCGATCGTGCCGGTCGACACGGTGCACGCCGTCGAGTTGGGTCTGCTGCCGCGCTCGAACCTGATGGATCGCGGCCTGCCCACCGTGCTGTCGCAGACCCTGCGCACCATCATCCACTCGCGGCTCAAGGTCGGCCTGGAATCGTACCGCTCCAAGTTCAGCCATGCCGACGTGATCCTGCTCGAGCCCGAGCGCGATGACTACGTGATGTTCTTCACCAACATCTTCGGCTTTTCCGAGCGCCGCCTGGTCTGCGAGCACGCTTATCGCGCCACCCGGCGCTACCTGCGGGTCCACCAGAACTCGCTGGCGCCGCTGCTCGCCCGCCACGGCATCTCCCTGCGGCGCGACCTGCTCGCCGACGAGCAGCGCGATCTCTGGCAGGGAGTCGGCCTGCCCACTCTGGCCGTGCCGGCTGCACCGCCCGCCCCGCCCCCTTCCGGCAGCGAGATGGTGCGCCGCCTCGACGCGACCCTAGCCCGGCTCGAGGAGCTGCTCGCCGAGCAGAGCGCAGAGCCAGCCGAGACCGCGGAGCCGCCGCGCGAAGGGGCCGAGGGCGAAGCAGCTGGAGCGGGCTGGACCGGCGCGCAGGGCTCCTCGCTCCCGGCCGGCTCTCCGCAACCCCCGGCGGCCGAGCTCTAGCTCTGGGCTGATCGTGCGGCGGCTGCCGGAGCCCGGCGAGCATCGGCGCCGCCGCGCAGCCCGGTAGGTCCCTCGCCGTCCTCGGGCTCCTCCGGGCCACCAGCTTTTTCCTGCCCTCGCCCAGAACGGAATGAGCTGGGAAGGCAGCCGCCGCGAGCAGCTACGGCGCTGGCGAGACCTCCCCCTTCGGGCGAAACTCGAGGCTCTCGAGGAGATGACCGAGCTCGCGGAGCGTTTGGCGACGGGGCCACGAGGCCGGGCTGCCCACCGAATCGATCCCGATCACAACAGCGCCAGCGCCTCTTCGACCTCCTGTGGCAGCTCGATGGCGTGGAAGTAGCTGGCTGGGTAAAGATACTCCTCCCCGGATTCGTCGACGACGACCAGATACCCCTGCGGTCCGATCTGCGGGGCGCCGAAGCTGAGGTAGACCTTGCCGCGCTCGAGCGAGGCCGGGTAGTCCTCGTTGCGTACGCAGATGACGTAGCTCCGCGCCGGCGAGCCGGAGATCTCATGCCTTGCTGAGGAGCGGCTTGGCTTTGAACTCCTTCCTGCCGATGCCGAACGCTTCATACCAGTGAACCTCGGCCTTCCAGATCGAGCCGTCCGCGAAGCGGACGACGGCGATTCCTTTCCGTTTGCGCCAGCGCCCGTCGCCGTAGGCGCGAACTAGGCGCGGTAGATCCCGGATCTGCTTGCCCACCGCGATGGTCCCGATCGCCGAAATGGGGCCGAGGATCTCGAAGTTCATGCCGGGCAGGCAGCTTGCTCCAACGATTCACGACATCCACAAGCGTACAGCGTGCGGGCCGCGGCGACAACTCGAGGTCCACTGTCCACGGCGAATGCGCATTCCGCTGAGAACCGATGACCATGGCTCTGCCCGGCGGTGAAGCCGGCGGTCGCCGGATTCCCACCACGTCTTGTAGGGCTCCCTAACCAGGCAGCGACCCCCACGAGCCGCGCCCGGCTTCTCCGGCTGTCGTGACCGCTGAGCCTACAGAGTCGTGTCCAAGTCAGGACACCACCTCCTACAGGATTGGTCTCCAGCGAGTGGTGGACGGTGGTACACTTTTTCAGTCGTCAACCGATCGTGGTACGAGGTCCCTGCAGCGCCATGCTCCGGCGAGAGCCAGAACAGGGCGCGGACGCTGGCCGCCTTCTGGCCGGTGTTGGCTCGCCGTGCGGTTCGGATTGCGGGTCGAGCGGCCGGGTAGGCGCCGTCGAAGGCGGTGGGCGAAAGAGCGGAGCTGGTGGGCGTCTATGGGAGAATCCAAGTGAGCACAGCGAGCACGCAGCGGTTCAATCTCACCAACATGGCCTTTCTGCTGGGGACGCTCGCGATTGCGCTCGCCGGCACGCCCTGGTATGTCGTGACGCGCGGCCTGGGCTGGCCGGAGGCGCTGACTTTCTGCGCCCTCTGGCTGGCGGTCGGCATCTCGGTGACCGCCGGCTACCACCGGCTCTTCGCCCACAAGAGCTACCAGGCCGTTTGGCCGGTGCGCCTGTTCTTCCTGGTCTTCGGCGCCGGCGCGCTCGAGGACGCCATCGTCGACTGGGCAGCCGACCACCGGGTCCATCACTCCCATGTCGACCACGACCGCGACCCCTACAACATCCAGAAAGGATTCTGGTGGGCGCACATCGGCTGGATCTTCGTCAGGTACGAGCCGCACCCTGACACCGTGGTCCGCGACCTGCTTGGAGACCCGCTGGTGCGCTGGCAGCGCCGCTGGTACAAGGTCCTGGCGGTGGCGGTGGCCGCCGGCATCCCGCTCGCTGTCGGCATTGCGACCGGCCGCGTGCTCGGCTGCCTGCTGATCGGCGGCGTCTTGCGCGTGGTGGCGAGCCACCACACGACCTTCTTCATCAACAGCTTCTGCCACCTGATCGGGCGCCAGCCCTACAGCCGCGGGCACAGCGCGCGCGACAGCGCGGTCATGGCGGTGCTTGCCTTCGGCGAGGGCTACCACAACTATCACCACAGCTTCCCGTTCGATTACCGCAACGGCATCCGCGGCTGGCAGTTCGATCCGGCCAAGTGGACGATCTACGCGCTTTCGCGCCTGGGTCTGGCGCGCGACCTGCGGCGGGCCTCAGATACCGCCATCCTCAAGGCGCGCATCGAGGTGCAGTTCGAGGCCGCGCAAGAGAAGATGGAGCGGGCGATCGGCGAGGTCAGGGCGAGCTGCGAAGCGCGGCTGCACGACGCCTATCGGGCGCTGCAGTCGGCCTTGCGCGAGCTGACGGCCCTGCAGCGCCGGCCGGCAGCCGCGGCGGGGCACCCCGGTGAGCCGCCGGAGGCCCGCCTGGGCCTGGTCCACGGCACGCTCGAGCAGGCCCTGCGCGAGTGGCAGAAGACGCTGCGCCAGATGAACCGCCTGGTGGCCGGGGCGTCGGCGCCGGGGTGAGGTTCGGGCGCGGTTGGCGAGCCGGGGTGCCGTCCTAACTCAGGACACCCACCGCGAGCCGGGCCGGGTGGCCAGTCGCGATAAACGAAGGGCATCGGATAGACTCCTTTGGGTATGCGGCTGGGGGACCTCGAGCTGACGGTGGTCAGCGACGGCGAGTTTCGTCTCGACGGCGGCGCCATGTTCGGCGTGGTGCCGCGCACCATGTGGGAGCGGGCCAAGCCGCCAGACGAGCGCAACCGGATCCGGATGGGAACCAACTGCCTGCTGGTGGCGCGCGGGAGTGAGCTGCTGCTGATCGACAGCGGCATCGGCGACAAGAACGATGCCCGATTCCGCGACATGTTCGGGATGCCTGCGGGGGCCGAGCGCCTGCCGGCGGCGATCCGGCGGGCCGGCTACGAGATGGGCGACGTCTCGCACGTGCTGCTAACCCACCTGCACTTCGACCACTGCGGCTGGAACACCCGCTACGCCGACGCGCGCGCTGCCGAGGGCGGCGGGCCCGAAGCACCGGCCGGCGAGCTGGTGCCGAGCTTCCCCAACGCCACCTACTGGCTGGAGGCTGGCGAGGTCGAGCATGCCCGCCGGCCCAACGAGCGCGACCGGGCGAGCTACGATCCGCGCAACTGGGAGCCGCTGTTCGCGGCCGGTGTGGCGCGCCTGTTCAGCGGCGGGGCCGAGCCGCTGCCTGGGGTGCGAGCAGTGAAGGTACCGGGGCATAACGCCGACATGTGCATGGTTCTGCTCGACGGTGGCGGCGACGGCGCCCGGGCGGTCTTCTGGGCCGACCTGGTGCCCACCACCGCTCACGTGGCCTATCCGTGGATCATGAGCTATGACCTCTATCCGCTCACCACGCTCGAAAACAAGAAGAGCTGGCTGCCGCGGTCTGCCGCCGGCGGGTGGCTGGGCATCTTCGAGCACGATTTCGACGTCCCGCTGGCCAGGCTCACCGAAGAGAAGCCGGGGCGGCTGCGGGCGGTGCCGCTCGAACGCGTCGAGCACGAGGCGGCGCAGACCGTCGGGTGAAGCCGCCCAGCCGCGCGGCGATTCCGCCGGCGGCGAGGAGCGGGCGGTGGCCGGCGCGATGATCGGCGTCGTGGCGTCGTGGCGTTGCGGCGTCGCGGGGCGGGCGGGCCTCGATCCAGGCGCTAGGACGCACTTCCGGAGCTGCGCCGCTCGTCCGGTCATGGACGAGCGGCATTCCCCGGAGGGCTTTGGGAGATCCGATGGCGCGACAAGAGTATGACCTGATCATCGTCGGCAGCGGTCCCGGCGGCTATGTCGCCGGCATTCGCGCCGGGCAGCTCGGCTTGAAGACGCTGGTGGTGGAGAAGGACCCCAAGTTCGGCGGCACCTGCCTGCATCGCGGCTGCATCCCGACCAAGGCGCTGTTGCATACCGCCTCGCTGCTCGACGAGATCCGCGCCGCGGGGAGCCTGGGGATCGAGGTGGCGGCGCCGACCCTCGACATTGCCAAGGCCCACGAACGCAAGCGCAAGGTGGTCGACAAGAGCGCCCGCGGCATCGAGTTCCTGTTCAAGAAGTACAAGACCTCCGGCATGCGGGGGCGCGGCCGGCTAGTCGGCCCGCACGAGGTGGAGGTCGAGGATCTCGATGACGGCAAGAAGGGCGGCAAGGAGGTCTACGGGGCGAAGTTCATCATGATCGCGACCGGCTCGGTGCCGCGCGACATCCCGATCGCCAGGGCCGACGGCACGAGGATCCTCAACTCCGACCACGTCCTCGAGCTCGAGCGGGTGCCGAAGTCGATTGCGGTCCTGGGGGCCGGTGCGGTGGGCACCGAGTTCGCCTCGCTCTACGCCTCTTTCGGCAGCGCGGTGACGTTGATCGAGATGCTGCCGCGCATCCTGCCGATCGAGGACGAGGAGGTCTCGGCCGAGCTCGAGAAGGCGCTGCGCAAGCGCAAGATCAAGGTGCTGGCGGGCGCCCAGATGACCGCCGCCGAGCCCGTCGACGGCGGAGTTCGGCTGCGCCTGGAGCGCCAGGGCAAGAGCGAGTCGGTCGAGGCGGAGATCCTGCTCTCGGCGGTCGGGCGGCGGCCGTTGACCGAGGAGCTCGGCCTCGAGGCGCTGGGCGTCGAGCTCGACCGCGGCTACGTCAAGGTGAACCCGCTCATGCAGACTGCGGTGCCGCATATCTACGCCATCGGCGACGTGGTCAACACACCGTGGCTGGCGCACGTCGCCTCGGCCGAAGGCATCCTCGCCGTTGAGCACATGGCCGGCAGGCCGGTGCGCCCGCTCAATTACGACCGCGTGCCGTCGTGCACCTACTGCGACCCGGAAGTCGGCAGCGTCGGGCTCACCGAGGCGCACGCGCGCGAGCGCGGCTACGAGGTGGCGGTGGGCAAGTTCCCGTTCACGGCGCTGGCCAAGGCTTCGATCCTCGGCCACAACGAAGGGTTCGTCAAAGTGGTGCGGGAGACCAGATACGACGAGCTGCTCGGGGTTCACATCATCGGTCCGCACGCCACCGACCTGATCGCCGAGGCCTGTGCCGCGCTCGCCATGGAGGCGACCGACGAAGAGCTGGTGCGCACCATTCACGCTCATCCGACGCTGTCCGAGGCGGTGGGCGAGGCGGCGCATGCCGCCCTCGGCCACGCCATCCACTTCTGAGCGGGAGGGGCGGCGGCCGGCCCAGGCGATCGAGGAGCTCCATGGCCAAGCGGGGAAGCGTCAGCTCCGGCAAGAAGGCCGGCAAGAAAGCCGGCAAGGCGGGCAAGACGACCGGGAAGAGAACCGGCAAGACGGCGGGCAAGACGATCGCCAAGACGACCGGGAAGAAAGACCCGGGCGACGGCGTCGTTGCCGCCGCGGTCGCGGCCGGGGCCGCCGGCCCGGAGGCGCGCCCGCGCGGACGGCGCCTGCGCGGGCCGCGGCTTGAGCCGAGCTCGGCCTCCGCACCGGGCGATGATCTCCGGGGTCTCCGGGGTCTCCGGGGTCTCCGGGATCTCCGGGCGCGCCTGGCGCCGACCGAGCTGCCGCGTGAGCGCCAGCTCGAGCTCTACCGGTTCATGAAGCTCAACCGGATGGTCGAGGAGCGGCTAGGCAACCTCTACCGGCAGGGCAAGGTGGTCGGCGGACTCTACTCCAGCCGCGGCCAGGAGGCGACCTCGGTGGGCAGCGCCTACGCGCTCGAGCCCCAGGATTTCATGGGGCCGCTGATCCGCAACCTGGGATCGATGCTGGTGCGCGGCGTGCAGCCGCGCGAAGTGATGATGCAGTACATGGCCAAGGGAGGGAGCCCGACCGGCGGCAAGGACGGCAACACCCACTTCGGCGACCTGCGGCGCGGCCTGGTGGCGCCGATCTCGATGCTCGGGGCGCTGATCCCGGTGATGGCGGGCGTGGCGCTGGCCGGCAAGATGCAAGGCAAGAACCTGGTGGCCCTGACCTACATCGGCGACGGCGGCACTTCGACCGGCGACTTCCACGAGGGGCTGAACCTGGCCGCCGTCCTGCAGGTGCCGCTGGTGGTAATCGCCGAGCACAACGGCTACGCCTACTCGACCCCCACCGCGCGCCAGATGCGCATCCCGGACATCGCCATCCGCGCCGCCGCCTATGGCATTCCGGGTGAGATCGTCGACGGCAACGACGTGCTTGCGGTCCATGCCGTGACGCGCCGCGCGGTCGAGCGGGCGCGCGCCGGCGGCGGCCCAAGCCTGATCGAGGCCAAGACCTTTCGCATGAAGGGTCATGCCGAGCACGACGACGCAGGCTACGTGCCGCCCGAGCTGTTCGAGAGCTGGCGCCGGCGCGACCCGATCGAACGCTTCGAGCGCCACCTGCTGGCGGGCGGCCTCGCCACCGCCGAGGAGCTGGCGCGGATCACGGCAGCCCTCGACGCCGAGCTGGTGGCGGAGATGGATCAGGCCCTGGCCTCGCCGATGCCGCCGCCCGAGCGCGCGCTCGAGGGTGTCTACGCGCCCGCGCCGGCGGCCGAAGGGGCCGAGGGCGCGAAGGTCGCGGAGCGATGAGCGTGGTCACCTACCTCGAGGCCATCCGCCAGGCGATGTGGGAGGAGATGGAGCGCGACCCGCGCGTCTTCCTACTCGGCCAGGACGTCGGCACCTATGGCGGCCCTTTTCGGGTCACCGCGGGCATGCTCGAGCGTTTCGGGCCCGAGCGGGTGATCGACACGCCGATCAGCGAATCGGCGATGGTCGGGGCGGCGATCGGCGCCGCGATGATGGGGATGCTGCCGATCGTGGAGATGCAGTTCATCGACTTCATCTCTTGCGCCTTCAACCAGATCATCAACTTCGCCGGCCCCAACCACTACCGCTGGGGGCAGAAGGTGCCGCTGGTCATCCGCGGACCAGCGGGCGGCAACGTCCACGGCTCGGCCTTCCACAGCCAGAACCCCGAGTCGTACTTCCAGCACACCCCGGGGCTCAAGATCGTCGCCCCGGGCACCGCCGCCGATGCCCGCGGGTTGCTCAAGGCGGCGATCCGCGACCCCAATCCGGTGCTCTTCTTCGAGCACAAGTACCTCTATCGCCGGATCAAGGAGGAGCTGCCGGCGGGCGACGGGGTGGTGCCGATCGGGCAGGCCCGCCTGGCGCGGGCCGGGCGCGACCTTTCGGTCATCACCTACGGTGCTATGCTGCACCTGGCCCTCGAGGCCGCCGACCGCCTCGCCGCGGAGGGCATCGACCTCGAAATCCTGGACCTCCGCACCGTCAAGCCGCTCGACGAAGAGGCGATCATCGCGACGGTGCGCAAGACCAACAAGGTAATCGTCCTGACCGAGGAGCAGCTGACCGGATCGGTGGCCGGCGAGGTGACGGCGCGGATCGCCGAGCGCGGCTTCGCCTGGCTCGACGCCCCGGTCATGCGGCTGTGCTGCCCCGATACTCCGGTGCCGTATAGCCCCACCCTCGAGGAGTTCTATCTGCCGAACGTCGAGAAGCTAGTCGAGCGGGTGCGCGAGCTGGCTGGCTACTGATCTGAGAACCGGACACGGAGAGCTTATGGCAACGGAAGTGGTGATGCCGCAGATGGGGGAGTCGATCGCCGAGGGGACGATCACCAAATGGCTGGTCAAGGTGGGTGACACGGTGGCGCGGGACCAGCCGCTGTTCGAGATCTCGACCGATAAGGTCGACGCCGAGATCCCGAGCCCGGCCGCCGGCGTCCTGCTCGAGATCAAGAGCAAGGAAGGCGAGACCGTGCCGGTCAACCAGGTCGTCGCGCTGATTGGTGAGGCCGGTGCCCAGCCGGCCGCCGCCGAGCCGGCCGCTGCCGAGCCTGCGGCAGCCCCCGCCGCTGCCGCGCCGGCCGGGGCTCAGCCCGCGGCCGCCGCCGCTCCAGTCGCCGCTCCCTCCGAGGCGCCGCCCCCGCAAGAGCGCGCGGCGCCAGCTCCGCCCGCCCCAGCCGCAGGGGGCGAGGCGGCGGCAGCCACCGAGCCGGCCGGCCAGGCGAAAGCCGCCGAAGACGCTCCCCAGGGGCCGGCCCCGCCCCCCCAGGCGGGGACGCCGGAGGCGGGGGAATCGCGCCCCGCGGCGGGCGAGCAGAGCGAAGAAGAGAGGCTGCGCAAGTTTTCGAGCCCGCTGGTGCGCAACATCGCGGCCAAGGAGGGGGTCGACCTGCAAGAGGTTGCCGGCACCGGCGCGCACGGCCGGGTGACCAAGAACGACATCCTCGCCTACCTCGAGCAGCGCCGGGAGCGGCCCGCCCCGGCGTTGGCGCCGGCGCCCGCGCCTGCCGCTGCCGCCCCAACGCCCCCGGCGCCTCGGCCGACGCCTGCTGCGGCCACCGCGGCCGCCGCGCCGGCACAGCGCCCGACCGGCGGCTTCGCGGTCCCCGCCTACGTCGAGGGAGAGAACGTCGAGATCGAGCCGATGTCGAAGATCCGGCAGATCACCGCCGCCCACATGGTCTACTCGAAGGCCACGTCGGCGCACGTGACGACGGTCTTCCACATGGACATGTCGCGCGTTGCCCGCGCCCGCGTCCGGGCCAAGGAGGGTTTCGCGCGCAAGGAGGGCACCAAGCTCACCTACATGCCGTTCATCTTCAAGGCGGTGGTCAACGCGCTCAAGGCCCACCGCAAGGTCAACGCCTCGATCGACGGCACCAACATCGTCTACAAGAACGACATCAACCTCGGGATGGCTGTCGACCTGGGCCACGGGCTGATCGTGCCGGTCATCAAGCACGCCGATCAGCTCAACCTGGTGGGGCTCGCCAAGACCGCCAACGACCTCGCGGACCGGGCGCGCAACAAGAAACTCAGGCCCGAGGAGGTCCAGGGCGGCACCTTCACCATCACCAATCCGGGAGTCTTCGGCAGCCTCTGGGGCACGCCGATCATCAACCAGCCGCAGGTCGCGATCCTGGGCATCGGCGCCGTGGAGAAAAGGCCCATCGTGGTCACCGACGAGGACGGCAACGATACGCTGGCGATCAAGACCATGGCCTACTTCGGCATCACCTACGACCACCGCCTGGTCGACGGCGCCGACGCCGACCGCTTCATGATCGACGTCAAGAAGACCCTCGAGCACGACACCTGGACCGAGTTGGAGCCCTATTCATAGAGAGAGGTTGCGGTGTCCGAGAGCGAGCACGAGGACTGGCAACGGGTCGAGGGCGGCGAGGGGATCTTGGTCATTCGCGGCAGCGGCACCTGCCGCGACTGGAACGGCATCCGTTACAAGACCGGCCTGTCGGCCAAGAACGTCAGCGCCCGCAAGCTGTCGCTCAACGTGGCAACGATCCCGCCGGGCGGCGTCGCCTACGCCCACATCCACGTCGATTTCGAGGTGATGCTCTACATCCTCGCCGGCCGCGTGCGCCACGAGTATGGCGCCGGCCTCAAAAAGGCGATTGACAACGCCGCCGGCGACTTCATCTTCATCGAGCCAGGCGTGCCCCACGAGGTCAAGAACCTCAGCGACACCGAACCGGTGGTCGCCGTCGTCGCCCGCTCCGATGCCAGCGAGTGGGAACACATCATCCCCTACGACCGCCGGTAGGCGACAGGAACCTATCAAAGGGCAGGCCGCGGCGGCAGGTGTCCAGGGTGCCCGCCGCCGCCCTGGGGTTCCTACTTGAAGTAGCCGCTGACGTCGATGATGAGGTCGGTCGTGTCGCTGCCGGAGATGTCGGCCAGCACGGTCAGGCTGCCGAATGGATTGCCGATCAGACCTATGACGGCGTTGTTGGCCCGCACTACCCCGGCCTGGAAACTGATCGCCGAGGCGTTCGGCGCGGGAATGCCGGACGGGTAGAGCTGGAGGTCGCCGGCGGCCGTCGAGTTGAGGACCGTGACGATGAGCGCCACCGCCTGGGCGTCGGCGGGGATGCCGCGGTGCCCGTTGACCGGGAAGGCGCGCTCGGTGCCGCCTTGCAGTGCGGGGCCGCCGTAGGTGCCGAGGGTTTGCCTGGTGTCGACCAGCCGGCAGGGGGCGATGGTGTAGAAGCTCCAGCCGGCGGGAATGACCAGGCTGCTGGTGTTGCTGCAGCCGCCGCTCGATTGCACCTGGACCTGGAGGGTCACCGGCCCCGAGGAGCCGGCGGTGAAAGTGATCTGCCGGGTGCCGGCGCCGTCGGTGATCGAACCGTTGGCGATCGACCAGGAATAAGTCGCTCCGGCCGCCTACCAGAGCCTCGGCTACACGGAGCAGGCTCATGGCGCGGCGGCGCGCGCGGTGGCGACGCTCGGCGGCGCGCGCAGCCGCCTCGCCTACGATGCGCGGGCCCAGGAGGCGTTGCTCGAAGGCAAGCCGGAGCTGGCGCGCGACATCCTGCGCCAGCTGCTCGAGGCCTACCCGCAAGATCTCGAGGCGCGGCTCGAGCTGGCGGAGGCCTGCGGCCAGCTGGGCGATCTTGAGGCCGCAATCGCCACCCTGCGCGAGGTGGTGCGGCTCGACCCGAACCATCCCCGCGCCTGGTTCTTGCTCGGCAAGTACACGATCCAGAAGGGCGATCCCAAGCGGGCGATCGACGAGCCGCTGGTCCACGCCCTGGTGGTGCAGAACCGCCTGGGGAGCGAGCAGGGCAAGGCCGACGTCTGGAACGCCATGGGCGTCGCCTACCAGCAGCTGGGCGACCTGGAGCGCGCCGCGGACAGTTATCGCCAGGCGGCGGCGGTGCGCCAGCGCATCGGCGATCAGCGGGGCTACGCCACCAGCCTGAAGAACCTCGCGACACTGGCCCTGGCCCGCGGCTCTTATGCCGACGCCGAGCGCGACCTCGAGCGCGCACTCGGCCTATTGCGCCAGATCGGAGACACCGCCGGCATCGCCGAGCTGTACAACGCCTTTGGCGGCCTCGAGGAGGAGCGCGGGCGCTACGACCGGGCTCTCGACGCCTACCGTCACGCCCTCCAGCTGCGCCGCGACCTGGGCGACCGGCTGACCCTGGCGCAGAGCTTGAACAACGTCGGCTACGCCTACCTGCTGCTCGGCGAGTACGACAACGCGATGGTCTACTGGCAGCAGGCGCTGGCGCTGCACCAGGCGGCCGGCGACCGCGAGGGGATGGTCGAAGCGACTCAGAGCATCGGCCAGCTGCAGCTCGTGCAAGGCAAGTGGGAGGCGGCGCTCAAGTCGTTCCTGGGCACCCTGGGCGAGAGCCGCCAGCTGGGGAACAAGGCCGCGGTGGCGGTCTCCCTGGGCAACCTCGGGCGGGTGGCGCAGCTCGAGGGGCGCTACCCGGCGGCGCTCGCCTCCTACGGCGAAGCGCTGGCGCTGGTGCGCGAGCTCGGCGACTCGCGGTGCGAAACCGAATTCACCCTCTTCGAGGCCGAGACCCTGGGCGAGCTCGGCATGCAGCCGGCGGCCGAAGCGCTGCTCGCGCCGCTCGGCAAGCGAGCGGCGCCCGAGGTCAACAGCGAACAGCTGGCCGACCTGCAGAGTCTGCGCGGCGAATGGAGCCTGCGGCGGGGCGATCTCGCCGCCGCCCAGGCGTCCTTCGCGCGTGCGGACGGGCTGGCGGCGGCGAGCCACAGCGTCGTGGCGCGCCTGCGGGCGCGCCTGGGCGAGGCGCTGGCAGCCGCCGGCGGCCGCCGCGGCGAGCTCACGCGGCTGCGCGCGGCGGTCGCGGATGTCGAGCGGCTCGGTCACCTGCCCATTTTGTTGCGTGCCTGCGAAGGGCTGGCCGGCGCAGAGCTCGCCGGTGGGCAGCCGGCGGCCGCCGAGCAAGCGGCGCGGCGCAGCCTCGGGCTCGCCGCCGCGGCCGGCCCCTATGCCGGCGCCTACCGCCTGCACCTGCTGCTGGCGAAGGCGCTCGCGGCGCGCGATGACTCGGCGCAGGCGGCCGAGGCGGCCGCCGAGAAGCAGCGTGCCGCTCAGGAGCTGCAGCGGCTGCGCCGCGACCTGACGCCCGAGCAGCGGGCGGCGTTCGAGACTCTCGCGGAGGTCAAAGAAATTGGCCAATACTCCCATCCCGCGGCCGGCGCGCACTAGCCGGCTACAGGGTCAAGCGGCGTCGAACAAGCGACTGCAGCGTCAGCCGGCGTCAAATGATCGGCTGCAACGGCGGCCGGCGCCGGCAAGCCCCCGGCCGGACGCGGATCTCACCCCCCTGCCCGAAGAGAGTGCCACGGCGGCAGTGCGCGAAGTCGTGGAGCGGGTGCGGCAGATCAACCGCGACAACCAGCAGCTGTTGCAGCAGCTCATCGAGAGCGAGCAGCGCTTCCGCCGTCTCGCCAAGGCGGTCTGGAAGGTCCAGGAAGAGGAGCGCCGGCGCCTGGCGCGTGAGCTCCACGACGGCCTCGGCCAGAACCTGACCGCGCTCAAGAACGAGCTCGAGATGCTGGAGCGCCAGGTGGGCGGAGAGGGCGGAGACGGGGCTGCCGCCGCCGCCGCGAGGGGTGAGAGCGGCGCCGGCGGCGAAGGAGTGGCCGATGGCCGGGGCTTGCGGGTGCGTCTCGCCGGGGCGGCCGAGCTGGCGGGAAGGCTGCTGTACGAGACCCGCGAGCTATCCCGGCTGCTGCGGCCGGCGATCCTCGACGATCTCGGCCTCGGCCCGGCGCTGCGTTGGCTGGCTCGCACCCTGCGCGAAGGCCCCGGGTTACAGGTGCAGCTCGCCTGCGACGGGCTCGAAGGGCGCCTGGACCCTGACCTCGAGACCCTGATCTTCCGCGTCGCTCAGGAGGCGCTGACCAACGTTCTCAAGCACTCCGGCGTCAGCGCGGCCTCGCTCGAGTTGCGGCGTTCCGGCAGCCTGCTGGCGCTCCGCGTCTCCGACGCCGGCGCCGGTTTCGAGCCGGCGGTCGTTCTCGGCTCCGCGGCGAGCGAGAGCGGCTCCGGCCTGCGCGGCATCCGCGATCGCGTCGAGCTGTTCGGCGGCCGCTGCCGCGTGCTCGCTGCCCCGGGACAGGGCACGACCTTGAAGGTGGAGGTGCCGCTGGCGCGGGCGGCTTCCCCGGCCGGCGGGAGCGGTTGAGTGTGCCCGGATTGATCCGGGTGCTGGTCGCCGACGACCATACCGTGGTGCGCCAGGGGCTGGTCAGCCTGCTCGGAGCCAGCGGCGAGTGCGAGGTGGTGGCGGAAGCGGCCGACGGCCTCGAGGCTGTGGAGCTGGCCGAGCGCACCGTCCCGACGTGGCGCTGCTCGACATCAGCATGCCGCGCCTCTCCGGGCTCGAAGCCGTGCGGCGGATTCACGCCAAGCTGCCGGCGACCAAGGTGCTGGTGCTCACCGTCCATGACGAGGAGGAGTACGTGCTGCACCTGGTGCGCGAGGGTGCCGCGGGCTATCTGGTCAAGGACAGCGCCGCCTCGGAGCTGCTGGCGGCGGTCAAGGCGCTCGCCGCCGGCAGCGGCTACTTCGGCCCGCAAGCGGCCAAGGTGCTGGCCGAGCAGTTCCGCTCGCCCGAACGGGAAATCGGCCCTTACGGCGCGCTGACCGCGCGCGAGCGCGAGGTCTTCCACCTGGTCGTCGAGGGCCGCACCACCAAGGAGGTGGCCAAGGCGCTCGGCATCCGCTTCAAGACCGCCGACAACCACCGCACCCGGATCATGGAGAAGCTCGGCGTCCACAACACCGCCGAGCTGGTGCGCTACGCCGCGCGCCGCGGCCTGCTCGGCTGAGTCAAAACGAAAACTGGTTCTTGCGCCAGGGGAGGGGGCGTCCCCTTCCCCCCCGGAGGGGTGGGAAGGGGATCGAGGGGTTGCGGGGGGCGATCCGATCGATGCTTCGAGTAGGCCTCCACCGCCACATCGCAGCGCCGTTTCATGCATCGGGGTCGCCGTAACGCACCTAGGATTTCACCAGGGCGCGGTGGCGAACCGCGTCGCCTGCAGCAGCCGGAAGTAAGGGAGCAGGCCGACCCGCTCGTCGAAATAGGGGGTGTGCCGGTACCACCAGCGCCGGCGCGCCTGGCGGTCGGCGGCGAAATGGGGGTCGGCGAGCGCCTCCTGCCAGGCGGCGGTGACCGCCGGGTCGTTGATCATCTGCTCGGCCAGCTTCTCGAGGCCACTCGGCTCGATGTACTCGGCCTGCTCGAAGACGGACGACAGCAGGCCCCATGAGACCAGCGAGTCGGGCGCCTCGGGCTCGAGCAGCTGCACGGCCACCTCGAAGTCGGGCTGATCGGCCGCGACCCAGAGTGTTCCGGCCGGCAGCCGGCGCCGATCGCTCTGGCGGGCGACCGAGCCGCTCACTCGGGTGAGGCCCTGGTAGGGGGTGGGGGAAAAGCGTGGGTCGTTGAGCCGCATAGCCTCGACCTCGAGCTCGGCCGGCGCCAGCAGGCGCTCCACGCGCAAGCCGTGACCGCGCAGGCGCTGCTCGATCGCCGGCCATCCGGGAAGCACCAGATAGCCGCGCGGCCGCGGCACGCTGCGGGTCGGCCGGACGAGGTGGACCCAGGGGACCTCGATCTCGCGCACCTTGCCGCGCTCGTAACGCAGCAGCGGCTCGCCGCTGACCAGCGAAGGCGCGAGATGCCAGGCGTAGATCGGCAGGCTGATCCGGTCCGGCGGCTCCTGGGGCTCGAAGGCAAGCACCACCTCGGAGGGCGGGGCCGCGGCGCGTCCCAGCTCGACAGTCTGCCGCTCGGCGCTCGCCACCGCCGCGACCAGGGCGTGCGGGTTCCTGCCGATCTCGCGCAGCAGGGCGAGGAGAAAGTCGCGATTGGCCAGCACCCGCAGCCGGTAGGGCTTGTAGGAATGGGTCTCGATCAGCACCGAAGGCCGATTGCGCAGCGGGAAATAGCCGCTCGAATAGCGCGGCGTCTCGAGTACGCTGCTGAATCCCTTGCCGGGGTCGGACGGGTCGAGCAGCGCGACGTAGGGTCCGTTGCGATGGCCGGCCCGCGCGGTGGCCTCGCGCACCGCACCCAGATGGGCGCGCTGCCAGGCGTCGACCGGGGCGGGCAGCTGCGGCGCTTCGGCCCAGGCGGTGGTCAGCACCCAGTCGTGGTCGGAGCCGTCGGTCACGTGATCGTCGACGACCAGCTCCGGGCGCCAGAGGTTGAACAGCCCCACCAGGGAACGCGCTTCCTCGCTCGCCAGCTTCACGAAGTCGCGGTTGAGGTCGAGGCCGGCGGCGTTGGTGCGAAACCCCATGCCGTCGCGGGGACCGTCCTGATTGGGCCGGTTGAAGGGCGAGACTCGCTCGTGGCCGTCGGCGTTGTAGATCGGTAGGACGAGAAGAGTGGCCGCTTCCAGCACCTCGGGGTGCCGGCCGAGCGCCAGGTCGCGCAGCAACATGAGACAGGCATCCTTGCCGTCGATCTCGCCGGCGTGGATGGCGTTGAGGATCAGCACCACCGGTTTGGCGCGGGATTCCGGGACGCCGCCGGCACCGGCGCGCCGGTCCTGCCCGGGTTCGAACCTCCCCTCGCGGGATACGACCACCATCGGCAAGGGGCGGCCGGCGGCCGACTTGCCGAAGAAGCTGAGCCGCATGGCAGGCGACCGGGTGACCAGGCGGCGCACGAAATCGAGAGTCTCCTCGTAGCTCGAGGTCGCTGTGAAGCCGGAAAGCTCGGCCCGGGTGCGCCACTCCTGCGGCACCGGCGGCTCCTCGCCCGCGCCGCCGGGCGCGGACGCAAGCGCCGCCGGGGGCGGTGGAGTGGCCGTCGTGGGAGGGGTCGCGGCCGGTGGGCTCGACGCTCCGAGGCTGCCCGCGGCGAGCGCCAACGACAACAGACAACCGATATGGCTGCGCATGGCTGGCTACTCTAGCCGGTTTCGCGCGACGAGACCCGGGCGCTGTTCGGCTGTTTGGCTGCCTGGAGGTGGCTGGAGCTCAGGAGCTCAGGAGCGCGGCGGTGGCCGGGGCCCGCGCCGGCGATGGGCCTCCGTCGGCGACGTCGCCGGCGGCGTGGCGACCCGGGCGGCTGCGGCCAGCTCGTGCGCCCGGCCGCGCTTGTCGACCCGGCCACAGCCCCGGCACCGCCAGACCTCGTAGAGGACGTCGCCGACCAGCTGCTCGGTCCTCTCGCGGACGTCGAGCTGGGCGAAGGCGGCCTCGCGGTCGAGCCGCACCATCTTCTGGCCGCAGTCAGGGCAGGGGAGGGGCAGCTGCCGGCGCAGGCGCAGGACCAGCCGTCCCGCCAGCAGCAGCGCGGCAAGCGTCAAGATCGCCCACCAGACGATCCGGTTTTCACGCGCGCTCTCCTGGGCACGCGCGGCCCGCCGCGCCGATTGATCCTCCAGTACCGGCCGCCAGTCGATCGGGCTCGGGGGCGGCGTCCCGGCGGCGGGCGCCTGTCCCGCCGAAGTTGCCCCGGCGCCGGGCGCGGCCGCGCTGCCGGGAGCTGGTCCGGCAGCGGAATCACCGGCGCCTCGCGTTCCGCCGCCGGTCACCACGGCGCCGGCCGCAGGAGGCGCCGGGAGCAGGGTGACTTGGAGCACTCGCTGCGGGGTCTTCTTCTCAGGTGGCGTCGGGGGGGGCGCCGCCACGAGAATGCCGGCTGCTGCCGACCATGGGATCAGGGCCAGAAGGGGGAAGAAAAGCCGGCGCCTGCAGCTTCGATTCGCGAGCCCGGCGCGGGTGTACGGGTCGTCCAATTGCATCGGGTCCGGGGCGCGCCCCACAAATCCCGCCGCCCTACTGTGGAGCGGGGGAGTCGGCGGGTCGCGGGAGGTTGGCGTCGGGGGCCATCTGGAAGTTGATGGTCAAGGTGTAGTAGACCCTGACCGGCTTGCCGTCGAGGGTGGCGGGCTCGAAGACCCACCCCTGGACCGCCGCGACGGTCGCCTCGTCGAGGCCCATCGGGAGGCCCTTCAGCACTTTCTCGTCGGCGACGCAGCCGTGGGTGTCGATGACTCCTTCGACGATGACGACTCCTTGCAGGCGAGCCTTGCGCGCCATGGCCGGGTAGAGCGGGGCAGGGCTGTAGATCCTGGTCGGGCGCTGGACACCTTCGCCGACGCGGTACGTCTCCTCGCGCTCGGGCGCCGTGTTCGCCGTGTTGGTCTGGTCCGCCGCGGGCGCTCCGCGCCTGGCCAGCTCGTCGGTATAGCCCGCACGCCTCGCCCTGCAGATCGTCGATCGGCCACCGCCTCCCGCTTCGCCGTGGGGATCGGCCGCGATGGCGCGCAACGCGGTCTCGACCGCCTCGGGATAGTGCCGCCTTTGGAGGCGCACCGCGGCGAGGCGCGAGAGGGCCATGGCATGGTAGCTTCCGCCAGCTTCTGCGGCGGTCGCGAACGCGTCTTCGGCCTCGGAGTCGCCCTCGGGTGTCTGCCGAAGAAGCAGCAAGGTGCCGAGCTGCCCCCAGGCGCGCCCGAGGAGCGGGTCGCGGTCGAGCAGGGCGATCGCCGCGCGCGTACCCTCGATCGCCGGGTCCAGCAAGCCGGCGAGACCGAGGGCCTGCGCCGCCCCCAGCAGACACCCGCCACACACTCCGCCCGCCAGCTCGTTGGCCTGTCTAAACGCGTTGGCAGCTGCAGGCGGATTGCAATGGCGAAGGAATTCCATCGCCCGCCCGAGCTCCGCCGCGGCGTCGGGCGCGTCGCCGCCCGCCCGGCCGGCCGCCTCGAGCCACTCGGTCGCCGCGGACTCGTCGAAGGACAGCTCTCCGAACGCGCAGCCGGCGTGAGGCGGGATGGAGGCTCCTACCGCCCCTGCTGCAAGCAGCGCAAGCAGCGCCGCCAGCGGGGCGATGCCCGCCAAACGACCGCATCGCCATTCCGGCGCTCCGGGAGGTCGGTCCTCTGCATCCGCTGCATCCGCGCCGTCTGAGAATCGGCCACTCGTCGCTGCCATGGCTCCTCTCCTCCCGGGCCGCCCGGGCCCGTCACCTCGCCGCACGATTCAGCACAGCGCAATCCTAGCAGACCCCTATAGCGGACATGGGATGCTAGATACAATGGCGAGCATGCAAACCTTCAATCTGCGAACCTTCGATCTGGTAGGGCATCCGATGACGCCGCTGGCGGCCATCCTGGTCGGAGCGCTCCTGCTTTTCCTGGGGCGCCGGTTGTTCTGGGTGTTCGTCGGGGTGGTCGGCTTCATGGCCGGCTGGTCGCTGTCGCTCGACACTTTCCATGTGCGGGAACCGGGAGTGCGCCTGGTCGTCGCGCTGCTCGCCGGAGTGGTGGGCGTGCTGCTGGCGATTTTCCTGCAGAAGGTGGCGATCGCGCTCGCCGGCTTCGTGGTAGGCGCCTCGGTGCTGATCAGGCTGATGGCGTGGAGCCTGCACCATCTGACGCTCGAGCAACAGCTCTTCGTCTTGCTGGCGGGAATCGTGGCCGCGGTGCTGGCGGTGCTGCTCTTCGACCTGGCCCTGGTGGTCCTGTCCTCGGTGGCGGGGGCCGGGCTCATCCTCGACGGCGTCGGGCTGGCGGGGATGGCGCACATCAGCGTCAGCCTCCGCCCCATCCTGCTGGTCATTCTCGTCGTGGTCGGCATCGCCTTCCAGCTGCGGCTGCTCAGCGCCCGACCGGCGCGCCGCCCACTGAGGCGCGGGCCGTAGGCTACTCGAGTCCGAGGGCGATGCGCGGGTCGGTGCGCGCGGCGCGGCGGGCAGGAAGGAAAGCCGCGATGCCGGCGACGGCGACCAGAAGGCCGGCGGCAAGGATCAGTACCGCCGGGTCGCTGGCGCTGAGGCCGAAGAGCAGGCTGGCGATCAGGCGGCCCGCGGCGAGCGCGGCGGCGACGCCGATGGCGACGCCGAGAGCGGCAAGCAGAAGCGCTTCGCCCAGCAGGCGCTTCAGCACCTCGGTCGGCGATGCGCCGAGCGCCATTCGCACGCCGGTCTCCGCGGTTCGGCGGGCCACCGTGAACGACATGACGCCGTAGAGCCCGATCGCGGCGAGCAGCGTGGCGAGCAGCCCGAAGGCGCTCGCCAGGCGCGCGAAGAGACGTTCCTGGAAGAGAGTCTCCGCGATCTGCTCGGACTGGGTGCGGATGCCGTAGAGCGGCAGGTTGCGGTCGAGCGCCTGCACCACCCGGCGGATGCCGGGGACGAGGCGGCCGGGGTCGCCCGCCGTCCGCACCTCGAAACACATCGCCTTCTCGAGCAGTTGCTGGCGGAACGGCCGGTAGATGGTGAGCGGCATCTTGCCGTCGAGGTCGAGCCGGGTGTAGTGCGCGTCGCGCGCCACCCCGACGATCTCTACGTCGCCGCTCTTGGCCGGCGAGGAGCCGAATCGCTTGCCGAGCGGGTTCTGACCGGGGAAATAGGTGCGCGCCAGGCTCTCGCCTACGACCGCCACCTGCGGCGCGTGCTCGTCGTCGCCGGGCCGGAAGTCGCGGCCGAGCAGGATGGGAATCTCCATGGTGCTGAGGAAATTGACCGCGACCGGGTGCTCGGGCAGGACCATCTTTTCTCCCGCTCGCGGCCGATAGCCCTGAAAGACCACGTCGCCGAAAGAGGAGCCGTGGCCGAGCAGCGGGTAGGCCGAAAGAGTGGCTGCCGTGACGCCGGGCAGGCGCTCGACCTCGCTCCGCACGCGCTCGTAGAAGTCGGCCATGCGGCCGCCGTGGTAGCCGTTGAGGGTCGCGTCGATCTGGAAGAGTAGGACGCCCTCCTGCCGGAAGCCGGTCGCGACCCGCCCCAGGTTGCGCAGGGTGCCCAAGAACATCCCTGCGCCGGCGACCAGCAGCAGGGCGACCGCCACCTGGGCCACCACCAGGGCCTTGCCCAGCCGCGAGCGGTCGCCCCTGGGTGTGGCGCCGCCGCCGCGCAGCATCGCGGCCGGATCGAGGCGGGTCGCCTGCAGCGCTGGAGCGAGGCCAAAGAGCAGGCCCGAAAGCAGCGCCACCGTGGCGGTGAAGGCGAGGATGCGGGCGTCCGGCGCGGTGGCCAGGCGCAGGGGCGGGGCGCCGCCCCCCAGCCAAATGACCGGCATCCCCGCGCCCCAGCAGGCGAGCAGCAGCCCGCAAGCCGCGCCGAGCAGCGCCAGCAGCACGCTCTCGGTGAGCAGCTGGCGGACCAGCCGGCCGCGGCTGGCGCCGAGGGCGAGGCGCATGCCGATTTCGCGGCTCCGGGCGGCGGCGCGAGACAGCAACAGGCTGGCGACGTTGGCGCAAGCGCCCGCCAGGACCAATCCGACCAGCCCCATGAGCACCAGGAGCGGCTGCGCCAGCCGCTCCCGCTCCTCGCTCAGCCCGCGGGCGCCGGGCGCCAGCGTCAGGCGCGGCAGCTCCGGGGCCCTGCGGGCGGCGTCCGCGCTGCCGCGGGCCGCGGCTGCGGCTTCGCCGTGAGCCGTGGCGGCACCGGGAGTGCCGAGGCTCTGGCGGAACAGCAGCTCGAGCTCGGCCCTTGCCTGGACTGCCGGGATGCCCGGCCGCTTGCGGCCCATCACCAGCAGCCACCAGGTCTGCTCATCGCCGAGCAGCGCGCCGCGGGGCATGACCAGCGCCTGCTGCGCGACGGCGACAGTGATCTCCGGGTCGCTGCCCAGCTCGAGGGCGCCGGCGAAGCTGCGCGCGGTCACCCCGACGACGGTGAACGGCGAGCCATTGAGCCAGATCGTCCTGCCGAGCGCACCGGGATCGAGAGCGAAGGCGCGCCGCCAGAACTCGTGGCTGATCACCGCCACCGGCGGGGCGGCCGCACGGTCGTCGGCCGCGGCGAGGGTGCGGCCGGCGAGCGCCGGCACGCCGAGGGCGGCAAAGTAGCCGCCGGAAACGACCTGGCCGCGGGCGAGCTCGGCCTCGCCGCCGGTCGAGACGTTGAGCCGCTCGATGCCGGCGAAGGCAAACAGATCGCGCAGAGTTCGGGCGTGGCGGCGCAGGTGCTCGAAGGTGCGGTAGGAGAAGGAGGTGCTGGAGATCCCCGCGTCGTCGAAGGAGGTCTCGCCGCTGATCGCCGCCGCGGGCATCTCCGGGCCGGACCTCCAACCGAGCAGCACCAGCTGCTCCGGATGGGAGACCGGCAGCAGGCGCAGCACGACCTGATCGATCAGGCTGAAGATGGCGCTGTTGGCCCCGATCCCGAGCGCCAGCGAAGCCACGACTACGGCAGTCAGGGCTTTGTGGTTGGCGAGCGCCCGCATGCCGTAGCGGAGGTCCTGCCAGAGGGTGTCCATGGCCTGCCTCACCTCCCGGCGGCCGTCGGCCGGCCGCCTGTCGCGCCTCGATGTCTCGGCGAGCCTTGCCAGTCCCCCCTGAGAGGGCAAGGCCCGTGCCAGTGGTGGTGCCAGCCCGCCGCCCCGGTAGGTAGGCCTACGCGGCGCTGCCCGAGCCCACCGGCTCTGTCCGGACGTGGGACGGTGCTGTCCCACCCTTGGGGTGACCGGAAGAGGACCGGAAGCGGAGGAGCTCGGGCAGCCCATGGAAGGAAGGTAAGAGAGGATGGAAGGAGGACGGTTGCCTTGACAGTCTAGGTACTGTTGCGCTACGCTTGCGCCATGAGCAAACAGCCGCTGCCGCTTCTGCAGGGAACCCTGGACGCCCTGATCCTGAAGACGCTCAGCCGCGGCCAGCGCCATGGCTACGCCATTGCCCGCTGGCTCGAGGAAGCGACCGACGACGCCCTCCAGATCGAGGAAGGCTCGCTCTATCCGGCGCTCTACCGGATGGAGAAGCGCGGCTGGATCGAGGCCGAGTGGGGGATCTCCGAGCTCAACCGCAAGGCGAAGTTCTACCGCCTGACAGCTGCCGGCCGCCAACAACTCGCGGCGGAGACCGAGCAGTGGGCGAGTTTTACCTCCGCCGTATCGAAAGTCCTCACGCCCGCGTAGACTCGCCATCGATGTTCGGTGGCAGGCGCTTCGGAAGCCGCTTCCGGTCGCGGCTGTGGAAGACGAGCGTCGAGGAGGAGGTCGAGGCCGAGCTCGCCTTCCATCTCGAGATGCGGGTCCGCGACTACGAGGCGCGCGGCCTCTCACCGGCTGCGGCCCGCGAAGAGGCCGAGCGCCGCCTGGGCGATCGGCAAGCGGTCGCGGCCGCCTGCCGGACCCTCGGCCGCAGCCGCGACCGCGGCTGGCGGCGGGCCGAGTGGCTGGCCGAGCTGCGCCAGGACCTGCGCTTCGCCCTCCGCCAGCTGCGCGCGACCCCCGCGTTTGCGGTCGCCGCGGTGGTGGCGCTCGCCCTGGGGCTGGGGGCGGCGGCCGCGGTCTGGAGCGTGGTCGAGGCGGTGGTCTGGCGGCCGCCCCCGTTTGCCGGCGCGGACCAGTTGGTGCGCGTCTGGCAGACCAACCCCCAGGCGATCGATTTCACCGTCTCGCAGCCCGATTTCCTCGACTGGCGCGGGCGCGCCACGAGCTTCGAGCGCCTGGCCGCCTTCGAGCAGGTCGTAAGAAACGTGATCGGTCCGGCGGGCCCGCAGCGGGTGGCCGGCGTGCAGGCAAGCGCCGGGCTCTTGCCGTTGCTCGGCAGGCGGCCGCTGCTCGGCCGTGTCTTCTCGGAAGCGGAGGACGCGATCGGCGGCGACCACCGGGTGGCGGTCCTCGGCTATGAGCTGTGGCGGCGGCAGTGCGCGGGGGCGGACGTGCTGAGCGGCTGCACGTTGCTGCTCGACGGCGAGCCGGTGCGCGCCGTCGGGGTCATGCCGGCCGGCTTCGACTTCCCCGAGAGGGCCGGCATCTGGACCCCGCTGGTGGCCAACCGCCAGCCGGCCCGCGGGGCGATCCGCACCCACCATCACCTCGAGGTCGTCGGCCGCCTGCGCCGGGGATCGACTCTCGGCCAGGCGCGCGCCGAGCTGGCCGCGATCGCCGGCATCCTCGCGCTCCGCTACCCGGAGTCCAACCGCGGCTGGGGCGTGCGTCTGGCCAGCTTCGCCGAGTGGCGCACCGGCGCGCGCTGGCGGCGCCGCACCCTGGCGGCGCTGGGAGCGGCGGCGCTGCTCTGGCTGCTGGCCTCGACCAACGTCGCCAACCTGCTGGCGGTGCGGGCCACGGCGCGCCAGCGGGAGATCGACCTCCGGGCCGCCCTCGGCGCCGGCCGCGGCCGCATCGTGCGGCAGCTGCTCGCCGAGGGGCTGCTGCTGGCCCTGCTGGGCGCGGCGGTCGGGCTGCTGCTGGCTGCGGGCGGCGCCGCGGCGCTGAGCCACCTCGACCTCGGGCGGCTGCCGCGCCTGGCCGAGGTGCGCCTCGGTCCGGGCACCGCCGGCTTCACCCTGCTCGCCGCCCTGGCCGCCGCGCTGGTGCTCGCCGGCGCGCCGGCCCTGCAGCTGCTGCGCGGCGCGCCGCACGAGACGCTGCGCTTCGGGGCGCGCCTGTCGCCGCCGCGGGAGCGCCGGCTGCGCGACCTGCTGGTGGTGGCCGAGATGGCGCTGGCCATGACCCTGCTGGTGGCCGCCGGGCTGACCGTGCGCAGCCTGCTGCGCCTGCAAGGCGACGATCCCGGCTACGACCCTGATCAGGTCGTGGCGCTGTCGCTGAACCTGGCGGGCAAGAGCTATCCGCCGCCGCGGATGCGGGAATTCATGAGCCAGCTCGAGCAGCGCGTGGCGCGGCTGCCGGGAGTGCTGGCGGTGGGGGCCGCCAACCTGGCGCCGCTCGCGCCGGCTGGCGGGGCGCCGCCCAACACCCCCTTCACGCTGGCACGCGAGGGCACCGGCGCGGCCGGACCGCCGGCGGCGAGCGGCGGCGGCAGCGACTTCCTGTTCGCGCACTGGCGGGTGGTGACGCCCGGATACTTCCAGGTGCTGGGGATGAAACGAGTCGCCGGCCGGCTGCTGGCCGCGAGCGATACCGACGGCGCCCACCCGGTGGTGGTGATCGACGAGACGCTGGCCCGCCGCTGGTGGCCTGGCGAAGACCCGCTCGGCAAGCGCATTCGCTGGGGTTGGACGGCAGGCGCGCCGCTGAGCGTGGTAGGGGTGGTCGGCGGAGTGCGCGACCTGGAGCTCGACGCCGAGCCGCGGCCGGTGCTCTTCTTTCCCTACGCGGAGCGGGTTTGGCGCGCCATGATGCTGCTGGTCAAGGTGAGCGGCGACCCGCGGCCGGTTGCCGCCGCCGTGCGCCGCCAGATCCGGGAGCTGGACCGCTTGCTGCCGGTCCCCGAGGCGAGCGTGCTGCGCGCCGGCTGGCGGGCGGCGGTCGCGCCGTCGCGCTTCAGCACCCTCCTGCTGGGCCTGTTCGCCATCCTCGCCCTGGCGCTCGCCGCAACCGGGGTCTATGGCGCGACCGCCTACGCGGTCGGCGAGCGCCGGGCCGAGATCGCGGTCCGCCAGGCCCTGGGCGCGACGCCGCGCGCGCTGTTGTGGCTGTTCGCGGCGCGCGGCGCCCTGCTGGGCCTCGCCGGCGTGGCGCTGGGGTGGGTGGCGGCACTGGCGTTCGCCCGGCAGCTGGGGAGCCTGCTCTACGGCACCGGTCCGGCCGAGCTCGCCGCCTACGCCTTCGGCGGCCTGCTGCTGGCCGGTATCGCGGCCGGCGCGGGTGCGGCGGCGGCGCGGCGGGCGACCCGCGTTCCGGCCGTCCTGGCGCTGCGCGGCGGGCTGTGAGGCTCTTTTTGATGGCCCGGAGAGCCCGAGAGCGACCTCCGGGAAGTGTCGCCCGTCCAAAGCCGGACGGGCGACCTGCGTAGGACCTGCGGGGCCGCGCGGAGGCGCGGATGTACGCCGGGTCTACGGCCGCTTGCACCCTCGATATGTGGTTCTGCGGTTCAGGCCGGCAGGTTCGAGCCGCACTCCGCCGGGCCGGCGAGCGCCCGCAGGAGGTCGGCGATGAGCTCGAAGAGCTCGCCGAGCTGCTCACGAACGGCGTCGTCCGTCGGACGACCGGCGCGCAGGCGCGAGGCGGCGACCCGCTCCAGACGGTCGGCCTCGATGCCCAGCTCCTGGCCCGCCGCCCGCAGCAGCTCGCCGCGCGTGGCGGGAACCCCGAGGCCGCGGGACACCAGCGCCGTCTCGAGGATCGAGGCCAGCTTGGGCAGGCTTTGCACCAGGCCAGCCCAGAGCATGTCCGGATCGGCGCCGCGCTCGAACACCCACTGGCGCAGGCGCAGCTCGAGGTTCTTGAGCTCCTGCAGGGCCGCAAGAAGCAGCCCCTCGGGCTCGATCGCCAGGCCGTCGAGGTGGACATCGCCGTAAAGCACCCGGTGGTGGGTGCGGATCTCGAGGATCCGGACAGGGAAAAGGCGCGCCGACTCCCGCAGGTCGAAAGGTGTGGCCACGAAGGCGACGATCTGCGACTGCCGCTGGGCCGCGGTCAGCACGGGCGCGAGGTCGATCAGGGCCGGCAAGCGCGCCTCGGCGACCACGACCAGCATGTTGACTTCGGGCGAGCCTCGGGTCTGCGGCGCCCGCGGCGCCCGCGGCCCGCCGCCGTAGAGCGCGATACCGAGCAGGTTCGAGCCACCCGCCTCTCGCAGCCGTTCCAGCAGGCGCTTGATGGTGCGCTGGAAGGCCGCTTCTGGAGACAGAGGCTCCTTGGGAATGGCTCACCTCCTCAAAGCCGTAAACTAAAATTCTATCAGGGCTGTGGCCATGCGGCCGCCAGCAAAAGGACTAGACTCGACGCCGGTGCGGGCAATGGGGCACGGAGAATTGGGAGCGGGAGCGGGGCTCGCCCTGCTCTGGCTGGCCGCCGCGGCGGCGGCCATTGCCCAGCCGGCCGCTCCGGGCGGCCCGCTGCCGGGCCCGCTGCCGCTTTTTCCGGCGGACAACTGGTGGAACGTCGACGTCAGCAGGACGCCGGTCGACCCGGCGAGCGCCAGCTTGATCGGTTTCATCGGCGCCGGCCAGCCGCTCCATCCCGACTTCGGCGGCGATACCGATCCGCCGCCCAGCCTCTACGGCTTCCCCTACGTGGTGGTGCCGGGGAGCCAGCCGCTGGTGCCGGTCGCCTTCGTCGAGTTCGGCGACGAGAGCGACGCCGGCGCGCCCGGCAGGCCGCCGGGCTATCCCATCCCGCCCGAGGCCGCGACCCAGCCCAGGTGGATCGAAGGAGGGTATCCCGGCAATGCCCAGCCGGGCGGCGACCGCCACATGCTGCTCGTCGACCGCGACAACCGCATCCTCTTCGAGCTCTACCACGCGCAGTGGAACGACGCAATGCAGCGCTGGGAGGCCGGCTCCGGGGCGGTCTTCCCGCTCGACTCGAACCGCCGCCGGCCGGCGGGGTGGACCAGCGCCGATGCCGCCGGATTGGCCATCTTGCCCGGCCTCATACGCTATGACGAGGTCTTCGGCCCGGACCCGATCCGCCATGCTTTCCGCTTCACCGTGCGCGACAGCAACGGCTATGTCTTCCCGGCGTCGCACGCCGCCGGCTCCAACCCGGCCGCGCCGCCGATGGGGACACGGCTGCGCCTCAAGGCCGGCAAGGACCTCTCCTCCTTCCCGCCCGAGGTGCAGAAGATCTTCCAGGCGATGAAGACCTTCGGCCTGCTCCTCGCCGACAATGGCAGCGACATGTACGTGCAGGGGACCTACGACACGCGCTGGAACAACGACGTGCTCAACCCCGCCTTCGCCAGCCTCGCGGCCGGCGACTTCGAAGTCGTGCAGCTCGGCTGGCAGCCGCCCGCCGGGCCGCCGCCCGGTCCCTGCATCGCCGGCCCAACCCGCCTCTGCCTCGCGGCCGGCCGCTTCGCCGTCGACGTGCAGTGGACGACCGCCGGCGGCGGCAACGGCGCCGGGCAGGCGCGGCCGCTGACCGGCGACACCGGCACCTTCTGGTTCTTCGACAGCGCCAACCTCGAGCTGGTGGTGAAGCTGCTCGACGGCTGCACCGTCAACCGGCACTTCTGGTTCTTTGCCGGCGGCTTGACCGACCTGCGGACGGTGATCACGGTGACCGACTCCTCGACCGGGGCGGCGCGCCGCTACATCAACCACCAGGGGACGCCCTTCGCTCCCCTGCAGGACACGGCTGCCTTCGCCGGCTGCCCGTAGACTGTGAGCGACGCCGACACCGTGAGCGACCCCCAGCCGCACCACTTGCTCTTCGACGGTCCCGCGGCGGCGGCCGCCGCCGCGACCGTGGTGCTCGCCCATGGCGCCGGCGCGCCGATGGATTCGCCTTTCATGGCGCGGGTGGCGGCCAGCCTCGCCGGGCGCGGCATCCGGGTCGTGCGCTTCGAGTTTCCCTACATGCGGGCGCGGCGCGAGGACGGCCGGCGCCGGGCGCCCAATCCCCAGCCCGAGCTCATGCGCTCCTGGCGTGAGGTGGTGGCCGAGCTCGGCGGCGGCGCCGGGCTGGTGGTGGGCGGCAAGTCGCTGGGCGGGCGGATCGCCAGCATGATTGCGGACGAGGTCGGAGCGCGCGGCCTGCTCTGCTTCGGCTATCCCTTCCACCCGCCAGGCCAGCCGCAGAGGCTGCGCACCCGCCACCTTGCGGCGCTGCGCACCCCGACCCTCATCGTCCAGGGCAGCCGCGACCCCTTCGGCGGGCCGGACGAGGTCGCCGGCTACGAGCTCTCGCCACGTATCCGCGTCGTCTGGATCGAAGACGGCGACCACTCGTTGACGCCGCGCAAGTCCTCGGGCAGGACGGCCGAGGAGAACCTCGCCGCCGCCATCGCCGCGGCCGGCGATTTCGTGCTCGCTCTCTAGCCCCCGGCGCTCGCTGGCGGCCGCCTGTCGTCAGGCCGCCGGGGGCGTGCGCTCGAAATCGTGCAGCCGGCCGACGTCGATGGTCAGCAATCCGCTCTCGGTCGGGCGATTGAATAGGCTGGTAAAACGAGCTCCCCACACCACCTCTTCGGCGCGGTAGGAGCTGCGCGCGTGGACGGTCTGGGCGAAGGTCTCGTCGATGCCGGAGAGCAGGATCAGGAACTCGGACTCGCAGCCGACGAGCTCCTCGGCGGTGACGCCGTGCAGCGGGCTCTGCTCGTCGATCGCATGGACGATCGTCCAGCCCAGCGGGAAGAAGACCACGCGGCGGCGCTCGAGCGCCAGCGGATAGAACTCCCGGTCCTTGCTGCCGCGCTTCTTGAAGCGGCTGAACAGCACGGTGGCCTGGACCTCGATCAGCTGGTTGCTGCGCGCATTGACGATGCGGAACTCGAAGGCGGTGATGTCGCGGTAGGGGGCCACTAGCGCGTTGCGGCTGAACAGGATCCTGGCCGTGGGCCGCGAGAAGCGGGCAAAGAGCAATCCGGTCGCCAGCGCGAAGCCGAGCAGGCCGACCAGCGACTCGGCGGTCACCAGCAGGTTGGCGGCGAGGCCCGCCGGGCTCATGTGACCGAAGCCGATGGTGGCGAAGGTCTGGACGCTGAAGAAGAAGGCGCGCAGGAACTCGCTGCCGCCCGTGGTCGCCGCCGAGGCGCCCTCGATTGCGCCCGGCCCGCAGGCGAAGTAGGCCGCCGCGAACAGGCCGTTGAGCGCCAGGTAGCCGAGCACGACCAGACCCAGGAAGCGCGGCCAGCTGATGGTGAGCAGGCTGTGATAGAGGCTCAGCGAGGCGAGCGGGTTCATCCCCTCGCGCATGACGTTGAAGCTGCCGTCGCGGTTGAGCAGCCGCCGGCGGCTCTGGTTCGCGATCACCGAGCCGAAGCCCAGGTCGCGGTCGATGCCTTCCAGCGGCTCGGCGGAGTCCTGGGCGTCCGCCGCGTCGCGCAGCGCCGCGCCGTCCGATGCGTCGATCGTCGTCATGAGTGACCTTGGCGCCGTCGTGGCGAGAGCCTTACCCACCGCGACTCGCGCTCGCCGATCCATGAAGTCTACATGGCGCCAGCCTGCGTATAAGCCGCGGTGTGTCCTCCCGGCGCGCTACGCAGGTGGCGGGCGCTCCGTTTGCGGGAGTTGCCGGAGCCCCTGGAGCCGCCGACGCCGCGAACCGCGAAGCCGCGCGAGGCTGCCGTCCCCGCCGCGAGGGCTGTGCTAGCATCGATGGATGGAAGCATCGAAGCCCCTCAGCGGCGCGCCCTCTTGACGTGCGGCTGTTCAACGCCGAGGCCCTCCTGCTCGATGTGCGCGATCTGCACGAGCGCGACCGGATCGTCACCTTCCTGACCCGCGAGCAAGGCAAGAAAAAAGGGGTGGCGCGCGGTGCCCGCGGCCGCTTCAGCCGGTTCGCCGGGCAGCTGCAGCCGCTGGCGAAGGTGCAGGTAAGCTGGTTCGAAAAAGAAGGGCGCGACCTGATGCGGGTGACGGCCGTCGAGCTGGTGCGGCCGGCCCATCGGCTGCAGGCGGATCTCGAAGGCATCTTGCTCGGCAGCTACCTGGCCGATCACGTGCTCGAGTTCGCGCAGGAGAACGAGAGCTCCGACCTGCTCTTCCGGTTGCTCGACTCGACGCTCGAGGCGCTCCTGGCCGGCGTCGACCGCGATCTCGCGGCGCGCTATTTCGAGGCCTGGGTCTTGCGCCTCGCGGGTATCTTTCCGGCCCCCCACGCCTGCCCGCTATGCGGCGCGCCGCTGGCGGGCGGCGCGGTGCTGCCGAGGGGCGGCGAGACGCTGCTCTGTTTTCGCTGTGGCGCGGCAGGCGGCGGAGGCGAGCTGGCGGTCGGCGCCGAGACGATCGCATTCCTCTGCCTCATCGGGCGCCTGAGCCTGCCCAAGGTGGCCGTGGCGCCGACGCCGCCCCCCTCGCAGGCAGCGCCGGCAGCGCAGGCGCCGCCGCTGCGCCAGGTCGAGGAGCTGTGCGCCAGAGTCCGGCGCCACTTCTTGCAGCGCGAGCTGCGCAGCTACGAGGTCATCCAGAAAACCCGGGCCGCGCTCTAGAGCCGACTCTGGCGGGGGCGGGCGCGCTCCGGCGAACGGGGGCCGCGACGAGGGAGCTCGGCAGCCCCGCGAGAAAGGGAGCATGGAGACACAGACGCTACAGGAGTTGATCCTGCGACTCTCGGAGTTCTGGGCGCGCCGCGGCTGCGTGCTGCAGCAGCCGCTCGACCTCGAGGTGGGGGCGGGCACCATGCACCCGGATACCTTCCTGCGGGTGCTTGGGCCGGAGCCCTGGCGGGTCGCCTACGTCCAGCCGTCGCGGCGCCCGGCCGACGGCCGCTATGGCGACAACCCCTTCCGGCTGGGCAAGCACCTGCAGTTCCAGGTCATCTTGAAACCATCCCCCGCCAACGTGCAGCGTCTCTACATCGAGAGCCTGGAGGCGATCGGGCTCGATCTCGCGGTGCACGACCTGCGTTTCGAGGAGGACAACTGGGAGGCGCCGACCCTGGGCGCCTGGGGGGTCGGCTGGCAGGTCATGCTCGACGGCATGGAGATCACCCAGTTCACCTACTTCCAGCAGGCGGGCGGCCTGGAGCTCAGGCCGATCAGCGCCGAGCTGACCTACGGGCTGGAGCGGCTGACCATGTTCCTGGGGCTGGCGCGCAGCATCTACGACATCGACTGGGCCGACGGGATCGCCTACGGCCAGGTACGGCACCAGGAGGAGCTCGAGCTCTCGCGCTACTACTTCGAGATCGCCGACGTGGCCCTGCTGCAGCAGCAGTTCGAGGGCATGGCACGCGAGGCGGGACGCTGCCTGGCGGCGGGTCTGGTGCTGCCGGCCTATGAATGCGCCCTCAAGTGCTCGCACGCGTTCAACGTTCTCGACGCGCGCGGCGCGGTGTCGGCGACCGAGCGCGTGGGGCTGATGAAGCGGGTGCGCGAGCTGGCCGTGGCCTGCGCCAAGGCCTACGTCGAGAGCCGTGAGCGGCTCGGCTTCCCGCTGCTCGGCGGCGCACCCCTCGCAGGCAGTGGCGGCGCGGTGCAGCCCCCGGCGCCGCGCCAGACTGCGGTCGGGAGCACGCCGGGCGGCGCGGCGGAGGCGGCCGCCGGCGCCGCGGGCAGCGAGGTGCCGCATGGCGCGCGGTGAGTACCTGCTCGAAGTCCGCAGCGAGGAGATCCCGGCGCGCATGCTCGAGCCGGGGGTGCGCGAGCTGGCGACGCGGCTTTTCGAAGAGCTGATGGCGCGCGGCCTCGGACCGAGCGAGGTGGAGACCGGCTACACGCCGCGGCGGCTGGTGGTGCGCCTGCGCGGGCTACCGGCGCGGGAGCCCGACCGTGACGAGCAGGTGCTCGGCCCGCCGGTGCGCGCCGCCTTCGCCGCCGGTGGCGCGCCGACCCCGGCCCTGCTCGGCTTCGCCAGGCGCTGCGGCGTCGAGCCCGAGGGCCTGGCGCGGGTGACGACCGAGAAAGGCGAGTACCTGGCGGCGGTCAAGCGCACCACGGGGCGGCCCGCCGGCGCGGTGCTCGCCGAGATCGTGCCGCGGGTGCTGGGAGGGCTCTCCTGGCCCAAGACGATGCGCTGGGGCGAAGGCGAGGGACCCTGGGTGCGCCCGCTGCACGGCCTCGTCTCGCTGCTCGACGGGCAGCTGGTGCCGTTCGAGCTCTTCGGGGTCGCGGCGGGAAGCGCGACCGAGGGCCATCCGGTGCTCTCGCCGCGGCCCTTTGCGGTGCGCGGCGCCGCCGACTACCGCAAGAAGCTGGCGGCGAGAAGCATCGTGGTCGACCCTCGGCTGCGCCGCCAGACGCTGCTCGACGCGATGCGTGAGCGGGCGGCGGCGCTTGGCGGCCGGCTGGTCGAGGACGAGGGGCTGCTCGACAAGCTGGCCGCCCTGTGCGAGATCCCGGGCGTGATGGAAGGCGGCTTCGACCCCGCCTTCCTGGAGCTTCCCGCGGAGGTGCTCAAGACCAGCCTGCGCGACCATCAGAGCGCGCTCACCGTGGTGTCGCCGGCCGACGGCCGGCTGCTGCCCCGCTTCCTCACCGTCATGGATCGGTCCGACGATCCGGAGGGGCGGACGCGCTCCGGCAACGAGTGGGTGGTGGCGGCGCGGCTGGCCGATGCCCGCTTCTTCTACGGCGAGGACCGCAAGGCCGGCCTGGCGCGCGCCGCCCGCAAGCTCGGGCGGCTGGCCTTTCACGAGCGGCTCGGGAGCTACGCCGACAAGACTGAGCGGCTCTGCCTTCTGGTCGCGTCGATCTGCGGCGAGCTTGGCTGGCGCGAGGAGGCCGCGGCGGCGGTCGCCGCCGCCTGCCTGCTCAAGGTCGACCTGGCGACCGAGATGGTCAAGGAGTTCACCTCGCTGCAAGGGATCATCGGCGGCATCTACGCCCGCGAGGAGGGGCAGCCGGAAGCGGTCTGGCAGGCGGTCTACGACCAGTACCTGCCCACCTCGACTGACGACCCGGTCCCGCGGGGCCGGGTCGGCCTGGCCTGCGGCCTCGCCGACCGCATCGACACCCTGGTGGGGATCTTCGGGCTCGGGCTCGTGCCGACCGGCAGCAAGGACCCCTTCGGGCTGCGCCGCGCCGCGCAGGGGGCGGTGCGGATCGCCTTCGAAGGCAGCCTGCCGCTCGACCTCGAACGCGTCATCGCGGCGGCGGTGCCGCTCTACGTCGACCGGCTGTCCTGCGGCGCCGCCGAGATCGCCGCCAGCCTGCGCCCCTTCTTCGCCGACCGCATCCGCTACGTCCTCGGTCTCAAAGGCTACGCCTACGACGAGATCGAGGCCGCGTTCGCGGCCGGCGCGAGCAACCTCCCCGACCTGAGGGCGCGGGTCGACGCCGTGCATCGGGTGCGGGGCGAGGCCGGCTTCCTTGCCGTCGTCCTGGCGGCCAAGCGGATCGCCAACATCGTCAAGGACGCCGCCGAGCAGCAGCTCGATCCCGGCCGCCTGGTCGAGCCGGCGGAGCGGGAGCTCGCCGCCGCGCTCGCCGGCCTGCGCGCCGAGGTCGAGGAGGTGGCCGCCTCCGGCCACTACGAGCGCTGCCTGCGCCGCATCGCCGGCCTCGCCCCAGTCCTCGACCGCTTCTTCGTCGAGGTGCTGGTCATGGACCCCGACCAAGAGCTGCGGCGCAACCGCATCGCCCTCCTGCAGGCGATCCAGCGCACCCTTTCCCGCACCGCCCGCCTGACCGAGGTCGTCGTCGACCGCGCCGAGCACCGCGCCCGCGCCGAGAGCACAACTGCCGCATCGGAGGGCTAAAGGATGAAGAGAGTCGCGCTTTCTGAGGTCAAGGACGATCTGTCGCGATATCTGCGGCTCGCAGAGAACGAAGAGATCGTCATCACCCGGCACGGCAAGCCGGCCGGCGTGCTCATCGGATTCAAGTCGGAAGACGAGTGGTTTGAATACCGGCTGGAAACGGACCCGCGTTTCTTGGAGAGGATTGAGCTGGCACGGCGGAGTCTGCGGGCCGGACGAGGCGTTCCCCTGGACGACGTCCCCTGAGACGGTGGGGACGGTGGGGTGGGGCGCTCGTCTTTCCCGGGCGGGAGGCATATGCTCGGGGGCCAGGTGCCAGGGCGGGGGACGGCGCTGGCGGAAGGACATTCACGGCTCGAGCTCGGAGGGTGCATGGCGGCCAAGTACATCTATGGTTTCGGGGATGGTTCGGCGGAGGGGCGGGGAGAGCAGAAGGAGCTGCTGGGGGGCAAGGGAGCGGGGCTGGCGGCGATGAGCCGGCTGGGAATCCCGGTGCCGCCGGGATTCACCTTGACGACCGAGGTCTGCACGTTCTACCAGGACCACCAGGGGGCGTATCCCGAGGAGCTGGATGCGGAGGTCGAGGCCCATCTTCGGCTGCTCGAGGAGCGGACGGGGCAGCGCTTCGGCAACCAGGAGAACCCACTGCTGGTGTCGGTGCGGTCGGGCGCCGCGAGCTCGATGCCGGGGATGATGGATACGGTGCTCAACCTCGGGCTATCGCCGGCCATCATCGCGGCGTGGATCGCGCGCGGCGCCGAGCCGCGCTTCGTCTACGACGCCTGGCGGCGGTTGCTGACCATGTATGGCGATGTGGTGCTGGGAGTCCCGCACGAGGAGTTCGAGCAGGTTCTCGGCGCGGCGCGGCGCGAGCACGGAGTGGCGACCGACGCCGAGCTGCCCGGCGCGGCGCTTGGGGCGGTCAGCGAGCGTTTCCGGCAGCTGATCGCCGAGCATGGGAGGCCGTTTCCGGACGAGCCGCGCGAGCAGCTCTGGGGAGCGATCGGGGCGGTCTTCGCGAGCTGGAACAACCGGCGGGCGCGCGAGTACCGGCGGCTCAACGGGATCTCCGACCGGCTGGGGACGGCGGTCAATGTGCAGGCGATGGTCTTCGGCAACCGCGGTAGCGACTGCGCTACCGGCGTCGCCTTCACCCGCAACCCGGCCACCGGCGAGCGCGGGGTCTATGGCGAGTTCCTGGTCAACGCCCAGGGCGAGGATGTGGTGGCGGGCATCCGCACGCCGCGGCCGATCGTCGGCCGGGACGGGCAGCGCGGGCTGGCCGAGGACTTTCCCGAGGCGCGGCGCGAGCTGCTCGAGGTCTGCGCGCGGCTCGAGGGGCACTTCCGCGACATGCAGGACGTCGAGTTCACGATCCAGCACGGCCGGCTCTACATGCTGCAGACCCGCGGCGGCAAGCGCACCGGTCCGGCGGCGGTGCGCATCGCCGCCGAGATGGTCGGCGAGGGGCTGATCGAGCCGCACGAGGCGCTGGCGCGGGTGCAGCCGCAGCACCTGGTGCAGATGCTGGCCCCCGAGTTCGATACGGCGGAGAAGGAGCGGGTGGTCGGGGCGGGCGGCCTGCTGGCGCACGGTCTGCCCGCCGGGCCGGGGGCGGCCTCGGGGCGGCTGGTGCTGTCGGCCGAGCGGGCGGCCGAGCTCGCGCCGAGCGGGCCGGTGATCCTGGTGCGCGCCGAGACCTCGCCCGAAGACATCGTCGGCATGCATGCGGCGGCCGGCATCCTGACCTCGCGCGGCGGTATGACCTCGCATGCCGCGGTGGTGGCGCGCGGCATGGGCAAGCCCTGCTTGGTGGGCGCCGGCGAGCTCGACATCGACGAGCGCGCCGGCGAGGTGCGGGTCAAGGGCAAGGTGTTCCGCGAGGGCGACGAGATCTCGATCGACGGCACGACCGGCGAGGTGATCGCGGGCGCCCTCAAGACCCGCCCCTCGGCGGTCCTGCGCGCCCTGACTGCGAGCGCTGCGGGCAAGGCGAGCGCGGAGAGCAGCGCGGGCAAGGAAAGCGCGTCGCCGGCGGTCGGCACCTTCCGCGAGATCCTCGGCTGGGCGGACGAGGTGCGCCGGATGCGGGTGCGCGCCAACGCCGACACGCCGCACGACGCCCAGGTGGCGCGGGCGCTGGGGGCCGAGGGGATCGGGCTCTGCCGCACCGAGCACATGTTCTTCGAGGAGGAGCGCATCCCCTGGGTGCGGCGGATGATCCTCGCCGACAGCACGGCGGAGCGCGCGGAGGCGCTGGCGCGGCTGCTGCCGATGCAGCAGAAGGACTTCGAGGGGATCTTCGCCGCCCTGTCCGGGCTGCCGGTCACCGTGCGGCTGCTCGATCCGCCGCTGCACGAGTTCCTGCCGCACGGCGAGAAGGCGCTGGCCAGCCTCGCCGCGCAGATGGGGATCGAGCCGGCGACGGTGGCGGCGCGGGCGGCGGCGCTCGCCGAGGCCAACCCGATGCTCGGCCACCGCGGCTGCCGCCTCGGCATCACCTTTCCCGAGATCTACGAGATGCAGGTCGAGGCGATCGCGCGCGCCGCCTGCGTCAGGCTGCGGGCGGGCGACGAGGTGGTGCCGGAGATCATGGTGCCGCTGGTCGGCGCCGAGGAGGAGATGGTGCGGCTGCGCAGCCGCATCGCCGCGACCGTCGAGCGGGTGCTGGCCGAGGAGGGGGTCGAGGCGAGCCGGCTGCCGATGCTCATCGGCACGATGATCGAGGTGCCGCGGGCGGCGCTGATCGCCGACCGCATCGCGCAGCACGCCGACTTCTTCTCGTTCGGCACTAACGACCTGACGCAGATGACCTACGGCTACTCGCGCGACGACATCGGTCGCTTCCTGCCGCAGTACCTGGAGGACAAGGTGCTGCCCCACGACCCGTTCGCGCGCCTCGACGCGGAGGGGGTCGGCCAGCTGGTGCGTCTGGCCTGCGAGCGCGGCCGGGCGGCCCGCGCCCACCTCCATCTGGGGGTGTGCGGCGAGCATGGCGGCGACCCGGACTCGATCGCCTTTTTCGAGAGCGTGGGCCTCGACTACGTGTCGTGCTCCCCCTACCGCGTGCCGGTCGCCCGCCTCGCGGCGGCGCGCGCCGTGCTGGCGGCGCGGCGCGAGGAGGGACATGAAACCGCCGCCGGCGCCGGCGCCGGCGCCAGGGCGACGCCGGACGCCGCCGCCGGAGTGAAAGGCTGAAGGATTCAAAGCAGCGGCTCGACTCTTTCTGGGACGGGTGCCGCGACTACTACGCGCAGGCGGCGGCGGCAAACCGGGAAGCCTCGCCCGAGCGGCTGCTGCTGCTCGGCTATCTGCGCGCCGGCCAGCGCCTGCTCGACCTGGGCTGCGGCTCGTGCGAGAACGCCCTCTGGGTGCCGGCGGAGTGCCGCTACGTCGGCTGCGACGTCTCGACCGCGGCGCTCGCCCTCGCCGCCGGATGGGGGCGCCCCGGTCTGCGGGTGCGCGGCGACGGCGAGAGCCTGCCCTTTGCCTCGGCGAGCGCCGACGCCGTGCTGTCGACCTACGCCCTCGAGCACTTCCACGATCCCGGGCGGACACTGCTCGAGGCGGCGCGCGTCCTCCGTCCGGGTGGGCTGCTGCTGCTCGTCGGGTCCTCCTGGGACCTCCCCTACGAGATGCCGCCCAGCCTCGACCCCGGCCGCCGCACCGCCGTCGCCTGGCGCCGCCTCGGGCGCCAGTTGCTCTCGGCGGCGGACGGCCGCCACCGCTTCGAGCGGGTCGAGGAGCCGCGTGTGCTGCGCGACGGTTACGTCCCCGACGCCGACGCCGTGCATGTGGCGCAGTCCTATTTCCTGGTCCGCTTCCTGCGCGCCGCCGGCCTCGAGATTGTCGAGCACCGCTCGCTGCCGCACCGCCCCGCTCCCGGAGGCGTCCGCGCCCTGCTGCGCCGCCTGCTGCGCCGCGCCCCCTGGTGGCGTCGCGGCTGGGGCAACACGCTGATCGTGGCCCGCCGGGGCGCCGTCGTGCGCCAGCCGGCCTACCGCATCCTGCCGCTCTGAAAGCCGTACCTCGGACCCACAAGGAAGGAGATATGAGATGAACAGCCTAGCGGAGTCCAAACCACCTTTCGAGGCTCAGGCACATCAATTCCTGCTGGAGGAGTTCAAGGCCCTCCGCAAGGAAATCGACGACTCGGTGGGCGAGACGCGCTTGTTGGAGCGAGTTGCCCTCATCGCAACGGGAGCAATCTGGGCGTGGCTTGCTGAGAAGAATAGACTGAATTACTGGCTGATTTGGTCACCACTTGTAATCATCGTGTTAAGTGGTTTGCGCTCCTTGGCAATTTTCCACCGCATCAAGATGCTTGGTCTGTATTTGAATTCTATGGAGGTGAAATACTTACAGCCTCCCTACGGCTGGGAACACTCCAAGTTCCACAGGGAACATCACTTGATCTCTATGTCAGCGGTCATCTACTGGATCATCCTCGTGATCTTGGCAATAGCAGTGCCACTGTCGTTCGGTCATGCGGCGCCGGAAGGTCCCACCCTATGACTTCGTCGGCGCGAAGCCTACTGTTGCCCGCCCGGCTCAATACGTTCGCGGACCCATGACCTGAGCGCTAAGGACACTGCAGCGGCGACCAAATGTAGGCAGTCGTCGGCGTCAACCTGCCGATGGGGTTCGTAGCTTGCGGGCGCGCGGTTTGCAGCTTCCCTGATCTGGAGTGCGCGCGGGCAATGAGCTGCGGCGAGCCGCGGCGCCCCAACCGCCTCACCCTCGCCGCCGCGGGCGGGAGCAGCGGGCCCACGACCTGATCCGCTTGCCGCCTGGCAACCGGCGCCGGCCGCCCCGGAATGGGTGGTTCTTCTCGGCTATCATGGGCTGACGGTGGCAGAGGGGACATGGAGTTCGAAGAGGCGAAGCGGATTCTTCGGGCGCTGGAGTCGGAAGGTGTGCGCTATGTGCTGGTGGGCTCGATGGCGATGGCGGCCCAGGGACTGGTACGCGCGACGCGGGACATGGACTTCTTCGTTGCCTCGGACCCTGACAACGTGGAACGCCTCCGCCGCGCGCTGCGGAGCGTCTTCGGCGCCGACCCCAACCTCGACCAGATCACGACCGAGGACCTCGCCGGCGACTATCCAGCGATCGAGTACGTGCCGCCGCAACGTGCCTACTCGCTCGATATCCTCTCGCGGCTCGGAGAGGTCTACCGGTACGAGCAGCTCGAGGCCGAGGACGTGATCGTCGACGGCGTCCGGATCCGGGTGGCGACCCCGCGAATGTTGTATCGGATGAAGCGGGACACGGTGCGTCCGTTGGACCGGATCGATGCCGAAGCCATCCGCGAACGCTTTGGCCTGAGGGAAGACGATTGATGGGCGTGCGGAAGTTCCGTTCCGTAGCCGAAATGCCCGGACCCTCTCCCCGGGCTCCCCTGGACCCCGACAACCTCCGCCTGGCCGTGGAACTGATGGCGCTCACCTGCCGTCTCAGCCGCTTTGCTCCCCCTCCGGGCCTCCGGCGGTTTCGCTCAGTCGAAGAGGCCGATGCGCATCGCCGCGCCTGGGAGCAGGCCGAGACCCACAGGCTCCGAGGGACAAATCTAACAAGCTGATCGGCCGGTCTGGACGGCCTCGATGCGCCTGCGGCGGCGTTTCGAGCACTTAGAATAACGGTAAGCCGGCGCGAAGACGGCCGGCGGGCGGGCGGAGTCGATCAGAGGCCGAGCTCCTCCGCCAGCTCGACACTCGCCAGCACGCGAATGCCGTGGCTCAGCAAGGAGGTGAAGTGGCGGCGGTTCTCGGTGGCTACGAGCTGCGCGCCAGCCAACCGAGCGACCTCAGCGATGTGCGCATCGTAGATCCTTCCGCCCGCCGTACCCTGTCCTGCGGCCGAAACCAGGAACTCCTCTCGGCGCTCCACCGGCAGGCCCTGGACCGAGAAATGCGCGAAGACCTCTTCACGCAGGAACCTCCAGGCGATCTCTGGCTCGAGACGATATTCTTCCGGCAGTCGCGTTGTTACCGAATAGAACTCGAGGCAGCAGTGCCAAGCGGTCAGCGGGCGCTGAATCCGGCCGTCGGCGGCCGCATCCATGAGCAGCAGGGCGGGATGCGAGCCCCGGCCAAACTCGATCATTCCGGCGAGGAGGACGCTCGTGTCGAAGAAGACGCCCCTCAGACCGGCCACCGGTCCCTTTCCTCTTCGATGAGCTTTGCCACGTCAATTTCCGTGCGGTTTGCCTCCGCGGTGCGGGGGCGGGCGACCAGGCGCCCGCCGCGCTTCAACAGCTCAGGGCCGGCCACCGCTCGAACGAGCCGGATGGCGAAGCCCTCGATCACTAGCTTGAGCTCGGTACCGGGGGTGAGGCCGAGGCGCTTGCGTACCTCTGCGGGAATTACCACGCGCCCTGCCCTATCAATGGTAGCTATCATGGGTCAAGCGTACCATGCCTCTGGTCGGTGAAGACCTGCTCGCCCCGCGATGCGTAAGGATCGGAACGCCGGAGCGGGGCGGGAATTCGTCCTCTCAGGGTGACATAACAAATGATGCACACACCCCCAGGGGTTCGTGTCCCTTTTGTGAAGATCTTGGGAGAGGGGGAGGGGCGGGGGCAGAGGGCGATTCGGTGGGCAGGTAGGTCAGGGAGAACTCGATCTCGTCCCGGCCCACGGTCACCCGCTCCACCGTGGCCTGGACGATGGCCCGGCGCTCTTCGAGGGAGAGGTCGAACCAGCGAGTCGCGAGGTCTTCCGCGGCGGAGGTGATCTCCTCCTGGGAGAGGTGCTGGATCTTCAGGAAGTCGATCTCGCCTTGGAGCCGGGGGATCTCGGTTTCGAGCTGGACGCGGCGCTCCTCAAGGGGCGTGTTCTTCGCCCCGAAGCCGCGGGGGCTGATCTCTCCGGCCAGGTAGAGGCGGTAGACCTTCTCGGCCTCTGCTGCCAGGCGCTCGTCCTCACGGCGGAGGGATTCCAGGAGTTCCACCTTGGCCCGGATCGTTTGATCCGCCTCGGCCAGGCTCGCGGCTACCTTCTCGGGCGAGAAGGCGAAGCGGCGGAGCTGCTCTTGAAACACCCGCTCGAGGTCCACCTGGCCGACCTTGGTATGGCAGCCCTGCTTCGTGCAGACGTACTTCGGGCTCCTCACCTGCACATACATCTTCGCCCCGCAGTGGCAGAAGACCAGCCCGCCGAAGACCTGCACCGGCCGCTTGGGGGCGGGGGTGCGGCTCCGGCGGCGCTCGGCGATCATGGTGTTCGCCGCGTTCCACAGCTCCTCGGAGACGATGGGCTCGACCGGAGTCACGACCCACTCGGAGGCGGGCTTCAAGCTCCAGCTCTTGCCCTCGCCGCGGGAGCGGGTGTAGTTCGAGCGGTGCTCGCCTTTGGCGATGGGGTCGCGGATGAGGCGCTCCACCGTCGTGCCGGTGAACTTGTCGCCCTTGCGGGTGCGATAGCCCCGTTCATTCAAGAGGCGGGCGAGAGTCTTGAACCGGCGGTGCTCTATATATAGCTCATACATCAGGCGCCGGACGGGGGCTTCCTCCGGGTCCGGGACGAGCTTGCGATCCTGCCAGCGATAGCCGAAGGGCGCGGCCCCGCCCAGGGGCTTGCCGAGCTTCGCGCGGATCGGCACCGAGGCCAAGACCCGGCTTGCGATCTCCTCGCGTTCCCAGGCGGCCATGCCGGCCACGATCGTATAGAAGAAGCGGCCGGCGGCGGTCGAGGTATCGATCGACTCACCGAGCGAGATGAGGTCCGCGCCCTGCGCCTCAAAGAACTCGGCGAACTCCAGGAGTTCCCTGGTGTTCCGGGCGAGCCGCGCGATCTTCGAGAAGATGAGGCCGGTGATCCTGCCAGCCTTCACGTCCTCCATCATGCGGCGCGCCTCGGGGTGCGGCAGGACGGCCTTCCCGGAGACGCCAGCGAGGTTATAGAGGGTCACGACCTGCCAGCCCTTGATCTCGGCGTAGCTCCTCGCGCGGTGCTCGTGGTGCTCGGGGCTTTCCCCATGCGCCTGGTCTTCGGTCGAGACCCTGATCCAGATCCCGACGCGCTTCGGGGCCACTTCCGCCTCGCGCGGGTCAGGCTCGCGCCAGGCGATGTCGACTTCGGGTCGCTTCGCCATCGTGTTCTCCTCGCGCCTCTCGCGGGGATCACTCCTCCCGCTTCAGGCGCTTCAGGCTTTTCAAAATGAGATCCGTGACCGCCCTCGACTTGTGGCTTGCCGCCTCGCCTTCCCCCGGCCGGTACTTCACCTTGACCTTGTACCCGGCGACCGTGGATTCCTCCGGGGGCGGGGCCGGCGCGTCGAGGACGGTGAAGAACTCCTCGGGGCTCAGACACCGGACGCGGCCCGCGGCGCCGGGTGGGAGGCGCAAGTCGAGCGCTTCCCGTACTTTGCCGAGTGTACCTCGATTCAGCGCGAGAAGGACCACTTCATCGAAGCCGGCCGCAAGGCACTTCTCGACGTTCCCGATCTCTTGCGCGACTGAGGAAGTGACGGAGATCTCGCAGGCCAGGGCGTGCCCTTCGCGGCGCAGGGCCACGTCCACCTTGCCGCCCGAGGCCAAGGGCTCCTCCACGGTTGCCCGGTAGCCCTTGGCTTCGCCCCACCGCTTCACGAGTTCCTGAAGGTACTGGTGTTCCGGCCCACCCCGGCCGAGGGGCGCAGGAGCTTCAGGCGATAGGCGCCGCTCACGGGCCGGTGCAGGTGGTGGCAGAGCGGGTGCTGGAGCGGCCGGGACCGAGGGCGCCGTGCTCGCCGCTGCGAGACCGGCCGGAGGCGCCACTCCCCGCGCCGGCTCGGGCGCTCGCTGCGGCTGCTCCCGCCGCACGGCGTAGCGCTCGCGCGATCTCGCCGTGATCGCTTCGCGCCGCTCTGAGGAAGTCTCCACAGGGACCGCCGGCAGAAGATGCGTCTTCAGGTTGCAGTCGCCTTGGGAGTTGTCTATGCGCGCAATGGCTTCCCCGACCCGGAGACTCATGAGATCGGCCGGGCCGAAGAAGGACAGACCCTCGGAGAGGGCCTTGGCGTCCCGGTCCCCCACCCGGAAGGCGATGCGGGTGCCGGCGTTCCCGAGGAGGGCGGAGGCAACCTCGGGGGCCTTGGCTTCGAGCTGGCGGAGATCCTGATGGGCGAGGATAAGGCCCAGGCCGTATTTCCTTGCCCCGGCAAGGAGCTGCGCCATGCTCGCGGTCGCGATCTCCTGGCATTCGTCCGCATAGAGGAAGAAGGGCCGGCGCTCCTCCCGCTTCATCTCCTGCCGGCTCATGGTGATCTGGTGGAACTTGGAGACGAGGAGGCTTCCGAGGAGCGCGGCGTTCTCTTCCCCGATCGCACCCTGAGAGAGCCGCGCAAGGAAGATCTGCCCGCGATCCACGACGGCGCGCAGATCCAGCCGGCTCTCCCTGGCGCCCACAATCTGGCGCACGGTCTTCGACCGCAGGAAGCCGTCGAGGCGGGTCAAGATCGCGCCCACGCTCTTCCCGGCCGCAAGCTGGAACTCATGCCGGAAGTACGAGAGGAGGTATGGATCATCGACCGCGGCAAGCAATCGCTCGCGGGTTTGCTTGTCTACAAGGAACTCCCGCAGATCGAGGAGCGTGCTGCCGGGATTTTCAAGGAGCACGAGGACCGCGTTCCCGAGAACCGAGGTCATCTGGTCGCCCCAGGAAGTCGAGAAGCGACGGAAGATGCCTACGAGGTCCGAGGAAAGCAAAGTGCGCTCAAGCTCGCTGTGAGCTTCGAGGATGTTCCAGGCGACCGGGTAGGCGGTATCCGCCGGGTCGAAGAGGATGGCGTCTCGAATTCGCTCCTCCGGGATGCGGCCCACGATCTCATCCGCGAGATCGCCGTGCGGATCGAGGACGCCGACGCCCCGGCCCGCTTCGATGTCCTGGACAACGAGATCGATGAGAAGCGTGGACTTGCCAGAGCCCGAGGCGCCGATCACATGGAGATGCCGGAGGCGGAGATCACTTGGCAGCCGCACGGCTAGGGTCTTCCCGTGATGCAGGTTCTCGCCGAGAAGGATGCCTGCTCCTTGGGAGAGTGCGGGCGCTGCCTTGGAGCGCCGGATCTCCCGCAGGAGCTTCGGCACCCGGACGGATGCGCTCGGGAGATGTGCCAGGGCGGCCAGCTCGTCGGACCCAAGGATCATGCCCGGCCGGCGGCTCACCCGCTCGAAGACTTGCTCTCTGGCTTCCTCGCCCTCCTCGGCGGCGAGAGGTACAAGCTCGTTCCCGGCAGGGTCGCCGAAGTGGGTCAAAGAGCCGGCAAGGTCTCGCACGATCCGCCAGGCGCCGGTCTGGTCGTTACTCTTCGCCGCAACCCGGAGACAGGCTGCGTAGAGCGGGCGCGAGATCTTCTCCCTGGCGAGTTTGGTGAGTTCCGGGTAGTCGGCGAAGAAAGGATCGCCCCCGCCGGTCACGACCGCGCGCATGACGCTCGCGGCCCACTCTTCCCGGACGCGCTGGAAGATCACTTGCACCAAGCCCGCCTCGCCTGGCTCAAGCTCGGAGAGCGCACCGAAGAGAGGCAAGAGCGGATCAGGATCGAGGGACCGGAAGGAATGGAGCGGCAGCATGAACTCGCGCGCCAGGCCGAAGTGGACGAGGACGGTCTCGCCCTTCTCCGCCGCCCACAGTTGCCGCAGCCCTTCCGGCTCCGCGGAGATGGACACCTCGGGGAAGAAGGCCCGGAGCTGGTTGGCGAGGAGGCCGGCATCCGGGGCGCGGGAGACGAGCTGCACCCGGATCTGATCCGGCAGCCCCACTACCTCGAAGGCCAAGGGTAGCTCGGAGGCGGAGAGAGCTAGAAGGAAGCGCTCCGCGCTCTCGGGCTTCACTGCCTCCTCGAGCGGCAGGGAGACCACGCACTCTATGAGAGCCTCGTCGGTGTCGAAGGCTTCCGGCTCGGGCTCCTCGATCTGCGGCAGCTCGGGCTCCGGCCGTGGCGGCAGGAGGAGACGGCCGAGGAGTCCCGGCCGGTGTCCGTCGTCCTTGATCTGTGGGAGGAAGTATCCAGGGAAGGGCACGTAGGGCGGCTCAAGGACAACCGGCCGGGGAAACTCCTGCCAGCCCCGACCGCGCAGTTCCCAGGCGTAGAACTGCTCGGTCAGGCGCTCCGGCAGGGTGGGGCTTGGCATCGGCTAAGTCCGGCGGCTCACCTCTTGCCGCCCGGCTGGAAGGTGATTCTACGCGCTTCCCTCGGAGAGCCCGCGCACGCCTTGGGCCGTGCAAGGCGCAGAGTAGGCTTGACGCTACGTACTCAGTCCGTCAAACTATAGTGAGCTACGTTACTCTCTATGCTACTCGCCTTCGCAGGCTGCCACGGAGCAGGAAAGACAACGCTCTGCGCGGCTCTGGCCGAGCGCTGCGTGGCGCATATCCTTCCTCGCACACGGTCTCCTCAGTCAGACGGTCCGTTTGACTATCTAAGATGTAGCCTTGCGCGCCACAGGGAAGAGGCGCTCAGCCATCTCAAGATTGCCGCCGGCCTGCCCACCAATACACTTCTCTTGAAGGATCGGTCAATCATTGATTGGTTTGCCTATCTCGACTCCTTCTGTACCCTCTCCTGGATTACTCCAGAACAGCACGCGGACTTGATGAACGAGCACGCGCAAGTCTTCCTGGACCATTGGCAACCTCGACACCTCATCTTCGTAGACCCGGAGCCGGCATGGATAAACGAACGCCTTGCGGCTCGGCGGACTGAGCCCACCCACCGCTTCCGATGGCGCGAATCGAGCGTTGGATACGTGGAGGCCACAGTAGCAGCCTATCGCAGACTCCTAGCGACAACACCATCGACCACGCTTCTTCGTCTTGCCGAGACAGATCCGGCAAGCCGACTCAAAATGGTACTTGCTTGGCCACCCATTACGAATTTCTCGACCGATCATTGAAAGGTACTAAAGCGATGACCGAGATCTACCAAACAGTCTACGTGTCCTTATCACTCGTACCGTCCGACACGGTGGCCCGTCTTAAAGACACCGCTTGTAGAACATTCGATCTCATTCCACGGCTAGAGCTGCACATAACGCTCGGCTACCTGGGCGACGTTAAGGCCAGGGACATCCAGCTACTCGGCACGCAACTCGAAGCACTAGATGGCTTCGGCACTAACTCCGTGAATCCAACCGGCACGGGCGGTGCCGTGCAAGAGTCCGATGGAACCCTTGCGCTGCTGACTAGCCAACAACCGGAAGCATGGCGCAACAAGCCGCGAGTGCTCTGGTGGAGCATTGAGACCTCTGAGGAGATGATCGCGTTTCGGAACGCATTCATCGCGATAGCGATCAACCTGGGACTAGACTCTACCTATCTCCGACCCTCGTTTTCTCCTCACGTTACTCTCGGTTCAAATGGCCCCGCCACGCCGGGTTCGGATTGGACGCTTTGGGATGTTCATACACTCGGGAAACCTGTGTCGCTCCCTGGTCTCCAAGCCCCGCGCGAGATCCTCATTGACCGCCTGCACATCACGAATGTTCCCCTCAAGGCAGACAGCCTCTACATCGTGAAGAAGTGGAATTGACGGCCAAGCGTTGATGATTCGCTACGCGCAAGATCCTCTCGTTGCGCTTCTCCACTCCGTCAGCGCCTCGACCGCGAGCGCATTCCCTCTCTGTCTCGGTGCAGTCTTTGCTTATCGCTCACTCTCGTGGATTGACGGCCATGGGCATTCCTACATCTCTGACGGCATCTTCTCAGTGCCACGCCTTGCGAAGGAATGTGGTGGCTTAACCAAAACCGTAGTCTTTCTCACGGACCACAATACGTTATTACACTTCCCGAGGGTGGCAGCTAGCCTCGGGCGTCGCCGGTCGGCTGGTTCGGGTTTCCTGGTGCCGGGTGTTGAGATCACATGCCAGGTTGATGGCGACCGATGTCACGTCATCTGGATAGGTGGGTCAAGTGACGCCCTCGGCGGCCTCTTGGCAACACAGTACCAGACATACAGAGAACGGGAGCGCTCCCGCCTCATGCGGGTAGAGACTCTCTGTGGTATACCCATACCCGTGGACCGCTATTTCAACTTCTGCCGGGGAAGAACGCCGAACTGGACCCTGACCTATCGCTTTTTGCAGAGACTTGAGCGCTTAGGCCGACTGCCGCAGAACACCTCTGAGGTCATGCGCAAAGGGAGAGAAGCGGCGACTGAAACCCTGACTGACACACCTCCGCTCCTTCCGCTGCTCCAGGTATACGCTCTGGCAATGAAATCAGGCGCTCTTCTCTTCCTAGCGCACGCCGGGGAGCTTGCAGCGCGCCTCTCAGCACAGCGCGTCGATGCCCAGCTTACCGCAATGCCTAATCTGCTCCTGGATCTCACTGAGAGCCAGGCGCACTCAGGGAACTCTCGCTACATCGCAAAGAGCACGGTAGCGACCAAACGGCTGACAGCCCCTACCCTCATCGGAACAGATTTTCATCGTGTCGCTCCGTCACCAGTCCGCATTCCCCAATCGCTCCGGGGCGCTTTCGGCAAGGCACTCCTCAAGTCAATGGACTCAAGCCTGCTACCGGCTAGCTCTCTTCTCGTCAACCCAACCGTTTTAATCTTGAGCGTCTTCCGCGCTTCGCAGATAGCTCATGTGGCGCCTGTTTGGCAGGCTGCTTCACGAATGACCTGTGAAGAGTGGGTTGATTCGTGGAACTCCCACGCCGCGCACACGCGCTCGGATATCGAGGACATTATTTTAGGACTCGGTGCATGCCGCCATACCTTTGCACAGGCAGCGATGGAACGCCTAAAGCTCTCCTCGCGCCGCCGTTGGAACGGAAGATTCCAAGAGCTTCTTCCTCAATCCCTACTTGAGCAGGCCCGTAGCACCCGCGATCCACTTCAAACCGCATGGATTCTCGGTGTTGCCGATCTGGCGATTCGCCTCGGTTTTTACCCTCTCTACGATCACTGCGTAGCGAGCGCCATCACGAGGTATCCGCTCAACCTTCAACGCGCCTATCGTCGAGCCCCGGATGAACGAGAGTGTAGCGCGCTAGTTGTTGACTTGGACAGAGAGCTTCAACGCGCAGACCGTCCGAGCTATCGGAGCTATCGCCTCATCTGGCGTCGCAAGTCCTTGGCATCCGCGTTCACCTCGATAGCGAAGGCCCTCTTAGTGCCATCAGAATCGCGCATTGGCCTTTCGGTGGAGGCGGCCGGCGCAGCAGCAAAGTACCTCTTGCGGAGTGGGTCGCACTCCAATGGTCTCGTCACTACTGATTGCTACAACGATCTCATCTATGACCATCTCGGCATTTCGATTCTCGTTCGAGATGACTCAGCTTCCTACGCCGAGCTACTGAGGGACCTTGCTCTTCCAGCCCATTGGCGCGTCGAAGCGAGCGAGACCGCGCCCCGCAATACCTATCACCATCGCGCGTGGCTCCTCATCGACCATCGCCGCGCCAACGGCAGGTTTCGCTTTGAACTACTGATAAAGAGAGACACGGACTTTCGCATTGGCCGCGCGTACCACTGGTATCAGAAAGGTTGTCGACTGGCCCTATCAACGTCTCCGTGGCGCGCCGATGGGTCCTTCGACAGGGCAAAGGCAGAGACAAGACTGAAAGACTCCGCATCAATCATCGATACGCTCTCGCAGGAGGTACAGAGATGGCTGAAGCAAAGCAAGAGACGGAAGACCCAATCTCCTGGGACAAGGTGAGGCATCTCCAATACCTGCACTCAGTGGCGGAGAAATACAAGGATACTGTCTTTGTCCGCACGAGCGTTTTGCTTGCTGCGACCGCATTTCAGACTGCCATGATTGGAGCCGTGGTAGGCGGCTTTTGGAAAAACCTCGGAGCGTCAGAGAACTGGCTAAGGGCTATTATCGTCATTGCTTTCGTCTGGCAGCTCGGAGCAGGAGGTATTGGGTTGCTTGCAATCATGCCGCTCAAGAATCTGATGCGTGTGAGTCGGATTATCGGGCGTTCGACAGAGTACCACTCCTCCTCAGAGACGGTGCCTCTGCTAAGTGCGTTTAATCACGTGTACCGGAAGGAGAGAGGAGCGTTCGTCGGCGAGATGGGTACTGCCGACAAGGACAAGCTATTCAACGATCTCTGCGTCACCTACTACAACCTCTGCCATATCGTAAACTCCCGGTACGGCATCTTGCGACGGGGCTACCTAGTGCAGCTCATAGGCATCGCGTGGAACACAATGACCGTGGCGCTGGTGCTCATATTTCACTAAGACATGGAGGCCGACCGTGCTATCTACAGAACCATTTATCATCTGGCTTTTTGGCATTCCAGGAAGCGGGAAGACGAGCATAGCGCGTGTGCTCACCGACCGCCTTAAAGGCACCATAGAGCTATTGGACAGTGATGAGCTGAGAGAGCGACTGACTCCAAATCCTGATTGGAGTCCCCACGAGAGAGACGTATTCTATCGAGCGCTATGGGAGATCGCTCTGCGACTTTATAGGCATCAGGTATCAACGCTCATTGCTGCAAGCGGAGGGGGAGTGTCACTAAGTGCCTTTCAGGTGCAGGCGCCGAGTAACTCTTTCTTCATCCATGTTAATTGTAAGCTGGAAGAGGCGTTTCAAAGACGAAAGACAGGCTGGTATGAGAGGGCGACAACCGAGGGCGCGGACATTCGACTTCCCACGATCAGAGTTACATCACAAGGGATTGCGAACGCTGATGACGTTGAAGTGAGCAACAAGCTTGGCATCACGGCTTATGAAATTGCTCTGCCGGAGCGGATAGACCTTGAAGTGGATGCGGGTTCGAGGGCCACGCCCGAAATGTTAGCAGACGAGATCCTGTCCTTCCTTCGAGGGCGCGGCATCAGGCCACGTTTCCCTCGCATCTCACCATCACCCCGCTCCCAGGCATAGAACTGCTCGGTCAGGCGCTCCGGCAGGGTGGGTTGAGGCATTGCTTATTGTCGGCGGTCACGGCATGCCGCGCGGCTTGAAGGTGATCTTACGCGCTTCTTCGGAAAGGCCCCGCACCCCCTGGGCCGTCGTCACCTGGTCGATGGCCTCAATGACCGCGTTGTGGACCGACTCCTGAAACATGATCGCTGTGTCCTCGTTGAAGTACGTGGTGGGGCGGAAGATGAGCCCATAGAAGAAGCCGGTGATGCGCATGGAGAGGACCGTGGGTTCGAGGCCCATCTCGCCGTAGCGGACGAGGAAGCCGAGGCCGAAGAGCATCCCGAAGAAGAGGATCGGCCCCATGAAGATGCCGCCGCAGCCCTGCCGGGCGGCGATGGCGAAAAGGATGAGGCCAACGAAGGCGATCCCGAAAAGGACCGCGAAGTCAAGGAGGACCCGCGGGATCTTGGCGAGCCACCAGGAAAAGAAGTACCCGGTGCCGAATGGCGCGGCGCAGATGTCGAAGTTCAGGCCCTCGCGGCTGACCCGTAGGTAGCTGCGTTTGCCGGAACCAAGCCCGCTCTCCTTCCACTCCACCTGGGAGATCTTGAGGTCGGGGATCTCGCGCCTCGCGATACCCGCCTTCACAAGCTCATAAAAATCCAGCGATGAGGTCGCGAAGTCCTCGATCAGGCTGTGCCAGTGGCCCTCCACCTGCGGCTTGCCCATGGCTTACCTCCGAACGAGGAGCAGAATCTTTAGGGGTGACCCGTGGTGTTAAGGAAGATTGAGATGTTCTGCGAGTTATGGTTCGCAACGACAATATCGGGCAGGCCGTCGCCGTCCAGGTCTCCCAAAACAATGTTAATGGGGCCAGAGGGCGTCGCAAGATCCGGTTGGGCCGTGAGGTCGATCACCCCGCTGCTGCTCGTGTTTCGAAAGATCGTGATGGTATTGGCTCCGCCGTTTGCGACCACGATATCGGGCAGAGCATCGCGATTGAGATCACCGACGGCCACCGCTCCAGGCCCCGCGCCCGTGGGCCAGTCCTTGCGCGTCACGGAGAATGGGCCGCCCGGGCTACTCCCGTTCGTGAATACTCCCAAGCTGCTGGTCGCCACCGATGGTACCAGAATGTCGATCTTGCCATCAGCGTTCAGATCACCCACGGCGATGCCTTCCGGCGATGTCCCGGTTGCGAACGGAGAGACCGTCTGAGCACCTACCGTTCCCGGACTGCTCGTGTTCCGGTAAATCCAGAGGTTGCTCGTGTTCTGCATGGGTACGAGGATATCGGGCTTGCCGTCACCGTCAATGTCTGCGACCGCGAGTTGGTTCGGATAGCTCTCAAGGGAGAAGTCGGTCCTTGAGTCGAACGCGATCGTGCTCGGGTCGGCAGCATGATGGAAAACCGATACCAAGCGCCCGGAGTTCGAGGTCACGATCAGGTCCGGCTTGCCGTCACCGTCGAAATCCGCAATGACGACCTGGTGAGGCGTAGGAAAGAACAGAGTCTGGACTGTCGCAAACGCCAGTGACCCTGGTGTGCTCACATTGCGAAATATGGTGATCGTGCTATTGCCGGGGTTGGCGACCACAAGATCAGGCTTGCCGTCATTGTCGAGATCGCCTGCGGCCATCCGTTCCGGTCCGCTGCCGGTCGTGAGATCGAAGGGAGTGTCGAACTGCAAATTGCCCGGCGAGCCGATATTCCGCAGTATTCTGACTTTGTTGCCGATGCCGTTGTCGTAGAGCCCCACCGCCACATCAGCCTTGCCGTCCCCGTCGAAGTCTGCAATGGCGAGGCCGAGTGGCTCGTTGCCAACCGTGATGTCGAGCCTCGGAGCAAAAGTGACCGGAGTCGCAGAAGGTGGCGTGGGCGCAAAGTATCCGTTCACGTCGATGATGTAGTCTGTCACTCCCTGTGCCGCCATGGCGCAAAAGACGGTCATGCTGCCGGCCGTGTTAATTCCGCTGACCGCATTGTTGGCCCGTGTTTGGCCGGCTTTGAAGTTGATGGTCGACGTGGAAGGTGGCACACCAAGCTCCGGGTAGAGGGACAAGAATCCTGCTGCGGCGGGGTTCACGACCGTGACGTTAAGGGATACTGCCGTGGCCCCTGACGGAATGCCACAGTTGCCGACGAATACCGGATACCGATACTCGCCGGAGTGAATTGCCGGGCCATTTGGGTCGCTGGGGATGCGGGTATCCAGGAGGCGGCACGGCGTGAGAGTATAGAAGGAGGCGCCGGGCGCAGCAGGGGGCGTTAGGAAGCTGAGGGTGAAAGTCGCAGTGCCGCCACCATTCACCCCCTGACTTGCTGGTGAGACACCGGCGAAGGTAGCGTTCGGACCTCCCGAGAGATACTGCACGCTGTACGTGCCTGGGGGCAGGCTCCCAAAGGAGTTGGGCACGGCAGAGCCGTTCAGCGACAGGCCGGGTCCGCTTACCTGGTAGGCTACACCACCTGTCCATGGCGTGCCGTCCAAGGTGGCATTCATGTTGACCGTACCGAACTGCGGCGGCGGGCAGGCGCTCGTCGTAAAGCTCTGATCCATGCCGTGACTCGTGCCGGCGCTGTTGCCGGCATCAATCCGGTAGTGGTAGGTCGTCCCGCAACTCAGGTTGCCGATCGTCTGCGCGAACGACGCCGGGTCCCATCCGCTCCCCACGTTTAGCTGAGGGGTCTGGTTGCCGTAGGCAGACGAGACGCCATACTCGAAATTCGCCAGGGTAGGAGCACCATTTGGTGTCACGTAGGCGTGTGGGGTCGCACCGCTCGCCGTCACTCCGTCCGCAACCGCGGTCGTGACCGCGGGGGCCACGGGGACCGTCTGGAAGTTTAGCGTAAAGACGATCGTGGAACCGAGCGCGACGCTTTGAGTAACGGAGGGCGAAATGCTCGCGAGTTGCGAATGGGGCGGTCCACCAGAGTTAAATTGAGCGGTGTAGGTGCCGGGCGAGACCGCATCGGTCGCCGGTGCACTGCCTACGTTGAACACGCTTGGCCCATTGACTACCGCCGAGAGATTGCCTGTCCACGGCGCCCCGTCCATGGTCGCCTGAACCCAGATGTAGGCCGACTGCGGCTGCGGCGTAACGAACTGAAACGTGAAGGTGGTCGAGCCGCTCGCAGCCACGACCTGCGAACTCGCCGGAACGATGCCCTGAAAATGCGCATTCGGTGGGCCGCCCGAGAGATACTGCAAGCTGTAGGTGCCGGCCGGCTCGTTGTAAAAGATCGGCACGCTGGAGCCGCTAAAGGAGATGCCGGGGCCGGTCACTTGGAAGGTTAGGGCGCCCGACCACGAAAGACCATCGAGAGTGGCATTCACGTAGAGCCTGCCGGCCGCGCTTGAGAAATTGACCGTAAACGTCGTGGTCGAGTTGGAGCTGACTGCTTGCGTGCTCGCCGGCGTGGTGCCCACAAACTGCGCGCCCGGCGGACCGCCGCCGATGTAGTTCACGGTGTAGCTGCCAGGTGGTTCTATGAACGACTCCGGCACGCTCGCGCCGCTAAAGGGCGCGATTGGACCGGTCACCTGGTAGGTGAACGCACCGTTCCATGGTTGGCCGTCAAGGGTCGCCTGCACGGCGAGAGTGCCGTTGGCTGGACCGGAGCGAACGTAGTTCACACCTGCCGTCCACGCAGATGCCGGCATGACCGTGCTGTTTGTAGACGCGGTGCTTCCATCGTTTTGCGTCCCGGTCCAACTGCCGACCGTCCAGCCGCTAGCGGGGGACGCGGTAAGCTGTACAGTTTGGCCAGCGATATACTGCCCCGCAGGGCACCCCGTACTGTTTGGAGGTGCTGCGGTCGGAACTCCGCCGCCCGCGGGGTCGTTGGTTCCGAGTGTCAAGGCATAGCAGGTAGGAGGCGTTTGGCCCACATTGATCTGTACCTGCCTCTGGACTGCCCCCGAGCCCTGCTCCGCGATCACCTTGGCGTAGTACGTGCCAGTAGTAGCGTAGTTACACACCACGGGATCGGTCAGCGGATTCTGGTTTGTGCCATCGAGCTTATAATCATAAGGAGTTGTGATATTTGTACCAGTATCTCGGCGGTCGCAGTAGAAGGTGTAGTTGATGGTCTGCGTCGGAGACCCAGTCACGGTGGCAGTCAAGGACACGCCGTTTAACGGAGCGTTGCCGGTCGTGCGGTTTGCGGAGAGAGACACGCTAAGCGGCGGCGGGGGCGGGGGCGGGCAGCTTGCACTTGCCAGACCACCGGCAGCCGTGCATGCGTTGCTGGTGAAGTTGAAGGTGAAGATAATGTTTCCACCTGCCGTGAGTGTCTGAGCGGGCGCCGGTGTAATGCTAACAGGCGGAAATCCCGTCGGACCTCCACTCAGGTATTGGATGGTGTAGCTTCCCGGTGACGATCCAGGGAAGCGAGTTGGGGTGTCGAGCCCATGCAGCTCAGTGGGTCCGATCACACGGAAGGAGAGGAGCTGCGGGAAGACCCCAGACCACGGCGAGCCGTCGAGCCTCGCAATAACCCAAACCGTGTTTGTGCCACACGCCCCGGTCGCGGTAGTGAAGTCGCAGAGACCGTAGACGCTCGTGCGCACGTTCGGTACGTCTGCCTTGGGCAACCAAGTCAAACCATAGCGGGAATTTTGGTGGTATGACCGTTGCGCCGCAAAATCATGATCGTATCCGGTATCCTCGGCCATCCAATAACGCCACTCATACGAATTTGTGTCTCCTGCTTGCGGGTCCTGCTTGTACACATAGAACGGCCAAGAAAGCGGCGAGTCATGAAGATTCGGATTCCCCTCGTACGGAGGAAAAATCCAACTATCGGTGTAGCCTTGGGCTGGCGGCTTTGTAGTCACGGCCCGAATGCAAGAGAAAGGTATTTCACTCTGTGCCAGAAGACCGCAGATGCGAAGTCCCGCGCCGCCGTACCGATCCGTCGAATCTTTCTGTATTGACTGGTTCGCCTCAAGGAAGGCAAAGAGATCGCTGGAAATCCTGTCACACCTGTCGCGGTCGTTCGTAGAAACGAGAGGGTTGTTTGCACAACTGAAGAACGGACCGAAGATGCTGAGAGGTGTCTTGTCGTTACAGTACCTTGTCGCGATGCCTTGCGCGACCGCCATGGCTGAGCCTAAGGAGTTGAATCTTTCGACGCTGAGCGCCTTCCCTGCGCCACTGTCGTCGAGCTGCCACGCCCCAATCCCGGGATGCCAGAACGCGCGGTGATAGGGGCTTCCGGGAGTGTCCTGACCTGGGAAGTATTGCCCCGGCTTGTCGTCATCGGGACTGGTGCGACTGAGGGTTATGGGCGAGGGGGTAAGGGTTGTGTCGCCGTTCGCGACCTCTGTCCACGCGGGCGCCAGTATATATGCGATGAGTTGGTTCAGGGTAAGTGTGTTGGGTGAAATACCGGCGCAGGGATTCGTATTTAACACTGCAGCCGCGGCAGCGCGCACATCATCGTACGGCTGTTTGCCGAAGGTGTAGGCAGACACGCTCGGCTCGGCAAGAGCGATCAGAGCCAGCAAACAAATCCAAGTTCGCCTCACTTCGTGGTCCCCCAGATAGCCACGCGTGCTTCCCCTAACAGTGGAATCAGGGCAGGCTCCGTCGTCCCGAAGCGGAAGATCGCGTCCTTTCTCCCCTCAAGGTCGATCGTACGGAGAGGCACGCCAGGGGCCGAATACCTGCTCAGAGTGGCTGGGCTCACATAGAGGACCCGCCCGTTTCCCTGGAAGTCCAACCAAGCCACAACAACCTGCACGCCCCTCGTGGTCGTGGTAGCCCTGTTTCCGATTGCACCTTCGAGATCGTAGTCGTAGCCGTTCGCACGTCCTTCAAAGTACTCAACAAGTTGGAGCTTCTTGTCCGGCGCCTCGGTGAAAGCGAAATCAACATGCCAGTCTATCGTGTGTACGCTTGTCGCTGACACGGACGCGCCGATCACGAAAGGGCTGGGCTCTCCGGGACGCAGCGTATCCACAGGTACGCTTGCCGTTGTGGCAGCAAGCAGCTCACCATGAGAGCCGAGGAGCCGCGCGTTCAGGGCTGTAACATGCACGGGACAGCGGGTCTCATTTCGTAGCATCCCCGACATCTTCCAGGTGGAAGTCGGCCACTTGTAAAGTGTCTGGTCGAGCACGGTAACCCTACCGCCGAGTGTCTCGGTATTGTAGTAGGGGCCAACATAGCCGTAGACGGTTGTTTCGGAATCAGGATCGGGGGGCGAAACTGGTGGCAGAGGTGGTGCGGTTGAGCGCATCTCAGGGGGCAGGGGAAGGGGTTCCTCGGGGATCGCAGGAAGAAGGGCGCGAGCTTCAGCAAACGAGGAGGTCGAATCCGACGCCCGAAGCGGCGTGAGACAGGATGGCGCTGACTGAGCAGACCTCTCTTGCTGGTAAGGCTGGGTGGCAGCCTCTTGCGACGCAGGCTGGGTTGCGTGCTCTTTTCGGGCAGATAGACTCACCGCGGTGACAAGGAGAAGCAGTATGGACCCGGCGACCACGAAGAGGCGGCGGTGAAACAAGCGTGATAGTTCTCGCCTTGGCATTATTGAGTGATCCGGCTTGAGATCCATTGTTGAACTCTCTCATTTTTTGTCATCGTGGGTGGAACTCCGCTTAGCATGGAAGTCGTTTCTGCGCCTGCCCTTCGGGCTTTTCGCTGGCCGAACCAGAGAGCAGCAGGAGGAGGATAAGCTGGCGCGAAAACACGGACACACCTCAGATCGCCTGGTCGAGTTCTATCATCGTCCATTCTGAATCTTGGCCCACAAGCTGTCAACCGTCTGACCAAATTAGATAGCGCCATCGACTTATGCCCCTATCGCTCTACCCCTTTAAGACGCTGGCAGCTCGGCCCCTCACTCTTCTGGAGACACCGGGCGAGACCCGATGGGTGAGCCCCTGACTCCGGGAAGCTCGGAACCCGCCTGCCGGGCCGGTTGCTCACACCCCCTCCATATATAGAGGCGCCAAATCGCGGGACTTTGGCCGGGCGCTCCACGGCGGGTCGCCGCAGGCGGAGGCGACGGGTGCGAATCACGGGGCGCGGGAAGCTTCTCGGGCACTCTGCCCTTGATGGCGGAAGCTAGGCGGCATAAGATCGTCCATCTCGCTGAACGCGAAGGCGCTAAGGAGCTACCGCCCCCATGGCCGACGATGACCGGCCGATCACCGAGTTGCTTCGCCTCCTCGGCCAAGGCGACCGCAGGGGCCTCGACGACCTCATGGAGGTTCTGAGGACGACGCTTCTGCGCAGATGCCGTCGCCAAGTCGGGAAAGTGCCCGGCGGCGCCCTGACAGGCACTGAACTCCTGGACGAGCTCTACCTCTATCTCGCGAAGCGGTTCCCCAATCTCCCCAAGCTAGCCAATCGTGACAGCTTCTTCGCCTATGCGCATGAGGCGATGAAGCACCTCGCGATGGACGCACGCCGCAAGGAGAGAGCCAAGAGGCGCGGGGGGCACATGAGGGGCGTGTCCATAGAAGACCTCCGCGACGATATCCCCGACAAGCGCCCGGATCAGGAGTGGGTCGAGATCTTCGAGGTCTTGGCCCGCGTCGAGGCCCAGGACCCGGAGGTCGCCGAGATGGCGAAGCTTCGTGTCCTTGCGGCAAGCGTGCGCGAGCGCGCGGCGGCCGCGCGTCGACCGGCCACCCGGCGGTGCCAAAACTCGGGGCGAGTGCAGCGAGCGGCGACAGAGCGGCGACATGAGCCGCGGCTAGCGGCGGCTAGCGGTCG
>DASZZP010000002.1:0-3701 GCA_035544875.1 Thermoanaerobaculia bacterium | reverse complement strand
TCTGGAGGTAGCCCATGCATTTGCGGGCTTCGTCGTTGGTCGGGCTGTGTACCTTGAGGGCGGCGAGAATGGCGTCGAGGTCGCCGGCATCGAGTTCTTCGTGGCGCTTGGTTGCCCAGTGGCTGCCGAGATCGCTTGCGGGTCCCCAAATGGCCTTGGCAACGTCGCTGAGATGTCCTTTGGCGTGGAAACGATCGACGATCTCGATGGCGCCGGGAAACAGTTCGGCGGCCAGGTTCCAAATCCACGGGGCGCCGTCGCCAAGGACGACGCGGCGACGCGCACGGTAAAAGCCTCGTCGTCGAGCCTCGCGCTCCACTCGCTGGGCGAAGGCGGAGGGCAGAGCATCGGTATCGCAGGTGGCGGGTAAGCGTCCGGTGAACCGCACCTAGCGCCCGGCCGCCCGATTCGCCATTCTGATCTGCCAGGAGGTGCGACATGGCAGAGAGGAAGGCAGGCACGAAGCGACGTAGTGCGAGCGAGTGGCAGACCCTGGTGTCGAGGCTGGCCGAGAGCGGCGGGGAAGTAGCACAGTTCTGTCGCCGCCAGGGGATCTACCCGCCGACCCTGCGGTGGTGGCTGTGGCGGCTGAGGGGCTCTACTCGAAGATTTGAGAGACCGCGGCGTCCAGCGCCAACACCAGCTGAGCCAATCCGGCCCCAGTTCACGGAACTGCAGGTCCTCGAAGGGGCGGCGCCGGCCGTGACCGCGGACTTCTTCGAGCTGCGGTGGTCTGACGGGCTGACGCTTGCGATTCCGCGAGAGTTCGACGAAGTCGCCTTGCGGCGGCTGTTGATGGTGCTCGAGGAGGCAGGATGTTGACCCTGCCGCTGTCGACGCGGGTGCTGGTTTGCCGTGAGCCACTCGACATGCGCCGCTCCTTCGACGGTCTCGAAGCGGCGGTGCGCGAGCGGCTGCAGGAGAATCCGCTGTCGGGAGCCTTGTTCGTGTTCTGGAACCGGCGCCGAGACCGCTTGAAGATCTTGTCGTTCGACGGGACTGGTCTTTGGATCTGGTACAAGCGGCTGGAGAGCGGTCGTTTCGAGCTGCCCGGCCAGCCGGGCGACAGCCCGGAGATCTCCTCTGCGGACCTGCTCATGGTGCTCGAGGGGATTGAGTTTGCCAGTGCCCGGCGGCGGCGCCGGTGGCGTCGAGGGACTGGACAAGAGAAAGGTTTCTATGATAGAAACCAGTCATACCATGGACCTCGATCCGAACAAGCTTCCAGACGACCCGGTGCTGCTGCGAGGCGTGATCTCACAGCTGCTGGGGGCGGTTGAGAAGCTTGAGCGCAAGAACGCCTGGCTGCAGGCGGAAGTGGAAGCACTTTTCAGGAAGCTCTTCCGCCAGCGCTCGGAAAAGCTAGATCCGAGACAGCTCGAGCTGGTGTTCGAAGCGATGCGAGACCTGGGGATCTCGCAGCGCCAGCTCGAGCAGCTCGAGCAAGAGGTCGTGGTGAGCAAACACCGGCGGCGCGGCTCTCCCGTTCGTCAGCCGCTGCCGAAGGATCTGCCACGGGAACGGGTTGAGCACGCGCTGCCCGAGCACGAACGCAGTTGCACGGCATGTGGCACAGAGCTCACGAAGATCCGCGAAGAGGTGACGGAGCAGCTCGACTACACGCCGGCCTCGTTCAAGGTCATCGAGCACGTGCGCGGGGTGTTCGCTTGCAAGAGCTGCGAGGAAACGATCACTCGCGCCCCGAAGCCGCCGCAGGCGATCGAGAAGGGACTCCCGGGGCCGGGCCTGTTGGCGCAGGTCACGGTCAGCAAGTACGGCGACCACCAGCCACTCTACCGCCAGGCCCAGATCTACGGTCGCCACGGCGTGAAGCTGTCGCGCTCGACGCTCTGCGGCTGGGTTGCGGAGGCGGCCGAACTCGTCAGTCCGCTGGTCGACTGGATGCGGAGCGATCTGTTGCGATCACGTATCGTTCAAACTGACGACACACCGGTCACGGTGCTCGATAACCAGGGCGGAACGCACAAAGGCAGGCTCTGGGTGTACCTCGGTGACCGCGGGCATCCGCACGTCGTCTATGACTACACGCCGACCCGGGAGGGTAGCGGGCCGACTCGATTCCTGAACGGTTTTCGCGGGTATCTACAGGCCGATGCCTACTCGGGGTACGACGCGCTCCATGCCTCCGGCGCGGTCATCGAGGTCGGATGCTGGGCCCACGCACGTCGCTACTTTCACGAAGCCGCGATGGGCGCTGGGGACACGCGTGGGCTTGCGGCGTTAGCGTTCATTCATCAGCTGTTTGCGATCGAGCGCGACGCCACCGAAAAGGAGTTGAGCTTCGAGAAGCGCCGGGCTCGCCGCCAAGAGGCCTCGCGCGCGACTCTCGATGCCTTCAAGCGCTGGCTCGACGAGCTCGAGCCGCAGGTGCTGCCCAAGAGTGCTCTTGCCACGGCGATCGGCTATACCCGCCGACAGTGGGCAGCACTCGAGCGCTACCTCAGCGACGGCGAGCTCGTAGCCGACAACTCGGCGTCGGAGCGTGCGCTGCGTGCGGTTGCTCTCGGCCGCAAGAACTGGCTGTTCGCCGGGAGCGACGCCGGCGGTGTCCGAGCCGCCAGGCTCTTCAGCCTCATCGCCAGCGCCAAACGCCAGGCGCTCGAGCCCTACGCCTACCTGCGCGCACTCTTCGAGCGTCTCCCGAGCCACCCCGCGAGCCGACTCCACGAGCTCGCGCCGACCACCTGGGCGGCAAGCTCCACTTCGCACTGAGGCGGTGCCACCCGCCGTGGTGAACGGGGGGGCGGTTGACCGGACGCTTACAACTGCGCGGTGCAGGTGGCGTTCGCCCCGGCCGATGTCGAGACCGCCGAGCTGCTGTCGCGGATGACCGGGCCGATGACCGTCCACCTCGCCAAGCGCGCGCTGGCCAACGCCCCCCTCAACCTCGGCCCGCGCCGGCACACGCTGTCGCTGCACGAGCTCGCCCGGCCGCTGCTGACCGCCGAGGAGGTGCGGCGCCTCCCGGAGAGTGAGGCGCTGGTGTTCGCGGCGGGGCATCCGCCGATCCGCGGGCGGCGGGCGCCGTACTACGGCGATCCCGAGCTGGTCCGGCGCTGCAAGATGCCGGCTCCGGAGGAGTCGGACCGGATCGCGCAGCCGGCGGGGCGCTGGCCGGATAGCGAGGGCGGCGCGGGCGGAGGGCAGGGCGCTCCGGGGGCCCCTGACCTTTCGGCACAGCTCGAGCGGATCATCGAGACTCTTCCGATCCTCCCGTAGCCTTGAATGCAAACCACTCTCGCCCTGACGCGTTAAGCCAACTGCTTGCCACCCTCGCCGGCAGGAGGCGGCCAGACTCAGCAAGCGTCACGAGCGCTTGCCGAGGGCGAGGTTCGCATCGCGCCTTCCACACCGCGAGAAGCTCCCCATGATCCTGCAGGACGATCGCGAAAGATATCGCGCTCGCCGCGCTCGCGACTAAAAATTCGCGTAGTCTTGATGGCAAACGTTTAAAGAGGCATGGGGCGGAAGCCAAAGAAACTAGACAGGCCGCCGCGCGTCCCCAAGCCCTGGGGCCAAACCTGGAACCAGACATCTCCGTGCGGATTCCGACGAATCCGGCCACCCATTCCGATGGAAGGCGGCCACCCTGTCGGAGCGTAGCGACGAGCAGGGCTCATGGTTGATCGAAGTGGCCGCCTTGGTCACCTCGGGCGGCTCTGGATTCTGTCACGTTGTTG
>DASZZP010000001.1:0-14522 GCA_035544875.1 Thermoanaerobaculia bacterium | reverse complement strand
GCCCCCCGGCCCGCTAGCCGTCACCAGCAGATGGCCGTTGTTCTCGCTGTAGATCTTGCCGTCGCCGCCGATGGACAGCGGGGTGTAGATGGCGCCGACGGCGAGCTGCAAGAAGAGCTGGTCGCGCAGGCCTCCTCCCTGGTTGATCGCATAGAGGTTACCGTCCTCGGCGCTGCCGTAGACCACGCCGTTGCCGTCGACGGCGGGCGCGTTGATGCACCACTCGAAGTCGTGGGGGTGGTCGGAAACGCAGGTGAAGTGGCCGTTGGTGCCGCGGCTGCAGGACAACGTGTTGGTGTTCTGGAACTGCCACTCGGGGACCAGGTTCTTGCTCAGCTGGGTGATGAAGAACGCCTCGGGGTTGGCCGCGTCACTTGCCGTGCGGTCCGGTGGGCAGATCGTAGGGTCGTCGCAGTAGGAGCCTCGGTCGCCGTAGTGGTTGTCCTTGGTGACGATGGAGTAGGTGCCGTCGTGGACGTAGATCGCGGGCGTGATATCCCAGCCGAACGGGTACGCCGCCAGGAATTGACCCTGCGGGCTGAACTTCATCAGGTGCCCCTGGGACCAGTTGTAGCGGGAGGCGGTGCCGAAGAAGATGCTGCCATCGGGGGCGATCGTCGGCGAGGCGGTCGCGTCCTCGACGACTCGCCCCGCGCCCGGCCGGTTCTGCGCCGGATCCACGCCGGGGTGCGCGCCCGCCCGGCAGCCGCCCGGCGCGCCGTTGGGCGGCAGGTACACATTGCAACCGTCGTTGAAGCGGTCGCGCAACGAGGTCTGCCACTTCGGGGTGAGGTCGGGATGGACCGCCAGCAGGTAGGCCGTCCGGCTGCTGAAGTGATGGACGGCGGGGACATAAATGGTGCCGTCGGGCGCCACGGCCGGGGCCAGGTTGAGGCCGGTGCGCACGGAGCCGCACGGGATGGTCGGAGGCACCGCGTCCGGGCTCGGCGGCCATGGCAGATCGGCGGTCGAAAAGACGCCCACGCAAGGGTCGTTGGCCCCCGGCGCGCCCGGAACCAGCGATGCGTAAGTCGCCTTGGCCACGCTGCCGCCTGCCGTGACTTTGACCAGCCAGGAGTTGACCACGTCGTTGTCCCAGGCACTGCCCTGGCCGCTGGCCACCAGCTCGACGGCGTCGTAGTAGACGCTGCCGCCGGCATCGGCGGTGATCGGTCCGGTGAGGAAGACGCTGGAATTGACGCCGGGACCGAATGGATTGAGGCGGGCCACCAGCGAGCCGTCGCTCTGGTTGAGCTGGTAGACGGTGCCGCCGGCCCCGGGCACGTAGATGAACCCGCCGGCGAGCGCGGCGTGGAACACCGGCTCCCAGGCGGGGCCGCGCCCGCTCCTCGAGCTGACGTAGGGCACCGGTTTCCAGTCGCTCTGGAACGTCCACATCTCGCTCAGTGAGAGGCCCTGCCAGTGCAAGCGCTTCTCGTTCCAGATCTGGCTCTCCCAGGTCGTGATGCCGGTATAGGTTCCGGTCTTGAACTCCATGAAGACGTCGTCGCCTACGACCAGAGGGGTCTGGTAGTGCACCCGCAAATCGGGCGGCGCCGGCGGGTTGGCCGCTTCCTGCGCGGTGAAGGGGTCGTAGATGACGTCGGCCAGGACGCGCTGCGCACGCTGACCGACGGTGGCAACGCTTCCGGTATGCTGTGGGTTCTGCCCCCACTGCTGCCAGCTCTGGGCCGAGGCCGCGAGAGCCGCTTCCAGCAGGGCCACGAACAGCGTGGCCGCTCTCCATCTCATCATCGACACTCCGAGCACGAGCCCAGCGTAATCTTATACCCTAACTTAGACTTAGAGTGCGCGCTGGTTCTGATGGAAACCTGGCGCGGCGCTCTCGCGACTGGACTCTTGCGCATATAATGTGGCATCGTTTGAGCGTAGAACCGGGAGAACGAATCGAGCGCGCCTACTTGCCGGAGGCGGGAACATCCTTACATGCCGCGACCGATTCCGCCGCCTTTGGGCCTCGCCCTGACCTTTCTGCGCTCCTCGCGGGGATGGACTCAGAAGGAGTTGGCCCGTGCCGCCGGCATCGCTCCCAACGTCCTCTCCGACTACGAGAGCGGCCGCCGTCTTCTCAAGGTCGAGCGCTTTGACCGTTTGATCGCGCTCCTGGGGCTCGACGCCCGTAGCGCCGACGCCGCGCTCCTCGGCGTCGAGTTGCTCGGTTGCGGCGGCGCCGCGGCCCCGGCCCGATCCTCGCCGGGCGACCCGACGATGGAAGAGCGCGAGAGGATTCGGCTGGTCGCCGCGGGCATCGCCCGCGACGCCGTCGCCGCGACGGTCTCTTCCCTCCGCTCCTTCGTGCGCGAGGCTCGCGAACGTGCGGCCTCCGCTGCCCGTGAAGAGGCGGCCACCCTTTGGCCCGGCCTGGTCGACCTCTCCGCACGCGACCGGCAGTTCCTTCTGGCCAGAGCGGCGGAGTACCGGAGCTGGGCGATGGTCGAGCGCCTTTGCGACGAGAGCGTCAAGGCGGCGCCGGCCGACATCAAACGCGCCGAGCGGCTCGCCGCCTTGGGCCTCGAGGTCGCCGGTACTCTGCCGGGCGAGTCAGCGTCGGGGCTATGCCTGGGCTTTCGTGGCCAACGTCTTGCGGGTCAAGGGTGATCTTCGCGCCGCCGACCGCGCCTTCTCCCGCGCCCTCCGGCTGTGGGCGGCGGACGCCGGATCCCTGCTTCCTTTCGATGAGACCCGCCTGCTCGACCTCGAAGGCTCCTTGCGTCGGGGCCAGCGCCGCTTCGATGAGGCGCTCGCGCTCCTCGACCGTGCCCTGGAAAAGGCTCCGAGCGGCGCCGCGGCGGCTCGGCTTCTGCTCAATAAGTCGGCGACCCTCGAGCAGAAAGGCGATGTCCTGGGCGCGGTCCTGGTCCTCGAGGGCGCCGCCGCGCGGGTGGGCGACACTGCGGAGCCGCGGCTCCTCTGGGGAATCTTGTTTAACCGCATCGCGTGTCTTTGTCACTTGGGACGGGTCGAGGAGGCGGCAAGGTTGCTGCCGCAGGTCCGCGAGCAGGCCGCTGCGTTGAACAACCGCTTTGACCTCGTTCGCACCCGATGGCTCTTAGGACGCGTGGCGCTAGGGCGCGGGCGGCGCGACGAGGCCCGGGAGGCCTTTGAGCAGGTGCGGGCCGACTTCGTCGCTGGCGGGATGGCCTACGATGCGGCCATCGTAAACCTCGATCTGGCGCTTCTCCTGCTCGAGGAGGGGCGGACACCCGACGTGCAGGAGCTCGCCAGGCAGGTGCTGGCACTCTGCCGGGCCGGCGGCGTCGGCCGCGAGGCGCTGGCCGCGCTCGACCTTTTCGCCCGCGCCCGCGACCACGACGAGCTCTCGGCCATGGCGCGGCGTCTCGTGCGCTACCTGGAGCAGGCTCGCCACGCGCCGGGTCTGCGCTTCGCCAATGGCTAGCGGCCGACTCTGCGGCGGCCAGTGTCCGCCAAGCGCGCCACGCTATGGAGGGCAGCCGTTGGGGTCGATGATGCAACCCCCGTTGGATTTTGCCCGCGGCGGTGCCACAGCCGCGCGCCCGTCGATACAGCGTCCGTTAGGGTCGATGACGCAGCCCTCTTTGCGGATCGCGAGAGCCCGATCCGCGCCGGGACCGTCGAAGATACCGAGCGTGTCGGACCAGAAACGGGCGAGGAGGCCCCAGAAGCCGCTCCGGGCGCCGGCCGGAGGTGCAGCGTCCTGCGCCGCTGGAGCCTCGAGAGCCGTAAGCGGCCGCGGTTTGGCCACCAGAGCCGAGGCGCCTGCCAGGGTGATCAAGAGGGGGATGAGGGCGGTGAGGTGGGGTCGCGACATGAGACCGCTCCTTTCTCCGGCAGGGCGGGCCACCGCGCACGTGGTCGCTGGGACCGCTCCCGGATCTGCGAAGAGTAATTTTCTATACTTTGGAAGCTATCAGGGATCGGCTTCGGAGAGGGAGACCTCGTGAGGCGTGGCCGCCGGGACGAGGCGGCGGTCGCCGTGGCATTGCTGCGCGCGCGTTGTGGCTGGACCCAGCGCCAGCTGGCCGCCGCTGCCGGTGTGCACAGGACGATGATTTCGGACTACGAGTCGGGCAAGAGGCGTCCGACTCGGCGGACGCTGGAGCGCCTGGCGAAGGCGGCCGGGGTTTCCCTCGACTGGCTCCTGGTGCTCGCCCGCGCCGCCGGCGACGCCCCGAACCACGCGCTCGGCCAATCCATGCAGCCGGCGGAGGCGATCGGCCGTGCGGTCACCCGGGCGGCCCAGGTGCGCACCGCCGAGCTTGCCGCGATGCTGGCGCTGCCCGACTGTCCTGCGGCGGCGCCGCCGCCAGCCAAGGCCCGCGCCCGCGCGGCCGAGCTTTGGGAAGACTTCGCCGGCCTCGCGCCGCGCGAACGCCAGCTTCTCCTCGCCCGGGCGCGCGACTACCGGAGCTGGCCGCTCGTCGAGCGTCTCTGCAGCGAGAGCGTCTCCGCCGCGCCGGCCGATTTGAAGACCGCGGCGCGGCTTGCAGACCTGGCCCTCGAGGTCGCACGCGCCCTCGGCGAAGACGCCGCCTCGCGCTCCCGGGCCCAGGGCTACGCCTGGGCCTTTATCGCCAACGCCCGCCGAGTCTCCGGCGATCTACACGGAGCCGACCGCGCCTTCTCCCGCGGACTCTTACTCTGGCGGGCCGGCGCCAGATCGGCGCTTCCTTTCGACGAGATCCGGCTGCTCGATCTCGAGGCCTCGCTGCGCCGGGGTCAACGCCGCTTCGCCGAGTCGCTCGCTCTCCTCGACCAAGCTCTGGCCCAGGCCCCGCGTGGCGAGGCTGCGGCGCGGCTCCTGCTCAACAAGTCGGCAACCCTCGATCAGCAGGGCGACGCCGAGGGGGCGATGGCCGCTCTCCGGGAGGCGGCGTCGCAGGCCGGGGTCGGCTCCGAGCCGCGCCTCCTGTGGGGCATCCAGTTCAACCTCGCCGCCTGTCTCTGTCACTTGGGACGCTATGGGGATGCCGCGGCACTCCTGCCCGTGATCCGCGTCCGGGCAGCCGGATTCAAGAACCGCCATGACCTTGCTCGCACATTCTGGTTGATGGGTCGAGTCGCGGCCGGGCATGGCCGCCGAGACGAGGCAGGGGAGGCTTTCACCGGCGCCCGTACCATCTTCATCAGCGAGGAAATGCCCCTCGATGTGGCGCTCGTCAACCTCGACCTCGCCTTGCTCCTGCTGGAGGAGGGGAAGACGGCGGAGATCCAGCCGCTCGCCCGCGAGGCGGCGGAGCTCTGCCGCGCCTGCGGCGTCGGCCGTGAAGCACTGGGCGCGCTCGAGCTTCTTGCCCGCGGCAAGGAGGGCGACGACCTCCAGGCGTTGGCGCTACGGATAGTCGCCTTGCTCGAACGCGCCCGGAGCGATCGCAAAGCCTTCTTCGACGCTTCCTAACCTAGCCGGGTCGGCCAGTGCGGGCGCGCAAGCACGCGTGACGACTCGTGCCTGCCGCCAACGGCGGTGCTCGCCCGCTAGCAGCCCGTGGTGAAAGTCGATGGGCACAACAGACTTGATCGAGATCAGCCAATCGGGTACAATTGGCGTGTTTCCAAGGAGATACGCGATGGCGATGGGGAGGCGGCGGAAGCAGCGGCAAGGCCAGATCTGGGTCGAGGAGAAGACGCTGGTCAAGGGTCCCAGCCACCCTTTCTACCAGCGGCTCAACGAGGTGCTGGAGCGGCATGGCTTCGACGGCTTCATCGAGGGGCTGGCGGCCAAGTTCTATGCTCCTCGGTTCGGTCGGCCGTCGTTGCCGCCGCCGGTGTACTTCCGGCTCCTGTTGATCGGCTACTTTGAAGGAATCGACTCGGAGCGCGGGATTGCGTGGCGAGTGGCGGACTCTTTTGCGCTGCGTGAGTTCCTGGGACTGGCATTGACGGAGTCGCCACCGGACCACTCGACGATCTCGCGCAATCGACGGTTGCTGGAGCTGGAAGCTCATCAGGAGGCGTTTACCTGGGTGTTGGGAGTGCTGGCCAAGGAGGGCGTGCTGCGGGGAAAGACGTTGGGGATCGACGCGACGACCCTGGAGGCGAACGCTGCGCTGCGCAGTATTGTTCGGCGCGACACGGGCGCGAGCTACGAGGAGTTTCTGCGCGGCTTGGCCAGCGCTTCGGGGATTGAGACTCCGACACGGGAGGATCTGGCCAAACTGGACCGCAAGCGTGCCAAGAAGGGTTCGAACAAGGAGTGGACAAACCCGTACGATCCCGACGCGAAGATCACGAAGATGAAGGACGGCCGAACGCACCTGGCTCACAAGGCCGAGCATGCGGTGGACATGGAGACGGGGGCGGTGGTGGCGGTGACACTTCAACCTGCGGATCGGGGCGACACGGAGAGTTTTGAGGAGACGCTGGACGAAGCGATGGGCGAGATCAGCGATGTGATCGAAGATGAAGAAGCCGGCGAGGCTCTGAGCGACCAGGTCGTTGCCGAGGTCGTCGCCGACAAGGGATATCACAGCAACGCGGTGCTGGCCGCGCGGGACCAGGTGGGTATCCGGACATATATCTCGGAGCCGAAACGCGGCCGCCGCAATTGGCAAGGCAAGGCGGCCGAGAAGGTGGCGGTCTACGGCAACCGTCGGCGCATCCGCGGCGAACGAGGGAAGCGGCTCTTGCGCCGTCGGGGAGAGCTGATGGAGCGAAGTTTCGCGCACTGCTACGAGACGGGCGGGATGCGCCGGACTCATCTGCGAGGTCACCGCAATATCCTCAAGCGGCTGCTGGTGCACGTGGCCGGGTTCAACCTTGGGCTGGTGATGCGCAAGGTCTTCGGAATTGGGAAGCCACGGGTGCTGCAGGGCCTTCGCGCGGCGTTGTTGCGCCTTGTTTACGCTTTTTTCACTGCCATCTGCACCTGTTTTAGATTTAGAAGGTCACGGGCACTCTCGTCGGAGATTCATCCCGCTGGTGCTATGTCTTTCCGCATATTCGTGTGCGCTGCCAAGTGAACTACGGACGGGCTTTTACCACGGGCTGCTAGGGCGGACGCCAGATCTCGTACGCGGCTGCAAGAGCGCCCGTCCGGGGCAGCCGTTGGGCTTGGTCGTCGCCCCCTCTCCGTCCGGCGCGGTCGGGAGCACGGAGGAGGTCGCCCTCCGCCACGTCTTCTCGCGGCTGTGGGCGTCACCGCGCCGGGCCTGCCGATCGATCCCCTTTTGTGTCGCAAATACGGAAAGAAGATTACACCCGTGCAGCCGGGGACAGCGTTCTCTCACTTTCTTGCTCGGCGCGTCCCTCTCAGGCTCTATTCTCGGATGCGGCGGGTCCAGGAGAAAGCGAAGGCGATTCGCGGAGGGAAACGGTGCCGATGACGGTTTGTGCTAGGGGAGGTGTAGACGAATTGGGCTTCGCGGCACTCTAAGCGAGGAGCGGAATGGTGATGAGAGCGCAGCAAGGACTGGGGGTCTTCTCCTCGCCGAGCGGCGGCAGCGAGGCGGTGGCGCAGGAACAGGGAAGGAAGACTCCTCGGGCAGGGCGGCCGCCAGGAACCGCCGGGGCAGCGGCGGAGCGCGGTCTGTCCCATCTGTCCGACGCCGAGCTGCTGGCGATGCTGCTCGCCGGGCGAGACCGCACGCCGGCGCTGGTTGAGAGCACGCGCCAGCGGCTGCTCGACCTGGGAGGACTGTCGCGGCTGGCCGGGATCGACCGGAAAGAGCTACTGCGCTGGCAGCTCGACGAGCGCCAGGCGGAGACGCTGCTGGCGGCGGTCGAGCTGGCGGCGCGTCTGGCGCGGGCGGTGGTGCCGCTGGGCACCCCGTTCGCGCGGCCGCGCGAGGTCGTCGCCTATCTCTGGCAGCGGTACGGGGAGAGCCGGCAGGAGATGGTCGGGGCAGCCTGGCTCGACGGCCGGCGGCGCCTGATCTGCGAGCGCGTCCTGGTGCGCGGCGCGCTCGAGCCGCTGGCGGTCGATCCTCTGCCGCTGCTCGACGAAGCGATCGGGCGCGGGGCACCGGGCATCTTGCTCTTCCACCTCCGTCCGCCGGGCGATGCCGGGCCGAGCTCCGAGGCGCTCGCCTTGAGCCGCCGGCTGCTCGAACGCTGCGAGGAGAAGGGCCTCGACTTCGTCGACCACCTGCTCATCCGCTCGCCGGCGTTCTGGATGTCGCTGCGGGAGCTCTGGTGACCATGGAGCCGCGGCCGCACACGGTGCTCCTGCTTGCGCTACCTCCGCTGCCGCCCATGCCGCCGACACCTCCGATGCCTCCGACACCGGGCACTGAGCACCAGCCGACCCGCGAGCTGATCACGGGACTTGGGGGCGAGGAGAGGGAGGAGCTGGCGCACCTGCTCGGCTGCCCGGCCTGCCGGCGGTTCGCCGAAGGTGAGCTGATCTTCGGCCACGACTCGGCGGTGGCGTGGTCGCAGGGGGAGGAGCAAGACGAAGAGGAGACCTGGGACGAGACGTTCGCCAGACAGAGCGCTGAGCTTCCCGCGCTGTTCCGGCTGGCGTACGAGGACCAGCGGCGGGCCGCAGGGCTGCTCGAGGAGCTGCTGCAGCTGGCGCCGCTCGCCCGGCGCAGCGCGGCACGCTGGCGCAAGGCGTTGCGCCGCGCGGGTCTCGCCGAGCTTCTGCTGGCGCGCGCCAAGGCTGAGCTGCCCGAGAATCCGACGGGCGCGGCGGAGCTCGCGGGGCTGGCGCGCGCGATTGCCGTTCGCCTGCCGGCTGGCGAGCGCCTGGGGCGCGGGCCGGCGGCGGCGACGCTGGCCGACTGCGTGCTGGGCGAGGCGCGGCGCCGTCTGGGGCAGCTGCGCGGCGCCGAGCGGGTGCTGGAGCGGGCGGCGCTCGCGGTCGACGTGGCGCTCGACGACGGGCTGCGGGCCTATCTCTGCCTCTGCCTGGGCAAGCTGCGCTGGCAGCAACGGCGGATCGACGAGGCCGCCGCGCTGCTGGGCCGCGCGGGCAGGATCTACAGCGTCTATCAAGATGCTTCCGGCGAGGGCGCCTGCTGGGCGCTGCTCGGCTTCCTGAGGCTCGAAGCGGTCGAGCCGGAGCGCGCTCTCGGAGCGCTGCGGCGGGCGGTCCGGCTGCTCGAGCTCGAGACGGAGCCCGAGCTGTTCATTCGCTCAGCCCTGGCGCTGGCGTTCTGTCACGCCGTCGAGGGGCGGGGCAGCGAAGCGGAACGGGTTCTGGCTTTCGCAGGTCAGGCGCGGGAGGAGCGCAGTGGAGTCGGCCGGCAGTTGGCACAGGGGCCGGCGGCGGGCAGCGGCGAAGAGGTCGCCGCCGCCTGGTGGGAGGGGCGGATCGCCGCCCGGCTGGGCAATCGCCAAACCGGGCTCTCTCTTCTCGACATCGTTCGCCGGCGGCTGCTCGCCGAGGGCAGCCTGGCCGAGGCGGCCTTTGCGACCCTCGACCTCGCCGTTCTGATGGCCGCTGCCAAGAGGAAGGCCGGGATCACGCTGGCCGGCGACCTGCGCCGCGCCTTCCCGCAGTGTCCGCGGCGGATTGGCAACGAGATCGAGGAGCTGGAGAGACTCGGGCGCGACGAGGTGCCCGAGGCCGCCGACCGCTTGCGGCGCCAGCTGCTTGGCCTGCAGCGGGTAAGAGCGGATCGTCCGCGCTTGATTCGACCGGTCGAGGATCTCGTCGATCCGCCGGTGAGCTGAGGAGGAGGCCGGATGTCACGGGGTCCGATGGCGACTCAAAGAAGAAAGCACTTGACCGGCCGGTTCGCCATGCCAACAGAGGCGACGCAAACTGCTTGACAAGCTGCTTGAGTTGTGCTACAAAGATAAATGATCAGCGGAGGGACGCCACGAACATCGGGACGCATCCACTGAAGGTTCTGCAGTTCCTAGGCCAGCGACTGGGGGTTTCGGCAAGGTGCAGACAGGCTGCCAGCACGCTCCGCCCAACCAGCATCGGAAGAATTGGAGCGTTCATGTTCTGTGGACTGTGCGAAGACGGCGCGAAACTCCTCCTGCGAGCGCGAACCACAAGACTGCTGACTGTCTGCTACTCTTCAATCCTGCTGTCTCTCCCTGCCCTCGCTGCTCAAGCCCAGCAAGTCCTCGTCGTGAACCCGGCGCTGCCCACCGCAGCGGACGAGCTGCAGATCTTTCTGTCTGTCGAGCACTGTTCGTTCCACGTCTCCAGCGCAATTCAGGGCAACACAATCTACCTGTACCCGGACACTTCGCGACCCTGCCCGTCTCTGCCTTTTCCCAATCCTGGCTTGGTGACCAGCGTCAAGCTCGGGCCGCTTAGCGCTGGCAGCTACGCGCTCACCGTCGTAACCGACGGCCAGACTACCGATTCTCGTGTCCTCTTTGTGCAGGAACCACGCACACAGCTCTCCCTCTTGCAGGGACGCTTCGCTGTGAGCGCCACCTTCACCTCCCCCGATGGCACACCAAGAGACGCCCACGCCGTCCAACTTGGTGATGCATCAGGCTACCTCTGGTTCTTTGACAAGAGCGACGTTGAGCTGACCGTTAAGATGGTGAGCGGCTTCCTCATTAACCGCCGATACTGGGTCTTCGTATCCAGCGCCACTGACGTGCCATTTACACTCTCAATCGTCGACACTTGGCTCTGTACGCCGCCGACGCCTTCATGTCCGAAACGGACATACCAGGGCGCCGCAGGTTCCAACCGAAACTTCATTGACACTAGTTCGTTCGCCTACGACTAGCGTCACACACAGAAGGGTGCTCCTTTGAGAACCGCATGGCTGGTACCACTCGTTGTGTTGGCAGCACTTGCTGTCCCGTGCGGCGCTGCCGCCCAGGCAGCGCCCGCAGGGTTCATCAGCTTCGATTTTTTCCTAGCGAGCGTCGCCACAGCCGACGCCGCGCGCTATGTTCTCCATCCTGGAACCAAGGTCGTAAGTCGCGATGCTTTCGAGGACATGAGGCGCCATGTTCTCTCCTTGTATGACGGCGTCCACGTAGCCCACAGTTTCGTGTACAACGAGCAGTACATTGACTGCGTACCGATTCTGGAGCAGCCCAGTGCCCGCGCGCTCGGTCTTAAGGAGATTCCTCAACCACCGCCCCCGACGCGCCTCGCTCGACTGCCCGCCGCGCCTCCGACTCCTTCTCCGTTCGAGCTTGGTCTTTCAGACACGTTCGGCAACGTCATTGCTTGTCAGGCCGGAACGATACCAATGCGTCGCATAACACTCGACGAGCTCTCAAGGTTTGCGACGCTGAAAGACTATCTCCGCAAAGCGCCCGGCGCTAGCCCCCCTCCACCCGCGGTAGACTATGCTGGTTTCAAGCACCGCACTCTCGGCACGGCCCCCAACAATCTCGGCGCTGGCAGCCAATTCGAGGTGTGGTACCCATTTGTCGACACAAACCAAGGCGAGTACCACTCTTTGTCGCAACTGTGGGTCCTTGGTTACGGCAATAACACCGTGCAGAGTGCCGAAGCTGGATGGCAAGTGGCCCCGTCGCACTACAACACGAACGCGGCGGTCGCCTTCATATTCTGGACGCCCGACGGCTATACAAGTGGCTGCTACAATCTCGAGTGCATTGGCTTCGTGCAGGTCAATAACAATGTGGTTCTGGGCGCGCCAAACTGGTCAGGGCCAAGTCAGCCAGGAGGTCAGCAAGTCGTCTTCGACGCTGAATGGGAAGCCGTAAGAAGCGTCCAAGACGGCACCATCCAGGCTTGGTGGTTCTATTACAATTGCCAGACCAACTATTATCACTGTGCGGTCGGCTACCTACCGGTATCGGTATACGGCGGTGGCCAGTTGTCACAGTACTCGAACAGTCTCCAGTTCGGCGGCGAGACCTACAGTTACAACCACACCAACAACGGGGCGATGGGGAGTGGAGCCCTTCCCAGCGCCGGACCGTCGAATGCCGCCTATCAGACTTGGGTCTTCTACGTGGATCTAACGCGCCGGGCCCGAGACGCCAATCTTGCCTATCTCAACTTTCCGCAGACCGACGCTTGCTACGGCGAGTTGTGCACCATTCAGGTGTGCGATTCCTTTTACTTCGGCGGCCCTGGCGGCCTGAACTGTCCTGGACAGTAGGCGGCGCCTCGGGCGGGCAGAGAAGCGCTCAGCCGACGGCACCTCGGCGACGCCTGCATCATGGTGTTGATAAGCGCCGTTATCAGGCGAGTGATCGCGAAGATCGAGGCGCGGGTCCAGGGCGTACCAGCTGCCGCCGGGGGCCCGCGCCTCGACGCGTCGAGCGCGTGGCGCAGGGCATCGTCGCCATCTCCTCGACCGCCGACGCGACCGCGCACACCGCCAGCTCGCCGACGGCTATGGCGGACCGACGCCGGTCTCGCTCGTTCAGACGAACACCTACTGGCTGGCGGAGTTGCCCATCGGTGGCGATCCGCGCCGTCGAGCGGACTGTCGACTTGGCGCTAGAGGCCTCGGTCGGTAAAGGGACAGCCCGCCTGGGCGAGAGCAGCCCCTAATGATGAACGCCAGAGTCGTTTGCTTGATCTTGGGAATGCTTCTTGCCGGCGGTTGCAGCCGGCCTAACACGGCAACCACGCATGTGGCGCAACGCCTGGCAGCAACGTCTCGCGCGGTCGATGCAAGCTGGAAGGAGTTACTGCGCGACAACCTCGAACACACGGCCGACGCGAAGGAATCGGTGCTTCGCCAGCTCTCGGCTAGAGTTCCCGGCGAGCCTGATCGGCGGCTGGCCGAGATTCTGCTCGAAGAATGGGACTGGCCGCGTGACGACGAGAGGCTGAAGGTCCCTCGTGCGGTGTTTCTGCCCCGGATGGAAACCGGAGAGCTTCCCTCGGGTCGCCGGCAGTCGCGCCTCGGGATGATTCTCGTTGACGGCTTTGCGACCGAAGATGGCACTTTTAAAGTACAGGGCCTTCGGGGCTCGACAGGCAACCCCGCGCTCGACGACCTTTGCCTAGCACGCTCCCAGACCGCCCTTTTCCGGCCCGCGCCTCTTGCTACGAATGCGTCCAGAGTCGAACGGGGGTTGTGTACCACTGGCCACTCTAGCCAAGGGCCAAGCGACCAGTCGGCGCGGGCGGGCTCGGCCTTCGCCAGGCGCGCTGTGATCTCCAAAGCTTTCCGATAGAACTCCAGCGGCGTCTCGCCCTGCCCCAAGGCGCTGTGCAGATCCCCCATCTTGTAGTACGAGACGGAGAGGTCTTTCTGATAGTCGGCGCGGTCGGGCTCGTGGCTCATGGCGCGTCCGGCCAGGGCGCTCTTGCCCACGCCGCCGATGCTGAGAACCACGCCGCCGGCCTTGCGGCCATGGCGCGCCACGGCGCGCGGATCGTCGCGCAGTACCCGCAGCAGCTGCCGCAGCTCCTGCCGGCGCCCGATGAGGTCGTCCATCCTGAGCAGCGGCACCGGCCCCTGGGCGAACGGCCGCGGCTGAACCCGCATCGGCTCCTGGGGCGCGCCGCGGTCGAGGAGCGGTCTCTCATCGGCCGCCAGGAAGAGCGACGGCGTCGCGTACTCCGGCGTCAGGCCCGGCTCCTCGCGGCCGGCGGCCAACGCCCGCCGGCGCTCGCTCTCGACCTCCTGGCGGGCGAGCGCCAGCGCATGGCTGGCGAGCGGCTCCTCGAGCCGAGCGAGGTGGCGGCAGAAGGCGCCCGCCAGCCGGGTCGCGAACCAGTCGGAGACGCTGGTCTGCATGGCGAGCACCTGCGGCATGCCGGCCGCCAGCAGCCCCTGGGCGAAGCTCGCGGTCTCGCTGTCGCCCGCCCCGCTGAGGAAGGAGCCGAGGAAGATCAGGGGGAGAGGTCGCCCCGCGGCGCGGATCGAGTCCACGAGATCCCGGGGACGCACCGCCACGGGCTCGCCCTCTTCGGTCTCCATCTCGATCACACCGGCATTGCCGTGGCCCGACAGGTGGAGAGCATGGAAGCTCTGCTCCTCGAGCGCTCTCTGGATCTCGCCGGGGTGGCCGACCTCGAGGATCCGCACCTCGGCGTTGCCGAGACGGCGCGCCTCCTCGACGGCGTCGAGGATGGTCTGCAGCTCGCGCTCGCTGTCGAGGACCACGTTGCGCGTTCGCGCCTCGTCCGGCGCCCCCACCGCCACCAGGATGCGCAACGGCCCGGCGAGCGGGGTGAGCGGCCGCACCGTGGCGGAGGCGTCGCGCCTCACCACCCGCACCCCCGGCTCCAGGGCGGGCACCACCCCGCCCGGCAGCCGCGCCGCCTCGAACGGGATCGACAGCAGCGCCGGCTCCGCGGTCTCGAAGGCGAGGAGCACCTCCTCCCCCCGCCCCCGCGCCTCCGCCAGCAGCGCCGCCAGGCGCGCACCGAACGGCTCGACGAACACCGCCGCGCCGACCGCCTCCCCCAGGCGGACGAGCTCGACGAGCTGGGCATGGGCGGCGGCGGCCCCCTCGGCGCCCCTCCCCCTGCTCCCCGCCGGCCGGCCGCGCAGGAACTCCTGATAGGAGAACGCGAAGCTCGTGTCCTTGCGGCAAGCGTGCGTGACTCGGGCGGGGCTCGGCCCGTAGGCTCGTGGGCACGCGGGAGGAGGCGCCCATGGAGCAGACGGCAGGGAGTGAGGGGCAGCATGGAGGCTCGTCGGCGCTGCGGGGAGCGC